>NZ_BJYR01000061.1 GCF_007991615.1 Novosphingobium sediminis | reverse complement strand
TCGCAGTGGGCATCACCGATCGAATTAAGAAGGCGGCATTCGACCCGACGATACCCGGCGGTGGCGAAACCACCGCGGCGATCGTCGTCATCGGTCACGCGACCGGTCTTTCGATCGACGAATTAGGACGGGTGCTAGGCTTGTCCCACGCGGGGACGGTGCGGCTTGTCGATCGATTGGTTGCAGCCGGGTTCGCCGTTCGATCCAAAGCGCTACGGGACCGTCGTGCAGTAGCGCTGATGCTCACTGAGGCAGGCGAGACTCGCCTATCTGCGATCCTGCAACGAAGAAACGAGACTTTATCCGAAATCCTTAGCCATGTCTCGAATGCTGACCGCCTCGTGCTGGAACGTATTGCCGAGACAATACTTGCGCAGATGTCTGACGACGCTGTCTCGGCGCTGACGATATGCCGGCTCTGCGACGAGAGGCGATGCTACAACTGTCCGATGGATGCCTTTGGAATGCTGGAGTCGTCGACGCATAGAGTCGACCCATAAGTGCGCGCAGAGACGCTTAGCGTATATCTGTGCCCGTTCTATGTCCTGACCCCGG
>NZ_BJYR01000060.1 GCF_007991615.1 Novosphingobium sediminis | reverse complement strand
GCGCCGCGGTGTTGCTTGAGCCATGCCAGATATGCCGCCATGTGCGGGTCGTCATCCGACACCAGTTCGACTGAAGGGATGACACCGCGGTCGCGCAAGAACTCGACGAAGTGCCGAGCGCCTCGCCGCCGCCGCTTCGCGCCCGAGGCAACAAGCTTGCCTCGCTTGCGCCAGACCGGACATCGACAATCATGCGCGCCGTACTGGTCGATGATCGTGTCATCGATATCGGCCCATTGTCGTCGCGCAATGCGAAGCCAGGCCGCGAAATGCTCGGCCTCGGATCGATAGGACTGGGCCGGTCCTTGCGCGAGTTGCAAGCGATCGATCCCATCGAAATAGTCGGCGAGGTGCCGTGGCAGATCGTCGATCCCGTCGTCGACACCGACGTAGCCTTGATCCTCCAGGAAGCGGACGAAGCGCCTGACTCGCGCTGCAATGTCCGCCTTATAGACTGGCTGCTGCGCCGAATACCGGTGGCAACGGCACCGATGCTTCTCGAACCGCCGAACGGTCCGATCGTCGATCGTGCGGATCGCGATCCCATGCAGTTCCATCCAATGCAGGAAATGACGGGCCGCAGCGCCAAACAGAATCGCACTGCCTGACCTCTCGTCGAGCGACAGAGAGGAGAGGAATGCGGTGAGTAGAGCGTCGTGACTGGGCGGGTCTTCGACCCGGAGCCGGGCCGCTCGAAACGACAATAATGATCTTGATCGCATGTTGGTTCCTTCGACTTGTTCAGGTCGAGGGAACCGT
>NZ_BJYR01000059.1 GCF_007991615.1 Novosphingobium sediminis | reverse complement strand
TAGGGCGTAGACTCATTAAGCGGCGCACCAGATGCGAGCGCAGATGAGTTTGACAGCGGCGAGGTAGTTTTCAGGGCACTTGTCGTAGCGTGTGGCGATGCCACGGAAGTGTTTGATGCGGTTGAAGAAGCGCTCCACGAGGTTGCGTTGTCTGTAAAGCCAACCCGAGAAGGCGAAGCGCTGCTTGCGGTTGGAACGCGACGGGATGTTGGCCCAGGCGTTCTTGCTGGCGGCGGCTTCACGGATGGCATTGCTGTCGTATCCCTTGTCCGCCAGTAGCGTGGCACCCTCGGGCATGGCATCGAGGAGAGCTTCGGCTTCAACGCTGTCGTGAACCTGGCCACCGGTCAGGCGCAAGGCGACGGGACGACCGTCAGCGTCAACGAGGGCATGGATCTTGCTCGTGAGGCCACCTCGGGAACGTCCCATGCCACGATCTCCGGAGCCCCCTTTTTACCCGTCGCACCGTGCTGGTGGACGCGGACGCAAGTGGAATCGATCATCACGATCTCACCCTCGAAAGCGGCGGATACCTCAGCGAGCAACCGGTCCCACACCCCGGCCTTGCGCCAGCGGACGAACCGGTTGTAGCAGGTCGTCGAAGGGCCATAACGCTCGGGTATTTCTGCCCACGGTGAGCCCGTTCGAAAGCGCCAAAGAATACCGTTCAGCACGCGCCGGTCGTCAACACGTGGAACGCCGCGCGGTTTGTTCGGCAGGAGTGGCGCGATGACCAACCATTCCCCGTCCGTCAGTTCGTATCGCCGCCGTGCCATCAAGCCTCCATCGTAATAGAGAACCTGAATCACGTGAGCTGGAAAACCTCAAGCCTGCTTGGCAATTTACGGCTCAATGCTCGCATTGGCCGTCTCTCCACGCGCCGCCGCTATCAAGGCAGGCATCTTGCGCCACCCAAGGCGATAATCGCATGAATGCTGCAAGGGCGACAATCGCAAGGCCCAACGCCAGAACCGCCCGCTTCCATGTGATGTGCATACCCTTTCATATCACACGCAAAATCAGTCGCCAGATTTTATGAGTTTACGGCCT
>NZ_BJYR01000058.1 GCF_007991615.1 Novosphingobium sediminis | reverse complement strand
CTGGGTGGGGAAGCCGGTGTAGGCGAGCACGTCGGTTTCGGCCTCGTCCATGCAGGCGCCGAGCTTGGGCCAACGGGTGCGCAACTGGTCGGCGACCTGTCGCCAGACCTGCGTTGCGCTTTTCTGATCGGGCTGCAGGAAGACCTGGCGGATCGCGGCGGCGACGACAGTGTTCTGGCCCTTGGGCACATAGGACAGGGCATTGCGCATGAAGTGCACCCGGCAGCGCTGCCAGGTGGCGCCCATGACGCGGGTGATCGCGCCCTTGAGGCCCTCGTGAGCATCGGAGATGACCAGCTTCACGCCGGTAAGACCGCGCCGAACAAGGTCCTTCAGGAAGTCGGACCAGAAGACCTCCGCTTCCGAGGGGCCGATATGCAGGCCGACGATCTCGCGCCGGCCCTCGGTGTTGACGGCCATGGCGATTATTGCGGCAACGCTGATGATCCGCCCGCCTTCGCGTACCTTGAGATAGGTGGCATCGAGCCAGAGATACGGCCATTCGCCGGTGAGCGGGCGTTTCAGAAAGGCATGGACGCGCTCGTCAATGTCCTTGCAAAGCTTGGAGACGGTGGACTTGGAGATGCCGGTCATGCCCATGGCCTGGACGAGTTCATCGACCCGCCGGGTGCTGACCCCGCCGATCCACGCTTCCTGGATCACCGCAACCAGCGCTTTCTCGACCATCTTGCGGGGCTCAAGGAAGCCCGGAAAATAGGACCCAGCACGCAGCTTGGGGATTTTCAGGTTCAGCGTGCCTACCCGGGTATCCAGCGAACGGTCGCGATAGCCGTTGCGCCAGGTCGCGCGCTCGCTGCTGCGTTCGTGGCGACCCGCGCCGATCAGGCCATCAACGTCGGCCTCCATGATCAGCTGCAGCACGTTCTCGGCGATGGTGCGCAAAAAATCCGGTTGGCCGCCCTTTGCAGCCAGCTCTTCGATCAGTAATCTGTCCTCGGTCATCGGGAACTCCTCTTCGTCACGGTTGAAGTGTGCAAACTCCACCATAACGATGAACCCGGTGGCCACCAGCGACGCCGCATTCCGGGGTGGGGCATGCCCCACCCCGGAATACACCATCGCCTACACCGGAAATTACACCACGAGCGCGGACGCTAAC
>NZ_BJYR01000057.1 GCF_007991615.1 Novosphingobium sediminis | reverse complement strand
CATTGTCGACGATGTAGGTGTCGTTGCCCTGCCCGCCGATCATCGTATCGGCATCACCCGCACCGTTCAGGGTATTGGCGGCGTTGTTTCCGATCAGCGTATTTGCGAGCCCGTTGCCGGTGCCGTTGATCGCGCCCGCTCCGGTCAGTTGCAGCGTTTCGACGAATGTTCCTGACGGATACATCGGGCCGTACAGAGCATAGCTGACCGAGCTTTTGACTGTATCGTTGCCCTCGCCAAACAGTTCGATCACCTTGTCGCCAGTGTTGTCGACGATGTAGGTGTCGTCGCCGAACCCGCCACTCATCGTATCGGCGCCGCCCATTCCGTCGATCAAGTCGTTACCGACTGCGCCCGTCAGGGTATCTGCTGCTGACGTACCGGTGATTGTCTCGTTCACGACATTCAGAACAGCTATCGCTATGCTCTGCGTATCATACAGGGATCCGTCTGATACCTTAACCACCACATCGTAAACATTGTTACCGCCGGCATCTGCGGGTTGCTCAAAATTTGGAGCCAGCTTAAAGGATAATTCGCCGGATTGATGGTTGATATCAAATAAGTTTGCGTCCAATCCGCCAGAAATTGAATACGTCAGAGTCTGATTGGTATTTGGATCGGATGCTTCGACCGTCGTAACAAAACTGCTATTTTCTGAAATTGAAATGGTTGCAATATTAAGCCCACCATTGCTAGTTATTTTTGGGACATAATTTGTGTTATTTGTTCCGAGATTGACGTCGGTTATAAAAACATCCGATGCAGTATTCGTGTCACCTGTGACGAGATTTGATGCGTAGCTCGCATACGCCACCTTTGTCCCGTCAGGTGAAAAGGTCGGGTCAAAGCTCCACCCGTTCCCCTGTGTGCCGCTGCTATCGCTGGAAATGCGGATGATTGCGCCGCTGGCCAGGTCTTTCACAAATATGTCGTAGGCGTCGTTGGTGTCGCCTGCGACAAGGTTTGATGAGCGGCTATAGAAAGTTAGCTTCGTGCCGTCAGGAGAGAAAGCTGGGGCGTAGCTATCACCATTCCCAACAAGGCCGCTGCTGTCCGTAGAAATACATATCGCGTCGCCACTCGCTTGATCCAGGAGCATCAGGTGGCGGATCCCGGACCCTCCGTTCGGTACGGAATCGTAGCTGTAGTAGGCGT
>NZ_BJYR01000056.1 GCF_007991615.1 Novosphingobium sediminis | reverse complement strand
GACGTGACCCCCTGATTTTCCTCCAAGCTTGATTAGAGTCCGGCCCATTGGAAGGACGGACAGATGAAGCGAACGAGGTTTACAGAAGAGCAGATCATCGGCGTGCTCAAGGAAGCCGAGGCGGGCGCGAAGACCGCCGATCTGGCCAGGCGGCACGGGGTGTCGGAAGCGACGATTTACAACTGGAAGGCCAAGTACGGCGGGCTTGAGGTCTCGGACGCGAAGCGGTTACGGGCGCTCGAGGACGAGAACGCAAAGCTGAAGCGGCTGCTGGCCGAAGCCATGCTCGACAACGTCGGCCTGAAGGATCTTCTCGCAAAAAATTGGTGACGCCCGCTGCCAAGCGAGAGGCGGTCGCGCATCTTCAGGCACTCCTGGGGATGAGCGAGCGGCGGGCGTGCCGTGTCATAGGCGCTGACCGGAAGAGCATGCGCTACCGGTCGCAGCGGGATGACGATGCCGAGGTTCGGTCGAAGCTGCGCGAGTTGGCGCAGCAGCGGCGCCGGTTCGGCTATCGCCGTCTGCATATCCTGCTTCGGCGAGAGGGTATCGTGATCAACCGGAAGAAGACCCAGCGGCTCTACCAAGAGGAGAAGCTGGCGGTTCGGCGACGGCGCAATCGGCGTCGTGCCATTGGTGCACGGGCGCCAGCCCCCGTCCTGGCGCTGCCCAACCAGCGCTGGAGCCTGGACTTTGTGCATGATCAGCTCGTGTCAGGCCGTCGGTTCCGGGTTCTGAACATCGTCGATGACGTGACTAGGGAGTGCTTGCGTGCGGTGCCGGATACCTCGCTCTCAGGACGCAGGCTCGTGCGCGAGCTGACCGATCTCATCGCCGAGCGTGGCAAGCCCGGCATGATCGTCAGCGACAATGGCACAGAGCTTACGTCCAATGCCGTGCTCGCCTGGTGCGGGGAGGTCGGCGTGGAGTGGCATTACATCGCGCCGGGCAAGCCGATGCAGAACGGCTACGTCGAGAGCTTCAACGGCCGCATGCGCGACGAACTGCTCAACGAGACGCTGTTCCTCAGCATGGACCATGCCCGCGTCCAGATCGCGGCATGGGTGGAGGACTACAACCAGGAGCGACCGCACTCAGCCCTTGGCTACGAAACTCCGGCGGCCTTCGCCGCCGAACTGCATAAGCAATGGCCTGCTCCGCTACGCCCTACGGGCTCC
>NZ_BJYR01000055.1 GCF_007991615.1 Novosphingobium sediminis | reverse complement strand
ACGCCGCTGCTCGATCAGGTCGATACGCCTTCGGACCTTCGCAAGCTTCCTCCGTCGCAATTGCGACAGCTTGCGGATGAGCTTCGGGATGAGATGATAGCCTCGGTTGGGCAGACCGGGGGCCATCTGGGCTCGGGTCTGGGCGTGGTGGAACTGACGACGGCGATCCACTATGTGTTCGATACGCCGCGCGACCGGCTCATCTGGGACGTTGGGCATCAGGCCTATCCGCACAAGATCCTGACCGGGCGCCGCAGCCGGATGCGCACCTTGCGGCAGGGCGGCGGGCTTTCGGGCTTCACCAAGCGCTCCGAGAGCGAGTACGATCCGTTCGGCACGGCGCACTCGTCCACCTCGATCTCGGCGGCGCTGGGCTTTGCCATTGCCAACAAGCTCAAGGACCAGCCCGGCAAGGCCATCGCGGTGATCGGCGACGGCGCGATGAGCGCGGGCATGGCCTACGAGGCGATGAACAACGCGGCGGAAGCCGGCAACCGCCTCGTCGTCATCCTCAACGACAACGACATGTCGATCGCGCCGCCGGTCGGCGGGCTTTCGGCCTATCTCGCGCGGCTGGTTTCCTCGCGCCCGTTCCTCGAACTGCGCGAGATGTTCAAGGCGATCTCGCGCCGCCTGCCCGAACCGCTCCACAAGGCGGCGCGCAAGACCGACGAGTTCGCCCGCGGCATGGCGATGGGCGGCACGCTGTTCGAAGAGCTGGGCTTCTACTACGTCGGCCCGCTCGACGGGCATAACCTCGACCAGCTGATCCCGGTGCTCGAGAACGTGCGCGATGCCGCCGAAGGGCCGTGCCTCGTCCATGTCGTGACGCAGAAGGGCAAGGGCTATGCCCCGGCCGAGAACGCGGCGGACAAGTACCACGGCGTGCAGAAGTTCGACGTGATCACCGGCGAGCAGGCCAAGAGCGCGGCCGGTCCGCCGAGCTACACCAATGTCTTTGCGCAGGCGCTGCTGGCCGAGGCCGCGCGCGATCCCGCCGTCTGCGCGATCACCGCCGCGATGCCTTCGGGCACCGGGCTCGACAAGTTCGCCAAGGCGCACCCCGAGCGGCACTTCGATGTCGGCATTGCCGAGCAGCACGCGGTTACCTTTGCAGCGGGCCTTGCCGCGCAGGGAATGCGCCCGTTCTGCGCGATCTATTCGACGTTCCTGCAGCGCGCCTACGATCAGGTCGTGCACGATGTGGCGATCCAGAACCTG
>NZ_BJYR01000054.1 GCF_007991615.1 Novosphingobium sediminis | reverse complement strand
TGACCTGCCCCCCGCTGGTCCCGCGGTCATAACGAGAGTCTGCCAGTTTGATATTCGTGCTGCCCCGCCGGCACAAGCGCGTCGGTCGTGACGCCTCCATTTAGCAGGAACGCCCGGCGCGCTTGTGCCGGTGTTCGGTTCTGCAGCGACGAGTGCGGCCTGACGTTGTTGTAGTCGTAGCGCCAGACAGCCAGCTTGCGCCGAGCGTCCGCGAGGCTGTCGAACAGCTCTTCATTCAAGAGCTCGTCGCGCAGGCTGCCGTTGAACGATTCAATGAACGCATTCTGCTGCGGCTTGCCGGGATCGATGTAATGCCACTCGACCCGGTTCTCGCTGGCCCACTTGAGAATCGCTCTGCTGGTGAACTCGGTCCCGTTGTCGCTGACGATGCAAGCCGGTTTGCCATAGAGCCGTACCAGGGTGTCCAACTCGCGGGCAACCCGCACGCCGGAGATGCTGGTGTCGCCCAGCAGGCATAGGTTCTCGCGGCAGCAGTCATCGTTGATCGCCAGGATGCGCAGCCGGCGGGAGGCACCGAAGGTGTCCGCCACAAAGTCCATCGACCAGCGGTCGTTTGGCCGCAGCGGGACCGGCATTGGCGTTCGGCTGCCGCGAGCGCGCTTACGGCCCCGTCTGCGACGCACCGACAGACCCTCCTCCCGGTACAGCCGGTAGAGCTTCTTGTGGTTCATGATGTGTCCTTTGCGTTCGAGCATGACGCCGATACGGCGATAACCGAACCGCCGACGCAGGCCGGCGATCTCGCGCATCTCCTCGCGGATCTCGGCATGGTCTGGCGGACGTTCTCGCCGGACCGTCTTGGGGTCGACGCCGATCAGCACGCAGGCACGGCGCTGCGAGACCTGATAATCCCGCATCACGCCGAGCGCTGCGTCCCGTCGCTGGCCTGGCGTCGTCAGACTTTTCCCAACAGGTCCTTCAGGATCGCGTTGTCCAGCACACTCTCGGCCAGGAGCCGCTTGAGCTTGCCATTCTCATCCTCGAGCTGGCGCAGCCGCCGGGCATCGGACACCTCCAGACCGCCATACTTCGCCTTCAGCTTGTAGAACGTCGCCGGGCTGAGGCCGTGCTTGCGGCAAACCTCCACCGTCGGCAGGCCCGCCTCCTGCTCCTTCAGCATCCCGATTATCTGTTCCTCGGTAAAACGGCTCTTCCTCATTCGTCTGCTCCTTCGTTGGGGCAAACTCTACATCAGATCGAGGGAGCCAGCGGGGGGCAGGTCA
>NZ_BJYR01000053.1 GCF_007991615.1 Novosphingobium sediminis | reverse complement strand
GCCATTATTGACGCGATGCTCAGCTTGCCATGTGCAGAGATCGGGTCAGCGAGCCCTATTCGGGAATTACCCCGATCTCGTGAAAAATATCAGGAAAATCAGAGGCACTTGGCGGAGAGGCAGGGATTCGAACCCTGGATACCCTCGCGGGTATGCCGCATTTCGAGTGCGGTGCATTCGACCACTCTGCCACCTCTCCGCGAAGTGTCGTTGAGCCGGCAAGCGCCGTCCCGGTCGAGGAAGCGCGCCGTTAGCGCATGCCCCGGCGCTTGCCAAGGGGAAACATGTTACACCTGCACTACAATCCACGGTCCTGCACCAAGGCTCGCTTGTTTCCCTCGGGTAGCGCCCTATATTCGGTTGCATGGATAGAGCGATTTTCTTTTCGCCCCAGGCTGGCCGTGAGATCACGGCCCCCCACGTCTCCAAAGCGCGGTTCGCCATCGGCGATGTCGTTCGGCACAAGCTGTTCGATTTTCGCGGGGTGATCTTCGATATCGACCCGGTCTTCGCCAACAGCGAGGAATGGTACGAATCGATCCCAGCCGAAATCCGCCCACCGCGCGAACAGCCGTTCTATCACCTCCTCGCCGAGAACGACGAGAACAGCTACGTCGCCTACGTCAGCCAGCAGAACCTGCTGTCTGATGCAGAGGGCGGCCCGGTGGACCACCCTTCGGTGCACGAGATGTTCGAGGCTTTCCGCGAAGGCCGTTACCGCCTGCGCCGCGGCCTGTCGCACTGATCCAGAAGGCCTGACAGCGGGTCCTTCCCGCTGTCAGCGCCCCTTCTCACTGCCTGCACCCTCAATCAGTTCTTGAGCTTCCAGCCCGACTGGAAGGCGTAGTAGATCGCTACCCACAGCACGAAGTTCAGCACGCCAAGCCCGATGGCGCCGTGCAGCACGGCCTCGTTCGTCGTGCCGATGTCGCTTTGCCCCAGGAATCCGAAGCGGAAGCCCGAGATCACATAGAAGATCGGGTTGAAGCGGCTGATCGTCTGGAACGTCGGCGAAAGGTTGCTGATGACGTAGAACGTGCCGGAAAGCATCGACATCGGCGTGATCACGAAGTTCGTGATCGCCGCGTTATGATCGAATTTTTCGGCCCAGAGCGACGTCAGCACGCCGATCAGTCCGAGCAGGATCGATCCCATCAGCCCGAACCAGATCACCGCCCAGGGGTGATGCACCGTAAGGTCCACGCCGGGCCAGAACATCATCGCGCCCGCCACCGCAAGGCCGACGAGGATCGCGCGCGTCACCGCAGCGGCGACCAGCGCGAGGATAAGCTCGGCGTTCGAGATCGGCGGCATCAGGTAGTCGATGATCGTGCCCTGGATCTTGCCGACCAGCAGCCCGAAGCTCGAATTGGCGAAGGAGTTGTTGATCATCCCCATCGCGATGAGGCCCGGCGCGACGAACGTGGCGAACGGAACACCCAGCACGATACGGCCGCCGCCGCCCAGCGCGAGCGTGAAAATCATCAGATAGAGCAGCGTCGTCACCGCGGGAGCCCAGATCGTCTGGGTCTGCACCTTGAAGAAACGGCGCACCTCCTTCATATAGAGGGTCCACAGCCCCAAGCGATTGAAGCTGCGGAAACGCAGCTCGCCGGGCGGTGGAAAATTCCCCGCGCCGCTGGGTTGTTCACTGATGGAAGCGGCCCCGCCAAGGGGCATCGGTTGATCGGCCATGCATGGTGCGGTATCGCGCATGCCGGATCATGGCAAGGCATTGCACCGCCTGCCCCACCGGGTAGGCACATTCCTGCGGCGAGCCCGCCTGCAGGACGAGTTCTGAAGGATTTGAGACGGCATGAGCTGGACGGACGAGCGGATCGAGAAGCTGACCAAGATGTGGGAAGGCGGTGCCACCGCCAGCCAGATCGCCGAAGAACTCGGCGGAGTCAGCCGCAACGCCGTGATCGGCAAGGCGCATCGTCTGGGGCTCAAGGCGCGCCCCTCCCCGGTCAAACCGAACGAGAAGAGCGAGGCTGCGCCCGCCGCCAAGGCTCCGCGCCCCGCTCCGCCTGAACCC
>NZ_BJYR01000052.1 GCF_007991615.1 Novosphingobium sediminis | reverse complement strand
TGTAGCGCGACAAACTGGATGAGGATTGCGCGTCAATCAGGATGAGAATGTGATTGTCGCGGCGCGTCGATCAGTGCCTGTTTTGATTGTCGCTGGCAAGGTCGTCGTTCTCATCCTGATTGTCGCGGATGGTCTCGAGGACCTTCGGCGTGGTGTAGGCGGCGGGGCGCCCGGCGCCGGCGCGCCTGGCCTGAGCGGTGCGCCGCCGGTAACTTTCGACGTTCATCTCGAAGATGGTGGCGTGGTGCACGAGCCTGTCTACGGCAGCGAGCGTCATGGCGGGATCCGGGAAGACGCGGTTCCATTCGCCGAAGGGCTGGTTGGCGGTGATCAGCAACGACCGTCGCTCGTATCGTGCGCTGATCAGCTCGAAGAGCACCGACGTCTCGGCCTGGTCGCGCGAGACGTAGGCGAAGTCGTCGAGAATGAGCAGGTGGTATTTGTCGAGCCTGGTCATCGCGGATTCGAGTGCGAGTTCGCGGCGGGCAACCTGCAGGCGTTGCACGAGGTCGGAAGTTCGGGTGAACAGAACCCTCCAGCCCCGTTCCACCAACGCAAGCCCAATAGCTGCGGCAAGATGGGTTTTGCCACCCCCCGGCGGACCGAACAGGATGAGATTGGCGCCTTGCTCGAGCCAGCCATCTCCGGCGCACAGGGCCATGACCTGGGCCTTGGAGATCATCGGCACGGCATCGAAGGCGAAGCAGTCCAGGGTCTTGCCTGCGGGCAGATGGGCCTCTGCCAGGTGACGTTCGATCCGGCGGCGATCGCGTTCGGCAAGTTCGTGCTCTGCGAGCGCGGCCAGAAACCTGCTGGCGGGCCATCCTTCTTTGTCCGCCTGGGCGGCGAAGTCGCCCCAGATGTGCTTGATGGTGGGCAGGCGCAGTTCGTTGAGCATGAGGCTGAGGCGCTGCGCATCGATCATAGGAGTTGCGCTCATGCGGCTTCTCCCTGTTCGATCAGTCCATCGTAGATCGAGAGCGGCACCAGTTTGACCACGACTTCAGGCAGATCAGCAGGGTCGGGACTAAACCGGGCCCGCAGTGCTGTCAGACAGGGCGTTCGGCGCGCGGTCAGATCCTCGGTCAGGAGCCCGGCGAGTTCGGCCTCGCATGCGCGTTCGTGGGCCATGGCCAGAAGTTCGACGGTGGTGCGGCAGGCCTCCCGCTCGCCCTGAACTTCCAGCAAGTGGTCGAACATCAGGCGATAGGCATCTCGCGGGAACAGGCTGTCGCGATAGACCAGCCCCAGCAGCGCCATGGGCTTGCGGCGTAGGGAATGGATCACGTGGCGGTAATCGACAACGTGGCCGTGCTTCCCGTTCATGCCGGCGCGGCCGCGCGGCAGGGTCATGAGCCTCGTGCCACCGATGAAGACGTCGAGGCGGTCATCATACAGGCGGACCCGCAAACGGTGCCCGATCAGGCGGGATGGGACCGTGTAGAACACCTTGCGCAGCGTGAAGCCGCCCGAGGATGTGACTGTGACAAGAACCTCTTCGTAGTCGGTGGTGCGAACGTCTGGCAGCGGCTTCAGGAACTTGCGTTCGGCATCGATCCCGGGGCCGTGCCGCCGGTTGCGCGCAATTACCACCTCGTCGATAAAGCGGCGATAGTCGGCAAGGTCGGGGAAGTCGGCGCTACCGCGCAGCAGCAGGGCATCCTTCACGGCAGCCTTGATATGGCCATGGGCACTCTCGATCGCGCCGTTCTCATGGGCGATGCCGCGGTTGTTCCTCGTGGGCTCCATTCCGTAATGGGCACAAAGCGCGTCATAGCGCCTGGTCAGGTCGATCCTGGCATCGATGTCCAGATTGCGGAAGGCGGCCGAGAGGCTGTCGGTGCGATGAAGCTTCGGCGCACCGCCTGCAGACCAGAGTGCGTTCTGCAGCCCTTCGGCCAAGGCGACGAAACTCTCGCCACCCAGAATGATATGCCCGTGCTCGAAGCCACCGCAAGGCAGCCGGAAGTGATAGAGAAGGTGGTCCAGTGGTTGTCCGGCAATCGAAACTGCCAGATCATCCATGCAGGTAAAATCAGACAGGCCGAGCCGTCCCGCTTCGTGCACTTGCCGGAAAATGACTTCGCGATCCTGCCCGTTCATGGCGCGCCAATCGCGAATGCGCCTCTCCAGCGTCCGCCGGGAGCCGAATATCGTCTCGGGGTATCGCCGCCGCAATTCTTCAAAAATGGCGATAGGCCGGAGGCCGGGAGCAGCCTCGAGCATCGGCACGACCACTTCATCGAAGATACCGGCCAAGGGATCGGGTCGGCGCCGACCGCGTGGGGTTTGCCGCTGTGATGGCAACCGGCCATCCTGCACAATCCGATAGCCTGTCGCTGGGCTGAACCCCGCCTTCGCCGCCGCCAGAGCGACGGGGTCATTACGTCTGTTGGTCATGAAAAGTCTCACCTGATGATCGTTGATGTGTCGACCGGCCACACGTCAGGTCCTCCTCTCAGGAAAACCCGACACATAGCGGCCACCACGACCATCACAGGCACCCGGCAAAGAGTGCCTCCGGTGTGTCGGGATCGACTACGGGCTACGCCCTCCGCCGATCCCGACACACCGGATTCTCATCTTGATTGTCGCGCCTTCTCACCCTGATCGTCGCGCGACAA
>NZ_BJYR01000051.1 GCF_007991615.1 Novosphingobium sediminis | reverse complement strand
ATGCGGGTTAGAGGGAGTGTTCGAAGACGGGTCAGGCCCGCCTTCGAACGTCGGTGAGCATTGTGATCAAGGCGTCGGAAGGCGGCTTGAAGCGCCCCGGCTTGATCGCAGGGGCACCGTGGGCTGCGAGAATCTGCAGCTTCTCTTCGGGATCGGCGCGCAAGTAGGTCTCGGTGCTCTGGATACTGGCGTGGCCGAGCCATAATGCGACCTTGCGAATGTCCCCCGTCGCCGCGAGCGTGTGCATCGCGCAAGAATGACGAAGCACGTGGGGTGTGACGCGCTTCCCAAGGATCGACGGCTGCTTCGTCGCTGCCGTCTTGACGTGCTCGGCCAATCGGAACGCAAATCCGTCGCGGGTCATCGGCTGCCCGTTGGCATTGAGGAAAATCTCGGTGACCTCAACTTGAGGCCGGATCGCAAGCCATGCGCGCAATGCGATCTGGGTCTCCTTCCACAGCGGCAGGACCCGTTCACGTCGCCCTTTGCCCATGATGTGCATGGTGGACAGGGAGCGGTCCGGGAAATCGCCCAGTTGCAGCGTTACGAGTTCCGACACCCTCAGTCCGCCAGCATAGGTAAGATGCAGCATCGCGCGATCACGGGTGCCGAGGCGTGTCCGGGGATCGGGTGTATCGAGCAAAGCCTTGATCTCGGCCCGGTCGAGGTAATCGATCAGCGCCTTGTCTGTCTTCTTGGTCGGGATTGCTCTGACACGGAGTGCCTGATCGAGGCAGGCTGGAATCCGGTACTCGATGTATCGGAAGAAGGATCGGATCGCGGCGAGCCTGCCATTGCGGGTCCGCACGCAGCTGCCGCGGCCGATCTCCACATGATCGAGGAAGGCCATGATCATGTCTGTGCCGAGATCCTCAACCTCGAGATCGGTCGGTCGGCGCTTCAGCCGATCGGCAGCGAACTGGACGAGGAGGACGAAGCAGTTGGCATAGGTCTTCACCGTGTGCGGGCTGACGGCGCGTTCGCGCGGCAGATGTTCCCGCAGATATGCTGAGAGATGGGGAGCAAGCGCCGTCATGCCGCTTCTCCTTGAAAAAGTTGCTCGCTTGCAGCCGCAATGTCGCGCAGCAGCACTGGCGTGGCTTCGAGATACCAGTACGTGTTGGCGATCGACGCGTGCCCCAGGTAGACACTGAGACCGGCCATGTGGTGGGCAATGGCCTCCCTGTCACGCGGGCAGGACTCAAGCGAGCGAACAGCGAACGTATGTCGCAGATCGTGGAGTCGCATGCCTGCCGTACCGGTTGCTCCACGATATCCGAGAAGCCGGGCCAACCTGACGAACACGACGTGGGCGCGCACCTTGTGCGGCGCCCGCCCCCGGATAGTGACGAACAGGTCATTACACTTGGCCGGGTGCTTCGCGCGGATCGCAATGTAGGCTTCGAGTGCTTGGCGCGTCGATGGCTGCAAGGCGATCAGTCGCTGCTTGCCGAACTTGCCGTTGCGGACGACCAGCCCATCCTCGACCAGATCGTTGCACTGTAGCGCGAGAGCCTCGGAAATCCGGAGACCTGTCGCCGCGAGCAGGCCGAACAGGTAATGGTACGTGTATGGGCTAATCGTGCCATGGGGCGGAACGTTCAATGCCGCCGCCATGATCGCCCGCACCTGGTCCGCTTCGATTATGGTCGGAGTGGGACGTGGCCGCTTCCCCCGGCCGAAAACGCCGACAGGCGGGACTTCGTTGTCTGGGTCCTCGGCATGAGCGAAAAGGCTGAAGTTACGAGCAGCGTCGTACCTATGGCGAGCCACGTTTTGCGAGCTTGCCGTGTGGCACCAGTCGTAGATGCGCTGCACTCGGGTGTGCCGGTCACCGAAGCGTTCAGCGAAAGCGGCGTATTGGCGCAGCAGTCGTTCCTGTTCCGAGAACTTCCGCCCCAAGCTGCGATACAGCGAGACGTATCTGGCAATCTGCGTGCTCAGCATGACGGTTCTCCCGGCCATGGCTGCGCGATTTTCATGAGCATCGGCAGGTCGACCTTGGCGTAGATGGCGGTGGTCTCGGGCGAGCTGTGGCGCAGGATCGTTCCAACGGACTCCAGCCCTGCGCCCGCGCGCAGCAAGTTGGTGGCAAGCGAATGCCGGAAAATGTGCGATCCGGTCGGCACGCCTTCGATCCCGCCGCGCTCATGCGTGCGTGCAACGATGCCGGCGATCTCCGCCGATGAGCGGAACGAACGGAACGGGGCTTGCGCGCGCACGAACAGATGCGGATCGGCGGTCTTGGGACGCGCCGTGGCAATGTAGTCCAGGATCGCGTCACCGACGTCCTGAGGCAATGGCAGGCGATCAGGCCGACGCGTCTTGCCCTTGACCGTCAGGTGGCCCGAGCGCCAGTCGATATCGTCGAGGTGCATATCCCGAATATCACCGGCACGCAGGCCAAGCCGGGCGAGCAGGAGAATGATGGCCTTGTCCCGAACTTCCACCGGGCGATCAGTCGGACATGCGCCGATGATCTGCTCGATCGTTGCCGGGTTAACGTGCCGGGGCAGCGTCGAAAGACGGTAGCGTTGCACTGATGGGATCGCGTGCAACAAAGCTGGACGGCAAATACCCTGCACGACCAGGAACCGAATATAGCTCCGTATTATCGTGACGAGCAGTGATGCCGAACCCGGCGTCTCCTTGCTTCGTTGTTGAAACGCCCGTCTGAGGACGGCTGCATCCCATTGTGAAGGCTCGCCGAGCATAGGCGCGAGCCGCCTGATATCGGCCCGGTAGCGCCGGATCGTCTCATCGGTC
>NZ_BJYR01000050.1 GCF_007991615.1 Novosphingobium sediminis | reverse complement strand
GGCCCCTGTGCATTGTAGGGACACAGATTCACGGTAGCGGTTTGATGAGCAGCGGCATGAGGCCATTGGCATCGAGATCGAGGCGATCGGACCAGACGTAATCGCCGGTGAGATTGATGCGATCCCATCCCAACGGTGAGAGCCGGGACAGCATAGCCGGATCGATCTGGCTTCCTCGCTGGCGCATTTCGTCAATGGCGCGCCCGAGATAGCGGCAGTTGAACAGGATGATCGCAGCGGTGACGAGGTTGAGCGCGGCTGCTCGGGTCTGCTGGTTCTCCAGGCCACGGTCGCGAAAACGGCCGAGCCGATGGAAGGCGACTGCTCGGGCAAGGCTGTTGCGGGCCTCGCCCTTGTTCAACTCGGCAGTGACAGTACGGCGCAGAGCCGGATCCTCGAACCAGCGCAACGTGAACAGCGTGCGCTCGATCCGCCCGATCTCGCGCAGCGCCGCGGCGAGGCTGTTCTGCTGGCGGTAGGCGGATAGCTTCTTGAGGATCAGCGAGGGCGTAACGGTGCGGTTACGCATCGCGCCAATGACACGTTCGATATCCGGCCAGTGGCTGACGATCAGGTCGCGGTCGAGCCTGTGACCGAACAGTGGCGCAAGCCTGCCATAACGCTTCGAGGGTTCGAACGCGTAGAGGCGGCGGTCGGACAGGCGGGGAATGCGCGGCTCGAAATCGAGCCCGAGGAGATGCATGGTCGCGAACACGATGTCGGAAACGCCGCCTCCATCGACGTGCAGCGCGGTCAGATCGGCGTTGCTGTCATGGCCGAGAATGCCGTCGAGCGCATGGATGGCTTCTCCTGCCGTGCCGGCGATCACGGTCTGGTGCAGCGGCGCATAGCGGTCGGTGATGGTGGTGTAGATCTTGACCACCGGGTCGCGACCATAGTGGGCATTGACCGCTCCGCCGGCTTCGCCCGGCCCGCCCAGGTAGAAGGCCTGGCCATCTGCGGAAGCCCGGTGTCCTTGCCCAAACCAGGCCGCGATCGGCTCAGCGTGGATGGCGTCGGTCAGACAGGCGAGCGCCGCCCGAAAGGTTTCCTCGCGCATGTGCCATGTTTGCATGCGCAGCAGCGCGCGGCGTGACCCTGCGCCGCATACCTCGGCCATGCGCGACAACCCAAGATTGGTCGCTTCGGCAATCAGGGTAGCAAGAAAGGCCCGCTCGTCCGTAGGCGGCAGCCCGCTCGAGACATGCCCGAAGTGCCGGGTGAAGCCGGTCCAGCGTTCGACCTGCGAAAGTACGTCGGTGATACGCGTCGCAGGCAGCATGCCGTAGCAGGCAAGCGTCAGGTGCCGTCCTTCGTCGTGCCCGGCATCATCGTCCTTCAGTTCCTTGGGAAAGCGCAATCGCCCGCCAGCGAACAGGGCAGCATTACGTCCGGCTAGATTTTGGGCGACGTCGCGCAAGGTGTTGTCGAGTTGCGTGGCGCGCTGATCGAGCCATGCGTGTGGATCACCGAGCGAGAACGCCGGTTGCAACGCTGCACCGCTTGATGGCTCGAGCAGCACGTCCAGGGACCTGTGCAGCCGTGACCTTGGCACCCAGATATCACCGGATGCCAATGCATTGGCGAGCGCCCCGTAGGTGGCCATCTCCCAATGCGTCCGGTCAATCTTGCCGGCGACCATGACATGGCGGTGCCAGCGCCGCTCGACATGACCGAGCGGAACGTCGGCAGGGAGCGGCTTGCGCCAGTTGCCATCAAGATCCGACAGGACCGTCATCGCGTTGCGCAATGCCGCGGTGCCGGCTCGACCGTGGAAATCGAGCGTTTGCAGGAATAGAGGTCCTGCTCGCTTGAAGGTCCGGTACTCGGCTGCGATCTCGCTTAGCACATCGTCCCTGTGAGGTGCCGCGGTACGCCGGATGATCGCGGCATCGGCATCGAGCATGTCGAGAGGCACGATATCCCTGAGGGCCGCGCCGATATCTTCACCGGCACGTGCTGCCCGGCTAACTGTTTCCAGCACAGTGGCGATGCGCATCAGCCGGTCGCGGCCTTCGCGTCCCGAGATCGCGATCCCCTGTTCCAGGCGTTTGCGGGCACGAAGATGAGCGCGTCCCATCAAGGAGCCGAACATGGCGATCGCCGCGTCGGTAAGCGTGGCCTCCAGCTCGCGCAGCGTAGCAAGCAGGATGACCCGCCTGCGGGAGGCGCGCATCTGTTGGAAAGCTTGGGCGGTATAGCGCACGCCTTCGCGGGCGAACTGCGTCAGGCGTGGCTCGTGCAGGGGATCGACCGGAACACAGGCAATACCGGTCCTGTGAATCAGCGCGACCTTTTCGAGGATTTCAGCGAGCGAGGCTGACGCTACGCGGGGCTCCGGTTCGCGCAACCACGACAAGCGGCTCTGTCGGTGATGCACCTTCTCGTCGACCAGCGTATCGAGACGCTGACGCATATCCGCATCGAGTTTATCGTCGACTGCGGCGACCAGATCGGTTTCCGCCCGCAGCATCGCCTCGGCCGCCATCCGCTCGACTACGCTGATGCCGGGGATGACGATGCGCCGCGTGCGCAGCTCGTCGAGCAGTCGATCGAGCAGAATACGCCCGTCCACGATGGCCATGGCTTCGGTTTCCAGCCAGGTCATCATGATGCCGCGCGCTGGCCGGCTGAGATCGGTGAAGCCGAAGCGCGCCTTGATGGCGGCAAGCTGATCGTAGCGGGTCGGCGCTCGCCGCGCGAAGTCGGAGATGGCGCCTGCATCCACCCCGACCTGCTCGGCGATATGCTCGAGCATGATCGCAGGCAACAGCTCGCCTGCACGCAAATGCCGCCCCGGATAGCGCAGGCAGCAGAGTTGCAGGGCGTAGCTCAACCGGGTCGCCGGAGTGCGTGCGGTGCCAATCGCAGCAAGGTCCTCGGCATCGAGGCCATGGTGTCGCACCACCGCCGCCTCGCTGTCGGGCAAAGCAAGCAACGCGGCGCGCTGCCGCTCGGTCATCGGAATACGTGCGGGCATGTTTCATCCTCCAAAAACCTCTTGCCTTTTGTCCGCTTAATGAAAGAGGATTGTGAAAGGTGGAAGGCCGCAGAAATCCGCGCATGCTGTTTCCGCCTCCGGATACGGTCGTTTGTGAAAGATACTGGATGACGCGCGAACCCTATCTGATCGGCTATGCCCGCGTGTCGAAGGGCGACGAGCAGTCGAACGCCGCGCAGCGGCGCGCGCTCGATGCCGCCGGCTGCAAGCGCGTTTTCGAGGAGACCGCCAGCGGGGGGCGATGGGACCGACCCAAGCTCCTGGAGATGATCGGCCAGTTGCGCGAGGGAGATGTCGTCGTCGTCTGGAAGCTCGACCGGCTGTCGCGCAGCCTGAAGGACATGCTGCACATCATGGAGCGAATTGAGTTGGCGGGAGCGGGCTTCCGCTCGCTGACCGAGGCGATCGACACCACCACCGCGGCAGGGCGGATGATGATGCAAATGGTGGGAAGCTTCGCCGAGTTCGAGCGGGCCATGATCCGCGAACGCACCAGTGCCGGCCTTGCTCAGGCCCGCGCAGAAGGACGGATCGGCGGGCGCCGGCGCAAGCTCGGCGACAAGCAGCGCCGTGAAATCGCCGAGTCCGTCACGTCCGGCCGCAAGTCCGGTGCCGAGATGGCGCGGCTCTATGGCGTCAGCGAGCCCACCGTCTCGCGCATCGTCGCCGCGCACCGCCAGCAATTCAGCCAGCAGCAGAGGGAACAGGCATGAAGCGTGGTCACGATCTGTCCGGCGTCATGAAGTTCGCCACCTCGCCGGCCTGGGCCGATCATCTTCGCGATGCGCTCGGCGATCATCTCGGGCTGGCGATGGAGGAGTTCGACTTCGAAGCGGACGAGCTGGCGGACATCGTCGGCGATCATTGGGCCGGCGTGTTGTGGGGATGCGCGTTCGAGGATCTGCTCACGCGCACCATCGAACCCGAGGACCGGAACATTGTTGATGACTATATTCGACGCCGGGGCTGGAACGAGAGCGGCTCGACCAAAATCTACCTGCGTGCCCTTCGATCGTCGGTGATGAGCCTCCACGAGGTGAGCGAGGTCGAGCCCGGAAGCGGCTTCCTTGTGCGTGACCTGATCCAGGGCGGCGAGCCGCTTCGAGTATCCGAGCGCAGCGCCTCGCAGACGCTGAAGCAATGGGACAGGATCGGTGCTCGCGTCGTGCAGGTCGGAGGCAAGCACCTCCTGTCGGGCGGCGTGCTTTCGTTCACGATGGAGGCGGCCGAGGCGCTCGTCGCCGATCTGCGGCGCTCGAAAGGCAAGCGCAGCCCGAGCACCGCGTTAAACCTAGACGCCGACGATCTGGCCGCACTTCCGGCCCTCATCAGCACGGCATGGCTGTGCGATGTCGTTCCCAAGACCATGGGACCGGCGTCCATCCCCACGCTGCACAACAGTGATGGCGAGGAGGTGGTGTTCCACCGCGTGCGCTTTCCCTTCGCACGCGGCGTGACCCAGGCGCTGGTCGGCGAGCGGCTCGATAGTGTCTCTGCGTTTCAGCGGGAAACCACGCACTTTTGGAACTGGCTGGGCGAGAAACCGGACGGAAAAGCGAGAAGCACTGGGCGCATGGCGTGGGGTGTGACAATGGCGGACGGCACCCCGGTGCTCGGCAATGTCGAATTGAAAGGCCGCGCCCTGATTCTCGCCGTCACCTCGGCCGAGCGGGCGAAACGCGGCACGGCGCTCATGACCGATGCGCTCGCCGGGTTGGTCGGCTCGCCGCTGACCACGATCGAGACGGTCGAACAGGCCATGGCGGCGCGGGCCGAGGGACTGACAACGTCCGAACCGGCACCCGCCATTGCGCCAGAGGTGGCAACCCCGCTCATCCATGCCATGCTCGACCGTCAGTACCGCGCGACGCTCGATGAACCCGTCGGCATGCTTGGCGACATCACCCCGCGCGCGGCCGTTCGAACCGCTGCGGGCCGTGGCCGAGTGGCCGGATGGCTCAAGTATCTTGAAAACTGCAGCAGCAGCAGTCAGCTCGACCGGAACGACCCGATGGTCACCTACGACTTCACCTGGATGTGGAGCGAACTTGGCATCGAGAACCTGCGCAAATAGCTTGCTACCGCCGACGCCTACCGTGAATCCGTGTCCTGATAATGCACAGGGG
>NZ_BJYR01000049.1 GCF_007991615.1 Novosphingobium sediminis | reverse complement strand
CACAAAGATCCGCCCGGAACGTTTGTTCGGGGCGGTGTGTTGTTGTTTGGGTGCTATTGGTGATTGGTTGCGGGGGCAGGATTTGAACCTGCGACCTTCAGGTTATGAGCCTGACGAGCTACCGGACTGCTCCACCCCGCGACACTGTATTTCTGGTGTTTGGACCAGAGACAAAAAAGCCGCCGCTCGGGGACGCCCGGCAGCGGCTGTTTTGACATGTGAATGGGTTTTACCTCGATATGCGCCGGCTTCAATGCCTGGCGACGACCTACTCTTCCAACGCTTGAGCGTTAGTACCATTGGCGCAGTCCGGTTTCACGGCCGAGTTCGAGATGGGATCGGGTGGGGCACAGACGCTATGGTCACCAAGCAATGAAGCAGGCGCATATCGGGTTTTTTAATCGATGCATATTTGGCGTTGTTCTGACTGAGCAATTCGCCCGTCAAGTGATCAGCAAAGCTGTCATTGATGGTGGAATTCTCAAGCATGAACAGAGTTATTAGGACTGGTTAGCTTCATGCGTTACCGCACTTCCACACCCAGCCTATCAACGTGGTGGTCTACCACGACTCGATGATACCTAATCTTGAGGGAGGCTTCCCGCTTAGATGCTTTCAGCGGTTATCCCGTCCATGCATAGCTACCCTGCTGCACTCCTGGCGGAATGACAGGTACACCAGAGGCATGTTCACCCCGGTCCTCTCGTACTAGGGGCAACTCCTCTCAAGTATCGACGCCCACGGCAGATAGGGACCAAACTGTCTCGCGACGTTCTGAACCCAGCTCACGTACCACTTTAATTGGCGAACAGCCAAACCCTTGGGACCTGCTCCAGCCCCAGGATGTGATGAGCCGACATCGAGGTGCCAAACGATTCCGTCGATATGAGCTCTTGGGAATCATCAGCCTGTTATCCCCGGCGTACCTTTTATCCGTTGAGCGATGGCCCTTCCACGAGGGACCACCGGATCACTATGACCGACTTTCGTCTCTGCTCGACTCGTCAGTCTCGCAGTCAGGCAGGCTTATGCCATTGCACTCTAACAGACGGTTTCCAACCGTCCTGAGCCTACCATCGCGCGCCTCCGTTACTCTTTAGGAGGCGACCGCCCCAGTCAAACTACCCGCCACAGAGGGTCCCCGAACCGGATAACGGTTCTGGGTTAGACATCAGAAAACAACAGGGTGGTATTTCACCTATGGCTCCACACCAGCTGGCGCCGGTGCTTCAAAGCCTCCCACCTATGCTACACAATTCTTTCCTAATGCCACTCTGAAGCTGCAGTAAAGGTGCACGGGGTCTTTCCGTCTAACCGCGGGTACTCCGCATCTTCACGGAGAATTCAATTTCGCTGAGCATATCCTGGAGACAGTGGGGAAGTCGTTACGCCATTCGTGCAGGTCGGAACTTACCCGACAAGGAATTTCGCTACCTTAGGACCGTTATAGTTACGGCCGCCGTTTACCGGGGCTTCAATTCGGAGCTTGCACTCCTCCTCTTAACCTTCCGGCACCGGGCAGGCGTCAGACCCTATACGTCGTCTTGAAGCCGACTTAGCAGAGTCCTGTGTTTTTGCTAAACAGTCGCTACCCCCTGGCCTGTGCCCCCCACAAGTGCTTGCGCATATGTGGGGCCTCCTTCTTCCGAAGGTACGGAGGCAATTTGCCGAGTTCCTTCAGGATACTTCTCTCAAGCGCCTTGGTATACTCTACCAGACCACCTGTGTCGGTTTCGGGTACGGTCTATACGGTGGGGCTATTTCCTGGAACCATTTCAAAGCCACTCCAATCCGTTAAGGAGTGACAATACACATGATCCGTCACACACCACCAGGCCCACGAATATTAACGTGGTTCCCATCGACTACCCCCTTCGGGCTCGTCTTAGGGGCCGGCTCACCCTGCTCAGATTAGCTTTAAGCAGGAACCCTTGGTCTTTCGGCGAGAGGGCATCTCACCCTCTTTATCGCTACTCATGTCAGCATTCGCACTTCCGATACCTCCACGACCCATTACCAGATCGCTTCATCAGCCTACGGAACGCTCCGCTACCGCTCAGTCAAAAGACTGAACCCTAAGCTTCGGTGCATCACTTTAGCCCCGATACATCTTCGCCGCAGGATCTCTTATTTAGACCAGTGAGCTGTTACGCTTTCTTTAAAGGATGGCTGCTTCTAAGCCAACCTCCTGGTTGTTTTGGAAATCCCACATGCTTTCCCACTTAGTGATGACTTGGGGACCTTAGCTGTAGGTTAGGGCTGTTTCCCTTTTGACGACGGACCTTAGCACCCGCCGTCTGTCTGCCGGATAAGACTCGATGGTATTCGGAGTTTGGTTAGGTTTGGTAGATCTCGCGACCCCCTAGCCCATCCAGTGCTCTACCCCCATCGGCATACATCCGACGCTCTACCTCAATAGATTTCGCGGAGAACCAGCTATTTCCCGGTTTGATTGGCCTTTCACCCCTAAACACAACTCATCCGAGAATTTTTCAACATTCAACGGTTCGGCCCTCCAGTGCGTGTTACCGCACCTTCAGCCTGGTCATGCCTAGATCACCGGGTTTCGGGTCTAATTCATCATACTCTGTCGCCCTATTCAGACTCGCTTTCGCTGCGCCTACACCTACCGGCTTAAGCTCGCATGATAAACTAAGTCACTGACCCATTATGCAAGAGGTACGCAGTCACCCCCTAAAGAGGCTCCTACTGCTTGTAAGCATTCGGTTTCAGGTACTGTTTCACTCCCCTCATCGGGGTGCTTTTCACCTTTCCCTCACGGTACTGGTTCACTATCGGTCATGTACGAGTATTTAGGCTTGGAGGGTGGTCCCCCCATGTTCAGACAGGATTACACGTGTCCCGCCCTACTCGAGTCCTCATCCATCACTTTCACATACGGGGCTGTCACCCGCTATGGCCACTCTTTCCAAAGTGTTCTGCTAGTTGAAGATGAGGCACTGGCCTGGTCCGCGTTCGCTCGCCACTACTAACGGAATCTCGGTTGATGTCTTTTCCTCCAGGTACTGAGATGTTTCAGTTCCCCGGGTTCGCTTCACCAAGTCTATTTTATTCAACTCGGTGATACCTATTCCACCTCTCCCGCATCCCGATCGCTCGGAACATGGAAGAAATGGTGAAGGTGGGTTTCCCCATTCGGAAATCGCCGGATCAAAGTTTGCTCACAACTCCCCGACGCTTATCGCAGCGTGCCACGTCCTTCATCGCCTGTACATGCCAAGGCATCCACCAAATGCTCTTACCTCACGCTTGAGAATCCACACCATCAACGACAGCCTTGCATATACTGTCGCCGTTTCTAGGCGTGGACGAATAATCTCAGCCAGATTCAACATCTGTAAGTGACGCATTCGCATGCGGTCCTTGAACCACACACCAATGCACCACGGCATCGATTAAAAACCCATTCACAATGTCAAAGAAGCGCAGGGCAGATCCCCGCTGACCGGTCCTGAGACCGGATATCGTGTCTTCATCTCTGGAGTTCGTTCGAGGCAGCAGCCAGTTCGGCAGCAGTCTCAGGCATGGTGGAGCCTATCGGGATCGAACCGATGACCCCCTGCTTGCAAAGCAGGTGCTCTCCCAGCTGAGCTAAGGCCCCCTAACCATGTCGCCATAAATGCGGATATGGTGGGCCGAGCAAGAGTTGAACTTGCGACCTCACGCTTATCAGGCGTGCGCTCTAACCACCTGAGCTACCGGCCCATACCGCACCAAAGCTGGCAAACACCCCTAGGGCGCGCCGCGGGCGGCTGATAGCCAGCTCAGGCTCATAACGCAGCCAGACGCTGCGTTAATCTCCAGTGATGAAGGGACATGAGGACGACGGCATGTTCTTTGAAAAGATTGGAAGCCCTTCCGAACGCTAGGTTCGGCGCTTTCCGATCGATCCTTAGAAAGGAGGTGATCCAGCCGCAGGTTCCCCTACGGCTACCTTGTTACGACTTCACCCCAGTCGCTGATCCCACCGTGGTCAGCTGCCTCCTTGCGGTTAGCGCACTGCCTTCGGGTGAAACCAACTCCCATGGTGTGACGGGCGGTGTGTACAAGGCCTGGGAACGTATTCACCGCGGCATGCTGATCCGCGATTACTAGCGATTCCGCCTTCATGCTCTCGAGTTGCAGAGAACAATCCGAACTGAGACGGCTTTTGGAGATTAGCTCACCCTCGCGAGTTTGCTGCCCACTGTCACCGCCATTGTAGCACGTGTGTAGCCCAGCGTGTAAGGGCCATGAGGACTTGACGTCATCCCCACCTTCCTCCGGCTTATCACCGGCGGTTTCCTTAGAGTGCCCAACTTAATGATGGCAACTAAGGACGAGGGTTGCGCTCGTTGCGGGACTTAACCCAACATCTCACGACACGAGCTGACGACAGCCATGCAGCACCTGTCACCGCGTCCCCGAAGGGAACCTTCCATCTCTGGAAGTAGCGCGGGATGTCAAACGCTGGTAAGGTTCTGCGCGTTGCTTCGAATTAAACCACATGCTCCACCGCTTGTGCAGGCCCCCGTCAATTCCTTTGAGTTTTAATCTTGCGACCGTACTCCCCAGGCGGATAACTTAATGCGTTAGCTGCGTCACTCAGTCACCAAGTGACCGAACAACTAGTTATCATCGTTTACGGCGTGGACTACCAGGGTATCTAATCCTGTTTGCTCCCCACGCTTTCGTACCTCAGCGTCAGTACTTGTCCAGTTAGTCGCCTTCGCCACTGGTGTTCTTCCGAATATCTACGAATTTCACCTCTACACTCGGAATTCCACTAACCTCTCCAAGACTCTAGTTATCTAGTTTCAAAGGCAGTTCCGGGGTTGAGCCCCGGGCTTTCACCTCTGACTTGAATAACCGCCTACGTACTCTTTACGCCCAGTAATTCCGAACAACGCTAGCTCCCTCCGTATTACCGCGGCTGCTGGCACGGAGTTAGCCGGAGCTTATTCTCCAGGTACTGTCATTATCATCCCTGGTAAAAGAGCTTTACGACCCGAAGGCCTTCATCACTCACGCGGCATTGCTGGATCAGGCTTTCGCCCATTGTCCAATATTCCCCACTGCTGCCTCCCGTAGGAGTCTGGGCCGTGTCTCAGTCCCAGTGTGGCTGATCATCCTCTCAGACCAGCTAAGGATCGTCGGCTTGGTAGGCCTTTACCCCACCAACTACCTAATCCTACGCGGGCTCATCCTTTGCCGATAAATCTTTGGTCCGAAGACATCATCCGGTATTAGCAGTCATTTCTAACTGTTATTCCGAAGCAAAGGGCAGATTCCCACGCGTTACGCACCCGTGCGCCACTAGACCCGAAGGTCTCGTTCGACTTGCATGTGTTAGGCATGCCGCCAGCGTTCGTTCTGAGCCAGGATCAAACTCTCAAGTTTTGTCACAACACCTTGCAGCACGAGCCTAAGCCCGCTGACCGCAAGACATCGAACTTCGGGAGCCGATACCTGCACTTGTCAAACGTATGGTTACGTTAGGACATGTATTGGCATCGACTTGGTTACCGGTTTCCGAGGCCCAAAGACCCTCAGAACCGGGCGCCGTCGCCCACATGTCCCTTCATCTAAACTAACAATGTCAAAGAACCGCCAGACACATTTGGCGGACAACCAGCGTTCCCCGATTTCTCCACCGGGGGACTTGGCGTCCGACTATGTTGACGACCGG
>NZ_BJYR01000048.1 GCF_007991615.1 Novosphingobium sediminis | reverse complement strand
TTATCTGGACAGTCTGCACCGTGCCTGACGCACCATTGAACGGTATGTTCTTGGCACAACGCAGGGGGTCATCAGGCCGGATGAAGCGCTATCCATAAGCTGGCGTAGTCCGGCCTGATGGCCACCGTCCCGCAGGCGCGCAAGGTGTGCGATCTGGATTCGGGAGGGGGTCCGGGGGAGGGACTGGCAAGCTGTGGATACTTCAGACACGTCGATCGTCATTCAGGAACGCCGGGCGGCGGATGGCCTGGACTCCTACATCCCAATGATCCTGCAAGGTGGAGAGATCTACGATCCAGACCTCGACCGCTACTTCCTCGATCTGCCGTTGAACGGGGCGCGTTCGCGCCATTCGCTGCGCGCTCACGGCTATGATGTTCTGGTCTGGGTTCGCTTCCTCGCCTCCGCGCGCGGCAAGTCTGTCTGGCAAGCCGATACCGATGATGTCAGTGCCTATCATCGTGCCCGGCGGCGCAGCGATGCTGAGTTTCGGGTTTCGGCGTCGACGTGGAACCGGGCGATTGCCTCGCTCGACAAGCTTTACCGATGGGCCGAGCGGGAGGGCCTGATCGAGCGCACACCATTTACCCACCGTCAGGTCTGGCGAAGTTCGCACGGAGGGCGTCGAGCGGCCGTCACGGGCCGCAACGACGCCTATGAACGCGCGGCCCGTCGGTCCGATGTCCGCTTCATCGATCTCACCGATTACCGCGCCTTCCGAGAGGTCGGATTGCGCGGCCTGACCATAGAAGGGACCGAGCGTCCTGGAGCACGTGACCGGAATGGCGCGCGCAACGCGCTGTTCGCCGATCTGCTGGTCACCACCGGCCTGCGCCTCGAAGAGGCATCCCACCTGCTCACTGCCCAGATTCCGGTTGGCGATGCCCGCGCGGAACGGCAGCGGCGGGTAGAGCTTCCGGCGGCACTCACCAAGGGGGACAGGGGGCGTAGCATGTTGCTGCCGCGCCGTTTGTTGCCGGTGTTTGACGCCTATATCGCCGTTGAGCGAGCCGAAGCCGTCGCCAAGTTCGCAAGACGCCGTGGCTGGGAAGCCATCGACCGCCCGATCTTCATCCACTGCCCCTCATTCGGGCCGAGCGCATTGCATCTCGTTGGCGGTGGCACGATGGACATGGAGGTCGTCACACCGGATGAACGCGCCAGGCTCGTCATTTGCGATGACGACGGAACGCCCTGCGAAGCAGCGGTGCTCTGGCTGACCGAGGTCGGGCAACCGGTGCTCCCCAACTCGTGGGAAGCGATCTTCGCGCGGGCGAGCCGCCGCTGCACGGATGCCGGCATCCCGGTCCGGGTCAGCCCCCATCAACTCCGGCATTCCTTTGCGGTCCACATGCTGGCGATGCTGATCCAGCGCCGCCTTGCCGAGGCGGCGGCACCGGTGGGCACCATGGATGGTTATCGCCAGTTGGTCGGCGATCCGCTTCAGCAGGTTCAGCGATTGCTCGGTCATTCAAGCCTCGCCACGACCTCGATCTATCTCGATCACCTCGCCACGCGTGCCGATACCGTTGATGCGGCGGTCGAAGAGCTGTTGGCACTCGTACCGGGCTATCTTCCATCATGACCGCTGCTCCACGCAAAGGACGCAAGGTCAGTTTCGAGGCCTCGGCGACTGCGCCCGAGGCCGATCCATGGTCGCAGATCAGCACGCTGCGCTTCATGATCGATCCGCCATACGGCGGTGAGTTGCTCGTGGATTTCACCAGCTTCCGGCCCCGTGGCCTGGCTCTCGCCTTTGCACGGGGCCTGTTCATGCTGGTCGCCCCGCGCGGCCCCATCATGGTGCGTTCGTCGATCAAGACATACGTCACGCAGTTGCCGAGCTTCTTTGCCTATCTTGCCGGGACAGGCGATCGGATCAACGGCCCGGCAGACCTTCGTACCCACCATATCGATGGATTCGAGAGATGGCTCGCCGCACAAGGCAAGTCGCGAGTGCACGCGCCGACCTATGTCGCCAAGATCGTTTCCATCCTGCGCCGGGTCGCCGTCGATCAACCGGATCTCTTTGACCCGGGGCTCCGCGATCGGCTTCGCTACGTGAGTTCGCATCCCTATGCCCGGTCTCGCCCTCGTGACGCGTACAGTCCGTTCGTTGCCCGCCAGCTACGCGAAGCGGCGCGCACCGATCTTGTCGGCATCGAGGCGCGCTTGCGGGCCGGCCCACGCTATGACGACGTGCCGGATCTTGAGGTGGCCGCCCACAAGGCGCACCTAGCGATAGAGGCTCGCGGTACCCTGAAGCATCGCGATGCCGAGTGGATGGCGCTTTACGCCAGACGCTGGAACCGGAGCATCGTCAGCCCGGATTTCGCCATGGCGCTGCATGGTGCCCATTACCTCACATCCGCCGATGTCGTGCCGCTACTGGTCCTTTTTTCGCTCGAGACCGGCCTCGAACTCGAGTGCTGCAAGACTCTCACCATCGATTGCCTGCGCAACGCTTCGGGCGGGACGGTGGAGATCGCATACACCAAGCTTCGCGCGCATGGTGCCGAACACAAGACCATCCGGGTCAGGGACGGCGCCTCGACAACACCGGGCGGCCTGATCCGGCGCATTATCGCGCTTACGGCCAAGGCGCGGGTACATCATGCCAGCGATTGCCTGTGGGTCTATTATCAGCACGGCGAGATCACCGCTGGTATTCGCCATCCGCGCATGACGATCGACGCCTGGACGCAGCGTCACGGCATTGTCGATGACGCCGGCCGACCGCTCTATCTGCGCCTTTCGCACCTGCGCAAGACGCACAAGGCCTTGTGGTACCTGAAGACCGAAGGGCACATGGCCCGCTTCGCCGTCGGCCATACCGCCGAGATCGCGGCACGGCACTACGCCGATATTCCGGCGCTCAGACCGCTGCACGAGCAGGCCGTGGCGGACGCCCTCGAAGCGGCGCTGCCCGGTCCCAGGGCACTTCCTCCTCCCGACGAGGAGCGACTGCGCGGCGAGTTGGCGAGCCCTACTCCGGATGATGAAGGCGTCTCGCGCGCACTTCTCGACGGCGAACAGGACGTCTGGCTTGCCAGCTGCGGCAACTTCTATTCCAGTCCCTTTGCATCTGCCGGTACCGCGTGCCCAACGCCGTTCTGGGGTTGCCTCGATTGTCGCAACGCGGTCATCACCGCGCGCAAGCTACCCGCCATCCTCGCGTTCCTCTCCTTTGTCGATGATCAGCGAGCCGGCCTGAGCGCAGCCGATTGGGCAGCCAAGTTCGGCCATGCCCGTGACCGCATTGTTCAGCAGATCCTGCCCGCCTTCGGCGACGATGTCGTGGCAAGGGCCCGGGCGCAGGTCGCGGCCGAACCTCCCATGGTTTACCTGCCACCCGAGGCCCGCGCATGACCGCTCTCCAGCTTCTGGCCGACAGCTGCAATGAACGTGACGCCCTCCCGGTGCTCATCTCCGCACCGCTCCGCCCTGGGGTCGATCGCGCGCATATCTCGCGATATGGCGATCCGGTCTGGGATCTGGCTCCCGGCGTGTTTCGCGAGAATGCCCGGCGGTGCCATGTCACGGTACATTTCGCCGTTATCCAAGACCCTTCCATCGCCGATGCCCTGCGCCAGATTCTTCATGCGCGTCTCAATGTCGATCTACCCGGCCACCGTTCACGGCTTGAGCCGGCGGGGGTGCGCGGCGAGGCCAACCGGATCTTGCGTTTTTTCGACTTCGTGAAGGCTCAGCTGGGTCATTTCGATCTTGGCCGGGTCGATCAGTCGTTGGCTGATCGCTACGCCCGCTCTTTGCGCCTTGCCGGACTGCGTCCGGTTGCGGCGGCAGCGCTGCTGCGGATAGTCTTCGACCTGCATGAGTTGCGGCACCATCTGCCGACTGCGCGCCTCTCCTTTGAACCGTGGCCGGGGCGCAGCCCTTTCTCGGTGGCGGGAGCAAAGTACGTCGCCGGAGAGAACCGGACGCCGCGCATTCCGGAAGCGATCATAACGCCGCTGCTCGCCTGGTCGCTGCGCTATGTGAACTACTACGCAGGAGATATCCTCGCCTCACGGGCGGAACTCGATCGCCTTGAAGCAAAGCGCAACCGTCTGGTTGCCGCTGAGGCGGGTCTTGATCATACGGATCGACGGTCGCGGCAACGCCAACGCCTCAACACCTATATTGCCGCCTTGCGGCGACAAGGGCGCGGGATCCCGATCTGGACCACCGCACACAACGGCACAACGCGGACAGATCCGCAAAGCGGCAAAGTCACGCCGCCGATCAACTATCATCTGATCCACCTTCACGCCGGCATCGACGCGCAGGTCGAACCTGCCATGCACCTTGGCCTGACCACCGGGGCGCCGGACCTCATCGCCGCCGCCATCGCAGAACTCGGCACCGAGATCGGCGGGATGGATACGCCCATTTCCGCCGATCTCGATACTGGCCTGCCTTGGCGCACCCGCTTCGATGCCAAGGTACTGGCTCTCGAAGAGGTCATGCTGCAGTCGGCGGCCTACGTCGTTTGTGCCTATCTCTCAGGCATGCGGGACAGCGAGATCCAGGCGATGAAGCGGGGATGCCTGTCCATCACCAGAGCAGAAGACGGTGCGATCTTGCGGCATCGCATCAAGTCCACCGCCTACAAGGGCAAGCGCGGCTGCGGCGAGGAGACCGAGTGGGTCACTATCGCACCGGTCGCCGAAGCCATTGCCGTCCTCGAACGGCTTTCCGCGCGGGCGGGGCAAGCGCGCGGGACAACGACCTTGTGGCCGGTCCTCACGCTTCGGGCTAACACCAAGACGCACGTTTCTGCCGAGATCGTCCGGCAACTCAACCGGTTTCGCGATCATCTCAACGACCGGTTCGGAACGGCGCAGGCACCGATCATTCCTGCCAGCCCCAATGGCGCGCCCTGGCGTCTGACCACACGCCAGTTTCGCCGGACCATTGCCTGGCACATCGCCAACCGGCCCTTTGGGACGATTGCCGGCATGATCCAGTACAAGCACGCCAGCGTTGCGGCGTTCGAAGGCTATGCCGGCAGCAGCCGGTCCGGATTTCGGGGAGAGATCGAAGCCCAGCGCGCGCTTGGCCAGATCGACGATATCCTCGTCTACTTCGACGATCGGCAAGGTGGTGCGCGCCTTGGCGGACCTGCCGCGAACAGGATCGGAGCCGCACTCGATACTGCCGCCCACGAGTTGGCGCCGCTACCCGCCATGATTGCCGACCGGCCACGCCTACGGACGATGCTCGGCAGTCTCGCGCGGACATTGCATGTCGGCCCGCTGGCCGATTGCTTCTTTGATCCGGCAACTGCCCTGTGCCTCAACCGCATTTCGGAACCGGGTGCGACCGGACCAATGATCGCCATGTGCGAGCCGGTCCGCTGCCCCAATGCCTGCATTGCCGAACGGCATCGCCCGGCCTGGCAGCGCGGAGCTGACGAGGCGCGGCTGTTGCTGCGCGAGAAGCGGCTTCCAGAACCGCAGCGGGTAACGCTTCAGGCCGAGGTGGCAAGGATTGAGCGTGTCCTCGAACAGATCGCGCCCGGTGCCGCCACACCTCGGACCGGTGTGGCGGGAGAGGGAGAGGAGGCCGGTTTTCGGGTGACGGGCTGAAGGAGCGGAAGAGAGTTTCCCTCCGCTCGTCGTGGAGACCCGCCATGTCCCGATCCCACCCTGCGACGCCGCGAGCCGACGTCTATTCGCGCATCACCACCGAGATTGTCTCTGCCATCGAAGCCGGTGCCGGCAATTGGCGCATGCCCTGGCACCATGATGGCGCTGCCACGACGAGGCCGCAGAACGTCACCTCCCGCCGTCGCTATCGCGGTGTCAATGTGCTGGCGCTCTGGATTGCCGCCGAAGCCAGCAGCTATTCCAGTGGTCTTTGGGGGACCTATCGCCAGTGGGCAGCTCTTGGCGGACAGGTCCGCAAGGGTGAGCGCGGAACCACCGTCGTGTTCTGGAAGCAGGCCGCATCGCGCGCCGATGATGATCATGACGACGGCGAAGCCGACCCCGGCCGCATGTTCGCCCGGGCCTTCACCGTGTTCAACCTCGCACAGGTCGAGGGCTATGAGCCCGCTCCTGTCGCAGTTCTACCCGAGGGCGAGCGGTTCGGGCACGCCGAAGCTTTCGTCGCGGCCCTCAAGATCCCGATCACCGAGGGCGCCTACGATGCGCACTACCGGATCGACCTCGATCACATCTTCATGCCGACCTTTGCCTCGTTTCGGGATGCATCAGCACAGATGGGCACGCTTTTGCATGAGGCGGCCCACGCCACAGGGGCAAAGCACCGGCTCGATCGCAACTTTGCCGAACGTTTCAAGCGGGACAGTCTGGCGATCGAGGAGATCTGCGCCGAACTGACAGCTTCGTTCGTGCTCGCCGACCTCGGGATCGCCCACCATCCGCGCGCCGATCATGCCGCATACGTCGCATCGTGGTTGCGCGTGCTGAAGGACGACCCTCGCGCCATCTTCACCGCCGCCAGCAAGGCACAGGCCGCAGCCGACTGGATGCACGCCCAGCAACCCCAGCCCGAGGAGTTGGCGGCATGATGCGCGTCCTAAAAATTGGCGTCGGAAGTCAGATTGGGGCTGGACTGTCAGGATATGTT
>NZ_BJYR01000047.1 GCF_007991615.1 Novosphingobium sediminis | reverse complement strand
TGTATTGGGACGTCATCGCCGCTGGTCTTGCCGTGCGTAAGCGACAAAATCGGTCGTAAGTGCGGTTCCTGTGACATCAAAATCAACGATCCATACCGCTGATGCCTCTCGCGCCGTCGGTGCTGCGCCAAGACCGGATCTTTTATTGAAAGCTCCAGCGTCTGCATGAGGCGCTTGCGCGCTTGCGCCGCGATAGAAACTGCCCAGCAGTTTGCATTGTCCAAGACCGCGTCATGAATTTCCAGTCCGACCAAAATTTGTCGAGGAGATAAGTGCAGGCACACAGGCGGCGAGGTGCCTTGATATGTGCGCCTCAACTAGTTCGACTCAGTCGTCATGTCGAGCGATGACAGTGGCTGCCAGGCCGGCCAGCAAATCGGCTTGCCGGATGAGCATTTCGGTTCGTCGAAAAAATCCCTAGTTGGGGGTATCGGTGGGGGTATTTGGGGGGTGAAATCTAATAAAACATTTTCGTTTCAATATTATATGGTTGGTTTCTAGATCCCTCCTCCGCTACCAGAAATCAAGCACTTACAGGGCGTTCTGATTTCTGCAGAAACTTGTTTTGAAGCGGATGTTAAAACTTAGGCGCTGAGGCGGGTGGCGAAGGTGCCGAGGCCGTATTCGGTCCATGGTTGTTCTCCTGCGGCTGATGCGCATCGTCGTTTACGAGCGGCCGGAAGCGTGAATGGTGCAGCCTGCTACCTCATCAACCTGGTCGCCCGTACCGCGATGAGAACGCGGGCAGCTTGCAATGTTCCATTGCGTCTACAGCCTTGATGGCAACACGATCCGCGCATGATTGGAGCATTCCATTCTCCGGAATGATCTGCTGCACCGTTTCGCCATTCTGGGGGAGACCTGCCGAAGCTACTCCCCTGATTGTCCCGCATGACGCGGGCAATCGAAACGGGAGTCTGGCGATGCGCAGGCACAATGATGCGGTTCTGGCGGCGTTGGCCGGTTTTTTGCTCACCGGAGTAGTTCTGGCACCGCCGGCCTTGATGGCTCACGCCGAGAAGGCGACTCGGATCGCTGCTTATGACGAGGCGCTGGGGCCAAATGCCGCGCGCTTCGGAAGCGACCGTGCTGGCCGCCTTGCCGGCGCTTCGCAACAGTAATTACCGCGAGGATGTGCGCAAGCAGATGGTGGCTGCCCGCCCCTCTCCGGCTCGGAAGACCCGGTAGAGCGGCAGGTTAGCAATCGTCAAGGCTGGCGAGCATGGCCGTGATCAGATCGTGGCTGTTCGTCAGTCCTGCAAAACGGCCCGCGATTTTCCCTCCGGCAAACAGAAGCATGGTCGGCACCGAGCGCACACCGAACAGGCTGGCCAGTTCGGGGCTATGTTCCGCGTTGACCTTGAAAATGGTGGCCGTGCCGCGAAATCGGGCTTCCAGCGTCTCAAGCATGGGGGCTTGCATCCGGCACGGGCCACACCCGTCCGCGTAGAAGCTGACGAGGACGGGATGACCCGCATCGATCACTGCGGCCTTGAAGGTCGAGGCGGTCAGCTCCCGCGACATTGCTGCACCTAGAGCCCGAGATCCGACAGGCCGGGATGGTCATCGGGCCGGCGGCCGAGCGGCCAGCGGAACTTGCGCTCTCCTTCGGTGATGGGGTGTTCGTTGATGCTGGCGAAGCGGCGGCGCATCAGGCCGTCCTCCACGAATTCCCAGTTCTCGTTGCCATAGGCGCGGAACCAGTTGCCGCCTTCATCGTGATATTCATAGGCATAGCGCACGGCGATCCGGTTGCCGGTGAAGGCCCAGAGTTCCTTGATCAGCCGGTAATCGAGCTCCTTGGCCCATTTGCGTTCGAGAAACGCCTGCGCCTCGGCGCGCCCGCGCGGAAATTCTGCGCGGTTCCGCCAGGCGGTGTCCTCGGTGTAAGCGAGCGCCACCTTGGCGGCATCGCGGCTGTTCCAGCCGTCCTCGGCCAGGCGCACTTTCTCGCGCGCGGTTTCTTCGGTGAAGGGGGGCAACGGGGGGCGGGTCATGGCAGGCTCCTTGGCTGGGCATCGAAAAAGACCGGGCGGAGGGGGGAGGGAGTAGCCCCGCCCGGTCAGGGAGCGGATGGGATCGGGGGAAGCATCCGCGCGAGGTTATCGGGAGAGAGAAGGGGGGATCCGATAACTACTGCAAGTTAGGCGGCGGCGGCCGGGCCGAGAACAGTGGAAGGGTGAAACGGATTATTCCGGCCTGCGCAATGACGCGACCTCGGCTTCAAGCATCGCGATCTTTTCATCGCGTTCTTCCAGTGCCTTGCGCACGTCGTCGGCATGAAACATCTGTGGGATGTGCTGCGGACAGTTGGAGTCCCACGCCGCGACCTCGAACAGGATGACCTGTTCTGGCCTTGCGCGGTAGCCTTCCGGCATCAGGCGTTGTTCGAGCGCCGCGTCGCCCTCCACTACCCGCGCGGTTCCCCAGATCTTGATCCGTTGGCGCCGGGCGTAGTCCATCAGGAAGATGTAAGCGCGCGGGTTCTCGGCGAGATTGCCGGTACTGATGAACTGCTGGTTGCCTTTGAAATCGGCAAAGGCGAGCGTTTGGTCGTCGATAACGTGCAGAAAACCCGGCGGGCCGCCGCGGTGCTGGATATAGGGCTGGCCCTCGGCGCTCGCCGTGGCGAGATAGAAGCTGCGGACGGCAGAAATGAAGGGCGCCAGATCCTCCAGCGACCGGCCCATCTCCATCCCTTCGTAGATGACGCGGGATCCCTTTCGCGCCTGCGCGGCCTTGACCGAAGCCGTGAACGCGACATCCGTGGGCCGCGGGGTCATGCTGTCGGGACCTGAGGCGCAATCTGCCATGTCGCATCAGGACGCGGCACGCGCATAAGCTGGCGGATCCGGTCTGCGACTGTCTTCGATGTCAGGTCGCGCAGCAAGGCGAAGGCCACTTCGACGGCAGTGCCCGGCCCGGTCGAGGTCATGAGCTTCCCGTCGATGACGATCGCCTCGTCGATGAATTGCGCGCCGTAGCCTTCCAGCTGGGCCTTTCGCTTGCCTCCTAACTGATGATAGGTGGTCGCCCGGCGCCCGTGCAGGATACCCGCCGCGCCGAGCGCAAGCGAGGCCACACAGACCGAGGCGACGATCTTCCCGCGCGCTTCGAAGTGGCGTATCACCGCCAGGAACTCTTCCGACAGGGCATCCTGATAGAAGCCGGCTCCGTCAAACCCACCCGGCACGGCCAGCGCATCGAAGCTGTCGAGATCGAGATCGCTGACCAGCGCATCGGGAATGACCGAAAAGCCGAAGGTGGCGCGCAGGCGCGGGCGCAGACCTGCCGAGACCAGCTCGATCGGTTCGTCGCCGTCGATGTTCGCCCATCCCAAGACATCGGTGAAACCTGCCGCTTCAAGCGGCTCGAAGCCCTCGGCGAGCAGCAAAAGCACTTTCTTGGTCATGAATGGTCGCTCCCTGATGAAGTTTCAGATCGAGAATCAGGCGGTCGCTGCCGCCAGCAGACGGGTCGGCGGGCACGGCGCAGCAGATCAGCGCCTGATCGGCACCGGCTTTTCTGCAATTGTGGGTAGACTGTCCGCGCTGGCTGGTTCGCGGTGCTGCTCGGGCATGTGATCGCGGACCACGCGGCGGCCAAAAGCCTCCATCCGCTTGGCCACACCCACAGCGTTTTGCAGTGCGACTTCATCTTCGTGGAACGGCGATGGTGGCTGCGTCAGTGCGTGCCTGCCCCATTTGGCAAGGCTGCGGGGCCGCCCTCAGGCAGCCCCGGCAGCGCATTGATCAGGCCGCGAGGCCGACCGGGGTCTTTCCGAATTCGATGAAGCCCGGCAGGCCTTCGATCCGCGAGAGCCAGCGGTTGACGTTGGCGTAGGCGGAAAGGTCGACATTGCCCTCCGGCGCGCGTGCGATGTAGCTGTAGAGTGCGAGGTCGGCGATCGTCGGACGGTCGGCGGCGATCCAGTCGCGTGCCGCAAGTTCCGCTTCGATCAGCGCGAGCACTCCATGAGCGCGGGCGATGACTTCTTCGGGGTTGAAGCCTGCCTTGAAGATCGTCACGAGGCGGGCTGCGCCCGGGCCAAAGGCGATCTGCCCAGCCGCAACCGAAAGCCAGCGCTGCACCCGGGCGGCGCCGATCGGGTCTTCAGGCAGCCAGTCGGTACGGCTGAACTTCTTGGCCGCATAGACCATGATCGCATTGGAATCGGCGATGTATTCGCCGTCATCTTCCAGCAGCGGAACCTGCCCGAAACGGTTCTTGGCGAGATATTCGGGCGATTTGTGTTCACCCTTGGCGAGATCGACGTCGACGATTTCGACGTCGGCACCAATCAGCGACAGGAACAGCCGGGCGCGGTGGGCATGGCCGGAAATCGGATGAAAGTAGAGCTTCATGACTGCATCCTTTGGCAAGAACGAATGGCAACCGAGCCATCCGGCGAGCCACCAGATGCGCTCACCAAGGCGCAATCAGAACCTTCGAAGGATGCAAGTCACTATTCCGCTGAATGCAGTTATCGCCTAGAACCGACGTGATTTCACATTAGGGATGGAAATTATGTCGCGTTTTCATGCGATGCAGGTTTTTGTGAAGGTCGCCGAAACCAGCGGCTTTGCCGAAGCGGCGCGGCAATTGAACATGAGCCCGCCAGCGGTCACCCGGGCCGTGGCATCGCTCGAAGACCAGATCGGCGCGCGGCTCTTCATCCGCACCACCCGGACGGTCAAACTGACCGAAGCGGGTACGCGCTATTTCGACGATTGCCGCCGTATCCTCGCCGATATCGTCGAGGCCGAGGCGGCGGCGGCTGGCTCCTATGCCAAGCCCACCGGCGTGCTGACCGTCACCGCCTCTGCATTGTTCGGGCAGGACTACATCGCTCCGATCCTGACCGAGTATCTTGATCAGAACCCCGACGTGAATGTCCGCGCGCTGTTCGTCGACCGGATCACCAACATGGTGGACGAGGGAATCGATATCGGCATCCGCATCGGCGAGCTCGCCGATTCCAGCTTCAGCGCTATACGCGTAGGTGCAGTGCGCAGGGTGGTGTGCGGCGCGCCCGCATATTTCGAGAAGCATGGCGTGCCCCGGCACCCCTCCGAACTGACCAAGCACAACATTATCGTCAGCACCACATCGTGGGCCTCGCTCGACTGGCGCTTCGGCGGCCCGCAAAAACCGGTGGTGCGGGTTGCGCCGCGGCTCTTGTTCAACACCTATGGGGCGGTGCTCAATTCGACCAAGCTCGGTTGGGGTCTGGCGCGGCCGCTGTCCTACCAGATCGGGCAAGCGCTGATCGATGGCGACTTGCAGACTGTCTTGTCCGAATTCGAGGACGAGCCCTTGCCGGTCCATGTGGTGCACCCCGAAGGCCGAAGAGCCTCGGCCAAAGTGCGCGCTTTCGTCGATCTCGCCGTGGACCGCCTGCGGGCGAACCGGTCGATCAATTGATTTGTTCCATTTTCAGGAACAATATCTTCCGCGATTTCCCAATTATCTCTACCCCATGACGAGCCTATCTCCAGTTCACCCCCACACCGGGATCCAACTGGAGAAGAATGATGAAGTTCCCTCTGATCACGATTGCTGCACTCGCCGCGTTCGGCGCTGCTGCGGCTCCCGCTCACGCCGACACTTTTAACGGACCCTACATCGGCGTGACTGCCGGCTGGGAACGCAGCCAGATCGCCGACCGTGTCGCAGCGCAGCCGATCACGGCCGAGACGTCACGCGATGCGCTCGTGCTCGGCGGCTATGCTGGCTACAACTTCAAGGCGAGTGACCGGATCGTTGTCGGTGCGGAAGCCGGTTTCAGCGCGGCAATCAACGACACCGTCCGCGCAGCTTCGGCTGGCAAGTCGCTGACCATCGACCCGCGCTACAGCTTCGACCTGTCTGCGCGGGCCGGCTATCTCGTCACCGACAAGGCGCTGGTCTATGTCCGCGGCGGCTATGCCAACACCCGCGTGCGCACTGCCTTGAGCGGCCTCAACGGCCCGGTGACGGCCTCGGACAATCTCGACGGCTGGCAAGTCGGCGGCGGCCTCGAGTACGCGATCTCCGAGCATGTCTCGGCCCGCGCCGAGTACCGCTACACCGACCTCGGCAGCAATGGCGGACAGTTTGACCGCCACCAGACGCTGGTCGGTGTGAGCTACAATTTCTGACGCTCGCAATATCTCCCTCCCATCCATGAGCCCCTCCGCAGAGTCCCCCGTTTACCGGATGGCGCTGCGGAGGATGCCGGGGAACGCCCATGTCTCAGATCACTTTCGCAATGCGCCATCTCATCCAGTCGGAATGGCTGTTTCGCTGGCAGACGACTGTCATCGCCGCCCTTGTTGGCGGGTCGCTTGCAGCAGCCTTGCTGAACATCGTCGCCGCAGCTGGTCTCGCGACGGCACAGCGCGCTCTGGTGCTGGCTTCCCCGACGCTCCGGCGGAGCACGCATCGTGCCTGAGCGGCTCCATGCCCGCGTTACGGCGCAACTGAAGTTGGCGCTGCTAGGCGATTGCGGCTGCGGCAAGACGATCGGCAGGCTCGAACGCGAGGCCCGTTCGTCGGGACTGACCGGTGCCGAGATCGATGCCGCGCTCGGCGGGCGCAGCTTCGAGGCGCGAACCGCCGCGGCTGTCGCCTATGCCTGCGCATTGAAGGCTGGCGAGGGCGATGCGATTGCACGGGCACACGCACGCGCGCTGCAATTCGGCATCACCCAGGACGATCTCGTCGCCATTGAAAACAAGGCGAAGCGAATCCTCGCTTCGAAGCCGCGATGATCCGGGCCCTGGCAAGCCTGCTGGGATGGGGCCCACCCCTGTCCGGGCCAGCCGATGACGTGCTCGGGGAATTCCTGCGCGACCAGGTCCTCGGGGACGCAGCACCCGAAGTGCTCTTGCGCATCCTCTGATCCCATTCGACCAGGACAAATCCGATGATCGAAGTTTTCACCGCCAGCACACCCAACGGCATCAAGGTTCCCATCGCGCTGGAGGAACTGGGTATCCCCTATCGCTTGCACAAAATGCCGATGGGCTCGCCCGAATACCGCTCGGCCGAATTCCTGCAGATCAATCCCAACGGCAAGATTCCGGTCATTCGCCACGATGACGGCGGGAATGCGCCTGTCACCATCTTCGAATCCGGCGCGATACTGCTCTATCTTGCCGATTCGTTCGGGGGCCTTGCAGGTGCCACGGCTGCCGCGCGTGGTCAGACCCTGAGCTGGCTGTTCCTGCAAGTGGCGGGCCTCGGGCCGATGATGGGCAACGCCGCACATTTCCGGTCGCTGAAGTCGCCCGATCCCTACACGGTCGGGCGGTTTCACGGTGAGGCAAACCGATATCTCGGCCTTATCGAGGCGCGTCTGCGCGACGCCGAATGGCTCAACGGTGAGACTTATTCGATCGCCGACATTGCCCATTTCTCATGGGTTCGCAGCGCTGCCTACGCAGGGATCGATCTCAAGGATTTCCCGATCCTCGAAGCTTGGGTTCAGAAGATCGAAAAGCGCGATGCGACCCGGCGGGCCTTTGCCAAGCTGGCATGATTGACGCTCAAACCTGCGGGGCCTGCAACCATCCAGCGCTTGGGGTGGGAACGCGCATGCGCTCGCGCAGTTCCTGCGCAAATCCGGGCGAGGATAGCACCTCCAGCAGCTTGAGGGCCAGTTCGATCCCCGTGCCCGGCCCGGTCGATGTCATCAGGTGGCCATCGATCACCAGCGGCTGGTCCACGAAGACGGCGCCGTAACTCTCCAGCTCGGCCTTCCGGGTGCCGCCGAGCTGGTGGTAGACGGTCGCTCTCTTGCCGGTGAGCACACCTGCGGCGGCGAGCGAAATGGCACTGACGCACACTGCCGCAATCGGGGCCTGCCGCTGATCGAATGCGCGGATAACGTTGAGGAAAGGCTCAGACAGCGCCTCTTCGTAAAAGCCGGCATCTCCGAACCCGCCCGGGATGACCAACGCATCGAAATCGTCGAGTTCCAAGTCACGCAGCAGTGCCTCGGGAATTACGTCGAACCCGAAGGTCGTCCTGATCGGATTGCGCAATCCGACCGACAGCTGTTCGAAGCGAATCTCGCCGTAGATTGAGGCCCAGCCGAATACTTCGGTGAAACAGGCGGCCTCCATGACTTCAAAGCCACTGGACAACAAAATCAGTATGCGTTTTCGCATGAGCTCCCCCCCGCGATAACTGGCCCCCCGGCTTGCGATCCCCGCGCAAATCGCCTGCGACTGCCAAGCTACATCAATGTAGCGCC
>NZ_BJYR01000046.1 GCF_007991615.1 Novosphingobium sediminis | reverse complement strand
TCCAAAATGGCGAAAACTAATCTTATCCCCTCATGCGGAGAGACTTCTGCGCTCGTGAGGATAAGCTCTCACAGGGGTCGAAATCGAATTCGGCCTGAGCACCGCGCCCCTCCGCGTATTATAATACGTAGCACGAGAATACGCGACCGGTTTCTAAGCTGCGGATGGACATCCGCAAACTGTTCGGTGCCAATGTGCGCTACTATCGCATCGCCGCTGGCTTGAGCCAGGAAGCGGTGGCCGAACGGATGGGTGTTGATCGCGCCTATGTCAGCATGATTGAACGCGGCAGTCAGAATGCCACGCTCCTCTCGATCCATGAGACTGCGCAGGCCCTTGATGTAAAGCCAGCTTACCTTCTCGCCGATCCCCCCGCTGGATTTGATCAATAAGGAAGCCGATGCCCCGCCCGGCAGGTGCCGGGCGGGGCTGGCTGTGCGGTCAGTCGCCGTTGGTGCGGCGGGCGCGCGACCAGATCAGATTGAAGCTCTTGCCGTCTTCGTCATCGAAGAGGTTGGCAAAGATGGGAGCGGTGAAGCTGGGATCGTCGAGCTTGACCGAGAGATACTCGCGGCCTTCGTTGGAGGTCTTGGTCCAGGCGGCGCCGATTTCCGCGCGGCCGACGAAAACCCGGTGCGACGGCGCATTTTCGTTGTCGCTGGTATCGGGGACGATGCGGACGTTCTTCTGCTGCACCGACATGGTGACGATCTCGCCCTTGTATTCGTTGCCGGTCTTGGTGAAAGTTCCGATGTTGGCCATGATGCATTCCTTCAAGTTGGTCGAACCCGCGCCCATCGCGGCCTCGATGGCTGGTTGAAGGCGGGGGCTTGCGCCCGCTGCACCGGAACGGCCGAAACGCAGTGGAGGACGACGGCCAGACGGCTTTCTTGCCTCGCGAGGAATGGGCGGCACGCCCAGGGGAAGAAAGTCGGTGCAGACGGCGTTGCAGCAAGGGATCAAGCGGCGAAGCCATCCCCTGCCAACCAAAGCCATTGAAGAGGCGGCATTGGGCTCGGATGACACTTGATCGGGAGCCATGGCACTTCCCGGACTTCCAAGACCGAACGGCGATGAGAAAGGTGTCGTCACGGGTGTGCTGCCTAGTCGTCACTGCAATCGCAGATATCGGCAACGGCCATGCGCCAATCCGGGCCTGATTGAGATCAGCGCAATCGGTCCGCCACTAGCCAGCCCAAAACCGACTGCGGATTCTCGGCCTCGCTTCGACCGCGCAAACGCCCAGACCAACCTGACCCAAGAAGAGGGACGCAGAAACTGCCACTCGAACACAACGCCTGCCTCGTACTGGCCGATTTGGCTGTGCGAGCCCCGCCGGGCATGTGCCGAGCGGGGCTTGGAAAATGAAAAAGCTAGGGACGGGCGCGGCTCCATTGCGTCCAGGATGCAGCCGCGATTATCGCAGCGCCGAGCAGTGATAAGGCGAGTTGCCATGCACTTGGCGGCATGGTCGCCGCCGCAATGCCATGCACTGCGTGATAGCCCGCAACAGCTGCGGGCGCGGCAAAGGTGACGCCGACCGCAGCACGTGTCAGTTCGGACTTAGCAAACGCCAGTGCTAACCGGGCTGCAGCAAGCAGGATGATCGCAGATATGGCTGCGGCGGCGAGCGCAGCGAGAATGCCGCTGTCGGTGCGGTAAGTCGCCGAACCCGCAAGAAACGCGACGAATAACGGTAAGGCGTAGATCGAAAGGCGGAATAGAAGCGCGCAGCAAAGGAATACTGCGACGATTATCAGGGCAAAGCCGATCAGCATGGCGTCCTCCTTGGAACCAAGGGCAAGGGACGCGCTCTCCACCTCCACCGCAGCGCAATGTGCATGGAATCCATAGCAGAAATGCGCATCGGCTGGAATACCCGATGGGCATCCAGCCAGGCGGCGCAGCGCAAATTTGCGCGGTCAGGGATTGAACGGGTCATATTCTTGGATCACGCTGTCGGCATCGCCATCGAATTCGGACGAGGGAACTGCGCCGAAGCCGTTACCGGCGTGGAACAGGGTGACGCAGACCATCAAGGTGCGGGCGAGGCTCCAGGCGTGACGCTGTGCGATGGTGAGTGACATGTTCGAGCTCCTGTCTCGGAGCAGGGACCATCCCTGCTCGACAGGCCCCGGACAGACGGCGCAAAGCCGCAATCACCACGAAGGAGCAGCCGCAGTGGCCGCACGCAGAGCGTAGCGGACCCTTTACGGGTTGATTGAAGGAGGCTTGGGGTCGGCCAACGGATTGGCCGCAAAGAGCGGGGTGTGTCCAGGAACCCGAAATAGGGTCGCCCGACGATACTGGTATTCCCAACTGCAGGCCGAGTAGCTACTGATCTTCGCGGCGCTGCGCGATCCGGAATGCCGCTTTGTAAGGTCTTAAAACGGTCCTGTTTGAAGCAAGGCATGGCGCAGCAGCACTATGCGGTCATTGCCCCAGAACAGCCGTTCATTGACAACGAAGGTCGGCACACCGAACGCACCCTGCTCTATCGCTTTCGCCGTAACCCGCTCTCGCTCTTTCCATGTGTTCTCATCATCAAGTGCGTTTGCAAAGGCGTCTCGGTCCAGTCCTGCCCTGCTAGCGCATGTGATACATACAGCGCGGTCCACGGCAGGCAGATCGTCGGCGAAAACCGCGCGAAGCAGTGCATGAGCGTAGGCCTCGGCGACGCCGAGCCCCCGCGCAGCCGTGCAGGCAAGCGAGAGCAGGTTGGGGTCAAGAGCAAGACGGCCATGCGGCTCGCGGAAGGGCACACCATAAAGCGCCGCCCATGCTTCAGCGTCCTTCTGCCGATAGCCCCAGTCATATTGGCCGGAGCCATTCGTGCCGGCAAAGGGACTGCGCCCGCCATGCGCCGTCGCAATCAGCTGAGCGCTGTCTACAGCGAGCCAGTTAAACTTCACTCCCGTTTCGGCTTCGAGCGCAGCAAGCTGGGTCGAAGCCAGGTAGGAATAGCGGCTGCCAACGCCAAAATAGAAGTCTGCGATCAAGGCTGCAATTTCCCTACAATGCCGACCGCTGCAACCTCGCAGCGGCGTTGCCACAATGCAACGCATACAGCGCCTGCAACCTTGCGAACAGGATATCGCTAGACCTTAGGGACTTTCATTGTCACATGGCCTGAGCAATTCACTTCGATTGCAGGGGAACGCCGATAATTGCGAGTACGGCGTCAATTACCTTGAGTAGCGCCCCGCGCCGAGTGGCCGATAATCTGAGCAAAAATCTGCCTCGATTGCGAGCAGCGCATGTTCGATTGCAAGCGTCTACACCTAGCCGCTCTATTCGACATAGGTTCGTTCCCGAAATACCATCGTTTTCGGGAAAGGCGGCAACGCAATGCGAAGGCAGCTCTCCCTTTCGGGTCATTGAAACCTGCCCGGCTGCTTCAATCGGAATTCGGCCACCAGCGGCATATCTCGTGTCGGCCCCTGAGCGGTCGTTTCGGTTGGCCTAAAGCGGCGGAAGACCGACGGCCGCGCGCCCTACGTCGGTCTTTATCGAGAAGTCGCCGCCATCATGCACGTGCGCAGCATCGCTCGTCAGCCATACCACGGCCTCGGCGGCCCATTCGGCCGGGATGTGATCCGACCACGCCAGCTTCGACACAGGGTTGATCCCGGCTGCCTGGATCGTCCGCTGGAACTGCGTTGCGACCGTTCCCGGTGACAGGCCAACGCAGCGGATGCCGTTAGCGGCCTCCTCCTTGTGGACGCAGGCCGTAAACATCAGCACCGCGGCTTTCGTCGCCGAATAGTGTGACCACCCCTCCAGCGCACTGGTGGCGGCACCCGACGAGATGTTGATGATGGTCCCCCCGCCGCTCATCTTCATCACTGGCAGAACGGCGCGAGTGCAGTGGAACACGCCTTTGAGGTTGATGTCGACCGCGCGGCTCCAACCTTCCGGATCGGCGTCAGCAATACGGGCAATGGGATCGATCACCCCGGCGTTGTTGATCAGGATATCGATCTGCCCGAAGTGCTCGATCGCACGGGCAATGGCCCAACTGACAGATTCCCAATCGGCCACATCGCAGGCGATCGCGAGCGCGCGGGGACCAGTGGCAGCGGCGATGCTTTCGATCGCCGCGCCCGAGCGGGCGAAGAGAACCACGTTGGCACCCGCATTCGCGAGACGCCATGCGGTCGCCTCACCGATCCCGCGGCTCGCCCCGGTGACGATGGCTGTTTGGCCGGTGAGGTCAATATCATTGTTGAGCATCACGCTACTCCTTCGGACGCAAAGTGACGCTCGATCTCGGCGAGCGCTGCGGCCATCGCCGCATCGACGGTTGTGGCATCGGCGGTGGTCGCTTCGACCGCGAAACTGGTGACATCTGTAATGCCGATGAAGTTGAGGATCAGCGTCAGATAGGGTCGCAGAAAGTCGAAGCTGTTGAGAGCCCCGCCTTTGCCATAGCCACGCGCGCCGTAGGAATAGGCGACATAGGCGCGCTTGCCTTCGACCAGACCGCGGAACGCGCCTTCCTCATAGGCAAAGGTTCGGCCGATGCGCATGATCTGGTCGATCCACGCCTTGAGCGCGGCAGGCGTGCCGAAATTGTAGATCGGGGTGGTGATGAGCAGCACATCGGCCGCTTCGATTTCGGCGATCAGGGTGTCGGACAAGGCGGTGGCGGCACGCAGGGCGTCGGTCATTGCCTCGGACGGAGCGTAAAAGCCCTTGATGGTCGCATCGGCAATCGCGGGCAGCGGGTTCCCGCCGAGGTCGCGCTCGACGCCGAGCCGCGCCCCGTGCGCCACCAGTCCCTTGAGCACAGCATCGCCGAGCGCGCGGCTGAACGACGCCTGTTCGGCACCTGCCAGGTTCGGTCCGGGACGGGCCGAGGCATCGAGTCTGAGAATGTGGGTCATCATCATGGTCTCCGTTTGTGAGCGAACCAAGATGAAGCGTGCTCACTGTGACGGAAAGATTGCCAAACGCACTATATTCATGCGAAGATAGCATTAATGAATACGGATGATGTCTCGCTTGGTGCCCTCAGATGCTTCGTCGATGTCGCGACGGAGGGGTCTTTTGCAGCCGTCGCGCGCCGGCGGCTGGTCGATCCCTCGATCGTCTCACGCACCATCGCCGGGCTTGAGCGCGAACTGGGCTTCCGTCTGTTTGATCGCACCACGCGCCGACTTAACCTGACCGAGGCCGGTGCGATCTACCTGCAGCGCGCGGGCACGCTGGTGGCAGAGCTCGATGCGGCGCGCGCCGCAGCAAGTGATGTGCTGACCGAGCCTTCTGGCCTTGTGCGCATCACGGCATCGACCGCTTTTGGTACCCATTGGCTCACCCCGCGCCTTCACCGCTTCATGCAGCTTTACCCGGAGATTTCCGTCGAGGCGATGCTGACCGACGCAGTCGTCGATATCGCGGCAGAGCGTATCGACCTTGCCCTGCGGCTCGCAGTGCGGCCGAGCGGCGATCTGGTCGCTACGCGGCTGATGACGACGCGCTACCGGGTGGTGGCAAGCGCCGACTGGCTCGCCCGCAGCGGAAACCTTGCTGCGCCGGAGGATCTTGCGGCGATGTCATGCCTGCTGCTGACGCTGCCGGGCTACCGTTCGCAATGGTCGTTCCGGCGCGGTGGCGAGGTCCGGCGGGTTCTGGTTCACGGACGGCTTGCGATCTCAAGCCCTCCGGCGATCCGCAGGGCTGCGTCGGATGGTATGGGGCCAGCGCTGCTTGCCGACTGGATGGTGTCCGAGGACCTTGCCAGCGGGGCGTTGGTGGATATGCTCCCCGAATGGGAGGCGACCGCTGCCGATTTCGACACCGCTGCCTGGATACTATATCCTTCCAGCGCCTACGTTCCGCGCAAAGTCAGGGTGCTGGTGGATTGGCTGAAGCAATCCGTGTGAGGTGAGGGCTTGCAGACCTTTGCTCTCTTGCCCCCTTCATTTCGAAGGGCAGCTCGTCTAACGATTAGCAGTTATTTGCTGCGAACTCGGGTGATCAAGAAAACAGCCAAGCAGCTGTATCCCCCGATTAGTCACCAGTAGGTTTTCTATAGACGATCCCATTGCTTTAAAGCGGCAGTTTTTTAACCTTCAGCACCAACAATTGAACGACCACGGTCTCGAGTAGTAGGAGGGATCAGGTCAGACATTGGGCGATATGGACCAATAGTGCTCATTCAATTGCCCAGACCGCAATTCCCATCTTGCGCGCCTTGTCGACGAGATTGGCGTTGATGCCATTTCCTGGACAGGCAACCACAGCCTTTGGCAGAGCTTCGAGGATCTGGTCGTTGCGACGGAACGGTGCGGCGTTCTTGAAGCGCTCCCAGTCTGGCCGGAACGGGACATGGGTGATCTTGCGATTGCGCGCCCAGAGCGAAGCGATGTGTTCGCCGCCGGCGGGATTGCCGCCGTGAAACAGGACCATGTCTGGATATTTGGCGAGCACCTTGTCCAGCACGGCCCATATCCGGTTGTGGTTCTGATACTCAGGTCCGGATGTGAACGCGATGCGGGTGCCTACCGGCAGCAGCGGCTCGGTTTCTGAGCGACGCTTCGCGGCTAGAAAATCCCGGCTGTCGATCATGGCGGCTGTCATAGTGCGATGGTTGACGAGTGACCCGGTACGCGGGGTCCAGGCTTTGCGGAAATGCGCTTCGAACTGGTCGCCGGCCGCATCGCGCATAAATTCCATGGCGTTGCGGCGTTCGATCAAGCCGGTGCCTTCGCGCAGCAGGCGTTCGAGTTCGACCGACATGACCTCGGAGCCATCCTGCTCGCGCTGGCTGCGCTTCTGAGCATCTTCGTTATCGTCGAGCTCGCGCTGGATCCGGGCTTCGGCGCGGTGGAAGAGATAGGCGAGCGACCAGCACAGGTCCTCCAGATCGGGTTCGAGCCTGGTGTCGATCATGGTGGCGATGAGAGCATCGAACATGTCGGCGACGGCGCCAGCGGCGATGCGCTCTTCGGGGAGCGGCCGCGGGTCGGCTTCGTCGGAGAAGGGGCGATAGCCGTAGAGCGCGATTTCATCGAGGAGATGGGCGGTGGCTGAGGCTTCGTGTTCGGGTTCTGAGTCGGGCATGGTGGTCATCGCATCGGTCCTTGGGGCTTTGGGACCGGGCAACTTGCCCGGCCTTCATGGGCGTCCCTCTGACCGGCTGCCGCGAGGCTGCATCCACATGGACCGAAGCGCAGCGGAGGATGGCGGGCGGGCGGCTATTTTGGTTCGCGATGGAAAGGCGCGGATGCGCCGCCGGAAAATAGCCGCATAACCGCCATTGCGGCCTCGCGGCAGCCGGTCTCTCGGACGCCGCTCGAAGAAGGACGGGCTGGGCTAGGTCTTGGCTCAAGTCCTATGCACGCAGCCATCGCCCCATCCTCCAACCCCGTATCGGCTCAGCCAATGTTGAAGGAAAAGCGTGTCTGATCCTGCTCTCGGAGATCATGGCGGACCCGTTCCGCCAGTTCACCAGCGCCGTGCTGGCGGAGGTCGTCATTGAAGTCAGAGAGGTCAGGCATGAGTGATATAAGTTCGATCCCTGCTGCCTTCGTGCGGTCGATCAGGGTGCCAAACGCCGCGTCGCCTGCAACATCGCGGTCACGTGCTACGTAGAGGCCTCGAAGTGTTGGCGGAAACAGGATGGCGGCAAGGTGGGCTGACGAGGTTGCGGCTGCCATTGGCATGGTTGGTAGAACTTCACGTAGGGACAGCATGGTCTCGATGCCTTCACCTGCGATCATGACATCATCCGCAGATCCGAACCTTACGGCGTTGCCGAGGATGTTGCCCATCGCCCTGCGCGGCGATGCGACTTTGGCCTTCGCGCAGCCGGATGGATCGAGCCAGGTGCGATGGGCGCCGGTCTGCAAGCCGTCGTTGTCGGTTACTGCTGCGATCAGTGCCGGGAAAGCGCCCGCAGTTGCTGGATCATCGTCCGCATTTGGTCTGTAGTAGCATCGCGGATGAAAGCGCAGGGCTGGCAGGTCGGATACGCGTGTGATGCCACGTGATCGTAGGTAGGTGCTCGCCAATGATCCGGTCAGTGGTTTCGAGGCGGCAAACAGGCGTATGGCAGCGGTTGTGGACCCTGCGCGCGCCGGCTTGGCGAACGACGCGGCACTGCGCTCATCGTCCGAAGCCGAAGGTGGCAGGCTGAGGAATCGTTCGGCTTCCTCAATGGTTTCGGAAAGACGCCCATGCCGCTGGTTGAGCCGGATGAGATCAACGAGATCGCCATGCTCACCGGTTGCGGCATCGACCCAGTTGCCGATCACGCCGCGTTCGGTTTCGAAAAGGCGGACATAGAGACTGCGCCCGGGCGTTCCCGCGACATCGCCAACCATCCAGTAACGGCCTTCACGCCTGCCTGCGGGCAGATAATGGCGGCAAACGGCCTGCACGTTCTGCGCAAGCCGTTCCGACAATTCTGCCGCACGCGTGGAGAGCTTTGCCATCTCAGGCAGCCTTTCGATCATTAATTCGGGCCAAGGGGTGCCGTTCGAACAGTCGCTCAAGCACAGCCGACCCTGTCACGATGTCGTCGGGCACGAACAGACGCAGTTTCCAGCTGACGATCTCGGAGAACAGCCCCATGGCTTTGAGCCGGTCGACCGCCGTCGGTCCAAACCCGGTGAGTTCAATCCGGTTCACCTGCATTAGCCGCGACCGGCGCAGTTGCAGCCCATCGGCAAGGTCGAGCACTGCGTGCCCTTCACGGAGCAATGCGATTGCCTGTGGTGGCGATAACACTGGCGCGTCTGGCCTGGCTGTCGCGCTCGCTGCCCATGCTGCGGACACCCTGCGGCCGACAATGCGGGTGCCATCGTCGGTCTGGAGCCGGTAGACACGCGTCGATTCCTCGGGAAGCTGTTTCCAGATGGGGAGCAACAGGCCGGTGACGATGTGCAGTTCGCTTGTCGTGAATTCATCGACTTGCACCACCTCGTCTTGCCAGATGGTCGCGAATGTCCTCTCGTCCACCTCCTGCCAGTTGGTCTCGGGAAGGTGGGTCAGGGCGAAGTTCAGCCGCTCCATTGGCCGGATCAGCCGGACACGGCGCTCAACCTCGCCATCGTCGAGCATGAGGCTGCGAGCCGGAAGCTGGACTGCTGCGCGCCGCGAGCGGGCATTGACCAACAGCCGCGCGCCGGGCTCACGCCGAAGTTCGAACGCCTTTTCGAGAGGCACCGGCTGGTTGCGCTCCTGCATTGCAATCGTGAGCAACCGGGTTTCTGCGCCGGTGGCCGGATGGACGTAGATCGGCTCGCTGGCTGTGACGGTGAAGCTGTCGGCGGTCAGCGTCTCCAGCCCGAGATCGTAACTGCCCGCCGCGATTGCGCTTTGCACTTTGGCGCCGAGCAACTGCTCAAACACCGTGAACAGCACATTCTGCATGTCGATGGTAAGCGCCAGCAGCCGGTTCAGGAAGGTCGTAATCGGCGGCAACTCGTCCTTGAGGCACCCGCTGCTGTCGGTCAGCGACAGGCCGGTCATGCTTTCGAAGATCGCGAGCGAGCATCGCTCGACCTTGCCCGCATAGATCAACACATAGAGCTGGCGCAGCGCATCGCGGGCATAGGGGCTTTCGAGATTGTCTTCGGGGCGGAACAGCCCCTGACCACCGGTCTGCCGCTGTCCGCGCGTGATCGCACCCAGAGTGTCGAGCCGCCGCGCAATTGTTGAGAGGAAGCGTTTCTCCGCCTGGACATTGGTGGCCACCGGCCGGAACAGCGGCGGCTGCGCCTGATTGGTGCGGTTGGTGCGGCCCAGGCCCTGGATCGCGGCATCGGCCTTCCAGCCTGCTTCCAGCAGATAGTGATGGCGGAGCCGCTGGTTCCTCGCGCCCAGATCGGCGTGGTAGCTGCGTCCTGTGCCCCCGGCATCGGAGAATACGAGGATTTGCTTGCGATCCTCCATGAATGCCTGCGCTTCGGCGAGGTTGGCCTGGGCAGGCCGGTTCTCGACAGCGAGCCGGTCGCCATTCGAATCGACCTTGCGAACGATCCGGCGCGAACGGCCGGTCACCTCGGCCACCATATCTGTCCCGAACCGCTGGACGATCTGGTCCAGTGCGCCTTGCACCGGCTCCATCGATGCCAATTGTTCGATCAGCCGGTCGCGCCGCTGACAAGCCTCGCGGCACTGCACGGCATTGCCATCCTCGTCATAGGCTGGCCTCGACGCGAGATTGCCGTCGCCGTCGGTGAAGTTCTCATGAAGCTGGGTCGGGAAGCTGTGGAGGAGGTAATCCAG
>NZ_BJYR01000045.1 GCF_007991615.1 Novosphingobium sediminis | reverse complement strand
CGCGGAGCAGGTAAGCGCCCGGATCTGCTATGAGCTTGGCCTGCCTGCAGACCTCCATGAAAGCCACGCCAGCTACATCGCCCATTGGCTCGACATTTTGAAGTCCGACAAGACCGCGATCATCACGGCTGCCGCCAAGGCCGATCAGGCCTTCAACCTGCTTGCAGCCTATTCGGGCTATGAGAGCGAACCTGCGGAGGAAGCCCATGAAGAGGCGCCAGTTCCGGCTTACGCTTGAGCCAACAGCAGAAGACGCAGTGCGGCTCGCGCAGCTCAGCCGCTATGCCAGTAACCTTTCGCGCGGAAATGCCGCGGACATTGGCGCTGCACTCGGCGACCATGTTGGAGCGTTGTTCCCCGGGCGGAACCGTCACGCTGTCCTGGAGAGCCTCCTTGGCAAAGGAGAACCCGGTTGGTCACTTGTGCCCGCCCCGGGGAAGGGCGGCGCGCTGGTCATCGAGACAACCGAGGCTGGCGCTGCGGTCTCCGCGATCGCGAGGATCCTAGAACAGATCGCACCCGGGACACTCGTGCGGCCGATGATCTATGAACCATTGTCGCTGAACAACTCGGGCGGACATCTTCGCCGCCTGCATTGAGGGGAGGGGGAGAGGGCCATTGCACTTGCAATGGAAAGGAAGCCCTATGTCCTGCGACATCGATTATCGTTACCGCCGCGCGCTCGAGCCCGATGGGCTGACGACCTTCGAAACCGCGCTGCGGGCATTGAACGAGGCCGTTGATGATGTGCGCCTCGCAGGCCGGCAGGTCGCCACCTGTCCCGCGGTTCTGCTCCTCACCCGCCACCTTCAGCGCATTGCCGACGGAAGGCCGACAACCTGTGAGGCCGAAGATCAGATCTTGCGCGCGCAATGCATCGAGCGTCTCGGCGAGCTTAAGCATCGACCGGCGATCATCGCGCTGGTCAAGCGCGGGATCGACTATCGTCCCGAAGAACTGCGCCACTACCGGCGCGAAGGTACGCGCGCCCTCCGCCAGATCGCCGCCGGGATCGGGCTCGATCATTCCGCTTACCGCATCAGTTACTACACCTCGCAGGAGGCCCTCGCCGGTGAGCATGTGCTCGAAGCAGAGGGCGTCTACATCCGCATCAGCCCGGAGCGGTTCGGCGAACCGGGTCTTGCCTGGCGCAACCCCTTCTGGAAGCCCCCGGGCGCGGTCATGCGCAAGGCTCCGATCACCGCTCTTGCCGACATTCCGGCACTCACGGCGCGGATCGCCCGCGAACTGCAAATCGCACCTCCGGCGCAGCCGGGGCTCATCTGAAGGACACGCACATGGGCTGGCTCTACATGCACCGCACAGGGATGGGAGGGCATGAAACGCCCAAAGCCTATCTCGACGATCAACTGACCTACGAACACGAGGCCAGCGAAGATGCTCCGTTCCGGGGGTGCCGGGTCCTCAAGAGCGTTTTCACCGGCAGCACCTACTATGCAGCCGTCGAGCGCTACGGCGAAGACCGCAAGAGGCTCTACGTGACGGCGGTTATCTGCCTGGTCCGCTGGAACCCGAACGCAGCCGATGGCCTGATCTTCGGGTACAAGGACATGGATGAACAATCCGGCCCCGTCGAGGCGAATTGCCCGCGAAGCATCCTGGAACTGCTCACCTCATCCTCACACCCCTATGCCCTGGACTGGCGGAACCGGTGTTACGCCATGCTGCGTCTCAAGGAGCGCAAGGTCGCTGACGGCGACATGCTGCGGCTTCCCGAACCGCTGCGTTTTACCGACGGCAGCGAACACCGCGAATTCCGGGTCAGCAAGCGCGGCAACAAGATCGAGCTGCGGACGCCCGACGGCGTCGGGGCCTACCGCATCTCCCGGCTGATGGAGCGGCGCTTCGAGGTCATCCGTCCGGCCCGAAAGATCAAGACCTTCTTCCCGGCAGCCCAGTAGCGAGGGCCTTTTCCATGATTTCTGCCAGCCTCGATCCGCGCCGCCGCATCCTTTGCGGGCGGGCCAATGCCGAGCGCGTCGCCATCCGGATGAGCGCGAAGACGGGCAAGAGCCATGCTGTGGTCAGAACCAGCAACGCGCTCCAGCCCTTCTGTGTGATGCCAACGGGGGAGAACCCTCCCGGTGCAATCGAGCTGCAAGTTGTCGTCTTATGACCCATATCGGTGCCATCCATCCGGCGGCTTGAATGCCGCAAGGAATGACGCTATATAACGTCAGAATTTATGGAGCTCTGCAATGGCGATTCAGAACTACGCTGACAACGGTGCGTTTGCTCCGCGCAAGATCGTCGACGCGCTGCGCACGACCAGCGACGAACTCGCACGCTCGCTGGGCCTCGGCAAGGACGCGATCCAGCGCAAGGACCGGATCGCGTCGGATCGCACCCAGCGCCGTCTTCGCCAGATGGTCGAAGTGCTCAACAAGGTCGAACCGCGCTTCGGGTCCGCGTTGCTGGCCTATGCCTGGTACCGCTCTGAGCCGCTGCCGGGCTTCTCGGGCCAGACCGCCATGCAGCTCGTACAGAGCAACCGGGCCGATGACGTGCTGACCTATATCGACGCCGTCGACGCCGGCATTCACGCCTAGGCGCATGCACTTCACCGGGCTGCTCTATCGCGCCCACAATCCGGTCTGGTCCCGCGAGCCGCTCTCGGGGGAGGGGGCTGCCCGGTTTGGTGGACGATTCAACCGCATGGGGCGCCCTGCGCTCTATACTTCGCTCGCGCCCGAGACGGCGCTTCGCGAGGCCAATCAGGTCGGCACGTTGCAGCCGACAACCCTGGTTGCCTATCAGGCCGACATCGGGCCCTTGCTGGATGGCCGCGACACAGCCGCGCTGCAGCCTTTCGGCATGGCGCCAGCGGAACTCGGTGACCCGTCGTGGCGAGATAGGATGCTATCTGGAAAGCCCGTGCCGACGCAGGACCTGGCCGAGGCCGCGATTGCACAAGGCTATGTCGGCATTGTCGTGCCGAGCTATGCCCGCGGCGCTCCCGCCGACGCTCTCAACCTCGTCCTGTGGAATTGGGAAGGGCGCATCACGCTCGTTGATGACGACGATCGGCTTGGGCTGCGCATTCCCTGATTTCTGGCGGTAAGGCCGGCAGGCCGATGCCTGCCTAGTCTTCGATCCGGCCGCCAAGCGACGGATCGAGATACCACGAGGGTCCCTCGACGAAGTCGGCCGAACATGCCGGAACCGGCCCGTCGGGCTCACTCGCGACATAAGGATTGATCTGCGGTGCAGGCCGCTCGCCTGAACGCAGGAGCTGCCCCGACATCTGGCAGCGAGGGCGCAGGATATCGAGCAGCCATTCAAGATCATCCAGCATCTGGACGATGCCGCGCCCTGCCAGCGTGTAGTAGAGGCAGCGCTGATAATCGTCGCACTGGCACGACAGCACCTGCGTCAGCTTGTTCTTGGAACCGGGCGTGCCCTGGAACACCCCCTGTAGCGCTTCGTAGAGTTCGCGCGCCGAATAATAGGCATCGAATGCTTCGACGCCGATGGACGCGTTGGCGAGCGAGCGCCGCGTAGGCGACACCAGAGGGTCAAGCGATGCATCGCGGAGCGTCAGATCGAGGTCGAACTGGCCGAGATCGAATACCTTGTTCATAAGACAGAATTCCTCTATGTGACGAACATAGAGTGAACAAAAGGGGCGGTCAAGAGGGTCGGACCATGTGGCTGGTGGCCAAGGACACCACAGGTAGCACCGGGCGCGTCGCCATTGGCGACGGTCTCCGGGCAGCCTTGGTCCGCTGGTACACGGGCCATGGCAACGAGGCCGATCACCGGGCCTGCGTCTCCCTCGTCGTGACAGCGCGCGAGAATCACAAATGGCTCGCCTGCGATTGTCTGGGCGAGGTCGCCGCGCCGCCGCTGCTGAGCCCGGCCTATCTCAGCTTTCAGGAAACCTATTACCTGCGGCGACTGACATCGAGGCCGATGCACGCGCTGGGGTGTCCGTTTTTCCTGCCTCAGGCGCCGCCGCGCATCCGCGAGACAGCGAGGGATTCGCTTTACGCGCTCGATGTTCCAGATGGCCTGTTCAACGCGCACCAGAAGGCGCCGGAGAAGCTTGCCCAAAAACCCGACCACAGCGAACCAGACGACCGATCGCGCGGGGTTGCAATCCCGCGCCTGGGTAAACTGCTGTGGCTGCTGCTTGAGCGGGCGGGCTCCAACGTGCTGCGCGAGCTTCCGACAGCAGGGCCACGGGAGGGCTCGATCAGCCGGGAGATGCGCTTCCTGCGCCAAGCAGCGCAAGGTCTTGAGATTGCGCCCGGGGTTCCGCTCTCGGCCCATCTCTACACCAACGCGATCGATTACGAGAAGCGGCGGGTTCACGCCCGACTGCGCGCCGCGGCCGAAACATGGCCTCATGAATTCGCGCCCCAGGCCTTTCTTCTGCTCGAGGCCAACGCGGTCACCTCCACTGAGATCGTCACCGGTCTCGGCACGATCCCGGTCCGAAACCGCATTCAGCACACGGGGATCATCCGCGCTGAAGTCGAACCGCCGTTTCTGGTGCTCGCCGTCGTTGGCGAGCATAGCAGGAAGGAGGGCTATGTCGCGCTGCGGGCCTATGCTCAGCCTGTCTTCAGCGGCAACCAGTTCGTGCCGACCGAGCGAGACCATGACCGTGAAATTCTGCGGGCGCTGCAAGACGCGCAGTATATCCTGCGGCGCCGGGACATCAGGATGGCGGTGAAGAAAATCCTGTTCGATCTGCCCTTTGCGGACATCTCCGTAAGGCCGGATTTCCTGATTGCCCTCCTCGACGACAACACCGGGCAGGAGTGCCGCTTCGCGCTGCAAATCCTCCAGTCGGCCGACGAGGATTATCTCGCCCTCAGGGCGATCGAGCGGAATCGTCTTTCGCAGCTTGGGCCGGTAGCGGCCCTCGCTCTTGGAGACATCACGCCCGAAACCGTCGCCCGGACCGCTCTTGGGATCCTGAGCTGAAGAAAAGGGGGAGGGACTGAGCGAACCTGCAACAGGAGAGTTCGCTCATGCCATGTTTTTCCCCATCACCGCGTCCCTCCACTTCCATCTGGGGCGCCGTCCAGCAGGCCGATCAACTGGCCCCCGGCATATGGTCCGTTATGACCGCCAGCCACGGCGGCATCATTCTGTCCGAACAGAGGCAGGCCGCCATGCCGCCGGCGCTAACGATCGAGGGCGGGTCCTACGAGGAAGACTGCGACTGGGCGCTCCCGGTCCTGGCCTTCACCAGCGAGCTTGAAGGGCAGGGTTCCTGTTCCGCAGGCTTCCTGCAGCTTTCCCGCGATACTGCCCGATGCTGGCACCCGGATCGCTTCAGCGCCTTTACCGGCGAGGCCGTAATGGAAAATGCTTCTGAGATCCTGCGGACGCGCAAGGCCTACATCGCCGCGATCGGCGAATTCTGCGTCACCAGCGCCTGGGGCGATTGGGCGGAATGGGTGCCGGAAGGCAAAGTCGGCGTGATTGCCCGGCAAGTCGAACGCGTCGATCATCTTGGCCGGCCAACCTATGGCGAAGCCGAAGTCTGCGCGCTCATCGCCAAGGACCTTTACGCCGCGCGCGGCGAGGTCACGGCGCTGCGCGATACGGTGCACGAAGTGATCCCGATGCCTGAGGCCCTGCGGCCCAAACGAGTGGGCTGAAGAGCAGGCCGAAGGACGCCCGGCTCTGGCCAGGCATCAATCCACCGATTTGAAGGGAAGGGGGAGGGGAAGGGCGAACCAGTGCGATGAAGGACCCCTTGCCATGAACCCGACAGTTATCCGGCCCAGCGTCAGCGCGAAGACGATCACGAAAGTCACGCGCCTCTTCAACGGTACCATCGGCGATATTCTGGGCGAACTCCTCCAGAACAGTCGCCGCGCGGGCGCTTCCCGGATCGACATCGCCTGCTGCGCGGATCAGGACGGAGCGCGACTGACCCTTGTCGATGATGGATCCGGCGTTGCCGATCCCCAGACCATGATCGCGCTGGGGGATTCGGGCTGGAGCCAGCACATCCATGAGGCCGAAGACCCGGCAGGCATGGGTGTCTTCAGCCTGGCGGGCAAGGACACCCGGATCAGCTCGCGTCATACCGATGCCGACACCGGATGGTCGGTCCACATTCCGGCGGATGGCTGGACCGGCGCGCAGGACATTGCCGTGCGGCCCCTTGCTCGCCCGGTTGGGACGACCATCACCTTTCTGATGCCCGGCGTGAGCGAGCAGACGGCCGAGCGAATTCTGCGCGAGGTCGCGAAGTTCTACCCGCTGCCGGTGTTCTTCAATGGCGGGCAAGTGCCGCGCGAGGACTTTCTCGCCAAGGCGATTTACATCGCCCAGTGGAACGGCAGCCAGATCGGCGTGTTCGAGGGGCGCGAATACCACCAGGACCCCACGACGAATTTCCATGGCATGGTGCTTACCCGCAAGCTTGCCAGCGTCTCGGAGAGCCTTGGCGGCAAGACCTACCATGCCCGGCTCGATATCGGCTCCACCCCGGGCCTTGCCCTTGTCCTCCCGGCCCGCAAGGAGTTCGTCGAGAACGCCGCATTTGCGGCGCTTCAGACAGCCTGCAGGCGCACGATCTATGCCGCGCTGGCGCACAAAGGCCAGCACCGGCTTTCCTTCGACAGCTGGAAAGAAGCGCGCGATCTGGGGGTCGCTCTGCCGGATGCCGACCCCTGCCTGCCCCGCTGGCATGCTGCCATCGCGGAAAGCGACAACGTCAATGTCGATTATGAGGAGGTCGCTACAGGACCGGACACGATCCTTGTTGCGGATCTCGAGCCCGATATCGGTCAGGGGCTGGAGCGCGCGCTACGCACGCATCCCCTGCGCCTGCACCTCGCCCAGAACCATCCTCCTTACGCAGGCTATGGCTGGTATGACGCGCTGCATCAGCTCGGCAACGTGCGCTTCTATGTTGCAGCCGGGGAGCAGGGCCACGTCATCGCCGAGAACGGCAGCTTCCCTCCGCTCCAGGACCATGTGCGTGCCGAGACGATCGAACTGAGGTTCTGCGTCTTCCACCGCGCCACCGAAACCCAGCGCGAGGAACGGATCCCGGCAGATGTCGCCTTCGTCGTAAACGAAGATGGCTGGTACAGCGGCGTCGACCAGATCCGCATCGCTTACGTACCGGGGCCGGACCTGCCCCCTGAAACGCTGGTCGATCTCATCGAGAACGTCTGTTTCTGCGCGAGCGACGACAGCGAGGCCGATTCCTGGGACACCCAGCACGAGCACTTCTTGCGCGATGCGCGCGAACTCGCGGCCCGGGTGCTGCTCGGCGAGGACGAGGCCATCGCGGCGCGCATCCGCGACACGCTCGCCGGCATCCTGTGGGTCCTTCCCAAGGATCGGCAGGTTGCCATTACCGTAGCCCCGGGGACTGCGATCGATGTTCAGATGTCCGCTTGTCAGCCTGCCGGCTGAGTTCCGCGAGGCCGTCCGGTTGCCTGCTCTTCGTCTCTTTGATCGGGATGAGACTTCCAATGCATAACACATCCGACATCACTTGCGCTCGGCAGCGGACCGAGCGCATCGCGCTGCTCAATGATGCCGCGCGCCAGGGCCGTGACCGAACGGCCCGCATCGTCATGACCTCTGGTCTCCTTGCGGAACTGGGTGGCGACACGGTGGAAGACCGCATGATGGTCCATGCTCGGTTGATGGCCGCTCTGCGCCGTTGCACCTTCGCCCCGGACTCACCCAAGCGAGACTTTGCAAGCATGGATGTCGATGGCATCAAGGTGCTGATGAAAGTCGATTATTACGACACCGACCTGACGTTCGGGTCAGACGATCCGGCCAATCCTGCCGTCACGCGCAGGGTCGTCACGCTGATGCGGCCAGCAGATTACTGATTAACGCCAAGGCCGGGTGTATTACAGCGCGGCGGGGCATCAGCGAGGTAAATGGTGGGGAGGTAACGAGCGCATGAGCAGGCACAAAGTACCACTTCGTGACGGGATTGCGGCGGCAAGCGCTTATGTCGGGTGGGACCGCCCGTTGCAGACTTATTTTGCGCAGGTTCTGAGCGCCCCTGACGAGGACGGCGAGGAGACCGAACTCGTGTGGGCCGGCACTGCCTTCGGCGAGCTGCCCCGCGCGGTTGACGCAATCCGTGTGCTGGAGCCCTACTGCCAGATCGAGGCAAGTCTTGCCGCACAGCTCGAGATCGACAGGATGGCATGCCTCGCCACGCGCGACGGACCCAATCAGATCGAAGCCAAGGCCTTCATGGCGCGCCTTAGCCAGATCAAGGACAGGTCGGAGCCTGAATCCTAAGTCAGCGAAACAGGCGTGGTGAGGGGAGCACTGGCAGGTGATCGCCTACCACACCGCAGGGGTCCGTGGACCGCCTCGGCCCTTTGGATGGGCCGGCAAGAGTTACGCGCGCCGGCGGTTGCTGGCGCACGGGCCGGGCCAAGGGCCCGGGGGGGAGGGGGGAAGGGAGAAGGTGCTCCGGACAAGGGGTTCGGACAGCATCAGGAGAATGTGACATGAACATCGGCACCCTCAAGGCCAACGCAGAAGGCGTTCACATCGGCCGCATCACCACCCTGACCTTCAGCGCGACCGTCGCCCTGCGGGCGTTCGACTCCACCAACGAGCGGGCACCCAAGTTCGACCTCATGGCGCTCTCGGCCGACCGCCGCAGCTGGGTCAAGATCGGCGCGCTCTGGGAATACTCGTCGAACGAGACCGGCGAGTGCTTCCTGTCGGGCCAGATCGACGATCCCAGCCTCTCGGCGCCGATCCCGGTTGCCATGTTCCAGCAGAACGATGGCAGCTACAACGTCGCCTGGCGCCGGTCGAAGCCCAAGGCTTCGCTCGACGGCTTCGGCAGCGAGAGCGAAGGCGCCCTGCCGCCGCTCACCGCCACCGGCGACGAACCGGCCAGCGACCGCAGCGTTGACAGCGCCGCTGCCACCGGCGACGGTCTGGGCGAGAGCACCGCGCCGGCACCCAAGGGCAAGACGCGCGCGAGCGTTGACGCCTGACCGGGACCAGCCCCCCGTGACCGGTGCCGCGACCCGCGCCGGTCACATCGGGAAGGCCCGTCCGCGCATTTGCCGCGGGCGGGCCTTTTCTTTTGCCCGCACCTATCGGGCTCCACAGAACTACCGCGGCAACACGGTCAGCAAAAGGGAAGGGGGAGAAGCCGTTCAAGCAAAGGAGGCTTGAATGGCAAAAACAAACTGGACACTCGATCTTGGCGGCGCGCCTTCGAATGAGGACTGCGCGCAAATCGGCCACACGCCGAACTTCGCCATCGTGAATACCGCCGAAGCCATGCTCTACAGGGCTGCGCTGATCGGGGTTGCCGGTTCGCCGCCTGCCGGCATCAGTTTGCGGATCAAGGCCAACGCCCATGATTTCGGAACCTACCGGACGGTCGAGGCGAGCGTTGACGACGAACAGGACGATGGCAGCCATGCCAGCTATCTCGAGACACTCGAGACCGGCTTCGCCTTCTGGCATCATGCCGGGTTTGCGCCGCCTGAGTTCGCCAAGCTGACGGCCAGCGATCAGCTTGCGGGTTTCGTCTTGGATGCCGTCGCAAGCGCGCTGCGGATCACGCGCCCGACCAGCACCGGCGCATTCTTTCCGGAGTCCTCCGGGCCGATCCACCGCAACCTCAACGCGGCCTTCCCGGAGGCGGCGCAGCGCGCCTTTTCCGAAGGGAGCCTGCCATGCTGACCGACAGCGAGCGCTTCGCTTTCACGGTCTGGCGGATCCATGCTTTCGGCTCGACGGGCAATGCCTACGACGCCGTGCAGACCGACGAGAGCATCGCTGCCGGTGACACCCTGCTTGTTCCCGACGAACAGGTTGTGGGTGTCGCCATGACCTGGCCCTTTGCGGTCACCCGCGAGAGTGGGAAACTCCATCAGCTCAGCAAGCCCAGGGCCGGTGAGAGCAGTGCCGAGGTCGACCGCGCGCTTGGTGTTCCCGAAGGCTCCGTTGCCCAGGCCTGCCGTCTGGCCAGACTGCTGGGCTTTGCCCTCGATGATGGTCTCTCTGGCACCGTGCTGGATGCAGATGGCTGACGGCTGTGACGATCATCGGTTCGGGGTTCGGCGGACCGGCCAATGCCAGTGCGGTGACCTTCGGCCTTGGTGCCGGAAAGCCGGTATCGCGCACGTCCAACTCTGAAACCGGGTGGCCTATGCTGCGAGGCTTGGAATCACCCATGTCAGGGCCGATCGGGATTGATGTTCAGGCTCTTGCGGGGCCTCCGCTGTCAACAGCACGTCCGCCGTCCAGTGCCCATGCCTCTCTGGTCGAGCTTAGGGCCAACCTGCAGAAATGCGAGCCGTGTTGCCCGGCAAGCCGGGCTGCCCGCACCACCTCGATTTCCGAGGTTCCCCGCGCGCGGTGGCGCGCGGTGTCCCAGCTCTCTCTCCGAGGCTCGACAAGGGCACCGGCGGACGAGCCGTCGGCATCAAGGAGGCTCTTGCAATGAACATCGTCAACCTCGTCGGCCGTCTCGCCAAGGATCCCGTTGCCCGCGACCGCAGCGACACCCGCATCACCGAACTGATCCTCGTGACCGAACGCCCGGTCATCCGCGACGGCAAGGTCCAGAAGGATCCGGAAACCGGCTACCCGGTCAAGGATGCCGAATTCCACAAGATCACGGTCTTCAACGGCCTCGGGCTCCCGCTGCGCCAGCACAAGGCCAAGGGTGACCAGCTCGCCGTGACGGGCCGCATCCACTACTCGCGCTGGCAGGACGCTGAAGGCAACGACCGCTACGGCTGCGAGATCATCGCAGAGAACGTCGAGTTCCTCTGACCGGCAGGGCGGCGCGCAGGCGTCGCCCGAGCCCTTTCAGGGGGGCGACAGCTGGACACCGGTGGCGTCCAGCTTCGTTCCCCGGTGACCGCAGCTGCAGCGCAAGTGCCGCGCGACTATCTCCAGCTTCATCGGGATGGATTTGGCAAAGCATCGGTCTCGCAGCTTGGCTGCCGGAACGATCACGACGCGGCGGCAGCCGAGACATTCTACCTGCGCGTTGAGGCCATGGCGAACCAGATCGGCCAGGGTATCGAGACGTTTGCTGCTCATGCCTGCGGTAGAACATTATAAGAACACAAACTGTCAAGCGTTCTGGGCGAATGCACAATCGACCTGATCGCCAAGGTGCGTGGACCAAACAACACGACGCATTGCGCTGAAACCGAAAAGCGCAATAATCCTGCACATTGCAGCTGAGGAGCATGATGCAATGGCACTCTTTGAGATAGCTCTCGATGAGCAGCTCGAGCAGGAGCTGAATGACGCGGCCCAATCCCAGCGGACCGATCAATCCGGAATCGTCCGACAGGCGCTCGCAGAGTATCTGCGGTCAGGCAAAGGCCACAGACACGACGATGATGCCATCCGGGACGATTGGCAAGACTTCTCCCGAACCGTGCAGGAAGCCCAGCGACGGGCCATCATAGCCACCATCCGTACCCTGCCTGACAGAGCA
>NZ_BJYR01000044.1 GCF_007991615.1 Novosphingobium sediminis | reverse complement strand
GATCGACTATCTCGCCAAGAGCTTTCCTGTTCGCCTGATGGCAGTGTTCACCGACGAAAACGGCAACCCTCGCTCAGAGCCGATGAGCGACGAGCATGGCGCACCGGTGCTATGCCGCTCCGCACTGGCCGCACGCGACCGGATGATCGAGCAGCTCTGCGCCTTGCCGCCCATCGCCACTGCACTTGATGCCATCATCGAACGCTTCGGCGTTGATCAGGTGGCGGAAGTCACCGGCCGAACGCGCCGGCTCGTCATCGGCCGCGATGGTCGTCAGAAACTCCAATCGCGTTCACCGCGCGCCAACGTTGCCGAGACCCAGGCTTTCATGGACGGCGCCAAGCGCATCCTGGTCTTTTCCGACGCTGGGGGAACCGGGCGCAGCTACCATGCAGATCTTGCCGCCAGGAACCAGGCCCGCCGCGTCCACTTCCTCCTTGAGCCGGGCTGGCGGGCTGACGCCGCAATCCAGGGGCTCGGCCGGACCAATCGCACCAACCAGGCATCAGCCCCGCTGTTCAGGCCGGTGACCACCGACGTGCGCGGCGAGCGCCGGTTCATCTCGACTATCGCGCGGCGACTGGACAGTCTTGGCGCTCTGACGCGCGGGCAGCGCCAGACCGGCGGACAGAACCTGTTTGATCCGGCCGACAATCTCGAAAGCATCTACGCCAAGGAAGCGCTCCATCGCTGGTTCGGGCTGTTGTTCACCGGCAAGCTTGAAGCGGTCAGCCTTGGACGATTTCAGGAGCTGACAGGCCTGCGGATTGAAGCGTCTGATGGTTCAATGGTCGATGACCTACCGTCGATCCAGCGGTGGCTCAATCGTATCCTCGCGCTGCCTATCGCCCTGCAGAACGCAATCTTCGACGAGTTCATGGGGCTGGTCGATGCGCGCATCGATGCCGCCCGGCAGGCCGGCACACTCGACCTCGGCCTCGAGACCATCGCGGTCGAGGACTTCACGGTCCTGTCGGACACGCTGCTGCGCACCGATCCGGCCTCAGGTGCGACGACCCATCTGCTGGAACTGGAGATCGCCAGAGCTCTGAAGCCGCTCACCCTAAAGCGGCTCGAGGCGCTTCACGGCGTCACCGGGCAGCGACAGCGGCCGGTTCGGAACACCCGCTCAGGTCGGGTCGGACTGATTGTGCCCGCCCGCAGTATTCTCTCCGATGACGGTACGCGCGTGGCCCGCTTCGAATTGCTGCGTCCGCTCAAGCGCAGTCACATCACCGAGGATCAATTGGCTGAGAGCAGTTGGGAGGACATCTCCATAGATGCCTTCCGCGATGCATGGGTTGTCGAGGTCGAGGAAGCTCGGATCAGCCACAAGCGCGAGCACCTCTATCTTGCGACGGGCCTCCTGTTGCCGGTCTGGGACAAGCTCCCTTCGGATTTCGTGAGGGTGAGCCGAATCTCAGCGGCGGATGGTCGTTCGCTGCTAGGCCGTGAGGTTCCCGTCCATTGCGTGCCCGAACTGTGCCGGGCGGTGGGTCTCGAACGGGAACAGACGCTTTCCGCCGACGACATTGTCCAGACCGTCCTGGCGACGGGCCGCGCCATGGAATTCGCGGGCCGCGAGAAGCTCATGGTCAAACGCAGCCTGGTCAATGGCTCACAGCGAATTGAGCTGAACGGTTGGAGCGTAGCCCGTCTCGACTGGTACAAGGCCCAAGGCTGCTTTACCGAGATCATCCGCTACCAGACACGGCTCTTCGTGCCGATCGATGGCGCAGCGAGTGTGATTGCGAGACTGGCATCATTGGCGTAGCCACTTGCCAAATGGCATTATTAAGAATATATGATGCCATATGGAGAAATGCCATGCTGGCTCTGCAACCCGTTGATACTGCCGTTACCGCATTCCGTCCCAATCCGATTACCCAGGACGAGGCATCTGCCATGTTCCGGGCAGTCCTCAATCTGTTTGGCAAATGGGAACTGACCGATGAGCAGGCTGCCACTCTGCTCGACATGCCGGTGCGTTCCTATCGGCGATGGAAGGCGGAAGGCCCCGGGCGCGTCTCGCGCGATGGCCGCGCTCGTCTGTCTAACCTTATGGGCACCCATAAGGCGCTCCGGATCATCTTCTCGGAAGCGGCCCGTGGTTATGCCTGGATCAGGGCGGCTAACGATGCGTTCGGCGGAGCCAGTGCGCTAGACGTAATGCTCGGAGGCGAGCTCACCGACATTATGCGGGTGCGTCGCTATCTCGACGCCGAGCGCGGTGGCTGGTGAGCGGAACGGCGGATATCACCGTTTCTAGAGTTGAGTGGAAGGGCGCTGTCAGGATCATCCGCAGTGCCTTTCCACCGATCGACCTGTTCGAGGACATCGCTGATCCAGCCGACTGGCCACTGCTCATCTCGGCAGAGCAGAAGACCAATCCTCGCATCATGGCGACTATTGGTAACCTCGACCTCGTTCCGGTTGACCGCCGCGTTGGCGGCAACGGCGCCTCCTGCCTCATGGCGCCATTCACCCACGTTAGCACCGATCGACCGAGCCGGTTTACGGATGGCAGCTACGGCGTGCTCTACGTTGGGGACCGTTTTGAAACCGCACTGTTCGAGACGATTCACCATCACGCCCGCTTCATGGCCCGAACCCACGAAGCGCCTGGCTGGACGTCGCAATTCCGGGAGATCGTCATGTCGGTCGATGCAGACCTGCATGATTTGCGAGTTCCGACGGGGGAGCCAGTTCCGGCGCTCGATCCCGAAAGCTATGCCGCATCTCAAGCGCTCGCGCGGCACCTCAGGGGCGCGGGATCGGACGGGATTGCCTACCCGAGCATCCGGCATCACGGAGGAGAATGTGTCGCGCTCTTCCACCCCGACTGCGCGTTAAACCCGCTACAGGGGCGGCACCTCGACTATCACTGGGATGGGGCGCACGTTGACCTTGTCCGTGATGCCGGATCGGGCGCTGTCTTCCGGATTGTCGATTTGCCGCCCGATCCCGTCTGACGGCATGAGTTGGGCTTCCCGCCGAGTGCTGTAGGATCTCGGAGCACAGTTTCCGGCCAGCAGTCTCAAATCTGCGATGCAGCCTTCACGAGTTTGTCGAGGGCCTTGTCCGGCGAAACAGGTCCCTTGTACAGCGGGCTACACGGTGTCTCCGCGAGCTTGGCGGAAATCGCCAGAAGGTCGTCGTCATCACCCTTCTCATAGGCATAGGCAGCCAGCCAGAATTCGGCCTGCTTAACGAACTCATTGAGGATGCCAACAACGCTCCGATTCGCAGTCTTTGCGTACCGGACCTGGTCCATCCGCCAGACTTCTTGCGCGATGAATTCAGAAGGGACGCCGTGCTCCTTCAGAACCAGCGCCAATTGTGCAGGGAATCTTCGAGCGAGCGTGGCTGCTGGGGCCAGCGGCATAAGCACGGGAAGAAGCGTCTGTTCGGAAACCAGCAAAGCCACTTGCGGCTTCCAGAATATGGCCGTGGCATACCAGTTGCCCAGTGCGGTGTCGCTTGGCTCAGGCGCAACGATTTCCGGTCTAATCCGATCAAGCAGCTTCTTGGTGCAATGGAGGTGGAACATCGCGGCGAACGATAGTGTTCGGCGTCCAGCGCGTCCACCGAAGCTGCCGGCTTCGCCGCTAAAATGGCAAAGGCCGACCAGAATACGTCGTTTGTCGAACGAAGGGGCAATGATTGCTTCTGTCGCAAGCGTTCATTCGTTCATCCCCGTCGCAGCGGGCGTGGGCATGGCTGGGAGCGGGGGCCATTCTATCGGTCCGATCTTAGTTAAATGGCTTTGGAACGCGACGCTCGCGGTACCGTCACAGGGATGATGGCGTTTTAAGCATGCCGGGTACACGGAACACGATGATGTGCCGCGCCAGCGTGGATCCTTCCGGAATGTAGTCTGTATGCCAGAGGCAATCGGCGATCGTCGGGGGTGGGCCCGGACGGCCCACGAGTTCGAGGATGCCAAGAAAGCCGAGACGCACATTGGTCGCCTGATAGGCGCCAGCCTGCCCGAAATAGGACCTGGCCACTTCACGATCGACAGCGCCAAAATGGCGCTTGAGCTCTGAGATGAACCGCACACCCCCGAACCCGACATAGATATCGCTGCGGCCGGTCGCGATGCCATCCACTTCGGTCAGTACCTCCGCAGTGGTGAGGTTGCCCTTGATGAACTGCCTCAAGTCAGACTGAAGGTCGCCCTCCTTCGCGTCATCCGCTCGCAGATAATCGGTTCGTGGGCCTAGTTGCTTGCGTCCGGCATCTTGGCGGTCTGCGCAGAACATAAGGATCTGCGCCAGCAAGGCGTCAAATCCATCCTTCGTCTCGCCCTGGTAGTCCGTGCACGACGCGACCGCTGCGGTGAGCTCGCGGAAGAGCTGATTGATGACAGGATTGGTGAACCGCTCCGCCTGATTTGCCTGTCGACCGAGAGCAGATTCGAGTGCAGCAGCGGTGATCTGGGGCAGTTGGTCGGCCCCCGGGAGACCATGGAGAACGCTCGTCAGCAGCGGATACGAAGCGTTCTCCTCAGCTTTTCGCGAAGCTTCTGTCTCCTCGCTGCGTCGCTGGACACCAGTCCGAAGTTGTGTCGCAAGGCCAGCCTCTATCCCAAAGAGGTCGGGTTCTCGCAGCAACCGGTCGAGATGTTCCGCTAGCCCGCGCTCGCGGACAAAGGCCGCCTCGATACGCGGTCGCATAAGCAGCGACAGGCCGGGGCCTGCCTTCACGGTTCGCTCCGCGTCATAGACCGCCAGCAAGGCGTTTAGCGTCGCGGCGGCGTTCAGCCAGCTGGGACGCGAGAGATCGTCGACCGCCCGCCGCGCGCCCCGAGCCAGTCCGACCCAGGCGATCTCGCGATCCGCCCGCGGCGCGAGCCAAGGCGGCAGGGACGCTGCCCGCAGCAGAGCCTGTCGGTCGGTGATGGCTCGCTCCAGTCGGGAGAGCGATGCATGCAGATCGGCTGCGCCTGCCTCGTTCCAGAAGCCGCGGATAATGTCGATGATCGCGTCATAGGCGACGGCATCGGCGCGATCCTCGTCGGCCCAGGCGGCTTGCCTGAACAGCAGCTGTGCCGCTTCGAGGCGACCGAGAATGTCGGGCATGGACGCCTGCGCGAGGCCATCGCCCAGCGTGATTAGCCCGAGCTCGAACGCGGCTTCGGCCTCAGCTGAAGGGAGCAGGCGTTCGAGCGCCGCGATGAGATCGCTGCCGCCCCATTGCGTGAAGGCTGCGCCGAGGAGCTTTGCCGCATGAGCTGCGAACAGCTCGCTCGGCGTCCCGTCAATTTCCGTGAGAAGCGCGAGCAGCCGGTGGGGATTCATGGCGTCGGCTAGCGCGAGGCGGAAGAGCGCTTCGAGGGCATAGGCCGCGATCAGGTCGGTCCGCGGATCGGATCGATCGGCGACCTTATCAACTAGGATCGGTGTCAGCGTCCGTCCGAGACGGTCCCGCAGATGCGGGGCCTCGATTAGCAGATGGGCCGCGTCGCGTAGGACCGTGGGCGAGGGCGCTGCTGCGAAGCCATCGGTCAACAAGGAATCGAGTATGGCCTGGTCGGTCTCGGGCGCCGTAACCGTCATCGTCACTAGCACGTCGAGGAAGGGTGCCTGCAACAGTGCATCCCGCTCCAATGCGAGGCGATGGGCGCCGCCAATTCGCTCCAGCGTCACGACCTCTCCTTGCGCGAGGCATCTGGATATCGCGTCGATGACCGTCACGCCGCGACGCTCGCGTGCGCGATCACCACAGATATGCATCCTTATCCGCAATCCGGCACCGGTCCTCGCCGAGCTGACTGACGATCGCCGGCGGATTGGCGCTCGCTACGAGGATCTGGAGGCCCGGCGTCTCCTTCGCGATCGTCTGCAACTCCCCCAGCAGCGCGGCCAGATCGATATCGCTGACCTCCTCGGCGCCCGGCGAGTCGATGATCAGGAGCCCCGGATGGCGCCCAAGGCCGCGCTCTTGGCCGACGCGCAACAAAGCGACCGCCGTCGCGAGCCGCAACCGCAATCGTTCACCCGCAGTGACCTTGCTGAAGCTGGTGCTTTCGCCGCCTTTGGTCAGGGCCAGCGTCGCGTTCGATCCTAGTTTGACGCCCTCGAGCATCCTCACGCCGAGGCGCTGCCCCAATGTGAGGATCTCCTCGCTCAGCCGTTGCAATATGTCGCCGCGGCTCTCGTCATAGGCGGTCTCGGCTTCCTTGGTGGCAGCCCGCACGAGCGCAAGATCAGGGGAGGGCGTCGGGGCCACCGCGTCGATCTTGCGCTCCTTGAGCGCTCCTTCGAGCCGCGCAACGGCTAGCTCCGCCTCCCGCCGCTGCTGGAAGGTTGTCCCCGTCGCCGCTTCCTCCAGCGCTTTGCGCGCTGCATCGACCGCCTTGCTCGCATCATCGGCAAGCCGGCGCAGCGCAGATTCGTGGGCGACGGCGCGCTCCACGGCGGCGCTCGAGGCTTGTGCCCGCCTTTCGCCGGCCTCAATGGTCTCGCTCACCCCCTCCATGGTTTCGACCGGGATGTGCTCGGCGCAAAGCGAGCAGTTGAGATCGACGCTCTCCCGCTTGATGCGCTCGCCCGACACCTTCGCCTCGCAGCGCGGGCAGCAGACCGGCTCCAGTCCGTTGAAGAACTGCTCAGCGACGATATTCTCGCGCAAATTGCGCAGCGCCCGCTCATCGGTATCGGCCACCTCCCGCAGCGCCTTGAGCTCGGCCTGCGCTGTAGCGTGGCGTTTCGCCTGGTCGATCGCGATCGTGGAAAGCCGGGCCACTTCACCTGCCAGTCGCTCAAGCTCTTTTGCCGTTGCCTGCGTCGAACTCAGCCCTGCCAGCGTCTTCTGCGCCGCCGCGAGATCGGCCTCGAGGCGCGTTCGTGCCTTGGCGGTTTCCTCCGCCGCGCGCGCCGCGGCTTTGTTGCTCTGGTCCTGTTCCTGCTCGACCTCCTTCTTGACGGTGCGCGCCTGCATGACCGTCAGCGCCCAGGGGAGCCCCACATACATCTGCAGCATACGCGCGGGCAGGCCACCCATCTGTACGTCACCGAGAAGCAATTTGTGGTCGCCGCCAAAATAGAGCCCGCCCGACAATGCCGTCCAGCCATGTTCGACCGCCATCTTGTCGCCGTCCTTGCCCTGCATCGCGGGAATGGGATCGAGGTCGAGCGTGTTCATCATGAACTGCGACATGCCGGCCGCAAAACCCTCGTCCGACGAAAAGTGATCGACGATGGTTGGCGCGCCACTTGGCCGGATCAGCATCAGTGTACCGGTCGGAACACCGGCATCGACGGTGAACTCGATCCGATAGGGCTGCGCATCGACCAGAAAGTCTAGGGCAACCCAGCTCAGCCATTTGCGGACATCGCCCTGCAGATCCTTGGGCGTGCCGCGCAGGCACCACAGGATGATCTCGATGATGCTCGACTTGCCGGCAAAATTCTTCTCGCTGGTGATCGCCCAGATGCCCGGCTTCAAGCCCTTCCAGCAGAAATCGATCGCGCCCTGCGCCTTGCCGCCCTTCTCGCCCTTGAACGCGATGGCTGTGATGGTGAGCGTCCGCGCCGGGCGCATCGGACGGTCCGCCGTAATGCCCCGCCTGCGAAGCGCTATCTCGGCTTCGGCCGGGCTCATGCCCGCCTTTTCCGCCACCGTCTCCAGCCAGCTTGCCGTCATCGTCCGGCCCTTTCCAATATGGCGTCCAGCCGTTTTCGCACGCGCTCGGTGATCGGCGCGATGATATGGTTGAGCTCGGTCCCGGCATATTCAGCCTGGAGATATTGCCGATCCTTGAGAGCCTTGCCGCCCTTGTCGCCGGCAATGCGCGTGACGATCGCCGCTCGGTCGCGATACCAGGCCAGTTCCGGCGCGGCCTCGGCCAGAGACGCCATTGCCTCGCGCCCCTTGATCGTCAGCAGATAGATATGCTCGCGGATCTGGCCGGGCGAGCCTTGGCGCCTGATCTTCAAAAGACCTGCCGCGACCAAGATCGACAGCGCATTGTCGAGCGGCTCGAAGGCCCCGAAATGATAGCGGATCATCGGCAGACGCCGGAGATCGGGCTCGCGATCATCGAATATTCGTTCGGCCAGATGGATGAGCGATGCGTCGCCCGTTTCCTCGAAGACGGTAAGAAGCTCATTTGCAAGATAGTCCGGATTGCGCATCCAGAAGTCGAGCGCTTGTAGCCGCGACTGCGCGTGCAGCGTAGCAACGACATCCTCGCCCCACTGGTCTGCGTTTGCCGTAGCCCCCGCAGCATCAATACATGCGAGCAACCTTACCGCACTCTGCCGGTCAGACGCCCCAGATACTTCAGACACCACAAGAGGCCCCTGTTCTTGTCTACCCCGGACAGCCCGTCACCATTATGAAGATGATGTAACCCATGAATGCAATTGAAAACCCCAAATCGTTCAAATGTGAAGAAGACCCGTTTCTTGCAGAGAAATAGTCGTGTCGCCATCGTCGCCGCTATGACGCATAGGTTTGCTTGGGGGCTGCCAGTCCGTGATCGGCCCAATATCCGACGCTCTGCGATCCCGGTCGGACACCGGCTTTTGAGAAGACCTGCCATTCGACATTTCGCTGCGGAACGGTCGCTTAGTCCCAGCCATCGTCATCGATCATTGCCGTGCCTGTCGGGATATTCGCTGCGAACGCATGAGAGGGGAGTGGGCTTTGCCCTGATTGAGCCAGTTGGGCGTCGAAGGTCGATGCACCGGGCTCACAATCAGGAGTGTGTCCCATGATCAAATCGATTCCGCTGAACAAGCTCGTTCAATCTCTCCGAAATGTCCGTCGTCACAGCGATCCGGCTGCAGATGCCGAACTCAGAGCGAGCATTGCTGCACACGGTCTGCTGCAGAACCTCATCGTCAGACCCGCCGCCAAGGGCAAGTTCGAGGTCGAAGCCGGGGAGCGTCGCCGCCGCGCCATGCTCGCGCTCGCCGACGAAAAGATCCTCGCCCGCGATCATGAGGTTACATGCCTTGTGCTCGAAGACAGCGCCGAAGTAGCGGTCGAAACCAGCCTTGCGGAGAACTTCCATCGTCTGGCCATGAACCCGGCCGATGAAGCCCAGGCCTTCGCTGCGCTCGTGGCAGGTGGGGCGACTGTCGAGGACGTTGCTCGCCGCTTCGGTCTGACCGTCCGCTTCGTCGAAGGCCGTCTGCGCCTCGCTACGCTCGCGCCGGTCGTGTTTGATGCCCTTGCCTCCGGCCAAATCACCCTCGACATCGCGAAAGCCTTCGGTGCGACCTCTGATCAGGAAATCCAGGCCCGTGTCTTCGAGCAGGTTTCCTCGGCCTACTATGCACCCAACCCCGACAGCATCCGGCGCATGGTCCTCTCCGGGACTGTCCGGGGCAGCGATCCGCGCGCTCGCCTTGTCGGCCGCGATGCCTACATTACCGCCGGCGGCCGGATCGAGCGCGAACTGTTCGACAACGACGACAGCGAATCCTGGGTCGATGTTGCGCTGCTAGAAAGCCTCGCGGCGGCAAAGATGGAAGAGCAGGCCAAAGCCCTCGCCGCCGAGCAGGGTCTTGCCTGGGTCAAACCCACGCTTGATCCCTACGCCAGCCACGATCTGGTCGAAGGGCTGGTTCGGCTTCCTGCCGAACCGGCGCCGCTCACCGAAGCGGAACTGGCGAGGCTCGACGCACTCGATGCCTCCTATGACGAGTATGCGTCGATCCTCGAAGATGAGGATAGCGCCGAGGAAGCCGTGGCGGCAGCCGAAGCTGCCATCGAAGCCATCGAACGCGAATGTCAGGATATCCGAGCCCGACCGCCCGTCATCGCGGCGGAGCTCAAGGCCGAGGCAGGCATGGTCCTGGTGCTCTCCCGCGATGGCACGCCGGTTCTCCAGCCGGTGTTCTACGGCGAGCGTCAGGCTGAACCCGCCGAAGCCGACGATGGGGTCGAAGTCGTTGGTGGCGGGGAAGGTTCGGACAAGCGCCGGACCACCTTGTCCAAGCGCCTGGTTGACGAGCTCGCCATGCAGCGCCGGGACGTTCTGGCGCTGCACGTTGCATCCGACCCCGGTCTGGCGCTCGACATCATGGTCTTCACGCTCGCCGATGCCGATACCCACGACTGGCGGGCGCGGGCTGCGAGTACGCTGCGCGCGCCTGTTCCGGCAGGCCCGATCATCGGCTTCGAAGCCAAGGATGCTCCGGCGAGCAGCGGGCTTGCCGAGTTCCGCTCCAGTCTCGACGAAAGCTGGCGCGCTGGTGACGATGCGATCTCCCGCTTCGATCTGTTTCGGGCGCTGCCCGAGGACAGCCGCGCAGCCTGGCTTGGCTATGTCGTTGCCCGGTCGCTCGAGGCGAGCCTCAACATGGCCGGTGAGCGTCAGCTGCCATTCCAAGATCATCTCGGAAGCCTGATCGGCATCGACATGGCGCAGTGGTGGCGCCCGACAGCGGCCAACTACTTTGACCGGGTGTCGAAGCAGGTGATCCTTGACGCGCTGACTGATGTTGGCGGTCTCGAGCTCTCCTCACGCTTTTCCTCGGTCAAGAAGGGGGACCTCGCGATGAGCGCGGAGCGCGTCTTCTCTGGCACCTACATCACCGAAGTCGAGGTCCGTGAAAAGGCCTTGGCCTGGGTGCCTGAGGTCATGCGCTTCGCCTCCGCTGCGCCGGAGGCGGGCGAAGCCGAGATCGACGCAGCTGATGCTGAGCCTGGTGTCGACGGCGAAATTCATACCCCCCGCGAGCTGGCCGCCTGACCTCCTCCTGACAGGCAAGGCCACTCGTACCTCGAGAAGCGGTCCTTCGGCTAACGCCGGAGGGCCGCTTCCTTTTTGGAAGCAGAGCAGAGGAGGCTCGGGACCCTGTGGCACTGAACGGCGAACCTGTCGCCGAACGTCCAGATGCCGCAATCAGGAGAACGATCATGGCCTATCGCAAGGGGCAAGGCAGCGGCTTGTCGCCCGCCACCCGCATCACCCAGGAAATCATCGCCCGTCTGGAAGCAGGCACCAAGCCGTGGATCAAGCCGTGGCGCGGTGTCCCGGTCTCCCGTCCCTTGCGGGCCTGCGGGATTCCGTACCGCGGCATGAATGTGTTTTGGCTGTGGATGGTCGCCGACATGTGCGGCTACGCTTCGCCATTCTGGATGACCTACAACCAGGCAAAATCGCTCGGAGCCCAGGTTCGCAAGGGCCAGAAGTCGACCATCGCGATCTTCTACAAGAGCTACACCAAGGAGGTCGAAGCCCCCGTTACCGGCGAAAAGACCGACGAAACCCGCCGGGTGCTGAAGGCCTATCCGGTCTTCAATGCCGATCAGGTCGAAGGGCTTCCCGAGCGCTTTCATCCGGCCACGACATTGGAGCTTGTCGAGCCCGAAGGGCGCGAGGCCGAGCTCGACGCCTTCTTCGCTGCCATCCCCGTCAACCTTCGCCACCAAGACTGCGAAGCTTATTATGAACCGACTGCGGATCGCGTCACAATGCCGCCAACGAGCCTATTCTCTGGTTTCGATCACTACTACGCCACGCTCGCACACGAGTTGTCGCACTGGACCGGCCATGCCAGCCGTCTAGGACGTGATCTCAAGAACCGCTTCGGCACAGCGGCCTATGCCGCCGAAGAACTCGTCGCC
>NZ_BJYR01000043.1 GCF_007991615.1 Novosphingobium sediminis | reverse complement strand
TAATGTGGAGCTCCACATTACACATATTCCCGAGGGGACAGGTCGATCTCCAGCGCTTCGCGTTCCTCGTTTGATAGATCGGCAAGCCGGCGGTCGAGCATGGCTTCTGCCGTCGAGACCAGTTGCACGACCACGGCCTGCCCTTCGGCAATCGCCGTATCGATCGCGGGTAGCAGGCTGGGGAGCTTCATCGACAGAAGCAGCTGCGCGAAGAAGCGTTGCTTGGTTCCCTCGAAGATCGACAGTGCTGCTGATTTGGCACCGGAGTTGAGCGTCCCCCCGGTCTCGTTGTCGACGATGCGCGTGGCCTCCAGTGCTTCGCGCAGGTTGGCGTGAATGATCGCCCAGGCCTCAGCATAGGCATCGTAGACCGCGATCTGATCCTCGGTCAGGCAATGCTCGAGAATTTCATATTCTACGCCGGCGAATGAAAGGGCCCGGGCCGTGTAGAGGCCGAGTGATTTAAGATCCCGCGCGACCAGTTCCATCGCTGCAATTCCGCCATCGCGAATGTCGGCAACGAACGCCTCGCGATTGGCAAACGCGGTCTCCGGACCCCAGAGCCCGAGGCGCGTCCCATAGGCGAGGTTGTTGACGTCGGACGCTCCGGTGGCCGAGGCGTAGAGCACCCTTGCCCGGGGCAGGAGGTTTTGCAGGCGCACCCCGGCGATGCCTTGCTCCGATCCCTTGACCTTGCCCCGCGATCCTTCGCCGCCGGCAGCGTTGGCCATGGCGTGCGCTTCGTCCAACACAATCACGCCGTCGAAATCTTCACCGGCCCATGCGAGAATCTGGTCGAGGCGGGTTGCGTCGTTTCGGCCTGAACGGAGGGTCGGATAGGTCACGAAGAGGATCCCGTTGCGCATGGCGATGGGGGTGCCGAGTTTCCAGGACGACAGCGGCTGGATGTCGATCGTGAGGCCGCCAAGGGCGGCCCAGTCGCGGCGCGCGTCTTCGAGCAGCGCCTCGTTCTTCGAAATCCAGATATGGCGGCGTTCGCCGCGCACCCAGCGATCTAGAATGACGCTCGCGACCTGGCGGCCTTTACCAGCGCCGGTGCCATCCCCGAGGAAATAACCTTGCCGGTAGACGTGACCTTCCGCCGATGCCTTGAGCGAACAGCCCTTGTCCTCCGGTTCGAATCGGCCGGGAAGGTCGCGCGCATGAGCACTCGCGGCATAGATCAGGGTCTCCGCCTGGGCAGCAGACAGAAGCCCCTTGGAAACTAGTCCATCCGGAAGCTGCGGCACCGCCTCTGGCTTGGGTGCCGAGATCGAACCCATGGCAACGGACTCAACCAGCGCCGTCGGATGCTCGGCCGCGCCATGGATCACGATCCTGCTCGGTCGATAGGGCAGATAGTGGCCGACTTGGATCCCAAGCGGCGCAGGGATTTCAAGCGCCTCGTAGGTCAGCGCGCCGATGGCGATCGACGCTGCAGGCGTGATCCTCGCCGGGGCCGGAAGCAGTCTGCGCGGGCCGGCTACCAAACGGAACGGCGCACGAGCCGGGAGGATTGATTGTTCAGGAGCTACCTGTCTGCTGTCGCGAGCAGGCAAGGCATTGATTAGATCGACCAGCTGGGGGAAGTCGTTCTTACGGATCGCAACAGGCTCATTGGCGCCCTCCACCTTATCGAGCACCAGCAGCCGCGTGGTGATCCCGGTGCCGCTCTTGATGAAAGCGCGTTCGACCGCGGCATTGAGCCGCAGAGCCACTGGCCCCTTCAGCCCCACCAGAAACCTGGTGCAATCGAACCATTCAGGCATGATCGCAACCAGCCGCCCGCCCGGGGCAAGCCTGTTCCAGGCAGACCGCAGGTGGCGCGAGCCGGTGCGACTATCGTGCCCTCGCTCGATGCCTTGCGAATAGGGCGGGTTCATCAGCACGACGCTTGGGCTGATGACCGGATCGAGCAGCTCGTCGATCAGTTCAGCGTCATAGCCAGTCGTTCGGGCAGCCGGATACAGAGCGCTCAGGCAGTCGCGTCGCAGCGGCGAAATCTCGTTCAAGGCAAGGCGTGTGCCGGCCTTGGATGCCCAGACCGCGAGCATCCCTGTTCCGGCCGACGGTTCTAGCACGAGCTCGTCTGCGACGAGCTCGCAAGCCCGGGCAGCAAGCCAGGCAAGGCGGGGCGGCGTTGCAAACTGCTGCCATTCGATCTGCTCTTCACTGCGATTGGTCTGGGTCGGAATTCGGTCCTCGAGGGAACAAAAGAACCGGTCTACTTCCTCGATCCGGGCCGAGAGTCGGATATGATCCGATGCTTGCAGGTATTGAACTTGCGCAAGTTCGATCGCGGCGTGAGCATCGCGAACTGACCATCGCCCGAGAGCATCGCTCCCTCCAAAGTGCGCAGTCATGATACGGCTGATGTCGCTGCGTGAGAGCGTGCGGCCTGCCGCCAACTCCGAAGCCATGATCTGGGCTGCAATCGCAACAACGGGCGGTGATGGTTCATCGAAGGCAAAGGCAAGAGACGAATTGGACATGGGAACCTCCTGACGAGGTCCTGCGGCGAGCAGGCCTCAATCAGCCAAAGGCCCCCTCCCCTCTGCCCAACGGATCTGGTTTACGGGAAAGCCGGGACTTCAACTCATCGTTCCAGTCAAAACCTGGCGAGGCTGGTGCTCGTGAGTGGATGACACGATTAGGCGCAGCATAAGCCCTCAGCGCTCGCTCCTCTGCGAGGGCGCCCCCGGCGTCATTGTCGATGAACAGATAGAGCTCACGAACGCTTTCCGGGATCGCAACAAGGCCGAAGCGCTCGTTCCCGAGTGTTGCCCAGCACGGGACCCCGAACAGCTGCATTGCTGACATGGCGCTTTCGATCCCTTCGGCAAGACCCAGGCGGCCCTGCTCTGCCGGCGCAAGCCTGACCGCACCGCAGCCGAGGCGGCCCAGTGCACGCTTGGGCCGTTCGAAGCCTGCCAATTTGCTGCTTCCGATGTCGAGAAAAGTCCTGTGTACTGCGATGATGCCAATGTCGGTTGTGACTGCCGCCAGCATCGCGGGGAGAAATTGCACAGCATCACGCGGCCCCAGCGGCGTACGCGCCAGATAACGAAGTTGCTCGGATGCCGGTAGAAGACCGCGCTTCGCAAGGTATTGTGCGGCAGGGCTGTCGGAGATCGCCGTGGCCGATTGCCACAAGCGCCGTGCATTGGGGTTGAAGTCGCCATGACTTTGCCGCTCGATGCTTCTGGCGTCTGAGCTGTTGAAAAGGTCGCAGCTGCGCACGCCCAGGCGATCCAGTGCCGCAATGACATCCTCATTCGGACATCCCGCGAAGCAATGAAACAGGATGGCTTTGCGCCCCAAGGTTACACTCAGCGACGGAGTTCGATCGTCGTGCGCGGGGCAGCAGCACATGCCTTTGCCCCTACGCCATGTACCCTGAAGGCTTTCGACGATGGTGAGGGCGCGGCGTTCGAGTTGATGTGCATTGTCTAACGGGGGCATCGTCCTACTCCGGTTGAGGTGCCCGCCCCGTGCAGCCTCCGCTCTGCACCAGCGTCAAACCATTTTCCTACGTCATATGTTCTTTATATGTTCTCCCTCGATTCGGCTATACAAGGATCGAGAAATGACAATGAAAGCTATCTTGATCGCAGGCATCGCGATCACCTCTGCTATCCCCGCCAGAGCCCAGGATTTGCCCGCGCCAGCCACAATCGAAGTGCCCGGCAGACACTCCGAAGGGTTTCGGATCGCTGAAACATCGAACGGCTTCCAGCTGGTCGAACATGGGCTCTGGCGATCTGCCCAAGACGACCCGGCACCTGTTATGACTGTGCCGCAAAATGGTCGGGTCAACCTGCCCTACAGATACGAGCCAAAGGCTCAACCTGGCCCATCCGGCCTCAGGCGAGCAAGCTACCTGCCCCACATCTATGCGGCGGAAGCGAAGTATTCACTGCCCGCAGGCCTGCTCGATGCACTCGTTTGGACGGAATCTCGCTACAACCCTTTGGCCGTCAGTCCGGCAGGCGCCGCGGGGCTTGGGCAGCTGATGCCCGCAACGGCAAAGGACCTCGGGGTCTTCAATCGCTTCGATCCAATGGCTAACATCTTCGGCGCTGCGCGGTATCTGCGGCAGATGCTCGACAAGTTCGGCGTGGTTCACCTCGCGGTGGCTGCCTACAATGCTGGTCCAGGGGCGGTCGAACGCGCAGGCGGCATTCCCCGCAATGGCGAGACGCCTGGATATGTCCGCGAAGTCCTTCGCCATTGGCGCTTCTAGAGATCGGCTCGAAATGGCTGGAGCAGGGTCCATAGTCCTGCGTTTTCTGGCTGGGTGTTTTTTTAGCGGATTCGATCCCCTCTGAGATTAGCCGTCTTTGGCCTCGGCTGGGTACTTGGCTGCGATCTGAATTACCTCCTTACCCCACAACGCCAGCGCCTCGCGTTTCTCGTTGGTATACTGGTGACGGTGATAGACCCCAGCGACGCCAGCCATAGCTGATCCTGACTGGTGATTGAGGACCGCCTCAGAAACCACCAAGGGTATGCCAAGACGCTGGAGACCGGTTGCCACCGTCCGTCGAATATCATGCATTGTGAAGTGACCGGCCTCATAACCGAGCTTCTCGTCCACGCTTGCCCTGATCCGCTTCCACGCCTTCGATAGTCCGCTGACGCTGTTCGTATTAGTGACCTTCGATGCCAACAGGATCTGGGATTGCTTGTGGGCCTCGTCGGGGTCGATGCCAGCCGCCATGAATATCTCGGTAATGACTGCCAGGGCCTGCGCGGATAGCGGCACCACATTCGCCTTGCCGTTTTTCGCTCGGTCGCCCGGAACTGTCCAGACCTTCGCCTTGAAATCGAACTCGTCGCACGCGGCATCGAGCACCTCGCCCCGGCGCTGAGCCGTAAGGACAAGCATCTGCACAAGATGACCGAATGGATAGCCATCCTCGACAGCAGACTGCCATAGTGCCGCTAGCTCGCGGTCGCTCAGTACACGATCTCGAGGTTCATTCCGCTTCGGGCGCCACGCATCCCGGCAGGGGTTGGCTGGCATATGCTCAAGTCTGGTGAGCGCCCACGTGTAGAAGGTCGAAAGATGGCGATACACGATGCGCGCCATCGTCAGGGTTTCCTTGCCCCGCTCGAACGCAATCTTCTCAACGAAGCGGCTCACGTCACTTCGGGTAATGGAGTCCGCGAGCCGGTCTCCAATCTCCGGTTCAATGTACTTTCGGAAGACCCGATCGAACTCCCTCGCGCTCCGTTTTTTGCCCTCGATCTGCTGAGCAAGGTAAGTCTCGTAGAGCTCCGCGACTGTCCCGACGCCTTTTGAACCCTTCCTTTTTTCGCCCGCTTTTCTGGCGATGCTCTTGCCCTGCTCGACATCGACAAGCAGATCGCGCGCCTTCTTGCGGGCGTGGGCCAGGGTGAAACTCGGACCATGGCGTCCGATCGTCACATTCAACCACTTGCCCTGAACCCGCTTGCGCAGAATGTACGTCTTGATACCACTGGCACCCATGCGGAGCCTGAGGCCGGGGACGATACCATCGGCGAGCTCAATCTGACCCGCAGCCGGCGCCTTCAGTCCTGCGATCTTAGCGTCCGTCAAACCTACTTTGTTCGCCATATGTACCTGCTACCTTAGGTAGCTTTTTGTAGTGGATACTGGCGAACATTTCAAGAACAATGCGGACTTTGAATCGCAGAATTCCGCCATTTTTGGACACATGTGGACGTGCTAGGACCCTCTGATCTTGGCTCTTAATCAGCGGGTCCTAGGTTCGAGCCCTAGTGCGTCCACCAAACTTCTCAACGACTTAAGTGCAAATATACACCCCTTCCAAGGGGCTGTCGAGCGCCACGTAATCGCCACGTAATCAACGTGTTTCGTAGCCTGGCGTAGAGGCTTGATTTTCGAAGTGCGGGAGGAGGTTTCCTCCCCGGTCGAAGCCGCTGTGCATCTTCTTCACACCCACCTCAGCGGGGACACCCCGCAACGCCCCGAAACGAGGAGCGGGGCTGCTGACGCGCTCTGTCCCGCAGGGCTGCCTGCCCTGCTCCTGAGGGCGCGGTGTCTGACGCATGGGGCCCCGCACGCACTCTGATCCGGCGGACATGGCCCAAAGCGCAAGCCGGGAAAGCCGACAGGCCCCGGCTTTCCGCCTGCGCGAGCGATGACGCGATGCTCCGCCTCGTTCAGGGTGCAGTTTCTTGCTTTGGCGATCTCGCTGGCCGCTCGCACGGTTGTAAGCGTTGAGGGGGGAGAGTGAGAGTCTGGCGGGCTTCGCCGTGACGGGATGAGGGTCGAGAGAGAGGCTCCCGGCCAGCCGTCATGGAGATTTACCATGGATATGCAGGTTCTCGATACGCGCCGCGACTCAAGCGCCGGTTACAAGGTGGATGTCTCGCGCGGCTCGCGCGTGGGTAGGGTGTCGTCGGAGTGGTTCTCGCGCCCCGATGATGAGCGGTTTCTGTCACTGGGCGATCTGGCCCGATCAGTGCGCGGTCGGTCTGACCGGAGCCGGACGCGCGTGCTCGAGACGGCGCTGATCCATGTCGAAGCAAACCGCAATGATCCGGAACGCCTGACTCTCATGTTGCCGGGTGCCGAGGCATCGGTGACGCCAACTCACTGGAGCTTTGGGCAACTGGCCAGCCAGGTAGGCGCTCCTGCTGCCTATCTGCGCCAACTTCCGGCGCCGCTCGCCGCGATCAATCTGCAATACGGGCTGACCTCCAACCGAGCCGAGCAGATCAAGACGCTCGAAACCGACGATCCAGTTTCCGGGGGCCGCCTCGAACTGCGCGCAGTGACAGGCCCCGACTACGGCCGGATCTACGACCATGAGCTTGTCGAAGCGGTGCAGAAGATCGCTGGCAACGGCACCGGCGACACACGCTGGAAGGTTCCGGGCGTGCTCGACTGGTCGACCGGGGTCTACAACCCTAACGTCGACATCTCGAAGGATACGACCACGCTCTATGCGTCGGATCGCGACGTCTTCCTGTTTCTGGTCGATGATCTCAACCCGATCGAAGCCGGGCGGCTGCCCGACGGATCGCCCGATCTCTACTTCCGCGGGTTCTATTGCTGGAACTCCGAGGTCGGCGCCAAGACGCTCGGCATGGCGAGCTTCTACCTGCGCGCGGTCTGCCAGAACCGGAACCTGTGGGGGGTGGAGGACTTCGAAGAGATCAGCATCCGCCACAGCAAATATGCGGCGAACCGCTTTGCCCACGAAGCCGAACCGGCGCTGCTGAACTTTGCCAATTCCTCGCCGCAGCCGTTCGTCAACGGCATCAAGACCGCCCGAGAGCGAATTGTCGCCCGCAGCGACGAAGACCGGCAGGATTTCCTCCGGGCGCGCGGATTCTCCAAGGCTGAAACCGGCCGGATCATCGAGACCGTCCTCGCCGAGGAAGGACGCCCACCGGAATCGATCTTCGATTTCGTGCAGGGCATCACCGCATTGGCGCGGTCCAAGGCCCATCAGGACGCCCGGCTTGATATGGAGAGCAAGGCCAAGAAGTTGCTCGACCGGGTGCACTAAGCTTCCGCGGGCTCAGCCTGTTACTCATGAGTTGCGCTGCCTTCTCAGAGTGAGAGGGCGGCGCTTCGCTTCGTGACGGGTTCGGGCCTGAGAGAGAGTCTTTCGGGCGGCCCGTCATGGAGAAACCCCATGACCAAGACTTTACCCAAGCTCGTGCTCAGCGCCTCGCGCGATATCCCGTTTTCCCAGCTGGTGCTGAGCCAGAAGAATGTCCGGCGCGTGAAGGCCGGCCTTTCGATCGAGGATCTGGCCGAGGACATTTATCGCCGGACCCTGCTCCAGAGCATCAACGTCCGCCCCATGCTCGATGCCGACGGCACGGAAACAGGCATGTTCGAAGTGCCGGCCGGTGGCCGCCGTTTCCGGGCCCTCCAATTGCTGGTGAAGACCAAGCGGATGGCGAAGGATCAGCCGGTCCCTTGCGTCGTGCGCGATGCCGGGATCGCCGAAGAGGACTCGCTCGCCGAAAACGTCATGCGCGTCGCGCTGCATCCGCTCGACCAGTTCCGTGCCTTCAGCGCGCTGATCGAAGCGGGCCTGTCCGAGGAAGACATCGCCGCGCGGTTCTTCGTCTCTGTTTCGACCGTACGCCAGCGCCTCCGGCTCGCCTCGGTCTCGCCCACCCTGCTCGAGATCTATGGTGAGGACGGCATCACGCTCGAACAGCTCATGGCCTTCTCGGTCACCGACAACCACGCGCGCCAGGAGCAGGTCTGGGAACAGGTCAATCAGGGGCACCATGTGCCGGCTTACCACATCCGCCGCTTGCTGACCGAAGATGCGATCTCCGCAAGCGATCGCCGCGTCCGGTTCGTCGGCATTGACGCCTACACCGAGGCTGGCGGCTATGTGATGCGCGATCTGTTTTCGTCGGACGAGGATGGATGGTTGCAGGATCCCGCACTGGTCGAATTGCTGGTGAGCGAAAAGCTCTCGGAACTCGCACAGGAAATCGGTGCCGAAGGCTGGAAATGGGTCGAGGCCGCGGTTGACCTGCCCTATGGCTGCGAGCGCGGCAAACGCCGGATCGTCGGCACGACCGTTCCGTTGACCGACGACGAGCAGGCACGGCGCGATGTGCTGGTCGAGGAATATGACCGCATTGGCGACGACTACGGCGATGGCAGCGACCTTCCCGACGAAGTCGATGCGCGGCTGACCGCAATCGATGCAGAACTGACGGCCTTGAACAGCCGTCCCACGGTCTACGATCCGGACGACATGTCGCGTGCCGGCGTGTTCATTTCGCTGACCCACGATGGTCGTCTGCGGATCGACTGCGGCTATGTCCGTCCGGAAGATGAACCCATCGCTGAAGGCCAGAATTACGGTACGAGCGAAGCCAACGCAGACGTGTCCGATGGCCCGACTGGCACCGTGGCAGGGCAAGCGGCGCAGACCGGTGGTGACGACGACGAAGATGAGGCGATCAAGCCGTTGCCTGACAGGCTCGTTTCCGAACTCACTGCTGAACGCACGCTCGCGCTGCGCGATGCACTGGCCAACACTCCGCAGGCGGCGTTCCTCGCCCTTCTCCATGCGCTCGTCCTATCGGTGTTTCGTCCCCACGGGACTCATGGCTGTGTGCAGATCGGCCTCACCCAGGCCTGGCTCGGCAATGTCGCACCGAACTTGCGCGAGAGTGTCTGGAGCCAGTCGATCCAGGCGCGGCACGAACATTGGGGTGAAAGGCTGCCGGATGAACCACAGCCGCTTTGGGACGCCCTCGCCGCAATGCCGCAGGATGAGCAGATCGCACTGCTCGCCCACTGTGTCAGCCACGGAGTCAACGCACTGTTTGAGCCAAGCAAGGGCTATGACGGACGCATCTCGGCGCATGGTGTGGCGCAGCGCATTGCCGCCGCCGATGCTCTGGCAGCAGTCGTCGGGCTCGACATGGCCGAGGCTGGCTGGACGCCAACGGTCGACAACTATCTCGGGCGGGTGACCAAACCCCGGATCATTGAAGCGGTCCGCGAAGCGAAGGGCGATGCGACCGCCGCCCTGATCGAACATCTCAAGAAGGGTGACATGGCACGCGAGGCCGAACGGCTGCTGAGCGGCACCGGCTGGTTGCCGGAACCCCTGCGGTTGCCGGTCATCGAAGCAGATGAAGCTGAAATCGCCGACCTGCCCGATTTCCTCGCGGATGAGGCCGAGCAGGCGGACGCCGGCGACGCTTTCGCGATTGCTGCCGAATGACCTTTGCGCGCGCGGGGCGGCCCCGGTCGCCCCGCGTGTCTTGTTCCCCCCCACCGATGAAGGAGCCTTGCCATGGCAATTCCTGACCATGCCCGCGCCAATTTCGAGACGCTGCTGCAAGCGGCACAAGCAGGCGATCTCGCGCTGATGGAATGCACCGAGGTTGCCAGCGGCGAAACCCGCTACGTTCTTTGCACAGTTGGCCGCGACGACGGCGACTATGTGATGACACCGTTCGGGCACCTCACGCCGGGCAATCCCTACGAGGCCTATATTCCGCCTGCCTGATCCGGCCTGCACCTCCCCAACTTCAAACAAGGAATTCCGACATGACCAACTCGCCTGTGGCGGGTGCCTCCGCGCGCCCGCTTGCCGCTGCTTGCCCACAGCAAACCGCTACCGCGATCATCACCGCAGCCCATGACCTGCTTGGTCACCTTGCCGCCGGTCGCCGGATCGACACGCCCGCCATTCGCGCCGCCATGCAGTCGGCCTTTGGAGCAAGTGATGCGACCGGAGCCTGGAGCTGGAAGACCGCCTACGAAGCCGTCGAGGTCGCGCAATTGCTGTTCATGCGCCGCTACGGCCCGGCGATCCATGCCAGGACCGCGAATCCGTTCGAACGGCTCACACTGATCGAACGGATTGCGAAGCTCGCACCGACGCAAACCCGGCGCAGCGAGGAAATGCAGGCCTACCAACAATTCTCGACGCCGCTGGGGCTGGCATGGGTGGCCGGGTTTGCTGCGGGCTTTCTGCCAGGCGAACTGGTGCTCGAACCTTCTGCAGGCACGGGACTGTTGGCCATCCAAGCTGAACTGGCAGGATGCAGATTGGCGATGAACGAAGTCGCCGACGTGCGTGCCGCCCTGCTTGGCAACCTGTTTGCAAGCTCGCACGTGTCGATGCACGACGCCGCACAGATCCACGACCGGCTCGATGCAGCCGTGGTGCCGAGCTGCATCATCATGAACCCGCCGTTCTCGGCAGTGCTGAATGTCGAAGCCCGTGTGGCCGACGCAGCCATCCGGCATCTGTCATCGGCAGTGGCGCGGCTTGCCGACGGCGGTCGGCTCGTCGCGATCACAGGGGCCAACTGCGCGCCAGATCACAAGGCATGGCGAGGTGCTTTCATCCGGATGCAGGACAAGGCCCGGGTCGTGTTCAGCGCGGTGATAGCGGGCAGCGTGTTTGCATCGCATGGCACTACGGTCGAAACCCGGCTGACCGTGATCGACAAGGTTCCCGCAGACGATGCAGCACAATTTCCGGCGTCGCGAGGCATGGCTCCCGATCTCGCGACCTTGCTGCGCTGGTTGGCCGACAGCCTCCCGCCACGTCAGCCCATCGCCGCATTAGCTCTTCAGCCACTGGCCGCTGCCCGTCATACACAAGCGATCAAAACCAGCTCAAAGCCGAGACTCGCTGCAGCGCCGATCGCTGCGACATCCGGCGAGCCGCTCGGCTATGATGTGATCGACTGGTGTCCCCCGACCGACGGCAAGCTTTCCGAAACGCTCTACGAGCCCTACACGCTCCAATCGATCCGCATCGCTGGCGCTCAGCCGCATCCGACGCGTCTGGTGCAATCCGCGGCGATGTCCTCGGTCGCGCCGCCCAAGCCGAGCTACCGTCCGCATCTGCCCGCTGGCCTCGTCGAGCAGGGATTGCTGTCAGATGCCCAGCTCGAATCGGTGATCTATGCGGGCGAAGCCCATGCCGGACATCTCGCCGGCAGCTGGTCCGTCGATGCGACCTGGGACAGGGTGGAAGCTGCGCCCGATGACTGCGACACGGCCGTCCGGTTCCGAAAAGGCTGGTTCCTCGGCGATGGCACCGGCGCTGGAAAAGGGCGTCAGGTGGCAGGCATCTTGCTCGACAATTGGCTCAAGGGCCGAACGCGCGCAGTCTGGATTTCGAAGTCCGACAAGCTGCTCGAAGATGCGCAGCGCGACTGGAAGGCCTTGGGGCAAGAGCCTTTGCTGGTCACGCCGCTCGCCCGCTTCCGTCAGGGCACGCCCATCCGGCTCGAGCAAGGCATCCTTTTTACGACCTATGCCACGCTACGATTCGACGCGCGCGAGAACCGGATTTCCCGGGTGCAGCAGATCGTCGATTGGCTGGGGGCCGAGTTCAACGGGGTCATTGTCTTCGACGAAAGCCATGCCATGCAGAATGCCGGTGGCGGCAAATCCGAACGGGGCGATTGCGCCCCTTCGATGCAGGGACGTGCAGGACTGCGGCTGCAGCATGCCCTGCCCGATGCCCGGGTCGTCTATGTCTCGGCAACCGGGGCGACAACGGTCGAGAACCTTGCCTATGCCCAGCGGCTCGGCCTGTGGGGCGGCGCTGACTTTCCCTTCGACAAACGCACAGACTTCGTCGCGGCCATCGAAGCGGGCGGGGTCGCAGCGATGGAAGTGCTGGCCCGCGACCTGAAAGCCCTCGGCCTCTATGCCGCCCGTTCGCTTTCCTACGAAGGCGTTGAATATGAGCTGATCGAGCACAAGCTGACCCTCGAGCAGGTCCGAATCTACGATGCCTATGCCGGGGCGTTTCAAGTCATACACAACAATCTCGATGCTGCGCTGGAGGCCACCAACGTCACGAGCAGCGAGGGCACGCTCAACGCACAGGCCAAGTCGGCGGCCCGTTCGGCGTTCGAATCCGCCAAGCAGCGCTTCTTCAATCATCTGATCACGGCGATGAAGACGCCAACGCTGATCGCGGCGATTGATCAGGGCCTCGCCGATGGCCACGCCGCTGTGGTGCAGATCGTCTCGACCGGGGAAGCGCTGCTGTCGCGCCGCCTCGCCGACATCGATCCGGGCGAGTGGAACGACATTCAGGTCGATATCACGCCACGCGAATATGTTTAATGTGGAGCTCCACATTAC
>NZ_BJYR01000042.1 GCF_007991615.1 Novosphingobium sediminis | reverse complement strand
ACAACCGGTCGGTTGACCCCGTTAGATGGATTGTGACAAATGCCCTTGATCGGTTACGCCCGCGTTTCTACCGACGAACAGGATACCTTCGCCCAGATTAGTGAGTTAAGACGCGCAGGCTGTGTAACCCTATTCGAGGACCGGGCCAGCGGCGCTAGCCGCAGCCGTCCGAAACTGGCCAGCGCGCTCGCAGCGGTGGGACAGGGGGACACCCTCGTGGTTGTGCGGATCGATCGCCTCGCACGATCGTTGTCACATTTGCTGGAAATCGTCGAAGCGCTCCGCGCCAAGGGAGCGTATTTTCGCTCGATCAATGATCCGATCGACACCAGCAGCCCGCAAGGGATGCTGATGACACAGATGCTTGGCGCCTTTGCGGAGTTCGAACGTGCGCTTATTCGCGAGCGGACGCGGGCAGGGCTGAAGGCCGCGGTTGCGCGCGGCGCCAGACCGGGAAATCCGAAGATGCGCGCGAGAGACCCGTCGGCGATAGGCGACTTGCGCCACAGTTTGAAGGAAAAGCATCTTCACGAATTGGTCGATGGCCGGCTTCGATGGCTGCCAATCGTCGAGCGGTTGCGACCGCACTTACCCTGGAGCTTGGTGCTCCGGCGTATTCAGGCGCTTAAGCCGCCGGTGCGGTCGTTTTCCGAGCGTACCCTGGTGAAGGCATGCCGAACGTTGGTCGAAGCGGGCTACGCTGATCGGGTGATACTCGAGGCGGCGCCGCGATTGGCTCCCGACAGTCGGATCGCATTGCTGGTGGCCGACAAGCTCAACAACGATCCAGATGCTACTCTTCGCAGCCTCGCGACGTGGTTGAGCAAGGATTTGCGAGAGCCAACGCCGCGCAAAGGTACGCAATGGTCGCCTGAGGGGGTGAGGCGCGTGATTTCTCAGGCGCGGAATTTGGGCTTGATCGTCGTGCCGAAGTTACCGGCGACCTTATCGCCGTGAATGCCGGAGAAGGTCGGCTGCGGGCCGAAAGGCGACTGACAGCTTCCAGCGCAGGAGAGGCATGAAGTTGCCGTACAGATCCACCTCCGCATGCGTTGCTGCTTGACCAAACGCATTCGCCATACGATATGCGCCGGCAAGGCGATGGATTTCCGCCGGGCTTCGGCCGAACCGCCTTCGGGCTGATGATTCCTACCTGATGCGTTTTCGCAACAAGGAGGAATCGTGCGCGCTAAATTCGCAATATTGCTGTCGAACCTGAACGTCCTGACCTTTGTTCGGGACCGGCACGACCATGCTCTGTCCGTGTTGCGTTGGCTGGCGCTCCTTGTTCCCATGGCGGCGGCGGTGGGCAGTCTCTGCGCAGCCTTCCTCTGGAGCCTGGATATTGCCACGCGCACGCGCTTTGCGCATCCATGGCTGCTGTTCCTCCTGCCGGTCGGCGGGTTCGCGGTCGGGCTGCTCTATCATCTGTTTGGCCGCAGCGTCGAAGGCGGCAACAACCTGATCGTCGAGCAGGTCCATGAACCGGGCGGCGGCGTACCTTTGCGCATGGCGCCGCTAATCTTCCTCGGCACCGTTGTCACGCACCTGTTCGGCGGCTCGGCCGGGCGAGAAGGGACGGCTGTGCAGCTGGGCGGCAGCCTTGCCAGCGCCTTCGCCACGATGTTTCGGCTTGATGCCGAGAGTACCCGCATCATCCTGATGGCGGGTATTGCCGCAGGTTTCGGGGCCGTTTTCGGCACACCGCTGGCAGGCGCCGTTTTCGCTCTCGAAGTGCTGGCAGTCGGCCGTGTGGAATATCGGGCGCTGGTGCCGGTACTGATAGCTGCGATTGTCGGCGACTGGACCTGTCACCAGTGGGGAATCCACCACGGATTGTACCATATCGACTATCTCCAGCGCGCGGTCGGACCGATTGCCGTCGACCCGGTGCTTCTGCTCGAGGCGGGCGTTGCCGGTGTGGCGTTTGGACTGGTCGGCCTGCTGTTCTCCGAACTGTCGCACGGCTTCGGCGACTTCGTGAAGCGCCACGTCCGCTTCGGGCCGCTGCGTCCCTTCCTGGGCGGCCTGGCGGTGATCGCTCTGGTCTATCTGCTCGGTACGCGCGACTATCTTGGCCTCGGCGTCTGGGCGCCCGACGCCTCGACACCCACCATCGCCGGCTTTTTCGCGCCGGGGCCTGACTACTGGAGTTGGGCGCTCAAGCTGCTGTTCACGGTCGTGACGCTGGGCACCGGCTTCAAGGGAGGCGAGGTAACGCCGCTGTTCTTCATCGGCGCGGCGCTCGGCCACGCCCTTGGCACCCTATTCGGCGCTCCTGTCGATCTTTTTGCCGGTCTCGGGTTCGTTGCTGTCTTTGCCGGGGCAGCGAACACGCCTTTGGCCTGCACCATCATGGGCATCGAACTGTTCGGTGCTACCCATGCCGTCTACATCGCCGTAGCCTGTTTCGTCGCCTATCTGTGCTCAGGCCACAGCGGCATCTACCTGTCTCAGCAGATTGCCGTCCCCAAGCATCCGCGCATTTCCATCAGCCCCGGCATTACGCTGCGGAGCGTTCGCGCCGCGCGCCCTCAGATCACAAAGCAGGATCTTCGTAAAAATGACTGACACGGCTATTCTCACGTCCAGCGAGATCGGCATGCTGCGTATCTACATGGCGCCGCGTGATACGGCAGAGCCGCGCAAGGCATGGAAGCTGTGGTCAGCACGCCCGCTCTATCGTGAGCTTGTCGTCCAGGCCAAGGCTGCCGGTCTGATGAACGCCGTAGCCCATCATACCCATTACGGCTTCAGCAACCACGGGCCGGTGCTCGATCAGGGCGCGGAAACGAGCAATCCCTATCTGACCATGTGCGTCGAACTGATCGGCCACCGCGCCGATCTTGAACTGTTCTGCCAGCGGCATGCCGCCCTGCTGTCGACGAAGGTGGTCATCTACAAACAGCTCGAACATTGGTCGATCGAAGCCCCGGCAAGGCCGCATCAGGAGAGCAAAGCATAAAGATCCTTTCCGTCATCGTCGGAGCCGACAGCACTGCGACATGCCTCAATGCAGCCGTTCTCGCAGCGCAGAGCGTGGGGGACTGTACAATCGAAGCGCTGAATGTCGTGGTCGATCCCGGCCTGCTCGTTGCCGCCAGCGAAGAGGTCGATATGCAGCGTCTGCGCGAACATTGGGAAGGCACGGCCAGCGAGCGATCGGCCGCCTGCCACACGGCTTTCGTGGCATGGACCGCAGGAGCCGCCCAGGACGCGCCACCCGTTGCCTGGCGAACCATCGTTGGGGATGAGCAAGTCGTGGTGACGCAGGAGGCGAACAATGCCGACCTGCTGGTCGTGATCGCCCACGAGCGAAACATGGACGGCGGGGACGCCCTGCATGCCGCGCTGTTCGATAGCCAGAAACCGGTGCTGATCGTCCCGGTTTCCTGGAAGCCCCAGCCCGGTCAGAGCTTTTCGCGTGTGGCTGCCGGCTTGAGCGACTCCGATGCGGCAAGGCGCGCCATCGAGGCGGCCACGCCCTGGTTGGAAGGCGCCACTGACGTCACCGCTATTCGGATCGGCGATGCAGGTGATCCGGCGCTCAAGCTGGAAGCGCTGCTCGACGATGCAGGGATTGCGCACCAGCTCCACGTCGTGCCGCGCTCGCACGAAAACCTTGGTCAGCAACTCCTGACTGAGGCCCATCTGGCGGGAGCGGATATGCTTGTGACGGGAGCCTATCGGCATAACCAGCTGATCGAATGGTTCGCAGGCGGAACCACCCGGCACCTGCTCGCCAAGGCGGACATCCCGCTCCTGATGGTTCCCTAAGGTTGAAGGGGGCGTGATCTGACGGGCGCATCGACACGACGCAGCAGAGACAGGTAGCATCGCGCGATGATCTCCATCCCGAACCTGACGCTCGCTTATCTGCTGCTCGAATGGGCGATCCGGCTCATCATGGTGGTGGTCATTCCGGTGCGGCGTCCGCCCGAAGCGGCGCGCAGTTGGCTGCTTCTCGTGCTGTTCTTGCCGGTGCCCGCCTTCATCCTGTACCGCCTGATCGGCCGGGCCGCGTTCCCATCCTGGCGGCGGGACCGCTTCAGGCGGGCGGCGCCGGAGCGGGAGAGTGCCGGGCAGGCGCTGATGAGCAGCAAAAGCGCGCCTTCCCGGACAGCTGTGCTTGCACAATGGCTGGGCGGTTTTCCAAACTGTGGGGGCAACGCCCTCCATCTGCTTGAGGACTATGACGGCACGATCGACGCTATGGTGACGGCGATAGATGCAGCCCATGTTCGGGTGCATCTGCTGACCTACATCTTCGCAGACGACCGGACGGGACAGAAAGTCGCAGATGCCCTTGGCCGCGCACATGCACGCGGCGTCGATGTCCGCGTCCTGATCGATGCGCTGGGCTCGCGCCCTTGGGCAAAACGCAGCCTACCGATGCTGGCGGACCGAGGCGTCACTGCCCGCCTGGTCCTGCCGGTTCGCTTCGCGGCGCTTCGCCGTGCGCGAAGCGATCTGCGCAATCACCGCAAGCTGTGCCTGATCGATGGCAGGGTCGCTTTCGTAGGGTCGCAGAATATTGTGAACCGCGATTTCAAGCCCGGGATCGTAAATGACGAACTCGTAGCGCGGGTTGAAGGCCCGGTTGTCTGCGCGCTCGATGCGGTCTTTGCCAGCGACTTGTTCCTTGAGACCGAACAGACCATCGCGGCCTTGCCCGTGCCCGATGCCTCAGGCGCCTCAGAATTGCAGGCGATGCCCAGTGGGCCAGACTACCGCGTGCCCGGCTATGAGCGATTGCTCGTCGAACTCGTTCACGAGGCGCAAGAGAATATCACCATTGTCTCGCCCTATCTGATCCCAGACGAAGCCCTGCTGACCGCGCTCAAGAACGCGGTCGCACGCGGCGTCGCGATCGACCTCGTCGTTTCGCGTGTCGTGGACCAGCGGCTCGTGAACCTTGCCCAGCGATCCTATTATAGCGAACTGCTCGAGGCGGGCGTACGCCTCCACCTCTACCGCGACAGGTTGCTGCACGCGAAGAACGTATCGATCGATGGCCGCATGGCCGTCATCGGATCCAGCAATGCCGATGTTCGCTCCTTCATGCTGAATGCCGAGATCAGCCTGATCTTGCATGATGAAGCGTCCACCGGACCTCTCGCGGATGTCCAACGGGGATACATCCGCCGAAGCGACTGACTTTTGCTGGAGGAATGGCGTGATCGCCCGCGTGTTTCCCGCTTCTGCGAAAATCTAGCTCGCCTCGTCAGTCCTTTGCTGTGACCTCGCGCCTGCGGTGCCGGAAGTGTGCGGCGAGGCCGACGAGGAGCAGCACCGCGAGTACGGGCAGCAGAACATGGCCCACATCGCGGACGCGGCCAAAAGCGGCCTCGATGCCCTGACCGAAAAGGTAACCCAAGGTCACGAAGACCGTCGCCCAAACCATGGCCGCCAGAGCGTTGATGGCCATGAAGCGGGAGGCAGGAAGCGCAGTCGTGCCGATCGCGATCGGGCTGACGGTGCGCAGGCCATACAGAAAGCGGAACCCGAACACGAACAGCACCGGCCGCCGCTCGAACACATCGATGGCGCGGCGGAACGCGGCTTTCTGCTGGACGCGCTGAACGTAGCGATGATTGCGGAACCGGCGGCCGAGGGCAAAGAAGATCTGATCCGCGACGAAGGAACCGAGCGCCGCCGCTGCTATGGCGGCGGGGTACGCGATCAGGCCACGGTGGACCATCACGCCGCCCAGCACGACTACCGTCTCGCCTTCGATGCCCGCACCAAGGAACAGAGCCGCAAGGCCGTACTGGCTAAGGATCGCTTCAAGCGTCACGGCTTCTGCCGCTGGACCACCGCGCCAGCCTCATCCGGCGCGCCGGAACGGATTACGAGGAAGCGGCGCTCTGCAGGCGCGGCATCCTTGACGATCTGCCGGATCGGGCCAACCGCATTGACGATCGCCGCGCCTGCCGGATTGGTCATGAACTTGGCCAGCGGCTCGATTGTACCGGTGCCATCCTGACGTGCCGCCAGACCCAGCGTAAAGGTCTGCTTGGGCGCCAGTCCGGCGACGGCAGCCTGCAGGATCTGGACCTGCCCCTGATCGAACAGCGACACCTGGCTCTGTCCCTGACCTTCCAGGACGACCTGCGCTTTCCCCTGCGCCTTGGCGAGCGGCACGAGGTTGTCGAGGCCTTGCCCCGAAGGCACGGCGCCGGGCACATAGGCGACGCCTTGCGGGCCCTGTCCGATCGGGATCGTGGCAATGACCTTGTTCGTGGCCGTATCTATGACGGCGACTGCATCGTCATTTTCCAGCCCGACATAGATCCGGCTGCCATCGCCTGAGGGCCAGAGCCCATGCGGCAGCGCGCCGACCGGCACCGAGGCGATCTGGTCGAAAGTGTCGGTGCGGAACACCTTGACGATATTCTGCGTGCCGACCGTGACATAGGCGAACTGGCCTTTGGGAGTCCTGGCGATGTTGACATGGTTCGTGATCGGCCCGGTGTCGATCGTCTTCATCACGGCGAAAGGCGGCTTGGCGTCGAAGACCATGACCTTGCCGACGTCCTTGAGCGTCAGCCATACCTGCTTGCCGTCAGGCGTGGCGGCGATGTCCGGGCAGAACGGGCTGTCCTGCTTCACGCGGCCAACGATGCGCTTCGACCTCGTGTCGATCACGACGGTTTCCGGCGAGAAGCTGGAACAGACGTAGCCGTATTTCCCATCGGGCGAGAAGATCGTCATGCCCGGCCCATTGGGTACAGCAATACGGCCCGTCTCCTTGAAGGTGGTCCCGTCGAGCACAGCGATATAATCCTCGCCGCGCACGCTCACCCAGACTTCTCGGCCATCGGGCCGGAAGAAGGCTTCATGCGGGGAACGCCCGACGTAGGCGGTGTGCTTCACGGCATTGGTCGCGGTATCGATGAAGCTGACCGAGTTGGACCCGATCGACACGACCGCCAGTGTACGGCGATCAGGCGAGAAGCCCATGCCATGCACCAGAAGCTGGCCGCGATAGAGCGGGCTGAGATTTGCAGGCGTAGGATCGCCGAGCTTGATGACACCCAGCAGCGTGTTCGTCGACGGATCGATGACCGATACCGTGTTGGAAAACTGGTCCGAGGTGTAGAAACGGTCCTGAGCGCTGATAGCCCGATCAGGCTGGGCATTGGGAACCTGCTGCGCATTTGCCGGGAGTGCGACAAGGGCAGCCGCTATCGGCAAGGTGTACGACACGATGCTCAGCGTCTTCTTCATTTGTCGTCTCCCATGTGATGGTGCGCGCTGGCAGCGGGGCCTGTCTTTTTCGCGAGAATGTCCTGCATGACGGCGATCTCCTGCCGCTGCTCGACGATGATGCCCTGAGCCAGGCGGCGCAGGCGTTCGTCTTTTCCGTATCTGAGCTCCGCTTCCGCCATCTCGATCGCGCCCTGGTGATGGGGGATCATCATCGCCGCGAAGTCGCGGTCCGGGTCGCCCGATGGCGCAATCATCATCGCATGGTGCATCCGCTCCATGGAGGCTGCCATCTGGCTTGCAAAGCCATCGGACGATGCCGCCAGTGCGGCCGCCGATGCTGTCGCCGCGCAAAGGCCGGCCAATCCCCATAGCAGTTTCAAGTGAAGCCCTTTCGTCATGGCGTTCCGGCGATAACGCCTACAGCGGTCGCAGGTGTCATCCTCGCAGCATGCAACGGAAAAAATGCGAGCTGCCGAGGAGCAGGTACGCCAACGCAGGCGTTGCCTGTCGAACACATGGCGCAACACTCGCCATCGATCCAACCGATGATTTTTGTAGTTTCGATAGGATTTGACGATCAATGGCCTGGCTGGATGATCCCGCGTTGATCGCCGAACGCAGAGCGGCACTTGGTGCGCCGCACATTGCGCCGCTGGAGATATGGCGTGAGGGGCTCGTTGGCGCAGGACACACGGTGCCGCATTTCGACCCGTTCGATGGCGGCATAGATGCGCGCCTTCTCCTGCTTCTTGAGACGCCGGGCCCCGGGCCTGATCGCACTCGCTTCGTGTCGCGGGACAACCCATCTGGCACTGCTCGTAACCTTCGCCGTTATCTGGAAGCGGCGGGCATCGCGCGAATGGACATCGTTCAGTGGAATTGCGTGCCCTGGATCGTCCACGCCCCCGGTGCCCGCAATCGCGCGCTGCGCCGAACGGAGATTGCCGAAGGTCTCGCAACGCTTCCCGACCTGCTTGCGAAACTGCCGGGCGTGCGGGTCTGCATCTTGGCGGGCCGGGTGGCGGCGGGGGCGGAAGCACTTATCGAAGAGGCACGGCCCGATGTGTCGGTCATCACCATGCCCCACCCTAGTCCGGCCAATGTCTGCACCAGTCCTGATGTCAGCCAACGGATCGAAAGCGCGCTGCTCGCCGCCAGGAACGCACTCATCAAATGATCTTAGAACGAGATTGGAATGATATAATCAATGCGTTGGAGTGATTGATCGGGCTGCGGTATCAATGGTGACAGGAGATCACCATGACCCTTGAACAATTACGCATCTTCGTGGGCGTTGCCGAACGCGAACATATGACGCGGGCCGCCGAGGCACTGGGCGTGACCCAGTCCGCTGCCAGCGCGGCGATCGCTACGCTGGAGGCCAGGCATGACGTGCCGCTCTTCAACCGCGTGGGCCGCGGCATCGAACTGACCGAGGCGGGTCGCATGTTCCTCGATGAGGCACGCGCCGTTCTTGGCCGCGCCGCGACGGCGGAGCTTACCCTGGCCGAGTACGGCGGCCTGAAGCGCGGAACCCTGCGCCTTGTCGCCAGCCAGACCATCGCCAGCTACTGGCTGCCCTCGCGCTTGGCTCAGTTTCACAGCCGCCACCCCGCGATCCGCGTCGAACTCGCAATCGACAACAGCGAGGGTGCGGCGGCACAGGTACTGGATGGCCGCGCGGAACTGGGCTTTGTCGAAGGTTCGATCGACCAGCCCGCACTCGCCCACTGGAAAGTCGGCGAGGACCGGATGCTGCTGATCTCGGGGCAGGCTGTCGATACCATCGATGAGGACTGGGTGCGCGGCGCCAACTGGATCGTGCGGGAGCACGGGTCCGGCACACGGTCGAGTTTCGAGGATGTCCTGCGTGATCGCGGTATCGATCCGGCAGACCTGAACATCGCCATGACGCTGCCGTCCAACGAAGCCGTACGGTCCGCTGTCGAGGCCGGCGCCGGTGTCGCGGTCCTTTCCGAACTGGTGGTGCGCCGCGCGCTTGCTGCGGGGCACCTTCATGAATTGCCGCTCGCGATGCCAGCCCGTCCATTTGAGGCGTTACGCCACAAGGAACGGTATCGCACTCGGGCAGCCGACGCGCTGACCGAACTGGTCAAGGAGTTTGGATGATGACCACGGATATCAAGCCCATCCTCGAAGGGATGCGCCCGCTCAGCCGGCTCGATCACCCGCGCGAGATGATCCGCCAGTTCACGCCCAACTGGTTTGCCGCAACCATGGGCACGGGCATCCTTGCGCTGGCCCTCCCGCAGATGCCGGGCATCGGCGCTTCGCTCAAGCCGGTGGGAGAAGTGATGTGGTTCTTTAACATCGGGCTCTTCACCCTTTTTACCGCGCTCTATACCGCGCGCTGGATCCTGTTCGGCCACGAAGCGCGGCGCATCTTCGGGCACAATACCGTATCGATGTTCATCGGCACGATCCCCATGGGCCTCGCCACGATCATCAACGGCTGTCTCGCATTCGGTATCGCGCGCTTCGGCGAGGGCATCGTGCCGGTCGCCACGGTCTTGTGGTGGATCGACGCCGCCATGGCGGTGAGCTGCGGTGTGCTGATCCCGTACTTCATGTTCACGCGCCACCAGCATTCACTCGATGGGATGACGGCGGTGTGGCTGCTGCCGGTCGTGGCGGCCGAAGTGACGGCTGCCAGCGGAGGACTGTTGGCGCCGCATCTGGCGCAGGGCAGCGCACAGTTTGGGATGCTCGTCACGTCCTACATCCTGTGGGCCTATTCGGTCCCGGTCGCCTTCAGCATTCTTGCACTGTTGATCCTGCGCATGGCGCTCCACAAGCTGCCGCATGAGGGCATGGCCGCATCGAGCTGGCTGGCGCTTGGCCCGATCGGTACCGGCGCGCTGGGCATGCTGGTTCTGGGCGGCGACGCCCCCGCGATCATGGCTGGGCATGGGCTGGCCGATGTCGGCACTGTCGCCCAAGGCATCGGCACAATCGCCGGTCTGTTGCTGTGGGGCTTTGGCCTCTGGTGGCTGGCGCTCGCCTCGCTCATCACCTGGCGCTACTGGCGGGCAGGTATCCCGTTCAACCTTGGCTGGTGGGGCTATACCTTCCCGCTAGGCGTCTTCACCGTGGCAACCTTTCGCCTTGGCACGACCCTGAACCTTGCCTTCTTCGGTATCGTCGGCACCGCCCTGACCCTGGCGCTCGCGCTGATGTGGATCGTGGTGGCCGCCAAGACCCTGATCGGCGGATGGCGCGGCAATCTGTTCGTATCACCCTGTATCGCCGCTACAAACTGATCGGGCATTGCGATCAGTAACGGCGTTCTGATCGCTTGCTTCTCACAGCAGCACCCGCCACCATTTTGCCCGAGAGGATACGACCATGGACAGACTGGATGCTGAGCTCGCGGCCGAAACAAGCCGCCGCCGTTTCCTGCAGAATGCCGCGCTCGGCGGTGCAGCCATCGCTGCCGCACCCGCTCTGGCGCAAGGCATCACGCAGGGTCTGACCGACCTGCATCTCCCCGGCGGCAATGCGCAGCGCCCAATGACGAGCGCATTTCCCGGCAAAGGAAGCATGATCCTCCAGCGCGTCCATCCGCCGTTGCTGGAAACACCGATGGATGTCTTCGACCGAGATGTGTTCACCCCCAATGACCAGTTCTTCGTGCGCTGGCATTGGGCGGACATCCCGACCTCGATCGACGTCGATGCCTTCCGGCTCACTATCCGCGGGCACGTCAACAAGCCGATCGCAATCAGCCTCGAACAGCTGATGCGCCTGCCGCGGGTGGAGATGGCCGCGGTGAACCAGTGCTCGGGCAATTCGCGCGGGCTGTTCCAGCCCCGCGTCCCCGGCGCGCAGTGGGGCAACGGGGCGATGGGCAATGCGAAGTGGCTCGGCGTGCGCCTGCGCGATGTGCTCGATCTGGCCGGGGTGAAGGCGGGGGCGGTCCAGGTCCGGTTCGGGGCGCTCGATCAACCTGTGGTCGCCGGTGCCCCGGACTTCGAGAAGGCGCTCGACATCGATCATGCCCGCGACGGCGAAGTGATGATCGCCTTCGGCATGAACGGCACGCAGCTGCCGCTCCTCAACGGCTTCCCGATCCGGCTGATCGTGCCGGGCTGGTACTCGACTTACTGGGTCAAGATGCTGAACGACATCGAGGTCTTGCCCGGGCCTGATGACGAATACTGGATGGCCAAGGCCTACAAGATCCCGGCGACGCCGGGCGCCAATGTAAAGCCCGGCGCCAAGGACTTCCCAACCGTTCCGATCAACCGCATGATCCCGCGTTCGTGGGTTACCAGTCTGGGCGAAGGTCAGCGGATCGCACACGAGGCCTCGATCCCGCTCGGCGGTATTGCCATGGGCGGCGACTGCGGCGTGGCACGGGTCGATGTGTCCACCGACGGCGGTCGCCACTGGTTTGCAACCAAGCTCGGACCGGACCACGGGAAGTACAGTTTCCGGCGGTGGGACGCCCAGGTTCCCTTGCCCGGCCCCGGAAAGACGTCGCTTATGTCGCGCTGCTGGAATACGGCAGGCGTCGCACAGCCGATGGCGCCGATCTGGAACCCTGGCGGTTTCATGCGCGGCAATATCGAAACCACTACCATCGTGACGGCATAAGGAGCTTTGGCATGAAAGCGCCAACCCCAGGCATGCTGGCCGTCGGACTGCTCGGCGTGACCGTCTTCACCCTCATGATGGTGGGCCCTCCCGGCAGCTACACCCCGCTGCCCGAACCCCAATCCACAGGGCCTACACCCAGCAGCATTTCCGTGAACGGCTTTACCATGACCTCGGATACGGTCGATCTTCCTATCGATGAGCAGCAATATCCCGATGGCCCTCATGCCGATGTCATCAATGCGAATTGCACGTCTTGCCATTCCGCCAGCATGGCGATGACCCAGCCAGTGCTTTCAGCGGACCAGTGGAAGGCAACGGTCACCAAGATGAAGGATGTCTACAAGGCTCCCGTGGCGGACAAGGACATTCCGGCTATCGTCGACTATCTGACGGCGATGAGTGCAGCGCAGGATGGGGCGCCGACCGGAAAGGCTCAGGATACCGCCCCCGGCACCGCGCCGGATGCCTCCGGAGGAACGGGTTGAGGCGCCAAGCTGCGTAACGTCTGCTTTCAGGCGCTACCCTAGGAGCATTGAGCGGCGGGAATGGGCGCATGTTGCCCAATCGCGGGACGGAATGGAATTGATGAAATCCAGCAGAAGCGCCGCATTCAGGTGCGCGCCGCCAACCTCCTAAGTTAATGGACACTTGCCGCTAAAAAGCGTGCGGCCAGCTAGAGGCCAAATGCGCCTGCCATCCGTAGGCTCGCGGGTACTTAATGGCGCGAAGAGAACGCATTTCCGGCCGCGTCACGGAAGAGAGTTTTGTAGGCCGTCGAGGCGCTCCGTAACGCGGACATCCGCTCGACTTTTTCGTTCCGATGGCACGCTGCTTCCACTGTTCTTTTCAACGTCGGCGAGCACGCCTGACGATCTTGGATGAACTGTTGGAGTGCGATGCTATCGACCATCCGCGCCCATACGTCGACAACCGGCTCGTCCTCGTTTCGCACCGTTGGGTCACAGTCTGCATCGAGCATCGCGGCGCAGATTGCGATAAGGCAACGACGCATTGAGGGGCTGGCAAGCGCGAGCGGCATTTCACAGGAAGGCTCGTTGGGGCAAACGTTATCGAGCGTGAGCACAGGCGCCGCAAACCGATGTAGGAGTCTATCACGCAGTCTCCAGCGCCTGTGGGCCCTTGCGAACAGTAGACAGATTCTGGCGGATTCTTCGAGCAGCTGACCGGCTGAAGTGTCGTTGAAGCGAAATTGATCTGGGACCTTTCCCCTAAGCGCACCCCTCAGCGCGGCTTCAAAGGCTACGATATTGATCCAGATGGGCTGCGCTGCTGGCTCAAGCTCGAGCGCCCTGGGGTGCGCCCGTTCGAGGCCCCGACGGCAGCGAATACAGCACAATCTTGGCGGCCCCTGCGATGACCGCTTAATCGCCCAATGACTACTCCCGCAAGACACGCATCGATCGACGAGTGGCCAGTGGTGCCGGAAACAGAAGCCCCACGCAGCCATGGCCCAGTCCGCACGGATATAGGCGGGGCGGCCAGCGGCATAGTCCTCGGCAAGGCAACGACTGCACCAGCTCAACCGGAGGGTAAGAGCGGGCGCGAAATCTCGGCTAGGATCATCGGATGGAACGTGGTGCCAGGCTACAAAATCCGGGGTGATCCTCGGATACCGATAGCAAAGACCGAGTTCGGCGACACTGTTTTCCGTGAAGCCCTCGCTTGCGGCAAGCTCAGCGATCATCGATTTTTTTGGGTTTACATCGGGATGCCGCCAATGGCCTGCGCGATTTCGATAGGCGCGCAGCAAAGGCTCACCCGGAGCCCGCTGATCGCGCACGCGCGCCAGCCATGAACTGAGAAGTTCATCCGCGAATGGCTCCACGAAACTCATACGGTCGCCCGGCCGATTGTCCTTCGCTTGCCTGCCGACGTAAACATGGAGACGAGAGGAAGCGTCACGTCGTTGGCCTCGAAGCTTGCGGCATCAAGCATCTCGCGGCCATCGCGGATAGCCGTGACAGCGGCTGCCTCGATGAGCCGGAATATTCGGCCCGTCACACCCTGGGTGAGGGCCAGCACGCGTTGCCGCGCTTCGACGGTGTCGAGCATCGATGGGCGTCTCAGGGGCAGCAGGCCCGAGAAGCTCGCAAGCAGCTGGCGCAGGGCATGATCGTTGCGCCATGGCATCAATTCGAACGCCCCAAACCGGTCGGCAAGGTTCGGATCCATCA
>NZ_BJYR01000041.1 GCF_007991615.1 Novosphingobium sediminis | reverse complement strand
GGTCACGTCATCGAGTATGCCGCGCGCTGACCAGGGTCGTTCTTTGTTTCTTACTCATAGGCAGTCGCCGAAAGATTGACTTCCGGTTCCGGCGTGTCTTCGACCTCGGGCACTCCCTCTTGTCCGGCGTGCGCTTGGACCTCGACTGCCCGGCTCGCAATCTCCTTTGCGAAGATCTCCAACATCGTCGAGCCCGCAGCCATAGCCGCCACCTCTTCGACAGCGGCGGGCAATTCGCGCAGCAACCGCGCAGTCACTTGTTCCACCCGCTGCACCGTCCCTCGCGCTGCCAGTCCTGAGGCTTGGGCCATGCGCCGCCAGTGGCGACCGTAGATGTGGCGACCGCGGCGTTGGCCGCCGATGGCCTGGGCGTGGTTTTGGGTGATGTTGGTCCAGGCGAGGCCCGACATGAGGTCGTATAGCGGGGCAAGCTGCGGGGCACCGGGGCCGAGCAGGATCGAGTAGTTCTTCGCGTGGGAGTCCACGTTGCCGATGGCGATATTGAAGATCACGGCGTCCAGCAGCCGCGTGATGTCGCGCGCCGTCATATGCTGGCGGACGAGGGCGAACATGTCGGCGATTGAGGGGCCGCGCGTTCCGGTGCCGTTGAATTCATACTTTGCGGCAGGCGGGCGGCCGAGTGCCTGACAGAAATCCTCCTGATGCAGGCGGCGGACATTGTTGCCAGTGCTTATCCGGTCGTATCGTTCAACCAGCAGATAGCTGCGCTTCCCCGCAACGCCGGTTGTAACCGGCGCGACATTGAGACCGACCCTGTGGGCGAGAACCATGCATAGCGCCTCGTTCTGGACGCTGCCGGGCAGGCGTGGATTGTCGGGCTTGAGGATATGGGTGGATGGCGCGCCGTTGATCGGCACTGCAATCTGGCCGTCGATGACAGCCACCGGCAGCTTTTCCTGCGCGCCGGCAAGGCTCATCGAAACGCCGTCCTCGCCGACCAGGAATGGCCGTGCAGGCAATTCCTCGATGATCTGTTCCAGTGCGTCGGCATCCGGGATCGGGCGATAGCCGGGCTCGCCGCGCGGCTGTTGCGGAGCGATGCTGAGCGCGCCCGCCAGATCGTTGCCGGTCTGCGCGATCAGGCCGAGCGCGTCCTCCGGCGCAGCGCCGAGCGCGCGAGTCATGGCGCGCAGCGGTTCGCCTTCCGGCAGGAGGTTCATCAGCCAGGGAAGGACCTGTTCCCCATCATACGGCTCCGGCCGGTTCGGCATTGCCAGCGAGACCGGGAAGCTGTCTGGGGAAGTCAGCCATGCTTCGTCATACGCGAGGCGGGTCGCCCGTGCATCGGCACTGATCTTGGCGACCAGGCGGTTCTCGTAGTGGAAGGGAAGTTCCAACGTCAGGCCTGCGGACTGCCGGTGGCGGTGAGCCGCAAGCCGACAGCCTTGGCAGCAGCGAGTGCCTTGCCGAGTTGGGCGGTGGGCTTTCCTGCTTCCAGATCGACAATGAAGCGCTCGCCGCTGTTGATTGCGAGCGCCAGCTCCCGCTGGGTAAGGCCAAGGGTCTTGCGGGCCGAGGCGACGGCTGCGCCGAATTGGGTTGCGTTGTCGATCATGTCAGTCTTACCGAGCGGGAAGATTGCACATGACAAAGCGCGTTTCAAGAGCACTTCTTACCGGTCGGGAAGAAAGCAATCCGATATACGGCCTTCTCTGTATTTTCTTACCGATCGGTAAGATGACTGATGGCCTGAGCGGACGTTCCGTGCTATTGGGGATCCTCGAAGTCAGCGGATATGTCCATGTCGATCGCCAGCGCTCAATATGACGAAGATGAAAAGCTGGCGATGGTGCGGGCGGCCGCTGCATTGGTCGCGCGCTGGGGCGTTCAACCTGAAACAGCCGAGCGGCTTCTCAACGGCGAAGGGCGGGCTGCAGCGGTGCTCGGCATTCGTCGCGCATTGCGATGCATATTCGCTGATGGCGATAGAGCCGCGCGGTGGATAGGTGCACCTAACGAGGCCTTTGATGGAGCCAGCGCGCTGGATCTCATGCTGGCAGATGGCCTCGCAGGTATGCAGCGCGTCGAGGCCTACCTTGATGCGGAAATCGCCAGCTGAACAGATTGGTGACAGATTCTGAGCGGTGCAGCAGGATCAACCCGGCAACGCGCTTGCAGAGCCCGATGGCTTGCGGAAGCTGCCTTGCAGCACCTTTGCACCGGACCTTAGCTGATCGAGATAGTCAGCCCGGTTCTGCATCATCCTGATCCGCTCATCCCAGTGCTCGCCGCGCGCATAGGCCCGGCGGACGTCGTCGGTCTCGGCATGGCCGAGCTGGCGCTCGATCGCGTCGGGGTTCCAATGGCCTTGCTCGTTCAGCAGCGTGCTGGCCATGGCGCGGAAGCCGTGGGCGGTCATCGTGGTGCCATCGAACCCCATCCGCCGCAGCGCGAGGTTGATCGTGTTTTCACACATCGGCCGGTCGCGCTTGCCTTGGGCGGGGAACAGATAGCGGCGGTTGCCGGTGATCTCGCGCAGCTCTTCCAGGATGGCGAGCACTTGTCGGCTGAGCGGCACACGGTGCGCGACGCGCATCTTTGTCTTGTCGGCGGCGATGGTCCAAGTGTTGCGGGTAAAGTCGAACTCGCTCCATTCTGCCTGCCGCAGTTCGCCCGGACGCACGAAAACATAGGGGGCAAGCCTCAGCGCCGCATGGGTAACCGGATAGCCTGAATAGGCATCGATAGCCCGCAGCAGAGCGCCCGTTTCCTTTGGCGTGGTGATGGCGGCGCGGTGCGTCACCTTGGGCACGATCAGCGCGCCGCGCAGGTCTGCCGACACGTCGCGGTCGGCGCGGCCCGTGGCAATGGCATAGCGGAAGACCTGTCCGCAGGTGCTGCGCAGCCGCCGTGCGGTTTCGTAATGCCCGCGCTTCTCAACCGCGCGTAGCACGGCTAGCAATTCGGGAGCCTTGATCTCGCCCACCTTGCGATCTCCGATCATGGGGTAGGCGAATTCGAGCAGCCATGTCAGCTTGCCCACAGTCACATCGGCACGGCCCTCGCGTCGGGCCTTGTCGAGCCATTCTTCCGCCACGGCCTTGAAGCTGTTCACATTGGCGAGCGGCCCGGTGATCTTGTCGATCTTGCGCTTGGCCGCTGGGTTGATCCCCTCGGCGATCTGCTTCTTGATCTCAAGCCGCTTGGCTCGCGCCTCGGCAAGGGTGATGGTCGGGTAGACCCCGAGTGCCGCAGTGGCCCGCTTTTCACCGAAACGATAGTCCATCCGCCAGTATCGTTGACCCGCGGCCGTCACCAGCAGGTACAGCCCGCCCCCATCAGAGAGCTTGTAAGGCTTGTCGCGCGGCGCGGCTTTTCGGACGGCCAGATCGGTCAGCATGGTGCCACCTCTGTCGGTTTTGATACCGTCAGATATACCGTCATGTACCGCCAATTTCAACGAATTCGGCTGGATGCCGATGGACGCCAAACTTGTCGCAAGTGTCTGTTTTCTTGGATTTTTCCGGACACTTGCGGAAGTGTCCGGAAAGAAAAATGGTGCCAGAAGAGGACTCGATCTCGGCGATTTTATACTCGTTTTCTCAATGCTTTATGTTGTTCGGATTTTGCCAAAGGCCCGCAAAAGGCCCGAAATCGCCAAATAAGGTGTTGGTTCGATGCCTTTTCCGGGACTCCTGCTTTTTTGGAGCCCCGGAATTCCGTGATTCACTGGTGGCGAACAAACGCAGAAAGCGGGCTTCTGATTCGCCGCCCTTTCTGTCGCTACCTGATCAATTCAGACCGTCCTGCTGGGTATCAAAGCTTGCTCGTTCGCTCATTTTGGTCAGCAGTAGGTCGGCTCAGTGCGCCAAGCAGTTTGTTTGCCCTTGACCTGAACTGCAGCCCGTAAAGAAGCTCGTAACAAGCCTGTGCCATTGGTGCTGTCGGTGGATATTTGAGCTCCCGCTACCTTGCTGGGTAGACCCCGGCCGTCTGCAACCCCAAGGCTTTCGGACCAATGTCTAGAAGCGGCGGGGCTGAGAACCGCGAATTCAATCCTCATTGCATCTTGAAGGTATAGCAGCATCATCTTGCTGCATCCCTGCTTTTCCGCTCGGTTGCTCATCTTCGGGGACTTAGGCAAGGTGTCCGGAATGATCGACTGATCCTGAACGGGAGCAACTTTTGCCGAGATTGACGCAGTGTAGAAAAATGAACCTGTACGGGTTCAAATATTGACTTGCGTCGCGAGATCGCTACATATGCTCCCGAAAGGGTGCAAATTGGGTAACGAACCTAAACCATCGGCCGCAGCCAACCTATTGCTCGCTTCGCGCACGAAGTCAGGCTCGTCTCAGGATAGCCTGCTAACCGCACTCGGAAAACACCCGCTGACCATCCATCGCGAAGCGATCAGAGCCGAGTATCCCGGGCTTACGAAAGACATCAGGATCAAAGAACCAGGAAGCAGGTCGAACACCATGATTGCAGAGGCGGTCGGTCGAACCCGAAATCCACTGGCTTCGATCACAGAACTCGGGGTGATGGTCCGGACGGCCCGCAAAGCTATGAAAATGAACCAGGCAGAGTTCGCTGCGCATGCAGGAGTCGGCCGTCGGTTCGTTTCGGAGCTTGAAGGCGGAAAGCCCAGTCTTGAATTTGACAAGGTCCTCGGCTGCGCAACTGCGGCCGGGATTGATGTGTTTGCTAAGAAACGCGGAAGCTGATGCGCAGACTCAACGTCTGGTTAGAGGCATCGGCCGAACCAATTGGCGAGCTCATCTCGACAGACGATGGAGCGATGCGCTTCACCTATGCGCCAAACTGGCTGGTCGATCAGAATAGCCATCCCTTGTCGCTTTCACTTCCGCTCCAGGAGGAAGCGTTTGGAGACGCGGTTACGCGCGCATATTTCAACAATCTTCTCCAGGAGAATGACCAACTAGAGCGGGTTATGCTCCGGGAAGGCATTGAACGCGGCGACTTAGTCAGTCTGCTCTCCCATGTCGGTGCTGATTGTTCGGGAGCTGTGAGCGCGTTACCCGAGGACCACCCCCCGATAAAACGGCCAGGTTCGATCGAGCATGACTACGACGCATTGAGCAATGAAGACTTTACCGATATCGTCCTGCGCCTTGCCCAAGGACGACCGCTACCCGACGGCATGCGCGATCCGTCACCCGTCGCCGGCTTTCGCCGCAAAATCTCGCTTACCGCTCTGCCCGACAATCGCTTTGCACTGCCAAAGGTCGGGTCAGGAGCGCCGACGACCCACATTCTCAAGATTCCCGATCCCCAGCACCGCCACGAAGCCCGGCACGAAGAATTCGTGACCGACCTGGCGGACCAGGTGGGGTTCAATGTCGGGGGATGTGCAGCCGGCGACGTCGAAGGCCAGGAGGTCCTACTGATAACCCGCTTCGATCGGATCGTAACCGAGGATGGAATCCATCGCGTTCACCAGGAAGACTTTGCCCAAGCGCTCGGACTACCGGCAGAACTCAAATACGAACGGCGCGGCCGAGAAGGACGTCGCTTCGACGCGGAGGCCATTGGCCGCGTTCTCGCAGCCACAGATCAGCCAGCGCTCGTACGTGAAAAGTTCCTCGAAATGAGCTTGTTCAACTTGCTCATCGGCAACAACGACAACCATGCCAAGAACCATGCCCTGCTGCACGTGCCGGGACAGGCACCGATGCTGGCACGCTTCTACGACCTCGTCCCTGTCCAGATGGTGGCTGGCTTCAGGGAGGATCTCGCATTCAATATCGGAAACGCGAGCTTGCCGCAGCAAATTACTGCCGCAGACCTCGAATACTTCTGCATCGCGATCGGCATCCCTGAGCGAGGTGCAAAGCGAATACTCAACGATTCTGCACGCTCCGTAATTGAGGCTATTGAGCAAAGATCGGCTGACTTTCCCCGAGAAATGCGCGCGCTGGACAACCTCTTTGCTGAGATTGCTGGCCGGATCAACAGCGAGCTTGACCTTGGCTTGCAGCTGCGCGAACGCGATGCTCATATCGTACGCGGAGGTGGCTGGAACCTGAGTTGACGGATCGCCACAAGCCAGTCGTCGTCCAGCCTAATCTCCCGAAGTTGCACATGGGACTGACTCTACAATCGTGCAAAGCGACCGAGGACAGTTGCTCCCGCGACACTAGCGCAGGAACGCAGCCGTGCTATCGCAGCCAGGATAAATTCCAAACGCGCAATCACAGCTTCAATCAGATCGCTACGCTCAGCATTTGCGGGATTGATTCGGTAGAGCAAGTGGCCGTTGCGGGCCGCGTGACGGGCCTTTTGACTCCTGTCTCAAATAACGAATGTGGCAAGAAGATTTCCCGCAGAATGCGGCCAAAGGCAGCGGATGCAAACAACGGCAAATGTCGCCAAATTAGCAGCTCAATTTGTCCTGTAGGGCCACCTCTCCGCCTCGAAAGGCACCTGACCGCCTGTTCGGGTCAGTAGAGAATGCCGAAAGTTATCGAGACCTTGTTCTCGTCAACCAAGCTCTTCGGCTCAGTGCCGTCAGAATAAGCGAAGCCGAGATCGAAGGCGAGGTCTTTGGCCCACCAGCGGTACTTGAGCGTGGCGTCGAATCGATCGATATCGGGCGCTTGCCCTGCCACCATGCGCTGATAGCGATAGGCTAGGCTGCCAACCATTCCGTCCCGCGGTTTGCCGTCCGACAGCAGTCGAGGCCGGAATTCCCAAGTGACATCACCGCCGATGGCAACGAGCTCATCGGCTTTGGTCAGCTTCGCAGTCCCCGCGCGTAGGACTTCGCTGACTTCGATGCGAGCCGCCGCCGAGCAGCGTGCTTCTATTGGAAGACCGAAGACGTTGTCGCTATAAGCGCCGAAGCCGCAGAGCGCGGCTCTAGGTGAGCCGATTGTGCCGATTCCCGTCGGTTCAGCGCGCAACCCTCCGACCAAACGCCGCGCCCCAGTCGCAAAGTCAAGGATAGCTCCACCCCGGCCCGACAGGCGAACGATCACTGCGTCGCCGCCAAGTGGCACCGAACCCGAGAGGCCAAGCTCCAAGGCATCGACGTCCTTGGCGCGTCCGTCGTTGGCAGCTTGAGTCGCGATTGGGCTCGTCGTCTTGCGGACGCGGTTCAGCGCATAATCGCCGTAGCCATAGAGGTAGCTAGCTTCGCCGTCGCCAGCGAGGCGCAGGCCGTATACGCCCCGGACTGCGAGGGTTTTTGTAACCGTCGTTGCGCCGTCGAGGTCGGTCGATCGCTGCCGGCTGTAGGAGCCCTGGAAAGATCCACTGGCGTCTTTCGCGGCGACGCCGAAATCTTCCACCTTCTGTCGGATAACGATCGGGTTTACACCCAGCTTAGCGCCCTTCGAGCGCTCCTGCGGCGCAGGCAAGGCTCCTGTGATCTGCGTCAGCGGCGTCTTGCCGGGGCAAATGAGCTTGATGCCCTCGGCGAAAACCGAGCCCTCGGGCGCGGCGCCAATCACCACCAGTTTTCCGGTGAGCGCGCCGCCTTTCTGAGTCAGATGATCTGAAAGGACGGCTAGCAGGTCGTAGATGCGCCCGGCCTGTTTCCCTCCGATGAGATCAGGATTGCGGACGAAAGTAAGCGCACCATTCGAGATATCGTCGGCCGATGGCCGATAGTCGGCTGGTCGACCCGGCGCGCTGGTGACCAACTGTGTGAGTTTCGAGGGGAGCATGCCCGCCGCGACCAGCACTGCCTCGGCAAGATCTCGCTGCCGTATTTCGGTCTGCGACTCGATGCCCGCGCAGACAGTCTCAATCGCGCCGGTTGCGCTCGCAAGATCGTCCGCGTGTGCGGGAGTTGCCATCGCTGTCGCCATGCCCGCAGCCACTAGGGCCAATCCTTTGCGGCTACGCATCTCGCAGCGCCTTGACGAAATCGAGGAAAGGCTTCGTACGATAGGTCCGGCGCTTCTGCTTTGGAATAGCGATGGCTGGCTTCACACCGCGCAAGTTGAAGTTGTCGATCATGTCGGACGACAAAACGATCCAGCTATCAGCCGTTGCACCGATTTGGTCGGGCGTGATATTCGTCCAGACTGTTTGATTGGGCCGGATTTTGCGGATCTCATCGCGAACCGCGCCTTTCGCTGCCTCCCAGATTTCCATTCCAGTCGCCATAGTCCCCCCGAACGAATTAAGCACCTAATCCACATCGCCATTGTTGCCTGTCTTAGCACATGGATGTCAGTCCTGTAATCTTTGATCTTGTTGCCATGTTACCTCAGTGCTTGATCAAGCAACAGTCTCGGGTGAGCACCGGCAAGCGTAATTCTATTCTCGGCCACTGAACCACCATTCGTTTAATACTGGCCAGTCAAGCGGAAGGGTCACTTGGCCAAACCGATCGCGCGGAATATGCACATTGCTGCGCCAGTCGAAATCTCTCGTCCATGCAAGTGTTGGGATCATCGATCGCGACCGCTGTCCCGTCAGCCAGTGCTTCCTGCCGCGCTTTGGCAATCGCAGTAGACGCATTGAGGCTGTTGCCGGTGCCACGATAGGATGCCTGAATCGTACAAGCTTTCACACTATTACCGCCAACATGTCCGCACTGCCGTAACGAGTGGCAACGCAGCGCCCGAGGGAAACTACCAAAGTAGTACTAGTCACGTGGGAGTTGTGGGTTAATTGCCTTCACACGGAGAAGTATAACACCGTCGAACCGCGCTCCAATTCGTCCAGTTGGATCCCTTAAAAGTGATTGTACCAGCAGGCAATTCAGGGGCGGCGAGGATTCGTGTCAGCACGATAGGTTCGGCTGGTTGAAACCGTATACTCCTCACCATCCGATGATATCACCACGTCGCCCTGATAGATCGCCTGGATATTCTTGATCGCGGTATTGCTCAGCGAGACGTCAGTCGTCCCCCATTTTGTCTGGATGATGCGATAAACCCGGGCAGCTTCAAGGCGGGCAAGCGCATTGACGTTAGGGTGCTTATAGCTGGCGACATTGCCATGCGAAATGACAGCGATGGTGGGTCTGATCAGCTCCAGAAAGGTCTCATCTGATGCATTGTTGGCACCATGATGATTCACATGAAGGACGTCGACGATCCGACTGTCGTTTGCAATTCTCTGTCCTACAGCACGTTCAACCTGCGCGTCTTCAGCGCCATGCTTCCTGCCGATGAGGTCGCCTGAAACCAAGAAGTCGAACTTGTTGAACGTAACCAGCATTGAGACGCTACGCTCATTCTCGGTATCGACATTCGGGACAATGGATTGCGCGCCGCGGACACGGCCAGAGCTAGCCAACGGGACCATCGATGCACCACCTCCGAGGTCAATCGTGAAGCTGTTGAGCTTGGATTGGGTGTCCAACGAAAAGCGGTTTCCCTTCGCCGAAGCAATTTCGACATAGCGCCGATACTGTGGCGTATCCTTGTTCTCTTCGTCACCTCGGTCAACAAACGTTCCGACCGTGATGTCATCACCTGTTCCGAATTCTTCGGGATCTGGTCTCTGGTCCGGAACACCCACCCATTCCGCCTTACCGTCGTTGTCGTCATCTCCCACGCTGCCGGGGACACCGTCCCGTCCGTAGAGGAAACTTACGCCGTGTCGAGAACGGTCAGTAATTACTCCGCCAATATGGTCGGCATCGTAATGCGAGATCACCACGTAGTCGATGTGCCGAATTCTCCGCTTCGACAGGACCGCCGCGATGATTCGACTCCCATCATAATCGGCATCGTCACCGGCATCGAAGAGGACTGTTATGCGCTTACCATGCGGATCGGCTGGACCCTGAACAAGTGTAGCATCGCCCTGGCCAATTCGGATGTTGACGATTTCAAGTTCCGAAGGAGATGCAAGCGCTGGGGGGCTGGCAGTGACAAGAAGGAAAGTGACTATTCGAAGCAGACATCTATTACTCATAGCAAATCCTCCGCCAATCTCGCCTTCAGTCTGCAACAATAGGGTGTCTTGTTCAACGAAGAGTTTTCGACTGAATGCACTGCCGACGAGGTCTAGCACTAGGGTCAGGACACACTGATTACAGCCAGAAGATCACGGTTGCGGCGAAAGCGAGGGCGGAGAAGAAGACGTTCGGACAGCGGTCGTGTCGGGTGGCGACGCGGCACCAGTCCCTGAGGCAACCGAACATGATCTCGATGCGGTTGTGGCGTTTGCATCAGCGCTTGTCGTATTTGACTGGCATGGAATGGGATTTTCGACCCGAAATGCAGGGCTTGATGCCATTCTTCTCAAGCGCGTCCCTGAACCACTCGGCATCATAGCCCCGGTCTGCCAGCATCCACTGCGCCTTCGGCAAGTCCTCAAGCAGGGTCGCCGCACCAATGTAATCGCGGACATGGCCGGCCGTGATGAAAAAGCTCAAGGGGCGGCCGTTTGCATCGGTGATGGCGTGAAACTTGATGTTCACACCGCCCTTGGTCAGTCCGATCAGGCGGCCGAGATTCCCTTTTTTACTCCAACGCTGGAAGCCGTGCGGTGAGCCTTAAGATAAGTCGCGTCGATCATGAGGATCTGAGGGCCTGCGCTTTGCGTGGACCAGCCTTCCATCATTCTGCTTAACACGCCCATCGCGCCCCACCGCTTCCAGCGGCTGTACAATTTCTTGTGCGGTCCATATTCCCTTGGCGCATCCCGCCAACGGAGACCGTTCCGGTTGACGAAGATGATCCCGCTCAACACCTGGCGATCATCCATTCGAGGTTAGCGGGGGCTCTTGGGAAAATATGGGCGGAGCCGCGCTATCTGCTCCTCGGTCAGCCAATACAGGCGCGATCTGATTCAGTCTCCTTGCGGAGGCTGAATCAGATCGCGCCTGTGAGATCAATGGGTCCTGAGCCTACCCAAAAACGCTTCCTCCAATCTGCAGCGCTAGGGGTCCGGCATAAGGTCGGCAAGTGTTGGGTCGGCATCCTCCCGGTATAGGTCCGGGTCGAGGTGGTAGATGAGGAGCTTAGTGTCGAGTTCGCGATCGAACTCCGCCTCGCGCTTCAGGCGGCGGTAGTCGAACATCGAAGCAGGTGCGGTCTTCCCAACTATTGCGTGAAAACCTTTAGCAGGCATGTACCAGCCAAGAGGGAGGTGCCATTCCACAGGTGATATGTCGTTTCTGAAAAAGCCGATGGAGCGGCCCGGCTCGAGGGCGCATTCGGCGCCGGCAAGGGCCGTTCCGCACGCATCGAGATCGGCGCGCGCGAGAGCAATCTCCCCGCGGGATTCACGCGTCGCCAGAAGTGCGCTGATCGGGTCGATCAGGAACGATTGCCCAGGTTTCGCGCGCACCGGGTCCGGCGATCCGTCAGGAAGGTCCGACCATTCCCGCGACGCCAGCGCCAAGTGAAGCACGTAGATCGGCAGCGTGCAGCTGTCCCACTGGACCTCGTTGTGGAAGTTCTTCACCATTTTGATTCGGGGGGTGCTGCATGGACCATCATATACTTCACCATCTGTTTCAGCACCCGTCGGGCTGAAATCACGCCAGTTTTGGCTGGCCTGAAGATCGAGAGCCAAGTCGCGCACGGTATCCGCACCGCTGTTGTCGAAGTAGCCGCCATCAGCGAGAATAGCGTCCTCGTGCTTCGATAGCCTAAGGCGACCGGTCGGGGTGATCCACGGAAAACGTGCGGAAACGCCCGCCGCATCGAGCACGCTGATTTGTGGCTCATTGGGACGATCGCGGAACATCTCGCCCCCTGGCCACCATTTCCCGGTTCCGACGAATTCGCTCGGTTGAAAGGGTGCAAGCACCATGCGGCGGCCATCGGCAACGTCGACTGCCACCGAGATCAGTGCAGGGCGGCCACCGCGGGGATCGAAACTATCGCTTACCGCTTGCCGCAGATAACTTTTGTTCCTCGCGACAGAAAAGAATGAATCCGTCAGAATCTGCGCGCGATCGCGACGCATCCACCGTCCGGGCAACATGGCGTCAATCGGCTCGACGAGAAGCAAGCGTGCGAGTACCGGCGAGAGGTGGTCTGCGGTTACTGGTTGCGGGTCGACTTTCATTGTTGCCGGCGCGCATGGAGTGTGCAGCGCCTGGGCCGGTTCGAGAGAGCTAGCAAACAATGCGTTGCCGATCGCTCCTCCCGACACGCCGACTGTTGCGAAGAGGTGTTGGGCGAAGGTTGGGCAGGCCTGGGCGAGCGCGGAAAGCGTGCCATATGCATGCGCGGCCGCGTAGATACCCCCTCCCTCAGACGAGACCAGGATGACCGGGTACGCCCGGTTGCGGGAGCGATAGGCATCCAGATCACGGCGCGACACGAGCCATGACTGGAACGCCATGCTGGCTTCCGGGGCCACGGATTTTGCGGTCGTCTGGGGAATGCGGTGATCGTTCGACCCAAAGAAAAGGGTCGCGATGATCGCGTAGACGGTCAGGACAACCCCGAACTTCCACCGGACGGTTGCGGCGGACGCCAGCAGGCCCACCACCCCCGCAAAGGTCGCGAAAATTGCGAAAGACCCGAGTGTTCTAGTCGCGACTATGGGGCTGAGGACGGAGAGAAGGCCAATAGCGAGGTAGATCAGCACACCAATAATGATGGGAGTCCACACGCGTTTCAGGAGCAGCGGAAGCCGCTCCCAAATCCTTCCGCTGCGCAACGCGTAAAAGCATAGCCACGTTACCGCGGCGGCAACCCCGATCGCAGCCAAAGTGCCCGGCGTAGCTCCAGCCCTCCAGAATGCAGTGCCGGCTGCGGCGGCCAGTGGCGCTGCGGCGAGCGCCGCCCAAGTCCACCCAACGTGTCCCGCGGCACGCAATGTCCAAAAGACGCAAACGGCGAAGATTGCCATTATGAGAAAGGCATAGACGAACGGCCAAAGGCGGGTGGTCGCATCCCCCAACAAGAAGGTGTATTGCGACGGCCCGAAAGCGCCCAATGAAAGGTAGAGTAAAGAAGGCAGCAGTAAGGCAGTTCCCAAGGCGCAAAAGCGAACCCATCCGGCAATTCGATCATGCATCGCTCACTCCCTCATGAAACTGGTACGGAGGCGATCTACTTACCACCTTCCGGTCATTCCGATCTGGTATCCAGATCAAAACCATCATTTGTAGATTCGTTTTGTGACACATTCAGCAGAATTCGTTCACATGCGTTTTCCAAACGACCCAGTTGGCCCTCCCAAAGTTGCCAATCCAGTGACGCAAGGTTTTAGGTCTCGTGATGCGCCATTGCGCTGCGTACGGGCGAACACGCTTGCGCGTGGCTTTGCGATGCCTATATTTGGATAAATCCTGGGAGCCGTAAACTGTCGAGAGACAGACGCTGACGGATAGTCTGCTACCGCATCTAGCAAACCGCAAAGTCGACAGTTTGCAACCGACCAAAAGTCATTATTTGGACCGGCACGATCGCGATTTATGCGGTATCCATCCGGCGGGTCCCGCCTTGTCTGGCAAGTGAACGAGCGGTCTTAAGCGTGCTCTTGTGAGTGCGCTTAGGAGCGGTGGATGGGGCAGGTCACGGTATTTGCAGGGCCGGAACGGCGTCGGCGGTGGAGTGACGAAGAGCGACTGCAGATCCTGGCGGAGGCGTTTTCGCCTGGTGCCTGCGTCGCCGACGTGTGCCGACGTCACGATATCTCGACCTCGCTGATCTACACGTGGCGGGGCAAGCTACGCGAGGTTCACGCAGAAGCAGCCTCGAGTGCCGTGATCGGGTCAGGTTTCGCCGAGGCCGTGTTGCTCGAAGAAGGTGGGGCCAGCCATTCGCCTGCGGCTCCGGCCATTGTTGTTGATCTGGGTCGCGGCAAGCAGGTGAGCATTTTCGACGCAGCATCACCGGCACAGGTGGCTGCCGCATTGAAGGCCCTGCGATGATCCCTGCAGGTGCGCGGGTCTGGATCGCGATGGGCCAGACCGATATGCGCAAGGGGATGCAGGGACTGGCGCTCCTGGTCCAGCAGGGGCTGAAGCGGGATCCGCATGGCGGTGACCTGTTCGTGTTCCGGGGCCGCGCCGGTTCGCTGGTCAAGATCATCTGGCACGACGGGATTGGCATGTCGCTTTACGCCAAGCGGCTCGAGAAGGGCCGGTTCGTATGGCCTTCGGCGAAGGACGGGATGGTCTCGCTGACGGGCTCTCAACTGGCCTGCCTGCTGGACGGGATCGACTGGCGCAACCCGCAGTATTCATGGCGTCCGCAGAGCGCCGGATAGGGCTTCTACTTTCTTCGTTTCACGCGCATTTTTCGCTTCATTTGTGCTGTTTTCTGTGATTCCATCATGGTCATGGAAGCGACCGTTTCGCCTTTCCCGGACGATGTCGAAGTGCTCAAGGCGCTGCTCGCGACAGCGACCCAGCGGGCGGATGACGCCGAGGCCAGATTGGCCAACGCGTGCGCTCGGGAGAGTGCAACCGAAGCGGTCATCGCGCATCTCAAGCTGCAGATCGCTAAGCTCAGGCGCGAGCAGTATGGCGCCAGCGCCGAACGCACCCGCCGCCTGCTCGATCAGATGGAGCTGCAGCTCGAAGACCTCGAGGCCGATGCCGCCGAGGACGACCTGGTGGCTGAAGTCACGGCCGCGAAGACGGCGACCGTCACCGCCTTCGAGCGCAAGCGGCCAGTCAGGAAGCCGTTTCCCGAGCACCTGCCACGGACACGCGTCGTCGTCCCGGCGCCGTGCTCATGCCCTGCCTGTGGCGGCAACCGGCTGTCCAAGCTCGGCGAGGATGTGACCGAGACGCTCGAGGTGATCCCGCGGACCTGGAAGGTCATCCAGACGGTGCGCGAGAGGTTCTCGTGCCGGGACTGCGAGAAGATCACGCAGCCACCGGCACCCTTCCACGTCGTGCCGCGTGGCTGGGCGGGCCCCAGTTTCCTCGCCATGCTGCTGTTCGAGAAGTACGGGCAGCACCAGCCCCTCAACCGTCAGGCCGAGCGCTTCGCCCGTGAAGGAGTGCCGCTGAGCACCTCGACGCTTGCCGACCAGGTCGGGGCAGCCGCATTCGCGCTGACACCGCTTTACCGGCTGATCGAGGCCCATGTCATGGCCGCCGAGCGATTGCACGGCGACGACACCACTGTGCCGGTCATGGCCAAGGGCAAGACCGATACCGCCCGATTGTGGGTCTACGTGCGCGATGACCGGCCTTTCGCCAGCACCGATCCGCCGGCGGCGCTGTTCCACTACTCGCGCGACCGGCGCGGCGAGCATCCCCGAACACACCTCGCGCTCTGGTCAGGCATCCTGCAGGCCGACGCCTATGGCGGCTATGGCGAGCTCTACGCCGCAAGTCGTCAGCCCGGCCCGGTGCTCGCAGCCGGCTGCTTTGCTCACGCAAGGCGCAAGTTTTTCGAGCTGGCCGACGTCGCCGCTGCGGCGCGCAAGAAAAGCCAGAGCGAGCGAGCCGGCATGATCTATCCGATCGCGCTTGAGGCGGTGCAGCGGCTCGATGCCCTGTTCGACATTGAGCGCGGCATTAACGGCAAGAGTGCTGCCGAACGGCTCGCGATACGCCAGGAACTGAGCGCGCCACTCATCGCCGAGCTGCATGAATGGCTTGCCAGCCAGTTCGCCAAGCTGTCGCGCAACCACGATCTCGCCAAAGCCATAAATTACATGCTGCGCCGCTGGGATGCGTTCACCCGCTTCCTCGACGATGGCAGGATCTGCCTAACCAACAATGCCGCTGAGCGGGCGCTGCGCTGCGTGCCGCTCGGCCGGAAGGCGTGGCTGTTCTGCGGGTCCGATCGGGGCGGCGAGCGGGCCGCGGTGCTCTACACATTGATCCAGACCGCTCGGCTCAACGATGTCGATCCCCAGGCGTGGCTGGCCGATGTACTGGCCAGGATCGCGGATTGTCCGATCAACAAACTCAATGATCTGTTGCCTTGGGTGTGGCAACCTCAGCGGCGCTGACAACTGACTATTCCGACATAGGCTTCAAAACCCGCCATTCTGGATTTGCCGACATTGCTGTGATTCACCTTGTCATGTGGTCCATGCAGACTAACGCTGCGGGAATCTTACGGAGAACAAATGTATGGGACTGAGGGGTGTGAACCGCGTCATGATCGCGGTGCATGATTTGGAGAAAGCAAAGCAGCAGTATACCGACTTGCTTGGCGCCACGTTTTTCGATGCGAACTGGACGGGGGAGCCATTTGGCATAAGCGTATCAATCGCTTGGGACGCGGGCATTGAATTGTGCTCGCCTCTTCCGGGCCGAGAGAAGGATAGCGCCGTATCGCAATTCCTTGCCCATCGAGGTGAGGGGGTGATGAGTATCTTCTTCGGCGTTGACGACGGCGATGCAGCAATGAAGCGGGCATCGGAACTGGGCTATGGTTGTGTCAACTCACTGGACTACACCCAGGAGGAGATTGACCAGCATCTTGAAGGCCTGTTCAGCAGATATCAGGAATTCAATCTGGATTCCTACGCGCGTTGCGGCTTTGCGGTTTCCCTTGCTCGGATCGATGACAAGCCCAAACCATAGGCGCGTTGGTCCGGCGCTTCGAAGCGCTCTCAGAATCGACTATTTCTGAAAATAATTGGCGGACATGGTGTCCGCTTCCCTGCTTCGACAGTATCTTCACACCAAAGAAGTTGAACTGCGCCTCAACAGCGGCCTTCACCGGATGGCTACTTTATGCGGGCTGGACTGCGGGCCTCGACCGCAGACGCAGCCAGATTTTCTATTTCGCTCCAAATAGTCGGGCAATTATTGACGTAGCTTTT
>NZ_BJYR01000040.1 GCF_007991615.1 Novosphingobium sediminis | reverse complement strand
TAGCTTTTTAGGGACTCGAGCACTTTTGGAGCCCCGGATTTCCGCCATTCGCTCTCGACGGGAAAGGAGAAATCGGGCCTTAGATTCGCCGATCCTTCCCGCACTACCTGAACCGTCATGTCCACCATACAGAGTGGATCAACTCGTTGGCTGATCCATTTGGATCGGTCGCTCGTCATCTCCAATCGTCAACCAAACTGCGCTCCCTTTGAGCGAGCAGCAGCGTTTCAAGAAGCTCTTATCAGATTGATCCCTTGACCTGCCGCCCAAGCGGCCGTGTCTTGCTTGGCCAGCGCAGTGGCCATGAGGTCAGGAAATTGGTCCGGCGTGCAGGCAAAGACTGCACACCCAAGTGAGGCGAATGCCTGCGCATGAGCCTGATCGTAAGCTGGACGGCCATCATCGGAGAGAGCCAGAAGGACGATGAGATTGACCCCGCTTGCAACCAATTCAGCAGCTCGAGCAAGCATCTCCTTGGCGTTTCCGCCTTCGTAGAGGTCGCTGATCAGGACCAGGTTGGTTTTGGCCGGTTGGCTAACCAGCCCCTGGCAATAGGCGAGCGCTGCGTTGATGTCAGTTCCGCCACCGAGTTGCACGCCAAACAGGACCTCGACAGGATCGGCAAGCTGCTCGGAAAGATCAATGATCGCCGTATCGAAGCAAACGAGCTTGGTCTCGAGAACTGGGAGCGAGGCCATCACCGCAGAGAAGATCGAGGCATAGACGACCGACGAGGCCATCGAGCCCGATTGGTCGACACACATGATCACGTGATCGAGATCAGCCTTGGCCTTGCTCTTGCGAGCATGGCCGACCAGGGTTTCAGGAACGATTGTCCGGTAATCTTCCTGCCAGTTGTGGAGGTTCGCCCGGATTGTCCGCGGCCAGTCGATATCGGCTGGACGCGGCCGGCGCGTGCGCTGGTTGCGATTGATCGCCCCGCGAATGGTCTCGGCAGTCTTGTGCGCCAGCCGCTTCATCAGCTCGGCGACGACCTGCGCCACCACCATGCGCGCCGTTTCCTTGGTCTTGTCCGGCATCGCACTGCGGAGCGAAATCAGGTCGGCGACGAGGTGAACATCAGCCTCGAGTGTTTCGAGGAATTCGGGCTCGAGCAGCATTGCCTTGAGGTTCAGCCGTTCGAAGGCATCGCGCTGGATCACCTGCACCACCGGTGAGGGAAAAAACTCGCGAATGTCCCCGAGCCAACGGGCCACCCGCGGGGCTGATGCGCCGAGTCCGCCTTTCTTGCGGCCACCTTGCTCGGCACCCCGGTACAAAGCGGACAGGGCGCGGTCGATCCGAATGTCTGTCTCGGAAAGTGCGCCATCGTCCTCGCCGCCCATGGCAAGGCGCCAACGGCGGATACGTTCAGCCGTTTCGCTATCGCTCATGCCTCGATCCCCAGGATTGTGCGCAGCAGCGGCAGCGCCTGTTCGACGAATTCCGGTGAGAGTTCGCTGCCCGCGCTACTCGGCGATGCACGGTCTGCGACCAGACCGCTACCGACGAGACTCAGGATGCGCTGCCGTCCTGAAATCGCGAATTCGGCAAAGCCTCGTCGCAGCATCGGCAGGAGTTCGATGAAGCTCTCGTCGTCGAGATCGACCAGCCACTGGTCGAGTGCAGCCAGCAGCTGCCGATCCTGGACCAGCACTTCCGCGCCGCCAGCTAAGAAGCTCTCGACGAAGGCGCCTGCCTCTGCGGGAGAAGCCGGCGGGGTTAGTGCGCGTGAGAAGCTCGCCGCAACGGCCTCGACATCCCAGGCCTGCCGGTCATGGAGCAGTCTCAGGGCCAAACCGGCAACAGCAGGCGCGGCCCGGTTGTGCCGCGCGATCATCGCCAGTTCGCGCTGCCACATCTCGACGAGGTGGTTGTCGCCAAACAGGCCGAGAGCCTGGTCATAACCGGACATGGCCTTGCGCAGGGCGTCTGCTTCCGCCGGCTCAATATCAAGGCTCGCGGAGAGTGCGCCGGCATTGATCTCGGCTGCGAGCGCGGAAACCAGCGCCGAGAGCTGCTCTTCCGGAATCGGCCGGGCCGTGCCGTAACGCAGGATCGAGACCAAGGTCGGCACGGTTGTCATCAGCCGCGCAATATCGCTGCTCGAAACGGCTGCGGCCTGCAAGCAGGCAATGCAGGTTGCAGCGGCTTGCGGCAGGTCGGCGAGCAGACAGGCTTTCACCAGTCCGGCCAAGCCCGCGATGTCGGTGCTTGCCGCGGCCTGGGCAGCCGCCTTGTTGGCTGCGGCCTGTTCGATCGTCACGCCGTAAACCAGTGCTTCGGCCAGGCGCACCGAGAGGATCGGGCTCCAGGCCAGCAGCCAGGTCTCACGGAACGTACCTCGACCGGCCTCGGCATCGAGCAATCGGCCCCAGCCAACCCCGATTAGCACCAAGCGATGCAATAGGGTCGACTTGAGCAGGCCGGCTTCGGTCCTGAGATCGAGGGCAATCTCGCGTTCGAGGTCTTCAGCCTTAAGTCGGCAGCGCTTCTGCCAGCGCTCGAGGTCGGCCGCGAGCGGCATCTGGGGCACGGCTTCGTCGACCGCGCCGACCCGTTCGCCGAGCAACAGGCGGCGCTCGACAAGCCTAAGCGGCGTCTCGTCACCGTGGCATAGCGCGGCCAGGGTCGCATCGTGCATTTCCGCGAGGCCTGGGGTCGGCTCACCCCGGATCGCCGCCAGTGCGAGCGCTAATCGGGAGGCCTCGATGGTCGAGGCAGAGGCAACCGCCAGCCCTTCCTCGCGCAGCAGCCCCGAGACGCGCGACTGCCAGCCTGCTGCGAAGGCTTGTGCTCCAAGATCGTCACCCTCACGATGCAATTGCCAGAGATGGCGGTACCAGCCAGGAGCAGCCACGCCGGCTCCATAGCCGGAGGCCATGGCCAAGCGGGAATCGCTCCACGGCACCCAGGCAGACTCGACTTTGACCCTCGGAAGATCGCGGACAATTGCCCGGTCGTCGGCCTGTGTGGATTTCTGCCGCAACGCAGGGACGTGCCATGCTCCCAGTACCACGGCGATGGCGCCTGCTTCGTCCTTGAGCGCCTGGCGCAGGGCGAGCCGCATGAAAGCCTCGCGATAGAGATCGCGCTGGTAGCGCCCGATCCCAAGCAACTGGTTCGCGTCGCTGATGGTTCTGAGTTCCGTGATCGCGGTCTCGATCGCTGCAAAGACCTCTGGACCAGGCCGGCTCGACTCGACCAAGGCGTTCCACCAGGCTTCGCCATCGGCATAGCCAGCGACATCGGCCAGCATGTCGAGCGGATCGCCATGCGGGGATCCGCCTTCGTCCTCGGCAAGATCCTGTTCGGCAGTGTCCTTCGCGGCGGCGAGGGCACAGGCAGCAGGCCAATCGATAAACCGAACCGGGCGCCCTCGATTGAGAGCCCAGAGCATCGCTTGCCACTCGGGCGAATATTCGGCGAAGGGTGCAAAGAGGGAGTTGGCGGGCTCGTCCGCCTGGTAATGCAGCAAGGCGAGCGGGGACTTCATTCCCGGCAGGGCAGCGTAGTGTGCAAGCTCGTCGGCTTCCGGCGCGCCCTCGATCAGCACCATCGCCGGATCGAGCGCATCAAGCGCCGCGACCAGGCTCGCGGCCGAGCCGGGCCCGTGGTGGCGGATGCCGAATAGATGCGCGCGCGGGTCCATGGAATCAGATAACGTCGCGGATCGCCCCATAGAGGTCGCGCCAGCCGTCACGCTTGCGCACGACATTCTCCAGATATTCCTCGAGCGCCAGTGAATCTGCTGCCGGATCCTTCACCACTGCTCCGACGAGGTTTGCGGCCAGGGCAGGCGCGTCGATTGCGCCCGATCCGAAGTGTGCAGCCTCGGCCCAGGCGTTGATCCCGACCGAGATTGCCTCGGCAGTCGATAGCGAACCACTCACCGATTTGAGCTTTAGCTTGCCATCGAGCGTCTGCCCGTCGCGCAATTCGCGGAACAGCATCACAATCCGGGCGATCTCCTTATCGGCCGGTGCGATTGGCGGAAGGTCGAGGCTGGTTCCGATCTCGGCGACGCGGCGGGTCACGATCTCGGTCTCTTCCTCGATCGACGCCGGCGGCGGCAGAACGACCACGTTGAACCGCCGCTTGAGCGCCGACGACAGCTCGTTCACGCCTTTATCGCGGTTGTTGGCGGTGGCGATCACGTTGAACCCAGGGCGAGCATGGATTGCATCGTCGAGCTCGGGAATCGGCATCATCTTTTCAGACAGGATCGTGATCAGCGTATCCTGAACATCGGACCCCATCCGGGTCAGTTCTTCCATTCGCACCAGGGTGCCATCCTGCATCGCGCGCATCAGCGGGGTCCGGACCAGCGCCTCGTGGCTGGGGCCCTTGGCCAGCAGCAACGCGTAGTTCCAGCCGTAGCGGATCTGGTTCTCGTCAGTGCCTGAAGTGCACTGGATGACCCGGTTCGAGGTGCCCGAGATTGCCGCAGTGAGATGTTCTGAAACCCAGGACTTAGCCGTTCCGGGCAGGCCAAGCAGAAGCAGCGCGCGGTCAGTGGCGAGCGTTGCAACCGCAGTTTCGATCAGTCGGCGGTTGCCCACGTATTTCGCGCTGATCGGCGTTCCGTCCTTGGCCTTGCCCCCCATGATGTAGTCGACCACCGCATGGGGCGACATTGCCCAGTTGGCCGGGCGTTGGCGGTCGTCGCCCTTCTTCAGCGCATCGAGCTCGGCAGCATAGGTTTCTTCCGCACTCTGGCGCAGGCGGGTCTCGGTCATGGCTGGGTTGTTCCCTGGTTGAGGCAGATGAGAGTAGCGATGAGTGAGTTGGCGCGCGCGCCAAGCTCGGGCGGTAGGCGGCCGAAAGATGCACGGACTTCAGATAGGAGCTCGAGTGGCATGAGGGCCGCTGTCGCGGTGAACAGTTCCGCGCTGGGATGGCTTGCCTTGAGCGCACCGGCAAAGAGGGCCCGTGCCTGGGCAGCTGGCAACGGGCCAGCAAACGCTTCGTGCAGCGCAGTCAGGACCCAGGGGTTGAGCGAGGCGGGCGCAACGGCTCCAGGTATCACGGCTGAGATCCACTGGCTTCGCTCGGCTGGCAACACGACGCCGAACGCCGCTAACCCCGGCTGCAGGAACTCCGCCCAGATATGAGGCACGTAGCGCCGTGCAATGTCCTCAAGCAGCGACCATTCCCGTCCGGCACATGCTGCGAAAGCTATACCTTTGACCAAATCGTCGTCGCCCTGGGCCGCCTCGAGCATGGCGTCACCGCTCATCCCGAAGGCAGCGCCCAGCGAGCTGCTGTTGACTGCACCAAAATTGGCCGCAAGCCATTCGGTGATCGGCGCCGGTCCCTTGAGATTGGCCGGAAGCTGCAGCTTGAGCGTGATGCGCTTGCGCAGGAGGCCGGCCTTGCCCGCCGCAATGCGCGAGACCAGTTCCTCGATCTGGGCTGCAGCGGCCCCGGTACCGGGCAGCCGGGCAAGCAGGCGGGTCACGGCTTGCTTCACTGTCGGAGCGCGATCGTTGGCCAGGCTCTCCAGGAAAGTTCGATCGTCACCAGACAGGCCCGTCGCCAGGGCATCGATCAGCCGAAGCCGCACATCGGCCTTTTCAACCGGCAGCTGTGCTTCGACCAGCGCGCGCGCACTGGCAGGGTCCGATCCGCGCAGCTGCGCGATGAATGTCGCCTTCCTGGCCGGGGTCGCTAAGGTCCAGTTGGTCGGATCGAGTGCATCGCTGGCAAACCAGTCGCCAACGCGCTCGGCACTCTCGTCATTGCGTCCCGTCATGGCCTGACCCAGCACATCGCTGTGCTTGCGAACGAAAGCATTGAGCCGCGGCAGGTCGAAGGGATGGAGCCGCAATCCCCCGGCCTCGAGGGCCAGAGCGAGTGCCAAGGCTGCCGCATCGTCGGGCGGATTCCCCTTTCCCGAGACAAGCCGCAGAATCAGCGGTCTTGCGGCTTCCGGAACGATGGACCTGGGATCGTCTTGGGCTGCCACCTCGTCGAATTCAGTCGGCACCAGGGGCATGGCAAACAGCTCGGCCTGGACAGCGAGCGCCATTAATCGCGGTGCCGTGCATGGTTCGGCAGGCGCGATTCCCTCGCCAAGCACGCCCTCAGGTATGAGCGGTCGCCGTGCCGTTCCTTGCATCAGGGTGTCGAGGATGCTTGCCTTGTTCACGGCGCCACCCATTCGCCCAGTCGCGTTTGCGCCAACAAAGGCGTGAGCGCAGATCCATCCCACAATCCGAAAAGGGCAAGCTCTCCCGCCTCGCAAAGCGGCCACGCCGCCTCCGCACTAGCGGCCGCAATGGGTAGGGTGATATCACTCGATACCGCATACAGCGCTTCGCCCGCCGATCGCACTGCGACGTCCGAGGCCGCGAGCGGATAGTCGCCCAACCAAGGTTTGTCGGAAAGTGCCCTGCGCCATGCAGCGATCGCACTCGGCAAAGGCCGATTGACGCACTGCCAATGTTCATCGGCGGGGCGTGTGCCGCGGTGCGCGGCGATCTGCGCGCGCAGGGGAACTGGAGATGGATAGAACGCCAGTTCAGCGTCAAGCAGCTCCCCTGGCATGTACATGTTGCCGCTCGCCCCGCCGCCGACCGGAATATAGTCGATCAGCACGGCATGCACCGGATCATCGCCTACGCGCTCAAGCCAGGTTTCAATCCGGCGAAGGCGATCAGGTTGGACCTCGTCTCGCGCAGCTAGCACCCGCCAAACGCCAGCCATTTTCAAGGCAGCTGGATCGTCCAGCAAGGCTTCGCGAGTCACCGACCACCCCATCATCTGGCGTACATCTGATCGCAGTAGGTCCGGCAGTGAATCCTGCCGCGTGTATGCCTGGCCGATCAGGTAGGCAGCCGACAGCGCCCGAGCGGCAGCCAAGGGCCGATGTTGCTCGTCGAGTCCGAACAGTTGAGCGGGGAGCATCGCGATGCGGTTGGCGAGTCCGCCAGCCTTGGCATCGACCAGTCGTTTCGCCAGCGTGGCGCAGTCCTGCGCTGCACGCTGATCGAACCCGCCAAGACCTCGCTCAAGCTGGTCGGCAATCCACTGGTCCATCGCCCCAATGCCCGCTGCGACCAATTCCTCGCGCTTCTCCCGGTTGCGGGCGCGTTGCGCCTCAGCCCGCGCAAGGGCTGCGGGATCATTCGCTTCTTGGGCTTCTTCCGTGGCAAGGGCAGCAATCGATGGACGCGCAGTCTCGGCCGCGCTGTCCACCTGGGGCTTGCCCACTGCTGGCCCCCGGCGCCGGCCGAGCCAGTCGTTGACCCATTGCGGCGGAGTTCCCCGATTGAACGCTACGTTGCCGTCAGCGCGCATCCACATCAGCGCAAGCGAGTGCTTGCAGGGAAACTTGCGGCTTGGGCAGGTGCACTTGTAGCCGGCATCCGCTTCAGTGACGGCAATGCGGTAAGGCGTTGCGCCCGAGCCCTGGCATTCTCCCCAGATCAGTCCGGCACCATCCTCTTCAAGGGTGGGCCAGCCAGCAGGCTTCAGCAGCTTCTTTGCTGCTGAGAGCGACGCCTGATCCGGGGCAAGGCGCTCGATCTTTTCTAGCGATAAACTCAAACGCTACACCCACGAACGCGTATCCAGTTGACCCTAATGCCAAATTGTTGCGACTTGGCAAACCGCTTCAACGGGCTCAATTGCGGGAACGTTCGCTAAGTTCGGCTGTAATGGGCTATCCAAAACTACCGGCTTCAATCGAAAACGTGAGCTATTAAGGGGCTCGAGCGATTTCGAAACCCCAGCGCCCCCCGATTTTCGATGCTCGAGCAAGAAAGCTGAGCTTACCGACGAAGCGGACATCGAACCGGACATTCGTGCGACGATATGAACGCGATCAAGGCACATAAAAAGTTGGATTACAGATAGATGAGCGCGGTGAAAGCCGAAGCTGGAAGCGGTCATCATGGCGGCCACCCAAGGCGCAATGATAGGCAACCTCGCTGCGGCTGCCATAGAGTTGCCGGGTTCGCAGGTTTCGAATGTCAGGATGTGTCTCGCAGAATTCAGACCAAGACTGCGACTTTATTCACCGGAAACGGGCCTAGGGCGTTGTAGACAGTCGCTGTCGGCCGCTCCGAGCCTCGAGCTCGCGCATATCATCAACTTTCGAAAGGCTAAGATTACGAACGTCGGCCACGCCTCGCTTCGGCTCGAAGAAATCGACCTCGACATGGGTGATTGAGTCTGAAGCTATCAAACCAGGCATGGCCCAGATAGCATCGATCGGGCTGTAGATCGCCAGCGAACGCCGATCCTTGCGCAGAGAGAGCGACAGAAAATAAGGCCGGGCATCTTGATCGTCGGGCCCGTGCCACAACTTGCGTTCACACACCAGAGTGATGTCGATTGGCTCGCCGATGTGCGGGCTGAACTTCGAACTCGCCTCGATTATCACGCAGTCGAGCCTGACAATCGTCTCGTCCGTTACGCCGCGATCGCCGTCCTGAGCGATGTAATAGCTCGGGCGAACATTCCGGATTTCTGCCCGTAGCGTATAGACCGGGTCCGGCCTCTTTCTCGGCTTGGTCATCTCGGTCCTTCCAACATCCAAGGCCCCCGTCGCGAAACCAGCACTCGTGAGGCCATCCCCGTTGCCCAGGCCGAACCTTATCCGCAACCGTAGTAGGCCAGATAGGCGCGGCGATTGAGAAGGCGACGCTCCTCTGTTTTGGACGTTTCGCAAGCCATAACCGCCTCGACGAGGCGGCCCCCTCGGGCCAGGTGCTGATCGGCAAGCTTGACGACATGCAGATTGGGAACAGCTTCGGGACGGATCCGAAACAGTTCCTGAACTGCAGAGTGCTCGTTTCCAGCGCCCATACGTGCGGCCAAGATGGCCAGTGCGATGCCCGAGGACCTACTGATGCCTGCATGACAATGAACCAACAATCGATCGTCGGGACGGTCGAACTCAAGCGCGGCCTTCACGTCTGAAATGGTCGCCAGCTGCAACTCTCGCCGCGTGTCGTGGGGCGGCGGCGCGGGGGCATCCAGGTCGACAAACTTCAGGATCAGTAGAGCTGGAGGGGCCGGCAAGTGAAACTGGATAATCTTGCTGCGGTAGGTGTCGGGATCGTAACATCCGATGATGCGATCGAACTCGCGCTTCTTCCGCTTTGCCCAGGTGAAGGGCGCAATCGTTATCGACCCGCTGGTGAGGTTCATGGTCGAGCCTGGCGACACCGGCTACCGAACGCGCTTGATGAAGACCATCCCGCCTTCGCGCCGCTCGCTCGCAAACTGCGGGAGTGAAGCGACCAGGTCGGAGAGCCGGGTGAAGCCGTAGTTACGGGCATCGAACGAAGACCGACTGCTGGCGCGCTGACCAACTTCGGAAAGGCTGGCATAGCCCTTCTCGTCGCGCTTCGATGCTTTCCAGGCTTCGCTCAGCAAGGTGACTACGGCAGCATCGACATCGGCGGCGTCAGGCTTGTCGCCGTTTGCCTGGGCTTGCTCGAGCGCGCCGAGGTCGAAGAAGCGGGTACAGGCTTCACGAAAACCTTCCGGAGCGCGTTCGGTGCCGAAACCATAGACTGGCAGGCCGCTTTGCCGGAGCCGCATCGCGACCGGCATGAAATCACCGTCGCTCGACATGATCCCGAAACCGTCGACCTGGCCGGAATAGAGCAAGTCCATCGCGTCGATCGCGATCTTCATGTCGGTCGCGTTCTTGCCCTTGGTAATATCGAACTGCTGCTGCGGTTCGATCGCATAGCGCTGGGTCAGCGCGGCCCAGCCCTTGAGACCAGCCTTGCTCCAGTTACCGTATGCGCGCTTGATGTTGACGCTGCCAAGTTCAGCCAGGACTGTCAGTGCCGGGTCAAGTCCGGACGGTGACGCGTTATCGGCATCGATGAGCAGAGCGATGTTCTTACTGGTCGTCATGGGCTTTTGAATTCCATTCACAAAATCTGGCGTGAGAAGTCGCCGAAGCCACTCGAGACACCGCGGCCGTTCATACCAACCGCCTACCATGCCATACGACGCGGCCAATGATGTTCAAATTGCTTCGCTTTATGCCTTCCCAATCGGGGTAGGCTGGATTGTCGCACAAGACCGAGACTAGGCTTCCCGAAGGTGAGAGCGCGAGGCGGCGGACGGTTACTCCATCGGCAAGCCGCAGGGCATAGAGCCCGTCTCGCAGCTCGGCCTTCGATCGCCGGCGCGCGACTAAAACCTCGTCGCCTTGCTTGAGCGTCGGCTCCATCGTGTCCCCGGCGATTTTTAGGATTGCAAGGGGCTCGGATCCCAATCCATGTCCCGCCATCCAGGCGAGATCGAAGACGTACTCTTGTTCGCAATCCGGTTCTTGCCCTGCAGCCGTGGGGAGCAGCGCCACTTTGACCAGCCTAGGGTCTCCTCCACGCCCCTTCGACACCGGCCCTATTCTGGTTTCGGGGACGTCAAAATACTGGGCAATCTTCCGGCGGTCCGATTCGTCCAGAACCGCCGGACTGCCCCGCGTGATGTATTGCTGGATATAGGCAGGGTTACGAGCAATGAGACGGGATATCGAGGAATAGCTCTCGCTGCGCTCTTTGATCAGTTCATCAAGTGCATGTCGATATTGCAGCATTCCAGATCACCGACTCATTGCCTCGAAACGAAATCCTATAGCATCGACGTATTGCCCTAGGACACTTCGTAATCGCACCGCGAAGCCACGGGGTGTATTTATTCCGCGAGGCGCGAACGTCGAAAGTTTGCGTGGCAACCCAAGCCGTGAAGTTAGGTGACGAAGTGCCTCATCGTTTCTGAGACGGGGGCATTCTGCCATGCCGGAATATTGGATCGGACTGGATACTGGCTACGATTCCACCAGCTTCTGCGTGACCGACGAAGATGGGGTGATCGTCACAGAGGGTTCGTGCGCGTCCGAAGTTGACGCGGTTCTGGAGGTAATCTCCGGCTACGATTTGGCCAGTCTGCGTCAGATCAGCATCGAGGCTGGTGTCGGCACCCACATTGTCCGCCGCTTGCGGGCACTCGACTATCCGGTTTGCGTTCACGAAACGCGGCGATCGGGCAAATTTCTGGCCATTAGCCGATCAAAGACCGATCAGAACGACGCTATCGGGCTCGCGCAATTTGGCAGGTTGGCCCGCGAAGTGGATGCAGGCGTCTTCGTCAAATCGCTCGAATGCCAGAATCTGCGGACCCGTCTGACCGCGCGGCACAAGCTCATAGAGTTGCGCATGGCGATTGAGGGTCTGGTCCAGTCGATTGTCCGTCTTCATGGCGGCAAGCTGAAGCTCAGTCGCCGCATTGGCGGACTTACAGAGGACATCGAGGTTCAACTCGCTGCTCTCAGCGCAGATGGCCTCGACGTCGAAAGTGACGTTCGACCTTTGGTCACCATTGCCGAAGCCATCCGCAGCCTGTTGGCCGATCTCGATCGGCGGCTGAAGGATATGGTCAAATCGCATCCGGTCTGCAGTTTGCTGCTGACCGTCCCAGGAGTAGGTCCGATCACCGCCGCGTCCTACTATAGCGCCGTAGGCAGCCCAGACCGCTTCAAGAACAATCGGGATGTCGGCAGCTACTTCGGCCTTGCCCCAATCTTGCGTCAGTCCGGTCGATATTCCCGCCAAGGCGGCATCAGCAAGATGGGTAGCAAGCTGACCCGCATACACCTCGTGACGGCAGCGACAGTGCTTTTATCGAAGTCCCACAGCGATTGCGCGCTCCGGCAATGGGGCATCGATCTCGCCAAGCGGACGAGCCGCAAGAAGGCGCAAATTGCCTTGGCGAGAAAGCTCGCCGTGGTGATGCTGGCAATGTGGAAGTCGGGCGAAAAGTTCGATCAACACCGTGGATCGCAGCAGAACGAAGCTTCCCTCGGGAAGATGGCAGGTCCGGACCACGCATTGGGAACTGGGCACCCTAGCCCGCAGGAGGTTGTGCGGACGGGCCTGCCAGCATGACAGCCGTGCCGATCGACCCAGTCGCGTTCTCCGACGGTCGCTATCGACCCTCGAGACTGGCGGCGAAGAGACGGCTAGCCAAGGACTCGATGTCCTCGCGCCAGGCAAGCTTGTCGAGCCAGGTCTGCGGAATCGCGCCAGCGCCGTGGACCACGCCAGCGAGCTGCCCGGTGATCGCTGCAGTGGTGTCGGCGTCGTCACCCAGATTGGCGGCAATCAGGACCGCATCACGAAAAGTCTCAGTCTGGTCGACGCACCAGAATGCGGCTTCGAGCGAATGGATGACGTAGCCCGACGAGGCAATGTCCAATCGACCTTTGCTTCGCCAGTTGCCTTTGATGATTGCGGCGATCGCCAGGTCGTCGCTGGTCTCCTGGCAGTCGAGTGCTTCGCGCCAATCGCGCCCGGCTATGGCATCGGCAAGCACCAGTGCAAATCGAGCGCAGGCTTCAACTGCTTGCGGTGCCCCGTGAGTCGTCAGGCTTTGCCGCTTTGCTACATCGACCAGCGTAGCCGGGTCTGGCCAATGCCGGATGGCGACTGGTGAAAGACGCATCAGACTACCGTTGCCGGCGGTATTGGGATCTGTCGATCCGGCCAGAGCCCTGCCAGTCCGCAGCCATGTGTCGATCGCCGTTCGGGTGGCATTGCCAATGTCGAAGCAGCTGCCGGTGCAACTATTCACACCGTGGACATACCAGTTGGCGAACCGGCCCATCAGGTCGATCTCGTCCAGATCGGGCTTGGCGAGAAGGCTCTCCGCAAGTGCCAATGCCATCGATGTGTCGTCGGTCCACTGCCCGGGCTCAAGCTCGAACGGGCCGCCACCGATCATGTCGGTCAGGTGCGGGTAGCTGTCGCGCCGCGTGAATTCGAGGGTCGTGCCGAGGGCATCGCCGACAGCCAGACCTAACAAGGCCCCAAGCGCACGATCTTCGATCGCAGCAAGGTCGGTGCGATCCTGGCTCATGGCCTCACCAGGCAGAGTTTGCGGTTCGACACGCCCACCTGGAGCTGTCTCCCCCATTCGAAGGCAATGAAGTCCTGCTCGATTCCGTCGGCAAAGATCACGCCGCCGTCATTCATCCGCGATTGAAGGGCAAGCACTCTGCCGCTCAGTTTGCCGCTGCGGACCGAAGTCCCGGTAGAGACCGAGGGAAACGGCTCGCGCACGAAGAACCCGAGCGCATCTTCTTCAGCGCCTAACTGAATTGAAGAAGCGGTCGCTTCCATGATCGAGCGCGCCCATCCGGTCGCACCCGTGCCGGTTGCAATGATCAGCCCGCTCGAGCTCTGCTGTTCGCGCAGGCTTCCGGTGTCGATCAGGTAGCGAGCCGACTGATGGCTGCGGTGACCAACGAACAGCTCATTGAGCGCCAAGAGCGTCTCGCCGGTATCGAGCTTGGCCTCGGCCATCGTGCGCCGCTCGAAGCCGCAATCGCGCGCTTCGACTGCTCGCAAGATACTACCCAATCGATCGGCTCGCACCGGCAACAAGACACCATCAAACCGGTCGGGTGCCGGATTGATACCAAGCACCGGTTGGCTGTCGAGATACTTGGCGACATTGGCAACGAGGCCGTCCTGGCCGACAGCGACGATCAAATCATCCGGCGCGAACAGGAACCGGTCGAACTCGCCCCGCCGAACCAGTGCTTGCCGCCACTCGGACGGAACCTGCGCGCGGACCGCGTGCAGTACAGCGTTGAACTGCTGGTGTTCCGCCTCGAGCCCGGTCAGCTCCTGGCCGCGGGTCTCGAGGAAGAACCTGGCCTGCTGGCGCGTCGCGTGACGCGCCAGCAAGAGTTCGAAGTCCGTTTCTCGGACTGCGAAGACGACGCGGGGAGGAAGGCTCGCCACGATGTCACCCCGCGTCGACCAGCGCTGGCCGGGCAGTTCCGAGTTCGCGCAGTAGGTTTGCGAGCAGATCCGGGGTCACGTTGAGGTGCTCGATCGTATCGAGCTTGCCAGCGAACTCCCGCGCGGCGAGGCCGAGCAACACTTGCGGCGGCAAGTCGCGATAGACCGCCATGTGCGCCTGCTCGGCCTCTGCACGAGCGCCTTCGACTGTGCGGATGCGCAGCGCCTCGGCATCGGCTTCGACCTTGTTCGCATCTGCGACGCCTTGCGCGCGGTCCCGGGCATTGTCGGCCTCTTCGGCAATGAGCTGCTTCTCGCGCCGGGCAAGTTCGACCCGATTGGCGAGCTCGTTCTCGGCAATGGCCCGTTCCTTTTCGACGGCCAGAGCCCGGCGTTCAAACGTAGCCTGGTCGGCCTTCTGTTGCAGCGCCTCGAAGGTTGGGGTTTGCAGTGCCCGTTCAAGTTCGCTGCTCGGGGCGAGATTCTGGAGGCGAACCGAGACCACAGCAATGCCCAGCTCCTTCAAGTCGGGGCTGGCGGCAAGAGCCTTATCAAGCAGCGCGCGCAATGGATCGATCCCGGCATCAAGCAGAGCCCTGATGTCGGCGCTCGCCAAGTAGTCGAGCGCAGCCTGGCTGACGAGCCCGGTGATCCGGGCTTCGATCTTCTCGAGCGGTTGTCCCTGGTGTTGACCGCCGCGCAGCGAAATGGTGAAATCGATGCGCTCGGCGATCCGTTCTGGGTCTTCAATACGCCAGCCGATCGCGCCCTGAACGTTGACGGCCTGGAAGTCAGCGCTGCGCCCTTTGACGAAGACCGTTGTTTCGCGGTCGTCCATTGGGAGCTCGGCAATACTGGCGACATCGGGCCGGAACCAGAAGACCAGGCCGCGACCGCTCTGGCGGACCTTCCCGGCCCGGTAGCGGATCACGTGGTGGCTCGCGTCGCTGCGCAGCCGCGCCAGAAATCCGACGTTGGTGATATTGGCCATGTTCAATCTCCCTGATTGGGTTTGAGACGATAGAGTTCGGCGGGACGGTAGGATGTCCCGAGTTCGCGCTCGCCGGTGCCTTCGATCCAGCCCTTGTCGAGCATCCGGCGGCGGAAGGCGGGCTTGTTCAGCGACACGCCGAGGATTGCTTCGTGAACGGCTTGCAGGTCGCGCAAGGTGAAACGTTCAGGTAGCAACGCGAAGGCAATGGTTGAGTAGTCGAGCTTCCCACGCAGGCGCTTGACCGCCGTGCCGAGGATCTCGGCGTGGTCGAAGGCAAGATCGAGGTGGGTCCCGCCGCCGGCTCGCGCGGAGATGGCGCCGCCTCGCTCGCCGGGCCATGAGACTTCAAGCTCGACTAGCTCAAGATCGTCGCGGACCAACGGCGCGCGCGACAGCACCTCGAGCGGTAGCAAGGCAAAGTAGGCGACGGTGATAATCCGCGTCCGCGGGTCTCGGGCGGGATCCCCGAAGGTGTAAAGCTGTTCGAGCCAACCGCCCGCGGGAAGCCCAGTCTTAGCCACCAGCACGCGCTCGGCTGCTTCATCAAGGCCCTCGTCAATGCCGACGAAGCCGCCCGGCAAGGCCCGGTGATCCTTGAACGGGTGGTCGCCCCGCTGCTGAAGCAGGGCCGCCAATTTCCCATCCCGAACTGTCATCAGCACGAGATCCACTGTCACCGATGGGTGCGGGAATGCTTGCGGATCGTAGTCCTGGAGGAATTCAGCTTCGGTCATGCCAGCGACTCATATATTCGAGATGAACATATGTTATGTGCAATCTAGATATATGTCAAATGGAATTAAGGTGGGGGCCATCGAGGCCCGGCTCCGAAACCCGTGAGTTCCAGTGAATGGCATCTCAGCGAAGCAGCTTGCCAAGATCGGTTGGACGGTCAGTTCCGATAGCGCCGGGCTATTCCGGTGACTTTCTCGAAAGAGTTCGACCTATGAACATGCACACAACGATCGTCGCCGCCGTGCCGCAGGTTTCCCAAAGTGACTGGTACGAAATGCTTGCCACCCGCGATTCCTCCGCACGCGATCTCAAACACTACAATGACACGGTGCTCTTGCCGCTCGAGGATGAACTCGAGCGCACGTCGCCACGACCGGACCTTTGCTTCGTGATCGAAGCGATGAGCGGGCAAGTCACGCGTTACCCGGTTCCAGCAAACGACCTGCATCGGTGGGACAATCACTGGTCTCCGCTTGTTCGGCGCAAGGCCAAGGAAGTTCGTGAAGCGTGGCTCGCCTATCGCGCGGTGTGCGATCGGCTTGGCTGGGACGCAGCCTGCGCCGAAAGCGAACGGCTGTGCTCAATTCAATGTGGCTTCGAACATGAACTCGTGATCAAGCCCGCACCTGATCTCGCGGCCTTACTGTGGAAACTCGAGCATCTGTTTGGCGCAGAGGCGCGCGAGGATCATGAGTTCTGCGACTCTTGGTGTCCGGAATTTGTGAATGCGCTCATGGTGGATGCTAGGCGCCTTCTGACCGCTATCGACGCACCGCTCCTGTCTTGGGCTGCGCAGGCGGGCTTACAACAGCCCCAGGCGAACGTTGGCTGACGAGCAAAACGCCCCGGCCGTGCCGTCGCAAGCTGCCGAAAGGCAGCTCGCGACGGCGCTTGCAGCCCTGCCGACAAAAACTGCTGCATTGGACGCGCAACGGATGGCTACGGCGTGAACAGTCCGGCGGGGGAGGCGTAGCTCTTGATGGTACGCTCAGGCTTCTCATGCCAACCAATATTGAAAGCCCAGTAAGTCGGAAAGAAATAGAGCGACGCATAGGTCAGGTTCTCGTGGATCCAGCGCGCAAGGATCCGCCAGTCGCCCGGCTGCTGGTGCTTCTCCCAGAAGCTCGGCACGACAACGCAGGCCATCGCCCCCATATGCCCGTCCGCATCGAGGCGGTCCCAGATATGCCCGGCGTAATTGCTCTCGTTCGAAGCGCAGGTGTAGCCTGGCTTCTTCTTGCGCTGCATATCGTTGCAGAAGCCGTTGACCTCGCAGGAACGGTAAGCCGAGCGGATGGCAAGTCGGCCCCAATGGTCCTGAAGCGGCTCTAGCAACTCCTCGCAGAGACGTTTGCCAGCCTTGATGGCCAGATCGGGATCGTCTGGAGCATTGTTTAGACCGTGAATCATCGCGACTTCGGAATAGAGCATGTCGCGCATGAAGAACGACTTCGACAGCTGCACGCGCCCCAGCTCGGTCAGCGCAGGCACTGTCCGTGCCGTACCGAGCCGCTTGAACGGACCTGTGATCGACTCGGCTACCCATGCCAGACGCAAGTCGATTCCATCGCATGGTTTGGCAGTCGTGATTGTGCCATCCGCTGCTTGCCCCAGCCCCATGGCTTCTACGAAGGCGCGGTAGTCATCGAACCACGAACGCTTTGGGCAAAAGCTCTGAACGATCATCACGGCATCGCGCGCGCAATAGCGCTGCGCCTCGATCAGCGCCGAGGCGGTGCGGTGGATTAGCTGGTAGCGGATCGACCCAACTTGCCCAGGATCGAGCTCAAGAAGACCGCAAAGTCGAGTCAGGCGAGCGAGCCGGGTTGGCCTGTCGCCCTTGGGGTCCGAAAGCCATTCATCAACCGTCGGTCCGAATGTTTCATCGACCTTGGCCTCAATCGCGAGAATGCCGAGCCCGCCTTCGAGACGCACGATTGCCATGAGATCGGTCTGGCTTGGTCGCTGGCCGTCGCCAAGGTCGACGGGTCTTTCTAAAAAGGCATCGAGCAATGTGGCTTCGCGAAAGCGAAGGTCGGGCTTGAGCGCGGCCTTGATCGATGGCGGCAATGCATTGGCAGCAAACCATAGCTCAGCAAGCGACTTTGCAGATCGGCCAGGTTGCCAATGTGTGGGAGACCCAAGATGCGGAATGGCGTCCTCTGGCCGGAGCAAAGGGACGTGGAGGCGGGGAAGCGCTGTTCCGTTTTGCATACTGGGCAAAGCTTCGCGGGAAGTCGACACATGTCAATAAGCGGCCGGCGTTCGCATTTCATAAGGGGATTAGTTATGACGGCGCATGACCGTGAACATCATCGTCGATGCAAACATCGTATTGCACTATCGGAGAATTGACGAAGTCGACTGGCCAGGGCTTGCTAGGTCTTCGCCGTGCAACATTGTGATCGTGCCCGCCCTGATGGCGGAACTCGAGCGGAAGAAGGCGACAGCGAGCTCGCCGGTGATCCGCAAGCGCGCCGGCAAGGCCATCGAGTTCCTGGTCAAAATGATGGACGAGGCTGACCCAATCGCCTTGCGGCCGCAATGCACGCTGATTTTCCATGACCACGAGCCCACGATCGATTTCGCTGCAAATCGCCTGTCGCCCGATGTCGATGACGATCGCTACATTGCCACTGCTTTGGAGATTGAAGCTGAGACAAGGGCATCGACCTACATTGCCTCAGGCGACGGCGGCCTCAAGCTCAAGTTGAGGTCGAGACCGGTCAAGATTCTGACGCTTCCTGACTCGCTGCGCCTCGCCGACGAGGTGGATCCGGAAACCCAGGAATTGCGCAAGGCAAAGCAGGAACTCGAAAAGATCAAGACCGCCCGCCCCAAGCCAGTCGTTCGATTTAATGGGGCCGATATGCTCCGGCTGGAATTCCCGGACCTGATCATTCCGAAGTTGCCAACACTCGAGCAAGAAAAGCGGAAATTCCCGATCAGGGAGCCTTCACCACCCAAACCACAGGTCGTGAATGCTTTTCCGAAACTGACCAGCGGCATTGACATTGCAAACCTGAGTGGGCTGTCGGGACTGTCCCTGGATCGGCAGAACGAAGCTCGACTTCGGTACTATGCCGCGTACGAGCAATATCTGGCAGACATGAAGCACTACCTCGATCGGATTTGCCGAATTGAGGAGGTTGAGTTTTGCCTCTGGAATGACGGACTGGTGGCCGCCCATAACATCGAGGTAACGATCCAAGCACCCCAAGGGACCCGTTGGATATCCCGCAGGGATCTGCCCAAGGCCCCAAAGAAGCCAGACGAACCGAGTGTTACATCGTCCTGGTTGGGACCCA
>NZ_BJYR01000039.1 GCF_007991615.1 Novosphingobium sediminis | reverse complement strand
GGGACAGGAGACGATCAGCGATGAAATGCTGGGGCTTTCCGCCGGAGCGGGCACCGCGCTTGTTGGCCAGCTCGATGACCTCCAGAGCAGTGTCGTGTCCCGAGGCATTCTGCGCGGCAAGCGCCGTATAGTCCTCACCGAAGAGGCACGGCCCCAGTGCGTTCACAAAATCCATGATGCGCGGATCAGAGCGCCAGTTCCGGTAGAGCGGGCTGGTTTCAAATTGCTGTGTAAGGGCGACAGTCAGTCGCGGATCCGCGCCCTGGAAGCCCATGATCGCCTGCTTGGTGTCGCCGACGATCAATGCGCGTTTGGCCTTGCGGGCCAGCGCCCACAGAAAGGTGAACTGGATCGGGTTGGTGTCCTGGAACTCGTCGACAATGACGCAGTCGACCTCGTCCATGATGGCGCCAAGCACGGCGGGCTTTTCATCGAGTATCCGCGCAGCGTTGGTCACCATGTCGCTAAAGTCGATGACGCCGAGCTCGCGCTTTCGGGTCTCGTAGTCCGTCATCGCCGACTGTGCGCCTTCGACGAGAGCGCGCGCATGCGAAACCGCATCCTCGAGCGGTCCGGGGTGAAAAACCAGGTTGTCAGCCGCCAGCATGACCGCAGATGCAAGATCGTCGTAGCCGTCAGGGGTCGGACTGCCGCGCATCGACAGACGCAGGCCCCGCAGCTTCTGCCACAGCCGCCAGTCTGTACCGCCGGATGCGAGCAGCTGCTGAGCCTGCTTCAGAGCGCGGAAGTTCTCGCGGAATGCTGTCTTGGCGGTGGCACTACCAGCATCGTCAGCGAGCGAGCGAGGAAAGGCCTGAAGCAAGGCATCGACAGTCTTCTGGAGCGCTGCAGCCAAAGTCTCAGATTTGCCGATAGGTGCACCGTATCCGGTCCGGATGGATGCCTCGACAAAGTCGGCCATCGCCGGATCGCTGCCTCGCGGACCGAGCGTTCGCAGCAAGGCGATGACGCCGAGCAACTTCTTGCGGAAGCTGTCCTCTGCGGTTTCGTCCGACGAGAAGCTTCCTTGATAGCCAAGGGCGGCGAGGTTTCGGGAAAGCTCGCTCAAAGCAGGATTTTCTTCGATCGAGCGACGGATCAGCAAGTCCTGCTCGTCTTCAGCGATCAGACGCTGCTGCGGAGATGAACCCGATGCGAAGGCGTGCTCGATCAGCAATCGGCGCCCCAGCCCGTGAATGGTGGAGACATAAGCTCTCTCGACAGCCAGCGCTGCCGACAGATTGCTGTCCGCAATCAGAGCGCCCCGGATCCGCTGCCGCAACTCCCCGGCGGCGGCTTCTGTGAAGGTGACCGCGAGGATCTTCTCTGGGCGAACCATGCCGTCCCTGACCCATTGGGTGAGGGTTTCCTGGATATGGTGCGTTTTTCCAGCCCCGGCGCCTGCGGGCACAATCGAAAGTTCAGTCATCGAGTTCGTCCGGGAGGGTTACAGAAGGAGCGGTATCATCACGCATGAATGCGGTGATCAACGGACTGTCTTCGAGAGCGTAAGTGCCAAGTGCGGCGGCTTTCTGGAAGAATTTGGCGTCTGCCGTGGTGTTCGTTTCGAGCCGGCCAGCCTTGAGGGCGTCGAATCTCGCCGAAATCAGAGCAAGTGCATTCACGGCGATGTCACCTGCGACGAGTTCGACATCAGTGCTGTCAAACACCTCGATGCCATTGAGAAGGACGTTGCCGTCGTTGAGAGTGTGATAGGCAACCGCCGGCTGTTTGGACCAGCCGTTCAAGGTCTCGCCAATGCGAACGACAGCTTCGTGGCTGCGCTCATCGATCCGAACGGTCATGCGCCGATAGAGATCGACCTGCAGGTCCCAGCCCTTCTGCAAGCGCTGTCTGCGGGTTCCGGAGCTGCTCTTTTTGTAATCGACGACGATCGGCTGCCCATCGGGAAGGCGAAGCAGGCAATCCGCTTTGCCATGTACGGGATGCTCAAACAGGGTCCCCGAGAGCCAGAATTCGTTGCCCACGATCTCGGCGTTGAGGGATTTTAGTACCATCGACCAGTGCTTGGCGGACTTGGTGATTTCCGCCTCCAGCGTGTTGCGTTCGACAGCCCAGGCCGACGTCTGCAGGAACGGCGCAATTGCACGAATGCGTTCCAGAAGAAGCTCGGGTACCTTTTCTTCGATCACTTCGTCGGACGGGTGGTCCTTGCCCGGCGGGAAGAGGCGTTCGAATACCTCGTGGGCGAGAGAGCCGCGCAGCATGACGTCAAGCGCTTCCGGCTGCCAAGAGACGTGCTCGGCGCCGAGTTCAGCCAGGACCCAGGCCAGCGGGCTGATGAGGAGCTTTTCAAGCCGGCTCGGGCTCTGCGCTCTCGGGGTGCCATCATCCTTCTTGCGCAGGCTCAGGAGATCGAGATCAAACTCATAGTGCGTTGGCACTTCGATGGGCTCGATGGGGTCGACCAATGGTCGCGGCTTCCAGGCCACCAGCCTGTCCCAGATCGTACCTTCACTATACGTGAGCGGTACGACCAAAGATTCAGGATCATCCATGCCGGTGATGAGCCGGGAGATGAGTGGCAAACTTGACGAGGCGGAGAGAAAGCTGCCGCTGCGATCGCGTTCTGACAGGAGGAATATGACCTGGTCACTTGCGGCTCCAATCTGCCGCGCGAAAAGGTCGAGCGATGCATCGAGCTGCTTGGCCTGGGACGGGAGCTGCAAGCCGATGGTGTTTGAGATCGCCTCAACCTCGCTGTCGAGGAAGAACGGATTCCCCGAAGGTGGGGGCGGATAGGCACCGTCGTTGAAGCCGAGGATGAGAAGTCTGCGAAACTGCCGCTTAGGCATTTCATGCGCCAACATGACCGAGATACTGCCCAGGTAGTAAGGTCCACGTGGGCAAGGCGGTGCCTGGTATGCTGCGGCCAATTGGATGGCCTTTTCCAGTTCCGCTTCGGCGGCATCATTGCCATTGCCGAGCGTGGCCAAAAGGCGCGAAGCCAGCTGCTTCGCCTCAGCTACATCGGACGCAAGCAACTCGTCCTCACTGAGCAATCTCAGGAAGGAACGAATTTGCTCCTTGAGTTGACCGTTCGTCGCAGGTGACGCTGACCGGATCAGCGAGAAGAGCGCAGCCTGCTTTCCGTTCAAGTCTTGCACCAACATCGGGTGAAAATCGCCGGCCATGACGGCATTTGCCAAGGCCGATCCAACATCCGGGGACCAGCACAGAACGGGGGAACAGTATAGCGAGGCGAGCGCCATGGCGGGGGCAGGCCGCCGCCTGCACTGCAGGAAATGCAGGAGCGCTTCACTCCCAACATTTCTTCGATCCGGCGCAGCAGGAAGCGATGATGCCGTAAGGCCCGCATTCGCGAAGGCTTCCGACAGGTAATGCGTATACTCCGGCCCCGATGGCAGGATGATGCCGATCTCGCTCGCCGACAAAGTTCGATCCTCGGCAAGCCAGCGCTGGATGATGGCGGCGGCGGCTTCGCATTCCGTGAGTGCATCGCGGACGGAACAAACCGCGAGGCTGTCGTCTATGGGTACCGTTGGCGCCGACGGATCAAGCAGATGCCTTTGGACATGCCCGGCGAGGATCGATTCAGACGCTCGGCACGTCTTGGGGGCCGAGACCAGGCGGACGTAATCAATATCGTCCTCGTCCAGCTTGCCGTGGTGACTTTCGAGATGCTCGAGCACAGCGCGCTCGAGAGATGTCAGCTGGGTGCTATTCCGATCCCAGATCACCTGAAGCGACTGCAACGCATCGCCTGCCTCACAAGCGAGGAATGCCTTCAATATCGCCAATTCGGACGGAACGATTGCTGGATTACCAAACCAAAGATCCCGTAGCGCCTCGATATTGGTGCGCGCCCTCCCGCCAGTTGCCAGGGCGGCGGTCGCAATGGATCCAGGCTCGAGGTCCCGCGTGGCCATCATCAGATGGCGCAGCATTGCGGCAACAGCCGTGGCTGTCTGTTCGGGGGCGACAGTAAAACTCTCCGCCCATGGGGCATCCTTACTCTGCGCTTCAAGAACCTCGCGCAGCGGCATCTCGGCACAATGAGGCAAGGCATAGAGGCTCGCCAGGAGCTGCGGACTGAGCGGCATGCAGCTCGCAAATGGCGCGTGGCCGATCCGCAGATGGCAGTTCTCAAACATTCAAACTAATCCCCCGACGACTGTCACATCGCGCCCAACACGCTTTCTGCCCATCAGCTACGACAATTTCGGTCGCAACATTTCCTGAGCCGCCGCGAGCCGCTGCTCCATCGTGTCCTGCAATGCCGCTGGCCCTTCGATCAGCAAATCGCCCGCCCATCCAAACAGGTGATTGGCGAGCTCAAAGAGCCCTCCGGATCGAAATCGCACCAGCAGTTCCTCGCCATCATCTTCGAATCGCTGATGCGGGTGGAACCGCCATGCCCGCGCTCGCTCGACCGCATGCGGGCGGACCCGCAGCACAATATCGTGATCTTCCTCTTGCCAGATGCCGAAGCTGCGGGACATCCAGGCGTCGAGATCCCAATCATCCGGTGGGCAACCGACTACCCCGCTATCTCGAACGTTGCTCATGCGATCGAGCCGAAAGGTGAATGGGGGATCATCCCGGTCAGGCATTTTGCCAAGCAGATAGGTGATGGGGCCATGGATCAGGCCGTATGGGATGACCCGCCGCCATGCTGGCGCAGCAGCCCAATCGGGCTGATAATCGAAATCCACACAATGGGCGGCAAGGATCGCTGACTGGATCGTTGTCAGATCCTCAGGCGAAGCGATGACGGCTGGCCCTGCCGCAACGCGGGATCGCTGCAACCGGGTGAGCAGATCGAGGTCATTGTCCAGCCGACGCCGCTCAGCGCTGTCAAAGGCGATCTTGATCTTGGAGAGCAGCTTCTCAAGCGCTTCGGTGTTGGCTGTGCCCTCGATCCGCCCGGCTTCGACCACTGCCTGGAGCGCGGCGACTTCGGCAGCGTTAGGCCTAGCATAGGCCCGGCCCGGGCTATCCTTGATCCTGAATCGTTTGATGCGCCCATCGATGGTTTCGTCGAGGTCGAAATGAATGAGTATGACGTTGCGAAGTCGCTCAACAGTCCGGCGGTTCACCCCAAGCAATGCAGCCATCTCATCGAGCGACAAGCCTTCGATGCTTTGCGTCAACGCATGCACGAGTTTGAGTGTACGATCGAGGTTACTCAGGCGCTTTGTCATTACAGCCACTGCTAACTGCCTGTCCTGCAAGCGCAAGTCGCAACACGCACAACCCCCAAGTTATACGACCATATTTGTCGCACCCCTGTGTTTGAAATCTCCACATGGAACCAGAACTCAGGGAGATTGCGCGCAAAATGGCACGTCAAAGGGCAGCACAGGCGGAATTCAGCCAGAGCGAGCAGGGTGAAGCAGCGCATTTCGCTCACGCTGCTGCGCGCGTTTTGCAGGCGTTGAGTGTCAATCAGGTCAAGCGGTGCGGCGAGGATCTGATCGACTTGATTGACCGCGAGGTGCCTGTTGCTGCGTTACATAAGCTCACCAATCGGGAAAAGCCTTCAGTGGCGGAAATGCGGGCTGTCGCTCGGCAACTGGCAGCGAAGCGCGCCGTGCCAACCCAGTTGGACAGCGTGTTTGCATGGGTCGGCGAGCTGTTCGGCCTCGATTCCGCTGAGGTCACCATCCTCAGCATCTTTGCCCGCTGGGGAAAATTTGAGTGCTGGCGAGAGCTCGTGCGCCGGGCACCCATCTCATGCAGCAACCTCACCCCGAGTGCTGTCGCCCAACTCTCCGGTCTCGCCGGCAACACCGTCGACCGAAAACTGATGCCCGGTGCACCGCTGTTTTCCTCGCGCCTTCTGCATGACGACCGCGACGGAGAATACAGCCTGAGCCCCCTGCTCAGGCGCCTCATTCGGGTCCACGCAGAAAGCCGGGACGAGATGCTGCGCTGGCTGATGCCCGAACCGGAGCGAGGGGGATTGCTGTGGGATGACTTCGAGCACCTCGATCCATTGCGGAGCATCGCTCTCAAAGTCATCACGAGCAAAGAGCCTGTCAGCATCTTGCTGTTCGGGGAGCCGGGCACCGGCAAAACCGAGTTTGCGCGCACCCTTGCCACGGAGGCCGGAAGCGGCGCGATCTTTGCCGGTTTGAGCGACGATTTCGGCAACGAGCCCGATCGCTCTGAGCGCCTCGATCATCTGATGATCTTGCGGGCGATGTGCCGTCATCACCGCGACAGGGTCATCGTCGTCGATGAAGCCGACGATGTCCTGATGATGAGCGAGCGCAAAGGCAGTTCCAAGCAATGGATTAACCGTCTCGTCGAAGCACCGCAGGTTCCCACGATCTGGATCGTCAACCAGCGTTCGCGATTGGATCCCGCCGTCCTGCGACGCATGACCCTTGCGATCGGCTTCGATCGCCCGCGCTTGGCTGTGCGAGAGCGAGTAGCCCAAAGGTCCGCTGAAGCCGCATCGGTTGACCTCAGCGATGCTGAACTGCGCGATATCGCTTGCCTGAAAGCGCCCCCTGCCGTGGTGGCTGCAGGTATGAAGGCTGCCCATCTTGCCAATGGCGGGGCAGATGTCGCGAAGACTGCGATCCACAGCGTCATGCGCGTTCTGGGACAGTCCTGCACGCCGGAAGGGTCCGGCTGCTCAGTCTACGACCCCAATCTGTCGCGTGCGGACACGGATTTGTCTCGCCTTGCTGAGCGCCTTGCCGCCACCCCAGACCGTGGTTGGAGCCTGCTGCTGTCCGGGCCTTCAGGTACTGGCAAATCCGCTTTTGCCAGGCATCTCGCCCAGGTCGTGGGATTGGAGATCGAAGAGCGGCGGTGCTCGGACCTCATGAGCCCCTATGTAGGTGAGACCGAACAGAACATCGCCGAAGCCTTTGCCAGGGCGGCGGAGCGCGGCGCACTTCTGTTGATCGACGAGGTCGACAGCTTCCTGTATCGCCGCGAGGCCGGTCAGAGGAGCTGGGAGGTCAGCCAGGTCAACGAGATGCTGGTGCAGCTCGAACACCTCCGTACTCCCTTCGTCGCGACGACCAATCTGGCCGATAACCTTGATCCGGCGACACAGCGCCGCTTCACGATCCGCGCCGCGTTCAATGCCATGACACCCGCTCAGGCCAGCCAGCTTTTCAAAGCCAGATTCGGGATCGACTGGCCTTTGGAGTGGCCCATCCACCATGGCCAAACCCCCGGCGACTTTGCCGTCGTTGCGCACCGCGCAAATCTGCTGGCGGAACGAGATCCTGCTGTCCTGGTGCGCTGGCTGCGTGACGAGATTGAAGCACGCGGCGACCACGCAAGGGGCACGATGGGGTTTCATATCCCTTCACCAGCGGCAACGGCAGCGGCAAACATCGATAAGCGAAACCTGAGGGCCGCTTAAACTCACCAAGGATGGCTCGGAAGGCATATTACCAAACTATCGAATTTGCCCCGACACCAATGCCACGTACCCCCAACCTCGTTCTGTCACGCCCACCGCCAGATCACCAACGTCTGTCTCATTTGGGTAAAACCTGATGACTGAGCTCACACGCAGATCCGAATTATTGCTTCCCGCACCGTGCTTTTTCGCCAGAAACCCAATCTGACGCACTGTGCCCGAAGCGCTTCGATGTAGCAGCGCCTTGTTCGCACCTAGTCCTATTCCGCCGAGAAGCACGGGATCACCCACTTTCACTTCGCGCTCGATATAATCCTGACACTGCTCCGGCTCAGGATTGAAGCCGCTTCGTTGCAGTGCCCAGCCCAGTCCAACATCCTCAGGAGAACCGATGAGCACACATCCGTCGGTTTTCTGGCCATCGAAGGGAGCGGGTAGACTTCTTGCCCAGCTATGCTCCCGCTCTCCGACAAATTGCCACAAATTGCGTTTGGCTCTGGTCATTGCGACGTAGAGGAGTCGAGCTTCCTCCGCGGCGTCCCCTTCTAAATCCGCATGCCAGCCGTGGCGGTTCTTTCCGAATGGAAGGTATGATGGGAGTATCACAACGCTATCGAACTCGAGGCCTTTTACCTTGTGGATGGTCGACACGACAACGGTCGAAGCCGCCGCAGCTGTTCCCATAAGTCGGCTAAGATCATCGCTGCGCAACTCTTCGACGAAGCGGACGAGTGACGATATGTGCGGAAATGCCTGTTCTTGGCAGCATAGCTCCCAAAGATTTTCCAAGCTGACCATTTCTCCACCGGATGCGTTGCCCTCGGGGATTTTCATATTGCGGACGAATTCGCCGACAAGCTCATCAGCCAATTGGACCGAAAGCGCACGGTCTGACTTGGCGACTTCAGCTCGAAGAAAATCGAGCCAGAGACCGACATGACGAAGACTGGCCACCCGCAGGTTCGCCGTTCCTTGAACTGTTATTCCGGATATGTGCGGCTCAAGCAGCCGATGAACTTGAGCAACTTCCGCATTGGAGCGACAGAGGATAGCGACCGACTCTCCCGAGCGACCGCCAATCTGCTTCCATATTTTGAGTACTTCACTGACGGCGTCACCGAACAATTTCCCGCGCCAATCAAGGCGATGACATTCTGATCCAGCGGGTGCGTCTTGCCGGGTAACGAGAGGGGATTTCTTCAAGCGATGAGAGCGAGCTGATCGGTCAAAGAACGCAGCTATCATCGCCTGACTCTTGTGAACGATTTCCTCTCCGGAACGGAAGTTTACCGACAGCAAGAGCTGTTTGAGGTTGTCCCCTCCAAAGTCCTGGACGAAGCGGTCGAAGTAGGTTTCGGAAAAATTCCCCGCTGGGCGCTGCCACCTTAGAATATCCTGGTCATCGTCTCCGATCACCATGACACCTGCACGAGACTCGCTTCCCTGGTGTAGTGCGCGAAGGATGGCATAGACATCGTCGGTGAGATCCTGAAATTCATCCACCAGGATACAGCGAACATCACCGGCAACTGCACGACGAAACCCAGCATCTTGATCCAGGCGCCGCGCAAACTCGGATAGAACCCCGTCCATCATTGAATCTTCACCCTGCCAGCCATCCCTAGCGAGGTGCCCCATGGCGAACCCGTGAATGGTCGAAACGCGAAGTCTTGATGCGTAGGCGGCATAGCCCAGTGATTTGAACAGTTCACGGAGCCTCCGCTTGATTTCGAAGACCACCGCACGATTGAACGCGAGCACGACGATCTGTGACGGATGAATATGCTGTTCGCGAATGAGGTGAACGATGCGCCCCACCAGGACAAACGTCTTGCCGGCCCCTGGCCCCGCGTTGACCAGCAAATGCTGGTTGTATGGGTGGCGCACGACTTCCCACTGTGCGGGCTCTTCGGAGGTTTTGAACTTCTCGAAGAACTCTACCGCTTTGGTGGCACGCAGCTTCTCCTGCATCTGGATGATAATGCCCGAATTGTCCGGAGCATCATGATCGGTTTCCTCGATTTCCCCCAGCTGAGTCTCGAGAAAATCCTTCAAGCCACTCGCGTTGGACTTCGAAAAGTAGCCAGCAATGAATGCCTCTTGGGCATCTGTCCGCACATTTGCGAACAGTTCCATTGCGAGGTTGCGTGCTTCGGACAAGTCATTGACCTCGGCAAGCTCGCTCCAAAGTTCTTGGTCGTCCGGCTTGCCTTCGCCAAGCAGCACGATGTGCGAAAACTGGGCGATATCAACGCTCATTCCGACGAGATTCATCGTCGCCAGGAGGCCAGCTGTTTTCTTCAGATCCTGCTCGCGGAATTTCTTCCCAAAACTCGCATCTCGAACTCTTTCAACGAGCCGGGATATGGCAACTCGTTCATCTGAATTCTTAAGGACATCAAAGACCGATTGAGCACCGCGAACGAGTGCCTTACGGCGCGAGTCGGCATTTCGACCTTCAGATGGAGCGAGCTTAGCCTCCCAAAATACTGTTTCGTCGGCATTCGCGATTTGTCGTAGGCGGACTCCAGATGATCGCACCAAGGTCCGAAACCCATTGATGAAGGCGCGTTCATACCTGCGTCGACGTCGAACAGTTTCTTCGTCTGTCTCCGCTAGCTTTTTTGGTTCCGCCTTGCGTTCCTGATCATCTTGTCGGGCGGGCCCCTCTACGGCGACGGTCCGAATGAAAGGTTCGATCTCCACCAATTCGAAAGGATGGAATTCGACGCTGGCCTTCTTGGCGAGCTGGGCCAACAACTGCTTTGCGGCGGCATCGACGAACCGGAAGAGCGTTCGAATGTTGTCGTCACGCTCCTCTCGCGCCAATCGCCTGAGAGAAAAATCGATTTCCCGATTTAGCGAGACACCGCCGCGCTTTTCGAGGTCTACCAAGCCGGCCAGGACATCGTCGTTGGTATCCATCGATCGCAGACGAAACCTGATCTGGGAAAGATTGACGACTGCCGTTCGGTCCGATTGATCCGAATCTGTCGCCAATCGCCCCCAGGATCGGCTCGCCGGACTGGCGATAGGCCCGCTTCTACTTTGATCGGGAGATCTGTTGAACACTAATCCGACGATATCGGCGAGACCTTCGAGCAGCCGACCGAGCATGCCCGTTTGACTTGCCCCTGCTCTGCGCGTCTCAGCCTGACCACCAACATTAGGATTAACGGCGTCGGCGCTCTCGAGGTTAAGCAACAGCTGAGCCAACTCGCCAAGCGGTCCCTCCTCCTGCGAGATCCTCTCAAGGACCTGAGGAGAAATTTCGATTGTCAAAATGTCTGCAAGAGAGCCGAAGAGTGTAAGCCGCCCGGCTCGTTCCAGCCAATAAATGGCCATCCGCAGCCTCGTGGCTGCCGCTCGCCTCTCTGTTTCGGTTTCTAGCGGCTTGTAGCCCTCTGCGGGAACAACCGCGAGCAATTGTCCGTCGACGCTATATGCCTTGCCTCGGATTTCCGAAAATACGTCATCAATGTCCTGAGCCCTGAGAGTATTCCGCGCACGAAGGTCTCGTATGTGCTCGAAATCCTCATTGGAAAAGGGAAGCAGAGCGCTGAGGTTCGTTAGCTTTGCCTGCTCACGCTCGGCTTCGCCTCGGCCGATCCGGCCTACTTCTTGAAGGTAGTCTTCCAGATAGCCGGGCGGTGACAAGTGGACGACCCAATGAATATCTGGTATGTCCATCCCCATGCCGAACGCCTTGGTGGCGACGAGAACATCGAGTTCACCATCGCGAAAATCGGCATAGACCTCCTCCTTTGTCGCGGCATCAAGTCCAGCGTGGTAGAATTCGGCGTCGGTTCCACTGTCATCTGACAATCGCCTGGCAATGTCTTCCGCGAGACGCCTGGTTGGTACGAATACAATGACCGCGCTTCGCTGGCCGGTGTTCAGTCGGTTTTGTTTGGCATCAAAAATGGCCTTCTCGATGATCGGCAGACGTTCTGCCAATGCCCGGTCGAGATCGTCCTGACCGATTCTTCCTCGAACCCTGCACGGCAGGATCGAGATGTGAGACCTGATTGGGTGGGCAAAGGTTTCCGGACGAACAAGCATTGGCAGCCGGCGATCGGAGTCGATACCGGATATGATGGCTTCCAGTCGTTCCTTGTCAGACGCCGTGATCGTCGCTGAAAGGAGGAGAAACGGCGTAGGCTCAGCACCTCCGCTTTCACGGCACTTCCGCAGCAAGAGGTCTGTCGCATAAAAGTAATCGGGTCGGAATTCGAAACCCCACTGATTTACGCAATGCGCTTCATCGATCACTACATGATCTAGGCCACCATCCGAGCGCATCCGCTTGTCGAGAACGTCGAGGAAAGCAGCGCTTCTGAGGCGCTCAGGTGCGACGTACAAGAGCACCACCCGATGATCGAGGACGCCTTGCAAGACCTCCTCAATTTCATGTTTCGGACGGTCACCACTCAGGAAATCAGCCGACTCTGCGAAACCCAAATCGCGGAGACCTTCGACCTGGTCGCGCATAAGCGCCTTCAGCGGGGAAATGACCAGTGTAAGGCGTCTATTTCTCAAGCCGCGGCTTAGCGCGGGCACCTGGAACAGGACGGATTTCCCTTCGCCGGTCGGGAGCGAGACAAGCACGTTGCTGGTTCGGTCACAAATCGCTTCCATCGCCGATCGCTGCGACTCTTTGAAACCTTGAACGACCTTCGACGTACCATCTTTGGGGTTCCAATTTTCAACGAGGAAGCGTTCCATCGACGCGAAATCCGTTGACGCTTCCTCCCGAACAAGGCTGAAGGGCGACAGCACGACGTCCAACCGTCGGAGCTCGTCCTCGGAGAGGCCCGCTCCTTGCAAGGGAACTACGTCAGTATGCGCTTTCAATCCACGGCCGATGCCTGATAAGCGGGGGTCGATGAGTATTGCGGGCAACGTACCATAACAAAGCCCGTGACCGACAAGCCAACCGGCCAAATAGTCTGCCACCAATGACGGCATCGCTTCGAGAATCGCGCCAGTTCCGAAACTTCGGATTTTGACGGATTCTTCTTCCTCACTGGCCCCATCATCGGGCGCCTGCGAGTGTTTCGATTGATCCCCGGTGGCGTGAGAGCAGGCGAGCCACTCCTCAAGCGGCAGAGCTTCGATAACCGGTTGCAGGACAATGTCAGCGCTTTGGGCCAGGCTGTGCCAACTGGACCAATTGTCCAGGATGTCCACGACGGCGTAGCCCCTCCGGGCAGCACGGAGCAGGTGTTCGCGTTTACTCCTGTGGTCCGGACGCACTTCGCCCAAACCAAGTTCGCCGAGCGCCACTCCAAGCATTTTGATCAGTTCAGGACTTTCCGAACTTTCAATCAGGAGAATTGGTGTCGCCCGATCTTCTCGCCGGGAAAGCTCACCAAATGTACGCAGCACTTCCGTCCAGTAACCGAGTTGATCCATCGCCCCCGGATGCAGGACATGATGGCGCCTTGTCGCCAGGTTCATCCTGCCTGTAGACGCTGAGCCAACGGCGCCAGGAAGACGCTTCAACTCATCGGGGAGCCGCCAGGTAGTGAAACCTTGTAGACCGCCGCGACGTTCAAGAACGTGAGCAGCCCGATCCGCCCTTACCCATTCAGTCATCCCGTCTTTGCTTTTCAGACGGATTAGTGACGCTGACCGGGCATCCTGCAAATTCTGGCTGATGTCTCCCGGTGATCCATGTTGGCGACCAAAAACCAGGACATCCTGCTCGCCTGTCGCCAGACAACAGCTTCCAAGATCTGCATTGCGCCACCATTCCGGCCGGGAGGGCGTCGGCGCCACGCGCCAGCCACCCTTGGCCTGCGGTATCACCGCAGCACGATCAATCGCCGAAGCCAATGCCGGATCCCCTTCCAGCAACCAGAAGGGGATCATATTGCGCCTGATAGCGATATTTAGATCCGCAGCCATGCGGGCGACTGCAACAACGACCTTGGCCGCTGGTTGATGAAGTTTTGCCTCTTGAACATTCCGTTCGAGTGCCCCGACATCAATCTGTCGCAGTTCCAGGGGAAGCCCTTCGAGGGGATCAGCAGGAACCACCGTCACATGCGGTACCCAGTCGAATGTGCGTAGCTGCTCCTGCGCGACGATCAAAAGGTCGTCCGGATCGGCATGCGCAACAATGTCCGCCGGCATTTCGCGCGCATATTGGGGAGCTATCGCCAATGCCGCGGGCATAGCCTCAATGATTTGCCCTGCATCTTCAAACTCGCCAGCCAGTATCGATCGAGCGAATTCCGGAGTGAATTTCGAGATCTGCTTCTCGAACAACTCCCTAGTTGCCTGAGCATCGCCATCAGCGTGATGGTCGCCACCAAGGGCATGGGATTGCGCTTGGGGGGCCAGCAAAAACTGTATGAGCAACGTGTCCCATATCAGTGGCGGTGAAGCAGGACTGACGAAGCGTTGAATGATCGGCCAGTCCCAGGCCAGGAAGTTATGCCCTACGAGCAGTGGTGCTGAACGGATTTGAGCCCCAAGCTCAGCCATCGCGGCGGCGAGGTCCTCTTCGGATCCACGATCATGGAGGCGTCGTGCCAGACTCCCTCGCGCGCAACCTAGTTCCCAGACGAACTCGCCATCTGTTTCCAGATCGATTGCGAGGGACTCTCGGGTCAGAATAGTGACGAGACGAGACCGATAGGACTCTGATGCACTGAGTAACTCGGGCTCTGCGCGCCAAGCTGCAAAGTAGGCCGATTTTACTTCCGCAGGCAGGTACTCAAACAGTGTCAGAGCAGTGGCCGTACTTTGTTCCGCCCATCGGGCCACCTCGGCGGGCAACAACAGTTCGTTTCCAGCAAGCCTTGCGAGCCAAGCATCGACAAAATGGTCTGTTTGGAAGCGTTCACTGAGAAGCTTTGCGGCCAACTCCCGTTCAACGCTCTCAGTACCTTGAAACCAAGACCGCCAGTCATCTTCGGTGTCGCCGTCATCCTTTCGCAGAAGCCGACATTCCAAAAGCCGAAGCTTCAGCGCGTCATCCGCATTTTGCATCCACGATGGATCCGGTGCGCCCAAAGCGGCTAGCTGGCGAGGTTTAAATAGATCCAGGTCAAAAGCACGGCGCGGATGGCTAGGATGAAGTCGGGCTGCAAATTCATATTGGCAATGGGAAAGACGGTCCCAAAACGTGCCATCAGCTAAGTGACGGTCATCGATCTCGCAAAGGTGTGCCTTCCACACGTCTTCTAGCTCGGGGTCATCGAGGTCAGCGGGCGCATCGTTTTCCCATTGCCGGCAGTACCAATCCGCGCGCAGCAACCGCCACAAGCCATCCGTAGTCATCGAGTTCAAGCGATCCCGACGGAGGACATCGTACATTTTCTGATCGATCTCAGGTTCGTCGGCCAGAACCTGAACCTCGGCCAAAGGGTACCAGCGCACCGCTTCCCTACCAGTTCGTCTGCGCCGGTCGCTTCCTGTGATCAGGAGTAGCGGGGTGTTAGGCGGGGGAAGCGATTCTGCGCCGGTACGACGGCCAGCATAGCCCTTGAGATGAAAGAACAGGTCCTCTCCGCCACCACCAATGGCGACAAACCCGAATCCCCGGCCCTCGTCGATCCGGGTAACTCGCCCTAACAATGGCAATTCAAGGATCAGCTTTGAGGTAATGTCACTGTTGCGGGAGGGGCCCTGCTTTCGCGACTTCGAAGAATCTGACTGACCGAGTTTCTTGGGATCGACCAGACCGATGTCCTTCAATTGATCTCCCAACGACCTCATTCATCATGCCCCAGAAATTAGCAACTTCACTTTTCGTCCGGTCAAGTACCAGAAACGCGGAACGCAAAAATCGGTCAGACGCCGGTCGATGCTGAACATCGCTAATCTACTGACGCACACCAGACCTTTAAGACCTCTCCAAAAATCTTTTCGCCGGCTTCAGCTTCGTGAATCTTCCATAGCTGCTGCTCAATCAGCTTCCCGTATTCCTCAAAGCTCCAATGCTGCTTTACCGATACCGAAGGGTCAAAATCCCACGCGGGATAATGCCTTTCAATATCGGTAACGACAGGCTGGAAGGCGCTTTGATGGTACCGTACCAGAGCACTGGCGCAGCTTCGGACGACTGATTGAGCAACTTGATCTTCTCGTGTTGCCATGCGGCGAGCGATCGAAAGCCAATACTGGATCGCCGCATGATGAACGTACCCTGTCTGCATGCGCGCGGCCATGTTGATGTCGCGATCGGTCATGTGGGGCGCCATCGTGTCCAAGCCAATGAGCAGGTTGCCGTCGCCAAACGTCACTGCGGCCCCAAATAGCGCTCCCGGAATTCTGCACATGCCGTGTTCGACAATGCCAAGGAGCGCCTTGAACCCCACGGGAAGCGAAGACCAGTCACGATTGCTGTAGGCCAAAAGATCGATCGTCGCGGTTGACGCTATCCCCTCGTCAACCTCATTCTGCATGAAAACAATGAAGGCGGCTGGTGTGAAACGCCGGTGCTCCACCTCGTTCTTCGCCGCCTGATAAATCATCATACGTTTATCCACGGGCATGACGCGGACAAACAGGTCGTAGAGCCGGATGATGAGCTGCATGATCCTGTCGTCGGGATCGTGCTGTTGCCAGCGCAAGCAATGCCAGATGCGATTGTAAAGCTGCTCTCGGCCCGCAGGATCGAGATAGCCATCGATGAGCGCAGACGAGTCTGCAACGAGATCGTCTATCGTCTGCATGCAGCCTAATCCACTACCGGATAGTTCGGCATTGGCCATTCATGCTGGGGATTGTCCATCATCAGATCGACGAAGATCGGTAGCAAGCAACCAAGGAGCGACGCGCCGTCTCTTACTTGGTCGCGATTGACCTCGCTGTTCCAGGTTGCTCCACCATGCACCAGCTGGTTTCGCAGGACGTAGAGCCGGTCAAACAGGATCGATAAGATCCGGACAGTGTCGTGCTCCCGCAAGGCATGATTGATCGCCGTCCGACCGCGATCAAGCTTGTGTTCCCAGTCTTGGTATCCCGGCACGCCGTTTTGATGCTGCCAGAAGGGATGGTAGACATAGCGATTGTCCAGAAGGAGGCGGATCTCCTGGCTGAACCGCTGCCAGACCGCGTCGTAGACACGGTGACGCCCATCAAACTTCACCAATGTCGAGAAAAACGACTGAAACAGCCCACGTTCCCCTTCCGGTGCAGAGCTGCTGGCAGACGCCTCGACATCACCGGCATACGCCGCGTTGAAACCGATCCAGAGCAGAATGAAGCGGACGTCATGGTCCTGATCCTCGGCTTCCGCTCGCCGAAGCCAAGAAAGCGCCCGGTGAACGCGAAGTGCCAGCGGCGTCTGGAAGCCGTCCCGAAGCGAACGCTGCTTCTCTTTTAACACCTCAGGATGCAGCGAATTTCCGACAGGGTAACGATAAGCCATTGTCGCAGCTTAGCGAGCGGACCCCACTTGCGGTAGATGGGGCACCGTCGAAATTTAGCGTTCGCGGTTTAACTGCTCAATCCATCTAGGACACCGGCGGGAAGGACGTGCGAACATTCCTGACCTTTCGCCCCGTCTCAGCGACCGTTACGTCCATGCTCGCTTCCAGGGATGCCAAGCTCGTCAAACGACCACCGCTCTGACTTCCTCAAACGCGGTCGTGTCGCCCGCCGTCAGGATCGCTCCAAAATCCGACATCCGGATCGCCAGTCGGGTTATTCGGCCAGCGTGATACTGGCTGATCAGGCTTCGCCGAATCTAATGGCCGAAATTTTGTCCAGATCGCGATTTACGCGACTATCAAACCAGTAGTCTTGAACTTCATAAACCGCTCATGCTGCCTATCGATGGCTGCTCGCTGGCGCGGATCCAGGCGAAGCCGCGCGATGGTAGCGTCAACCAACTCGACAGGCTCGCAGTAGGGAGCCATTTTTCGACCATTCCATGCAGTAGCGTGCTCTGGGGCGATCGCGATAACGGCATCTTCTAGACGCATGATGTCAACCGTGTCCGGAAGGACGGTCCACACCGCTCTGCAATGGTCCGAAACAAATGCATTGCGGAGTTTTTTAGCGATCTTTCCGTCTGCCAAGTTGATTCTGTCGTCCCGGTCACGCCACATTCGTCCAACATTATACATGTCGGAAAAATAATGACTCATGCCCTCCGAACCACTTCGGTGACGGTTGTGGATCCGTTGGTAGAGCGTTTGCCGGACTGATTGCGTTGCTCCTATGTAACGAAGCTTCCCACGATGATCGACGAGACCGTAGAGTCCACGTGCGTCCCTTGGCGCTTCGCAAGTTTGACGCGGCTCGGCTTCCAAAAGCGTGCGAAGAATTTCATGCGGGCAGATTTGCATGGTGTTGGTCCTGCGCGATTGATCCTAGAGAACCCTTCCGCCTCGTTATCATGGCTAAGGGTGCCGTCTCTCCGGCTGTCACGCGTGTCCCCGCGTTCAGGGAAACCGGGTTCGGGAAAGGTGAACCGACCTGGCTTCATCCGGCGCGAAGCGTGTCGCCGGCCCCACGGGCGCCCGTAAGAGCGCCATCCCGATCGCCCCTCCGGCTATTCAGCCGGGGCGGTGTTGGACAATCGGGCTCTGTCGAAGTTCATGACGTAGGTTACGACCGGATCGACGGCGGCGAGCGGTCCGTGCCCGTCCGCCAGCAGCTTTACATCAGCCAGGGCGCAGCCTGTTTCGTTGGCGATCAGCTCAAGCCTCTGCCCAAGAGCCATTCCCGAAATCAACGCTGCGCGAGCACGCGTGGCCGGGTCGGAGATTTGCTCTAGCCGGGACGCCAGTATGCCAGGACGCAGGCTTCCAAGTATGAAACCGCGACGCGACAAAAGCCAATCGATCGCATCGAAGCGATTGATGGCAACAAAGCCGCGGTGAGAGACAGCACTTTTTCGCTGCCGATACTGCTCGACCGACCGCAGTGGGCCGTTCTTTCCGACCCGATTGCGCAGCGACCGCTCTTCTATCCCGGCAAGGTTTGCAACATCGGTGACAGTCAATGGTTCGCTAGTAAAGTCGCCCTGCGACCCGGCATCGAGTGCCTCGAGGAGATGATGCCAAGCCTTCCCCAGGTGGAGGAGCTGTTTGAGCGGGCCATTGCGGCTCGAAGTCCAATCATATGCGGCTAACGCGACATGCGACAGCGATGAAAGAAACTGTTCGATCGGATCGAGAGCTTCCTGTTCGATCTCATCGCAGGAGAGCCACCCGTCGCCAACACGCATTCCCAAGGACCGGGCAAGTAGTCGGTCGTGGAGATCTCGGACGCAAGCCGTGATGGCGAGGCGGTCTAAGTCGATGCGGGCCAACTGGACATCGCTTGCAAACCAATCCGTCGGAACGCCGCTTACGTCATTCACCCCCGTCAACTCGGCGACCAACCGTGCGCCGACTTCACCGCCCGCGAGTACAGCGAGCTCTTCCGCCTTGAGTACGAGTGTCTCGCGCAAGTTATGCTCAAGCGCCTCGATTGAGGGAATGTCCATGCCGATCTCCAATGGAAGTGATATGTGACCTATCACGACCAAAGAGTCAAGCGAGACGTGATAGGTGACCTATCACGGACAATTCCTCTCCTACCGCGTCTCAGCGATCGATGCGATCCAGGCGTCGATCTCCGTCTCAACCCAGACCGCGCATTTCGGCCCCAACGATCGAGACCTGGGGAATCGTCCCTCGCTCATCCGCTGGTAGATCGCCGAACGCCGCAATCCCACGCGCGCCATGACTTCCGGCAAGCGAAGCAGGCGCGCCCCGGGTGCCGGGACCACAAATGCATCTGTCTGTTTCAGATCGCTCATTTCCCGTCTCATTCGCAAGGTTCGGTCCCCTCCGAACTCTCAAGCTTACCGCGACAGCGACATCACGATGTCGCGGCCCACAAAATCATCGATGTGCTTGGCAAGCATTCGTGCCACGAGCTGTGAGGTGCCGTTGGCCCACCGAGGCCGCAGATCCTCAATCCGCCGCCCCAGGGTCCGCTGAAGATGGACTGGGAGGCTGGTGAAGAACTCTTCGAGAAATTCGCCCATCTCGCCATGCATCCACTCGCAAGCGAGCTCTTCTTGCCCGGCAAGAGCAAGAATCATGGTCGCGCGAGGGTGCGCTCCACAGGCGGCGAGCACAAGTGCCGCTTCGTCGAGCCCAATTGGCCGCTCGCCGCGCGCAACGCGAAGCAGGGTCTCGCGGTGCATCCCGCATTCACTGGCAATCCTGTGCCGGGGTTTGCCGGCGGCATCGATCGCATGGGCAAGCACGCGCGCCAGACTTTGATTAGCCGGTCTGTCGGCGGCGGTTGGATGGTACATGGTTGTCTCCTCGCATCTGCACTGGTTCGAGTCGCAGGCATATCGCGAAGCATCCCATGTAGGAAAACGAAAAGAACATACACGGAACATCTCGTTTAGAGGCGAATCAGTTCCTCTATCCGAGTCGTCGTCAAATCCCGGCTGCCGTAACGGCTTTCACCGACACAAAAATACTGATTTTACGTCGTTATCGTCGATTGCGAGCGCTGGACTGGAAAAGATGCGTCCGCATCCTTCCACCTCCAGACGGTATTGCCGATGAACACTTTCCTACGACC
>NZ_BJYR01000038.1 GCF_007991615.1 Novosphingobium sediminis | reverse complement strand
CTTTTAAACGACGGCTGTGGCATCAAGTTGCAGGGCAATCAGATCACTGTCGGTTCGGTGAACTTCCCGTCGCGCATGACGATTTGTGGCAAGGAGATCCCAGCGTCGTTCGACGGGGAAGGCAGAGTTCGCATTGAGAGCAACGATCGCGAACCCAGATTTGCCATTGAAAGGCGAGCTATCGGCCAGCTTACCCCGGTCATCAGTCCTTCCCAGACAATCGCCACCACTCGGCCGCTGCCTTTGCAAATTGAGACCCGGCCGATTTCAACGGGTGTCCGGCTCAACGGATCGGATCTCGCACAGGCAACGGATAAGGGAACTGCAGTCCACGAGGCATTGCGGATACTGCTATGCCGACCCGATCTGCGGGGCAGGGTAAGCCAGCATTGCCGTGTATCCGACGCTGAGGTCGAGCTTCTCGGACAACAGGCGCAAGCACTTCGTGAGACCCTCACGGAGCTTGGCTATCCGCGCCTGCATATCGAACAGCCTATCGACATCGCACTGCCGGATGGAGGACGTCAGAGCATCATCGTCGATCTCATCGCCGAGGGAACGGATGGATTCATGATCGTGGACCACAAGAGTGGCCCGGTTGCTGACCACACAGCCCGCTTCGAAACCTATTGGCCACAGCTTGCGGCCTATGCCGAGGCTATCAGCGCGAAAGGGGGGAAACCGGTAATTGGCACTGCCCTGTTTTGGACAGAGACCGGCGAATTGACGCTCGGAAGTGGCATTTGAGGGGTAGCGGAACTTGGCGCTGAGCATGAATTCCGCGATCGGCTGGATCGATTTTGACGAGAAAGAACGCGACCGTGCGCAACGGTTGATGGACCTTTTTCGTGAGCAGGACAGTCGGGATGAGCTTGGGCTTGGCGCGATCAGAGATTCCATCGCCGATCATCTATTTCCTGGGACGAGTACGATCCAGACGCGGCTGCGGTACATGCTGTTCATTCCATGGATACTGAGGTCATTGCCTTCGAACCTTGGGGTCCGGGAAATGGCCACCAGAGCGAGACAAAAGGAAATTGAACTCGTTAGAGCGTTGATCGCGGGAGCACCGAAAGACGTCGGCATCATTGGACGGGACGCGGGCGATAAGCTCAAGCGCTTACCCAGTAGCGTCTACTGGTCCGGTCTTGAAAGCTGGGGCATTCGCTGTTTTCCCGGCTCGATCGATGCCTATTTTGCGGCGCTGCCGAATTGGCCAAAGGATGCTGCGAAAGATCACGCCGAAGATGATCTTGGAGGTGCTCCGCGCGGTCGCTCGCTGTGGCACGAGCGCTTGCCTGACCCACCGGCAGGGTGGCCGGAAGACATCGACTTCGAGCTGAAGCCCGACGAAGCGAGTTTCCTGCTTGATCGGCTTGTCGAACGCCATCCCAATAGCCTCCTGACTTATCTCGCGTGCAGACACGATCGCGCTGCGGCAGACGCAATCTGGCTGCACCCGCATCTGGCTGATTTTCCTGCTCAAGCACGAAGGGTGGTCGACCACGCCAGGGTATTCTCGGGCGTGATGCATGGCGCCTCCTTGCTCTACAACCTGCTGCTGAGCGAGTTGCGAGCGAAGGAGGACTGGATCGAAAAGTACCAGTCTGCGCTTGCTCAATGGAGCGATGAATTTGATTCCAAGGCGCTAGTGTCTTGGTCGTTGGATGACTTCTGGCATGAGACGCGCCACACGGGGCACCAGGTGCTTGAGCCCGCGAAGCGATTTGTCACCGATTGGGTGTCTTTGATCCGCAAGGAAGGAGGAATTAGCCGCAATCGCGACGCCGCCAATGCACTGATCATCGCACGTGAAAAAAGGCTCAAGAAAGGCCAGTCCAGGTTCGCGAACACAAGTGCCAGGGATCGTTGGCAGGGTGCTTCCGGTATCGAACGGTTTCAGTTTCGTTGGCCCATCGCTCGCAGCTATCTGAAGGATCTCAAGCGTTGACCAAAAATACGCTCGATCCAGAGAATCGGCTGCTCTACGGCGACAGCCTTCAGGCCCCAGCGGGATATCGTTTTGATGCCGGGGTTGCGACAACCTTCTCGCTCGATTTTGAAACCGCGCTAGCGGTTCCGGTAAGTCTCGCTCTCTTTGCGGCAGACAATCGAGAGGAAATTCTTCAACACCCCATCGCATTGCTGGAGGGTGCCGAGCGGATTGCTGGGCGCTTGGCTGTTTTTGCCGAGGCCGGCCAGATCCACGCGGCGCATACCCAGCAATCACGCCTTTGTTCATTGCTCGAAAAGGTCATCGTCGAGGTCAAAGCCCCAAAGGAGGGAAGCTTCCATCCGAAGATCTGGGCTTTACGTTTCAAGCCCTTGGACGACGAAGGCGATGATCTTCTTCGCGTGCTTGTGTTATCCCGCAATCTGACACGCGACCGCTCCTGGGACGTGGCAGTCCGTCTGGACGGACGCCGAACGCGTCAACCAAAGGCGCAGAACCGTCCATTGCACGCGTTGCTTTCAACGCTCCCCAACCTGGCTGTTGGCGCCATTGCTGAAGAGCAGCGTGCTCTCGCAATGGAACTCGCGGAGGATATGCGCTTCGCAGAGTGGGTTTTGCCTGATGGGTGTGAAAAGCTTGAGTTCGCAGTCAACGGCTTGGGAGGGCGGCCCTGGCAGCCGCAAGAATGTACCCGCATCGGCGTAGTCTCGCCATTTTGTGACGACGACGCGCTCGAGACTCTTGCAAACAAGGCACGCCGATCGGCCGAAGTCTTGATCAGCAGGCCTGACCAGCTGGCGTGCATATCCGAAGAGATATTGGATAACTTTGAGCGTGTTGCCGTGCTCGACGAAATGGCGGAACGCGAAGATGGTGAAGAAACTGAGTTGATGGCCTTCGATGGGCTTCATGCCAAGATCATCGTTGCCGAGCACAGCTGGGATACTCGCCTGACGCTGGGTTCGGGAAACGCCACCACGCCGGCGTTCATTTCAGGGCGTAATGTCGAATTTTTCGTAACCTTCACCGGCAAAACATCGAAGCTAGGGTCCATCGACACGATCCTCGGAGAAGGCGGCTTCGGGCGACTGACGCGTACCTATGACCCGGGGGAGCTGGCCGCTGCTGAAGCATCCGAGCGCGCAGCCGAACGTGTTTTACTGTTTGCTCGGCGGGCACTTGCGCGAGGTGGTCTCACCATCCGCTGCGAAGCACAACCGGCCGAAGGTCCCGGAAGCTGGCGTTTGTGGCTGGTTCCGCCAGGAGAGGGAATAACACTGGCGGGAATCGACCAAGTGCGGGTTTGGCCAATAACGCGGGGGGAAGGGCACGCCCGCGATGCCAAAAATCCTCTTGAATCCGGCCAGCCGCTAGATCTTGGGGTGATCCCGCTTGCCGATGTGACCCGCTTTATTGCGATCGAGTTGAAAGAGCAGGCGACTGGTAGAACGGTCCTCTTTAGCACTGGCTTGCCGATTGAAGGCCTGCCGGCTGAACGCGACGTGGCGATCATGCGGTCTGTGATCAACGATCGAAAGACATTCCTTCGCTACCTGAGGCTGTTGCTTACGGCCCTTGGTGATCCGTTTTCAGCAGCTTTGGCAGCTGCAGGAAATGGTACTGGGGCAGGTTGGGCAATGTCGGTCGCGGACGACGAACCGATGCTTGAGGAACTGGTCCGGGCCCTCTGCGCCAAAGATGGTCGGTTGGACGCGGTTGATCGACTGATGACCCGGCTCAGCGAACCGAGCTCTGCGGGCATCGATCCTATACCTGAAGAATTCCGTACGCTTTGGCAGGTCTTCCGCTCGGCACTGGAGGAGGCTGGCCATGGAAGATGAGCGGTTCGACGCGGGGCCTGCCCTAGCTCAGCTCAAGCGCTTTCAGCGTCGCACGGTGGACTATGTTTTCGACCGTCTGCACGGCGCAGATCCTGTCCGCCAATTCCTCGTCGCGGACGAGGTGGGCTTGGGCAAGACGATGGTTGCCCGTGGGGTCATTGCCAAGACTATTGAAGCGTTATGGGATCGATCCAAACGGATCGACATTCTCTACATCTGCTCCAACCAGGCCATCGCTGCACAAAACCTCAATCGCCTGAACGTGTTGGGAAAGCGCGCGATGGCGCTTCCTACCCGGATGACGTTGGTCCCTTTGCAGCTGCGCGGGGAGCAAGACCTCTCCACGAACAAGGTCAACTTCATCAGCCTCACGCCCGGGACCACGTTCAACCTTCGGTCGACGACCGGGGTGGTGGAGGAGCGCGCACTTGTGCATCGCCTGCTCGAAGCCATGGGCTACCCGTTCACGCCGCTCAGGAACGCGCTCCAAGTGGACGCTGGGAATGGTCGGTGGGATGCCTGTGTGAGCGACATGTCACTTCAAGGCATCGATCCGACGATCATTGCGAACTTTCAGGAGGCAGTTCGCAATGATCTGGCTCTGACTTCATCCATCGAGGAAATGATTTCACTGTTTCCTCGCCGACAGCCGACTTACCCTGATGAGAAGCGATGGAAGCGCAACGACGTGATCGGGGCGCTGCGGGGCAAACTATCGCACGCTTGTGTCAGCGCGCTCAAACCCGACCTCATCATCCTCGATGAATTTCAACGTTTTCGGGAGCTGCTGCGCGGGGAAGGAGAACCAGCTGAGCTCGCACGGGCTCTGTTCGAGTACTCCGACGATACTGCCAGCGCGCGCACACTTCTCCTCTCCGCCACCCCTTACAAGATGCTTACGCTTACCGGGGATGAGCCGGAAGACGGAGATCATTACGAGGACTTCCTCGAGACGATCGAGTTCCTTTATGGCCGTGATAGGGGCGCGGACATTAGGGTCGAGCTCGACCGCGAAATGCGCCGCTTCCGCAATCTTCTCCAGCAACTGCCGACGACTTCGAACGATGCCAAACGCGCGCGCAACAAGGTTCAGCGTACACTGAAGCGCGTCATGGCCCGCACCGAGCGTGTTGGCAGCACTGTGGAGCGAGACTCCATGTTGGCGGAGCCAGCAATCGATGTGCCGCTCGCGCCGGTCGATCTCCATCAGGCGGAAGCCTTTGCGCGCGTGGCGCGCGCTGTCGATGCTCGCGATATCATCGAGTATTGGAAGTCCGCGCCCTACCTCCTGAATTTCATGCGTGATTACACGCTCAAGCATCGCCTCAAGGATAAAGCCGCGAATGCTGACCCGGCATTGCTGTCTGCATTGCGCGACGCACAGGTGCTTGGGATCCGTCGCGAACAAGTCGAAGCCTATCAGCCTATCGATCCGGCGAACGGGCGTCTTCGCGCATTGATGTCAGATCTTTTTGGCTCTGGGCTCCATCAGCACCTTTGGCTCCCGCCGGCACTGACATACTATGGACCTGTCCCGGATGGCCCACCGGCGACGAAGGCGCTCATCTTTTCTGCATGGCAAATGGTGCCCGATGCACTTGCTGCGCTGCTGTCTTACGAAGCCGAGCGCCGTATGGGTGCCGCGTCTGTCGTTCGATCGTATTCCGAAGCCACACGCCGTCGTCCATTGCAGTTCAAGCTGGTTGATGGCCGTCCGGCAGCGATGCGGGCGCTGCACCTGATATATCCATCTCCAACATTGGCCCGAGTTGGCGATCCGCTCGAGGTGTTTGCTGGCTCGCCGACGCAGCTATCAGTAGAGGAAATGCGAACGGCAATTGCCGAGAAAATTAGAACAGAGCTTGGACACCTTTTCGCGGCAGAGACCGTCGCCGATGTGTCTGGCCGGGATACCGAATGGTCTATTCCGGCAACGATAGACGTGCGTCTAAAGACTAAGGCGCCAGGGTGGCTAAAGTACCTCGGTTACCGATGGACAGCACAGGAAGATGGCTTTCGAGAGCATATCTCAGAACTGCACAGAGCGTCGGCCGACGTGTCGGTAGGGGCGCTTGACGACGAAACGTTGAATCTGCTGGTAGACGTTGCCTTGGGAAGCCCAGCCGTTTGCGCGTTGCGAGCTCTGCGCCGGATTGCACCTGGATTGGCCTGGGATGATCCTGATCTGCTGGACGCTGCGGCTTCAATTGCTTGGGGCTTCCGCGCACTCTTCAACCAGCACGACGCTGTCGCTCTGCTTCGGCAGGAACGAGATGAGCATTATTGGCGCAGCGCTTTGGTGCACGGGGGGGGCCACAACCTGCAGGCTGTGCTCGACGAGTACGCGCATTATCTTGTCGAAGGTGAAGGCTTGGCCAGTAGCTCAGAGCGTGATCGTGTCGCCGGGGTGGCTAAGGCCATGACGCATGCTTTGGCGGTACGCCCGTCACAGATCGACGTCGATGATGTAGGGGTCCAAGACAACAAGGTCGTTTTCCATCCGCCTATCAGGATGCGTGGCCGCTTTGCCATGCGTCTGGCTGAGTACAAGGATGACGAAGGCGGAACAGTCCGGTTGGGAAGCGTGCGGGACGCCTTCAATTCTCCTTTCCGACCGTTCGTTTTGGCCACGACTTCGATAGGTCAGGAAGGGTTGGATTTTCACCCCTATTGCTATCGGGTCTATCACTGGAACCTTCCTGGAAATCCAGTCGATCTTGAGCAGAGGGAAGGGCGGGTTCACCGGTTCAAAGGCCATGCCGTTCGGCACAATGTCGCGAAGGCACATGCAGATACAATCCGCATTGCAGCGAAGACTCCGAAGGATCCCTGGAGGGCAATGTTCGACTCTGCGCGGCGTGCAACGAAGAGCTCGTCGGAACTTGTGCCCTATTGGGTTTATGACGGTCCGGTGAAGGTCGAACGGCGCGTGCCCATGCTGCCTATGAGCCGCGAAAACACGCGACTGCGCTGGCTTAAGCGCAGTTTGACACTCTACAGGCTGGCGTTTGGGCAGCCAAGGCAGGATGATCTGTTGGCCTACCTTGATCGTCTCGTCGACGAGGGAGTCGACATAGCGACATTGGAAGAATTGCAGATCAAGCTCGAGCCGTGACCCACGGGGCGGGTGATTTCCCCGTCATTCAGACGGGACCGGTCTGCACAGGAGGAATCTCAAGCAGCATATATGGAACGGTTTGATCAACTCCAGCGTCAGCGCCTGCTTTACAGACTAGCTTTGGGGCAGCCCAATCAGGAGGATCTGGTGAACCACCTTGCCAGAGGTAGCACAACAAGATCCTCGCCATGAGCCAGTTTGCCCTCGATCTTCGGCCGCGGCGCAGCACGACCAACGCGAAAACTTCAGTTCAAAAGGACCATATGAATGGAGATGGACGCGTGGCGCCGACAAGCTCTGGAGAGCCTAGAGAGAGCTGCCCGAAGCCTGGAGACTGTCGAAATGCTGGGCGAGACCTCAGTCAACTTCCGGCTATCCGACATCGTGTCCCCTGATCGGGCATCCGAGATCGTTACCAGCCTGCGTCGCCGTTGCACGGCGCCCGCCCTCGCCATCTACTGCTTTGAGCTTGTGGATCCGTCTGGCTACCCAGAGCTTCGTGCGAGCTATGCCCGCAAGCCAGCCTCGTGTGACAGTACTGGTCAGAAGCTCAGCTACAGCCGGCTGCATGAAGATGCCTATCCTGGAGCGATTTATGTCGGCAGCTCAAAGTCCGTTGTCAGCCGGTTCTCTCAGCATCTGGGCTTGACTGGGGGGAGTGGGACCTCTGCCATGCGCCTCAAGCAGTGGGCGGCACAGCACCCGTTCGAGATAAGGACCATGGTCTGGTTCTTCGCCCCTGACCTTGACCCGCAGACACTGTTACTACTTGAGCAGGCTCTTTGGGATTACAAGCGTCCTCTGCTTGGTAAACGCAGCGGGCACTAATTAGCGAATGGTGTCAGATGGCGACCGCGCAGTGGGGTTCACGATACTGCGAAGAAGATCCAACGACATTCTAGCTCGAATATCCTGATATGTTAGCTGCGCGAGCAGCGATGCCCTGGATCCGTCAAGCAAGGCCGATCAGTCCCATCGGAATGGGCGTCATGCTCGTGAAATCAGAATGTTTGCGGGAATATTCTTATACTCCGAAGCCATGGTTTCGAAGGCCTCTCCGGATTGTTCGAGGAACGCCTCAACGCATTCGGCTGGTGGCTCCTCGACAGCACCGTACACAAGGGGTGCTAAGGAGCAGGCTCTCCCCGGCCGTGGAAGCTTCCGATTCCGACCTGCGAGCTCATTTATCAGTTTGGCATAATGCCACAGGGCTACTGTTGCATCCTGCCGCTTCTCCCTTGGGACACCCTCGCAGACACCAAGCCAGATTTCGTGATCGAGCTGGTCCCGATACTCTGCAAGGTGTGCGCCGAGCCAGTCCGGATTTTCGAACACCAAAGCCTGATAGTCTGCCCCAGCTTTAGTACCAAGTCGACGCGCAGCGCGCCGCGGGACCGAGATGATTGGACCTTCGTCTAGACCCACTTCGAGCGCCTGGAGAATGAGTTCGAAATCATCGCCTGTGTGCATTGAGTCCACCCAGCGGATCCGGAACTTATCCATATTGCTTGAACCCTTCCTTCTGCGTCGCCGGAGGATGAGAAATTGTCACGACAAATTCGGTCGCAGGATCCAACTACTCATTCCATGGCGGGTGGCCGCCAAGCTTGCGTCCGGCTTCGTACCTTTTGATCGGTCAAATCTCAACATGTCGAAGCTGCGCCGGCAGTAGCCATGCGACCGTTTTTGTCGTGGGTGGTCGCTTTTAAGAATTTGGCTTACGGCTGACGGAGAACGAGGGACAAGAATGGGCCTATTTAATCGCATTTTTCTCGGGCACCGGATCGATGATTGGGCGTCGGAATACTCGCTTGTTGCGGCCAGAACGCTCAATCAGGTCGCGGCCGACTTGATAGCGAGCGCTGAGCAGGACGTTTCCAATGCAAGTCTGAAGGACGGCCTTTTGGCGCAGTCCGCCTTCTTGCAAAACAGCATCGCTCCGAAGGTTCGGGAGGTCGCGGAGCCTGTAGCGATTGAGATTCTCAACGAAGCAAACGCCGCCCTTGCGGCGATTGTAGAGGAACAAGCCGTCTGGGTTAGATGTCCGGACTATGCTGAGCAACCAGAGGGTGCATTCGATGGCGCCAAGGATATCGCTGCAGCAGCAGTGCCACTCGCTGCGGGGGTTGCGACAGCCGCATCGCTTCCTTTCGCAGCGGTGACAACGACGACCGCGTGGCTTGGACTGGTCACCACGACAACAATCAGCTGGCCGGTTGTACTCGGCGGCGGCGCGCTAGCCGGACTGGGCATTGCAACAGGGCTGCTCAACACCGCGAAGATCCGCGACCGGACCCAAGCCAGACTGCGTGACCGCGTCCGTTCCTTTGTCGTTGCCTCGCTAATTGGTGGAGATGAAAACTCACCGTCAATCCTGCAGCAGTTGACCGCGGAGTTTGACCACGCCGCTAAACGTGCAAAAGCGTTATGATCGGGGCACTTTCTCACGTGGTCCTGCGAGAAGTGCCTGCCGAACTGCTGGCTGGCGTGTCATCAGGCGAGTACCGCGTTGCTGGTTCGATAATTCAGTCCGTTTCTTCGGGACGGGTTGTCGGTCATCTGCAAGAGACGTCAGCAATATCCTCTTTGCTGAACTTGAGCCCGCTCGGCCTGCCGCAAATGGCGATGGATGCAGTCACTGTCGTTCAGAACGAGCAGATCAAGGCTGCGATATCTGTCGTTCAGTCGCTGCAAATCGCAAACCTTGCGGTCAGTGGGATCGGTATTGGTGTTTCCGTAGCTGGCGCCGCGATCTTGGCAAAGCGTATCGCGACGGTCGAGGAGAAGGTCGACGCGATCCTTCCAAACCTAGATGCCATCGTGCGGGGACTGGAGGCCATGCGAGTCGAGAGGATCGCAGAGGATTTCACGCGACTTCGTACATTGGTTGATCAGGTTGAAGAGGCCTGGTTGCCATCCGCATCCCAACGAGAATGGATTGCAATTGCACGGGATGCACATTTTCTAGCGGACAGCTTCGAGCGCCGCGCGCGCGAGCTAGGTGCCGCGAGCAATGTGCTCAACACGGACCCCTTGGTCGAAGCCTTCGCTCTCGCATCAGGGCTTCGCGTGACTGCGCGGATGGCATCCTCCCAAGACGATATGGCTAGGGAAGCTGCGAGTTCTCGGGCACTCACGCTGGTACAGTTGGGGGAGGCAATCCAGCTTGCCCCTCTCGTTCTTGCTCACGCGCCAATGGAAAATGCTGGTACGTCGACATGGTTAGAGGTTTTGGAGCAGAAGGCAGGCGACTTGCGCGCAACCGTTGCTCGAGTGCGCGATCGCGAGATCGCCGCTGCCGGTACTGTTGAGACGCTTCATGAGTTGGCGCGCCGAGGCGTCTCCGGTCGAGAATGGCTCGATGCCGCAAAATCTGAGGGGCATAATCCCCTACTGTTTCTTCCCGTCTGTGATGTCAATTTGCAGCAGAAAGCCCGGTGATACGGGGAGCGGGCGATCAAACCTGGAAATTCGTTCCCATTTTCTGTGAAATCGAAAGTTGCCTGGTTCGCGGCAATTTCGTCCTGGCTCGTTGATTCGGAAAAGGAAGATTGGATGGCTGGCCCAAGCGAATTGATCACGGCTGTAGAAATGGCCGCCGCCAGCGGCATAGCCCCCAAGCGCCTACGAGCAGCGCTTCGAGCTGCAAGTCTCGATTGGCATTCGCACAACGGTCGTTGGGAGGTCGTGCGAGGGAGCGATCAGCACCGAGACATCGAACGGGTCATGGCGCAGCTAACAGGAGGGCGTGTCAGGCTCCTATCGACGTCAAAGGCTGCACAAGGCGCTTGCAAGGCCGCAATACGTGACGAGCATTACGTGCTCGATCTCTGCGACGCGGTTCTCGGGCTGAAGGCCGTCCGACAGCATTGCTTCCCGTTTCTGACCGGAGATCCAGATCGGCGTGGTCACCGGAAGCCATTACCTGTCGATGGCTTTTATCCTGCTCTTGGCCTCGTAGTGGAATATCATGAGCGCCAACACCGCGAACGTGTCGGATTCTTCGACGATAAGCCAACGATTTCCGGCGTTCCTCGGGGTGAACAGCGCCGACGATATGATGAGCGCCGCGCCGATTTGCTGCCGAGGCATGGCTACAGTTTAGTCGTTCTCAATGTGGATGAATTCTCGCACGATAGGGCCAAGCGCCTGCTCAGGACCCCTCAAGATCAGGCCGTTGTAAGCCACCGCCTTGCAGGCTTTATCAGCTAATTAATGGCTATCAGGGCAATGGTGCAAAATGGCCAATGAACCTCGCACCCCACGTCTTGCTGTCTTGATTGACGCAGACAATGCATCCTCTCGGATCGCACCGCGCCTCTTTGAAGAGATTGCAAAGATCGGTGAGGCAAGTGTCCGCCGCATTTACGGTGATTTCTCCGGCACTCGGCTTAAATCCTGGGCCGACGTTCTTGCTACACATGCGATCAAGGCGCACCAGAACTTTGCATATACCAGCGGCAAGAATGCCTCGGATATTGCGTTGGTCATCGACGCGATGGACCTTTTGCATACCGGTCGTTTTGACGGGTTTTGCCTTGTCTCTTCCGATAGTGATTTTACCGGTTTGGCCTCGCGTATCCGTGAGCAAGGCATAGATGTCTACGGCTTCGGAGAGCAGAAAACACCCGAGAGCTTCCGCCAAGCGTGTCGCCGCTTCATCTACACTGAGAACCTGCTGCCAGAGGCGCCAACGTCAGATGAGCCAGGTCGACAGGATGCCCGTCCGGCTAGCGTAAAGAAATCGCCCACTGCTGCGGCACCTTTGATCCGAACTGCCATCTCACAGCTCGATGATGAAGGGGGCTGGGTACCTCTCGGGCGGGTGGGTCAACGCCTTGCAGCGCTCGCCTCCGACTTTGATCCCCGAACCTATGGTCACGGCAAGCTGAGCGACTTGGTCGAAAGAGCAGGGGGCTTCGAATCACGCAGAACTGAAACCGGTCATTTGCAGATTCGCGTCGTTCCCTCTGGAAAGGCGAGCCAGGCGAAGGCCAAACAAGCAAAGCCCGCATGACAGTCTCGGTTCACCCCTGCGCGAGCTTGAACTCGCCGTGCGCGGCAGGGATTTGAAAAGGGAGCACCGCCGTTGGCTCGCCTCACCAAGGCGCATTTGCGCTACTTGAAGCACCACGGGATCGAACCTGAAGAAGCGTTCGATGCCTCGGGCCTCAAGCGAGCTGAATATCGACCCAGAATGAAGGCGGAGGGGAAGTTCGTCGCCTACGGTGTCACCCCGTGTCATAATGGCCACGCTTTGCGCAATCGATACGGAAACTGCATCCAGTGTTCTCCCGCTTCGATCGCCTTCGCGCGTCGAAGTGAATTGTCAGGCTACCTTTATCTCGCCCGGTCATCGGGCTTGGGCCTGATCAAGGTCGGCTTCTCCAGCGACGATCCGGATAATCGAATCTACATCGCGAATCTCGACGGATACGGCGGAGCATGGGACTGGCAGATTTGCGCGACGGTTTGGGCAGATCATGCAGGGGCGAAGGAGATCGCCGTTCATCAATCGCTTTCCGACTTTCGCGCTGAAAGGGCCTGGATACGGAATGGGACGGCTATCGTTTCTAAGGAGCTGTTTGACTGTGATCTGGCCGCAGCCATCGGTGCCTTGTCGGCACACCTCACAGCCAAAGAACTGCAGATGATCGAGTACAGGTAAGCAGTCGTGGCACTACGATGCATAGATGCGCTGAGTGGACAGAGCCTTCACGCGTTCGAATTTGATCCCATGGAGTGGGACAATCTGGCGTTGAGGAACAAGCGGGAAGGGCATCTGCGAGCACCCTGCTGTCAGGCTGACGTGATCCTCAGGCGCTCCAAGTTGGGGACGCAGCATTTCGTGCACAGAGTTCGCGGCACCTGCAACAGCGCGCCCGAAACGGAAGAGCACATGCAGGTGAAGCGCGTTATCTTAGAAGTGGGAAAAGCGAACGGTTGGCTGGCTGTTGCGGAAGTGGATGGCCTGAGCCCGGAAGGCGAAGCCTGGCGCGCCGATGTCCTGTTAAGCAAGGACGCGGCTCGCATCGCCATTGAAGTCCAGTGGTCAAAGCAAAGCGACGATGAGACAGCGCGCCGTCAGGCCCGTTATGCCTCGTCGGGGATCCGGGGGCTTTGGGTATTCCGGCAGCAGCGTTTTGCGGCATCCAAAGACATTCCTGCCGTTCGGATCTGCGGGACGCTTGCCGATGGCTTTGAAGTGTACGTACCAACCGGAACAGGCGAGCAGGTTCTGCCGCTGGCACCGTTCGTTTCAGCCGTTCTGAACCGGAAGTATCGCTTCGGACTACCGTTGGGGGCACCAGCGGCAGTTGCCGTGCGCTGTGGGATCATTGACTGCTACAGGTGTGGTGCGGAAACGCCGATCATCACGGGGCTCGACATCAACGTTGGCCCGCACAAGCTCTCTGCCATCATTCCGGAACTCGACAGTTGTCCTGATCTGATAGCGCTCGCGCTGCAGGTGATGCCACAGCACATTTCACCCGGCCGGATAATGCGCCGTCACAGCCAAGAAGCGAACTCCCGCTATCTGAGCAATGGCTGCGCCCATTGTGGCACCCTGATAGGCGCCCATTACGAGTATCTGGCGTGCGAAAACCAGGCCGTGGTTGGGAAGTTTCAGACGGTTGTTGATAATGGCATACGCCAACTGGCCAAGAAACTTGGTGAAGCGCCAGAATGGGGTGTCCACCTGGAAATTTCTTCGATCTAGGCTCTCCAGTTCAATTCTTTGCAAAGGCCAAACAGCTAGGACGCTGCGACCACTTTTGACGGGCACGGAAAATAGGACAAGATGATGTGGGAACTTTTTCTCCACGGCGTCCCAGAGTATCTTGTCCGCCATGCATTAGATCGAGCTGGGGGCAACCAATTGGCCTCGGGCAAATTTGCAAATCCAGAAAGCAGCGCCGCTTTGGCTGCGAACGGGTGCGGTTGGCATTTTGATAGACTCGCTTTGCTTCCGGCTTTCCCGGGCTTCGACGACATCGATTGGCCCGCAGTATCGGTCGAGATCGAACGGCAGATGCGTTTTCCTTGGTCTGCCGACGCCAATTTGTCAGATTCTTACCGGACCTCAACACTCGCTATGACGACTGTCAGGGCCACCCCAGCTTTGGCCTTCGGAAGCCGACTTCGCTTAAGTTTGTGGTCGGCGGCATGCTTGGCCCACCAACCGAGCGGCGGGTTAGGCATATCATGTTTCCTGCAGATATTGTGAAGCGCAACGTCTCACAGCCTGAAATCCTTGGCTAAGTGCGTAAGGGGTTTCGACCAGACCAGCTCATAGAATTCTTCGCGGGTGAACCTTTGGTTCATCTCGGCGTACTTCCAGACTTCCATTTAGAATTGTGTGGCGAAACGGGGGGGGGGCGGAGGTGTTTCCTCGGCCGTGAAGCTAGCTCTCCTGCGTAGGAGCCGAAGGCACAGTCGACAACGACCCGATGTGTCATGGCAAGGGGCCAACGTAACGCCACGAGCCAAATTTTTCGAACCAACATCACCGATCCGACCCAAATCCATTTAAGATCGGGGCACTGGTGCATTCTCGATTAGGTCGCGCAACATCTCGATCCGGCGGGACGAAAGGGCAACTTCGTCGTTTGCCGCGTTAATGACCTCATCGCAGTGCGCTGCCTCTGCGTCCAACCAGTCTCGGTAGGCGGCAAATAGCGGTGCGATGCTTTCAGTGGCCATTACGGCGGCGCTTGAGGCGAATTCCGTTAGAAGCTTCTGTCTCTCAGCCACTTCCTTAGCCGACGCTTCAGCATTGGCCCGCCGATGGGCATCAGCAATGATCAGATCGATCCCTGCTAATGCGGCATTTGCAATAGTAGGCGCGGCCTTTTTGCAATGATCTAGCCATTGCGACGTCTGCAGCAGCGACTCCAGATCCTTAACACTCGGGCCTGTCGGTTCCTTTTTCCTTTCCTTATCCAGTGCCTTCTTCAACTCGTTTGTTGTTTTCCCGTTGAGCTTCACATGCTGCGTCAGGCCAATCGCATCTTGGGCCAGCTTGCCGAACGGTTTGGCCAGTGTTTTTTGAAGCGTGGGCTCAAGGGCAGCCTTATGTTTTGACGGGCGGGCCTCCTTGGACAGCGGCGCGACCGAGATTGAGACCGTGTCCAGAGGGGGTAGACGAGCATCGCTGTCGTGCGCGAGGTTGGCGAGAGCAGCCAGCTGGCGGTTTAACCAACCGTTGCATATGGCCTCGATTTTTGCGCGCAGCTCCTCGTCGTCGTTACTCCTTCGGGTGAAGAAGCTGTTCAGTTCCTCCTCGACCTCGCACGAGAGGACGCTGCGGCCCACTTCGATGAGCTGCAAATGCTGCTCCCCGAACTCAGCGATCCAGGTGTGTTTACGATTCCTCGCTTCGGTGGCGGATTGATCGGCACGGGCGTGGAGATTCTCCGCTTCAGCAAGCGCATCGCGCAGGAGCGTGCAAGCGCGACGTAGGCGAGTCCATTGGCGCAGTTGGGACAAGCGATCCGGCAAGGCGCGCAGAGCGCTCACCAGATCGGCCACGCCGTCCCATTCACTGCACCCGGCTGTATAGCTGTCGGCTTCAGGGGAGGGATCGTTGCCGACTTCGCCGTAGGGGTCGGCCGAGATCGCAAAGAGTGGCACGGCGTCAGTCGGCAAGCAGTTGCTGTCCAGTAGCTTGCCCCATTCGGCGCGCTTGAGTTCGAGGCGCTTGTAATACGCTGGCAGATTCTCCGAAGGATCTTCGCCGTCGTCCAGCTTGGTGATCACGAACATCCACGATTCGGGTGTGAAAAGCCCGACCGGGCGGTAGGCGCTGCCCGTGATCCTGGCGAGGACATGGTCACGGTTACCGGTGAGCAGTTGCGGCGGCATGACCAGCATCGTCACATCGGCGTCGAGCAGTGCCCGGTCGGCGGCGTTCTGGTGCCTGGTATTGCCGCCTGCGATGCCGGGCGTATCACGCAGCACGCAGCCGAAGGCTTCGACATCATTGGCCTCGAACGTTTCGGGGCGGGCGCTGATCGTGAGCCAAGACGGCACGGGCTGGCCCGCCTCGACCAGCAACCGTTTGACCAACGTGCTCTTGCCCGCGTCATAGGCGCCATAAACGGCAACCACGGGACGATTGTCGTGCGGTTCGTTCAGGCTCCGCCCGGTCGAGATCAGCGCTGCCTCGGCGCGCTTGAACCAATCGTCATCGTGCATCGTTGGTGTCCTTCGGCATGAGCATTTCGAGCATGTTCCAGCCTTCGTCGAGTGTCGCGGCGATAGCGTCGCGTTGCTGCGCGATGTGTGCGGCTCGCGCCTCCAGCATCTCGACGGCAGGGGCGTATCGATTGTTCAAGGTGCCGATTTCGGCTAGGTGCGCGGCAAGGTACGCTGCTGCCCCTCTGGGCGTTTCGTCGTCCCCCAGCAGCGAGGCGCGCACGTCCGCGCCAGATTTTCGCAAGGCTTCGATGAGGTCGGCAAGCGCCTGATCGCGCCTTTCCGCCTCTGCGCGCTCGGACCAGTAGGCCCGGAACTCGAGCAGTGCGCTGGCGACAGCCAATACCGCGCCTGCGCCCTTGGCAACGGTCTTTGTTCCCTCAGCCAGTTTCTCCGCCGCCTTGGTTGCGCCCCAAGGCTTGAACTTGACTCCCGCCCATTTGCCTACCTTATACATGTTGTCGCGGGTGAATATCTTATCGGCCATCTGAGCGGCTTGTTTGATGCCGCTCCTCGACACATCGACGGCCTGGTTTGCGCCGGAAGTGTCGCTTGGCGTCAAGCCTCCGAACTTCAATCCCGTCGCGGCGTGTATCTGCGCTTGCTTCCATTCCGCATTGGCTCGGCTGCGGTCAATTTCGCTTCGCGCGCGCGAAACCCATCGGTCGATCTCGATTTTCCAACGGTCTTCCCAGTGACCCAGCGTTTCGACGAACACGGGATCTTCGGGCCAGCTCTCCAACTTCTTGGCCGCCGCTTCGGTGCCAGCTTCGCTGTCGGCCTTCAGGAAATCGTCGAGCAGCGGATCGATAGTTTCATTGATCATCCGGCCGATCTCGGTTTCGATTCGCTTGCGCATGGCGGCACCTTCATCGAGCCGTGTACTGATCCGCTTGCAAAGCAAGGCGAGCGCTTTGCCCTGCGCCTGCCATCCGTCCTGTTCCTGCGAGAGACGTTGCTCAAGTGCAGACAGACGTGCAACGCCGCCGGAAACAACGGCGAAGTCGATGCCGCAACCCTGCTGCGAGACGATGGCTTCTTCGATGGCGGCGCACAGGGCCGTGATCCCGTCCCAATCCCGATGGGCGTCGCTCTCGCCGCAGCCATAGGGATCGGCGGCAACGACGAGCATGCGCGACAGGGGGAAGTTGATACCTCGCTCGGCGAGTGCCTGGACGTATTCACGCTTCTTTCCGGCTGCTCGTTCGGCATATGTAACCGGATCGATGCGCGGATCACCGAAGAGCTCGTCTCCGCGGCCGATGACGAGAAGTGTGTGAGCCCACCGGTCTGCGCGTCCGGACGTACGATTTTCGCTCAAGTTGGCGCAAAGCCGGTCCAGCGTATCGTCGCGCACGGCACCGTCTACCAGCCACAGACTTGCCGAGGCATCGGTCATGGCATCTGCCGCCATCTCATCGTCTTCGGCTCGGCCGCTGCCGAAGCCCGGCGTGTCGACAATCCGGAAGCCGTCCAGATCATGCGTCATGGCTGTAAGTGTCGTGGGATCGGCACGTACTTCCAGACTGTCGGGGATGGCTTTGCCTGCTTCGGCTAGGAGACGCCGAATGAGCGAGGTCTTGCCGACGTTGTAATCGCCCGCCAGCACGAGCGTAGGGCGATCCAAAGATGCCAGTTCGCGCAATTGCGCGATCACAGGTCGCGCGGCTTCGATCTCGCGCAACCGCTTCTCTGCTAGCATGGCGAAAGTCCGGCCCATCCCGATCATCTGTGGCGCGGTCGATAGTGTCCATGGCGTATGCGGCACGAGCGGTTGCACAACGCAGGTGTCGGCCTGCTGCTGGTCTGTCTGCTCCCCGTCTATCCAATCTTCGCCGGCCCAGATCAGTCGGCCCGCATCGCGTCGATCGGGGTAGCGTTGCTTTTCGATTCGCAGTGCCGCGGCGGCAAGCGCGCCTTCAGAATCTTGATCGCCGAGGTTGCCTTGTGCCGAGGCGATTGCCGTGGGGATGTCGCCATCCTGCGCGGTTTCGATGGCGATCCTGTAGGCAAGGCACGCCTTGCGCAGCAGGGGGCCAAGTACGTCCAATAGCGCGGCGTCGCGCGCATGGGCGATCATCTGGCGCAATTGATCACCGATGGCATCGAAGTGCGCGTCGATTTCCGCCCGAGCCTTGGCGAGAGCCTCGCGCCGCGCAGTGCTGCGCGCGGCTTCCGCCCAGTTTGAGGTGGTCGCCTGTACCCGATGCAGCACCCAAGTTGCGACCAAACTGGTGCCCAGAGTTTCCAGAGCCAAGAGAGGGGCACCCATTTTGCCCACCCGCGAGGTGTTGCTGAGCCAGCGCCATCCCCAACCTGCCGCGCCACCGACGTCCACGGGTGCCGGAGTGGGAGCGTCCGCATTGAGCTTCGCTTCTGGCGCGATCGCCAAACGTCGACCTATCTGCCCGTAGGCGCGCTCGAGCACGGCCTGGCGCGCACTCTCGATCGCAGCGGTATCGAAAACGGACTTGGAGAAGGCTGATTCATCGATTTCTTTCCCTTGGGCGAACGCACCGAGCACCAGGACTTCGGCCTGGCGCAGACTTTTCGCCCGCTCCGGACCGAGGGTGGCTTCCACAAGAGTGGTGATCTGCTGATCGAGTTCGCCCTCTTCCGGGGTGTCGAACGCCGCGCCGCGCAGGGTTTCGAGCATCGCCAGCAGATCGTTGTCGCGCCCAGGCACGCCAAGTCCTGCCCGCCAGGTGGTGCCTCGCTTCGGATATCCGACATAGGCCAGCAGCGCAGCGATTTTGGCGTCGTGCCGCGTTGCCGCCTTTCTTGCGGCCTGATGCTGATCTGCAGTGAGCGCTGCTATCCGAGCAAGGTCGCCCCGCAGGCTGCGCCGCAGCATGCCCAAGCGGATCTGCGGCGCATCATGGGTCAGCGCCTCGCTCAACAGCGCTTCGAGCGCGGGCAGGTTCGACCATGACAGCAGTCGCGCAATTCCGTAGCGCGTCCGCTCGTTTTCGATTTCGTCGGCAAGGCTATCCGCGAATGGAACGCTGGCCCGTGCTCTGAGGGCGCGCTTGGTGTTGAGCGCGACCAGTGGCACTTTGCACAGGGCGAGGTGCACAAGTTCCCCGCGAATGCGTTCTATGTGGTCAGCAACGGTTTTCGAGCGCTTTGCTCGATTATGCCGGTCTGGGCAACGCGGTGGCAACCGCCACATGGTATCGCGGACATTCAGAGCTACCACGGCGGGCTTGCCGAACTCTTTTACCCACTGGCTGACTTTCTCGAACTCGCTTACCTGCTGGCTTTGCGTGTCGAAGCACAGCAGGACGATGTCGGCTCTCTCGACCGCGCACCTTGCAGTCTCCTCGAGCGTCGCGCGCGATTCCACGCGGCCCCACCCGTCGATGCCGGGTGTGTCGATGATCCGGCAGTCCTGCCATCGGGTTTCGCGAATATCGACTGTCCAGTCGGACTGACCTGGCGATACCGATTGGCCGTTCCCGTGGGACAGCGCTTCCATCAAAGTGGACTTGCCTGTTCCGGTGCGTCCGAACAGGACAATGTTGAAATTGCCAAGCGCCTGACTGCGATGATTCCAGACATCCTTGAGGCGAGTATATTCCTGCACGCAAAGCGTCTCGAACTGCTGTGCAGTTGTGACCGAATCCTTTTCGGCCCAAGCCCAGGCATCAGTCTCAAGGTCGAGCGCGTTGAGCCGAAGCCGGGCAGTGTTTAATGCCTCTGCGACCCTCTCGATGTCCGTTCGCAACTTGTCCGCGGCCTCTCGCCCCTTGATGACGGCTTCGCTGATCGCTTCTTCCAGAGTGGCGTGCAACTGTTCGCTGATGGAAAGTGACATGTCGTCAGTGCGCAAACGTTGTCTTGATGGGCATCAAAATTAATCCATCTAATAAGCCATTTGCTGTGGGGTACTGGGGGGAATTACGTCGTTATTGTAGCCTATTTAAACAGTTTGTGTGTGGCAAGGGCGTAGCCAAAGTATCAGTCCGTGGCGTGGTCAGGGTCGGGAACAGGGTAATGTATT
>NZ_BJYR01000037.1 GCF_007991615.1 Novosphingobium sediminis | reverse complement strand
CGCGGCGATAATCCTTGTACCGGAACGTCACACCGGTCTCGTCGAACGCAATGAGGCGGCGGTTTGAGATGGCAACGCGGTGCGTGTAGCGCGAGAGATAAGCCAGCACAGCCTGCGGCCCGGCAAAGGGCGGCTTGGCATAGACCACCCAGCGTTTCTTTCGGATGGGCGAGAGATGGCGCAGAAAGGCCTTGCGGGCGGCAAGATGTGCCTGAGCGCTGAAGAAGGACAGCTTGCCGGCAGCGAACAGCGCCAAAAGGCGGGTGAGGAACAGCCGGCAGAACAAGGCGCCCAGCACACGCACCGGCAGCAGAAACGCAGGGCGCGATGATATCCATCGCGTGCCGTCGAGCGCGATGCCACCGCCAGGTACGATCATGTGCACATGCGGGTGGTGGGTCAGCGCCGATCCCCATGTGTGCAAGACAGCGGTGATCCCTACCCGCGCGCCGAGGTGCTTGGGATCGGCTGCGATGGTCAGCATCGTGTCCGCGGCAGCGCGGAACAGCAGGTCATAGACCACCGCCTTGTTCTGACACGCGATGTCGGCGATCTCGGCAGGCAGCGTGAAGACGACGGGGAAAAAGCCCACTGGCAACAGATCGGCCTCGCGCGCGGCCAGCCAAGTGCGCGCGGCAGCGCCCTGGCACTTGGGACAATGCCGGTTGCGGCAGGAGTTATAGGCGATCCGCCAGTGCCCGCAATCATCGCAGGCTTCGACGTGACCTCCCAGCGCGGCGGAGCGGCAGTTCTCGATCGCCGTTATGACCTTGAGCTGGCCGAGGCTGAGATGCCCGGCGTGGGCTGCGCGATAGGCGGGCCCGGCGCTACGGAAGATGTCGGCGACCTCGAGCGAGGCGCGCATCGGCTCAGCCGGGAGGAGCCACCTGCGGCTCGAGCAGCGTCGTCAACTTGTCTAGCGGACTGATGACCGCGCGCACGGTCCGAGTTGCGACCGTGGTGTAGAAAGCGGTGGTCTCGAGGTTCGCATGCCCAAGCAGTGCCTGGATGATCCGAATATCGACGCCGTCTTCAAGCAGATGCGTGGCGAAGCTGTGCCGCAGAGTGTGTGGACCGACCCGCTTTTTGATACCTGCGGCCTCTGCGGCATCGACGACGATGCGATGGAGCTGCCTGGTGCTGAGCGGCTTGAGATAGTGCATTCCCGGGAATAGCCAGCCATCGGCGTGCATGACGCCCTGCTTGCGGCCAACCGTCCACCACTCACGCAAAATAGCAAGAAGGTCAGTGGGCAGGAGCGCATTGCGATAGCGCCCGCCTTTACCGCGCTCCACTCGCAGGAGCATGCGCTTGCTGTCGACATCGCGGACCTTCAGCATCGTCACTTCGGCGGCGCGCAAGCCAGCGCCATACGCAACGGACAGTGCAGCCTTGTGCTTCAGGCAGTTGGTCGCGCCAAGCAGAAGCAAGACTTCGTCGCGGCTGAGGACAATGGGCAAGGAGCGCGGATTCTTGACCGTGTAGAGTTTGCGGGACAGATCCGGGCGATCAATGGTGTGCGTGAAAAAGAAACGCAGCGCAGAAACGAGGCTGTTCATGGTCGGGATCCCTATGCCCGCCTCGCGCTGTTCGACCTGGAATTGCCTGAGTTCTTCTGCCGTCGCGGTATCGGGAGGACGGCCCAGATAGGTGGCAAACCTCGCGACATGCCGCACGTAATCGAACTGGGTCTTCCGCGTGAAGCGGCGCATGTTCATGTCTTCGATCATGCGCTGACGCAGCGAAGTGACGGGAGCATCTGACAAAACATTGATCATGGTACGACTCCTTGCTTGAAAGGAGCCGGAATCGTCTGCCTACTCGGGTCAGATCTCAACTAGGACCCAGACCGCCGATCACTGGCCTGACCTCAAGGAAAGCACCACTCCCGCGCCAGCGGGTTCGTACAAGTCCCAGAGTCAGATGCTCGCTAAACCCATCGGTGAGATCAACTGGCAATCCGTGACAGCGGGCGCCTCGAGTCCCGCAAATACGACACGCTCAAGCGCCGCTTGGCTGCAGCAGCAACGAATAAGGCTCCATATCCTGCGCGAATTAAAGATGAAGCTTCACAGCCTCGATGGAGCCTGGGTTACAAGCACACCGTACGCAGCGGGCTTCGGTTCATAAATTATTGAATTGAATATAAAAATGTCAGAAATAGAGGTTGGTGTCAAAGTGATTTGACCGTGATTTTCGCTTTAGACAGCAAATCGCACCAGCCCAAAATGGGCGTGCTCACAAAAGAAAACAAAGCCTTGCCACTCAAATCGTGATTTGCCGGTGGCTGATCCGTCACCGTTTTACGAAACGGCCTTACCGAACTCTGGATGAAGTACTTGCGCTCCCTGGCGTAGCTGATCGAGGTAGTCGCTCCACCATTGCGCCATGGCTACTCGCTCCTTCCAATGCGCGCCGCGATGGTAGGCCGCACGGACCTTGTCGCTGTCGCCGTGGGCCAGCGCGCGCTCGATCGCGTCGGGGTGCCACTTGCCGCTTTCGTTGAGCAAGGTCGAGGCCATGGCGCGGAAACCGTGGGTCGTCATTTCGTCAGTTGCGTAACCGAGTCGGCGCAGGCCAGCGTTGATCGTGTTGTCGCTCATTGGGCGCTTGCGCGAGCGGATCGAGGGGAAGACGAAGCCATCGGGACCGGTCAGCGTGCGGGTGTCTTCCAAGATCGCTATGGCCTGCCGAGAGAGGGGGACGAGGTGGTCCTTGCGCATCTTGGTCTTGCTGGCCGGAATGGTCCACAGCGCACCTTCCAGATCGAATTCGGCCCATTCGGCATGGCGTAACTCACCAGGCCGGACGAACACGTGTGGGGCCAGTTGCATCGCAAGCTTGGTGATCGGCTGTCCCTCGTAACCGTCGATAGCGCGCAGCAGCTCGCCCACTCGAACAGGATCTATAATTGCCCCGTAATGGGTGACTGTAGGTGCCGTTAGCGCGCCCCTCAGGTCGCGGGTTGGGTCGGAAGAAAGGCGGGCAGTCGCCACCGCATAGCGGAACACGGCGCTCGCCAGCTGAAGCGTGCGGCGGGCGCTTTCCAGTTTCCCTTTCCCTTCAATCTTGCGGACCGCCGACAGCACGTCGGCGGGTTCGATATCGGCTATGGGCAGCTTACCGATTGACCCCTTGAGCAACGAAAGAAGATACTCGCTTCGGGTGGCTGTCGCCGGTGCCCAAGCCTTCTGGCCGTCACGCCTGCGCTTTTCACAAAATTCAGCGGCGATTGCAGCGAAGGTGGTCTCCGCCTGGATCTGCGCCTGCACCTTCTTGCGCTTCTTTTCCCGTGATGGATCCTTGCCGGATGACAGCAGCTCCCGGGCGTCATCCCGCCTGCGCCGCGCTTCGGCAAGCCCAACCTCGGGGTAGCTTCCGATAGAGAGCTTCTTCTCCTTTCCATCGACACGATACTTCAGCCGCCACAACTTTCCGCCAGCGGGTTGCACCAGCAGGAACAGGCCGAGAGAATCGCCGAGTTTGTAAGGCTTAGGCCGGGGCTTGGCGTTTCTGATTGCAACATCGGTCAGCGGCATCGTCCCTGGTCCTTTCCCGACGCGTGGCCCCCAGCTGGGGGCCAATCGAATTGCCCGGAAAGCTCTGGCCCCCGAAGTGGCCCCCAAATGAGCCGGATGCAGCGGGAAACTTAGAGATGAGTCCGGACAGTCTATGGCGAAAAACTCTAGGTTTTCCGAGGGTTTTATAGACTTATCGGGACAAATATGGAAGGGAGGGCTGGAGCGGGTAGCGGGAATCGAACCCGCATAGCCAGCTTGGAAGGCTGGTGCTTTACCACTAAGCTATACCCGCAGCGTTTTCGCCTCTGCCATGCCGCGCGCCTTCCCGTCAACCGTCCACCCTGCACGCCCGGCCCCCAAATGTCGTGCGTCTTGCCCTGTCTCGTCGCAGCGGCTATTGTTATACGATATAACCTAATCCGGAGAGTGAAGTGCCCGATTCTGCCCAGTCCGCCCCCCTGTCTTCGGCGCTCGAGCGGCTGCTCCGGCCGCGTTCGGTTGCGGTGGTTGGCGCTTCAGACAAGCCCGGCGCGCTTGGCACCACGCTTCTCTCCAATCTCGATGCCAACGGCTTCGCGGGCGATATCTATCCGATCAACCCGAAGCGCGAGAGCCTTGGTGGGCGCGCTTGCCTGCCTGGCATCGAGGCGCTGCCGGAGGGTGTCGATGCCGCCGTCCTCGCCATCCCGCGCGCGGGTGTGCTCGATGCGGTGAAGGCGCTCGCCGCGCGCAAGGTGGGCGGCGTGGTCATCTTCGCCGCCGGTTTTGCCGAGGGCGGGGCCGAGGGTCTTGCCGAGCAGCGCGAGATCGCGCGCATTGCCCACGAAACGGGCATGGTGGTCGAGGGGCCCAATTGCCTCGGCCTCGTCAACTACGTCGACCGCATCCCGCTCACGTTCGTCGAGACGGACGCGCGTCCCCCGGCGGGCAAGCGCGCCATCGGCGTCGTTTCGCAATCGGGCGCGATGGCTGCCGTGCTCGGCACCGTCCTCCTCGCGCGGGACTGCGGCGTGTCCTACTCGGTCTCTACCGGCAACGAGGCTGCCAGCGGTGTCGAGGACTATGTCGAATGGCTGATCGACCAGCCGGACACTCACGTCATCGCGATGATCGTCGAGCAGTTCAGGAAGCCCGAGCGCTTCCTCGCCGCGGCTGCGCGCGCTGCTGCTGCGGGCAAGCCGATCGTCCTGCTGCACCCCGGCACCTCCAGCGCCGCGCGCGAATCCGCCGCGACGCATACGGGGGCCATGGCGGGCGACTATGCCTTGATGCGCGCCAAGGTCACCCGTGCCGGCGTCATCATGGCCGAGACATTGGAAGAGCTGGGCGATATCGCCGAGATCGCGCTGCGCTGCCCTGCGCTGCCGGCGGGCCACACGGCTGTGCTTGGCGAATCCGGTGCGTTCAAGGCGCTGACGCTCGATCTCGCGGAAACGCTCGGTCTGCCGCTCGCGCCGCTGGGGGATGCGGATTCGCCCGCGCTGCGCGCCGCGCTGCCGCCGTTCGTGCCGGTCAGCAATCCGCTCGACATCACCGCGCAGGGCCTGTCCGAACCGGCGATCTACACCCGCTGCCTCGATGCGCTGCTCGATGATCCGCGCGTTGGTGCGGTGCTCGCCGGGATCATCCAGGCCGAGCCGGTCACTTGCGCGATCAAGTTCCCGCCGATCCTTGCCGCCGCAACCACGCGCCCGCTCAGCAAGCCGCTGATCTTCGCGGGGCTCGATGAAGGCGCCATCGTTCCGGCTGATTACATCGCCCAACTGCGCGCGGCCGGGGTGCCGTGGTTCCCGACGACCGAACGCGCGCTGCGGGCGATCACCCGGCTGACGCAGTGGTCCGCGCGCGATACCAGCACCACTGCCGAGGCGGCGCTGGCCGTCCCCGGCCTCGCTGATCACGCCGGCGTCATCCCCGAGTATCAGGCCAAGGCCCTGCTCGGGCCGCTCGGCATTCCCTTCCCGGCGGGCACCTTTGCTGCCAGCGCCGATGAAGCCGTCGCTGCCGCCGAAGCACTCGGCTACCCGGTCGCGATGAAGGCGCAGGCCGCCGCGCTCAGCCACAAGAGCGATGCGGGCGGCGTGATCCTCAACCTGTTTGACGGTGCCGCCGTACGCGCCGCGTGGGAGCGGATGCACGCCAGCGTCGCGGCCTATTCGTCGGCAATCCGGCTCGATGGCGTGCTGATCGAGGCGATGGGCGCGCGCGGGGTCGAAATGATCGTCGGTGCGAAGAACGATCCGGAATGGGGTCCGGTCCTCCTTGCGGGCTTTGGCGGCGTTACTGCCGAAATCCTCGGCGATGTGCGCCTGCTCGCGGCGGACATGACCGTCGAGGCAGTCGAGGCCGAGCTGATGAAGCTCAAGAGTGCGGCCATCCTCTCAGGCTATCGCGGCGCGCCTGCGCTCGATGTGACGGCGCTGGCGCAGCTCATCGTCACGCTGGGCCGCGTGCTGCGCGCCGAACCTTCGATCCGCGAGGTCGATCTCAACCCGGTGATCCTGCATCCCAAGGGGCAGGGCGTGGTTGCGCTTGATGCCTTGATGCTGGTCGAGGGGTAAAGCCTCAATGCACCGCCGGCAGCATCCCTGCCGCGCGGCGCACCAGATCCTCCGCCACCGGATCGCGCGGGCGCAGCTGCAGCGAGGCTTCCGCCGCCGCCCGCGCGCCTGCTGCATCGCCCGATGCCAGCAGCGCCGCCGCTACGTCGCGCCGTACCGGATACCAGAACGCGGGCGGATCGGAAAACTGCATGAAGTCCTTGGTTTCCTCGATATCCGCCGCCGCCGTAAACGCTTTCACCGCGTCCTTCGCGCGCCCCTCGGCCATCGCAATGCGGCCCTCCAGCACGCCGCGCGTAATGCCCAGCATCTGCTCGGGCGCGCGGTGGGCGCGGTCGATCTTGCCGTCCTTGCCCTTGTCCGCGATGTGGTCGGGGATCGCGGCCAGCTCGGCCTTCGCGCCCGCCAGATCGCGCAGCCACACCATCGCCTCGCCCCGCGCATAGTGCCGCGCGGCCTTGAGGTAGGGCAGCTTGGGCTCGGCCAGAGCCAGCACCGCCGCCGGATCATCGAACCGCGCCATCGCGAAGTAACCCGCTGCCGCCAGCATCTGCGAGAATGGCTCGGCCTTCTCGCGCTCGGTGGATCGCTCCACCAGCGGCCTTGCGAGATTGAGCGCGGTGCGTCCGTCGCCCGCCATCATCGCGCCGCCGAGGCCGAAAATCACGTTGTGCGCGTGGTAGGGCAAGTCCCACACGCCCTTGGGTTCGGGCAGGCCCAGCCGCTTGGCGTTGGCCTTGCCGATCTCCACCGCGCGCCAGTTGGTATCTGCCGCATCCTGATAGCGGCCCACCCAGAAGAAGGTGTGGCTCGGCATATGGACGAGGTGGCTGGCATTGGGCGCCAGCCCTGCCAGCTTGTCCGCATAGCGCTCGGCCTTGGCCGGCTCGCCCGAAACTTCGGTCGCATGGATGTAGAAATGGATCGCGGGCGTATGTTCCGGCGCGCGGGCGAGCACTGTTTCAAGCAGCGTGACCGCGCCGTCGATCGCATCGTGGTCGAAATCGTCCGCGCCTTCCTTGAACGAGGAGACCATCAGCGCATCGGCCGTCAGCACCGCGATTTCGTTGTCTGCCGGATAGCGCGCCGCCACTTTTCGCATCGCGGCGGCATAGCGCACATCAAGCGCGTGGACGTCCTGGCCAGGCTGGTAGCGCAGCAGAAGCGCATCGATCAGGTCGCGCTCGCGCGGCGTTCCTGTTTTTGACGCCAGCGTCTTGGCCTTGCGCACCATCTCCAGCAGCGGCGCGCGTTCCTTGGGCTCGCTGCCATAATTGATCGTCGGGCCTGAAACGAGCGCCTGGCCCCAAAGGCACATCGCGCAGGCCGGATCGAGCCGCACCGCTTCGCCCATCGCCGCGATGGCCGCCTTGTGGGCAAAGGCCGCGCCGAGTTCGAGCCCGTTGGAAAAGAACGCCTGCGCCTGTGGCACCGGGGTCGCTATGGCAAATCCGCCGATGCCGTACCCCGTCAGCAATGTCGGCACCTTGGGCACGGTGTTGTCGTCGTGCGAGGCGTGATCGGCATGGTCGCCGCCCGCATGGGGCGCTGCCTTGGCCGCTCCGTCTGACGTCTGCGCCTCGCTCAGCGGCTTGCCGGTGGACATGGATTGCATGTCGTGGCCCGCCTGCGCAAATGCCGGGGCCGCCAGCCCGATCAGCGCCGCACCGATGATCGAATGGAAATGCCCTTTGCTCAACGCCCTGTCTCCCTCGCCCCGTGCGGAGGCTGGCACGGGCGTGGGGACATGACAATGTATTTGCGCGGAAAGGGTTTTAGCGCGGCGCGGCCATCTTCTCCGCCTCGGCAATTGCCGCGCGGGTGATCGGCTCCATGATCGCATAGCCCTTGGCGTTGGGATGGATGCCATCGGGCGCCACGTCGGGGTTCATCCCCCCTTCGGCGTTGACCAGCGCGCCGTGGTAGTCGGCATAGACCGCACCCCGCACCCTCGCGAGATCGCGCAGCCACGCATTCAGCGCCACGACCTGCTTCGCCGGGCTCAGTGCCGGCTTCCACGGGAATTTCGCGGCGGGCAAAATGCTGGCCAGCACCACGCCGATGCCGTTGGCCCGCGCGATATCGACCATCGCCATCACGTGGTTCTGGTACATCTCGGCGCTGTTCGGCCCGGTGTTCCCGGCGAGGTCATTGGTGCCGATCATGATGTGCACCACGCGCGGGCGCAGCCGCACCACATCCTGATAGAACCGCACGAGGGCTTGCGGGCTGGTATGTCCGCTGATCCCGCGCCCCACCGCGCCGCCAGCAAACAGCGCCGGGGCCAGCGGCACCCAGCCTTCAGTGATCGAATCACCGATGAACACCACGCGCGGAGGCGCCGCGAGCTGCTTGTCCGCCTCGGCGTACTTGCATTCCCACGCCCAGTCGTTCGCCTTCACATAGGGATGGCCAAACCACAGCCCCTTCTGATCCGGGCAGGGCTTGTCCAGCATCCCGTCGCCCGGCGCTGTGACGGGTGGGGAGGGCGGGGGAAACGCCGGGGGCGCGATCGGTGCGGTCTGCGCCAGCGCTGGAGCTGTCCATAGCGTAGCGGCGAGCAGCAGACCGCGGCGCATCAGATGATGCCCACTGCCTTGCCCGCGCGCTCGAACATGCCGGCGATGACCTGAACCTGCTCGGCCGTATGCTCGGCGCAGAGCGAGCAGCGCAGCAGGGTCATTCCCGCCGGCGTTGCGGGCGGCCGGGCGAGGTTCACGTAGAGCCCCTCGCGCAGCAGTGCTTCCCACATCATCGCGCCGCGCTCGAGATCGGGCATGATGACCGCGATGATCGCGCTCTGCGGCTCTTCGGTGCCCAGCTTGAAGCCGAGCTTTGTTAGCGCGCCGTGCAGCGTGCGCGAGTTTTCCCACAGATGCGCGCGCTTGTTGCCGGCGTGCATCAGCTTGCGGATCGAGGTGGCGGCGGTTGCCACTACGCTCGGCGGCAGGCTCGCGGTGAACACGTAAGGACGGCAGACAAGGCGCATGATCTCGAACTTCGGGTGGTTCGAAACGCAGAAGCCGCCAACCGTGCCGACCGACTTGGAGAAGGTGCCGATCACGAAATCGACATCGTCCAGCACGCCCTGATCCTCGGCCACGCCGCGACCGTTGGGGCCGATGAAGCCCATCGAATGCGCTTCGTCCACCAGCACCATCGCGCCGTAGGACTTGGCGATGCGGATCATTTCCTTGAGCGGCGCGATATCGCCCAGCATCGAATAGACGCCCTCGAGCACGACCAGCTTGCCCGCGCCTTCGGGAATGCGGCGCAGGCGCTTTTCCATCGCCTCGATATCGTTGTGCTTGAAGGGCACGACTTCGGCGTCGCCCATCTTGCAGCCATCCCAGATCGAGGCGTGGCTGTCGATATCGAGCACGATGTAATCGCCCTTGCCCGCGATCGTGCTGATGATGCCAAGGTTGGCCTGGTATCCGGTCGAAAACACCATGGCATGATCCATGGCGTAGAATTCCTTCAGCGCCTCTTCCACCGCGCGGTGGCCCGCATATGTGCCGTTGAGCACGCGGCTGCCGGTCGTGCCCGCGCCGAAATCATCGAGCGCCTGCTTGCCCGCCGCGATCACGTCGGGGTCGAAGGTCATGCCCATGTAGTTGTAGGTGCCGAGCAGGATCGTCTCGCGCCCGCTGCAGATCGCCGTGGTGGGCGAAAGCACCTTCTCCATCACCAGGCTGAACGGATCGGTCACGCCCGTCGCCAGCAGCGAACGGCGCGTCTCGATCAGCGGATCGAACTTCGAGAAGAGGTCAGTCATTACTGTTTCCATATCCAGATCCCCATCCCAGCCCCGCTCATGCTGAGCTTGTCGAAGCATCAGGCGCTGCGTCAGCGTCCTTCGACAGGCTCAGGACGAGCGGAAGTGGGGGCGGCTCGATTTCAGCCCTGCAGCTTGGTCACGGCATCGATCAGCTGGCCGTAGGTCTCGATCTCGGCCTGCTGGTTCATGCTGATGATGATGTCGAATTCATCCTCGATGGCGGCCACGAAATCCATGACCGTGAGGCTGTCCCACTCCAGATCGCCGGCGAACGAGGTCGTCTCATCAATCGCGATCGCGTTCTTGTTGAACGGTTCGATCACTTCGGCAATGCGGGCGGCGGTGGCAGCGCGATCCACGGAATTGGCCATTTATTTCATTCTCCAACTGTGAGGGCGCCCTTGCCCCAAGAATAAGGCTGAAAAGCGGCCAGTGGCATCGCTTGTCAAGCGCAAGCCGAGTATGGCAGCTTTGTTACGCCGTGCAGCGGGGCGCGGCATTTCGCGGGGGAGAGCGAAGCTGGCCGATCAATCCACACCCGAGCCGCCCAAGGCTGCTCCTTCGCCGCTTTCCCCTTCGGGCTACTCGAACCACGCGATCCACCTCGTGCGCACCGCGCAGACGCTCAATCTCGCGCTCAGCCAGATGGCGGATTCCAAGGCCTCGCTGCTGATGGGGGCGACGTTCGTGGTCTTCACGATCACGATGGGGCAGGCCAAGAACGGTCACCTACCTGCCGCCTTGCTGGTGCTCGCCGCGTTCGCCTTCGCTTCGGCGATGTGCGCGGTCATGGCGGTGCTGCCCTCGATCGGCCGCCCCTCCCGCTCCAGCCAGATCAACGCCCGGCCCAACAAGCTGTTCTTCGGTACGTTCACCGCGATGGACGAGGACGAGTGGACCGAAAGCATCCTCGCTGATCTGCGCGCGGACGAGACGGTGTTCCGCACCATGCTCCACGACATGTACCAGAACGGTCAGGTCCTCCAGCACAAGAAGTACCGCTACCTCGGCTATGCCTACCGCCTGTTCATGGCAGGGCTGACGCTGACAGTGATCGTGTTCGCGGCGGAATACCTGCTGGCGCGGGGCTAAGCGCTCCTCAGACCAGCGCCTTTACCGCCATCATGAATGGCCCGATCGAAACGGGCTTGGCGAGATAGCCTTCCGCGCCGGCCTCGCGGATGCGTTCCTCGTCGCCCTTGCCGGCATAGGCGGTCACCGCCAGCACCGGGATCGGGCGCAGGCCGGGGTCGCCCTTGAGGGCTTCGATCAGTTCGAGCCCGGATATGTTGGGCAGCTGGATATCCATGATGATCAGGTTCGGCACAAATTCCCGTGCGCGAACAAGCACATCGCGCCCGTCGCCAAGCGGCTCGACGGCAAACCCGCCAGCCTTCAGCACATCGCAGAACAGCTTGCGGTTCAGGTCGTTGTCCTCGACAACCAGTATTCTTTTTGCCACTGAGCCCCAGTATCCTAATGGCGCATCCTCATGTCGCCCTTGGTACACGCCTAGTCACACCGGAAGGCCCTGACAATCGCTCGCGAAGTCGCCCCTATGCCCGATCCTGCTGCCACGGCGCTGCAGGCGCTCGGCTGGGTGCTTGGTGATGGCGACCGGGCCGAGCGGTTTCTCTCGCTCACCGGGCTCACGCCGGAGGAACTCCGTGCCGGGCTTGGCGATCCTTCAGTGCAGGGCGCGGTACTCGAATTCCTCTGCGGGCATGAGGCAGATCTGATTGCGGCGGCCGAAGCGCTGGGCATGTCCCCGGCCACGCTCGCCGCCACCCGGGAGAGATTGTGATGACGAAGCCGCTGGTAATCAGCGATTGCGATGAAGTGCTGTTGCACATGATCGTGCCCTACAAGGAATGGTTGGGGGAACATCACGGCATCGATTTCGTGATGGAAGACAGCGATTTCAGCCGTGCCATGCGCTATGCCGGCAGCGGCGATCCAGTTCCGGGGCCGGAAATCTGGCGCCTGCTCGGCCTTTTCTTCGATACCGAGATGCACCGTCAGGGCGCCATTGCCGGCGCGGTCGAAGGGATCAATGCGCTGGCCCAGCACGCTGACATCGTGATCCTGACCAACCTCACCGACGAGCGCCGCGATGCCCGCGCGCGCCAGCTCATGGATGTCGGCATCAACGCCCGCGTGTTCACCAACCAGGGCCCCAAGGGCCCGGCGCTCAAGGCGATCCTCGATGAATACCAGCCCAGCCGCGCGGTGTTCATTGATGATCTGCCGCAGCACCACGGCTCGGTGATGGAAATTGCGCCCCATGTCAGCCGCCTGCACCTTTGCGGCGAACCGATGATCGCGCGCCATATCGATTGCGCGCACGTCAAGGGCCACGCCCATGCCCGTATCGACCAGTGGGAGCACGCGCTGCCATGGCTTATGGACCGCATCACCCAAGATGGATCTGGGGAGTAAACGACGATGAGTGAAACCGCTGCCAGACTTGCCGAACTCGGCATCACCCTGCCCGTGCCGGCCGCACCGGTCGCGGCCTATGTGCCCACCGTGGAAGCGGGCGGCTTCCTCTACGTCTCGGGTCAGGTCTCGTTCGTCGATGGCGCGCTGGTGAAGGGCCGGCTCGGCGATGATCTCACCGTCGAGCAGGGTTACGACGCTGCACGCGGCTGCGGGCTCATGCTTCTTGCGCAGGCCAATGCCGCGCTCGGCTCGCTGGACCGCATTGCCCGCGTCGTGAAGCTCGGCGCCTTCGTCAATTGCACCCCCGAATTCACCGACCAGCCCAAGGTCGCCAATGGCGCCTCGGAACTCATGGTTGCGGTGCTGGGTGATGCCGGCAAGCACAGCCGCAGCGCTGTTGGCGTGCCTTCGCTCCCCCTCGGCTGCGCAGTGGAAATCGATGCTGTATTTGCTCTCCATCCTGCTTGATCGTCTGCTCGCCCCGCCGCCGCAGGCGGAGAAGGTGGCCTGGCTCAAGGGCGTGACTTATGCGCACCGCGGTCTGCATGGCCCCGGTTTGCCAGAGAATGCGCTGTCCGCCTTTGCCGCGGCGATCGAGGCCGGGTTCGGCATCGAATGCGATGTCCAGCGCAGCAGCGACGGGCAAGCGATGGTCTTCCACGATTGGGAGCTTGATCGACTGACGGCCGAAACCGGCCTCGTCATCGAACGCAGCGCGGCCAAGCTTGGCCAGATCAGGATCATCGGCAATGACGAGGATACCATCCCCTCGCTACGCCAGCTGCTCGATCTGGTCGCCGGCCGCGTTCCGCTGCTGATCGAGGTCAAGACGCGTCCCTCCACGCGCATTCCGGCGATCTGCCTTGCCGTGCGCCGCATGCTCGAAGGCTATCGCGGCCCGGTCGCGGTGATGAGCTTCGATCCGCGCGTCTCGCGCTGGTTCGCTCGCCATTCAAGCCACGTCGTGCGCGGCCTCGTGATGATGGAGGAGGGCAGCCGCACGCTGTTTGCCCGCACCCGCCGCCACATCATGCTGTGGCGCGCCCAGCCCGATTTCCTCGCCTACGACATCACCGACATGCCCAGCCGCTTTGCCGGTTCGCAGCAGCGGCGCGGCTTTCCGGTGCTCACCTGGACGGTCAATACGCCCGATCTCATGCAGCGCGCGCTGAAGCACGGCGATGGTCCGATCGCGGAGGGGGCGGGGATCACGAAAGCCAGCCGGGCGTGAGCATTACCGCGCGCGTCCATCACGCTGTCGGCGAAATTCCCGCCGCTGAGTGGGATGCGCTCGCGGGGGAGGGCAATCCCTTCACCACGCACACCTTCCTCACCCTGCTTGAGGAATCGGGCAGCGTGGGCGGGCGCAGCGGCTGGTCGCCGCTGCCTCTGGTGATCGAGGATGCGGCCGGGGTCGCCGCCGCCGCGCTTCCCGCCTATCTCAAGGGCCACAGCCAGGGCGAATATGTGTTCGATCACAGCTGGGCCGATGCCTGGCACCGCGCGGGCGGTCAGTATTACCCCAAGCTCCAGATCAGCGTTCCCTTCACCCCGGCCACCGGCCCGCGCCTGCTGACGAGCGAGCATCCCGCAAGTTTGGCCGCTCTGGGCGTCCCCCTGCTGCGCGTTGCCGAACAGATCTGCGAGCAGAACAAGCTCTCCTCCGCCCACGCAACCTTCATCGAACCCGGCCAGTTGCCGGTGTTTCAGGAAGCCGGGTGGTTGCTGCGCACCGATACCCAGTTCCACTGGGACAACGACGGGTACGCCAGTTTCGACGATTTCCTCGGCGCGCTCTCCTCGGAAAAGCGCAAGAACCTGCGCAAGGAACGCGCGAAAGCGCAGGACGGGGTGGAGATCCGCCAGCTTACCGGCGATGCGATCCGCCCCGAACATTGGGACGCCTTCTGGCAGTTCTATCAGGATACCGGTGCGCGCAAATGGGGCCGGCCCTACCTCACGCGTGAGGCATTCGATCTCATGGGTGAACGCATGGCGGACCGCATCCTGCTGGTCATGGCCTTCATCGGCGGGCAACCCATCGCCGGGGCGCTCAATTTCATCGGATCGGAAGCGCTCTACGGGCGCTACTGGGGGGCGGTCGTCGACAAGCCCTTCCTGCACTTCGAACTGTGTTATTATCAGGCGATCGATGCGGCGATCGCATTGGGCCTCAGCCGTGTCGAAGCGGGAGCGCAGGGCCAGCACAAGCTGGCGCGCGGCTACAAGCCGGTGCCGACATGGTCGGCGCACTACATTACCGACCCCAATTTCCGCAGTGCCGTCGCCGATTTCCTCGAACGCGAACGGCAGGGCGTGGCGCAGGAGCAACTCTGGCTCGGCGAACGCACGCCCTTCAGGAAGGGCTGACGGAGGGGGTAATCAGAGAGCGTTCAGGCCGCCTGGCTGTCGGTCCGCATCATGCGCAGCCATTCGCGGGCGCGGCGCTGGGCTTCGGCGATTTCGCGCGCGGTCATGTCGTCGGAAACTTCGGCGCGGCAGGTCGCCGCTTCCTCGTGGCCACCGACTGCGGCGAGATTGAACCATTTGTGTGCTTCGATCAGATCGCACGGCGCACCGTGGCTGCCGGTCGAGAAGGCGACGCCAAGGTCGAACAGCGCGTCCATGTCGCCCGCGGCCGCAGCGGCAAGGCAGGTCGCGACAAGCGTGTCGGTGGCGGCGTTTTCAGAAGCGCCGGCGGAAGCTTCGGTATCGGAAACCAGCTTGATCCAAGTCTGTGCCATAACCATTCCCCTGTCCCCCCGAACCGTTGAACTCGCTTGGTCGGGCACGGACAAAGTCAACAATCTTGGTCAACAAGTGGTTAACGCCGCAAAAAAGAACCTAGGTGAGGGGGCTGGGTACAACTTGGTGCTGGCCCTGAGGAAAACCTTGTACGGATTCCGTGACTTGCTTATAGGCGCGCCAAACCGGGAGCCGCGAGCGTCCGTCATCGGGCGTCGCGGCGGCTAGGGGTCGCAAGAGCATTTGCTTGGAGGGCCGGAATGGCTGGTGTTTTGGGTGATGAAATCGACGTTCTGGCCAAGGCACGCCGGGCCATGCCCGGCGATTATCTCCCGTCCGATGATGAACCCTACATGGGCGAAGCGCAGCAGGACTACTTCCGCCGCCTTCTGCTTGAATGGAAGAAGTCGATCCTCTCAGCCTCAGCCGGCACGCTGTCGGCGCTGCAGGACGGTCCGATCCGAGAACCTGATCTCAACGACCGCGCCTCGAGCGAGACCGAATGGGGCATCGAACTGCGCACGCGTGATCGCCAGCGCAAGCTGATTGCCAAGATCGATGCCGCGATGCGCCGGATCGATGAAGGTGAATATGGTTATTGCGAAGTGACCGGTGAACCGATCGGTCTCGGCCGTCTGATCGCCCGTCCGATTGCCACGATGACCGTCGAAGCGCAGGAAGCGCACGAGCGGCGCGAGAAAATCTCCCGCGATATGTAGGTTTCCGGGGGCGGAAACGCTTTGCCTGCAGAGTGTCCCGCTCCGGTACAGCATAAGCAAAAACACCTTAACGCTGCGCCAATTTAAGATTCCGTTAGCCAGCCTCGCTTAGCAATCCGGGAGAAAGTTCTGCGACTTTCCTCGTTGCGTTCAGTGCGGATCATCGTGCTGATCGTGGGGGCCACCTTAGGCAGATGAGACGGAAACCCGGCGTGACTGAACTCGATCATCGGCAGGTAGGGCGTGATAGCCTGTTTCTTATGGCGGACGTGCGTCTGGCCGGGGCGGGCGACGAGCACCGCGTCAAGGTCCGCAACCTTTCGGGTGGCGGCATGATGGCCGAAGGGCACGTCAAGGTCACCCGCGGCGCCAAGCTCGAAATCAACTTGCGCAATATCGGTTGGGTCGCTGGCGTCGTCGCCTGGATCCAGGAAAACCGCTTCGGCATCGCGTTCATCGAAGACATTGATCCCAAGCTTGCGCGCGAGCCGATCGCCGTCCAGCCCAATTCCACGCCGCGCTTCGTGAAGCCCGTCATCGCCACGATTGATCCCGCGCGCCTGCGCAAGATCTGATCGCCCACAGAAATTTCTGACGATTCACCCGGTCATGCCGCCCTTCCGGCGCTGACCGACGCTGCCCCCTGTGCTAGCACCACGGGTGATGGTGCGTGCCTCCCGCCTTTCCGTGGCTGCCGCTCTGGCCTTTGCCGGGCTCGGTGCGCTGGTGCTGGGCGTCTCGGCCTGTGGGCGGCGCAGCGAAGGGCCGCTCCCGATTGCCCTGATCGGCGATCGCACCGCGCTCGATACCAGTAGCCTGCGCCTGTCTCCCGCCGCTCGCACCATCCGCGGGGCGACTGTCGAAGGCCTTGTCGCGTTTGACGCGGAGGGCCACATCGTCCCGGCCATCGCCGATCGGTGGATCATCACCGACGACGGGCAGAGCTACATCTTCCGCCTGCGCGATGGCACTTGGCCCGGCGGTTCGCGAATCACCGCCGAAACCGCTGCTGCCGCGCTGCGCAAGGCCCTCGCCCAGCTCAAGGGCACCGCGCTGGGCCTCGATCTTGCCGCGATCGAGCAGGTTCGCGTCATGGCCGACCGGGTGATCGAGGTTGATCTTGTCGCACCTGTGCCCGATCTGCTCACGCTGCTCGCGCAGCCAGAGCTTGGCATGCCCTATGCCGGCCGCGGCGCCGGACCGATGGGGCTGGCTCGCCGCCGCGGCGGGGCCGAACTTTCGCTGATCCCGCCGGAGAAGCGCGGTCTCGCGCCGGAAGAAGGCTTCTCCAGCCGCGCGCGCAACCTGCTGGTCGATTTCATGCCCGCAAACAAGGCAGTCGATCGCTTCAACGAAGGCGCGGCGGATCTCGTGCTCGGGGGCCGTATCGATTCGATTCCGCTCACCGAACAGACCGGGCTTGCGCGCGGCAACGTGCAGCTCGATCCGGTCATCGGCATGTTCGGCCTCCTCGTCGATAGCGATCAGGGCTTCCTTTCCGAAGTCCCCAATCGTGAGGCGCTGGCGCTCGCCATCGATCGCGATGCGATCATCGCCGCCTTCAACATTGCCGGCTGGCAGTCCACAACGCGTATCGTTTCTGCCGGGGTCGAAGGCGATGCCGGCACCGTCGGCGAACGCTGGGTCGGCGTCGCGCTCGAACAGCGCCGCGCACTCGCGGCCGAGCGCGTCACGCGCTTCATGGCCGGCGGCAAGCCTGCGCCGTTGCTCCGCATCGCCGCGCCGAACGGTCCCGGCACGCGGCGAGTGATCGATCGCATCGCGGCGGATTTCAAGGCCATCGGCGTCGTTGCGGTGCAAGTGGGCGAAGACAAGCCTGCCGAACTGCGCCTGATCGACGCCACCGCGCGCTATGGCCGCGCCTCGTGGTTCCTCAACCAGCTCGCCTGCTCGGTGCACAAACCCGCGTGCATCATGGAAGGAGACATGTTGCTCGCGCAGGCCCGCCAGACCGCCGACTTGCGCGAAAGGGCGCGGCTGCTGGGCGAAGCGGAGGCCCAGATCACCTCGGCCAATCCCTATATCCCGATTGCCCGGCCGCTGCGCTGGTCACTGGTGCGCGCCGGGGTTGCGGGCTTTGCGCTCAATCCCTGGGGCTGGCACCCGCTGCCGCCGCTGGCCGCGCTTCCGAAATAGAGTGCGGATCCGGAGGCCAAGGGCCATTGCTCCGGTAGACCGCAGCCAACACCACCCCTCAAAAGTCGATGGCGATCCCGTTCCGCTCCCAATCGCCGAAGCGCGTGGGATCAAGGCCATCGGGATCATCACGCTTCTCGGCCTCGCGCGGCTCGGGCGCAGGCGTGGTGGACCAGTGCTCGGGCCGGGTAAACGAACCGGGCCGCTTGGTGGCGCGGGGTGTTGCCTTATCCATGGCCCCTCCCTGCCAAGCGCCGCCGCAATGCGCAATTGCCAAAGGGGGCACCGCGCGCGATAGGCTCACCAATGGCCCGTGCTCCCCATTCCCCGAATTCCGGCGATGACCTTCCCGGCGTCCCTGCTCGCCGCGCTGCGCTGCGCCTGCTCGATGCCGTGCTGCGCCGTGGCGATCCGCTCGATCAGGCCGCCCCGCCGGTACTGCGCGCGATCGAGCGCGGCGATGACCGCGCCCTCGCGCTTGCCATCGCGCAGGAAGCGCTGCGCTGGCTCCCCGATCTCGACCGCCTGATCGATGGCGCGACCCGGCAGATTCTGCCCGAAGACGCCAAGGCCCGCAGCGTCCTGCGGCTCATGCTTGCGCAGGCGCTGCGCCTCGGCCTGCCGCCGCACGCGGTGATTGCTACTGGCCTGCCGCTGCTTGTCGGCGGCCCGCGCCGCCTTGCGCATGGGGTGTTCTCTGCCGTTCTGCGCGGAGATGGTCTCCCCGCCAGCCCCACACTCCCCGCCGCCGCGCAGGAACGCTGGAGCACGGCCTGGCCGAGCCGGGTCGAAGCCATCGCCGCCGGCCTTGCGGTCCCGCCGCCGCTCGATCTTGCCTTGCGCGATGCAGCCCGCACCGCCGAATGGGCAGAGCGCCTCGGCGGCATTTCGCTGGCCCCCGGCCACGTCCGTCTTGCGCGTGGCGGCGCCATCGAAAGCCTTGAAGGCTTCGCAGAAGGCGCCTGGTGGGTGCAGGATCTTGCCGCCTCGGTCCCCGCGCGCCTGCTCGGCCCCGGCGAGGGCCGCCGCGTCCTCGATCTTTGCGCCGCGCCGGGCGGCAAGACGATGCAGCTTGCTGCCGCCGGCTGGCAGGTCACCGCGCTCGACAAGTCCGCCCGCCGCCTCGAACGCCTGCACGAGAATGTCGCGCGCGTCGGCCTCTCGGTCGATATCGTGACAGCCGATGCGATGCAGTGGCGGCCTTCCGAACTCTTCGATGCCGTGCTGATCGACGCGCCCTGCAGCGCCACCGGCACCTGCCGCCGCCACCCGGACGTGCTTCACCGCCTCATCGACCAATCCAGCCTCGAAGACCTGCAGCGCGGTCTCCTCGAACGCGCCTCGGGCGCGATCCGCGCCGATGGCCGGCTCGTCTATGCGGTGTGTTCGCTGGAACCGGGCGAGGGCGAGGCGCAGGCGGCGTGGGTCAAGGCGCTTGGCCCTGTTCCCATCACCGCCGATCAGCTTCCCGCCGGCCTTGCCCCCACGCCTGAAGGCTGGTTCCGCAGCGATCCCGGCATGCTCGCCGAACATGGCGGGATCGACGGCTTCTTCGCCGCGATGTGGGGGAAGTAGCCTTCAAATCTGCCCGAGACCCAGACCGGCGCGTACCTTGCGCGGGAGCTTTTCGGCAATCAGCCGGTATGATGCCTCTACCAGGTCCAGCACTTCGTCATCCGTCATCGCGTCCGGATCATGGTGCTGCAGCCACAGCAGCCCGCGCGAGGCCAGATAGGGCGCGGGCCGCAGTCCGGGCGCGTCCTTCAGCACCTCGAAGCCGATTTCGCTCACCTTGAACGTGATGCCGATGCGTCCGTCCGCCCATCCGCCGATGGCAAAGACCTTGCCGCCCACCTTCCACACGTGCGCGCCGCCCCACTGGCAGACATAGGTCGTTCCGGGCAGGGCAGCGCAATAGGTGTTGAAGGCTTCGTAGGTTATCAATCCGCCTTCACTTTCGCGGCAAAGCTCTTGCGCAGCTTCTGCAGCTTGGGCGGGATCACCGCGAGGCAATAGGGATTGCGCTGGCCTTCGCCCTGCCAATACTCCTGATGGTAGTCTTCCGCAGGCCACCATTCCGCGGGCCCTTCGATCACCGTCACCACCGGCTTCGGATTGGCTGCCTGCGCCCGCGCGATCGCTGCTTCCATCGCCGCGCGCTGCTCGTCATCGGTCGGGAACAGCGCTGAGCGGTACTGCGTCCCGACGTCGCCCCCCTGCCGGTTCAGCGTCGTCGGATCGTGCGTCGCGAAATGGATGTCGAGCAGGTCGTCGAGCGAAAGCTGCTCCGGATCATAGGTCACGCGGATCGCCTCGGCATGGCCGGTCGTCCCGCTGCACACCTGCTTGTAGGTGGGGTTCGGGCTCGTCCCGCCGATATAGCCGCTCTCGACATCGATCACGCCGACCACGTCGCGAAACACCGCTTCGGTGCACCAGAAGCACCCGCCCGCCATGATTGCCTGCGCCATTCACTTGTTCCTTGCTGCCGGGGCCAAATGCCCCGATGATCACGCCGCGCGAGATAGGAACGAACGATGCGGTTGTCATCGTCTCGTGCCCGCTTAGGTTGCCTCTTCGCGCGAATCGTCTCCGGAGTTACCTACATGTCCCTGCCGCTGCATAAAGCTGCCCTGCTTCCCGCCCTCCTGCTTGCCGCCGCAATCGGCGTGCCTGCCGCGCTTCATGCGGCGCCCGAAGTGCCGGCCAGCGTCACTGCTGATCCCGCGATGGCCAAAGTCCTCGCCGATGCCCGGCGCGACAAGGATCGCCCGCGCGATGCCTTCCGCCATCCTGCTGAAACGCTGGCGTTCTTCCGCATCAAGCCGGGTATGACAGTGGCAGACTACATGCCCTCGAGCGGCTGGTACACGCGCATCCTCGTCCCTTATCTGGGGGACAAGGGCACCTACATCGGCCTCACTGCCAACCTCAATTCCGCGTCCGGCGAAACGCGCGATCGCCTCGCCACGTTCCCCTCCACCTTTCCCGGCAAGGCCGAAGGCTGGACCGGCGTCCCCGCGGCGCGCATCCCGGCCTACACGCTCGATGCCGTCCCCGCCGAACGCAAGGGCACGGTCGACCGTGTGATGATCATGCGCGAAGTTCACAACATGTGGCCCGATGGCTTCCTCTACAACGATCTCGCCGCGATCCGCGCCCTGCTCAAGGACGATGGCCTCCTCGGGATCGAAGAACACCGCGCCAAGCCCGATGCGCCCGCCTCCTACACGCTCGGCACCATGGGTTACATGCGCGAGGCCGATGTCATTGCCCTCATCGAGGCCCACGGCTTCCGCCTCGTCGCCAAGAGCGAGATCAACGCGAACCCCAAGGACACTGCCAACTGGCCCGACGGCGTGTGGACGCTCCCGCCCGTCCTCAGCCAGAAGGACAAGGACCGCGCCAAGTACGAAGCCATCGGCGAAAGCGACCGCATGACGCTGCTATTCGCCAAGCGGCCCTGATCGGGCGCGGGGCCCACGTCACCCTGACCTTGGTTATTGCGAGCGTAGCGAAGCAATCCAGAGCGGTTTTGCGCGGCACTGGATTGCGTCGCTACGCTTGCAATGACGAAGCGCGGTGGAAGTCCCTTTGACAATCCCTCGCGGAAGCACCACTTCCCCGCCCATGACCCAGCTCACCGTCGCCGCCCTCCAGCTCGCGCTTGGCGCCCCTGATGCGCAGACCAACATCGCCGCGGTCTCCGCGCTGGTGGAAGAGGCCGCAGGGCAGGGCGCGCAGGTCGTGCTCCCGCCCGAGCTTTTTGCCGGCCCCTATTTCTGCACGGTCGAGGACGAGGCTCAGTTCGCCCTCGCGCATCCGCTGGCAGAAGACCCCTCGGTCAAGGCGATGCAGGCGCTCGCCCGCACTCTGAAAATCGCTATCCCCACCAGCTTCTTCGAGCGCGAGGGGCACCACTACTACAACACGCTCGCGATGATCGGCCCCGATGGCGAGATCATGGGCACCTACCGCAAGAGCCATATTCCGGACGGTCCCGGCTATGAGGAAAAGTACTATTTTCGGCCCGGCAACACCGGCTTCAAGGTGTGGGACGTGTTCGGCACCCGCATCGGCGTCGGCGTGTGCTGGGATCAGTGGTATCCCGAATGCGCCCGCGCGATGGCGCTGATGGGCGCCGAAGTGCTGTTCTACCCCACGGCCATCGGCAGCGAGCCCTACGATCCGAACCTCGATACCAGCCGCGTCTGGCGCCGGGCGATGGTGGGCCACGCCGTGTCAAACTGCATGCCGGTCATCGCCGCAAACCGTATCGGCAGCGAATGCGTGGCGGGTACGCCCCCGCAGCGCTTCTACGGCAACAGCTTCATCGCCGATCAGTGGGGCGATTTTCTGGCGGAATATGGCGCAGAGGAAACCGGCGTCCTCGTCGCTACCCTCGATCTTGCCGAAGCCGCCCGCCACCGTGCCGGCATGGGCTTCTTCCGCGATCGCCGCCCGCAGCTCTACACCCGCCTTGCCGAAGATATCTGAAGCCCAGTCCGCTGGAGCCGAGCGTTACTTGATTGCGCTCGGCTCCAACCAGCGGCATCCACACTATGGGCCGCCGCCCAAGGTTCTCTGCGCCGCGCTCGCTGCGATGGCGGGGGAGGGGCTCACCATCGAAGCCGCCTCGCCAATCATCACCAGCGCTCCCGTCGGCCCCTCGCGCCGCCGCTACGCCAACGCCGCCGCGCGCATCGCGACCCCGCTCGATCCCCCCGCGCTCCTCGCCCTGCTCCAGCAGATCGAAGCCCGCTTCGGCCGCATCCGCCGCGGACAGCGCTGGGGCGCCCGCACGCTCGATCTGGATCTCATCCTGTGGAGCGGCGGCCCATGGCGCAGCAAGACGCTCACAATCCCGCACCCGCTCTTCCGCCAGCGCGACTTTGTCCTCACTCCCGCCGCCAAGGTCGCACCGGATTGGCGCGATCCGCACCGCACTTGCACCATCCGCCACCTCCACGCCCGCTTGACCCGGCCCCGCCCCACCCCTAGGTGATGCGCTCCCGTCTGCGTGGGGCCCTTAGCTCAGTCGGTAGAGCAACTGACTTTTAATCAGTAGGTCGCTGGTTCGAACCCAGCAGGGCTCACCATTTAAAATCAATGGCTTATCTGGCGGTTGCGAGAATTGGTGAAGCGGTCTGGCAACCACATCGCAACCACGCGGCAAGGCAGATCTGGGCATTGCAGGGCAATCGGCTCGGCCTAGATATAATGGGAATTGACCACGTTCAGGCGACTTTAAAGCCAGGCTCTCGGTGGCCTGCCTTCAACTTTGCTGCGATGCGCTTCAATCCAGCTTGCTTTGCAAACCCGCAGAAATGCTTCGATTGCACACCATGCAACCGAGCGTAAGCCATTGCATCGCCGAGTTCGGACCTTCGCCTTCGATCAAGAAGTGGTTCACCCGGTCGGCGTTCGTAACCCCAAAACATCGCAAGAAGTGCCTGCTTGAAGGGCTGATCACTTATGTCATTGCGAGAGCCGTGCCGAGTTTCCACTTCGTCAACCAGCGCTGCGAGTATGCCTTGATGGCCTCGCGCGATCAGCCACTTCACTAACCGGTAAGTGTGGCGCTGCATCCAATCATCGGGATGCTCGGCAAGTGTGCTCTGGTCGCCCCCCAAGCGTTCTAACTCGCGAAGGCGCTTGACCCATCCTTGGTGAATGAGATCCGCCTGCTCTCGAAATATCCGCTTGGCTGCGGTTGGCGATTGCTTCCGCCTAAACAGATTTTTGTCTGATGGATCGATGATCAAGCTAATGTGTCCCTCCTGAGCGGACACATAAGTACGAATTCCCCTCGTTTCAAGCGTGAAATGAGGAATCGCATCTCCAGAAAGGCCCAAAAACGGCCGGATTCATCAAATCGGTAAAGTGGAACGGTGGAAGTGAATTTTCGCATCCAAACTAAACCTCTGGAAAAGGAACGATCGATGAATTCGATGCTAAACAGAAGCAGCGTTGCGATTGGACAGCAGCAAAGGCTAGGCATTCGCCAACGGAACAAGCTATCCGGAAGGGCCAACTCCCGCAGCGCTCAGGAGCAAGCGGAGCTAGACCCCTCCAAGGTAACAAAGACGGCCCGGAGCATCGCCTCAGCTGATCGCATCGCCGAGGTGCTGCGCAGCAAGGCTCGCTGCCGGAAGGAACTCGCCCGGCTCCATTCGATCATAGCTGGGCTGACTTCAGGCGAAGCTGCAGTGACGTGACCCCCAGCTTTCCACCAGCTGGGATTAGAGTC
>NZ_BJYR01000036.1 GCF_007991615.1 Novosphingobium sediminis | reverse complement strand
AGCATCAACTGGCTTCTCTTAGTTGGAGCAATCGCATTTGGGCTAGGCGCACTGATCAACGACACTTGTCTTCTCGGGTCATTGGCACGCTTGGGCGATGGGGAGATAAGGCTTATAGCGCTGCCGCTTGGCTTGGCTTTCGGTATATGGGCGGCCGATCAAACAAGGTTCGGCTATGAGGCGTCATGGCCAAGCCTCACTGCTACTCCCACTCTGTTGGGCCTTGCGACGCTTGCCGGTCTTTTGTTGGTGCTTATGCTGTCGATCGTGTTCGTCTGTATAAAGCGCGTTGCGCGCAAGAGGCCGGCGTGGCCCTTCGCCGCGTCGATGATCGGCCTCGGCGTAACTGGCGGTCTATTGTACGCACTGTCACCAGCGTGGACCTTCGCTGACTTGATTCAACGCGGGCTTCCTCTCCGCATGTCACCATCAGGCGAGGTCACGCTTGTTACGGTGATCTCATCGGTCGCGGGTGCTCTCACGGCTTCCTTTCGGCAGGGCAATCTGCGTCTTCAACTGCCCACTGGCTATGGCATAATTCGATCGATCGTCGGTGGCGCTCTCATGGGTGTCGGTATAGCTCTCATACCCGGCGGGAACGACGCAATGATCTTGGCGGCTGTTCCTACGCTCTCTCCTGGCGGAATAGTCGCCTACCTTCTGATGACGCTGACCATCGTCATCGGCTTTGCCGCGCGGAACGCGCTGCCCGGCCGGCGCGCTCCCGCACTGTAGAGCCGCGAAAGCACTTCAAAATGGATGCCCGTGCGATCATTCCTGCCGTCGATACGGACGATGCCTTTCAACCGGGCAGTCGAGACAACGGGCCTGATCGCACAGCCGGCAAGTCGCAACCCCCCCGAGGGGATCGCACAGTAGAGACGACAGGATGGAGTCGGCCGCGCGCTCCAATGCGCCGCGATCCTCAACTGAAACCTTGCTGAGTAGCTCCGCCACAGCGGCGTTACGGAGGCCAAGCAACTTAGTTCTCTCTACTTGGCCGAGGGCGGTTAAAGTAACGTGAGCCACACGACGGTCAGAAGTCGATTGCGACTTCGCTACGAGTTTCTGATCCTCCAGCCTCTCGACGACGCGGACGGCGCCTGCGTGTGACAGTCGAAGGACTTGGCGGACCTGTCCGATCGACATGCCCGGCGCGTGACCGATAGCGATGAGAGCGGCAGCGGTCTCGCCACCAGCGCTGAAAGCCTCGCCGATCGCTATACGCACTCGATCCGCTACCGCTTGCGAAAGCGCGCCGAAAATGTTGATCAAGCGATCAGAGGGTTCATCCATCATCGCAACTCATTCGATATATGCGTCGCGCATACGATATCGAGTGAGTGTTGTCGAGCCGTCCCACGGGCAGGCTACAGAACTGCCAAGCCGCTAGAGCGCTACTATAGGAGTTCACAACCGTCGCCAGGTTGTCCCTGTAGGTCCATCCTCCAACGCGATACCCAAGTCTGTGAGTTCTGCGCGGATCCGGTCCGCCTCGGCGAAATCCTTTCGGCTCTTCGCGTCCGTGCGAGCGTCGATCAGACGGGCGACGTGATCTGATTCCCCACTAGGCCCGTCTAAAAAGAAGCGAAACCAACGTTCACGTCTCGAAAACAGCCCAAGGAGCATGCCGCTCGCAATGAGCGATTTCGGGTCATCGATCGCGACCAACTTTGAGAGCGCCAGCGGCGTGTTCAGGTCGTCGGCAAGGGCGTCGACGACAGCTTGATTGCAGTCATCGATGCCGAGTTCCTCATCGTCGATGAAACTAAACATCTTCAGTCGCCGATACAGTCGATCCAAAATCGTTTTTGTTTGGGAGAGCAGCGCCTCGTTCCACTCCAGCGGCTGCCGATAATGCGCTGACAGCAACGCCAGACGCAGCGTCTCGCCTCCGTGGCCCCGCTCCAGCAGTTCGCCGACGCTCACAACGTTGCCGAGGCTCTTTGACATCTTCCCAACACCGGCCGCAGTGTCCGTCATCGTCAGAAAGCCGTTGTGCAACCAGTAGCGTGCCAACGGCGAGCCTGCATGAGCCGACCGGCTTTGTGCGCTTTCGTTTTCATGATGGGGGAACACCAGATCAAGCCCGCCGCCATGAATGTCGATTGTCTCGCCGAGATTCTCTGCAATCATTGCCGAGCATCCGATGTGCCAGCCCGCGCGCCCACGCCCCCAGGGCGAGTCCCACCCGATTGCCTCCGGCGGTGACGGCTTCCACAGGACAAAATCGGCCGGATCCTTTTTGTAGGAAGCCACCTCCACCCGTGCGCCGGCGATCATTGCATCGCGGTCACGGCGTCCGAGCGCGCCATAGTGCAGGTCGGACGGGACATGAAACAGCACGTGGCCGTGTGCTTCATAGGCGAAGCCGCCCTCGAGAAGCTTAGAGATCATGGCGATCACGCCAGGAACATGGGCTGTGGCTTTCGGCGCGATATCCGGCGGGCGCACGCCTAGTGCGCCCATGTCGGCGAGGTACAGTTCCTCAAACCGCCGCGCGATAACTGACGGATGCACACCCTCCGCGCTCGCTTCATCGATGATCTTGTCGTCGACGTCAGTTACGTTGCGGGCATAGGTCACCGCATCCATTCCATAAACATGCCGCAGCAGGCGCGAAAGCACGTCGAAAATCACGGCCGGCCGCGCGTTCCCAATATGGGCGCGGCTGTAGACAGTCGGTCCGCACACATACATCGTGACCCGGGCAGGATTGCTCGGAACGAACACGCGCTTCTTAAGAGCAGCCGTATCGTGAAGCTTGATGATAGTCATCGCCGGCTCTCTCGCGCTCACGGCCTCTTGCCCGGCAGCGACGAATGCTCGGCTTCAGACGTCGTCGGTGCCCACCGGCCCACCTTCACCCTCCATTCGATTGATGGCGCGCACATCCTTGGCATTGAACTTAAGCCGCACCCCGATCCCCCCGCTCGAATCATCGTCGATAAAAACCGCGCCTCCGCGTTCGAGTGCATCGCGTAACCGAGCTATGTCGGCGAAATCGAGCCCCGCTCTGCCAGCTTCGAAATCCGCTATGGCGTCTTCCTGCAGCCCCGCCACTAAGGCAGCGTGAGCGCGGGGCCACTGAACAAGAGCACGCGCTGCGCGCGCCAATGGTCCAGTCATGCCCATGATCGCTCCTACCCGAATGTCGTTCTCGGCGAAGCAGGCAGCATCCCTATCGTAGCCGCCTGCATCCTGCCGGCTAGATCAGCTTGCCCATGGCTACTGCCGTATCCGCCATGCGCGTGGCGAAGCTCCACTCGTTGTCGTACCAGGCAAGGACCCGAACCATTCTGCCGTCCACGACGTCAGTTTGCGGCAGAGCGACGATGGCGGATTCGCTGCGGTGGGTGAGATCGATTGAAACAAGGGGTTCTGAGGTCGTCGCGAGCACACCCTGCATCGACCCTTCAGCGGCCTGCCGAATGGCGTCGTTGACTTCCTCGATCGACACTTCACGGGCGGCTGACACACTCAAGTCCACGACAGATACGTTGGGCGTCGGTACGCGGATGGACGATCCGTGAAGCTTCCCTCTCAGCTCTGGGAGTACGAGCCCGATCGCGTTCGCGGCGCCAGTAGACGTCGGGATCATAGAGAGTGCGGCAGCACGCGCGCGGTAAAGGTCCTTGTGGACGGTGTCCAATGTCGGCTGGTCGCCCGTATAGGCGTGCACCGTCGTCATATATCCGCGCTCGATGCCGAAGAGATCGTTCAAAACCTTGGCTACCGGCGCGAGCACGTTCGTCGTGCAAGAGCCGTTCGAGACGATTATGTCATCTCGCGTTAGAGCGTCGTGATTGACCTTGAAGACGATGGTCTTATCAGCCCCCTCGCTAGGCGCTGAAACCAATACTCGCTTCGCGCCTGCCCGAAGGTGGGATTGTGCCTTTCCGCTCGTCGTGAAAAGCCCAGTGCACTCGAGCACGACATCGACGCCAAGCGATGCATGCGGGAGGTCTGCCGGATCACGCTCCGAAACAACTTTAATCCTTCCGGAACCGACGTCGATCCAGTCCTCGCCCGCTGCGATAGAGCCCCGGAAGGGACCATGCACCGAGTCGTACTTGAGGAGATGCGCCATCGTGGTGACGGGACCAAGATCGTTGATGGCCACCACCTCAATGTCTTGGCGGCGATGCTCGACAATCGAGCGCAACGCGAGGCGTCCGATACGTCCGAAGCCATTTATTGCGACCTTGATCGTCATGCGCGTCTCCGCTTGTCCGTAGTTCAAGCCGCTTGATCGACGGCCTTCCTCGGCGTTCGCCCTGGCGTACCGCTCATCGCCGACGGCCGGCTGAAGCCGACGGCCCTGAAAGACCGAAACGGTTGAGTATGTATGCGCCGCGCATAGACCTATCGCGAGGAGAGTAGAACGTCAACACGTTGCCAGTGCGCCCATGGCGTTGCGTTCAGCCAAGTGTAGTTGCAGGTCGCCGTCACGGTTGCGCGCCTGACAGGAGGTATCGCCTTTGTGCCGGACAGAGATGCGCAAAAGGCGCTCGCTGCCCAACGAGCAACAGGCGAGGTCCGCGATCGCATGCTGATTGACCTCGGAACACGTAGCTCCGCCGCACACGCGGTCCAATGCCTAGGCGCAGGAGTCGCGCAAGCCTGCGGATAACGAGGTCGCCACGTCTAGCGGGACGACCGAGGTGATTCGTGTCCCGGCTCGGTGGTCATGCGGTCAATCTCGCGAACATCATAGCCGATAGCTATCGATTGAAGGGCGTCTTGAGCGCTGCGACATCTCATAGCTACAGCGGGGGGAGTCCCGTAACCGACTGTAAAGCATTGTAAAAGCGCGCTTTCCTAACGCAGTCTCTCCGCAAATCGTGTAAGAGTTTGGCTTGCTGTCTATGCTCCGCGCACATATAGATGCGGCAATGGATGGACCTCGAGATCGCAACATTTTCGGGGCGTTCGCACTCATGATCAGCGACGACATCGTTCGCGCTAGTTCATCGCGGGCGCCGGAAGCTGGCCCTGCTGCCTCTGCATTGGCGCTGCTCGCGCACAAGCCTGGGCTATCTATTCGTATGCTCGCGGTCGGCGTGGGCCTGTCACACGCAGGAACGGTTCGTCTCGTGGACCGGCTAGCGGCCGAAGGGCTGATCGAACGCCGGGGTCATTCAACAGACGGACGCACGCGGTCTCTCTATCTCACTGAGTCAGGGAAGGTTGCGAGCGACGGCGTGCTCGCATCGCGGGACGAAGTCATCGCCGAGGGTCTTTCGATCCTCGATCCTGCCGAAGTGAAGCTCCTGTGCGATATCGCCGAACGCGTCCTCCGCGCTCGTTTGGAGAACCTCGAGCACTCATATCGGATTTGTCGGCTCTGCTGCTACGATGGCTGCACCAACTGTCCAATCGACGCCGAACTGCACGAAAGAGGCGTGGATCGAGAAGGCAGCGACGGCGCGTAACCAGCTTGTTGACGTGGCGGCGTCAGTGCTGCGCGATCAAATAAGCTGCGAGGAAGCCCACAACGGTTATGAAACCGATGAACGGAGGCGCCTTTTCGAAGGCTTCTGGAATCATTGCCTCAGCCAGCATCGCGATGACCGCGCCCGCAGCGAAGGAAAGAATTGCGGGAGCTTGCGTATCGGCCGAACCAAAAAGCAGATTGCCCAAAGCTGCTGAAATGCCCACGAGAAGTGGGATGCCGATCCAGATCGTGAAGATGTAGCGTCGAGATCGCCCGGCGACTTTCATACCCGATGTACTCGACAGACCCTGCGGCACGTTTGCGAGAAAGAATCCAGCGATCACCGCAACGCTGATCGCGCCGCCGTTCGCGACCGACATCCCGATCACCATCGCTTCCGGGATGCCGTCAAGGACGCTGCCGAGCGCGATCGCAGCGCCGCTCCCGTGCTGCTCGCCCTCACGCGGCTGCTCGGTGCATTCACCGCATCGCTTGCGATTCTTCGCGCCACGCCGAGACAGGTAGAAATTGGCTCCGCTGAAGATCGCAGCGCCGGCAAGCAGCGCGATGACCGCTGTGGGCCCGAGATCGTCCGAGACCCGTTCTCCAATGAGCTCGGTGGCTACAACTGCTATCAGAACACCGCCGCCAAAGCCCATGACGGCTGAAATCATGCGGTGAGTGAGCTTGCCAAAGAGGGCATCCGCGACGATCGCGCCGACAAGCAGCCCACTGCCTGACAGCAATCCCCACAGGCCCGCGATCACGTACTCAGGCATCACGACCTCGCTTCGCATCGCGAGACGCGAAGCCGAACATGAGACAAAGCCGCGCCAGTTTGGAACTCATCGATCTGACCTGTCCAAGCGCCAATTCGCTCGCTCGAAATGGCAGCTATAACCCTGGGGATTCCGGGCGAGATAGAGTTGGTGCTCAGCTTCCGCCTCCCAGAACGGCTCCTCCGGGTTGATTTCGGATACCACCGGGCCAGGCCAGCGGCCTGACGCTTCGATCTCGGCGATCGTTTTTAAGGCCACGTCCATTTGGGCCTGCGACGTGTAAAAGATCGCCGAACGATAGCTTGGACCGACGTCGCTACCTTGCTGCTCGTAAGTTGTCGGGTCGTGGTTCTGGAAGAAATATTCCAGGATCTTGCGATAGCTCGTCACCGCCGGATCAAATGTGATCTCAACCGCTTCCGCATGGCCATGATGACGAGCATATGTAGGGTCAGGCATCTCTCCGCCTATGTAGCCAACGCGCGTGCCTACGACCCCCCTGGCTCGCCGAAACAAATCCTCCAAGCCCCAGAAACACCCACCAGCAAGGATTGCGCGTTCTCGACGCATGGTTTCGCTAACTGATTGACCGTGACTTTTTGCGGAAGTCACGATTACGGCTCCACCTTCGTGGGCGTGATGAATGCTAATCCGTCTATCAACTCGGTTTGCACATCCGACCCTCGGAGGAGCGTCAAGTCCACCGGACAGCGATCAGCAATCTCAAGTATCCGCGCACGCTGCTCATCACTCAACGGCCCCTCCAGAACGACCGTCCGTTTGAAGCGATCGGGGGGCATCATATCTGCCACTTTCATGTGCTCGACGGTCGTGCTCGCGCGCTCAAGCGGAAATCCCTTGCGGTTCGCGTAAAGTCGCATCGTCATGACGGTGCAGGCCGCTAGACCGGCTGACACCAATTCATAAGGGGACAATCCGCTGCCAAGTCCGCCGACCGACGGCGGCTCGTCCGCAAACAAAGTGTGCTCGCCGCTGCGCACCGTAAGCTGGAACTTTCCGGCTAGCGTCTCCGTGGCGCTCACGCCCTTCGCCGCTTCAACTTGCGGGAGGTCGTCCACGAGTGGCGGAAGAAAGCGGTTGGCCCAGGCAGCGACCATAGCGGCAGCGTAGTTCGCGTCGCCTGCATCGCTGAGGAGGTGATCCGCCGTATCAAGCGATATGAAGCTCTTTGGGTGGCGCGAGGAGACGAAGATGCGCGACGCATGGTTGATCCCAACCACCTGATCGACCGGGGAGTGCATAACCAGCACCGGACGTCGTAGTGAGTTGATGGCCGTCTCCACATCGATTGCTTGCAAAGACTCGATGAAGCTACGACTGATCACGAATGATCGACCGGCGATTTCGACCGAGGCTTCCCCGTCTTCCCTGATGGCGTCGAGGTCATCTTGCTTAAAGATGCTCAGGATATGGTGCAGGTCCGCCGGCGCACCGATCGTTGCCACCGCAGCGACATCTGGTAGCTCTGACGCGGCTACGATTGCTGCAAGGCCGCCAAGACTATGCCCGATAAGAAGAGAGGGGGTCTTACCGGCGGCCTTCATCGCCTTTGCGCCTGACCTGATATCCTGAACGTCCGAGGCGAAGTTCAAAGCATCGGCGGTCGGCTCGCCGATCCCAGCGCCGGCAAAGTCAAATCTCAAGACGCCGATGCCCGCGCGCGACAACGCGCGCGATATGTGAACTGCGGCACGGTTGTCTTTTCCGCAGGTGAAGCAATGGGCGAAAATCGCCCAGCCGCGAGGTGTTCCCTCCGGGGGTTCTAGCCGCCCGGAAATCCGTGAACCTGCCGCGTTGAGAAACGTGAACGCAGTGCCTGCCATGTCTTCGAGCCTCCCACACGCCGCGGTGCGAGCGTGCCAGCGCGCAAACTCGGCCGAACCGATCGACATATTCGCGACCAAACCCAGCACCGCAGGACATCTCTTTTATATGCGTGGCGCATATAGACAAGCCCCTCGGTCATGATTATATGCGTCACGCATACTTCTGTAGGGCGTCCGCGGGGGACGTTCAGTCAGCGGTAGCATCTGTCAGGCGCACGGGCCGAAGGGCTATGGAACTCAATCAGGTCAGCTATTTCATCAACTTGGCCGAGACGCTGAATTTCACGGCAGCTGCTCGTCTTAGTGGTGTCTCCCAACCAAGCCTGACCCGCGCGATCCGCCGCCTGGAGGAAGAACTTGGTGGACCGCTGATTTATCGTGACGGGAAGAACAGCAGGCTCACCGGCCTCGGTCAGGATGTCGAACTCGAGTTCCGCCGCATGCTGGTCGCGATGAAAAGCGTAAGGCATCACTCGGAAAACTGGGCCATGGGACGACACCGCGTTCTCGATGTCGCGGTCGCTCCGACGGTCGGCCCAAAGGCTTTCACGACATTTTTCGACAGCGCCTTGGAAGAGGTTCCGTCAATCGAGATCAAACTGCATTCGCTACAGTCGAGCGAAGACACGTCGGAGGTGCTCTCAGGTAAGTACCATGCTTGCATCCTACCCCGCGAATCGAGACCGGACCGCAAGCTCGATGTCCGGCCCCTGTTCAAGGAACGGTTCGTGCTGGGCTGCTCCGTCAATCACCCTTTAGCGGAGACCGACACCGTTCGCGGCGAAGACCTCCTGGCCTTCCCGTTCGTGGATCGGCTGAAATGCGAGTTCCGCGATCAGATCCTCGATCACTTCGCTCGGCGGGAGGTGCTCGTCCGCCCTCGTTTTCGCTCAGATCGAGATGATTGGGTCCAGCGTGTCGTCGCTGAAGGGCGGGGGATTTGCATTCTGCCTGAACGATCGGCTGCCGCGCCTGGCTTGGTAACCAGACCGATTGAGGGTTTCGCCCTGGAACGTGAGGTGGTGATCGCGACCGTTTCAGGGTCCACGGCGCCGGTCGAGATACGGAAAATTGCACAACTCGCAGCGCGTTACGAGTGGAGTTGACCTCGCAAGCAAAGTGCACGGGCGGTATCAAAACTATACACACGACGTATTGGATAAAAACTGGAGCCGCTGCGATAGTTGAGGCGACCACCGCAAAGATAAACTGAACGTAGTGTGCCTGGACCTCTAACTAAGTATTGGAGACCATCATGAAGTTTGAGAAATCAAAGGAAGCAATTGAGCGCCTGACGCCGGAACAGCGCCGGGTCACCCAGCAGGACGGCACCGAGCGGCCCTTCACCGGCGAGTACAACGATAACAAGGAGGCGGGCATCTACGTCGACGTCGTATCCGGTGAGCCGTTGTTCGCGTCGACGGACAAGTTCGAGTCGGGCACCGGCTGGCCGAGTTTCACCAAGCCGATCGTCCCGGCGCACGTCAACGAGGTTCGAGACAGCTCGCATGGGATGGTACGGACTGAAGTTCGCTCAGTACACGGCGACAGCCATCTCGGTCACGTGTTTCCGGATGGTCCGTCCGACCGCGGCGGCCTGCGCTACTGCATCAACTCAGCAGCGCTTCGCTTCATCCCACGCGATGAGATGGAAGCCGCGGGCTACGGTGAATATCTCGATCAAGTAGAGGAGGCCTAACATGCAGCAGCGCGCTGTTCTCGCAGGCGGGTGCTTCTGGGGTATGCAGGATCTGATCCGCAAGCAGCCCGGAATCGTCTCGACCCGCGTGGGTTACACCGGTGGCGACGTGCCAAACGCCACCTATCGCAATCATGGCACGCATGCCGAAGGGATCGAAATCATCTTCGACCCCGAGGTGACGAACTATCGCAACATCCTGGAGTATTTTTTCCAGATCCACGATCCGACCACGAAGAACCGTCAGGGCAATGACCGCGGACTCTCATACCGGTCGGGCATCTACTACGTCGACGACGAACAAAAGCGCGTCGCAGAAGACACGATCGCTGATGTTGACGCATCCGGACTGTGGGACGGCAAGGTGGTCACCGAAGTCGAACCCGTTGGGGATTTCTGGGAAGCAGAGCCAGAGCACCAGGATTATCTGGAGAAGCGGCCGGGTGGCTACACCTGCCATTTCCCTCGCGCAAACTGGGTGCTCCCCAAACGTAATGACGCTGGCGACACTCAGCGCACCGCCGGAGAGGCAGCGGAATAGCTGCAACGGCCAGCGCGGCTAAGCCCCTGGATCGTAAGCATCGGGACCGCATCGACCAGCGATGCGGTCCCCGAGCCAGCCAATCAGGCGGTCACGCTTCTTCGCTGAAATCACGTTGTGGGATCGCCCAGCATGCCAGACCTTTCATCGTTTCCGATCACTCAGCGCTGGCCCGCCTCCAACACTGATCTGTTGCAGCTCTATGCGGCTCCGACGCCAAACGGCGTCAAGGTCTCCATCATGCTGGAGGAGACCGGCCTCCCATACGAGCCGCACTTCATCGACATCAGCCGGAATGAGACCAAAGACCCGGCTTTCGTGTCTCTAAATCCCAACGGCCGCATACCCGCGATCATTGACCCATCCGGTCCGGACGGTGAGCCGCTCGGTCTTTGGGAATCCGGTGCGATCCTCGTCTATCTTGCCGAGAAGACCGGCCAACTGATCCCAGCGGCGGCAGCCAGGCGTTACGAAGCGCTCAGTTGGGTATTTTTCCAAATGTCGGCGATCGGCCCGATGTTCGGTCAACTGGGTTTCTTCCTGCGTTGGGGCGGCAAGGACTATGAGGACAAGCGGCCTCAGCAGCGGTTCGCCGACGAGTCCAAGCGCCTCCTGGGGGTGTTGGATCGCCAGCTCGAAGGGCGCAACTGGATCGTCGAGGACTACTCCGTCGCCGACATTGCGACGCTCGGCTGGGTCAATGCCCTGGTCGGCAGCTATGACGCCGGCGACCTGCTGCGCCTTGACGATCACCGGAACGTCCGAGCGTGGCTAGACCGCGGCCTTGCTCGGCCAGCTGTGCAGCGGGGCCTGCTCATCCCGGCGAGGCCGGCATGAGCGTCATCGCCGCGTATTACTACAACGAGGGTCGGCGGATCCGCGAAGTCGCGATCGACGAGCGCGTCGAGCTCGACAAGAGCCGTTCGGGCTTCTGCTGGATTGGGCTCAGCGAGCCGTCAATAGGCGAACTGAAGACGCTTCAGGCGACCTACAATCTGCATCCATTGGCGATCGACAACGCGATGCACCCGATGTGCCCGCCGAAGCTCGAAGTTTACAATGGCGAGCTTTACGTCGTCGCCCAGACGGCCGAGCTGGTTGGAGATCGCATACGCTACGGCAAAACGGCGATCTTCACTGGCCATAACCACCTCATCACCGTGCGCCACGGCAACGCCGGGGCATTGGGCAATCTTCGAGAGCAACTGGAGGGCTCGCCCGCCCAGTTCGGAAAGGGCGTCGATTACGTCCTTCACGCGATCCTGCACCGGATCGTAGATCAGTATCTTCCCATCTTCGAAATGATCGAAGATGACGTTCTCGAGATGGAGAGGCGGTCGCTCGACGATTTCCTCGGGCGAGAGGAAGTCGCCCGCATCTTCGGCTTACGATGCGAGCTAACGCGCTTTCAGCGTACGCTCGGCGCTATGGCGGAGCTGGTGCGCAAGCTCGTGCGCGGACACTTTCCATGCATCAGCGCTGAAGTTCGCCCCTACTTCAACGACGTCGCGGACCATGTCGATCGCGTTCAGTCCATGGTCGACGGCCTCCTCCAGGTGTTGTCCACTGTTTTCGAATTCAGCAGCCTGCTGGAAGCGCAGAGAACAGGTGTCATCACGCGCCAACTCGCGGCCTGGGCGGCCATCCTTGCGGTCCCGACGGCCATAGCGGGGATATACGGGATGAACTTCAGGAACATGCCTGAGCTGGATACAGCCTACGGCTACTTCGTCGTGCTCGGACTGATGTTGACGTTCTGCCTGTTCCTGTTCGTGCGCTTCAAGCGAGCAAAATGGCTATGACGGAAGCCCACGCTTCGCGCGCTGATTGGTCGATGCGCCATTGCGTGCTCTCCGCCCTGGCGCGATCCTTCCAATGCGAATTCGAGGTGCGTTTATGCCGACCCAAGTGACAGACGTTCTGGATGCCGTGCAGTCCTTCGTGGCGAAAGGCTATGACCGAGAATATCGCGTGAAGGACGGCGCTCTCGTCGATCTCGAACTCGGATCAACGCTCGATCCATGCAGCATTCGCGTCGACGCAGCATTGCGTCTCGAAAGCGGGGACGGGGCCGAAGACGCGTCCAACATTTACGCCATCACCGATCCGGCGACCGAGCACAAAGGCCTGCTGATCGATGCGTTCGACGTATTTGACGAGATATGTCACCGCGACCTGTCTGAACGGCTTATCGAGCACCGCGAGACAGCCCCGGCTGGCGACGAGGACGTCCCGAGCAAGCATGGGCTGCGCAAGGTCTATAAAAGCGAGTTCGATCGCGATCCGGAGCGCTACGTGTTGAGAGAGGGCTTTCCGGACTTTCCAGCGTGTCCGTTCGGGGGCGCATTCAGCATCCTCGGCTTCGATACTGCAGAACAGTCCTACGTTTGGCTCGTCACGAGCATCATTCGGGACCCTCGGCTAATCAGAATTCCCTACCAGGGCGAAGACGTCATTAGCGACGAATGACTCGTTCGCTGTTCGCGGAGACCGCTTCTCGAGCAATCGCCCAGGATGTGCGTCGGCTCCAAATCACGAAGTAACGAGGACAAGATGGACTGGAACAAAGACCACATTCGGGAGACCATGCTGTCGCTTGAGACGGCCGCACTACACAGCGCTCGAGACAACTATCTCGATTACGTTTCCACCGCGCGCCTCGATCGGAGCGAGCCGATAGAGAACGACGAGCAGGCGCAAGCCGAGGTCGCAAGCGATTTCGCTGAAGCGCTCGACGACACTCTCGATGATTATGCGGATAAGCTCGACAAGCTGCGTGCGATCGATTTCGGGCCGAAGTCAGCCGTTGCGGAGGGCGCCGTCATCAAGCTGTCCGGCAAGTACTTCGTGATCGCAGTGTCGACGAGTAGGTTTACCTGTCATGGGCGTGAGCTCATGGGTATTTCCACGATGGCCCCGATCTTCGAGGCGATCGAGGGTGCGCGGGCGGGTGAAACCGTGCAGTTCAACGGCCGGGACCTCACCGTTGAGGCCGTTGCCTAGGCGAGGACCCGCCGTGCTGCATTATGCAGCCCCACAGAAATTCAATCCGGATCTTAGGCGGCCGCGGCCCAGCGGTTGGCACACACAACATCTGGGGGGTGAGGCTGCGGACAGATAGCGTCAAAAGCCTTGCCGACCCAACGGCTATCTCCCGGGGCCGTTACATCGAACCGATGTTGAGTTTATGCCCCTAGAGACGCTCATGATCCCCACGCCCCACCACGGAAAGCCTACCTGCACAGCCAGAAGACCGAAGGCCATGCCATACACGCTGGCTCCCAACGCCAAGGGAAGGATGGCAAGAGCACCCCGCTTCATTTCATGGGCCCCGCTTTGAGCGGGAGCACACACTGTCTCGTCCATGGCGGGCTTCGCTTCGTTTGGGCCAAGCGTCTGCATCAGCTGACTGGCCTTCGGCCGCGAATGATCATTTCTGTGGCTTAGCTTGCGTTGTTATCATCGCATCGAGGGATCCGGTGATCATCGCCGTGCTTGGGCAGCGTATGGCGCGTGTCTCGATGGCGCGGTGAGTACGCCTGCGCGCACCGGCCAACACCGCCAGCGCAGTGAGCAACGCCGCCGCGTAGAGAAACAAGCCGCCGGGCCCCACTAAATCCATCACTACTCCCCCGATGAGCGGCCCAGCAGCGGTCCCGATACCGTTGAGCAGAAGAAGCCCGCGAGCTGTGCCCAGAAGCCGACCCGCAGGAAGATCGTCGTTGGCGACGGCTAGACATAGCGAATAGATGGGAATGCCGAAGCCGCCGAACAGCGCGCCCGCGGCGAGTAGCAGAGGCAGAGGCGCGTCCGCCGCCATCGCTACGGCGATAGCGGACGCTGCGGAAGCCAGGGCCGCGCCGGCGATGACGAGGTTTCGCGACACCTGGTCCGATAGCCATCCGAGAGGCCATTGCAGGGCGAGCGTCCCACCAAGGACTGCCGCCATGAACGCGGATATGCCGCCCACATCGAGGCCGATCCTCTGTGCAAAGTTAGGTCCCAAGCCCCAGAAACCGCCTATGGCCAGGCCCGCCAGGAAGACGCCGACCGATGCTAGAGGCGAGACCGCGAAAAGATCGCGGAAGGCGACGGGTTCCTGTCGAACATCGGCCGGCGGATGGCTGGGCAGCAGAGTGACTGGGACGACCGCCGCCGATATCAGCAGTGAGACGATCAGGAACAGGGTCACGTCTGCAGGTGGGGCCACGTTTAGAAGTGCTTGGCCAAGAGCCCACGAGCCCATCGAAACGACGCCGAAGATCGACAAGAGCTGACCGCGTGTGGACGGAATAGCGTGAGCGTTGAGCCAACTCTCAGTCGCAAGGATCATGCCGGCATAGGCGAAGCCGGTTACAAGCCGAAGTGGCATCCATGCGCTCGCGTCTACGAATGCGACATGGAGGAGAGAAGTCATCGAAGCGATCGCCGCGAAGCCAGCGAAGGTCCTGACGTGACCGACAGACACGATGATCCGGGGCAAAACCAGCGCGCCGATCGTGAAGCCCGCGAAATAAAAGGACATCATTGCGCTGATCGTCCCGGCCGAGAAGCCTTCCTGACCAGCTCTCACAATCAGGAGAGTACCCAGCAGACCATTGCCCAGGAGCAGTGTGGCGACACTTAACAACAGCGCCGCAACCGGAGCCAAAACGAGTCCCCGCGCGCACGCTGCCTTTACGTCGTCCATCGCCTGGCTCATTTCCGAGCCTGACGCGGAGGCTGATACTCCGCGGAACTGATGAACTGAGCAAAGGCTTCGCACCAGATGACAACGGTGCTGTAGTCTCGAACATCGATATCGGCGGGCACCTCTACGATGAAGCCGTTGAACGTTTTCACATCGCCCACCCGAGCGGATGCGTCCTTGATCGCGAGGAACGCTTCCTCTGTGTCGACGAAGTGTGGGGTGAGATAGAGCTTGTAGTCCGGCCCCGGCGAGAGGCGGCCGATGTGCGCGATCCGGAGAGGCAAGACCCGCACTTCACCTTCGCCCCAATGCAGCAGGTCGCTGCCGGCGAGATCCCGAACAAGCCTTCCGGAATAAAGCGCTTCAGGCGTCGAGCTGCGCAGGACAGCTTCGGTCGGCGAAACCGGCGCGGTCAGGATCGGGAGCATGTAGATGCCACCAGCAAAGCCTGCGGCGGCGGCGGCGATATGGGTGGCGGCTAGAATGAGCCAACGTGGCATCTTTCACGTGCTCTCCAGTTCCGCCACCAAACGATCCGCGTCGAGATGAAAATCCGAGAAGACGATGCGACCGTTGGCGTTGATGACGGTAAACCACGGCGTTCCCCGTGTTCTGTAATCTTCCATGAATGTGGGAAAAGCCGCGCCAGCTGGCGGCTCGTCATGCCCGAAAGCAATGGGGAGATTGTATTCGACTTGATTGATGCGCAGTTTCTCGAAGGTATTTTCGTGGGCACCTTCGAAGACCGTTTGGATCACTGCAAACCCGACACCTCTGGATTCCAGCGCTCCGTGCAATTTCTGCAGAGTGGGAAATCCATGCAGATGGCAGCCACGGCACCAATGCTGAAACGCGAACACGATCTTCGGGCCTACGCCCAGATCCGATAGTTGGATCGGCGTGGCGAGGTTGCCGCCATCTACACCGATCCACCGTTGCACACGAAGCTGAGGAGCTTGACGTTCGGCCGGGCTCATTCTTCTCTCCAACCACGATGCAGACACCCGATGCCTGGCGAAACATCGCGTCCACAGCGGCTTTGCTATGCGTTACTGCTCCCTGAGCCAGAGGGTCGCGTGGTCGATGAGACCAATGCTCTTCTCAACTATACCCATCGAAACAAAGCGTTCGCGTGATCGACTATGAATTCCCACGCTGAACTTTTCCAATAGCGACGTGACATAGTTTCTATATCTTCGACGGGAGCAAATCGGAGCGTGCGTTCGACCTGGGTGACGTCAAATCTGGAAAGCGGGCGCAGCAGGTAGCTTACGTTTGTGGGCTGTCGCTCGGTACGCTTCTTCGATTGTCTCTACAGCCGTCGGCGCCACGACGCGTCCCTCGAGGTAATCGTCGATCTCATCGTAGGTCACGCCGTAGACATCCTCATCTGGGCGCAACGGCATGAGATCGTCCAAATCCGCAGTCGGAACCTTGCCGATTATCTCAGGCGGGGCGCCAAGGTGAACCCCAATCGCGCGAACACGTCGCTTGTTGAGACCCGCGAGAGGCAGAACATCCGCGGCGCCATCGCCAAATTTGGTGAAGAACCCCATGACCGCTTCCGCTGCATGGTCCGTACCGATCACTAGGCCACCCAGGCTTCCAGCGAGCGCGAATTGAGCAATCATGCGCTGGCGCGCCTTGACGTTACCTAGCGCTCTGCCGCGGTCGTGAGGATCAACTGGATCGTATCCGGAGTACGTCAGTTCCGCCCAAAGAGCGTCCGTTGCGGGCCTCACATTGATCGCCACCGTACGGTCAGGCTTGATCGTCGAGAGAGCAAGTTGAGCATCGTGCTCATCCGACTGAATGCCATAAGGTAGCCGCACCGCAAGAAACTCGCACTCGTACCCGGTGCGGCGAAGCTCCTTCACGGCCGATTGCGCCAGCAGGCCCGCGGTCAGGGAATCGACGCCCCCGCTGATTCCAAGCACATACGCTCGCTGGCCAGACCTTCTCAAATAATCGCGAAGGAAGCCGATACGGCTCGCGGCCTCTTGTTCAGCATCGAACGTTTGAGAGACGCCGAGCGCTGCGATGATTTCAGCTTGAGCGTGCATGGCGACCTCATGACGTGAACCGCAAGCAGGCGATGACCGTGCCTTCTCCGTCCGACAGCCGGCGGCGTTCGCCTAACATCCCACGGGCGCACATACGCGTGCAACGCTGGTCGGAAGGTATTGAAACTATAGCGAGCAGACATTGGGCAAAGATGCTGCTCTACCGCTATAGTCGAGGTGCGATTAGCGCGATTCATAGTGATGATAAACAGATCTATACTGATACGGCATTCGGTTGTCTGAGTTTCAGCCTGTCGATCCATTCGGCATCATGCAAGTGCGAAGATCATCTACGCAGTAGCCTGAGATTAAGTCGGTTCCGGTCTGTCGTGACGAGCAAGGGGGTTCGGCATGGTCACCAGAGGTTTCACCGGCCGCGATTCAGGCGGCGACCACGATGGCCGCATTCCGCCGGGTCAACATCTCGTAGAAAATTTTCCCGTACTGACCGCGGGACCGACGCCACGTATCGAGACATCCGACTGGAAGTTTACGGTCAAGATCGGTCCAAAGCCGATCAAGGTCTGGACCTGGAGCGAGTTTAACGCCCTTCCGAAAACCAACGTAACTAAAGACATACACTGCGTTACGTCATGGTCGAAGCTCGACACCAAGTGGGAAGGCGTGCTGATCGAAGACATCCTCGCGGATGCAGGACTCGAGCGGCCCACCGATTTCGTCTTGGCCCACTGCTACGATGGCTATTCGACCAATGTCCCGCTCGCCGACCTTCTGGCCGGTAAGGCGATGGTCGCGACTGGGTATGCGGGCGAGCCGCTTCCCCGTGATCATGGCGGACCGGCGCGCCTGCTAGTACCTCATCTATACTTTTGGAAGTCCGCCAAATGGGTGAATGGGCTGCAGTTCACGACGCGTGATGAAGCTGGCTTCTGGGAACTGCGCGGCTATCACATCTACGGCGATCCGTGGCGCGAACAACGGTACACCCATGACTGAGATCGACGCGCAACCCGCGTCGTGGCAGTCATGTGTGATCGACGAGATCGTCCAGCAGACCCCAAGTATAAAGAGCTTTTTCCTGCTGCTACGGGAGCCTTTCTTCCATACCGCCGGCCAGCACGTTGACGTGCGCCTGACCGCCCCCAATGGCTATCAAGCGATGCGCAGCTATTCGATTGCATCGTCGGCTGCCTCGTCCCCGATCCTCGAGTTGGCAATAGAGCGTCTGCCCGATGGCGAAGTCTCGCCGTTCTTCCACGACGTCGCCGCTCCTGGCGACGAAATCGAACTTAGAGGTCCTCTCGGTGGCCACTTTTTGTGGCCCGAACCTGCTGACGACCCGGTGCTGCTGATCGGCGCAGGTTCGGGCTTGGTCCCACTGATGGCAATGATCAGGCAGCGCCAAGCACTGGCCCAGGCCGTTCCAGTTGCGCTGCTCTTGTCCGCTCGGACCAGTCGCGACGTACTCTTCTCCAGCGAACTTCGCTCGATCGAGATGCGTGATTCTGCGTTGGTCCTAGCCGTCGCGATAACGCGCGAAGCGCCAATGCGCGCCTCGGACTTTGGCCGACGGATCGACGCCGAGATGGTCAAGGAGACGATCGCCCGCCTGGGTCGAGATCCTGCCCACGTGTTCGTTTGCGGGTCCAACGGTTTCGTCAACATCGCGACGGACGGCGCGTTAGCGGCCGGGCTCGACGCCTCGATCATTAAGACTGAGCGCTATGGAGGGTAGAGGCAGCGAAATGGTCGAATCCCTCCAGACGAAAGCGCTCAACTACGGCCCAGGCCGGGGAGCCTGAGCGCACTACGCCGCGTCGCTTATTCGAACCTTTGTCTTTCGGGAGACCACTGTGAGCCGCTTTGCAGAACCAGTTTTCGTAGCCGCAGGCCTTCGGACCCCTTTTGGGCGCGGCGGGGGAGCACTGGCGAATTATGACGCGGTCTCCTTATCCGTGCCCGTCGTTCAGGAGATGGGGAAGCTTGCCGAGCCCGACCTCGTTGTCTGGGGAAGCGTCATCCCAAACCTGGGCTGGAGCAATATCGCTCGTGAGGTATGGCTAGACGCGAAACTCAATCCCAATGTCCCGGCATTCTCCGTTGTTCTTGCGTGCTCAACCAGCATGACCGCGTGTTTCGCTGCGGCCGGCATGCTCGGTGGCGGCCTTAACTTGATCATGGTCGGCGGCTCTGAGGTCATGAGCCGGCCATCGCTCGCGCTTACCCCCGAGGCATCAAAGCGGCTCACCGATTTGTTCGCGCAGGATGCCGCAGCAGCACTTGCCGCCTTGGGGGCGCTGGCTCCTACCGACTATGTGCTCCCGACGAAGGGATGGGCCAACCGCCTTACCGGCAGGACGATGGGCGATCACATGGAGGAGACCGCCAAGGCGTGGCGGATCTCGCGTGAGGCACAGGACGACTGGGCTCTCAAGAGCCACCAGCGAGCGATCGCCGGTTGGGACAGCGGTTTCTTCGATGACCTCGTGATTGCACTGCCGGAACTTGCCCGCGATGCAAACCCGCGTGCGGACACGTCCGCCGAACGGCTGTCAGGTCTGAAGCCGGCCTTTGATCGCGAGAGCGGCATGGGTAGCCTGACAGCTGGCAACAGCTCTCCGATCACAGATGGGGCGGCCGGCTGTTGGGTGTCCAATGAAGAAGGTTTGCAGAGGCTCCCCGAAGGCACGGCTCACGTGCGGCTCGTCGACTTCGAAATATCTGCGGTCGACCTCCACACGGAGGGGCTTCTGATGGCACCGTCATATGCCATTCCGCGTCTGCTCGCGCGACATCAGCTGGCATTCTCCGACATTGCCCTTTGGGAGATCCACGAAGCCTTCGCGGCACAGGTCTTGGCCAATGTCGCAGCCATCACCGATCCGAATTGGGTCCGAGAGAAGGCCGGCGTCTCGCCCGAGATGGGTAACTTCGACTGGGATCGCGTCAATCCCAACGGCGGTTCGGTAGCTATCGGGCATCCCTTCGGCGCGACTGGCGCGCGTGACCTCAGCCAAGCCGTCAAAGAGCTGTGGGCCATGCCGGTCGGGTCTCTCGGGATCGTCAGCATCTGTGCCGACGGCGGTCAAGGCACCGTCGCCCTCCTCGAACGCGTCTGATTGGGGGGTATGAGATGAAGGCGATCCGCTTCCATGAGTTCGGCGCTCCCGAGGTCCTCCGCTATGAGGATGCGCCACTAGCTGTCGCGTCAAGCCGGCACGAGGCTTTCCTCCGCGAACTGGGTGCTGACGAGTTCATCGACTACACGCAGACCAAGCCCGAAGACGATGTGCGCGACGTCGATCTCGTCGTCGACGCTGTCGGCGGCCCGGCCGCGAGCCGCTTTCTGCAGACCATCCGTCCGGGCGGCGCGCTGTTCCCGATTTTTCCCCTCGGCTTTGCCGGACATGACGAGGCTGCCGGCCGGGGGGTGACCGTTTCGGCGACTCAGGTTCGTTCCAACGGCGATCAGTTGGCCAAGCTAGCTCAACTACTCGATAGCGGTGCGGTTCGCGTCGCCGTGGACAGCACATTCCCGCTTTCCGAAGCGGCTGCCGCTCATCATCGAGCAGAGGCAGGCCACATCCAGGGCAAGATCGTTCTGACTATTGGTGCCGCCGCCGATCAGAGCCGCGACACGGGGGGCCCGTCATCGCAGTGGCCGCCGCGCGTGAGGGGGCACTGACGTGACTAAGCCAAAGCGCATGATCGGCCATGTTCAGGCTTCAAGGCCCCGACCGGGAGAGCTCTGGTGAGCCTGAACTCTGACAAAACAGATTTCGGGCCGGCACAGCGGGCGAAGGCGCTTGCGGACCTCATGGTCCTCGACACGCCGGAAGAGCAAGCCTTCGACGATCTCGTTTTCGTCGCGGCAAAGGCTTGCGACGTTCCGATCGCGCTCATCACTCTCCTCGACACCGACCGTCAATGGTTCAAGGCCAAGTACGGGCTCGAGGTGTGCGAGACCGAAATCGAACACTCGGTCTGTCGGATCGAGATCGATCAGGGCGACCTCTTGGAAATCGTCGATCTCACAAATGACGCGCGGACCAAGCGCAATCCGCTCGTCACCGGCGTCAGGCACTTTCGCGCCTACGCTGGCGCACCGCTCATGCTGCGATCCGGCGCGATCGTTGGTCGGCTCTGCGTCATCGATACCGCTCCGCGGCCTAAAGGGCTCAGCGAAGCGGAAAAGGCGATGCTTCAGGCACTTGCTCGCCTCGCCAGCGAAAATCTTGAACTGCGCCGTGTCGCCAACGCGAGCGAGCGCCTCACGGGGCTGCAGACAGCCTTGGTCGAGATCGGCGAGACCATACGAAGCAGTCACGACACCGCCGAGATGGCGTCGGCTACCGCCGCCATCGTGGGCAGGGCGCTTGCCACGGACCGGGCCGGGTTCGGATCCGTCGACGATGACGTCGAGACCATTGACGTCGAAACAGATTGGACGGCGCCCGGGATTATGAGCATCGCCGGCCGCCACCGTCTCGAAGAGTACGGAAGCTTGCGCAAGCCGCTCGTCGGTGGCGACCCCCTGATCGTTTGGGACGCCCTAACCGACGACCGCACGCTCCATAATCTCGAGAGCGCAGTGCGTGTCGGCGTTCGGTCTCTGGTCGACATGCCAGTGAGAGATCGAGGCAAGACCATCGCCGTCTTCTTTGTCCATTCGGCGCACCCCCGACCGTGGCCAGCAGAAGAAATCTCGTTCCTGCGGAGCGCGGCGGACCGGCTCGAGGCTGGGGTCGCGAGGCTCCGCACCGAGCAGCAGCAAGTCATCGTGAATGGTGAGATCGCTCACCGCTTGAAGAACATGCTCACTATGGTTCAGGCCATCGCGAGCCAAACGTTGCGAAACGTCACCGATCGCGATGCAGTCTACGCCTTTGAGCGCCGTCTGATGGCTCTTAGCGCGGCGCACGACGCCTTGCTTCAAATGAGTTGGACGCAGGCTGACTTGCAAACGATCGCCGCGACCGTGATTGACGCGATAGGATTCTCGGATCGGGTCGACATGAGTGGCCCTACGGTGGCCCTTGGGCCGCGAGCGGCGCTCTCTTTTTCGCTGATAGTGCACGAGTTGCTGACCAACGCCTGCAAGTACGGCGCGCTGAGCAATGATCACGGCGAGGTGTCTCTGACGTGGGGCATACTGAACGGGCAGGAGAGCGATCTTCTAAGCATCCAATGGCGTGAGCGCGGGGGACCACCCGTCGTCCCGCCGACGCGCAGAGGTTTTGGTTCGAAGCTGATCAACATCGGCCTTGTCGGCACAGGAGGCGTCGATGTCCGCTACGAGCCCTCCGGGTTAGCTGCTGATCTACACGCCTCCATGCGTCACCTGGTTCAAGGTTGATGGGAGTATGCGTGGAATGGTGAAACCCGTGGTGCTCGTCGTCGAAGACGAGCCACTCCTTCGTCTGTTCGCATCGGACATGATCGAGGAAGCAGGATTCGAAGTGCTTCAGGCGTCGGATGCGTCCGATGCGCTCGTAACTTTGCAAGATCGGCTCGACATCCGTGTCGTCTTCACTGATGTGAACATGCCCGGCGGCATCGATGGAATCATGCTCGCCATCCGCATTCGCGAGCGCTGGCCCGCCATCCAGATCATCATCACGTCCGGCAGGCCGTGGCCGGAAGCAGCGGTCGTGCCGCAGGACATCGTCTTCTTTCAAAAGCCTTATCGCCGGGACCGCGTCTTAGACACGGTCCGAAGGATGGCAGCGTGATGGCCCAACTCATCCGCAATCGGACTTTCGAAACCGAAACCCTTGAGCTCGCCGCTCGGTCCCATGCCTACACCTTCGCAGAGGTCGACGTCCCCCAAGCATCGGCCGCAACCCCACACATGAACGATCGGAGACGAGGAAATGAAACCAGACATCCTCCTTTACACCACGAGCTGGTGCCCGTTCTGCCGTCGCGCGAAGGCACTTCTCACTGAAAAAGGCGTGCAGTGGACCGAGCACGACATCGAGTCCGACCCGGCACACCGAAAGACGATGATCAAGGCGTCGGGCCGCAGCACCGTGCCCCAAATCTTCATCAACGGAACGCACGTCGGTGGCTCCGACGATCTCGCCCGGCTCGATGCCGATGGCGAACTGGACAAGCTTCTTGCGGGCGGGGCGCCCGCGAACTGACTGGGCTTCGCCTCGGCCTGCCGGCCCGAGGGCGATAGGCGACACAGGAGGTTTTTATGGTCTCAGCAATTTGGAAAGACGCCACCATCGCTACGAGCGACGAAACGGTAGTCGTCGACGGCAATCACTATTTCCCGCCCAAAGACGTCGACCACAGCCGGCTCGAACGGAGTGAGCAGACTTCGGTCTGCCCTGTGAAGGGATCCGCCCACTATTTCCACATTCGTGTAGGCGGCGAGCGCAACCTAAATGCCGCTTGGACCTATCCTGACCCAACGGCCAGCGCTGAAGCGATTAGAGGCTACTTTGCTTTCTGGAAAGGCGTGGATGTTGCGTAGCGGTCGGTCATTTTCCAACGCTCACAAAGCTGGGTTTCTTTGGGATGATAACGTGCGGATGACGCTTGGCCGACATTAGAAGTCTGAGCGCGGTCGGCTGACTCTGGACTCGTTGGCCGTTAGGGAAACAACGGGGTTCAAACCGTCCTTCAGATGAGTGTGGTGGGGTCGGATGGAGCGGGCAAAGTTTGATGCGGCCTTCAAGGAACTGCCGGAAGGTTACAGCGAAGGCATCTACGACGGTCGACGGTTCGGCGTGACCGTGCGTCGATCGAAGGATGGACGACGGAACAGTCTTTTCGCCCGGGAGTTGGCAGGCTCAGACCTTATCAGCTTCAATCTTTATCGCGTCTCTTCCGGGAAGGCGTCGCTCAAGCCGTGTGAGATGTCGGCGGATAAGGTTGTAGCGTTCGTTCTGAGCTATCGACCGGACGCCTGAAGAACAAGGCGCTCGCAGCGTCCCTAGGCATCGAATTTCAGCAGCGCCTTTCGGCTCCACCAAGGATATCGAAACTATAGCGACGATTTATTGGACGGGATCATTCAGTAAATCCTTCTTCTACACCGCAGCGTCAGAGGAGGCACGACGCTGATATCCCGCAGAATATTCAATCGAGGAAGTCCTAGCGATGACGAAATCTAGTTCCGCACCCGCTCCGACGCCATCTGACCTCGACGAAAGCGCGGCCATGACTGTCGCCGATGCTCTCAAGATCATCTTGGCGAACAGCTATGCTATTTACCTGAAAACGAAGAACTTCCATTGGCACGTCTCCGGGCCATATTTCAGGGATTATCACCTGCTCCTCGACGAGCAGGCGGCCGAGATACTCGCTGCCACTGACGCGATCGCAGAGCGCGCCCGGAAGACGGGTAACACCACGCTACGATCGATCGGCGATATCGCTCGCCATCAAACGATCAAGGACAACGACGCGGATTTCGTGACGCCGCAGGACATGCTCGCTGAGCTGCGCGCTGACAACCTACACATGGTGGAGTCACTGCGTCGCGCCAAGGACGTGGCGGACAAAGCCAAGGACAACGCAACTTCCGGCCTGATCGACACCTGGACCGACGAGGCGGAGCGACGCGCCTGGTTCTTGTTCGAAGTCGGTCGACCAGCCTGAAGCTCGATCTCACGGGAAGGGAAACTCGATGGCCTCGTCTCTTGTCCGCACCGAGTACATTGAGGTCGACAGCGGCCGTATCGCCTTCGACGACACCGGCGGTCCGGGGCACATCGTGCTGTGCATTCCAGGGATGGGCGATCTGCGATCCGAATATCGGCTCCTAGGGCCCGACCTAAAGCAGGCAGAATTCCGCGTCGTCACGATGGATGTGCGGGGATTCGGCGAAAC
>NZ_BJYR01000035.1 GCF_007991615.1 Novosphingobium sediminis | reverse complement strand
TAACGCTTCAAACTGCCGCTCGCACTTCCTGGAACAGGCGTGCAGGCTTGCCGATACCTCTGACTTCCTGGTTAACGCGCAAAGGGTCGATACCCTCCTCGGTCTTTTGTGAATTGCAGAGCCTGCTGCATTTTCTCTTCCGATTTGGCGGCCAGTGCAGGAGCAGCGCCAAGCGAAGAGTCTCTCTCAGTGCAGGCTCCTTCCTGCACTGAGGCGGCTGTGCTTGGTACTGCTCCATTGCGACCAGATCGGCCTTGCTCGCGATCGGGCCATGACCGGGGATAATCCGGCTGTGCGGGCCGACTAGCCGGACATTCTCGTTTGCGGCAGCGATCATGCCGTCGATGCTTCCGCCTGCGACATAGTCGATGAACGGATACATGCCGTTCCAGAAGGTGTCGCCGGTCTGAAGCACATCGGCGCGCTTGAAGTAGACCGAAAGATCACCGTCGGTGTGGGAGGTCATGTAGGGCCTGATGATGACCTCATCGCCCGCAAAATGGAGGGTCTTTGCAGCACTGAGCGGCACATCCGGCAGTTCGGCCGGGGGCACCGGAGCAAAGGTGTGCCCCCATTCTTCGACGCGAATGGCTTGGGAAAGGCGTTTCACCGTCGCAGCGCTGGCGATCAGCTGGGCCCCCTTGCGGCGAACCCATCCGTCGCCGTCAGCATGATCCCAGTGCCAGTGGGTTAGGACCGCGAAGCGCAGTCGGCCCTTGTTCCCCCCTCGCAGCGCTGCGAGGATCTTCTGCTGCGAGACCGGAATCCCGCAATCGACCATCAGCAGCCCCTCAGGGCCGTTCAGAACGCCGATATTGCCGCCCGATCCCTGCAGAATGCTCACCCCTCCACCGACGGGAAGCGTCGTGATCGGCGATGCCGCTGCTGCGGAATTGATCTGGTCGTAGGGCGTTGCCACATCGGACTGGGCGAGAGCCGATGATGCAAGGACGCTGAGCCAGCAGAAGCCGGCGACCAGCATGCCGTTGCGCGGAGCAGTGACGTTACCCATGATGTGATCTCCTCGGCGAGTTGAAGCGATAAGGGCAAACGGGCACGCGTGCGGCTGCTAGGCCTTGAGGAACGCGAGAATATCCGGATTGATGATCTCGGGATGGCTGGCGAACATGCCGTGCGGCAAACCCTTGTAGATCTTGAGCGAGCCCTGCTTCAGCAGCTTCACAGCAAGCGGCGCGGAATCGCCGAAGGGGACGACCTGATCGTCCTCGCTGTGCATCACGAGCACCGGCACGTCGATCCGCTTGAGGTCGTCCGAGAGATCCGTCTCAGAGAAGACCTTGATGCAGTCGTAATGAGCCTTGGCGCCGCCCATCATGCCCTGGCGCCACCAGTTGCGGATCAATCCTTCCGACACCTTGGCGCCGGGCCGGTTGAAGCCGTAGAACGGACCGCTGGCCACATCGAGGTAGAATTGCGCCCGATTGGCAGCGAGCGCGGTGCGGTAACCGTCGAACACCTCGATCGGAGTTCCGCCGGGATTGTTCGCGCTCTTCACCATGACAGGCGGAATGGCGCTGATCAGGATCGCCTGCGCGACCCGGCCGCTGCCCGGCCAAGGGCGCAGCCGGTCGCGGATTTGTGCCGGTTTCCCAACCTGGATCGGCCGTGCTGCTTCCTTTCCGTTGACGGCGTCTTGCCCCTGCGTTCGGGCCCTGGTACGTGCTCGTCGCCCCGAAGCTGGTGAAGTGGCTCGCCAACCTTCAGAACCCATACCGCCTGCCTAGGCTGCTGCGGGCGGTGCAGCTTGATCGTTACCGCCAACTATGGAACGTTCCGGACACTATCCGCGTGTCTCCTGCTTTCCCTTGAGGAAGGAACTGGCTCCCATGTTGCGGACTGGTCGACAGAGTGACTTTCGCGATCCGTGTTTCACGGATCCCGATCTCCTCGATGTTTTCCGCAGCTTGAGCGTGCATCCGCTTGGGCGGGCGCCCATAGGAGCGGCTTTCTATTCGCGCGCTCAGCCGGGGTTCGGCAGGACTTTGACGACGACGCCGCGAAATCTGTACCTGATCAGCATCATGATTGCGCCGGTACCGGGCGGAGAAATGTGGCGCGATCAGCGCAGCTTTCACCGCGGCTACATCCCCGCGGGCGGCATCGCCGTGCTGGACCACCGGTCCGAGTGGTCAGCATTGCTCGAGGATCCGTTCGCGCTGTTTGACCTGTTCATTCCCGTGTCCGCGATCGATCAAGTCGCGCGGGAAGCCGGTCGAGACCGGATCACAACGCTGCATTGTCCTCTGGAACAGACCAACGTCGATCCCGTCATGTACCATCTGGCCATGTCGCTGATGCCGCTGGTCCGCGGGGAACTTCCGTCCACGCTTCTGTTCGTGGAGCATGTGTTCCAGGCCATCACGCTGCATCTCGCCCGCGCCTACGGGGGGCTGGCGATCTCCGAAACCCTCGTTCGCGGAGGATTGCCGCCGTTCCTCTACAAGCGGGCGCAGGACATGCTGCTGAGCGATCTCACCACCGAGCCGTCATTGAGCGAACTGGCTCAGGCCTGCGGCCTTTCGAGCCGGCACTTTACCCGCGCATTCAAGGCCAGTTCTGGCGAACCGCCACATCGTTGGCTCCTGCGCCGAAAGGTTGATCGCTCGAAGGAACTTCTCAGGATCGAGAGCATGCCAATTGCGGATATCGCATTACTCTGCGGGTTCGCAGACCAAAGTCATTTCACGCGGATCTTTCGCCGCGTCATCGGTTCGAGCCCCGCCGCCTGGCGCCGAATGGTGCTGAACTAGCTGCATAGAGGTTCGGCAGGCAGAGCTTGAGATCGCATCGTCCACCACCACTTCACTGCGATTTTTGGCATGCTTTTGCTGGGTTTCAGTTGGCAACGTGGACGGCTGGTCGCCTTCCGGCCCAGGGGCTGGCTTGCTCAAGCTGGCCGGCAAGGCGGTAGAGCACGTCTTCCCGGCCCCATGCCGCCACAAACTGTATGCCGACAGGATATCCTCTTGAATCGCTTCCGAGCGGCAGGCTGAGCGCAGGCTGGCCGGTCATGTTGAAGAGGGCGGTGAACGGCGCGTGGCCGAATACGGCGTCGGTCCACTCATCGGCGGTCCAGCCTGACGGGCGGTTGGCATCCAGAAATCCGATGGGCTGCGCGATCCTGCCCACGGTGGGCGTCATGAGAATGTCGTCGCTCGCGAAGAAGGGAGCGACCGAGCGCGACACGCGGTTCATGTAGTCTTCGGCCCAGAGCAGATCCAATGCCGACAAGGTCCGGCCATATTCCCAGCAAGCCAGCGTGCTCGTCTCCAGTGTATCGAGGCTGATCTTCCGCCCGGTTGCGGCCGCCGCGCCTTCGATCCAGCCTGCGACACCGGCCGTCCAGAAGATCTTGGTGGCCTTGAAGAAGGCTGGATAGTCGATCTCCGGCCGTCCGGGTTCGACCGCATGGCCAAGGCCTTCCAGCAGCGAGACGACCTCGGCAAGCGCGGCTTTGACATCGGCATCGACCGCGATGCCCGACCACGGTTCGTCGGTCCAGCGGATGCGCAGGCGCCCGGGGTCGGCGGTGGTTTCTTCCAGATAGGGCCGCGCGGGCGGCATGATGATGTTGCGCGCCCCTGCGTCTGCGCCCTGGGTTGCATCCAGCAGCGCCGCGCTGTCGCGCACGGTGCGGGTCACGGCATGTTCGATGCCAAGGCCGCTCAGCGGCTCGCCATAATCGGGGCCGGCGGGCGTGCGGCCGCGCGTCGGCTTCATGCCGACGAGGCCGTTATAGGCCGCGGGGATGCGGATCGAGCCGCCGCCATCGTTGGCGTGCGCAGCCGGCACCACACCTGCGGCGACCGCCGCCGAGGAGCCGCCGCTTGAGCCGCCCGCCATCAGGTCCGTATTCCACGGATTGCGTGTCGGCCCGGACAGGCGGGATTCCGTGGTCGAGCAATAGCCGAATTCCGGCGTGGCCGTGCGGCCGACGACCACCAGACCGGCACGCCGGAACCGTGCCATCAACTCGCTATCTTCGGGAGCAACGAGCCCGGCGCACAGCGCGCTGCCGGCTTCATTGGGCATGCCCGCCATGTGCAGGACGATATCCTTGATGAGGAACGGCACGCCCGCAAACGGCCCCTCTGCGCCCATCTCAGCGCGCAGGTCTTCCGGCACAAGACCGATCACGGCATTGATGCGCGGATTGACGGCCTCGATCGCCTGAAGGCAGCAGCTGACCAGCTCTGCAGACGTGACGTCTCCGCTGCGGACAAGACCGGCAAGGCCGATCATGTCGTGCGAGGCATATTCATCAAGTCTCATGGCACCCTCCGCTACATTTCGGGAGCGCGGGCCCTGCATGCGGTGGAGAACGGCACCGCGGCCCGGCCCGACCACTCACATCGGGCGACCATACTTTTCGCCGCGGGCAGACCAAGTCACATGAATGGGTGACATCGGGTGCATCCGGCGCTCGAATTGACAGGTTCCCGGGCCGACACTAGCCTTCATCCACCTCAGCAGGGATCGAGTTTCCGGCAATGTCGATTGCAATCGAACCCTTGACCATTGCCAGCCGGTTCCTGTCCGAAATCGACAGGGCAGACACCGCTGCCGGCTGCCTCGATGCCTTGCACCGCGCCGCAGAGGAGCTTGGCTGGTCGCGCTTCGGTTATGGTTGGGCGCCTGCCCTTCGTTTCCGCCCAGGAGAAGCCTATCCGGTGATGACGCGCGGCTTGCCTGCCAGTTGGAAGCGGGATTGGGGCAAGCATGGCCGGCATGATCCCTACATGGAGCACGCCTGCAGCTCGCCGCTTCCCTTTGCCTGGTCTCAAGTCATCGAGAAGGCAGGCTCGCTTTCCGAAAAGCAGCGGGACTGCATCAGTTATGTGAACGACGCGATCGGCACCTCGGTTGCGCTGACAATTCCGGTCCATGTATCCGGCCGCCGCCCGGCCTTCCTCTCTCTGATCGGAGAGCGGTGCCTCTCATCGCTGGAAGGTGACGTGCAGGATGAGCAGGCAATCGCCTTGATGCGGCTGCTGGCGCAGTCGCTCGACAATCACCTGTTTGGCAAGGCGGGCACCCTGACCTGTGACGACAACAGGCTGAGCAACCGCGAGCGCGAATGCATGGTCTGGACGGCGCGGGGCAAGACCGTGGACGATATCGCCACCATACTCGATATCTCCACGGATACGGTGCGCGTCTACATGAAGCGCATCATCGGAAAGCTCCAAGTCTCCAACAAGACGCATGCTGTTGCCAAGGCGCTCGCGCTTGGCCTGATCGAACCCGGCGAAGTCAGCTGAACGGGTAGGCCGCGTCTCCTCCCCCTGCATTGGAATAGCGGCGGGTTGTTCCGTAACCTGCGGCTTTTGGAAGCCCTGATCTCTGCTTGAACCTACCCGGCCGCCACCCGGCGAAACAACAGCGCCGCCCCTGCCGTCCCCGCGAGCATAACCCAGCCAAACGTCAGTGCTGGCGCAGCGGGCACAGCCCCGATCAGTGCCGTGCCGAGCGCGGCCAAGCCCATCTGGAGAAAACCCAGCAAGGCCGAAGCCGCCCCGGCGCGTGCGCCAAACGGTTCTAGCGTGATCGCACTGCCGATCGGGTTGATCACGCCCATGCCGCCAAGGAAGATCGTGATAGCAGCCATGAAGCTGGCAGGTGCTGGCGACGAGCCTTGCAGCACCAGCCAGACGCTGCCTGCCAGCGCGATGAGCACGCCCGCAATGCCAACGCGCGGTGCTCCCCAGCGCCGCGCCAGCGGTGCTGTCAGCAGGCCGCTGCCGAACACCACGAACACGGTAGCGGCAAAGAACAGGCTGAGCGCGGCCGGGGTGAACCCCATCGTGCCCGTCAGGATGGCAGGGGCCGCGCCGAAGAAGCTGTAGAGGCAGCCAACGATCAGGCTCACGGTCAGTGCCGGACGGTTGAAGCGCGGATCGGCGGCGAGTTCACGGTAAGTCGCGGCTACGGACGCGGGGCGGGCAGTTTGCCGCCGCTCTGCCGGAAGGGTCTCTCCGGCGCGCAGATAGGCCGCCGCCAGCACAGCGGCGGCCAGCGACACCAGCACGAACACGCTGCGCCAGCCCAGCAGCGCTGTCATCCCGCTGCCGAGCGCCGGCGAGAAGCCGGGCGCGGCCGCCATCGCGATCATCACCAGCGAGAGCACGCGGGTTAGCGCCGCGCCGTGATAGAGATCGCGCGCAATGGCCCGCGCCAGCACCGAGGCGGCACAGGCCCCCATCGCCTGCACCGCGCGCCCGGCGATCAGCCACCCAAGGCTGGGCGCGAGCGCGCAGATCGCGCTGCCGACGATGAACAGGGCAAGCCCGCCCAGCACCAGCGGCGCGCGGCCATAGGCATCGGACAGCGGGCCGACGACCAACTGCCCGCCCGCGAAGACAAGGAAGAACACACTAAGCGTCCACGACAGCGCCTTCGGCACCACGCCCAGATCATGCGCCATCGCGCCAAACGCCGGCAGCATGATGTTGGTGGCCAGCGCGCCGAGCGCGGCAAGGCCCGCCAGCAGCGCAAGGCGTCCGGCGGTCAGCGGCTGCGCATCGGGCAAGGCTCAAGCCTCCGGCGGGCGCGGCGGCGCATCGAACACAAGCAGGGTCGAAGTCGCGGTTGCGCACAATTGCCCTTTGCCGTCCCGCAGTTCGGCTTCGGCGAAGCCCACGCGGCGGCCGACGCTGATAACTCGCCCGGTGGCGCGCACCGTGCCGCTGCGGTCGGTCAGCGCCTTGAGATAGGAAACCTTGAGCTCGAGCGTGGTGTGCCCGCGCCCCGCTTCCAGCGCCGATTGCACCGCCATGCCGCACGCGCTGTCGAGCAAGGTGGCCGCATAGCCGCCGTGCACCGAGCCCATCGGATTGAAGTCGCTGCTATCCGGTGTGCCTTCGAACACCACCCTACCGCGATCGACTTCCGCCAGCGTCATGCCCATCTTCACGAGCAGCGGAGCCTTCATTCCTCCCGCTACGCGGTCACGCAACTGGGTGTAGCCATCTTCGGGTTCATCAGCGTGCGGCAACTGCGGGTTCCTTTCGTGCATTCAGAAGGCGGAGCGTATCGGCATCGGCACCCGGCCCGGGACGCAGGCGGATGCGGCGAGGCGGCACGGCCTCACCGGTTTCGGCATCGACAAGGGCGAGGCGCAGCGGACGGCCGGTTTCCCGGTCCACCGTCTCCACCGCAGGCGCGCCAAAGCCGCTGGCATCCCACCGGTCGCCCCACTCACGCAGCGCCAGCATGACCGCCCACAAGTTGCGGCCCTTGGCGGTCAGCCGGTATTCGTCGCGCGGTGGCCGCTCCTGATAGCGCTGCGTTTCAATGATCCCCGCGGCCAGCAGATGCTTCAGCCGCGCGGCCAGCGTCGCCGCCGGGATGCCCGTACTGGCGCGCAGATCGTCATAACGGCTGAGCCCGAACGAGAGATCTCGGATAACCAGCACCGCCCAGCGATCGCCAATCAGCTCCAGCGCTGCGGCAATCGAGCAGCGCATCCCGGCAAAGGATTTCGTCTTCATCGTCGGCCTCCCGACTCACTTCAATAACTGAAGTTTATTCGCGATGAAGAAGTGTGGCAAGTAAGCCCGCCTGCCGAAGCCGCCCTGAAAGCCTGGTTAGGCATGCAGATGGCAACCACAATCAATCGCTCATGAGAGCCAACGCGAATGTCTGCCTGTAGATGATCCCGGAGCCGAGATGGCCACCTTGAGCGCAGGGAGGGCGAGATTGCGCATCACCAAGAGCGAGATGCCTAAACGCTCGACCCTGCATGCATGCAAATCGGCAAAGCGCAGTGCATCCTTTGAAAGCGCTAATACGCCTTTGATTTCTGGATTTCACGGCGATTTCGAGAGGATCTCGGAACGGCTGGTGGTGGCAGGGCTTGTACCGAACCACCTCATTAAGTACTGTATTTTATAGATAAATAATGTATTTTCAGATCCAGCCTCCCACATTTCCTCCCACATAATGGGTTCCTTGCGACGTACAGTCGTTCGTTCTAGGCGTTTTATCTGACCTCAGAAGGTGCACAATCCATGTGACCGACCGGCTCAACCCGAGCGACAATCGCTGGCTCAAACCCTGACAGAGCGGTAGACGCTAAAGCCAGATTGTGGGACATTCCGGCCGTCCAATAGCAACTTTTGCGACGGCGGGTTGTGACAAGTGCCGACTATTCCTGATTATCGAGAGAGATCGGCAGAAAGCTTCGGATGGGTTTTTGGATGGTCCCAAGGGGCTCTGTCTGAGCAAATGCACCGTGCTGGCGGAACGGGCGCGATTGGCTAGGGCGGTTAGATGCCCAGACCGATGAAGCCCGCCAGCCCGTTTCGCTATTTCAACTCCTCGCCCGAGGTGATCCGGCTGGTGGTAATGATATATGTGCGCTTCACGCTGAGCCTGCGGAACGTCTAGGATCTGCTGGCCGAGCGCGGGATCGACATCTGCCACGAGACGGTGCGGCATTGGTGGAACCGTTTCGGTCCGCTGTTTGCGGCTGACGTGCGGCACCAGCGGGTGAGCCGGATGAAGGGCTTCCGGCAGTGGAAGTAACACCTCGATGAGGTCTAAGTAAAGATCATCGGCGAGATGCATTACCTGTGGCGCGCAGTCGATCAGGAGGGCGAGGTGCTCGAGAGCTACGTCACCAGAATCCGCGACAAGAAGGCCGCGCTTCGCTTCATGAAGAAGGCGCTCCGGCGCCACGGCTGACCCGCGACCATCACTACCGACGGGCTGTGCTCCTAGAGGGCAGCCATGGCGACCCTCGGCAACACCGACAAGCAGGAGGGGGGGCGCTGGGCCAACAACCGGGTGGAGAACAGCCACCTGCCGTTCCGAAGGCGAGAGCGGGCGATGCTACGGTTCCGACAGATGAAGTCCTTGCAGAAGTTCGCCTCGGTTCATGCCAACGTCCACTACCACTTCAATCTCGACCGCCACCTCTCCGACCGCCAGACCTACAAGGCCGCCCGCTCAGCCGCACTGGCTGAGTGGCAGAACCTCATAGCCTGAACTCACAGCGGGTAAGGGATAGCCGCGCCAATCGGAGACGCGTTGCGATAAGACTGACAGCACCATCGTTTGAGGTTCTGAATTTCATTTCCGGCTTTACGTGAATCATTTCGGATTCTTCTGTGTAGCGAGCCGCGCCTGTTCGGGTTATATGGGAGTCGCAGACGTCTCGAGGGGAAGAAATGCGTCGCGAACGGGGGGGAATATGCGCAATTGGGTTGCGTGGGCATCACCTGCCTTCGCCATTGTTGGCGTCATTCTAGCCATCTTTATTGGCGACAACGGCTGGGACGTCCTTTCGTATAAAGACAATATGCCGGTGGAAGGTGCCAAGGTCGCCGGCGCTCTTTTTGTCGTCGCCGTGTTCATGGAGCGCTCCCTCGCTGTTCTGAACGATCTCCTCTTTGGTGAGAAGATCGTCGATGCCGAAAGCAAGCTTCGAGTAGCGAAAATGTCGGCCGGAATCGCGGCCGATAAGGCCGTCCTCACGTCCGTCTGGGAATTGAACTCAATCGACGCTCAGAAGCAGCATGTACGATTGGGCGTCGGATTCGTTTTTGCAGTCCTGATCGCGGCCGCAGGTGTGCGAACCTTTACTGGTTTACTTGATCTCGACGGGTTGGACGGAAACCAGCGCACTCTTCTGGATACCATGGATATACTCCTTACCGCCGGCCTGCTCGCTGGCGGCAGTACAGTCATCGCTCAGATCATCGACCTGCTGCGTGATCGTGCGCAAGGAGCCAAAGAGCGGCGATTGCTCATGGGCAATCCCGGTGATGATGCTCTCGCGCCGGCCTTGGCCGCGCGCATGCAGCGGGCCGGGCTACTGGCCCAGGGATCAAACCTCGCGGCGACGACTCTCTCGCCTAGGACGCCAAGGGCATCAGGCGAATACGATTTCGTCGATGTCTTCGATGACGGTGCCGCGTTTGAAGAATGGCGGCAATTGCATGAATCTGCTGGATCGGCAGAGGCGTTGACAACCACGTCCTGGCGCGTTGCGGGTTCTCTCAAAAAGCTCAAGGCCCAACTCAATGCGGCTTTCCCAAATCGCAGCACGGCGAGCGACGGCGATATCGGCGACTCTGCGCATTGCGCGAACGGTGGAACGTCCGATCATTGCCCACATGTAATCGACGGCACTGTAGGCGTGGTTACGGCATTTGACGCAACTCACGATCCGGCGAACGGCTGCGACATGGAGGTCGTGGTCGAAGCGATCCGCGCGGCAAAGGACGGGCGGATCAAATACATAATCTGGAACAGCCGGATCTGCTCATCCTATCCTGTAGGAACCGCAGCAGCCTGGGATTGGCGACCCTACAGCGGTCAAAATCCTCACGATAAGCACGCACATCTTTCGGTCCTCGCCGACAAGCCGAAATACGATAGCCAGACGAACTGGACGATCGCATGAGCATGCGACCGGCAGTCAGTGTCGCCAACGGAGGGTCAGCCCAGAAGGAGCAAACGGCACGAGGAAGGCAGCACCACTGTCGGCGAGAACGCAAGCCAGTTCGCCTAAGCGGCGGCGATGTCTGATACGATCAAAGATCTTCAGGAGAAGCTCATTCAGTTGGGCTTCACACTTCTCGGCAAGGCCGATGGAGTTGCCGGCACTCGTACCGTTCTCGCGGTTCGGGATTTTCAGGCTTATGCGCGCATGGACAGGGTCGCGCGCGTCCGTCCCGACGCGCAGCCAGGCCGATGGGTGGAGCGGCTGCAACAGGTTGCCAACGGACTGGCGGTCGACAAACGCCCTCCGATTACCGGCGACATCTCGAACGATCTCACCGTCAAGGCTATCCAGCACTGGATTGACGAAAAGTATCGCTGTCCCGTCGTCGTCGAGGTTCGCGAATATCTTGACTCAGGGGCGGAGCCCTATTTCGAGTCAAGCCTCGAAAATGTCTGGGCCTATGACGATCCGAGAATCGCCGCCTATCGGACCCTGATCCGCGCAGGCAGGGATCCCGGGGGCGGCAAGGCCCGCGATCCCTCATTCGACTTTCGGGTGTGCGACTTCACGGGCGCCGCTGCGCCTCCGACCGCCTGGACCCAAATGCCGAGTTTGGGCGTGCGCGACTATTATCTCGGCTATTGGGGCGGTGCGGGAAAGAAGCGGGTGCATCTCCATGACCATATGGAATTCACCCCTCTTTCCGCGACCGGAAGCGCCTACGCTCAGCTCGATTGGCAGAAGCCCGTCTTCCAGGCAATCCGAGCCGTGGCGGAGCAGGAATGCCTCGGCTTTTTCGACGCCCTTAACGGCTATGACAATGCATTCATGTCATTGGGCCCGTGCCACTGGACGCTCGCGATCGGGCCCGATTCCCCGCCGAAGAAGATGACCAAAATCGCTGCGGCGGGCGAGCTCCCCGCCACGCTCGCCTTTGCCATCGGCAAGGCGGCGACTATTCAGGACACCTATTTGTCTCCTTACGGGGTCAAGCCATCGGGTTCGTGGCCGGCGAATGGCAAGGGAACGGACTTCGACATCTCGTTCAAGACCACGCGCAATTACGGCGGGTTTATGGAATGGGCGGCACCAGCCAACCAGAAGGTCGAGCGGGTCGGCGACCTGTCCTGGTTCCGGACCGCCCATTGGTACTACCGTTTTCTGAAGCTCGCCCGTGAAAGCGAGGCATTCCGCCATGCCCAGTGGGACATGGCTAGAATGCGTCTTCGCGATGTTCTCGCGACGCCGCTGGGAGGAACCGGCCAGTACAAAAACTTCCGGCTGGGAGACCTCTTTACGTCGCAGCTTGCCGCCGCCTTGCTGCTGCGACTCCACGTCCGCTACTCTGCCGCGACCCAGCCCGGCAAGAAGGCCTGGGTCGGCAACGCGATTGAATTGGCCGAAGTCTCCGGTCAGCCGGCCAATTGGAGCCATCCCGAAGAAGATCGGCTCGTCAAGGCGCTCATCGCCCACGCCATCTGCGTCTCTCACAGCCTCAAGCAGCTCGGCCTTGACAAACTCAGTGGCAAGCCGACGCGCGTGGAGCTGCTCGCGGCCCTGCCCAATGTGCCGGCCAACGAACGCAAGGTTCTCCCGACCGGGATGCAGGCGGTTACGGCCTGGCCGAACGAGAAGCTGTTCAAATCCTTTGGATTCAATCTTGAAGCGGCCGCCTGGAAGGATGCTCAGGGGCGGCGAACGCCGCTCGATGTCAAGCGGGGCAGCTTCGCCGACGCATTCACGCGGCTGCTAAGCGACCCCACTTTGCCGAAGCCGATCGTCTGAGGAAACGACAATGATGAAGCGATTGCTCTCGGTATTGGCGATCGGACTGACGCTCGGGGGCTGTGTCGGTCCCACTATATCTCCGGGCTGGACCTTGACCGAGAGAACCCCGGTCCTTCGCAGCGATGGCCCAGGTGCCGCAGGCATCAGGATCGAGGAGACGCGAGCACTCACGCCAGGCTATAGCGCGGCCGTTGGCAACAGCTGTCATCCCAGCCTGGCCGTGGAGACTGGGCAGGCAGTGTTCAGACCAGGTGTCGGAGCCCATCTTCGCCTAGGCTTCTGGTCGTCCTCCACCAATCGTGCGCGTGAAGCCGTGTTCCTTCCACTCAATCTCGAGATGGACCTTGTGCTGAGACGCATCGGGGAAGGCGGGCAGCTGAACTCAGCGGAGCGGGTCGTCCTCGATACATTTCTCGCGACGAGCCGGCTTCGCCCGAACGACGAAAATGACCTTCCCGCTCTGGCCCAGGAGGGCGCCGACGCGGTCGCCAACAATGAGGTGCCGTTGTGGAACGCGCTCGTCGAAACTTTGTGCGTCAGCATCATCTCCGAGCGCGATTCCACTCCGGCGAGACCGCTTCTGCGTGTCGAGGCGGACCTCTCTCATCTGTGCGAAGCAATTTCCGATGCGCGGCAACAGCAGGCATTTGCGCGCCGTTTCGTCGATGCAGATGATGGCGCGTGCCATCTCGGCGGCGCTCAAGGCGCTGGCGATCCGCGCCTCCAGACCGCGGCAGCGCATCCTGGGCATCGCATTCAGAGGCTTGTCGGCGGTAATGAGCGCGACCCGACCCAAGAATTGCTTGGCTCGACCTCCGCGGTCGCCGCGGGAGCGGGATATCGGATGGAAGGGGACTTTTATGCTGCCTCACAGAACGTGACAGTGGGGGCCACCGGCGAAATCAGGCTGCAGTCGCCTCATTTCGGCGATCGGGGAACAGAGCATTGGACTCTTCAGGATTGGGAAGAATCGCGCATCTGCCGCGATGGCCGGCCCGGCGCAACAGAGCCATGGATCTCATCGGTCAATATCGATGGCTACAGTTTTGCCATCCGAAGACGCGGCGAGGATCCTGCGACCCACGAGATTCGTCGAATATTCGGGCCCGACGGATATCGCTTCGAGGTTGCGCAAAGGCCCAACGGGACCGGAACCCAATCACTTGAAGCCTCAGACCTTGCCCTACTGCACCCCGCGGACGTCAGCTTTACCAATTGGCGTGTTGAGCGCCGCGGCCGCGGACTCTGGTCGCGCCCGTATTGCGCGCGTCGCTAACGGAAGGCTCGATAATGCCTCAGTTCAAGCTCTTCGGAAGGACTCGAACGATCGGGGACCAACCAGGTTCAGGGTCCCTACGCGTCGCGAGCGCCCTCGAAAATGGCGGCCGCGAAGTGGTGCTCACGATCGATGGGTCGCTCGGCATCGCCGTGTTCGCCGGTTTGCGCTACCGGTTCGAGGCGCGTTTCGAGCAGGATTTCTTGGTCTATCCCGACGCGCCTCGTGCGGCGGAGGCGGGTAGCCTCAAGGTCCGTGTCGGCGATCAGAATCCAACCTTCAACCTGCCCGATGCTCAACGCTCCGCGGATGTCGAAGCCGCACTTGAGCTGCTTTCGCCGATCGGATCGTCTGTTGGCGGTGGCGCGGCGTCCGCATTGACGAAGCTATTCGACGGCATCGCCGATTACGAGACAGCTCCATCGACGCGCACGGCCTTCCGATTGGGCGAGCAGACAGGCATCGCTCGGCTCGTCCCCGTCAGCCGGGATCGAATGCCCGGCCTGCGGTTAGGTGCCGTCTTCACAGCAGCTGTTGGCGAGGAGATCGAAGTCTATCAGCTTTTGCCCCTCGAGAGCATCGAGCTGGGGCCCGCGAGCGCGTCGGTCCGTTTCCTACCGTCGCCCGCGGTAGGCGCGGTCTTCTTGCAACCCGATCTCCTCGATCCGCGCCACCTTTCGCCAGGGGATGGCAACGCCTTTCTATTCCAATTCGGAATTGCGGGGGCGGCACTTCATGCCGAGGTGGAATTTGGCAACAACAAATGGAGCGCCAGCCGACCTAGGTTTGTCGGACTTGGCGGCGACAAGGTCCAGCTCCTTCCGCTCGCACTTCGAGATGAGCACGGCCATCCGCCGGTCCTGGAACTTGACGATCTACCGGTCGCGCTACGGCAGGGCAATGTAGAGATCGCGGACGACTCCAAACCGTTGACTTGGAGTCGCACCAATCGCGCGATGGTGATCGGTAATTCCGGCGGTGGCGATCTGGGGGCCGAACTGCTCGGCATGGACCCAATCGCGCTTTACGGCCGGGACCGAAGGCCGCCCACGCTTGACTCTCGTGGCAGAATGAATTCGCCGCCTTATTGGCTCGACAAGGGCCGGGCCCCGATCGCGTCGGCCCAACTCGCCGAAATTCATGGCTTCGCGCGCTCCACCTCGCTCGCCGGCAAGAAGGGCAAGACTCTTCCTCGCCGGGGCTGCCGGCTGAGATGCGAGCCGATCATGGATGGGAAGGACCTTCTCTACATGCTCACCAGCCTCGATCTGCCGGTGGATGAAGTTGAGCTCCGTGCCGAGTTTCCTGAACAGAGCAATTTCGGTCGTGGCTCCGATCAGGCGGCTCCGGTTGGCGTTCAGCGGCGCATCGGCGCGGGCCAGTTGCAAAAGCGTGTTGGCCTGCCGCTCCACGACATCGGTTGGAGCCTCTCAAACCTTGCCGGCGTCCCCGTTGCTGCGGGAGGCTGGGCGGCAAAGGGTGATGGCGTGCTGGCTGGTGAAGCCGCGAAATGGCTCGACACTCTCGACAGGAAATGGCGGAGCGGTCCAGAAGGAGCGTTCGGCGGACCGGTTACCGGAAACTATGAGCATGTCGAAGGACATCGCGCCGAGATTCCCGGCGAGCATTGGGCTGGGATCCTCAAGGATCCGCCCGCCTCGACCCTGTCCGACCGAAAATTCCATCCGGAGCGCGTTGCACTATCTGAGCCCGTAATTGCTTCCGACGCCGCTGCTTTGGTTCACCTGCCGGCCGTTGCTCGCGCCTTCGCTAGCGACCACCCAGCCGACGTGAGCAGAACCCGCATGCTGTTCGGAGGAACACAGGCGACTGGTGACGTCGCGCTGCAGACGCGGCTCCTGAACGAGCGCGTGGCAGCGCTGGGGGAGGCGGCGGAACGCTTCCTTCGACGCTGGGCCGGGGTCGAAATCCCCAAAGGCGTAGATGAGGAGAGATGGTGGAAGGCGTTGCGCGTCGTGAAGTCGATCCTTTCAGGCGAACTGTTCACGCTCCCCGACAGCGACGACCTGACGCCCGAGGAAGAGCTCGCCATTGGCGAACTGCAATTTGCGATGGAGCGCTTCTTCATTGACGCCTCGTCTAGGAATCTACCCCCCGAATTGGGCTTGGAAGGTGCGGCGGCTGCTTTCCCTTATCTTGGTGTCCCGGATTTCGTGCGCTGGTGGAACGAGGCGCTGGAAGACGAGGAAGAAGGCTCGGCCGGACGGCTCCTGATCGATCTGTTCAGGGCGCCGCCTAACCTTGAAACGCTGCGCCGCGCCGCGGCGGCGATGGCTAACCCGGCAATCGCCGAGCTAGAGCCGGAACTTCGCGCATATTTGCAGCAACAATTGCTGCCGGATACTCTGGTGAATGCCGTCGAGGCCATGCTCTCGGGCGCACAGGCCAATCTGGACGGATTTCTCGCGGAAATCTCCAACGGACTGGACTCAGTGTTCGCTGCGGCGGCCGAGGTGTGGCGAACCGAGCTCACCTCGCTGCACGCAAAGTATGGCCCCAAGCTCACCGAAGATGTCTATCAGGCTCTGCTGACAGCCGAGCAGGACGCCGCAGTCTTCCTTCGGGAGCTCGAGCAGAATGGGATCCTTCTGCGCCGGCTCGGTGACCTGCTCTCCGACCCTCCCGATTATGTCCTGATCAGCCGACGGTTGCGCCGCATCGAGAGAGGCGACGCCGGGGACGATGGCACGACGCTCCACCCGACCAGCGCGCCCGGCTCCAAGTCCTGGAACGGCCGCTTCGACCTCTGCACGCTCGGTGGCAGCGCGTGGGACTTCTTCCTCGACGATGACACCTCGATCATCCTGAAGCTGGGTGGGCGAAGGAGCCTCGGACAGATCGTTGCCGAAGTGGACCAGGCCTATCGGAGCGCCGACCGACCCAATCCGCTCGGCATCATCACCGATCCGAAGCTGCCCGGGTCTCCTGCCGAGCAACTTGCGGCGGACCTCCCCCCGGAGCTTTTGTCCCCGGATTGGCGCGGCGCGTTCGTGATCGCGCCGTCGCTCGACCTAGCGCGCGACGAAATGCTGGCGACGCTTTGCGGCTTCCAATATCTGAAGACCTTGTGGGTCGCGGTGGGCGGACGAAGCCCCAAGCCCACGGCGGGGGAGCCGATGCCCGCGCTCAAAACCTGGGCGCATGTCAGGCGGATCGAGCCCGCAAAAAGGATCGCTGGGGATTTCCAAGAGAGCGACGTCAGCTGGAGCCTAGTCAAGTTCGACGTCGAGGTGCGGGCTAGTATCGTCTACTCAGGAGAAATCGCCTTTCTCCTGCGGTTGAACGAGCTCCTTGGCGCGCGGTCCGATAAGCGCAAATGGAATGACGTGAAGGTCCAGGCGACCTTGCCGCCGGCGACTGCCGGAGATGCGGGCAAGCCGAGGGCGTTCACTTTCGCAGCCAATTTCGAGAAACCCGAGGAATTCGAGATTGACCTCGCTTTTCTCGACAAGCTGAGCCTTCGCAGTATTCGCGTCGGTTCTCGCCAGGGCGAGGTCACCCTCGATCTCGACGCGGATCTCGATCTTCAGGAATGGCGCCCGCTCGAGTTGCCAAAGGCGCAGCTTCGTCTCGAGGACTTTCGCGTCCGGATTCCTCGGCTCTCACCGGGCGTCTCGGTTCCGATGGGCATTCTCCGCGCGCTAAGCTTCGACCTGCCCGCGATCCGGTTTCCGTCGATCAAGGCGCGCGAGGTCAATCTGCTCGGCGTCGAGATCACACCGGTCGGGCTCGGGCTCTATCGGGGTACGCCACCGGAGATCCGGGGCCGGCTGAACCGCGAGGCGATGGAAGTCGTCGCTCCGAGCTTCGTTGGTGGAGACCAAAAGAAGTTCGCCTACCCCTTTATCGATTTGAAGGTCGATTTCGGCGAGCTCCCGCTACTTGGGGGCGATTCCAAGCTCGAGATGAACGGCCTGCTTGGCGTTCCGGTGCTCGAAGGCGAGCTAGGCCTCGGCACGCCGGGCTTCGCGATCAGCGGCGCGAGCGCGCGCAATGTGAAGTTTGACCTGTTCCGAATCCTTACGCTCACCATTGAGGAACTGAGCGTCCGGAAATATCCGCGCAAGTCCGTCAGCGGCGGAGCCGATGGCGAGGTCGGTGTGCTGCTGATCGAGAATTGGACCCTCAAGATCATTGGCTGGGAATTCCTCAAAGGCTTCCGGAAGGACCTGATGCTCGCGCACGATTCCGAGCTTCCCCACGTCAAGGGGATGTTCGCGATGGCGACGAAGAACAAGGAGGATGACGAAGATCAGGAGGAAGGCGGCGTTAGGGAGACCAAGGATGCCGAGGAGAAGAAGAAGAAGTTTTTCCGGCTGCACTGGATGCTGCTCACCCGAAATCTCGAGATCGGCCGCGACCTCAAGACGAGCCTGCTCGAACGGCCGGACGACCTCGAACAGGCGGATGACCAGATCAGTTTCCTCGAGGAGGTGTTCAAGAAAGAGGCCAATGGCGTACGCACCCTAAAGGCCGACTTCGGAGGAACCGGCGGCGAATGGCTCTTCGGCATCAGGTTCGGACTCGGAGATATTTTCGATCCCTGCACTCTCGTCCTCCATGATGGACGTTTCTACGGGATCGGCCTTCGGGCCGACTGGCTCGAAGCTCTGACCGGGCTTGAGGAGCTCACCTTCGCTTATATACCAGGCCGCGTGCCGTCCGAGGATCGGTTTCGGACGAGCCTCAGGATCGCCGCGCTCGAGGTCTTCGCGCAAATGCGCTCGGGCGTTATCGTGCTTGAATGGAGTCCCAACTGGGACTTCCTCATTGACCTCGGCTTTCCGTGGAGGGGGCCCGACGGCTACGACTGGTTCCGTGCTTTCTCGATCCCGATGGGTGCCTATGAGGCGAAGTTCGGCTTGTTCATCGAGAAGCGGACCCAGACCGGTGCCGTCATTCCCGGCTTGCCAGAAGGCCGTTACCTCACGATCGGGGCGGGGTTCGGCTTCTACTTCGGCTATTTTTTCCAAGGCTCGTTCGGCCCGGCCTGGGTGCGCGCAGGGATCGGCATTTTTGGCATCTTGTCAGGGCGCGCAACGCTTCTCCTCGCCGACCGCGCCGGCGGCTCGGCACTCGACCTACTCAAGGCGAGCATCGCCCAGCTCGAGATCATCGGCGTGCTCGGCATCTTTGCTTATGGCGAGGGCGGCGTCGAGGTCTGGATCCTGTCCGCGCGTTTTCGTGTCGCCGCTCAAGCAGCCGCGACCGTTCATATCATCTATCGCCCGAAGCAGCCGGTGGCGCTCCAATGGGACGCTATTCTGAACGCGCACTATTCGGCGTCGGTCCGCGTCGGACGAAGTCCGTTCAAATGGACCTTCAGGGTCTCGGGGCGCTGCGGGATGAAGGTTTCCGGCCGCACTGTAATCGGATGAGGAGAGCGAAGTGACGGGTCGGCTTTATCTTGGGCTCGATTTCTTTCCGCCGGCCTTTGTGCGGCCTCCGCTGGCGCCCGACGATTACGGCCATGACCAGGCCGCAATTCATCTGGTGGTCCAGCCGATGCTGCTGCGGGCCAAGGATCCGCGGAGCCCTGCCGCTGGACAGATCGAGCCGCTTTCGCTGAAGGATTACTTCGGAAGCTGGGATCAGCCCGATCCGGCGCGCCCGGCACCGCTTCTCATCGATCATGCGATCGGCCGGCTGATCGACATCGGCGAAGTCATTGCGACACCCGTGCCCTTCGCACCGGGTACCCATCTCGAGATCGAGGCCGAAGTTAAAACCGCCGGGGGCGAAACTGTCACCGTCGGCGACGAGCGGACGATCGGCAGGACCACACCCCTCAACCAGCCAGTGACCGATTGGGACCAATTGCCGGTTGCCGCTGTCGATGGCTGGCCGGGGTTCGCGAAGCTTTCCAACGCGCTTCCGCTCGTCGAGCGCTACGAGGAACTGGATCCTCCGAAACCCAACCAAAGCGAATCTCCCCGCCGCGAGCAGCTCCGCCGCTCGCTGATCGGACTGTTCACGGCGATGTGGGAAAGCTTGAAGGATGGCAATCAACCTGATTGGACGGGCGACGCGGAGCTGTTGGCTTTTTGGGAAGCAAGCGTGAAGCCGAAGGTCGACCAGCTCCCCCTTTCCGATCTAAAGGCGTGGGATCAATATCTGGCCGGCGATCCGTCCAATCCTCCCGCTCCGGCATCAGCCCTCTATGCGCGGCTGATGGAGCTATACCAGCCGCAGCGCATTCCTGCCGATGCCGATGATCCGGTTCTCAAATGGCGGCCCTACCGGTTCGCCTATCGCCCGGACCAATTGGATGGACGGGGCGACCTATTCGATGGAGGGCTTCGGATCGCCGGCCGCTCCTATCTCCACGCGCTCTGGTCCAACCTTAAGGCCCATATCGAGCAACTGCTTCAGGCGCCGGGAGCAGACGACTTGGCGAAGCTCCAGGAGGTCGAGCAAGCGCTCGGCCGGCTCTATGGTTTCGGCGAGCGTCTAGCATGGCCGATCGCGAGGCTCGACGGCAGCGCGGTCGCCTCGCGCCGGTTCATGGTCTTACGCCCGCGGTATGAGGCGAACTGGTTTATCACCAACGCCATCTCTCTCGCCGGGCAAGTCTTCCGGCTCTCGCCGGTTTCCCTTGCAGCCACACCCCAGAAAGTGACGGGACTCAATTTCATCGTCGATAAGCCAGTGGAGCGGGCGGGCGGGGGAAGCGCGCTTCCCGATCTGGCCTCCGGGCTTGAATCTGCGCTCACCGCTGCCGCGCAAGCTGGGACGCCGGCCGCGATTCAGGTTCGACCGGCCTGGCGCACGCATTATGCCGCCGGCGGCGGGACAAGGACGGATCGCACTGTGTACTGGCATACACGATGCGCCGAACCCGTGCTGCTCGAGCCGCCAAGCGTGCCAGAGCCGGTTTATACCCTTCCTCCCAGTCTTCTTGACACGGTCGACGCGGGGCACCGGTTCGTTGGCAAGAGCGGCGGCGAAGATCTTTCACGTACGTCGCTTGCGAGGCGCAGTCTGACGGGGGATGACCTCTTACGCGGCGATCGTCTTTACATCGACTACCGGTTGAGGCTGCGACTTGCCGCCCGCCTCGAACCCTATCTCACCGGAGAAAGTGGCGCCCCCGGTACGTTCAAGGGCTATCGCAATTATCTTCTGCGGCTGCTGCCGCTGAATGAAGCCGATATTGGAGCTGCAGCCTGGTTGCACCGGATCGTGACCGGCGCCCGTAACCGGGCCGCGTCGCTGTGGGTGCCCCTCGGACCCGGCAGGGGGATGAAGGCGCTCGAGGTCAATTCCCTGACTGCGAGTCGGCTCTCAGCCCATCCGGGAACGGCCGAAAGCAGCCCGATCGTGCTGGTGCGCGACGAGCCCGAGTCCAATGAGGACAATGGCGCTCTCAGCAAGATCTTGGAGGAGACCGACAGCGGGCTCGGTGCCCCTGAATCTCCGCATGGTTGGGATGCGGACCTAGTTTTCCAAGTCTATCCGGGCGAGCCCTTCAACCTCCTTTCGAACGACAACGGCGGCATGATCGACTCGCTTCAGCTGCGCCGCGGTTTGGTCAGCAGGATCGGCTGCAGTGCAGATCGTCTAGTCCAGTCGGTGGCAGTCGATTTCGCGCCACGCTTTGATCCTGACGATCCGGTTCGCGATACATTTCAATCAGGAATCGCAGCCGATTTTAACAAGCTGCGGCTCACCATCGACAATTTCGGAAAGGATGCCGACGATAAGCCGCTCAGTTTGCCGCTGGCCAATCCCGATGCGCTTTTGCCGCTGCCCGCGCGCGACTCCCATAACAAGCGCCCCCGGCCGTTCGAGGCGCGAGGGCCGGTGGAGTTCTACGGTCCGCATTACTGGTACTGGCTTTCCTATTTGCTCGACCAGGACCGCGACACGAGCGACCTGCTGGAGGAACGGTTGCGGCTGCACGCGTGGAGCTCGGCCGCCAGCGCGCCGGAGCGAGCGCGCGCGATCACCGGCTATGTCGAGCATCAATATGGCCACCAAGTGGCGACAGCGCCGCTTTCGGTAAGCCTCGCCCGTTCAACGGACATTGCCCACCCAGCGCACGTGTCGATCAAGGGGTTGCTGAAGGCGGAGCAGGTGTTGCGCTCGCAAGACGAGGTTCTTGCGCGGCGCCGGGCGCTTCTTCGCTTTGAGGAGGGACCCCAAGGGGTATTCGCGCTCACGCTGGGACGAAAGGCCGTGCGCCTCGCGCTCGAACGGTACGACGCCGGTCCTCAAGCCGATAACCAGGACGATGCCGAGGGCGGATGGACCGGGGCCTTACGGCGAATCCATGCCGCCTTGGTCGATTTGCGCGACGCAGTGGACTCGGGCCGCGCGGAGATGATCCTCGAGGAATGGCGCTTCGACAATTCGGTCGCTTTCGAGGACCGAGACGATATCGACCTCGGCGAGGATGTTCCGCAGCCCACGCCGGACATTCTGAAGCAGTTGGTGCGGGGCGAAGAGCGGCGCGTTCCGGTCACTCGCGCCGGAATGGGCAGCGCGCTGATCGAAGTTATCGGCGGCCTCGACGCCTCGCTCGAGGATTTTGTCGCATTGTTAAATGCGAAGGTTCCCCCCGTCCCGCGTGAAGATGGGGACCTCGCGCTCGACTCCGCTTGGGCCAACATAGCGTCCCACAATGACGGGGCATTGCACAAACGTGCCCATTATGTCCGCGCGAGGCTCATCCTGGAGCGTCCGGAAAGTGTGGCGGCGGACTCGAGCTGGAGCGAAGGCGTGTTCGTTCCGCTGGCTGACCCTGATGCCTACACGTCGGACGAGGAAAAGCGTCTACAGGCCACGGCGCGCGAGGAGCTGACAGCATTTCTGGCGAAGCCGGGCCAGATAAACCCAAACCCGTCGCGGCTGTGGCGATCAGACACTCATAGCGAGATCTTTCCGCCCGCGGCGCCCGCGCTGAAGGCATCAACCTCGCCTAAACCGATGCTAGGTGAGCATGAGCAGACCCTGCGTCCGCCCCAAGGCAAGTTCGAGCCTCAGCAGCGCGTGGTCGACCTATTTTATGTGCCTTATGCCTTTCTTGTGCCCGCGGCACATCCCGCCCTGCGGGACCGGCAGGGAACCTCCGATTTCGCCGACTATCTTCTTGAGGTGTTGGCCCGCCTTGCCGAAGGCAAGCCGCTCGAAGGTCTCCTCCGGCTTGACAGCCACGACGCCGGCGAAGCGGCGATCCTTCGCGCCAAGGCGATCGCCCTGCTTTCCAACTCAAGCGACATAAGCCTGGTAGCGGCGCTCGAGCGGCTTCTGATCAGGGTCGAGCCCGATGCGAGTTCCAGCGGCAGCGCAAGTGAACGCGCTCTCTATGACAAGGTCACGGCGCTGACCCGCCGGGTCGAGGCGGGGACTGGACGTGGGAGCTGGCGCGAGGTCCGCCGCGCCCTGCTCGCGCGCCGGCCAAACCTCCTCGGCAACGCCAAGGGAATTGGGCTCGTCCTCTTCGATCCTCCCGCCGCATCGGGCGAGGGATCGGGCGAGCAGATATTCTCGCTCTTCCTTACCAAGCGGATCGTGCGCGACGGCGAGAGCTTCGATTTGCCGGTAGACCAGCGCAAATCCGAGTCCGAAAGGTTCGACTTCACCCGGTTTCGGGGCAAGCATCCCGGCTTCTTCGTCGATGTGCTTCCCGAAGCGATCTACGACGATACGCTGATCATTCAGCAGAACAAGTACAAGAATGTCGATCCTTCGGACTTCGACGAGCTCGGGAAGCCGCGCGCGCGCATCGATGTCGAAACGGCCGGCGCGGAGGTGAAGCGCGGGGATGCGTCGGCGCGGTCTGCCGAGGAAGTGCTCGATCCCGCGGCGCCTCGCGCCGGGCCGTTCAACGATGTCGAGACGAACGTCGTCCACTACAATCCGGAATGGCGCCTGAAGGTACGGCAAAGCGCGCGCAGCACGTTGGCGCACTACTTCTATTTCCTTCCCGAGCGACGGTTACCGAGTGTTCCTAGAAGCGTTCAGCGCGTATTTGCAGGCGCCAACGGGCCCTTGCTCGACAAGTCCAAGATCATGATCGCGCGGCCCGGCGAGCGGCCAGACCTAAAGCTGGCCTGGCGCAGCCAGTCGAAGCAGATTTTCGATGGTCTTTCGTCCTCTTCCATCCCGGCAAGCGGGGGCGGTTTCACGAACTTCGGTCGCGTCCCGGGCAATCTCGCAACGAGAGTGCAGACCGATTTGGCCCCCGGCGGTTGGCAGACGGTGACGACTTATCTCTCGCATCACTGGTTTCAACTGGGACTGGACCGGCCGAGAGAATCGTTAAAGGCCAATCTCGATGACGACGTGATCGAGGTCGAGGTGGAACTATGGGAGGGCGTGCCGCCGCCGGAGTCGGCACCGCCTGCAATTGCTGCCGCGAAGACGACGCCCCTGCTCGAATGGTTCAACTGGTGGCGAGCGCAGTCGCCCGACGAAGTCACATCTGTGGTCGAAATGCCCGAGCCGGTGCCGCATGGGGCGATCGTCGAAGAGATGCAGAAATGGCTCGTTGAGTCCACCGCCGACGATCCCTGGTTCGGCCGGACCTTGCTTGACCGCGTGGCGGTTTCCAAGGCGCAGGAGCCCGCCAAATCGGGTCGCCGCGCCCTGCGCCGATATCGGCTCATCCCGCCGACACAAGCGCAGAACAAGTGGCAGATGAAGCCGATCGGTCAAGCTGACGCGCCCGGCATGGGCGGGATCGGGGAAGCCGTCGCGTTCGAAATCTATGCTCCGAAGGACCAGGCCGGAGCCGTCCCCGCTTATGAGGTGGCGCCGTCCGAGCCGATGGCGAGCGTGATGCTCCGCGTGTCGATCCTCGATCAGGCATTCCTAGTCTCCCGCGTCCGCACTCGCGTTGTGCGTAACTGGAAAGACATGGGTGAGAATGAGATTCCCGATCTGCGCGAGGAATTCCTTCTGGCCGACGCTCATTCGGCTTGGAGTTCCAGCGATCGGGATGCGCTTCGCATCACACTCGCTGATCTGGAATCGCTCGGCGTGCCGGACAAGGGCGGCTCGATTTTCGTTCAACCCGGAAAGCCGAGAGCAGACTGGCTTCGCGGCTGGATCGCCGGCGACCGCGCGCTCTCCCCCGCCGTGGCACAAGGACTATCCGCGGCGCTGACGGCCCAGCTGCCCGACGCGACGGGATCGCCATTCCCCCTGTGGGATTCCACACCGATGCTCGGCACGGGCGTACGGGTGAATGGGTCGGTCGTGCAGCGCTTCTTCGACACGATGCCGCGCTACGATCTGCAAGGGCGGGTCGCTGTGCCCGAGGACAGCGCCCGGCATCATGACAGCATCAGGCAGCTGCTGCCGCTTGTCCATGGCGATAAGGTCATCGGCTATATCGGTGCACAGCTCGATCCTGCCATGATCCGGTCCGTGGAGCCGTTGTTCGAACTCGTCTGGCACGATCGGAATGAGAAGGCGGTGCTTTCCGTGACCTTCCCGATGAAGGTCGCGGAGAAATGATCAGCCGGCGTCGTAATTCTCATCCAGCTCCCAAGGGGCTCTGTCAGAGCAAATGCACCGTGCTGGCGGAACGGGCGCGATAGGCTAGGGCGGTTAGATGCCCAGACCGAGGAAGCCCGCCAGCCCGTTTCGCTATGCTTGCCCGCTATTGCCCTTCTCAGTGGACGGCGATCCTCCGCAACTAGCGACACACCATTGCGTTGCCAACGCTGCTGGCGACTATGAATTACATCACGGACGAACTCCCGAGGCTAGTCGTCGAATTCCTCGAGCCGCCCGTCACACCTTAGAGCGGCTGAGGATCCAGGAGGACAAACGACGGGTTTTGGCAACAGCCGACGTTTACGTCTTGCATTTGAGCGGCTGAAGCTGGGTCGGAAGCCACGCTTCCCACATGAAATAGGCTGCGAGAATCAGCTTGATACGATCTCGCGCATCCAGTCGTCGATTTCCGCTTCGACCCACACGACACATTTCGGCCCTAGCGATCGCGACCGTGGGAACCGCCCCTCGCTCATACGTTGATATATGGCGGAGCGGCGCAGCCCGACCCGCGCGATGACCTCCGGGAGGCGGAGAAACCGGGCAGGCACAGCTGCGGCAAGCTGAGGGGTATTCGATGTGTCCTGATTAGAAAGCGACATTGCTGATCTCATTGGCTTGGGTTCGGTCCCCTCCGAACTTTGGGATTTACCGCGACAGCGACATCGCGATGTCGCGCCCCACAAAATCATCGATGTGCTTGGCAAGCATTCGTGCCACGAGCTGTGAGGTGCCGTTGGCCCACCGAGGCCGCAGATCCTCAATCCGCCGCCCCAGGGTCCGCTGAAGATGGACTGGGAGGCTGGTGAAGAACTCTTCGAGAAATTCGCCCATCTCGCCATGCATCCACTCGCAAGCGAGCTCTTCTTGCCCGGCAAGAGCAAGGATAATGGTCGCGCGGGGGTGCGCTCCACAGGCGGCGAGCACTAGTGCCGCTTCGTCGAGCCCGATAGGCCGCTCGCCACGCGCTACGCGAAGCAGGGTCTCGCGGTGCATCCCGCATTCACTGGCAATCCTGTGGCGGGGTTTGCCGCCGGCATCGATCGCATGGGCGAGCACGCGAGCCAGACTTTGATTAGCCGGTCTGGCAACGGTGGTTGGATGGTGCATGGCTGTCTCCTTGCATCTGCACTGATGCGATTCGCAGGCATATCGCGAAGCATCCCATGTAGGAAAATAAAAAGAACATACATAGAACAGCTCGTTTAGAGGCGAATCAGTTCCTCTATCCGAGTCGTCGCCAAATCCCGGCTGCCGTGACGGCGTTCACCGACACAAAAAGACTGACTTTACGTCCTTATCGTCGATTTTATGCGTTGAGCTGGAAAAGATGCGTCCGCATCCTTCCACCTCCAGACGGTATTGCCGCTGAACACTTTCCTACGAAC
>NZ_BJYR01000034.1 GCF_007991615.1 Novosphingobium sediminis | reverse complement strand
TCACGACGCGCAGCAGGGCGCGAAAGCCCCCTCCCCCGGTCCAGGCGCTGACCGCGTTGAAGACATTGACGAGATACTCGCCCCCGCCGATCGTGAAGATCTCCATCATCGCTCGTCCCTCCTGCCGCGGGGTCGGACCTATTGCAGGCCTTGGTTGGAGAGGGACGTGCTGAACCGCAGCGCAGCCGACATCTGAGGCGAAAGGTTGTTGCGGAGCGTACCCTCAAGGAAGACGGCGCGCTGGACAACATGCTGGGTCCGCTCAAGGCGGAGGTTCATGCCTTGCGAATAGGTATCGAGCACCTGACGAACCGAGGCGATCTGCGCTCGCCACTGTGTTAGCGCTTCCTCATTGGCGTTCTGGAACGAGCCAACACCGCGCGAGGCGTAGCCGTAGTATTGCTGCGCCAAGGCATCGAGCAGGTCCATCGCGACGATCTCGGCAAGATCATTCATGTCGTTGGCGGTCATGCCTCCAAGCGTTGCGGCCGCGTTGACGGAGATGATCTTGTAGAGCGGGATGGTGGTCGCCCCGAGCAAACCGATCTCGTCAGGCGTGAGAGCAGCGTTACTTCGCACTTTGCCGTTCATGCTCTCGATCATCGCCCGCACCCGCGGCTTGAGGGCCTGCGAGGCAGATACAGACATGCTCTGCGTAGTGGGGTTGAGGCACTTGTCGCTCGTGTCGCACTTCAGCATCGTGACCGAGCCCCCGCCATCGAGCAGCGCCGTCAGCAGTGCCCGGTCTCCCTGCCCGACGAACTGGTAGCCGCGTTTGCCGCTGGCATCGCCGTCCTGGTAGAAGATGACCGTGCCCACGAAGGTCATCAGGTATTCGCGGAAGTTCACCGAGAAACTGGGGTAGCTCTGCTTCAGCATCTCCCAGGTGAAATTGTAGCTGGCCGCCGGAATCGCGGGATCTTTGTTCGCCTTCAGGGTCGCCTCGCGCTGACCGCCCGTCCCGCATTCATGGCGCCCCTTGGCCCAATCCGAGAACAAGCCCTGGCTGTTCCCGATCGACTTGCAGATCTCCGAGGACATGCGATCGGACTTGCCCCACAGGCCGCCGACGAGGTTCTGCGCGGTCTCGCAGCTGTTCATGTTGAACTGGTTCATCTGCTGCGCCTTCTGGGCCATTTCCTCGATCGTGGCGGAGATCTGCGGACTGATCGACTTGATCGCGAGCTGGAACGCGAACCCCAGCGCATTGTTGGCTGTCGCCTTGAGCATCGCCACAATCTCGTCCGAGTTGATGAACGAGAAGGAGCCCGAGAAGACGTCGATGCCGCCGCAGCCGGCCTTGACCGAGGGCAACTGGAGATTGACCGGGTTGACGCTTCTTTGCGGGAAGCGGGTCCAGATGTTGCCGCCCGAATAGTAGCCCGCAGACTGACCCTGGTAGGCGACCGGCCCGGTAGCGTTTGCAGCAGCGCCCATGTCATTGAAGAAGCTGTTGAGCTCAGAGCCGACATTCGCGCGAACGGGGCCGCCGGCCATGCTGGCAACGGCCAGCGCCGACAGTGCAATGCCCGCACGCCTTAGGATCGGCGCGAGCAGTCGGGTCCCAAAGGCTTTCGTGGGCTTGTGTGCCATCAGTAGTCGCTCCCCGGTTCGATCTTGGTCAGATAGAAGATGCGCTGCATGACCTCGTCGGCCGCCATCACGCCGTAACCGATAGGAATGGGCTGCTTTGTCTGGGTGTCGAACAGAACGAGAGCCGGGACGGTCCCGCCCTGCAGGCCCATGCGCTGGTACTGGCCGCTGTCGACCACGAAGTTGGGAAACGCTTCATTGGGGCCGCCGTCCATTGAGACTGCCAGAACCTCGAGGCCGTAGCTGTCGGACAGGGCCCGCATAACCGGCGAGAATGTCCGGCAGGCAGAGCACGACGAGGAGTAGAAATAGAAAACGCCATAACGCTCGGTGAGCGCAGCCATCGAGCCCTCGCGCTGCTGGCGCCGATCGGTCAGCCAGGTCTGTTTGGCGAGGGTCGAGACCGGACGCTCGAGCGTGTAATCGAGCTCGGGGTTCTGCCAGATTGCCCGGCTCCAGACGTCGGCGAAGGTCGACGCACGATCGAGCTGCTCGCGCTGGAAGCGGATGTAGTTGACGATGTTCTCCGAGGTCGGCTCGAGGATCGCGCGCGCCTTGAGCTCGTCGAGCTGGCGGGTAATCGCCGCCATACGATCAACCGCAGGCGGGCTTTGGGCAGGCTGCTGCTGCGCGCGTTCGCGCGCCTTTCGTTTGGCCTCTTCCGAATTGCAGTAGAACCAGGTGCCAAGTTTGCGCTCGTCGCAATAGAACGCATCGCGCGCCGCTGGAGGGGCACTCTGCGCCAGCAAGGGAGCGCCTGCCGCTACGCCGAGGGCGGTCAGGGCCAGGAAGAAGGGCTTTGTCATGGGCATTGTCCTTTCCCAAAGTCGAACATCTGGAGGAGGAAGGCGGTCTTGAAGAGACCGCGGCCGCGGTCGATCATGCGGATCATTCCCCCCGAAAGGGTCGTCGTCGCTGCGATCCCAGCTTCTGTCAGGCAAAGGGCGCATTCGCCCGCGTCCGAACGGCGCGCCCAATCCTTTTCGAGCAGCCGCGCAATCGAGCCAGCGATCTCGCTCCGCGTTGCCGGGCACAGAAACCAGTCTTCGATCCGCGCAAGAAGATCAGCCTCGGTGCGTGCAAGATCGCGGCCGATTGCCACCGCCACGGCCAGATCGAGGACCTGAGCGGATGGGAAAGGACGCGCCTTCCCGAATGGCAGGACGGTGCCTCCTGTCATGATCAGGTTCCTCCATGAGAGGTGTAGTAGCTCTCGATCTTCTGCTGGATCTGGAGCGACAGCTCGATCTCGCTCGGCAACTTGGCGGCGTCGACGAACTCGGCGTAGACCTCCCGGAAATCCATTCGGCTGAGATCAAGCTTCTGGAACTGGGCAATCAGGAAGCCCTCGCAGTCAGGCTCCTTGGGTGTACCCCACTGCATTCCGAGCTGGGCTTTGCCCTGCTGATTAAGGATGCGGACAAGCTTGCTACCATAGCAGCAGTAGGACTGCTTGCGGGTCACGCAGACGCCGAGCACGCGAGCCGAGCAATAGGTGCCGACAAAGTGGCACAGACCAGCATCATCGCGCTTGTCGACCTCACGGTCTTCGCGGTCGCAGAGGAAAGGCGTCAGGAGCGGAATGCCCTTGCCACTGCAGCAGTTCGAAAGACCGAAGATCTTTCGTGTGCAGCGCAGATGCTCGCCGCTGAAAATCTTTAGCCTGTCGGGGTCAAAGCCGTCGCGAAGGTTCCCCATGACGTTCATGGCGACCATCGCATCCTTGAACTCTGTCGAGGCCTCACGCGTCACCTGCGTGCATTCGCCGTCGATGCAGTAGAGGTCCCCCGCACAGACATAGGCCGCGGAGGCGGCGGTGCCCGCTTTAGGAAGCGTACACTGATACCAGCGGTCGTGGACATTACAGGTCACGCCGTCGGGATCGAAGCTCAGGCATTCATCATGGCTGAACCTGCAATCGGTGCGTGCTTCCAGCGCGGCGCAATCATTAGCCGGCGCCACGCCCTGACACTGATAGGTGCGCTGCCACTCCCAGCAGCTTCGCGTGACCGAAAGACCGCCTACCACCCGCGTCTCACCGGGGGCCGTGCAGACCTCGTTGGCAAGGGTGCAGGTGGCGCCACTGGTGGCACTGCGGCAAGCCGCTTCGTCAACTGTTTCGCCGACGACCCGAGCACTGTTTCGTTCGACTCCCCCCAGCACGCCGCTCAGCTGCGAAGGGCATTGCCAGACCTGGCGGTAAATCGGCTCACCGGGCTCTGAACACCATTTGCGGCCGTTATCCTCTGCTACCCACTGGAGGCACCTCTGGCCGATGCGCACGCTGCGCTCGAGGCTGCAGGAACCCGAACCTGGCGCATTGGCAAGCACCGGACACATCTCGTTGCGCCCGGCAAACTCCTCGGTTTCGCAAGCATATTCCCAATAGCGCCGCCCTTCGGTCTGAACGCTGAGCGCGGCGGTGCAGGTCCGCGGCGCATCAAAGGGCTGCGACCCGCTGTTGCAGCTTTCAAGATAGGTTGTTGCGCCATCGCCGCCCGGCGGAAGCGGCGAACAGGTGTTAGCTTCCCCTCCGATGCCAGGGCTCGCACCCAGATAACGGTCGGGATCGCCTTCAATCGCCGAGGCTGAGGACAAATCGATTGTCGCTGGATCAAATACCCTGCGGCGGGGGTCCACGACCGTCCGGTATTGCTCCTGATAGCGTTGGGCTTCGCCAGCTGTCGTCAGGCCTATCGGATCATCAACATAGCGCTTGGCCGGAATCTCCGTTCCGCCAAAGCCCGGAACCTTGGCTTCACTGCCGGCGCTCAGGATCGTCGAGGATTTACCATCGCGAAGGCTGCGTGCCATCGCCTCGCCGTCTTCGCGCGCATCACCGGACGTCATCTGCGCCTGGGCGAGATGGCCGGACGCGGCCAACACCAGCAGGATCGGCGAAATCCAGGCTAGACCTGAGCGCAGAGATCCGCGAGCTGGTTTCACCGCACCTGCCTTATGTTGGCGAGCGCAATGCGCGACACCGCAGCGCCCGGGCCATTGGCCTCGGCGAAAGTCTCAAGCACGTAGGACACACTGACATTTCCGGCGATCCGGTCATGCGGAGGCGGGGTGGTGACACAGTCGAGCTGATCGCAAGGCTCGAAATCGGTGGAGACAGCCACAAATGTCGGGACCCTGTCGACGCCGAACGAGCGGAACAGCCGCGGATCGATCGCGACATTTGTCGCCCCGGCCTGGTCGACAACCTTGCGAATACCAGTGATGAAAGCCTGAGGATTGCCGGAGGAAAACCCCCGGAAAACCACAACGCCGCCGGCCTTCGTCGTGTCGGCGATGAGCTGCGAGAGCGCGTCTTCAGGCATCGACAGGCTGGCAAAGGCGATGAAGAGCGGCGCGCCCTTGGGCTGCACATGGCCAGCCTTGGCGCCGTTCACGATGGCATCGAAATCGATGGGACCCTTTGCCTCACCAGCACCGGAAACGTCAATATCCCGGACCGCACCGTTCGCTGCATCGACAACGCTTTGTGCTTCGCCGCGGTGCGCCTCGCTCCTCGCGGTAGCGAACTCGAACAGCGCCTGTGCATCGGCTTGCGCTGCTTGTCCTCGCGCTTCGATCGCCTGAATATCAAGGCCCTCGACGCTCTGCGCGAAGACTGTCACCGCGCAGCCTGCCAAAGCGACCAGTCCAAGGCCGAAACCTGCAAGAGCGACAGCAAGTGTGCGGTTCACTTTCTCCCTCCCTCTTTAAAGAACGCAGCAGTTTCGTTTGCGCCAGACGAGGAAACCCACATCCTCCCCCTTGACCGGGTAGACTTGGCCCGCCTTTGGCAGGAGCGTCGTGGCGCCGATGGGCGAACAGGCCTCACGTCCGCTCACCATGGCCGTGGGGTTCACCTGCTGCAGCCGGTACTGGCTCTTCTTGAGGATCGGCATGAGGTACTTGGAGCACAGCGCCTTTGGACCGCTGGTGCCCCAAGCCAGACCCTGCCGGTGCATTTTGTAGATCATCCGCTCAGCGGCGAGCCGGGCCGATTGCTTCATGCCAACATTCGCGCCGATGTTGCCGTTCATCGGGTACATCGGTCCCTGGCAGCCCGAGCACCAGAAGAGCTCGTCCATCGGCAACTTTGCGCTCGCTGAAATACAATCGGCTGAACACGCAGCCTGTGCGAGCGGCGAGGTAAAAAGGGCTGCTTCGGGATTGAGCAACGTCGTGAGCTCATCGTCCTGCCAGAGCGGATCGATCTCGCTCAGATAGGCCACATCAAAGGAACTCGCCTCGAGGCAAAGGAAATCCGTGACCACCTCCAGCCAGTAGAGCAGCGGGTAGATGTAGTAATGGACGTGGTACTTGGCGCTGTTCTGGGCCTGACCGCCGACCTGCGAAGAATCCGAGGCATAGCCGTTGCCAATCGAGAAGCCCGGATTGAGTTTGATCCCCCCGAGATTGGGGAAGCACCAGGGCTTGGTCGTGACGTCGACAAGCCGCACCGGCTCCCAGAAACCCATCGCAAGACCAATGCGCGGAACAGGTGTGCCGCACGCGCAGATCGGGAGATCGGGATTCTTGGTATCGGCCCGGGAGGAAGGCCAGATCTTGAGCGAGCCGAGCGAAAGCGGGAACATGCATCCCCAGCACACATCGGTGACAGGATTGACGAAGCTGCCCGAGCACCGGCCCGGCCCGGTTGGAAGACCTTGCGCCGCTGCCGGCGTCGCCAGCGCGGCCACCAGCAGAGCCACGATGGGAGCCAGGAGCCTAAGCAGCATCTTGGTCCTCCCTGCCTTGCATGAGCCAGGCATCGTCGGCCGCATTCTTGGCCTTCAACCAGAGCCAGCCCTGAACGATGACAAAGGTGAAGGTGGCGCCCAGCCAGGGAAACGCCAGGGGTCGTGCCAGCGTGCGAAGTTCGCCAAAAAAGAGCACTGTTGCGGCGAGCACCGCGCAGCCCATGATCACCCGAACGCGAGCGCCGCGCAGCGTCGGGGTTTCGGGGGCCGCGAGCGGCACAGGCAAAAGATCACGCCACCCGGTCATGTCGGCTGACCCTTGCGGCGGATCACATGCTCGGTGACGAGCAGCAAATCGCCCTTGCGCTCGACAACGGCGGGCGTGTGGCGGATCCCGAAATGAGTCGTCAGACGCCCGTCTTGGTCGAAGTAGAAGCGCCGGCGATGCGTTTGCATCTGGGTGAACGGCGAGCCGTCGACGAAGATTATCTTGGCCGCTTCTTCGCCTCCCCGCTGCATGGCCCATGCGAGCTCTGCAGAATCGTTGCCGTTGATGAAGACGAGCTTCTTCGAAAGGCCCGACAGGGCCAGCGGATTGACGCGCTGGCCTGCAACAGCAATGAGGTTGCCCCTGTGGTCACGAACGTCGTTCTCCACCACGATGGCTGGATCGAATTCCCAACTGCGAACTTCGGTTGCAGCTGCAATGCCGGCAACCGGCACAGGCTGCATCACCCGCTGCTTGACCTTGTCCGCGAACTGCCGGTTGAGCGCGTCGAGCTTGCCACTCGCTTGCGCGGCATCGAGGCGGGTCTTGATCACGGCCAGGAGGTCAGGCTCGATAACGGGCCAGGTCTGACCCATCTGACCGTGATCGACGCCCGCGCGAATGGGCGACAGGGGCGTGCCTGCACCGATCGCGAACGGCGCCAGCAGCGCAAGAAGGACCCCGCGCTTCACAGTATTGCCCTTCCGGTGCCGACCAGTCGGTCGCGGCAGACAAAGCCGATATGCGCGTAGCGGCTGTCGAACCCGTCCATGTGCGGGGTCGCGGCAAAAATGCACCCCTTTGGCACTATACCCAGAGGCCCTTCCTCGAGCGGGTCACCGCGCTTGGTTGCAGGCTTCAGCGATGCGATCCGCTGACCATTGACGAGGACGTCTGCGCCGCGCCGCGTCACGACATCTCCCGGAAGTCCGACCGCAATCTTCGCAAAGGGAGGAGGGTTGTTGCCGAAGTACTTGGCTGTCATCCGGTCATGGCCCGGATGGAAGATCACGTAGTCACCGCGTTTCGGGAAGCTGCCGCTTTCGACGAGGAAGGCCCAGTTCGGAAGTGAGTCCGAAGCATTGATCATCAGGGCGTGCGTTCCGCTCCACCGGGCAAGTGCGCTGAACCCCATCGCGAGGGCGCTCAGCGCGGCGATGGCGGCGAGCTTCTGCGCCAGCGACAGGCGCTTGGAGTCAGTGCGCTCCACCGCCCTGCCCTCCGCCATTCGCGGCCATGAAGGCCTGCATCTCGGATTCGACCCGGGCGGCATTCGCTGCGGAGCCCTTTGGTCTCACTCCTGATCCCATGCCTTGCATCGCTTGGGCAGGCGTCGGCCGCGGGACCCGGGCATAGACGGCAGCCTTCACGCTTTGCGTCACGTCCGGCACGTTGCCGCCAACGATGGCCTCGTGAACCAGCACGACCTTGCCGCTTTTGGAGAGGCTGGCGACCGTTTCATCAAGTGCCGCCATGAAGACGGCCGTTTCACGTGCCGCCGTGGTTTCGTCCGCGCTCGAACGGGACTGCGCCTGAAGATATTCGCCGATGATCCCCTGAAGCTGCAGCTGGACAAACTCCTGCCTCGAGTCAGGCGACGATGCGATATTCCGTGTCACCCAGGCGCCCCAGATGAACATGGCGATGCCGGCTGCAAGCAAGACCAGTTCCCGCGGCGACATGCCAGCGAACCGGCGTTGCAAGAGCGATCCGGTCGGCTTTCGTGCCGGGGCCGCCGCTGGAGGCAGCTCATCAAACAGGTCTCTCATTGGTCTTCTCCCGTGAGGTCCGTGATGGGGATGAAGGCAGCGCGAAGGCTCGCGCGGCGAAAGAAGGCGGTCAGCGCAAGAACGATGACGAAGATCGCCAGCACGATGGCTTCGAACTCACCCCGGCGGGCGGCGTCCGCAGCGGAAAACCGGGATGCAAGATTGCCGAGTTGCAACACCAAGCCGGCGAAGGTGAAGCCGCCGAGGGCAAAAAACACGAGCAGCCCTGCACCGATCGCCGAAAGCAGGGTCGTTGCGCCCCAACCTGCAACGCGTAAGGCTACAAACAGCGCATCCTGGCCGCGCTGGACAAACTCGGCCCTTTGTTGGGAACGAGACAACGCGATCATTCCGCCGCCTCCGCCTGCTGATATCCTTCGGGAAATGCGACGGCCTCGATCGCGTCGTGCATCGGCAGCCCGCGCTCGATGTAAGCCTCGATCCGCGCGAAAACGTCAGGGCTCGATGAGTAGAGTGCCGCCGAATAGCGGTCGAGGACGAGCCGTCCGATGCTTTCGGTGTCGGGTCCGCGGATGAAGATGTCCGAATAATCGGTGCCATTGCGCTTCAATGAGCGCAGGAGCGCCTCGGTGAGATTGTCCATCTCGAAGCGATCCGAATTGCGGAAGTCCGAGATGGTCTCGCCCTTCTGCTGGAGGATCAGGAACCAGTCTGAGTTTTCGAGCGCGGCTCGCGACCCTTCCGACTTGTAGTAATCGTGGATCGACTGCGTGGCCGTAATCAGCGCGCCGCCATATTTGCGGCACGTGCGCGAATAGGTCTCGACGAAGTCGGCCATCGCCCCACCCTTGAGCATCTGCCAGGCCTCATCGATGATCAAAGGCTTCGGCGTCGCGCGGTCCATCCGGCGCATGACCTGCGAGGCGATGAACATGATCGACGTGAGCACAACGCCGCGCAGCTCCTCGCGGGTCGCAAGGTCAGAGAGCTCGAAAACCGTCAGATCAGCGGACAGGTCGAGGTTGGCATCACCCAGAAAGAAGCGGCCAAAAGTGCCCTTTGCCGCGAATGGCAGGAGAGAGGTTGCCAGATCATAGGCACAAGGGTGCTGCGCCTGCCCGAGCGCGGCGATCACATGGTCGACGGTCCCGTCACGGCCATGCTCTTCCCAAACGAGATTGACCGCCTGGTCGATAAGCCCCCGTTCGGTGTCGTTGAGCCGGGTCTCGTTGCGCGCCATCTGCGCAATGATCGATTTGAGCATCGCGAGGCAATCGACCAGATAGTCGTCGTCTTCGCGCGCCAGATGCTCATCGATCATCCGGAACGGGTTGATCGAGATCCCGGAGGACAGTTTGAACTCGGTGAACGTGCCGCCTAGAGCCTTCGCCATATGCTCGAAGCTACGGCCATCATCGATCACGATGGTCTTGGCCCCAACCCCTGCAAAGCTCGCGGTCAGATCCTGAAGGAGGACCGACTTGCCAGAACCGGACTTGCCCGCGATCGCAACATTGTGGTTGCCAGCGGTGTTCTGGAACGGCGACCAGAACTGTGGCTGACCGCGCCTTCCGATGAACAGCAGATGGGGAATGTTGCCCCCGACATACTCTCCCTGGATCGGCGCGATGGCTGCGACATTGGCCGAGCGCATGGTCCGCAGGCGCTTCATGCGCTTCAGATCATGGTCGAGCCCGTCGGCAAGCAGCAGCGGGAAGTGCGCCATGAAAGCGGGCAACTGGATATGGGTCTCGTCGATCAGGTCCCATCCCGTGGCCTTGTAGAGCGCTTTGAGTGTGCGCTCGCAGGGCTCGCCCCGGCCCTTGGGCGCAATGATCGAGACGGCGTAGTAGCAGGATACCAGCTTCTCGCCCTGCTTGACCCTGTCGGCCACGAACTGCCATTCGGCGGCCTCAGTGCGCAGCTTGGGAACGAGCTTGACGCCCTTGCCATCGGCCAGCGACGTCGTTCGTGCGAACTTGTATCCCGCCCTTGCTTCGGAGGATTCCGGGCCCGGGATGATCCCGCAGACCGTCTGGAGCACTGGACAGGGAAGGCTGAGCTTGGGATTGAAAATGTCGCCAATGATCTTCTGGGTATCCCAGGGTGCCCAGCGATCGGGGAAGCCTCGCACTGCCATGGTACGGACGTCAAACCTCTCGGGCACAAAGTCCTTCAGCTCGGGGACACCCGATGCGACGGCGCCCGTCGGCCTCAGCGATTGGGCATGGAGAACAAGGCGGTCCTTCTCGACGTGCGTGACCAGATCGCGCCGGACACATTGCTCGTTGATCGGATCGAACCGGTTGTAGTCGGGCACCTCGTCTCCCGCACCGTTCGACGGCGCAAGGATCTCGTCGAACAGGCGGATGAGATCGATCGGCGCGAACTGCCGGACCGGGACATTGATCGATTCCAGCGCCGAAATGATCCCGTCGCGCATCGTAACGAGGTCATCATTGGTGAGACTGGACCCTTGCCCAATGCCCACCGACATCACGACACGGAAATTGCGCACAAAAAACGGTCCGTCGCTCGCAAGCGTTGACCAGGCACCACCGAGCAGTTTGTCGAGGCGGTGGCGCGCAAGTGTCCGGAAGACGCCCGAAGCCGTGAAGCGTGGCAGCGCCCAGGCCTGCAGCATCTCGGCTACCCTGGGACTTGAGAAATTGGTCACGCTGAACCGCGTTCCGGGCTGGAGAATATCGGAGAAGATCGTGCCGATGATCTCACTGACCCGGTCATTCGCGCCCACAAGCGGTGCAAGCTCGAGAATGAAGCCCTTCGAACGGACCTGGTGAAATATGCGCTTCTCCTCGTCGAAAGAGCGATAACCCAGAAAGTGCGACAGCATCGGAACATCGGGCGCGCGGGCGCTGCGCTCCGGCTTGCGGCTGTCTCCCACGACGAGATCGACGATCGAGCCGAACATCGCGCCTCACTCCACCACGCCGCTAAAGGCGGCGGGCTTGGACCGAGCGCGGGATCCCTTGGCAGAAAGCCGCTGCGCAACCTCCGCCTGAATCTGGGCGATCGGATTCTCCGCGTCGGCCGCGGCAACCTCAGTCTCAACCGCACCCTTGCCAGGATCAGCCTTTGCCTCGCGCCCTTCCGGCAACACCGCCAGCACGGGTGGAGCGCTTTCGGCTGCGGCAAGAAGGCCGCGACTGCGCGCGGCCTTGGGACCCCGCCGGGCAATCTGCTCCATCGCATCCCCGCGCCCGGGAAGCAGCGCTTCGGTGCTCACGACCCGGCGCGCATGCGCCGTCCCGCTCGCATCGGTGAAACCAGGGAAGACGACAGAGAGCTGATAGCGCGGCGCGCTGCGAGCCACAGGCGCTGTGCTCACCAGATGCGTGTCATGGACAGGTGCATCGATCCCGTCGTCCATCCGGAAGGGTCCGGCAGGATTGAGAAGGTCGGTCGAGCTGGTTTCCTCGATCCGGGCAAGCGCACTATCGTCGATCACGGACGATGGCGCGCAGATGCCGTCGGGCGCGTTGCAGCGGAAATTCGCACTGACATTGGTGCCAAGCGTCGAGCAACCCGACAGTAGGCCCCCGAAAGCGGCGACGACCACAGCAGCGTGCGGGCGCAGATTCTTGTGCGTCATGATGCTTTCCCTTCGATCCAGCTCAGCAGGAAGTCGCGCGGGCGGTAGCCATGGAGCACCGCACCATCTTCGCGGACGATGACAGGCGTGCCGCTGAAGCCGTGCTGCCTTGCGAAGGCCTCGTTGGCATCGAGCCCGCTGGTGTCACACGATCCTGCCGATGTGACCGCCCCGCCCTCGTAGGCCTGGGTTACTGCCCTGCGCCGGTCGGACGCACAGATCACGGCTTCTGAGATCGGCCTTGTGCCGAGAACCGAGATCGGACGCTCGATCACCTTGACGTTGAGGGTCCCAAGCGTCTCATGAAGCCGCTTGCAGTAGCCGCAGCGGAAGTCGCTGAAGACCGTGATGGTTCTGGTTCCCCGGCCCATTGCGATGCTGCCGTTCTTCGGCAGGGCCGCTAGGGCTGCAGGGTCGACCCGGGAGTCGCCTTGGGCCGGTGCTGCAGACGGCGAACCACTTGCGCCTGCCTTGGGCGCGGCCTCGGTTTCGTCGCCTGCCCCGGCACCACCGACAAGCATGTCAGGATTCATCTCAAGGAGACGAGCGGCCGTAAGGTCCTGCTTGGTCTCCATGTCGTAGACGCGTCCGATGATGAGGTAGCGCGCGCTATGGTCGATATAGAACAGGTTCTGCCGGGCCTGAACTTCGCAAACGCCGTCGATGGACTTGCAGTCAATTGATGTGATCTCGGTCTTGGGCAAACGCTTCGTGAGCGCCGCCTGGATCGACGCCGGGGCACTCGCGGCCGAGGCATGAGCAACGGCCGCGATCGCAGCAAGGCCACTGGCAGCCAGACCCGCAGCTGCCGCGATCTGCCAATTTTTCCATTTGCGCTCCATGGTGATCCCCTCAGTTTCTGATGAAGGTGCCGTCGAGGAAGACGACCTCGACCGCTGCCCCGGTGGGCATTTCGACAACCGGCTGATATTGCTCGGCGCGCTCGATGAGATATTCGGAGACCGTCATGCCGGCCTGCTGGCCGCCACCGCCCAGGGCGCGCAGCCCGATTTCTCCGGCACCGGGAGTCTGACGGCCATCGCCTGCGATGATCGGCTGATTGAACCCCTCATTGAGCGCATTGCCGACGCCGCTCACGAGACCCGCCAGAAAGGCCTGGGTGGTCAGCGAGCCTTCGCGGCTGACAACGCGGCCGCGCACGCCCACTTTGCCGCCGAACGCGATGAACCCCTTGACCTCCGATACCGCGAAGCGGCCGCCCGGCTGTGCGCAGGTCATGCGCTGTAGTTTCACATAGACCTTCTCCGAGGAGAGGTCCCCGTAGGCTGCGCCGTTGACCATGCAGCCTTGCACCCGGGTGGCGAGCAGCTTCCCATCCCCATAGACCGAGCGCGCTGGCCCGGTAATCCGGAGGAGGACGGGGAGCGGATCGCTCTGACTGCGCGTGTTGGTCGTTGCATCAACGCCCACCACCACCGTTGCCTTGGCGATCGAATTCGGAGGCAGATAATTGGGCGAGTCCGTATAAACGGCGGGCGACTTTGTCGGATCGATGCGCGAGGCAGTACCGCTCGCAGACGTGAACGACACCATCTGGACGTCGCTCCCGCGGCGCGCGGGCGGTGCTTCTGCGGCTCCTGCCTCCTGCGGCGCCGGCACGCCCATCTCGCGGGCCGCTGCCACAGGTCCTGGTGCGGTGGGGCGCGCATTGCCCCGCTGGACCTGCTGTCGCAGCTGCTCGTTTTCGCGCTCATAGGCTTCAAGGACACGCTGGCCGTCGCGGGCCATGGCCGCATTTTCGCCGCGCAGCGCCTCGATCTCCGATTGCATCTGGGCGAACTGGGCGCCCTGCGCCTCAAGACCCTTGAGGCGCACGTCGGTCGAGTTCATCTCGCCCTCGTACATGGCGACCCATTCCTGATCGACGCGCTGCCGGTTCAGGAGTGCATCGGTCGAGACGGTTGTCTTGGCCCCCTTCTCCGTTGCCTCCTCGATGGTCTCTTCGGTGTCGAGGACGTACATTGCCCCTGCCACTGCAATCACCCCGGCGAGACCGAACATGAGCATCTTCTGGCGCTTCTGGGTCAGTGAGTTCTCGGCAATGGCACCGGTCGCATCGAGGGTGTCATGTTCCTCAGCCTCGCTTGCATCGAGGTCCTTGGGTTTGCGCTTGAGGAAATCCATCTGACTTACCCTCCTGAGGGAACGACGACGTAAGCGGCGGTGGCCTGGCCGCTGGCGAGGTTGGGATTGGAAATGCTAACCGCGATGGCTCCGTCTCCGGCGATGATCTCTTCCTTGAGCGTCATCGGCTCGGCACCGTTGTTCTCGATACGCAGGACCTTCCCGGTCATGGTGGGGCTGCGATATTCGCTGACCAGCTGGACCTTGAGATCGCCGACATTGACGGGAGCGCGAGCAGCATCGCTGATCTCGAAACCTGCGATGCGGCGCTGCTCGAACATGGCCCGAACGAGCGAGACCGCACGATCATCGAGCGTTGCAGATGCCTCCAGGGATTGCAGCGCACCCTGAGGATTTTCGAGATCGGCATTGGCTACGAAGACCTGGAGCGCCGCTTCGCCCGACACTTCGCAGTCGAACTTGTAGACGAAGCCTCGGCGCGTGGTCCCGAAGAAGGAGATCTTACGCTTGGAATAGCCGTCCGGAACGGAGAGATAGATGTCGCCGCGTGTCGGCTCATGCACGATCGAGAAGTCTTCCTGCGGAACACCCGTCTGGACACGCGAGACCGAGACGAACTGGTCATCCTTGAGCGAAATGCGAGTAAGGTCCGACTTCGACGCCTTGCAGCGCACCTCGCCATTGTCGGCTGCGAGAATATGCTCGTCGGCCAGAGCCGGGACGGCGGTCAAAGCGAGCGCGCCACCGACCATAACGACCCCGCACAGGCGCAGGAGCTGGCAATCGAGACGGGAGGCCAGGACGCTGCCAGTCGCAATCAGCAACGAAGGCACAATCGGGTTCATTGTTCGTGCTCCTTCTTGACGACCACGCCAAAGCCCTTGAGGCGCAGCGAGACGCCGGTGTGCTGCCAATGGAATTCGAAGATCTTGTGCTCGCGGCGGACGTCGCGCGAACCGACGATCGTGTGGAGCACGCCGCCGACCTGACTGGTCAGGTTCTCTGGGTCCGTGCGGATCCAGTCGATCGTGATGAACTGGGTGACCTGCGAGTCCTGCTGCTCATCGATGATCTTGAGAAGGTTGGCCTTGAGCGGGCCCCGCGCCTCCGGGGCGGCAATCGCAATGAGGCCATCGAGCCAATACTGCAGGTTCTCAGGCGACCGATTGAGCGCGAGCTGCGCCGTGTCGCGGGTCACAGCCTCGAGATATTCGGGGCTCACCGCCGCTGAGCTGAGCACCATTTCGCTGGGAAGGATCGGCTGAAGGACAACCTCCCGGTCTCGCGTCGTTGCAGCGACGAACATCACCAGGACCAAGGCAGCGAGAATGATACAGGTCAGAGCCAGAATGTTGCGCTGCTTGAGCGTCCGCTGCGAAGCCTCGTGTGCGAATGAAAGTTCCATGTCAGCCCGCCATCACACGTAAGTGGGAAGGCGGAGCGACCTTCAGACCGAAGAATTCGCCCGGCAGATGCCAATAGGCAAAATGCAGGACCCAATACATCGATCGCCCAGCTTTGAGTTTGCGGTACCCAAGCCATGCAGCAACGGCCAGAAACAGGCCTATGACGACATGCTGCGCGAGAATTCCCCAGGTGAACGGGATCACAAGCACAAGGAATTCATCAAGCGACCAGAACCCGATCAGTTCGGGATCGTCGAGATGCTTTGGAATTGAATACTTGTCCAAAGATCGTCTCCGCCAGAAAGGTTTGCTGCCATTCCCATGCGGGTGATGGAGCAGCGCCCCCGTTCGCGTTGATCCGTGCTCTCGCTCAGATCGTCGCCGTGACTGTGGAAGTGACGATCGGCACGCCCGTCCCAGCGCCGACCCCGACGCCGACGGGGATCGCGACCTGGCCGAGCGAGAAACGCCCGCTGGCCATGGCAACGATGCCGCCCGCGAGCGACAGAACGGTGATGATCCGTCCGCCCGACCCCTGAAGGAAGCCGGTGAACCGCGTGAGCGCCGTATTGAACGTGGCATCGGTGCCGGCCATGGCCGCTTCGATACCGAAGACGCTCATGGCGGTGGCGGCAGCAAAGGCGACGGCGAGCGTCCCTCCTGCCTGCTTGAGATCCTGAACCTTCATTGTCTTCCCCTTCTGGTTGACCAAATGACGCTGTGCGTCGTCACCAAAGGGGCCGCAGGCGAAACCTTTTCTCAATTACTGTTGTGTAGGGCGAAGTCGGAGAAGTCCGCGAATCACTGTTTTTGATGCCGGGTGGTCCGGTTTTTGATACCGGGTGGGTCGATTTTTGGCACCACGTGGTCATGGATTCATGACCAGGGTGGCATGCTGGTAATACCACGTGGTCCTGAATCCATGACCACGTGGGTCTGTTTTTCATGCCACTGGTCCGAATCGTTGCAGCGGCTCGGCGAGGAGATACGGAACCAACGCCAAGGGCCCCGATCAGTAGCGAACAATGGCGGGAGGAGACGCAATGGCCAGCGAAAAGGAGGTCGTCCACGAACTGCTGGTGAGTAAGGAGGCATTCGCGATCATTGCCGAGGCCATCAAGTGGATGACCATAGAAAAACTGAAATTCCAGCGCCTTAGGGACGTGATCACGGATGTGATCCGCGCGCCGGATTTATCCAATCAGGACTTGATCGCAGCATTCAACCGGCACCGGCCGTGCGACGGGCGGGTCAGGATATACCTAAGATTGAGCGGTGCCCTGAATGCGGAATTTGACACCCTCAAAGCCCGACTCGCAGAGGTCACAGGCGACCAGTGCGGCGTACGTGAGACGGTAGTCTTCTGCGCGCTTGCCATTAGCCAGCGCCAAATTTCTCTTGCCAAAGCCGCCTTTTAGAATTCACATCATGCAACTGCATAGGGAGAATTGACGGAGGCAAGGATGGGTCAGGGGGCGCACCCAAACCAGCGGAAGAGCTGTCATCAGTTGCAAGCTGAGTACGCCGATTTGATCAAGGACCAGATGAGCCGGCAGGGGGTCAGTCTGCGTCGGCTTGTGGATGAGGGAATCATCAAGAGCAGCCACCGCAGTGGCCTGTTCGAGCGCATCGCTGATGGCAGTATGTCGACGGCCGAGTTTAACCGACTCAACGAGAGACTTGCCATCGATCCTGTCAGAGCTGCGATCGCCGTCCACTGCTTTGTCAGCCCGGAGTCTTATGAGGACCCCTGCTGCGAAACATCTGCCCATCTCGCCATTGCCCTTGCGCTCCAGCTCTCCGAGGAGATGGCCGCATGCAATGGGACTTTCGAGCCCATTCGCGAAGCCCTATGCCACGGCATAGCGCAGCGCACCTCCAGCGCCATTGTAAGGCATCACGCGGCGCTGGAGGCGCGGCGACAGGATCCTGCGCTCTTTGATCGCTCTTTCGGCTGACCCAGCAAAAGCTGCGCCCGCCGAGCACGCCCCAGTAGTAGGAGCTTCGCCGACCCGTCGATGATATGGTAACGTGACTCGGAGCATGATGGCCGCGAAGCTCTTTTAGAGCGGCAATCTGCTCAAAGATCGGGGATACGTCTGACGGTGAAGCAAGAAGCGCTCATTGCCTGGACATCGCTCTATATTGCGGTCGGGATCATGGCACTGATCTGCGCCGCACTTTCGACCTTCGTGACCCTCAATGACTGGCGCACCGGCCGATGGGCTCCGCCTCGCGCCAGCACGCTCGACAAGGCATTGCTAATTCCGAAGCTATGGCTGCGCTGGCAAGCCAACTATCTCACAGGCACACCGGTGATCCTGGCCATCAGCCTGTACTATGCCTCCAGCATCGGCTTCTCAGTTTTCTGGGACATCTGATCCTCCAGCGAAGGCAAGAAGACGCACCGCTCTGAACGGGTTCTCGCCTCCGAGCCGTGCAAGTGAGGCGGGCGCCGGGCCGCTGCCGCCTAGAGATGCCAGAATGGTTCGAACATAGCTGCGGGTCTCGGTGAAGGGCGGAACTCCACCATGCTTGTCAACGTTGCCCGGACCCGCATTGTATGCAGCCAAAGCAAGATGCCACGAGCCATAGCGATCGAGCTGCTCACGCAGGTAACGCGCTCCCCCACGGAGATTTTCGACAGGGTCCCAAGGATCTGAAACGCCAAGATAGCTTGCAGTCCCCGGCATCAGCTGTGCCATGCCCATCGCCCCGGCAGGACTGCGTGCAAAGGGCTGGTAGCGGCTTTCATGAGCAACAAGCGCGTCAAAGAGCCGCACAGGAACGCCGGCTTCGCAAGCCGCTGCAGCGACGTGGCGGAAATAGAGACGGCGCCGCGATTGGGCCAAATCGGACAGGTCATAGCGCGGGAAGTAGCCTCCATAGAGGCAATCGGGATCTACCCCGAGGCTCGATGCGTTCACCCGCGTGGGAATGACGGCAGAGCTTCCGCGTCTCATCCATGACGGGATGTAGAACAATGGCGTCGTGGGGCCGACAGGGGTGATCGCCTCCTCCGCATAGGAAGTCGCTTCACTCTCGGGAACGAGCTGCTTGGCCTCCGGCTGCGCGGTCGGGCTTTTGACAGCCACTCCTGGCACCAGGAGCGAGAATTCGGAGGGTATGCTGCTCGAGAAGTCTTCAAGCTTGGCCTCTTGGCCTGCTGCCTGGGAGCTGAGCGCCATAAGTGCTGCGCTGAGGTAGAATTTCATAACCACACCTTTCGGCATGGCTTGGGAACCGCCGTATCAAACTATCTAGAACGCTGTGCTTGTGCAAGCGCCCATACGTTTACTGATCCTGACAGAAAATCATACGGCGGCAGACAAATCTGGCCATTAGTATCTCGCGGTCAGTTCGCCGATGATGTCCACAAACGGCTCTGCATGCTGCCCAGACATACTTCGAGCGAAATGCCGTGCGGCAATAATAGCCTGTTCTCGAAGAGGCTCGTGCTGCGCGAGCCGGAACAGCTCGCGCGCCAAGAATTTCAGGCGCTCGGGAATATCGCCGATCATCCTAGCCCGCCAGATCGCGATCTCGAACAGCACCATGGCTTCGCCATCACTTTCACGATGGCCAAGTACCTTCGAGGCGGCATCGATCCTGTCGGCCTGATCAACCCAGCCATTCACTGCGGCAAGTGCGGTCAAGGTGAGAAGGTGGAAGCGCGCACTTTCCACATCTTCGCCGGGAAAAGTTAAATCCCAATCATTTGCACGCTCATGCGCAAGGTCAGCCAAATTCTTCGGTAACGTCGTATCGGCGCTCGCTTGTCGGAGCAAATTCCAACCAGCCAGCGCTTCGCGGCTGCCCGGCTCGGCTGCTAGCAACGCTTCTAGCAATCCCTCTACCTTGTCACCAAATAGCGCGCCAGCATTGGGATAGTGCGCATCAAACACCTCCCCTAGCTCAGCCTTAAGTCTGCTGGGCATCGCGTTGTCCGGCGCCAATGACCCGCGAATGATGTCCATGCGGGGACGCTCCGAATCGTCGTTGATAGCGACCACGAGCTGACGGAGCTTCAACTCTGCCCATTCTTGATGAGACGCTATCTTCTGAAGCTGCATCAACGCCGGCGCCGCTATATGTGCTCTCAAGCGATCAACAGAGATCTGCTTGGGGTTGGCGGTGTCCTCGGTGAACTGATCGAGTTCCTCAACCAGAATGCGCGGTGATGCCAGCCGACTGCCTGAGATCATGTCGAGCATGTTCTCGATAATGACATGTCCCTCGGCCAGAATCTCGGTAACCGAATTGGCATGCGACCAACACGCGGCAAGCTGCTTGCGCGCCGAAAGCCTTGCCCACTCCGGGTCGGCATAAGCTTCCGACGCTGTGAACTGCGCAAGGGCGATGTAGAGGTTCCAAAGAGGAGCGGCCTCCACCGACAGCGCTCGCTCAGCCCAACCCTGCACTATGGCCAATTCTTGCTCGCTCAAGTCGCGGTTCCCCAGCGCATCGACAAGAAAGAGCTGTGCCCAAGGCGGTGAGCTCTCGCCCTCAACTTCATCAAGAAAGCGTGCCATGCCATGTTCTTCGAGCGACTGGAGGGCGGTCACGATCGCCACTGGAGGGGCGATGGGGAGGCCGCTTAGCCTGCGCACCGCTACGACTAGGCCGCGCTCATCGATCAGCGTTTGCGCTGCCTGCTCAAAATCGTCTTCCAAGCGGAGGTGACGGATGACTTTGCCGATCGCGTCGGGAGCAAGATCGGCCAACGCGAACGCTCGCCTTTCGCGAACGCCGGTCCGCAGATCAGCATACCAGTGCTGCATCGTCTCATGCGTTTTGGCTAGGCTGGCCTGCACTCGCAAATAGGTTGGGCTCTTCGTGGCAATCGAAGCATTAAATGCGTCCAATTCGTCTTCCGATAGGTCAAAGACGTCGGCCCGCTCAAGCAGCGCTTCCTTCCGAACTGCGGCGTCATCGCTTGCAACCCGACGCGGCCAAGTATCAAGACGCATCCTTCGCCGACCTACTGTTAGTTCGAGATGGGGATCGTTGTCGCTCTCGATCCATTCGATGCTCGCTAGATCGCCGCGCATCGTCTTCAGTTTCTTAACCTCACCGACGGCGGCGTTGACGAGCGCGTCCCAAAAGTCCCGCTCGTCAAAGTCGAAAACGTCGACCGATATCTGCCCATGATCAGGGAGATTGAAAGCTTCGCGCATACCGGGACGCTGAAGCAAAGATTCTCGAAGCGGCTGCGGCATGGCATTTAGCATCCGCCCTGACAGCGCCAGCCAAAGTCGTTCTTCCAACTGTCCGTCGTCGGTCCGTGTCATATGGCCTTCGATCATCTCTTCGAGGCCGGCGCGCACTTCAGGTCGGATGCGCAGCGCGTTTGCAAGCACATGACGCCAAAACCAGTCGAGATATGCGCGTTGCCGTTGCTCGGACCTCTTGCCTGAGAAAATCTGGATGGCGACGAGAGCCAACCCACCGAGATGAATGCCAAGCAGGGTGTCAGAGCGAGGATCCCCTGCCGCCATAACCTGCATGGGGAAGAGGCTCATCTCCAGCGTATCGACAATCCAAGCCGATGCGACCTCAGCATCGTCCACGGTCCAGCTGCTATCGTTCCAGATCGTTGCGAGGGCTTGGCTAATCGCATGTCCGGAGTCGAGCAAGAATGGGACCTCGCCCTTGATGCCTTGTTCGAGCGCTGTCGGCTCGGGCCACTGCAGACGTCGACGATGAATGAGGGCCTCGCCGATGGACCGGCGAATAATGGCGAGGTCGTTGCTTTCTCGAAGCTGGCCATTTCGCACCGCCGGTCGCAAGAAACGGGCGATCTCGGTGCCACGTAACGGCATGAAGAGCCAGCGCGCAGCACGCAGGCGCTGCCGAGAATCGTCTCGCTGACGTTCTGTAAGCCGCCCATATCGAAGAAGCGCATCGAGAATTTCGACCGTTGTCGCGATCCGGAAATCCTGATTGTTGATCGACGAGGTATAGCGGTCATCGACCCATGCGATCCCTCCGTTTGTAGCCAGCGATTGTAGTAGCTGTATGAAGCTCCGCCCCGCATGCTCCGGCTGCTGAACATCACTAACCGGAACGCTTTTGTAGGTGCCGTCTTCGAGACCGACCCGGATTTTGCCGATAAGGTCAGAAAGACTATGTACCGTCGCCTGCCGCCGATCCGCATCTGCGATCGTAGCTCGGATATCAGCAATATCAGTTGCCTGAATGCCAATTTGAAACTGCGAGCACACAGTGCCCAGAAGATTCGCCTCTTCTAAGGTTACAGCAATGCCATGGTCGAGCGTAACGACTGCGCCTTTCGGAGGGGCTGCGCCAACGGCAGCAGCGTCGAGAGTCGTACCTAATGTTTCGCGCGCTTTTTTCTCGGCTCGCTTTCCTAGCGGATTCGCTATGACGTCAAACAGGCGATGAAAGGACAAAGTAGAATTTGGTTCTCCGCCATCTCCCTCCCAAAGCACGTGAAAGGTATCGATCGCAGATAGCTGCGCCTGATCGTGAAGCTCCCCATCATTGAGACGCGACAGAACGGTGCGCATAGCGTCAATGCGTTCAGGCTGTGCGATCTCGCTGTCCGATCGCAGTGCCAGCAAGCTAGGAACGGTTTCCGGCGCAATCCACAGCGGTCCAAATGCGCGTTCGGCATGCTCGAGAATTCCGAGGCCGTGCGCTGTCAGTAGCGCCGTGAGATCCACCAGAAGCCGAACATCCATGCGATCGTCCGGCCATGGGTCTTCCTCCATGCGCCGTCCGTAGCGCGTCGAGAGAATGGTCCGGTTTTCCGCAGGTTCGGGTGGGTTAATGAGCGGCTCAAGATAGGTAGAAGCCATCGCTTCCTGCCGCAAACTCGCAAGAACATAAGCCGGTGCGTGTCCAGTAGCATACAGTTCGAACGTCCGCTCGGCCTGCTCGCGGCGCTCCCGCATCATCTTCACGATGTCATCCATCGAGATTAGCGTGACCCCGCCGCGTCCTTCCGCGCCCAGTTGTTGAAGGCGGCCCGTAAGTACGCGCTGTTCCGACGCCATCTTCAGCTTGAGCGCTAGATCGAAGGCTGCGGTCACATATTCATCGGGGGCGTTGGCGGAAATATGCCGAGTGATGCGCATCGCCGCATCGGGATGAGACTGCAGGATAGCTCGCGCTAAGGCGATATGCCCTGGCGATGGTTGCGCTAGGGTCTCGGCATGCTGCTCGTAAAGCGACAGAGCCTCTGGCGCTGCCCCAATAGCCAGTTGAAGCTGGATTGAGCGCCAAAGGTCGTCAGGCCGTTTCGTTGATTGAGCAATTAACAGGCTGACGTTGCGTGCACCGACCAACTCTCCTGCGGCCGCGAGATTGATCGCGCGCAGTCTTTCGAGTTCGACGGGGAGGGTTCCGTTCGGGAAGGCGTCCAGATGCTCAAGTGTTGACAGCACCTCGGAAGGCTGACCATTCCGATAATAGGCATGCGCGGCTGCCGCCAAAGCCTCCGCAGTTCCGATTTCTTTGATCAGATAGGGCGCAGCCTTTACGGCCCTTTTGTGCCATCCAGCTTCGACCAGCATTTGTGTGGCGGCCAAAATTACTCGCGGATCACCATTTTTGGCGAGCTGCTCTTCCAGGACTGCGGAGATAGCGAAACGTCGCTGCTTCTTTCGACGAATGGCCATCGCGCGGCGCAATCGAAGCCAAGGATACGCTGCTAACGCGCTTTCTTCTATTGGACGATGTGACTCCATGTCGATGACAGCGAGCCAATAATCTCGCACCTCCGAATGGCCTGCGGCCGCCAGCGCATCTGAATGCGACTGCAGGATATGGCGTGCGTGCGTGAAATCGCGACTTGCGTTTGCAAGCGCCACGCGGATGAATAGTGTCTCGAAATCCCCGGGATCAGAAGCAAGCGCTGCATCGCATTGCACGATTGCGGCTTTTCTATCGAACGGAAGAGCTCGAGAAAGTGCCCATGCAATTAGCGGTATGGGCAACGCCCCATCAGCTTGCAACTCAGCAAGGCGCTTCGTTGCATCCTCGTGCCGCCAAGGCATACACGCCAGGACGGCGAAGTGCCACATAACCATAGATTGGTAAGCATCCAAAGCAGGATCCGCGATCAACACGCCGAAAAGAGACTCTGCTTTTTCCAAGTCGGTCCGGGCCGAATCCGATAGCCGCACTAGGGGCTGATCGATTGGAGGTGGCCATTCACCCATAGCAGCTTCGACTGATGGCGCTAAGGCGCGATGAAAATGGCAGATGGCCAGCACCTGCTGGCAAGCACGCGTTTCAGGTTCCCGAGCGAGGGCTCGCTGCGCCAAAACGACTGCCCCATCGCGATCGTTTGCGGCCAGCTTTGCCAAGGCGGCGATACGAAGGGCTTCGGCCCGAATGTCATCAAGTTCGATATACGCTGCTAACTCATCGTAAGCGGCCTGTGATTGGCGCTGACGAAGCAAAGCCACGGCTCGCACTTCCGCCATGTCTATTGTGTTCTCAATAGACACGTCCTCCAGTATTAGCTGTGGACCAAGTTCCTCAAGAGCCAAGATTGCTCTTAACCTGTTCGACTCTCCTTCTAGCGAATCGGCTTGATCAAGGAGCTGCCGTACTCGGGCAAAGTTTTCCGAAGGGATGAGCAGGCCTGCCAAGAGCCGCAGCTTGTCAGCTTTGACGCTCGCAGTGAGTACGTCCACGGCTTCGGAACGCAGCGCACTTTCAAGTTCCGCTATAACACGTCGCGATTCTCCTCGCCTCGCACGGCGCTTGAGTTCTGCAATCTCGCCCGTTTCAGCCTGGTTGAGCCGGGTCACATAATGCTGGAGACAGACTGCGCTTAGGTCCGAACCGCGCTCGAGAGCCTGCTGCAAACCAGTGAGTGGGCCAGTGGGCTTGCCAAAGATCCGCTCATACCAGTCTTGGCCCAGATAGGTTCGAACGGCGACATTCGCGCCGGGCAGCCGATCATATATTTCGGCTGAATCCCACACCGAAAATTGAATACCGAGGGCTGCGAACCTCTGGGTTTGGGCGATGATCTCGTCACCTGCCTGACGACTTTTGATCGCACAGCCAACGAACAGGATGAAGCGGCGAACGTCCTTTTCTCGCCAATGACTTTCCCAGTGCTCGATGAACTTATCTGCAGCTGTGCGGATCTCACTTTGCCCGAACCGACGCTCTGCCTTGGATTGCCCAACTTCAAGATACGGGATTGGGTCGTGTCGATGAAATGCGATGTGATCAGCGCCAAACTGCTCTTGTCCGTCAGGACCATAGAGTTGCGTGCCGATGATATCGGTCTGAGCTGCGTGCAGCGCACGGGCAAAATTTTCAAATCCCCGCGAGCCCAACTCCCAGAACGCATGCTCATCATGCGGATTTCGCGAGAGCCTAGGATAACTTGGTTGCGGAGCGACCGAAGACTTTTTCATCACCTTTCACAGTATCTTGTCGTTCCACGGAGCGCCAGCGTGGTGCGCCATGAATTACCAGTCTCCGCAATAGCCGAACGTGCCCGGAAGTGGCGGCGAACGGTTGCTTTATCCCAGACCCTGACCGTTACCGTCATCCAATGCGCTCATGAACGCGGACTAAAGAAAACTCTGGCCCGCATGGTTGTCGAATAGTGCCGCATCGCGCACATAGCCCAGCAACACCTCGACCTTCTTCTGTCGCGAAACCTCCTGCATCTTCGGCAAGGAGGCCCCCGCCTTTGCCGCTTCAGTCAGGAACCCTGACCGAAGCGAGTGGGCTCCGATTGCGGATGGATCGAGACCGACTTTCCTGGCGTAGCGCTGGATCAGCCGCGCCACCGAACGATCTGACATCGGTTCCTTCGTCATCAAGCCTTGCGCATCGGTCCGGTAGAATAGGGGACCCGCCTCCCCTCCCCTGACGCTGAGCCATTCGTTGAGGCGGAGACCTGGTTTGAGCACCTTGCCCGAGGGCACCGCGATGACCTGCCCTTCCCCCTCCTGATCGGTCTTGGAGTGCCGGATCGTCAGCTTGAGCCCTTCTCGGACGAGCTCCAGATCGGCGAGTTGCAGGGCGACCAGCTCCGAGCGCCGAAGCGCCGCTGCGAGACCTAACGCCATCACCGCGCGGTCACGTATCGCCCGCGGGCTCGATCCTTCAGCAGCAGCTATCATCCGCGCCAGATCGACCGCCAGAATGGCACTCTTTTTGCGTGTTGGCCGTGCCCGCTGCTCACGCCGAATGCCTGCGAGCGTATCGGCGATCACGTCGCGAGGATCACGGTGCTGCGGCGCCACGTGCCCCGCCTGTCGGTGATGCCATGCGATAGCGGCTAGGTTTCGCCCGATGGTGCTGTCAGCCCTACCAGCCTGTGCCAGTGACGCCAACCAGGTAGCGACCACCTCGGGTATCGCCGGCATGGGCTCAAGGGCGCGCGTCCAGCACCATTCTTCGAACTGCCGCCAGTCGCTGTCATAGGCGCGTACGGTATTCGCGGCCTTGGATCGCGCCCTGTAGGAACGGGCGGCCTCGATTTCGGCGGCGAGCTGTGGCGGGATTGTCTGTCCGAGCGGGACGGCGCCCTCATCGATCGGCACCTCAACGATCATCCCGTTGCTGTCAGCCAAAGCGCCTCTCCTTCATGCTCCGTCGCGCCGCGCGTTTCTCCGGCATTCTGCCCTTGGGAGAGCGGCGGCGTCGCAGTGGATTTGTCACTTAAAGAATACGGGCGGACGAGAAAACGGCCGAGTTGCGTGGATCATGTACAAGAATACCTCCGGACGTTCGACCTGACAGCGCGATTCTGCTACAAAACGACCGGACCCGGCAACACGAGTCCCTGGCGAAAATCGGGGATAGGTCATGGCCGAAACAGGCACTGCCCTCACGACGGTTGATCATACAGAATGGCGCAAAGCTTGTGAGCGCGAGCCTATCATTCGTGCGCTTACGGCAGAGCCCCGGCTCGGACGCAAAGCGATTGCTGAGGCCGGCCTGAAGCTGAGCCTCAACCGGTCCCGAATTTACGAACTGCTCGCGAGATACCGGGAAAACCCAGTGACCAGTTCGTTGGTCGACCAGCACGATGGATTTCCCAAAGGGCGCTCTCGCCTCCCTTGCGAGGTGGAACGCCTGATCGATGCCAAAATAGAGCAATTTTATCTCAGCCGTCCAAAGCCCACCATCGCACAACTGGTCCGTCAAATTCGCTTTTCGTGCCTGGAGCAGAATCTGCGACCTCCAGCACGGCAAACTGTTGTCCTGCGGGTCAACGCCGTGGAACGGACACGCCTGACAGGCGCCCGTGATGGGACCAAAGCCGCAGCAGACCGCTTCCGACCCGTCGTCAGCTCATACGAGGCGCAGTACCCTCTTCAGGTCGTACAGATGGACCACACGCTGGTCGATATCATCATCGTCGATGAGTATCTCAGGAGACCGGTCGGGCGGCCAACGCTGACCCTGCAGATCGACGTAGCGACGCGGGTGATACCCGGCTTCTACATTTCACTGGAACGACCTTCCGCGATTTCGGTCGGCATGGCGATCCGTCATGCAGTACTGCCCAAGAATGATTGGCTGGCCGATCGAGAGCTCACCTTCGCATGGCCTGTCTTCGGCCTGCCAGACATCCTCCATCTCGACAATGCCTCGGAATTTCACTCACGCGCGCTGACTCGGGGCTGCCAGCAATTTGGGATCGAGCTTCACTACCGTCCACCGCGCACTCCGCACTTTGGCGGGCACATCGAGCGCATGATCGGCACCGCCATCGGCGAAGTTCACCTTCTTCCGGGTACTACGTTCTCCAACATCCAGGACAAGGGAGACTACGACGCTGAGGGCAAAGCCTGCATGACCCTCAAGGAATTCGAGCGATGGTTCGCCCTCCAGGTGGGAATCTATCATCGCACCATTCACAGCTCACTTGGCGTCCCCCCGATGACAGCGTGGCAGGACGATCAAGGTAAGCGTGTTGCAGCCCTGCGCCTGCCGGCCGATGAAGAACGTTTTCTGCTCGACTTCCTCCCGTTCGAGATGCGCCGGGTCCGGCGCGAGGGCATCAAACTCTTCCACGTTTTCTACTGGCATGGCGCTTTGGCCACGCTGGTCGCGAACAGCGTTCATAAATTCCCGATCAAATACAATCCGCTCAACCTCTCGGCCGTCTATCTCGAACTGCCCGGCGGCGAGCATGTCACAGTTCCTCTTCGCGATAAGCGGCGTCCTGCAATTACCAAGTTCGAGCACGACCAAGCCCTGAGAGCGCTTCGAGAGCGCGGGCGAACCGCCGTCGATGAGCAGATGCTTTTCGAGATGGTGAGCACGCAGCGCAGGATTGTGCTTAGGGCCGTAGAGAAGACGCGCGGAGCTCGACGATCAACCCAACGCATCGTCGATGCGCTCATCCGCGGCGAACCGCCTGCGGCCTTTGTCCAGCACCAAGAGGCCAACGCGCAGCTGACACCGCCAAATCTCGACGGGCCGGTTGTACCACTCGCGATCGAGGAGCAGTCATGAACGTGCTCTACAGCCATATCTTCCCGGCTTATCGCGAGTATGCCGAATTGACCGATGAGGCCCGGATCGACTGGCTACGCCGCGACCGCTGGATATCGTTGCCACAGGCTGAGGCCGCGCTCCGCCACCTTGAAGACCTGGTAATCTATCCGCCGCGAGGGCGAATGCCCTGCCTGTTACTGTTTGGCGCCACCGGGATGGGCAAGACCGAAATTGTCAGCCGCTTCTCGAAACTTCACGCTCCTCAGTTCGATATCAGGACCGGGCTCAGCAAGATGCCGGTGTTGCTCGCGCAGATACCGCCAGAGCCGAGTGAGGAGCAATTTTACACCGAGGTGCTGACCGCGCTAAATTGCGTCGACCTTAGCCGACTGTCCGTGCGATCGATGCGAGCGGAAGCCAGGCAACTGCTTGCCGAAGTCGAAACCAAGGTGCTCGTCCTGGATGAAATCGACAAGATGCTCGCCGGCACTCCTCGCCAGCAGCGGGTGTTCCTCAATACTATCCGCTTTTTGACCAACGATCTGAAAATTCCAATTGTTTGCGCAGGGACCGAGGACGCGCGGATGGCGGTCCTGATGG
>NZ_BJYR01000033.1 GCF_007991615.1 Novosphingobium sediminis | reverse complement strand
TCGTGATGGTGATCGGGCTCATCTACACTCTTTTGATCGTGGCCTTCAGTCTCGACTGGCGTGCCTGGTTCAACTGGTTCCTCGGCGCGACGCTGATCTATGGCGTGCTGGTCGTACCCGTGACTTCGGTCCGGATCACCGATCGCCTCAACCCTTCGCTTGCACCCGCGACCGTTGCGAACGTGCCCATCGGTCTGGCCATGATTGCCTCGGTCAGTAGCCAGGCCGGTGACTGGCTAACACGCACGGCCGAGACGGTCTTCGTGATGCCTGGTGCCTTGCAGATGTCGACCAACGGGATGATCTACGGGGCCCGGCTTTGGGACCGCACCCGCGACTTCCACATCCGGGATCCGCGCATCAGCGCGAACCTCGGCGAGTATTTCAAACAGTGCCTGTTCTACGACATTCTGCTGGGGCACACCTCGTTCGACACCATCGCCAACTCGAACAACATTCTTGCGGACATGGGGCCGGGGTCTCCTGCGCGCGCCATGAAGTTTCTGCCGGCGGGCGGGCCGCCCACCATCGTCACATGCCAGAATGCCTATAACGAGCTTCAGACGGGCATCGCGGCCTACACAGAGCTGGGTCTGCAACAGGAGGGGCGTAAGCTGTTTCCGGGCCTTACGCCGGCGCTGGCAAGGGCGAAACTCGTCTCTGACTTGCCCGTCATAGCAAACCAGTTCCACGGCAGCTCGCAGACAGCCCAGCAGATCTTTCAGCAGCGCTCGCTGGTGAACGCCTTTCTTGAGGCGCGTGCCAACCTTGGAGCGGCCGATGGCGATACCTTTGCAATGCTTCGGGCGGAGGAGCAGGCACGCAACACGTATACCTCGATCGCGCAGCAGGCGATGACATGGGTGCCGCTGCTCAACATCGTCCTGACGGTGGTCTTCTACGCCATGTTTCCGGTCATCTTTCCGCTGTTCCTCATGCCGCGGACCGGGACGATGGCGCTCAAGGGCTACTTCACAGGGTTCTTCTATCTTGCGGCGTGGGGCCCCCTCTATGTCGTCCTGCACATGTTCATCATGGACCGGGCATCCGACTCCCTGAACGCCACTGCGCCCGGCGGCATTACGATGGCCGGCATGGCGGGGGTCGATGCGGTTAACGCCGATACCGCGACGATCGCGGGCTTCCTGATGATGTCGATCCCCTTCCTTGCTGCCGGGATGGCGAAAGGGGCGATGGCGGTGTCGTCGCAAGCGACCTCGATGTTGGCACCGGCGCAGGCGGCAGCCGAAGCTGCTGCAGTCGAGCGCACGACCGGCAACTATTCCTACGGGAATGAGAGCTTCATGAACCTGTCCAGCTTCAACCGGCAGTCCGAACAATGGAATGCCGCGCCATCCTTCACCGGCGGGGCACCGGTCGTCTCGACGGTCAATGCGAACGGGACGACGACGAAGACCATGACAGATGGCGCAAACGTCTTCGACACGTCGCCGGGCATGAGCCGCCTTGCGTTCGGCGCATCGCTGAGCCAGTTCGCCAATGCCGAAAGGCAGCAGACCCTCTCTGAACTCGAGACGGCACGGAATACGCTTTCGGAAGAACGGTCGCGTGCGGTTGCCTTCCTTGACCGCGCGTCGACGCGGCAAACAAGCGGGGTGCGCAATTCCAGCGGAAGCGAGAGCTCGTCGGGGTATCGCTCGGGCGAGAACCTGCAGCGGTTCGACAATCAGTCGCTGGATGCCAGAGACACCGTCAGCGAAAGCGACCGTGTCACGCGGTCGAGGGGAGATCAGCAAACCAACATTGATCGTCTCGAGACAAGCCGCAGCGGCAGCGTTGGGCTGTCCGGCAGCGTTGCCGGCACTCGAGGTGGCGATGGCGGACCTGGAGGCAAGGGTAGTGTGGGTGCAAATGGAGGGGTCCAGGCGGGCATCAGCGGTAGCCGCCAGCGTTCTGACCTGGTCAATCGGAGTAACGAGCGGAGCGAAGCACAAGGTTTTGATTCCTCGACATCGGACAACCGCTCGAATGGTTCAAATGCCACGCAAGACAGTGGCAGCTATGCGCAAAGTGGAAACTTCAGCCGGAGCGAGGGCTATTCCGAGAACGCCTACTCACGTGAGCGCGCACTCGAAGAGATCCGGCGCATCGATCAGCGGATCGCCCAAATTGATGAGCTGGCGACGTCACTCACCGACAGCACCTCAACACGGGAGGGGTATGGCGCCAATCTCGCCTTCGACATGAGCCAGATCGTGGCAAGCCGTTATCAGGAAAAAGCAGCCGAACTCGGGATCACTGCTCCCAGCCTTGCTCGCACCGATTACAGTCCGCAAGAGCAGGCCGCGTATGAGCTTGTCGCGCGCGAGATCATCTCTGACTATTACGATCAGAGGGTCGCACCATTCAACGATCTGATCCCGGACAGAGGAACGCTGACGGGCAACGTTGCTGGACCGGGAAGTTTCAGTGAAGCTGACCTGCGTGCCAGAACGCCGCAGCGCTCCGCGCCAGAACCACGCAATCTCACTCATGGGTCGGCAGATGGTTCGATTGGTGCTCGCATAGCCGAAGGGGAGACGAGCTTGAGGGATCGTTACGAGGCTAATGGCGATCGCTTTGGCGATCGACGCAGAGACTTTGACAAGGGGCGTTCAGGTCCGGGTGGAGCTGATGAACGCTTCGATGAGCGCTTCTATGATCGCGATCAACGCTAGAAGGTTGTGTCACGGAGAAACTCAGGGTCGAATTGCACCGAAGGGCTACCAGCTAAGTGCCCCAATGACGACAAAAACGATCGATACCAGAATGATGATCCAAGCTCCAAAGCGACCACCCGCACCCTCAGGATCTAATGAATTCGGCTCGAACGCAGGGTTTTTCGATCTCGTAAAATCGGGATCGCCAGTACCGGTGGGGTCGTCAGGATAAGCCCGCTTTGAAAAGTCAGCAAATCGCCACTGATCTTGCTCATCCATCTTACTTCTCCAAACTTTACATACCATTGGGCGAACCCAATGGCAACAAATGGAGAGACAGATCGCGGGCGGAAAATGGCTAGTGCAGGCGCTGTGCATTGCTGCAATCTGCAGGCGTTATGCTAAGTTGAAGCCCATAGAGAGCGGCAAGCGCCATGGCTGGCGGGCCGTGGGGAAGTCATGCTGTCGAAGATAGACGCTACCTATATCGAGCTGCGTGAGCGGATCATGCTGGGCGACTTGCCGCCCGGCACTTCGATGACCGCCGACGACATTGTCGCGCATACCGGCGTGTCGATGTCGATGGCGCGCCATTTGCTCGTGTCGCTGGGCGTCGGTGGCTATCTCACCAAGCGCGGCCGTGCCTATGTCATCTCGACCTTCACGAGAGAACAGATCGAGGAATGGCGCCTTGCGCTGGGAGCAATCGTCGAGATCGGTGCTCTTCGTCTTGCATTGGCAGGCGGGGCGCGGTTGCAGGCGGTGGCGGAGAGCCTTGAGAAGGACGTCCGCAGCCATGCCGTGGAGGATGAGGCGTTCTTTCTGGGGGCCATGTCTTTCGCCACTATCATTCTGGGAGGGCCGCAGAGCACCTTGTCCGAGCTGGTCGAGCAGTTCATCCCGCAGGCCTTTTTCAGGCTGCTTTGGCTCTCGGACATCTATGCCGAGCGCACGGGTTTCCTGGTTGAAGCTGCGGACAGCTATCTGGTCGCGGCGCGCGCGGGTGATCTTGATGGCGTCCGGAAAGCGAGCCGCTTCTTCTTCGATTCAACCGCGCCGGCGCTCCATAAGTTGATCGAGCAGATGGAGCGCAAAGACTTTCCAAAGGGTGCCCAATATCACGCCCTTCAGGCCATCGAACCCCAGGTCAGTGGGCTGCCGACGTATACGGGGAGCACGAAGGCGTTACGGCCGTTGCTTGGTCCCTTGAACGATGCCGGCCCGGCCGCCCATCAATTGTAGCAGCGCTCACCTGTCAGCTCGCAAAGGCGGGCTGCCGCGGGTGGATCCGCATGGCAGTCGCAGCGGCAGCGCAATCGCGCGCAGCGCCCTCAAAAAGCAACTGGACCATGGTTCGGGCTGACGTGGTCATGCCCTCGATATCGGTCAGTTCAAGGGTCGCCGCCCGGGCATAGACCTGTGCAACGCTGGCGCGCCTTGCATATTCCTCGAGCGTGGCGACCTCGCCGGTCGCCGCGACGACGCTGACCATCAGCTTTTGGAGCGCAAGGAGTGATGCTAGCGCCTTGCCTGAAGCGGCAGTTCGCTCGAATGCTTCTAGCCGCTTGAGGATCTCAGGGACGGCAGGGGAACGGTCCATCGAGACCAGTCTGACGATAGCCGTAGCCTCGATCCCGGCCAGAACAGCCTGCCGCTCCCACATCTCGTTCTTTGTCGGCCGATACCACACAAACCTCGCTACATCGGCCACAATGAAGCCAAATGCGCGAAGCTCGCCGAACGCATATTCGCCCCAATCCGCGCCTTTCCCTGAAGCCTCGGCGAGAAGCCGTGGATCGGGCTCAAGGGGTACACCGTCGCCCCGGATCACCGCGCGGCGCAGATGCTCGATATCGGCATCGGCGCTCTTGGCAAGTTTCTCGATCGCGGTCCGATAGAGCTGGTCGATTCCCTGGGACATACCCAAAGGATAGCAGCGAAGGGTGGATCATCAACTGGTTGGCGGCCACTCGCCGCCGTTGAGCTCCTTCACCAATTCGGCGATTCGCTTCCATTCGATAGCGGTTTCATCGAAGGGGTCATGGGCCAGAATTCGTGCGCAAGCTGCGTCGATCTGTTCAGCTTCGACGGGAATGCTCGCATCCGCGCGATATGCTTCAATGGCGGCAAGCAAGCGCTTGAAATCCTCGTAGTGCCCCATCAAAGCTCCCGCTGAGAACTGCTTCAAATCTAGGCCGATAATCCGCAAAATGTCGAGCCACTTTGCAGATTATCGACGGCTTCGCATCTAGTTACTTCCCTGTACTGTAATGCGAAACAACTGCCGATTGCCCTCTTAGGCAGACCAAACCGTCGGCTGGGTCCCGTTCGTTTCCTTCCCAAGGAGCACTCGAAAGGCACGAATGGGTGGCGATAATCGCGATCAGCAAAGCCGCGGGGCTGCATACCTGACCATTGCCCGGACATATTTCAATCCGCGCTTCACGTCATCGGCAAGCTTTCCGTTAGCGAATCCGATTAGGGGCGCGAGAACTCTTCGAACGAAGGTCCGTCTTTCAACCGAAACTCTACCTCGTAGCTTTTGAATGAGACGGAGGGCACCGCGCTAAGCGCATAGTGGAGCTTGTCTTCGCCACGCGCGGCGATGATCAGTCCCTCGACGGTCTCGTCTGGTTGAGCGAGGTGAGCGCGTATCCATCCGATGTAGCGCAGTATTTGCCCTACGACGGCGTCCGACGACTTGTCGCGCTTCAACTCGATCACGAGCCATTTGGACTCGTGCTTATGCTTAGCCAAAAGGTCTATCCGTCCGATCGGGGTCGGAAACTCGTATCCTGCGTCAGGCTCCCCGTCGCGAACGTATATATCCCAGTCTCTTGACAGTTCGAGCTGAGACCAATTGTCGAAGAGGTAGTCATGCAGATGCCGCTCGATCGCGAAGCGGGCTGCTACTTGTGCAATTGGGGAATCAGCGGTCAGTGAGGTTCCAGCGTCGACCTCGGTCTCTTCCTTATCGCCTGACAGATACCACCAAATGGTGTCGAGCGTCCAAAGGTCGACCTCAAGTTCTCTGGCTAGTTCGTTCAGAACGGCATTAATTGCGGCATACCGTACGCCGAAGCTCGCTCCGCGCGGCCAATCAGGCATCAGATCAAGGTCGATCAGCCCGCTCTCCGACGTATTATTCCAGACACCATACTTGTTTGGGTATGCGACGAGAAGAATCGCGGTGATGATCCCTTTGCCTAGACCCTTTATGTCGGTCGCAGGCCGGGTTCGTTCCTCGATCGGTCGACTTTCATCGACCAAGGCGGCGAGAGCGGCCCGAGTTGCGGCCATGTCAGCACAAATACGGTTGCTCTGCCGAAAGAGCCCAGACCAATGCTTGTTGTTCTCTATCAGGAGAAAAGAGCGCAGTACCTTCTCGTCGATCTGCTCAATTTGGCCAGGCTGGAATTGCGGGCCATAGCGATCGACGACGCTATCCCGAGATTCGAGAATCTCGCGTATATCCGCGTCCTTCTGCATTGCCGCCTTAGCAGCGCGTAGACGCCCAAGTGCATCTGCCGAGATCGATCCGGTCACGGATTGCTCCTTTTGATTTACGCAAATCCCGCAGGTTCTAGCCACGTTGCGAATAGTCATGATTTAGAGATAACTGACCATGAAGCCAGTCGTCACTCCACATGAACGAACAATGGCTTATGAGGTCCAAACAGAGATTCCCAACAGTCAGAGGCTGCCGCTGGATGCTGCCCGCAAAGGAAGGTTGCGGCTGGAACGAAAGCTAAGAGGCACCTTCCTTCAGGCGATGATTATGACCCGAAAGGCCCTCCAGCGACGCCTGAAAAAATATTGGCAATCGTTGCGTCGTGCGCAGCTCAAGCGCGGCCAAAAAGGCCGGTAAGAAGCGACTTCGGCCGTTGTGCGGTTGCAAGCGCCGTCGCTGCTGTTTGGCCTATCACATCTGTAAGCGCGTTCTCAAAATCTCGCGTGACATCGTCGAACCCGGTGCGTGCGTGGACTATCTCATGAAGGAGTGTGCCCGCAAAACTCGAAACCGATGACAGTTGGTCACGTCGGATTACGATCGACTGGGTAGAGCCATCCCATAGGCCTAGGGCGTCGCTGCCGGTTCCAAGCTCTACCCGCATCGAATTGCTCACGCGAACCGATTTCACATGATCAGGCAGTCCGCCCGCTAGGGTGGCGATGGCCTCTACCATTTCGAAGACCGAGCGCTCGGCACTCGAAAGAGAGGCTGGCTCGACGAAGTCGAAGACAAAACTGTCGTTCCACTCTGCCTGATATTGACCAATGTCACGGATCGGCTCACCGCTGAGATCCGTCATGCCGACAACGTCTCTTTGGATGCTGTCGGGTATCGTGATGATTTTGATCCCATCGTTCCGCGCATGATCCACCGAGGACGAATTGGTCATCAATTGATCGGCAGTGACAAACAGATACTTACCGCTGCTGCTAAGGATGCGGACAGCGTGGATCGCCACCTCCTTCCAGCGGACTTCGTCGCTGCCTAAGCCTGATTGTAATGCCTGCAATTGGTCAGCAAGCTCCGAACCGATTTCCGATTTGGTCGCACTGAGCAGCATCTGCTTCACGCGATCAGAATAGGCAGTGCGGCCGACATTGGTACGCTCACGATTGAGTGCCTTGCGCATCGGCTCTGTGAGGGCCGTGATGTTATAGGAGAACGCGAAATTCTCCTCCTCTGCCACCAAAAGGCCAGCCACATAGATCCGCGCCGGAGCATCCGGCTTTCGGCGAAGGACGTCGCCGATGCGCGTCGACTCGAGCACTTCCTCCCCGGAGAATCGAAGGAAGAAACTTTTTGCCTTCTCCATCTGCTCATCGTTCAGTCCACGCAGAAGAATTGTGGTGCCGACCATCGACGGATCAGGTGATGGTTGAACCGCAGCATGGAGGGTCACCACATCATCGAAGTCGCGCTTGGCTATCTGGGCAAGGGTGATCTCGCTGTGTGCGGAGCGAATGATCACGGTCACACCATTGCGATGGAGTGTTGCCATCGCATCCTTTAGGCCAACCCCAAACTTGCCAATCACCTTCCCGGCATTCTGGAGCTTCTCGGCGTTTTCGTTCTGTGTGAAGTGCTCGTATCGGAGCCCACGTCCGAAATCGCGGATAGTCCAGTCGCCATCTTCGGTCTTGACCACCTCGATGTCGGGGGTGTCGGTCAATTGCTGTTCGTCGATCGCATTGGCAATGAGTTCACGGACCGCATGCGCGCTCTCCCAAGCTTCGAGGATCTTCTCGATGTTCAGATCGAACAGTCGCGCTGTGGTCATACTTGCCCCTGCTTCTTCCATGTATTGTCCTCGAAGTGAGCAAGGTCTCACGTTGCGGCTTCATGCCGACCTTACTTCGATCTGGCTTCCATTGGCACCCTTGTGCACTGTAAATCCATTGGGAACAGCCTGCTGCACCAGCGGCACATGGGAAATAAGGCCGACAGCGCGCCGTTCGCCCACGATATTCTGAAGCACCTGCAGGACCTGGTCGAGTGTGCCGGCGTCATTATCCGTGTCGAGGCTGCCGAAGCCTTCATCGATGAAAATGGTGTCGAGCCTGATGGCACCGTTTGTCATTTCGACGATGTCGGACAGACCGAGTGCCAAGGATAAGGCTGCGATGAAAGTTTCGCCGCCGGACAGCGTGATGATCTCGCGGGCCCGCCCGGTCTCGATATCATGGACGCGAACATCCAATCCTCGCTTCGATCGGCCTCCAACGCTGACGGTGTCGCGCTCGAACCGATATCGGCCGCTGGTCATCGGATCGAGCCGGAGGTTCGCCGCTTCGAGAACCTGATCGAACATCGCACCGATGGCGAACGTCTCGAGACTGGTCCGCATCTCGTTCTGACCGTCGAAGGCTTCTGCAATACCGCGCAGCGCCCCCGAGGACTGCTCAAGGGTGCGAAGGTTCTCAAGCTGGTCGGCCAAGCTGGTCTGCAGATCGATCAGCGATTGGTGCTTCTGCTGAGCAGCAGCGCTCTGCTGCACCGCCTCGTCTGCCGCAGCCTGTGCTTGAACGCAGCTCAGACGATAAGGCTCCAGGCTTTGCCGCTGCGCGTTGCCGACCGCGTTTCTTGCCATCGTGTCGCGCGCGCGGGCTTCAACAAGGGCGGTGTCGAAGCCCGCGATTGCCTTCTCCAGTGCGGGGATCTCGGCAATATCGGGAATCGCCGCGCGATAGTCTGCCTCGGGCATCCCAAGCTCGGTAAGGCGGGCTTCAAATGCGGTTTGCTTTATGGCGAGATCGATTTGGGTGTCGCTGACCGCGCTCGCGGCGCTCTGCAGTTCGGCTGATGCTTTGATAGCAATGGCATCGAGCTCGCGCTGCCTCGCGTCGGCATCGGCAAGGGCCTGTTTGCGGCCGCTTAAGTCTGCGGTGGCGGCATCGATTGCGGTCTGCAGACCGTCTTGCTGGCGCAGGTTTTCGGGGACCGATGCAATCTTCTCCTCGTAAGCTTGGCGGGCCAGTGCCTCGGCAGTCGTTGCCCGACCGAGCGCGTCGCGAGCCTGTTGGAGGGCCTCTGTCGCTGCCAGCTTGCGCTTGCGTTCGTCATCCAGTTCTTTGGTGAGAAGGCCGATATCGACGTCTGTGCCCAAAGCATTGATCTTGGCGAGGACGCGCTGCAAGTCGCCATCGATGTCGCTCACGCCGCGCTTCGGCTCCGCGAGCTCGTCTAGAATTGCACGCTTGGCGTCGAGAGTCGCACGGGCCGAACTGGCGGCAGCCTGGGCGTCGCGATCGGCCTTGGACGCGGCAAGGGCTGCGCTCTGAGCATCGCGCCACGCCTTTTCGAGTGTGCCCGCATCTCCTGAGCCATGTGCCGGTTCGGGGTGGTCGCTGGCGCCGCAAACTGGGCAGGGATGCCCATCCTGCAACCGCTGGGCAAGGACGCTAGCCTGGGCTGAAATGAAGGCTTGTTCGTGCGTTTCAGCTGCAGCTACTGCCTCGGCAAGGTGGGACTGTGCATCCTGCGCGATGGCCGCTGCTTTCGCGTAGACGTCCTGTGATATGTCCACAGCCTGCGCTGCCTTTGCGAAGGCCTGTGCTGCATCGAGCTCACTTTTCAAACAATCGCGCGCTCCATTCAGCTTCTGCCGTTCAAGAGCATTGGCTTGGGCTGCTGCGAGCGCGGTCTCTTTCTCTTCGCACAGGTCACCAGCATTGGTCTCAGCATCAGTCGCTTGGGAATGCGCCTTTTTCGCGCGTGCCAGCGCCGTCACGGCAGTTTCCAAGTCAGTGTGACGCTCTGCCGCATCCACCAGAACTTGCTTGTGGCGGTTTAGCTGGTCGATCTTGCGCGCGAGGTCTTCGATCTCATGCTCCCGAGAGCGAAGATCGCGCAGCGTCGCACTTGCCACCGAAAGAGCATCGCTCGCGTCTCGGGCTGCAATTTCAGCGTTGGCGTGTGCTTCAATTGCTGCGCGGTAGCGCCTCTGGGCGTCGGCAACGCTGGTGTCGAGATCCGACATGCGCCGTGCCAGCTCCGCCCGGGATTTGCGAGCTCGCATCGTCTCGAAAGTCTGGCCCTGTGCTTCGAGTTGCTTGAGCGCAGCAGACGCAGCCTCGACCTCGGCAAAGCGCTTTTCCTCTTCTTCAGCGGCTGCATAAGCCTTGTTGGCCACAGCGAGCACGGCCGCTGTTTCAGAGACTGCCAGCTGAGCAAATTCATACCGTTCAAGTGCTGATGCGATGCCGTCGGTGAGTTCGTCCGAGCTGGCGAAGCCCTCGAGCTGAAGACGGTGCCCGTGAAGGCGATAGCCATCTTCGATCTCGCGCCTGATGTTCGCGGCATCGGCTTTGAGCTTTTCCGTCAGCTGGCGGTAGAGCGACACGTCGAACAGTTCCCGCAGAATTTCGAGCCGGTCCTTGCTGTTCGACACCAGGAAACGCTCAAACCTGCCTTGCGGCAAAAGGACGATCTGGCGGAACTGCTGCGCGCCGTAGCCGAGAAGACCTTCGACATGGCTGAGGACGGCGCCGACCTTCTTTTCTGCGATCGGAACGCCCGAGTTATCTGGACCGACATCATCGATTGCGACGTCCGATACGTCGAACAGCCAGGCAGCGTGTGGCTGCATGGTGTGACCCTCGCCTCGCGCCTTTGGGCGGGCCTGATCAGGTTGACGTCTGACGTAGTATCGCTTGGCTCCCAGTTCGAATTGGAGGCTGACTTCGGTCAGGAGATCTTCAGGCGCAAAGTCAGACCGCATGGTCGCGATGCCTTGCTCCTCCTTGGCGCCCTCGCCAAACAGGGCGAAGGAAATCGCACTGAAGATCGACGACTTGCCTGACCCGGTGGGGCCGTAGATCCCGAAAAGGCCGGCATCCGTCGCTTCGCGGAAATCAATCGTCTCGGCGCCGCCATAGGGACCGAAAGCGCTGAGGGTGAGCTTGATCGGCCTCATGCTTCTTCCTCCATCGTAGCGAAGGATTGCAGCGCGGAGGCCACAATCTGCCCTTCCGCCTCTGACAGGGGCGCACCACGGATGAACTCGAGGAATGCCGACGACAGCGTCTGCGGGTCATCGATGGCCGCGCGCTGTTCCTCAAGGCGCAGCTCTACTGGCCGCTCGTTGCGCTCGTAGGAGAGTTGAACGGCATTGGGATAGAAGGCCCTGATCCTTTTCATCGGATCGATTTGCGGGGTTTCGTCCGTGAGAACGACGCGGACGATGTCGTTGGACACCTCGGTGGTCGCTAGCAGTTCGAGCAGCTTGCCCCGAATGGTTCTCACCTGACGCAGCGGTCGCAGCGGGACTTCGGTCACTGCGGCAGTGCCGTCGGCCGCCAGGTTGATCAGGCTGACCGACTTCTGCTGGCCCTCCTCATCGAAGCCGAATGCGAGCGGCGCGCCGGAATAGCGGATGTGGTGCTGTCCGACTGGTTGCGGGCGGTGGAGGTGCCCGAGGGCCACGTAGTGAGCACCTTCGAAGGCCGCCGCCGATACGGTTTCAATCCCGCCGACCATGCGCGTCAGGGGGCGCTCGCTATCGCTGGTCGCGGCTCCGTCGACAAAGGCATGGGCGACCACAACCCATCGCATTCCCTCGGCCACGTACCTGCGAGCGCTCGCAAGCTGGGCCCGGATGACGTCCGCAGGGCAGGCGATGGCGTCATCTTCGAAGCACAGGCGCGCGGCGTATTCGAAGGCAAAAGGCAGGGCTGAAATGGCCACCGGTCCATGGTCGTCGGCAATCACTAGCGGACGCTCATCTTCATCCAGTGGTCCGCGCACAATCGCTGCACCGCCATCTGCAAGCACGCCCATCGCACCGATCTGCGCCGCGGAATCGTGGTTGCCCGCAATGATGACAATCGCCGCGTCGGAGGTTGCGCGTACTGTCGTCAGGAACTGCGAGAGGCGGGTGATCGCGCTTTGGGGAGGACTAGCCCGATCAAAAATGTCGCCAGCAATGATCACGACGTCAGGCCGATGATCATCGATGATTGCAAGGATCTGGACGAGGATATGCTCGTGGTCATCATCGAGGGACAGGCCATGGAATTGGCGGCCCAGATGCCAGTCGCTGGTGTGCAAGATGCGCATTACTCTGTCCTCGAATCCAAGTGCATATAATTTTTATATAGACGAGGCGGGAGCAGTCAAGTAGGGTTCGGGCATGGACGATCCTGCCCTCAAGCCTGCGATGCTTGCCCGCCTGGTCTATCTCGACCGGGTTCTAACGTGGCGCGGGCAGGTGAACCGCAAGGACCTGATCGAGCGTTTCGGCATATCGTCTCCTCAGGCGGCAATTGATCTGCGGGAGTATCTCGAGCGGGTTGCAGAGCCGAAGCCGCGCTACGACACAGTACGAAAGTGCTACGTCGCCGACCCTCATCATCGCGGTCTGCCGTTTGTCGAGGATGCAGGCTCTCCGGATGAGTTTGTCGGCCACTCCACGACGGAGGGCTTTTCCGTTCTGCCTTCGCCTGTTCGGCAGTGCCCCCCACTCGTGATGCGGCGTCTCTGGCAGGCAATCGAGCAGCGCCAGAAAATCGAGATCGGCTACGTGTCGATGTCGAGTGGGCTGCAGCAGAACCAATGGATTGCGCCTGCGCATTTTGCCTTCGACGGGGAGCGCCTGCACGTTCGAGCCTGGAGCTTTTACCACCGCGAATGGCGCGACTATGTTCCTATCCGGGTTCTGCCTGAGAGCACATTTTCAGTGGCACCGATCGCTGAGGACCTTCCGCGCGATACTGACTGGGAAGAGCTGGTAGAAATCCGGCTTCGGCCGCTGAGCAGTCTGACTGCAGAGCAGCAGGCCGCAGTTAGGCTCGAGTATGGGTTCACGCAGGAAGTTCTGAGCTTCGAAGTCCGCAGGGCCCTCGAATTCTATGTCGAGCGGCGCTGGGGGCTCAATCGAGCGGGAGCTCGACTGGAACGCTGTTAGCTTTTCCGGGCGAGGGAAGGCTGCTGCCACAAGGAAAGGAGATCGCCATGGTTGGAAACACGACAGTCGATCCGCTGGCATGGGCATCGGTGGTGACGAAGCCGGAAATCAACTCGGTCAGGAACCCAAGCACCGGCCATGTGCTTGATGTGCCCCGTCTGATCCGCGCATTCCGGTATGAGCGCGCGATCCTGTTGCGCCAGAAGCTTAAGGCACTCGTCAAACGCGGCGAAGCACGCTTGGTCTGCGCGACGTGCGGTGTTCCGGTCTATCTGGCTTGCAGCACGACCAAGCGGTTCTTCTTCCGGCATCGTCATGAAGATGGCTCGTGCCCCGCTGTTACGCGGATGGAGTTGAGCGAAGCCGATATCAGGGCCATGAAGTATCGCGGCGCACAAGAGAGCGCGGCGCACAAGCGGATCAAGGAGCTGCTTCTCCGAAGCCTCGCGGCCGACCCGCGATTCAAGGATGTGGCGCCAGAACAAACCTGGAAAGCTAGCGAGGGCCTGAGCGGGCTGCGCCGACCGGACGTTTCGGCACGCGCGGATTCCACGAGGCTCGCCTTCGAAGTGCAACTGAGCACCACCTTCATGGACGTCGTGCTCAGCCGGAAGGAGTTCTATCGGCTAGAGCGGGCAGCGCTCGTCTGGGTACTGCCGTTCTTCCACCCAAGTTATCGCCGAATGACCGATGACGACATCCTGTTCGGGAACAACTCCAACGTTTTCGTTGTCGATGAAAGCACGGCCGCGGCGTCCGAGGCGGCAGGAACCTTCATCATGACATGCTGGTACCGTAAGCCGGTCATTCAGGGCGATAAGATCGTCGATGAGTGGGTCGAGCGAATGGTTCGGTGGGATGAGATCACGGTCGATGTGGACCGCCAGATCATTGTCGTATTCGACTATGCGGAGGAGGCCACAAGGCGCCGCGAAGAACTCAGGGCATCCCGCTTGGAAAGGATCGCAGCCGCCGAGGCCGCCGCAAGGCAGGCCTTGGAAGACCAGGAGAATGAGCTGCGCGAGCAAGTCCTTCGGTTCGTTGTCGATGCCTCGTGCGAAAACGACTACCTGCCTCGATACAAGACATGGTTGGTCCTCAATGATCGCCTGCGTTCCGTCGGATACGGCCTCGACGGGGAGTACCCTGACCTGCAGACAGCCACTCGCATCGTCCATCTGATCGAGAGTGCGAGGGCAGGGAAGCCTGTGGGGTTCCGATACAAGAGCTTCGCCGAGCTAGGCCATCATCTCATTCATCAGCACCCGGAATTGCTGCTCGCCTTTGGCCATATGCTTCGCAGGTTTGGGACAAGGGACGCCTTGTATAGCGACGATCGAACGGGGAAGCTGAGGGCTAAGCTCGACGCCATACGGTCTGAACTCACCCAAGACCCGAAATACAGGATGGCAGAGGATGAGGAGCGTTTGTGCGCGTTTCTTTCCATGGGAACATCTCGAAAGGCACGACCCGACAACGACAATCGCGATCTGAATGGGCGCGAGGCTGCATAACGAAACCACAGGCTGACAAAGGATGGTTTGAATGGAATTTCTGGCGCTGGCCTCGGCTGCAGCCTTCATCTGCACACCTATCGCCGTCTGGGACGGTGACGGACCGATCTGGTGCAAAGAGGGGCCGAAAATTCGGATCGCGGGCATCGCAGCCCGCGAAATGGATGGGACCTGCTCGCGAGGACACCCGTGCCCTTCCTCCTCAGCGGTGGCGGCTAGGGACGCCTTGGTACTATTGCTCGGTGGGCCGAAGGGCCAGCGCGACACCGGTCACATCATCGTGCGGGCACCAGCGATGCGATGTTCAGCAGACGGGCAGAGCTACGGCCGTGTTGTAGCCAGTTGCAGGCTTTCAGATGGTCGAGACCTTAGTCAAGCCATGCTGGCCACAAAGACTGTGCTGCCTTGGAGGTAAGTTTCATGCTCTATCAAGCCGATCAAGTCGTGCTACCAAGTTGAGATGCGGATCACCGACTACCACGCTCGACTTTTTTCCTACCAGGTTACCCGGCAAGCACCGGCCGGTGCTGACGACAACCTCTCGATGTCGTTGTTTGATGCTTCGGTCGACCTCAACCCGCACCAAATAGAAGCTGCAACCTTCGCGCTACAGTCGCCGTTGTCTCAGGGCGTCATACTTGCCGATGAGGTAGGCTTAGGCAAAACCATCGAAGCAGGAATTGTTCTCTGCCAGAAGTGGGCGGAGCGGAAGCGCCGCCTGATAATCATCTGCCCTGCCGCCATTCGACAGCAGTGGGCGAACGAACTTCAGGAAAAATTTAATCTGCCGGCGTTCGTTCTGGATGCAAAAACCTACCGTGAGCTGCGCCGAGAAGGCCATGCTTGGCCTTTTGAGCAGAAGGCTGTGCTGATCACGTCCTATCATTACGCGGCGAGGCTGCAGGACGAGCTACGTGCGATTGAATGGGACCTCGTGGTGATCGACGAGGCCCACAAATTGCGCAACGCCTACAGGCAAAGCAATCGGCTTGGGCAGGCGATCCGATGGGCAACCGAAGGTCGCAAGAAGCTTCTGCTGACCGCCACCCCGCTGCAGAACAGCCTGCTTGAACTTTATGGCCTGTCGACGTTGATCGATGAGGATCTGTTTGGCGATCAATATGCCTTTCGCGCGAAGTACATGAACGCGGGCGGCAGTATCGCAGAGCTGCGTGGCCGCCTGACCGAGTTCTGCAAGCGGACCTTGCGCCGACAGGTGATGGAGTATGTCCGCTACACCGCAAGGCATGCCTTGACGCAGCCATTCTATCCCACAGATGCAGAGCAGGAACTCTACGATCTGGTGACGAAGTTCCTTGAGGAAGAGGGAACGTATTCGGTGCCGGACCGGCAAAGGCATCTCACCGTGCTGGTGATGCGCAAGTTGCTGGCGTCATCGTCAGTCGCAATTGCCGGAACCCTATCGACCATGAAATCTCGGCTCGAGGACCTCCGCAAGAGCGAGTCCGATTCAGGCAGCGATCTGATAGAGGCCCTGCTCGGAGATGAGGAGTTCGAGCCTGAGTTGCTCGAGGAATGGGAAGCGGAGAGCGATCCGGAAGATCAAGAGCTGGTCATCCAACCGATCAAGCTGCGCAAGGAAACCGAGGAGATTGCCGCGCTGGTTGACCGGGCGAAGGCGATCCAGACCGACAGCAAGACTTTTGCGCTCCAGAAGGCGCTGGAGATCGGGTTCGCCAAGCAGGCTGAAATGGGCGCCAAGCGCAAAGCGCTGATCTTTACCGAGTCCCGTCGGACCCAGGATTATCTCAAACGGTTCCTCGAAGACAACGGCCACCGAAGGAAGGTCGTCAGCTTCAGCGGCACAAACGCTGGCGAGGATAATCAGGCGATCTACGAGCGCTGGATCGCCGAAAATGCGGACAGCGGTCGTTCCACTGGGTCTCGTGCGATCGACATGCGTAGTGCCTTGATCGACCATTTCCGTGACCATGCCGACATCATGATTGCGACCGAGGCGGCGGCCGAAGGCGTCAACCTTCAGTTCTGCTCGATGGTCATCAACTATGACCTGCCCTGGAATCCGCAACGGATCGAGCAGCGGATCGGACGGTGTCACCGCTACGGTCAGACTCACGACGTCATCGTCATCAACTTCCTCAACGAGCGAAACGCGGTTGATATGCGGGTGCATGAATTGCTCCGCGACAAATTCAAGCTATTCGATGGCGTGTTCGGCGCGTCGGACGAGGTGCTTGGCGCCATCGAGTCAGGTGTCGATTTCGAGCGCAGGATCCTAGCGATCTACGAGAAGTGCCGGACCGAGGACGAAATCAAGTCGGCCTTTGATGCCTTGCAAGCCGAGCTTGAGGAGCAAATCGCGTCCCGCATGGACGAGACCCGCGCCACGCTGCTGGAGCATTTTGACGAAGATGTTCACACCCGGCTGAAGTTGCGTCTGGACGAGACCAAGGCTCAGCTCGACCGTATTAGCAGGAAGTTCTGGGACGTCACGCGGCACATGCTGGATACAGCAGCGCAGTTCGACCCAGCCAGTCTGACCTTCGATCTGCACCAGCCACCAGCTCCCGAAATCCCGCGCGGCCGATATCACCTTATCTCCAAGCTGCGCGAAGACGGGCTTGAGGCAAACGCCCACGGAAGCTTCCTTTACCGGCTTTCACATCCGTTGGGTGAGCATGTGCTCGATGCGGCGAAGGCCTTGCTAACGCCCACGGCCGAGCTGCACTTCGATGTCAGCGGCCATCAGGTTCGCAATGCCGTTATGGAGGAAATGCGCGGGAGCAGCGGGTGGCTGACCCTGCGCCGGCTAACCATTTCTGCATTCGAGGACGAGGAGCATCTCCTTCTCTCAGGCATGGACGATGGCGGGCGCTCGCTCGATACCGAGGTCTGCGACAAAATGTTTTCCATCGGCGCGGCCGTTGTGCGTCCAATCTCGGTGCCCGATGGCATCGCTGCGCGGCTTCAGGCTGGTGCTGAACGTCTCGAAAAGTCGACGCTGAATCAGGCTGCCGAAGCCAGCGGCAAGCATTTTGCTCAGGCGCGAGAGAAGCTGGAGCAATGGGCCGAGGACAAGATCTTCGCGGCTGAACGAGCGCTCAAGGACACCAAGGAGCAGATCAAGGCGATGCGCCGGCAGGCCCGGAATGCCGCCACCGTCGAGGAGGAGCACGAGGCTCAGAAGAAGCTGCAGGAGCTGGAGCGCAAGCAGCGCAAGCAGCGGCAGGAAATCTTTGACGTTGAAGACGAAATTGCCGAACGTCGGGACAGCATGATCGATGCGCTGCAAAAGCGCATGGCTCAGCGCACGCAGTCCGAAACTCTGTACACCATCCGTTGGTCGGTTATCTGAGAGCCCTCATACTATGCCAACCAAACCCTCGGACATTGGATGGTATCCGCGCGATCCGAACTATCGCAAGACCTATGAGGACGCCATGCGTGCGGCTCTGCGCCACTATGCGAGGCATGGTGACGTGACGCAGGTTCAGCAACTGCTGCAGCTCGTTACAGACAAGGAGGCCCGGTTCGCCATTGCGAGGCGGGTCGCTGCGCAGTTTCCAATCCGGGTAAATCAAAGCGGAAAGCTCTCGCGCGACAAGGATCGCTCACCAGATTTCGACTGGAACGCGATCGAAACTGCCAGCTTTTGGCCCCGGCGAATTCAAAGCGACGCTGGGCACATTTCCATTCGGAATGAAGAATTCTCCCTCTCAGAACTGATTGACGAAGTGATTGATGTACTTGTGCTTCACCGTCATACGATATCGAACGGCGACTTCGAGCGATTGCAGAATGCGGTCGACACTGTAGCTAAGCGTCGACGATCAAGGGCACCGTCCGAGTCAGGGCTGCCGACGTCCCCCGAGGAGTGAATGTGAGCAAATTCGACGAACTCGTCGCCAAGCTGCGCGAGATTTTCCAGATTGACCGGCCGGAGCTGGATTTCGGCGTCTACCGCATCCTCAATGCCCGCGCGGACGAAATCAACGAATACCTGACCAAGCGGCTGCGGGAGCAGGTGGGAGCGGCACTGGCCACAGGCTCTGCCGCCTACATGGAGGCCCAGCAACGCGAGCTCGAAGAGGCAATTAAGGCTGCCCAGGCGTTGGGCGCAGACCCCGAAACGCTGCCCAAGGTCAAGGAACTGCGCGCCGCCATTGCCGGTGCGGCATCCGGCGCCTCCGATCACGAGAACGCCGTGTTCTCGCACCTGCTGGCATTCTTCTCGCGCTACTACGACAAGGGCGATTTCATCAGCCAGCGCCGGTACAAGGGTGATACCTATGCCATCCCCTATGCAGGGGAGGAGGTGGTGCTGCACTGGGCCAACAAGGACCAGTACTACACCAAGTCCGGCGAGGCGTTCAGCAATTATGGCTTCAAGCTGCCCGATGGCCGCGCCGTCCGGTTCCAGCTGATCGCCGCCGATACCGCCAAGGATAACCGCAAGGATAACGACAAAGACCGCCGGTTCGCGCTCGCCGAGGCGCGCACCGTAACTCGGATCGACGATGAGGGAGAGCCTTACGAAGAAGAGATCGTTCCTATCGCCGAGGAAGACGGCGATCTCGTCATCCGGTTCGAATACCGGGCCTTCCCGGCCAAGACGAAGCAGGAAAGCCTGGTCGATGCCGCAGTGCAGGCCGTCCTGGCTGAAGAGGCAGTGAAGGCGAGCTGGCTGGACCTGACCACCCGCGCGCCGACCGACAAGAACCTGCAGCGCACCGTGCTGGAAAAGCACCTGACGACCTATACCCAGAAGAACACTGCCGACTATTTCATCCACAAAGACCTCGGCACCTTCCTGCGCCGCGAGCTCGATTTCTACATCAAGAACGAGGTGATGAACCTCGACGATGTGCAGGATGCCAAGAGCTTTGCCGCGATCGAAGCCAACCTGCGGATGATCCAGTGCTTGCGCGCGATCGCGCAGGATCTGATCACTTTCCTCGCCAGCATCGAAGATTTCCAGAAGAAGCTTTGGCTCAAGAAGAAGTTTGTTGTGGCAGCGCATTATTGCGTCACGCTGGATCGCGTGCCCGAGGCTCTCTATGCTCGGATTGCAGCAAACCCCAGACAATGGGCGCAGTGGCACGATCTGGGCATGCGCGACAGCGCCGCGCCTGGCACCGCCGCAGACCTGAAAGCCCAGCCCTATCTGATGGTGGACACGGCGCTGTTCGACGTTGCGTTCCGTGCCGATTTGCTCAAGGCCATTTCAAATCTCGATGCCAGTATAGATGGCCTGCTGGTTAGTGGCGACAACTTCCAAGCACTAACGTTAATCACTGAGCGTTATCGCGAAAAGGTCAAATGTACTTACATTGATCCGCCATACAACACAGATGCCTCAGCCATCGATTATAAAAATGGCTACAAATCGGCTTGCTGGGCCACTCTTTTAGAGTCGAGATTGCGTGCCGGTCAAAACCTCTTGGCCCAGAATGGCGTACTTTTGGCAGCTATCGATGACGCGCAGTTTCGCGAACTAAGCTTCATCACGGAAAGCGTGTTTCACAAGATTCTTGGCACGTTCGCAGTTAGAGCAAACCCGTCCGGAAGGCCTACAAAGACCGGATATTCTGTTTCGCACGAATACATGATTGTGGCTGGTCGATCAGATAAATCATCCATCGGACGACTGCCTCCGACCGATGCGCAAAGGGCTCGCTTCAATCAAATCGATGATGAGGGGCCTTTCGAATGGCGAAATCTAAGACGGGAAGGGTCAAACTCAGATCGGACAGACCGTTCGCGGCTATACTATCCAATCTACCTTTCGGGCCAAACCATACGAGTTCCCAAGATGGAGTGGTCAGAAGAAAATGACGCATGGACGGTGTTGGAAGATCCTCGACCGGACGAAACGGTAGTCTGGCCTGATAACGATGAGGGCGACCAAAAAACGTGGCGTTGGGAGGGTGACACAGTCATGTCATCCCTTGGGCAACTCGCTGTGCGGAAGGACAGGTCTAAAAAGGACTATGTTTATTACAAGCGCAGGCCCAATGATGATGGAGTGGTTTCGGTATCGACATGGGCTGATGCAAAGCACTCCGCAACGGAGCATGGATCCAACTTTTTGAAGAATTATTTCTCAGGTAAGAGCTTTTCATACCCCAAATCTATACATGTCGTAACCGATGCAATTTACATCGGGGGTGCTTCAGATAGGCGTTCTCTCACCCTCGACTATTTTGCAGGTTCCGGCACGACTGGTCACGCGGTAATAAATCTGAATAGGGCGGACAAAGGTTACAGAAAGTACATCCTTGTGGAGCAAGGTCAGTATTTCGAAACTGTTGTCAAACCCCGAATGCAGAAGGTCGTCTACTCCGCGGGTTGGATTGACGGAAAGCCGGAGTCGCTTGATGGCATTAGTCATGCCTTCAAGGTTCTGAAAATCGAAAGTTACGAGGACACCCTCAACAACCTGACTCTCAAGCGCGCCCCCGCCCAGCAGGGCCTGCTCGATCGCATGGACGAGGGCGCGCGCGATGAATATCTGATGCGCTACATGCTCGATGTGGAAGGCCGTGGTTCGCTCCTCTCGGTCGAGGATTTCGCCAAGCCGTTCGACTATGAACTGGATATCGCCGTCGACAGTGCCGGTGCCTCCGAGCGCGCCAAGGTCGATCTGCTCGAAACCTTCAATTACCTGATCGGGCTCACGGTCAAGACGATCGACATTCAGCTTGCGCGCGGCTTCGCCACGGTTGAAGGCACGCTTCCCGATGGCAAGCGCACCCTGATCCTGTGGCGCGACTGCGAGAAGCTCGACTACGACGGGCTGACGAAGCTCTGCGACCGTCTCGCCATCAATCCCGGCGACAACGAATATGACGTTGTCTACGTCAACGGCGATCACAATCTGCCCACGAAGCTGCAGGCCTCCGAGGCCGATGGTGGCGGGGAGAAGGAACTGAATATCCGGCAAATCGAGCCGGAGTTCCTTGCCCGCATGTTCGATGTGGCGGATGCCTAATGGCACGCGCTCCGCAACGACGTCGCAGCTTCCATCAGGAGCTGGTGCTCAACCGCTGGATGCTCTCCCACTTCCGGGGGAAGAGCCTCGCCGTGCTAAAGGAGCGCCTGGGCGCTGACCGGCACGAGGGGCTGGACGATGACGGGCAGACGCGGTTCTTCCACGAACTGGTGCGCGACCTGTTCGAGTATGAACGCATCAGCAATGCCGAGCTGCGCCGATATGATCTGAACATCGTCGGCCAATGGAAGGCTATCACCGAAAAGCGCTACGTCGCCGAGGGCGCGGTGCTGACGATGAAATATTTCCAGTACCTCAGCCTCCTGTTCAGCGAGATCTATCTCGACTGGTATTTCAATCGGCGGCAGGACCTGCTCGATGGCCTGAACGACGAGCTGAGGGCTTACCTGGCGGAAGAGGGGGCCGAACCATTCCGTCCCTATACCGCAGACGATCTCAACAAGATCGCCTATTGGAGCGCGACCGGCAGCGGCAAGACGCTGCTGCTCCACGTCAATATCAGGCAGTATCTGCACTATTACCGTGGCGGCAACGCGGGGGTGGGCTCGGGCGCCTATCCCGACAAGATCATCATCCTCACCCCTAATGAGGGCCTCTCGCGCCAACATCTCGAGGAGCTGTCGCTATCCGGCTTCTCGTTCCACCGCCTGTTCGACAAGAACCGCGCGCCAGACTTTCCTGGCACGATCGAAGTGATCGACGTCAACAAGCTCGGGGATGAGGGCGGCGACAAGACGGTCGCCGTGGACGCCTTCGAAGGCGATAATCTGGTGCTGGTGGACGAAGGCCATCGCGGTACCAGTAGCGGCGCAGGCGCATGGCTCGCCCGCCGCGAGAAGCTGGTGAGCAAGGGTTTTGCGTTTGAATACAGCGCAACATTCTCGCAGGCCGTCGGCAAGGGCATGACGGTCGAGAAGGCGGAAGAGGAGCTGCTCAAGCGGAAGGCCAAGCGGATCTTTCCGGATCGCCAATGGCGCACCCTCACAGGCGACGAAAAGGCGCAGCTGAGCCTCAGCCTTGCCGAGCAGAAGCGGGCGCGCAGCGATGCCGTGAAGGAAACCTACGCCAAGGCGATCCTGTTCGATTACAGCTACAAGTTCTTCTACGCCGATGGCTACGGCAAGGAGCACCTGATCCTCAACCTAGCAGACGACCGCGATGAGGATACCCGGGCGCTCTATTTCACGGCGTGCCTGCTGGCGTTCTACCAGCAGCTCTACCTGTGGGAGACGAAGCGGCCCATTATGGCCGATTTCAACATCGAGCGGCCGCTATGGGTGTTTGTCGGCCACACGGTTGCTGGCGAAGAGAGCGACCTGATGGCGGTGCTTGGCTTCCTCGCCGGGTTCCTGAACAATGACGAGCGCGCCAAAGGCTGGATCGCAGAGCTGATCGCCGACCGTGCGCAACTGCTTGATACCAAGGGGCGCAGTATCTTCGCTGGGCGCTTCACGCCACTTCTCGGGCAAGATGCCGATGCCGTTTACGCCGACATTCTGCGCCGCGTCTTCAACGCGGAATCGCGTCAGCGCCTGAAGCTCATCAACCTCAAGAGCAGCAAGGGTGAGCTGGCGCTGCGTGTCGGAGGCTCAGAGCCATTCGGCCTGATCAACATCGGCGACGACAGCGGTTTCTTCAAAACCGCCGATGAAGCAGAGACTGGGTTCGACACCGAGAGCCACGATTTCGCTGGCAGCTTGTTTCATCAGATCAACCTGCCTGACAGCCGCATGTCGATGCTGGTGGGGTCGCGCAAGTTCACCGAGGGCTGGTCGAGCTGGCGCGTGTCGACAATGGGCTTGCTCAACATGGGCCGGGGTGAAGGCTCCCAGATCATCCAGCTCTTCGGCCGCGGCGTCCGACTGAAGGGGCGTGACATGTCGCTGAAACGGTCATTGCCGACCGAACGCCCTAAGGGCAGCTACCTGGAGAAGCTGGAGGCGCTCAACATTTTCGGGGTGCGCGCCGACTACATGGCCACCTTCCGCGAATATCTGATCGAGGAAGGGATTACGCCGAGCGACGAAATCATCACGCTGGATTTCCCGACCCGCAGCAACCTGCCGACTGGCAGGCGCCTGAAAACGCTCAAGCTGCGCGATGGCTACAAGGACAATCAGGCCAAAGGCTTCAAGCGGGTCCATTTCCCATGGCTCTACGAGGTGCCTGCGGAATTCGAAGGCAAGATCAAGCCGCCGCATGTCACGCTGGACCTCTACCCACGCGTTGAGGCTATGGCCTCTGACGGCAAGGGGCAGGCGGATGACGGTAACATGCGCCACATCGGCAAGATCGACCGTGCCATCATGGCCATGTTCGATTGGGACCGCCTTTTCCTGTCGCTGCAGCAGTACAAGCTGCAGAAGAGCTGGAGCAATCTCCGCCTCGAGAAGGCCCGGCTTCGCCAATTCTGCGAGAGCCGCGACGACTGGTACACGTTGTTCATGCCAGCGAGCGAGCTGACATTCTCGAGCTTTGCGACTATCTTGAAGCTTCAGGACGTCCTGCTTCAGCTGCTGTGCGACTACACTGATCGCTTCTATCAGGGCCTGAAAGCGGCCTACGAGGGTCAGTATTTCGACCTTGATGAGGTGACCGAAGAGCATGGCTCGATGCTCAAGCTCTACCAGTTCGAGATCGAGAACAGCGACGCCGGCGAAACCTACCTGAACCGTTTGAAGGCGCTGCAGGAGATTGTTGCTGCAGGGAACATCGGTGAAGCCAACAAATGGCATGCGGCCAACATGGTCGCGATCAGCTTCGATCGGCACCTGTTTTACCCGCTGCTCTGCCCGGTAAAGGATGGCTCCCTCCCGTTGAAGATGCGGCCGCTAGGTCTCGGCGCGGAGAGTGAAGTCAGGTTCGTGAAGGACCTTATGGCCTTTTACGACTCCGATGCGGGGCGTAAGGCAATCGGGAAGCGGAGCCTGTATTTGCTCCGGAACGCCGACACCAAAGCGAAGGGTTTGGGCTTCGCTTTGGCAGGCAATTTCTACCCGGACTTCTTGCTGTGGCTGGTCGATGATGAAACGGGCCATCAGAGCCTGAGCTTCCTTGACCCCAAGGGTATCCGTAATCTGGATCTCGACGATCCCAAATTTGGCCTCTTTCAGGTGGTCAAGAAACTTGAGGGAGAGATTGGAGATGGCTCGCTCAGCTTAAACGCGTTCATCCTGTCCGAAACTGAATTCGGAGACCTGCTCAACTCGCGGCGACTCAACCGTGCGGACCTAGAGGCGAGGAACGTCCTCTTCATGGAGAAGAGTAATAGCAGCTACATCGAGCAGCTATTCAGAACCATCGTAGCGGCCCAATAGGTTGGCGCATATGAGAATCGGTCTCAATGTCGCCAGGCCACGGTGACGATGGAATTTTCCTCTGCAACGACGAGGTAGACATTCCGGAACCGCTCATGCCCCGCGATCGCGGGCCCCATGTATTTGGCGTACCTCTTCCACGTGGCTTTGGTGAAGCTGTATGACCTGCACTCGCCTCCGAGAAACCGCTCCTCGCCGAAGTCGATCAGCGCATCGATGATGAACTGCGGGACACATCGATCAACCTGTCGCCTTTGGCCGTGCCGGGTCGGCTGAGCCGCGCCGCGACCGATGAGAGAGCCCGCGCCAAATGGATTCCTATTCATGGGGCTCTCCTACCCGGTTACGTCGATAAGGAGATCGCCGAGGAGCTCTTGGAGCTTCTCATCGTGCTGGGTTTTTTGCTGACGCATCCAGGTCAGCCTCGCCTCCGCGGCATCGGAACCACGCAGGTTCTTCGGTAGATGAGCGAGTTGGATGGCACCGGTCAGGATGGCTCTTGCCAGCTCCTCGTCACCTTGGGCTATCGTCAATGCCTCCGCACTTCCAACGTCGTAGCTCGGGCTGCGCCATACCGGCCAAACGTCTAGCGCAGGTGCGTCGTCGCCATCCTGACGTACCTCCTCAATGCGCCGCTTGAGATGGTCGACGAAGGGATTGTCGCATTCCTCGTCATAATCCAGCGGGACGAAGGCATCCTCGATCTTGGCGCTCTCGAGCACATACGAGGCGCGAAGATCCCGCTTTCTGATCGAGGTCTCCTCTTGAACCTCCACTTCTTCCGCCTGCCAGTCGTGCAGGAACCTGCCGCCAAGGTGCGAAAAATGACAACCCATTTCACCAACGGCGTCACGCCGGGCGCTGAGTTCTGCGAGCCGATTGCTACGTTCGAGCAAGCTTTCCCGCGCGACAAGGTCGAACAGCAGAGGCGCCAGTTCGAGGATCGTTTCGCGGGTCTCGTTATAGCGCATGGCGACAAGCTCCAACGCATTCTGCGCCGCGCTCGAGATGCTGAGGTCAAGGGGCACACGGTCATTGAACAGGCTACGCGCCTGATCAGGCTCGGGAGGCGTGAAAAGGTCCGCAGGCTGGCATTTCAAGGTGTTCGCCAGTCGCTTAGCTGTTTCAGGCCGGGTCGCGCCTGCTTTCCCGTTTTCAATTCGGGTGATGGTAGCGCGCCCGACGTGAGCCGCATCGGCCAACGCCTCGGCGGTCAGTCCAGCCTCCTTACGCAGGAAGATCAATTTATCCGGGTTGATGGTGCTCATAACGTCCTCCTGCCTCAATAATGAGCCATTCAGACGCTAAAACAACAATCATATATGTATCATTTTCACTGTGAGTGGTTTCCAAACCCCGAGTCTGTCCGCTAATGGATCACGGATTGAGCCAAAGGATCGGATTTCGGATCTGTTCGGGGATCATATCGCTCCGCAATTGATCCGATGGCTCACAGGGCTCAGCCTGCCACACCACAGCGGACTTTACCGCCAGAAGCCGTCCTGCCTCTGCCCGTAACGGTTGTCATAGTCTTCGCGCTGGTCGTAGGCGCTCTTGCGAATACCCACCTCGACCCGCTGACCGCCGGCATTGCGGATGTGGAGATCGCGCAGATCAATTCTATTGCGCTGCGCCCAGTCCTTTGCCTCGCGCTCGCTGCCGAAGGTTCCTGCATCTTCGTAATCGAATGCCATTTCATGCTCTCCTTGAGGTGGTGATTGACGGTCTGGAAGATTGGTTACGCAGGATCATGCCGATTGCCTCCGGGCATCGGCGGATCGGGCAATCACCGAATGGCGAGTCCTGAGCCGTGAAGGGCGCAGTTGCGCTAGTCTCCGGAAGGCTGTTGCGCATGCGGCGAGCAGAGAACCCGCCACCACCGAGGCCAGAATGGCCAAACCGAGCGCCACCCATTCCGGTCCCGGGAAAGGGCCAGGCTGGACCGCAATCGGCTCGGCGGCGCCTGCAGCACCAACCCCTGTCGCCGTCATGAACCCGTCCGCTATCGGATGAGGCGTGAGAACCATTGGCGCATTGCCGGAACCTGGTTCCGCACCGGACATCGCTGGATCGCGTGGTGGCATGGCCTTTCTCCTATCGGCTGCGTTCGATGCTGCGTTCGGGCAGGTCGATCTGCGGTACTGACCGCAGGCTGTCCCTTGCCACATTGGGAAGCGGCGAGAGGGTGTCGCCACCGTTGCGCAGGTGTTCAGGGATCTTCGGACTGAATTCAGCGGACGTGCGCTTCCCCTTGCCTTCATCGACCTGCTTTTCGCCAAGGGTCTCAAGCGCGCTGGTCTTGTCGCCGGGGTTGCGCTCGATCTGACTGAGCAGACGGTCCTTGTCGTTGGTGACGATCGTGATGTCGTCACGCACGCGGGTCATCATCACAAGTGCAAGGCGCTGATTCGAAAGGTTGCGGGCGGCCGAGTGCATCTCGCCGATCGCCATGTCGCGGGTATCGCCCTGCGCCTGATGCATGTTCAGCGCATAGGCGAGACCCATGCGCTCGAGCATCCGGTCGTTCTGCTTGAGCTCGATAGTGTCGCCCTGGCGGTTCTCGACCGTCACGACCCCGTCCCGGATCGCCAGAACACGAGCTTCCTCGGACTTCATCAGGCCGCGAGCGGTGTCCTTTTCGTTCCAGCGGACCTTGTCACCCTCGTAGATCGTCTCCCGATGCTTCTCTGAAAGTCGCAGGGCATCGCGCTTGTCAGCCGGGTCGATGGTGGAAGGGTCAAAGCGCTTCAGCTTGCCCTGTGCATCGCGCAGCACCACCCTCCCCCGACCATCGGTGCCTTCAACGACATAACGCCCGCGCGCCAGCCCCCCCGGAGCGTTGGCACGCATGACCTCAAGAATTTGGCCCTTGTCGTAGGTGCTGGCGTAGCGCAGCTCTTCGCGTGTGGCGTGTGCCGGTAGCAGCGTCGTCAGCTGCAGACCCTCGCCCTTCAGCACGCCTTCGGCTTTGAGGCCCTCCTGCACCATCTGGTTGAGCGCGCCGCGCGCATCGCGCCCTGCAGAGTAGATCGCCGTACGTGCCCTATCCTCTTGCCCCAGTGCCAGCCAGGTCTGTGCCGTCACCCGAAGGTGATCCTGGCCCGCTTCGACCACACGCTCGCCGAGCGAGGCAAAGCTCTCCCTGAACTGGCCAGCCCTCGCAAGGCCGGCGGCTTCCTGCATATGGGGCGTACGTTGGCGCAAGGAGGTTTCGAGCCGGGCCATGGCCGGATTGTCGGCCTGGATGAGCGCAAACGCCTTGCCCGCCTCGATCGAGAGGAGCTGCGCCTTGTCACCCACCATGATGACCTTCTCGGCGCCAAGCCGGTTGGCGATGGTCAGAAGGTCGTTCATCGGCTTGTTGGCAACGAGCGAGGCTTCATCAAGAAGGAGGACCTTGCCTGCAACCAGCTTGCGTGATGCCTCGAACTGCGGCCCCGACCCGTGGAGCGCGCCGCGCAAGTGCTGATTGATGAACGAGGAGACCGTCTGCGCTGCGATCCCCGCTTGCAGCAATTGTCCGTCTCGGCCGCGAAGCTGGGTTTCGTTCCTGAGGTCGCTCACCATCTTGTTGGCAAAGGCAAGGCCGATGACCTCCCTGCCCTCTTGGTAGGCGACGCTGGCTATCGCGGAAATAAGGGTCGTCTTGCCAGCGCCTGCGACCCCCTGGATCACCACCGTGCGGTCATCGCTGCCAAGCGCGAGGGTGCCTGCTGCAATCTGCTCGGCATTGAGATCCCGTTCGCCGGCAGCCTCTCGCAGGCGTGACGGGGCCTCTCCCATCGCAAGCATGCCCGGACTGGCCCCCTGCCCGCGCGCCACGTTGTCGAGTGTCGAGCGCTCGATCAGCCGGTGTTCGGGCGTCGTAAAACGGTCAGGCACGCCATCGATCCGGGTGCTCTTGCCAGCCAGCACCTGGCCGCCCTCCAGCAGCCGCTGCATGCGGTCCTCAACGCCTTCCGCGGTTACGCCCCTGAGACCAAGGTCGAGCGCGGTCTTGACGAGCTCAGCCCGCGTCCAAGAGGTTTCTCGCTCGCCGATCATGCGGATGGCAGATGCTGTCGCCATCTCGGTGCGCAGCTGCGTCGGGGTCAGCAGGGTCCGCGCCAAACCGTTGGTCGTGAGTTCGTCAGCCGGACGCGTATAGATGCGGGCCGTATCGCGAATGTCCTTGATCGCCTCACGCACGCGCTCGGCGGTGCCGAGCTTGGCTTCGGCCGATAGCTCGGAGCGCGCCCGCGCCTCTGCGGCCAGCGCCTTGGCGTCAAAGTCCAGCCCTTCGGCCCGCCGGACCCACTCAGCCTTGAGCGCCTGCTTGTCGTCAGGATTCAGCTTGGGATCGCGGGTCCGCTTGGTGATCTCGCGCATCGCTTCGGTTTCGGACGGGCTGCGACCCAACCTCTCCGCGGTTGCCAGAATGTCCTGGCGTCTTTGGCTGAACGCATCGATGACGTCGCGCGGCACGCCCTTGATCTCGAACTGTCCGTGCTTGCCGGTGATCTCTGTCTGGTATCCGAGCTTCTCGAGGTTGCTGCGCAGGGCCGCGTTGTAGATCGAGCCAAGGACCGAATTGTTCTTCCAGATCTCACCATTCCAGAGCGCCTTCCACTTGCCCGCCTTGTCCTGCGTCATCGCCGCGATCACGGCATGGGTGTGGTTCTGCGGGTCGAGTTTGCGGCTCGTGTCGTGCTGGAAGAGCGCGTAGACGAGGTTGCCGGTCCTGACCGGCTCGCCATTGCCATTCCGGGAATAGTCCCGCGCTTCTGCGAAGTGCTTTTCCAGATAGGCCATGACGGATTTGACCGCACTGGCCTGCGCCTCCAGCACACGCTTGTCGCCGCCCAACTGGATCATGAGACTGGCCGACTTCGGCATCGAGAAAGTCAGATCAATTCCGGCACGGCGGTTGGCATTGGCATTGACGATGCTGCCGTCGGGAAGCTTGCCATCGAGCAGCTTCTCGAAGTCGTCCTTTGAGACCTGTCCCTTCAGCCCGAGAGCCTCGGCACCCTTCCCGCCCCACTCGCTGAGCTCAGCCGGGCCATCGCCAACATAATAGTCATCCTTAGCGAAATAGTTGGCTGCGCCTCCGGCAGAACCCACTGATGCGACCGAGAGCATCTCAGGCCCCTTCCCGAGACGTTGACTGGAACATCGGACGAGCGGCATCGCCCAGCAGAAGCCAGGCTGGATCGACGGCGAATTTGATGCAGACACGCGCGACGAGACTGGCAGGCGGATCCCTGTGACCGCCTTCATAATTCTTGGCCGTCTTCACCGCGATTCCGAGATCCGAGGCGAACTCGCCCTGCGTCTTGGAAAGCGCCGCTCGTAGCGTGCGTAGTCGCAGGCCGAAGGCAACACAGGATGCTGGTGGCGGCTTCCGGACAGTGGCGTGAACCGTCATCGTTCCGGCTCCTGATCGTCATCAATCGAAGGCTCTGCGCGGCGCTTGTCCTCGGCCCCGAAGCCGTGGATCGTTTCACGCTGGACCTCGCTCTCCTGGCCCGCGTCCCGCGCATCCTTGTCGCGCTGCTGATCGGTGCGATTCTGCGCCCGACCAGAGCGCTCTGCGACATCTTTCAAAGCGAATTGCTGCTTCTCGCGTCTGTCCTTCTCGCCAGACTTGCTGAACTTGAAGGCGCTGTGGGGGTCGCGCTCGCGCGCCGGTGGCCCACCGCTCTCTTCCTCCTTGCGTTGTTCGCGCAGAACCCGTTCAGCTTCTTCGACGGTTCGCTCGACCGAGCGCTCGATCTCTTCGCGTAACCTTTCCGCTTCCTGCTCGGCATCGGTGCGCTCCGCATCGATGGGCTTTTCAAACCGCTGCGGCTGCTTGTCCGGACCGCTCTCATCACCTGCCCTCATCAGCATCTCTGCGGCTTCCTCGGGCGTTGGAACATAGTCTGCCGCACGCATGTCCGTGACACGCACGAAGCCTGGCGCGCGCGCTTTGTAGTCCTTCCAGCTGAGCTCGATCCGGGCTGCCGGAAATCCGTCCGGGAACTTCACAAAGCCGTGCATCGATGGAAGGTTGGAAATGTCGTCAGGGAAGACGAGTTCGGCCACCTGAGTGCGCGGTGTGATCGTCGAAGCGTCCCGGTTGCTGTTGTACCCATAGGAATAGGCCTCATCCATCTGCCTGACTTCGCGCCGGCCAATGAATTCCGAGCAGCGTTGGGCCGTCGCCGGATCGGCCAGTTTGAGGATCAGTTTGGTGCCAGCGAGAGAGGTGAGATGCGTCGCGCCATTCTCTCCGTAAGTGTCCTGCAATGCACCGAAGGAATGCATTCCCAGAATAAAGGCACCGCCGACCCCTCTGGCAGTCTGAAGACCATTCTCGATGGCGGGCAGGCGATGGAGCGCATGGACCTCATCGATGAGAAACCACGTGCGCAGATTGCGGGTCCGGCCCATGCGAAACAGAGCGTTGACGGCAATGTCCATCCACAGGGTCAGCAAAGGCCGATTGAGGACAAGGTCAGGGTGGGTCGAGGTGATGAAAAGGATCGACCCTTCCTTCACATCCTCGGTCATCCACTTGTTGATCGAGAAGCCCGGTTGACCATTGCGTGGCTCGGGCAAGAAGCGGAATACGTTGGCGTTCGCATTGAAGGTTGCCCGGATCGCTTCAGCCATCTTTGCGGCTGATGGCGACATCAACGGAGCTGCGATCGTTCCCTCGAGATAGCGGCTGATCGTCTTGAGGTCGGCGTGCATCAGAAAGTAGGCAAGGCCGCCGTTCGAGCGGATGCCGAGCCTGATCATCTTCATGCACATTTCGACAAAGATTGTGCGGGCCGACTTCTGCCAGAAATCATCGTCCGCATTGCGGCCGCTCGGGACCAGTGCGCTAGCGGCGCTCATGAACTCGGCATAGTTGTCGCAATCGTTGAAGATCGACCAGGGCTGGCAACGCTGATCCATCGGGTTGAGAATGAAGTCGGTGGTCTCGTCGTAGAAGCTCTCGACGAAGGTCCCGGTGAGGTCGAAGATGACACAGCGGTGGCCCCGCGCCCTCGCCTGTGTGACGATCTTCTTGAGCTCGGTTGTCTTGCCTGCACCGGTGGTGCCGATGAACATCGCGTGGCTCTGTTCAAGGCGCCAAGGGAAAGGGACACCAGCGAGCCTATAGGGCTGATGCAGCCCGCGCCTCGTGCGGCTCTTGAGGTCCTCCTTGAGAACCGCGTCAGGGTCCTCCGCTGGCATGCGGGCAAGACATTCCTTTTGGTGCTCGTTCCAATTGTAATGTTTGATCGCCGCAACGAGCACATCACGCTCAACCTTGACCGCACCGCGCTCATGACGTTCGGTCAGAATTTCTGACCCGCGGCGCCTCGAATATTCAAAGAACCAGATCGTCAGCGGGACGCAAATGAAGACCGAACCAAGCATGGCCGAGACAGTCACCTGAATGGCCTTGCCCCACGCCGCCATGACGGCGGGATGAAAGGGCACCATATGCATCCGGCCCTGCACCATATCGCCCGATGGGAGGGTCAGGTTGACGGACTTCATGGGGTTCAGTCCGACCCAGTTCCAGAACTCCGCAAGGACCCGCATCAGAACAAGGGTCACCTCGTGGTCTTTGAAGGTGATCGCAACGAGCAGGGACAGCAGACAGACCGTTGTTCCGGCCCAAGTGTAAAGAGGGATGCGAACCCCTGCCCAGGTCATCAGAATCTGATGGTGAAACAGCTGCGATCCGCGAGTGAAATTGCCCGCGTTTCGCTTCACTTTTCCGCGCGCGGAATCATGCGTCAGCGTGACGGCTTTCTTGCTGAAACGGATGTCCTCACGCATGGTATTCACGCACGTTGCGCAGAGCCATGTCGATGAGCTCGTTGACGTCCTCAGGGTATTGCCGTTCAACCAAAAGCGACAGCGCGAGCTGGGTATGCTCGAGGATCGTCAGAGCGCGTTCGGCATTCAGCGCGATGCCAAGGTTGAGGAGAGGAAGGCCGACGGCAATCGAAGCACGGATCGCTTCAGCGCGCGAAACGCCTTTGGTAGCAGCAAATGCGTCGAGCTCGCGCAGCACCTCTTCGGAGAGGCCGATGCCGATGCCTTTGAAGACTTTACCCATGCAAACCTCACAAGGTTATGCATGGCTTGGATACCGCAGGCGCATTTATACCGTAGCCGAAACGCCGTGAAAAGCGCTTTGCAGCCCGAAACTTGTTGCGGCGCTATGCGATTGTTTTAGCGTGCTTTTGGCGCTCTTGATCAGCTTCCGAAACATATTTCACCGAGCCCCAGCCCCGCCGATCTACACCTAACATCCTGCAATAAAACGCGATTCGTTCCGAAACGCCTTACGGTAAAACCGTGTTCGGTGTGCTAGTTCAGGGACTTGGCGGCTATGTGCTGAGATCTCGGGTTTGGTGGGAGTCGCATGTCAGGGGTGGCTTTCCCGAAAGAAGCCAGGCCGAAGGCCGGCGTGCGATGAAAGCGAAGATTGCGTTGCTTGCCAAAGCCACGGCACGGTGCCTCTGGCACCTTCAGAGGCCCGGCGTCGTCTCGGTTGTCCGGCAGGGCGCAGAAGCATCAGGCAAAAAAACGTCTCGATCTGGCTCTACAGATGGTTCATCATCTGAGAGGCAAACGAGACGCAAAGGACAGGCCTTATGGTGTCAAAGGTTGAACGCGAGCGCGCTGCTCTGGAAGCCGCTGAAAAGGAGCTGGCGGAGCGCAAAAAGAAGCTCGCGGAACTCGAACAGGAAGAGGCGGAAAAGCAGCTCGCCAGACTGGTGCGAAAGGTAGGGCAGGATCGTGCAATCCAGCTCCTCGAGCTCGCCGTGAAAGTGAAGCCTAAAGCAGCGGTCGATGCTCTGACAAAGCTGGCGTGAGGCGGGCGTAAGCACAGGGGCCATTGGGTGCGGACTACCGCACCCGTGAGGCTCAGTATTCGTCGTCCATCTTCCCTGCTGCGGTGTAGACGATGTCGTCGATCAGATGCAGCGGAAGCTCACCGTAGTCCCCTTCCTCGATCAGCAGATACGAGCCGTCTCCGGCCCGGACCACATGGACATCGAAGAAGGTGTGATAAGAGCGCCGTTCCGCCTGCATGATCTTCTCATCGAGTGCGATGATGTCGGTATCGATCTGACGGATCGTGGCGGTATCAGCTTCATAGGCTTCTGCGGTGTAGCACATCGTTGCCTCCTGTCGTTGGCGGCTCGTCCGCCATGCCATGAAACAGCGCTCCGGATGTGCTCAGGTCACCGGAGCGAAGCGGAGGCTTGACCGCAAACTGGTCGAGTGGTGCGGAAGTCCGCTTGCGGACTTCCCGGTCGGCCTGTTTGTGGTTGACCCGGGCATGGCCGGAGTGCTCATGGCGATGGTGGTGGACGGGCCATTGGCAGGAGGCTGAAGTCGGATTTGCACCGTGCTTTGTGAGCGTCTCCGTCCTCGCGCAGAGCGCTAGTTCCATGGCATGAGAAAAGGGCACCGCGGCTTGAGGCCGGGCACCCTTTCCCCTTGCCGAACGAACGGGAGGCTGTTCGTCGATCGACCTGAATCTGGTTGGCGCTGGGTATTCGGAAACGGGAGCGAAATGCACCCTTCAGCGGATGCGCAATGCTCGGCCTGAGAGCCCGCTCACGACGCCCATTCCATTGTTGGAAACTGTTCGCCGCAATCGGTGCAGGCAAGGATTGAGAGGCTTTCGAAGACGGTCTCGATCTGGGCACTGCGAAAGGCTTCAGCGGTATGGTGATCGCTAAGCAGGGCACGTAGCGCATCGAGCGGGATTTCTCCCTCTGGACCGCTACCCTGCCCCAGTGCCCGCACAACCTTGGCGGCAAGTTCTGATGGCAACAGGATGTCGCGCGCAAATGCGATATGCTCGGAGACCATGATTGTGATCGGCGACGGTCCGCCTGGGCAGTGGACACGCAGCGTTCGGCCAAGAAACTGCGCCTCTTCGACGATCGCAATCACCTCGGCGCGCCAGTCAAAGCAGGCGGCAAAGCTTGCGAGGGAAAGAGAGTTCGCGTTGACCTCGAAGTTGAGCGGTGCAGCCGAGAATTCGTGGCTGTCGGTTTCGATGTCAGCATGGCCCGCGTGCAGCCGCCGCATCAAGCTTGCGAGCTCGAGCGCGGAGACTTCCGCTGGCTCGGAATGAAGCCGAGTGGTGGTGTCCTTGACCCTGAATGTGACGAGCATCTTTGCCTCCTGCTGCTGCTCGCCCTTTCGCTTTCCCCCTCCTCTTTCAGGTGGTGAGAACCGTACCCTGAGCCGTTACGTCAATGCCTGCGACACGCGCCCGCCCGCAGGGTCGGGTCGTGGAAACTAGCGGTTCACCTGGGTACCGCCGCTGCTGGCTGAGCGGCACGCTGAAGAGGGCCTGAAAGGCGCGTATGCACCGATCTCGGGCCGCGCATTGCATGTTCAAATCAGCTATCAGCATCACGCACCAGCGGGCTTTCTCCTTAACGGGCAAGGGGGGTTCGATGCCCCCTGAGCCCGTGCTCGCACGAAAGAAAAGTGGAAGGCCCCGGCCTCAGCCGGAGCCTTCCATAAAGCGCTCATCCGAGGCTGCGTGAGCCTGGCTTGCGTTGATCACTGATGCGCCGGATGTGGAGCGGCACGCCCGCCTGGCGGAGGCGCTGTGCCAGGTTGGACTGGATGCCGGACCCTTCACCTATAATCGCCTCGACCGGACCGAGCTTCACGATGTTCTCATTGCGCAAGAACGGGGCACGGTTGCCGTGGCGACGATCGGGCATGAAGAGGATGGTTTGCACGCCGTTCCGCTGTGCCCAGGCATTTGCCATGGCATCGACACCCTTGCGCATTCCAGTGGTGCCCAGAACCATCGTCGGGATGCGGGCCTTGATGTCATCGAGGATCTCCCAGATCATCTCGAAGTCGTGCCAGTCCTGCTGGCCGCCCGAGACGATCACCAGCGGGCCATCGGGCTGGAACTGTGCCCGCCGATCCCTTGCCCGAGCGGCAAGGTAGTCCTGCGCCTGGACCTGCGAGGCGGTCACACCATTCTTGCTGACCTGCGACCCGCGCGTGGCTGTGAATACCCGGCCTGTTTCGACCCGGTAGACATCCGCCGCATGGTCCCGCATCGCTTCGAGCGCTTCGCGGCATCCTTGCAGTGTCTGGCACAGCGCTTGTGTCTCCTCGAGCTCCACGGCGTAGATCTCCGAAGGATCAAAGTGACGAGCGAGCTCACCCAGCTTCTTGGCGGCATCATCTTCGCGCCCCTCGGCCAGACGGGCGGTCATGTGGAACGAGTTGACCATCCCCCAGGCAAGCTGCTGCGCGAACTCCTCCATGCGCGTGTCCTTGAGGACATCGAAGATCGTTCCGATAGCCATCTCGACGGCGCGGCGCGCCATGTCCGGATCAGGCATTTCCGCTGCGATCGGTTCATCGATGATGCTGAGCTTGGCAAGATCGCTGTGCTCGACAAAGGCACCGTCGTAGGATTCGACGATACCGTCACGGTTGTCCGCGAGCTCAATGCGCGCATTGGCGAGATCAGCGAAGCTGTTGAATTTTTGCATGGGTAGCCTCCGATTGTTGAAATCGTCCCCACATCGGGAACGGCCGAAAACCCATCGGTCGGGAGGCGTGCAGTCAGGGACGGCGAGCCGTGCTCGCCGCCGCCCCTGCGGGCGTGGGGGTGCCGATTTTCTGCGCGCGTTCCGCAAGCGCAGCGCAGCAGGCACGCGTGCGGAAAATTGGGGGAACCGCGATCCTTGACGAGCGCCGGAGACCGATATGTTTCGGCAGGTGTTCCTGTGTGTGGAAGAGACGTTCCCGCCCCCGAGCAAGAGAGACGAAGGCAGGACCGGTCAGGCGCCCCGGCGCCACGCCGGGCCGCCCCTTCGGCCCTGCGCAGGGGTTACAGCGGGAACACCGCCATTCCATTGTGGGCGGATGCGGTAGTAAAGCCGATCGGCCCGAGCAGCCAGCGCTGGTTGATTGCGCTAACCGCGATCCCATTGGTATGAGATTATCCGGAGGTGGGATGCAGTTTCCCCGGACTTTTCAACTTGAAGTCGGCGTGCCGACGGTTGTCACCATTAGCCGATGCGATTAAAACGATGATCGCTCCCGGCAGGAGCATGACGCCCGTCTCCAAGCCAAGCTGTTGATCAGCACTGCCGCGATATCTCATCATGCCTTGCAACATGTTGTTCGGGCTTGAGTGCTGGTGGTTGACGGGCGACGCTACATTTCAAGCCGCGGAGAACAATCATGTCGATTGCTAACGTGCGGCCGTCCAATCTGGCCAACATCAAGCGCCTCGCGAATCAACTGAAAAAACGAGACGGCATTCCTCACCGACGGGCCCTCGACTTGGCCGCGCGCAGTGCAGGCTTTGACCGATATGAACATGCCCGCACTTCCATAGGTGATAGATCGGCCCGTGTGTTCCTGACCGGGTACTGGGAAGACCAGGAGACTTTCGAGCGCGGTCGGGAGTCTCTGCCCGTCACTTTGTCGCGTCCGCTATTGGATCTGGTGTCAAAAGCGCAGCTCAAGCTTGTCGGCGGCCTCGCATCCATGCGCGTGGCTGCATCCGACCACCTCGTGAAGGACATGGTGGGGCCCTCGCGCGAGTATACTCGCGATAGTTTGTGCAAGGCGGCACGTGCTCTTCGGTTCATGGAGATGACGGGCCTGCGGCCATGCGACTATCTCGAAGCTAGCCGCGCGATGGCTGATCTCGATGAGGAATTGCCCGGCAACGACCATTCCAGCTATTGGAAGCTGCCGGCCAGCGGACAGTTCATACTCATCGACGAGCCCTACTCCGGACCGAGCGTGAGCGATGAACGGGCAACGTGGGCAAAGCGGAATGGTTGGGATCTCGCCGCTGCAGACTGGCCTGGTCTGTACTTTCCGTATCGCTGCACCCTCTTCGTCGCTTCCAAGCGTACTGAGGACTTCGATTTCCATGCCTTGGTGAGGACCATCAACGCACTGCCCGCTCCAGAAACACCAGAGCACTGGGCCGGGTCATCAATGCCCAATCACGATGTCTTTATCTCGCCGCAAGCGGCAACGCCGCAAGACAAGCGCCGTGCAAAGGCAAAGGGCACCATCGTTGCGCGTCCCTCCCGGCAAACGCTCCCCTATCACCGCGACATGATCGGATACGATCGCAAGCCGAATGGCAGCATGACGCTGGTTCAGCATCAGCTGGCAGGACGTTTGCTGCGGGCGATCCTGCAATCGAACAGCAAGCCCGGAGCGGTGAACTGGCGCGTCGACAAGCTCATGCGCGTACTCGTCGATTGGCTCTACGCCGACGTGCCGCATCAACAACTGAACGCCCTGGATGACCCCATCGACCTCTATTATGGCGACATGTCTCCAGACGATCCGCTGTTCAGCCGTGCCAACTCGCGTAGCGGTGTGGAAAGCCTCCTGATCGAGCTGAAGGTGCTTCTCGAAGGCTCCTATCCCCAATGCGCTCCTCTGCGGAAGCTTACCGGAAGAATCGACACCGCCTTGAAAATCACGCGATCGGGCGCAGGACCGAACGCCTGAAATCTCGGGCACCAGTCAGGGTTGGGTCGTTGCGCGCCGAGACGGCGGCATATGCCGCCGACGAGCGCGCGGCGACCCAACGCGTCAGCGATCGTTACCCGAAGGGCCGAGACCCGTCCGGGGCTCGGTGCAGCGCGGCGCCAGCGCAGCCCTTGCGAAGCCGGGGCAGCCGCGCGCCGGGCGGCATAGAGCGCGGTCCCGGCCAGAGGTCGGGAGACGTCACCGGCTGCTTCCATGACAGCGGGCTTCCGTGTCCGGTGGGAGATAACTCAATCGCTCCGTTCTCCAGAACACCAAGTTTAGCCAGCGGTGCGCCGCGCCGCTGCAGCTTCCTCGCCTGAGGGGCGCCCTTCGCCAGCATTTATGCGCGCCTTGGCAGCTTCCCAGATGGCGGGTATTTCAGCGAAAGCCGCCTCGCCGGCTTCCCAGTAGTACTGGAAGAATGCCTGGATCAGCGGCAGCCGGAC
>NZ_BJYR01000032.1 GCF_007991615.1 Novosphingobium sediminis | reverse complement strand
GGCAACCAGTTCCTCGAAGGCATAGGCCTTGTCGCCGAACCGCTTGCCGAACGTGCGCGCAAGCCGCGAGGGGTGCCCGCTCCAGTGTCCGAGTTCGTGGGCTTTGGTGGCGACATATCCGTCTTCGGTGCGGAACGCGCCCCGCTCGGGAAGCTGGATGTAGTCTCCGCCCGGCGAGAAGAATGCACGGTCGCCGCCATGACGGATGTCCGCAGGGATCGGCGCAAAGAAGGCTTGGATGGCTGCTGCCTTCACAGAGGGCGTCGGCGGTGCATCGGGGACCGGACTGGGATAGAAATGCGACGGAAGGCCTTCGATCTGCGAGGCGTTGAAGACGCTGTAGGACCGCATGAACCGGATGGTTTTCGACGTCTCCTCGCCAGTCGCCTGATCAACGTCGGTCTTGCTCGTGCTGTTGAAATAGATGCTCGGCTCGGCCGTCTCACCTTTGCGCACCTGCCCGCCCAGTTCCTGAGCCTGACGATAGGTCATCCAGTAGCGCGAAGCATATCCGAGGCAGTCGGCGACCGCCCAGAGATAGAGGCGATTAATCCCGGTGTAGGGCAATCCGCCAGCACGCAGAGGCGCGCCACCCGACCCGGTCTTTTTCCATGGCCGCCGCCAGGGCAGTGTGCCGGCCTCGATCCGTGCAATGATGAGATTGGTAATTTCCTGCGCGACATCGCGCTTTGGTCCGCGGCGCATCGGCGTTTCCCTTCTTGGAAGACGAAGGCCCGGCCACTCGAGTGAGCGACCGGGCCATTACATCAGGGGGAGGACATCAGGAGGAGGGTGAGCCCTTCAGGCAGCCACCGTCGTGTCTTCGGCGGCGCCTTCGGGCTGCTCTTCGGCATCAGGCAGCGCGTCCGCCCCATCGACTGCGTCGATATCGGCCTCGCCGTCGTCAGAGACCTCGGGATCAGCGCCTTGCACGCCCCCGGGCGCGGCCGTGCTGAACTTCATGGCCTCGGGCAGCCAGGCAAGGGCAGCTTCCTTGACCTCCTGCTCGATGATCGCCTTGCCGGCGAAGATCGTCTCGCAGGTCTTGGCGAGGTCCGCCTTTTTGGACGCCGCATAGCGCGCTGCAAGGTCACTTCCGCCAACCTCGGTCAGCGCGGCCAGACAGGAGGTTTTGCTTACCCGGTCGAAGAAGTTCTCGGCAGTCGGCCGCCACAGAGCCGCAACGTCGACATCGAGCATCAACCCGAGCACGGCATGGACCGGATGATATTCGGATCCGTAGCCCTTCTTCGCCTCGAGCGAGAGCGCCACCGCATAGGCAAGCCAGGCCGCCTTGGCATCGTCTTCGAGGTCGCGGAAGGCGATGAAACGGGCCGCGACGCTGGTCTGCTCCTGCCACGCCTTGTCGAGACCTTCCTCTGCCTCGGCAAGAATGCCCTCTGCCGCTGATTGCGGAACCTCGCCGGTCGCAGGATCGCTCGGCCGTCCCGCCTTGATCGAGGTGCCCTTCCCCTCATAGCTGCGATTGTCCGCGAGCGCGAAGATAGCGAAATCGAGGGCAAGCCCCGGATCGCCGAGCAGGCAAGCCGACAGGATATTGCGGCGCTGAACGGCGAGCTCGTCGAATAGCCTCGCGCTGATCGGCTTCTCGCTTCCGGGTGCGATGGCTTCAGGCCGTGCGGGAGTACCGCTTGCGCGGCCCCCGGAGGTCGGTGCCGGCTCTTCTGCCGTCGCGGTCACATTGCCGTGGTCATCGGTCTCGAACGACAACCGCTTCTCGCTGTAGTAATCTGCCTCGAGAACCATCTCGCCGCGGGTGGTGAGCACGAGGAAGCGCCCGACTTCACCGCGCCATTCTTCGGGCAGCTCACGGACCGGATTATTGAGGTCGCTGCGTTCGGCATCGAGCGCCTCGTACTCGGCCTCGAGCTTCCCGAAGTCGACGTCGTCCTGGTCGTCACCTTCATCGAAGATTGCGCTGATCTCGTCGATCCTGGCGTCGATCTCGTCAATGCGGGCTCTTGCCGCCTCAGTGAGGGGCATAGGCGGGAGCCGGACAGCGGACACGCCCATCTCGCTGCGCGCCTGCCAGGAGTTGCTTGCGGCCACGGGGCTGATCCAGGCGAGTCCGGTCTCGGCCGTGAGGCGCTGGGCTTCAGCTTCCATCTTCTCGGAGGCGAGCCTGTGCGCGATTTCGATATCGATCCAGCGATCTTCGCCCGCATCGCTGAACAGATCGCGCTCGACCTTTCCGCCGGCAGCCACATAGGCATCTTCGCCGATGAGAAGCGCGATAGGGTCATTGCCGCGCATGGAGCCGGTAGCGACCATGCGGCGAATGGCGTCGGCGCTGGGGTTGTAGGCATGGCGCATCTGATCGAAGACGCGCATCTGCACTTCATGCTGGTCCGTGGCGGCATAGGCCTTGGCGATTTCGAGGGTGATGTCGCCAGCGGCGAGTGCCTCGAAGATCGGCGCTGCCAGATTGGCAAGGCGCAGGCGGCCTTCGACGAACCGCTGGGTGAGTCCGAAGCGCTTCGCCACGGCCGCGATATCGCTGCCTTCTTTGATGAAGTGCTGGAAGGCACGGCATTCTTCAGCCGGAGACATGCCGACCCGCTGGAAGTTCTCGGCGAGCGAGGCTTCGCCCGCGGTTTCTTCGCTACCCTCGAGCAGCTTGCATTCGACTTCAGCATCCGCTGCCCAGGCACCGCGATCGATGATCATGCCGATGGCGCGCAGACGGCGGCCGCCTGCGATCACCGCATACTGGCCGCGCTTCTTGCTCTTGGTCACCAGCAGGTTCTGCAAGAGGCCGCGGGCCTCGATGTCCGCAGAAAGCTGCGCATCTTCTTGGTCGTTGCGTGTTTTGCGCACGTTCGCATCGCTCAGATAGAGCTTGGAAAAGGGAATCAGCATCTCGGTCACTCCTGATCTGCTCCCGGCCATCACCGGGGCACAGATCCCCTCCCCCTCCCCTTGTTTGTCGGGTCCATGCACCGACGAGTCCCTGCACTGGTCGCAGTCGCCATGGGTTCAAGGCCTTCGGCGCTGCCCCGCATCAGCGCATCAGGAGCGCAGCCAGCACGGCCTCCGCCGCCCTTGTCGGAATGAACACCCGTGTGCGGAACGAAATGATCTCGGTGAAGCAGCCGATGCTCTTCAACCAGGGCAGCTGGTCGACAGGGGCGCCGACGATCTCGTAGCGTTGCTCGTTGGCGACCCGCGACGACTTGATGGTGGCCTCAAACGGTTGCTTGATAGGGATGGTCCGGTGCTCTCCGAGCGCCTTGAGGATCGTTTGCTGCGTGAGTTCGACACTCGAGGTAATATCGAACTTCTGCAGAAGGTTTGCGACGTCGAGCTCGTGAACGATGCGGCCGAGCCAGCTGCGTCCCTCCTCATCGACAATTCGCCGAACCTCCAGATATTCGATGGGAAGGCTCGACCAGATCGGCAACAGCAGTCCTGTGGCGAGGTAGATCTTCTCGGTTGTCAGCTTCTCGGCCAACTCGGCAACCTCGGCACACCAGAGCTGCTCGAAGGTCTCCCGAGAGCACTCCGCCCAAGCAGACTCTGCGAGATCATCAAGATGATGGTATTCGCGGCGTAGCGGTCGGTGGAGAATGACGCGGCGGATCAGCTCGCCCCGATCCGTCATGAAGTGCCGGGACGGTTCGGCCAGCGCTGCCCTGCCACTCTTAGTGTTGTGCATGAGCATGCACCCGTCCGAAAGGTCGAGGCGCTGCTTTACCCGTTCTAACGTCATTGGCCGGGCACGCGTCCTGAGGGCGAGCTGGAGAAGGTGCGAGGTCGCCCCGGTCCGTGCGTCCGTCCGCAGCACAATATCTTCGATGACTTCGGCACTTTCGACCTGAATCGTTTCGACGCCGACATCCAGAGAGCCGGCCTCCCGCGCCGCGGAAACCCGCGCCTCTACGAGCCCAAGAAACTCGTCGAAGATCGCATTCTGCGTGCCGATCGGCAGTGCAAGAATGCGATTGAGCCACCGCTGGATCGGGGGAAGGTCTTCTTCGAGCACGCCGTCCTGGGAGACGATCGTCAATCCGCTGCGTCGCTCGAAGTCAGACAAGGTCACGCTCTTCAGCGTTCCCTCTGCGAGAAGGCCGAACCAGCTGGTGAGCGCCGCCTTGGCATAAGGGCTTTCGAGATTGTCCGCCGGATCGAACAGATTCTGGCCGCCGGTCTGGCGCTGGCCGCGCGTCAATGCTCCAAGGCTGTCGAGGCGCCGCGCGATCGTGCTAGTGAAGCGTAGCTCACCTTTGCAGTTGGTCGTGACCGGCCTGAACAGGGGTGTGTTCGCCTGATGGGTGCGGTGGGTGCGGCCGAGGCCCTGGATGGCCCGGTCAGCGCGCCAACCCGGCTCGAGCAGGAAATGCACCCGGCGCTGCTGGCAGGCTGCGTCAAGGCTGGCATGGTAGGAGCGCCCCGTTCCGCCTGCATCGCTGAAGACGAGAATGGGCTTGCGGCCATCCATGAACTGGTCGATCTCCGATTGGTTCGTTCGCGGAGAGCGGGTTTCGAGGCGTTGGTTGCCATCAGCCTGGGTAATGAGGCGCTTTGTGCGCCCGGTGACTTCTGCGACCTTGTCCGTTCCGTAGTGTTCGATGATGCCGTCGAGGGCCGGCTTGATCGGCGGCATCGCGCAGAGATGCTCGATCAGCTCGGCTCGCCGGGCAATCGCAGCCTGATTGTGCACGGGACGGCCGTCCTCGTCGAACATCGGGGTCGAACGGGTGGCGCCGGTGTCTTCGGTATAGAGCGTCATTTGCTGGGTGGGGAAGGCGCGCTCGAGGTATTCAATCACCGCATCAAGCGGGCTGAGATCAAGGTCGAGTTCGGCTCGCTCCTCGGGTGAAAGGCTGTCGAGCCGTCGATCGAGGATGCTTTCGGCGGTCGAGACCAACTGGACCACCACCACGTCATCCTGGTCGAGGTGGTGATTGATGGCGCTGATCAGGGTCGGGAGCTTCATCGAAAGCAGCAGCTGGTTGAAAAAGCGCTGCTTGGTGCTCTCAAAGCGACTGCGCGCTGCAGCCTTCGCACCGCCGTTGAGCGTGCTGCCATCGATGTCGTCGACCACGCCGGTAAGAGCCAGCGCCTCCTCCATGTTCTGGTGAATCATCGACCAGGCATCCGCATAGGTGTCGTACACCGCGATCTGCTGGGCCGTCAGGTCATGCTTGAGGATCTCGTACTCGACCCCGGCAAAGCTCAGCGCGCGGGCCTGGTACAGCCCAAGGGCCTTAAGGTCACGCGACACCAGCTCCATGGCAGCGATGCCCCCTGCCCTGATCTGGCTGATGAAGTCCTCGCGGTTGGCGAAGGCGGTTCCTGGCCCCCAGAGGCCGAGCCGCACCGCATAGGCGAGATTGTTGACTTCAGAGGCCCCGGTCGCCGAGGCATAGAGCACGCGGGCCTTGGGCAGATGGTTCTGGAGCATGACGCCGGCGATACCCTGTTGGGAGCCAGATTTGCTCCCGCGAGCGCCCTCCCCTCCGGCGACACCGCCCATTTCATGGCTTTCGTCAAAGGCGATGACGCCTTCGAAATCCGCCCCAGCCCAGTCCAGCAATTGCCTGAGACGGGTCGCATCCTGCCTCTGACTGCGCAGCGTGGGATAGGTTACGAAGAGGATCCCCTCACGGAAGGGTACCGGCTGATCGATCTTCCAGCTGGAGAGTGGTTGAATGTCGGCAGGCATCCCGCCGATCGCGCTCCAGTCCCGCCGCGCATCTTCGAGCAAGCTCTCGTTCTTGGATACCCAGATCGCCTTGCGGCGTCCGGCCAACCAATTGTCGAGAATGCAGGCGGCAATCTGCCGGCCTTTGCCCGCGCCAGTGCCATCACCGAGGAAGTAGCCCTTGCGGTAGCAGTGTCCGTCTTCAGCCAGAGTGAGAGCGACACCCTCATCCGCGGGGACGAACAGGCCGGGTAGATACTGCTGCCAGGCATTGCCGGCATAGATCACGGTCTCAAGCTGCGCTTCTGAAAGCAGGCTTTCTTTGAGGATGCGGTCCTGCAGGCTGGGGCAATACTCAGGCACCGGCGCGGGGATGGAGCCCATGGCCACGCTTTCCACGAGCGGGGTCGGGTGCGCTTTTGCGCCTTCAATGTCGATCCGGCTTGGGCGGTAGGGCAGATAGACCCCGGCCTGCTCGCCCAGAGGCCGAGGCGTTTCCAGACGGCGAATAACGAGCGGCGATACCGATGGCGCTTCGATCACCCGCGGCTTTGCCGCAGGCGCCTTTACACTGGTGCGCATCGCCTTGAACAGCGTGCCTGGCTTGGTCTGCTGCCGTGCGGAAATTGGTGAAAGCTCGCAAGGACCGACTGCCCGCTTCACCACTGTGATCGCCCCGGCAATCTCTGCGACGGTCGATCGGGCAAGGATCGCAGGACGGATGTTTCCGGGGACCTTGTCGATCACATAGAGGCGAACCGGCACGCTCGTGCCCTGCTTGTGATAACATCTGGCAAGGCGGCAAGCTGTTTGCACTGTGCAGTTCTCGAATGTCTGGTCATAGATTTTCGAAAGCTTGGCGCTGGTGGTGAACCAGTCCGGCATGACCGCCACAAGTCTACCACCAGGAGCCAGTCTACCGAGCGCGGCGCGCAGATGTCGCACCGCTGCGAACTGGTCGACGCCCCGGCCCTCCGATCGGGAAAATGGGGGGTTCATCAGAATCAGGCTGGGGCGCAGCGAGGGATCCAGCGCGGATGCCAGCATCGCAGCGTCGATCCCGGTAAGCTCGGCATGCTTGAAAAGCAGAGCGAGCTTCTCACGGCGTTTGGGATCAAGTTCATTGAGGTGCAGTTGCCTGACCGTCGGCAGGCTGGCCACAAGCGCCCCGTGTCCCGCACTCGGCTCCAGCACGATATCGTCTGGCCGGGGCTGCGCGAGGAAGGTCGCGAGTGCCGCGAGATCGGCAGGCGTAGAGAACTGCTGAAACCGGATCTGGTCTTCGCTCCTGACGGTATGGGTTGGCAGCTCCTCAACCAGAAGGCTCAAAGCAGTAATGTCGTCCAGGCGCACCGGACCGGCTGACCTTAGCAGGTGACGGGTCACCCCTGCTTCGAGGAGGTCATAGGCATCGCGCTGTGCCCAGCGGCCTTCAGCCGAGCTACCTCCGTAGAGGTTTTTCATGACGCTGAAGAGCGTATTCTTGCTCAGCGATCCACTGGCAAGCTCCAGCGCGACTTCGTCGATGGCCTGATCAAGGCGGGTGTCGAACTGGGTGAAAAGATCGGTCATGCGCTGCTCCTGATGCTGATGCGCATCAGAGCATCCCCCTCCCCTTCTGGCTTGGCAGCGCGGAGCCTCGGAACTACACCTGAAGAGTGAACCGAAGTTCCGCTAGGGGTCTTTCATCGGCCATATATGGCCTATAATTTGACTTTAAGAAGTTTGACGGCCATATATGGCCCATGCTACTTACGCTACAGGATCAGCTGACAAGCCTCGGCAAGCGGATCAAGGCCCGCCGCCTGGCCCTTGATCTTACACAGCAAGCGGCAGCCGCCAAAGCCGGCGTGGCCCACAGAACATGGCGGCGGATGGAGGCCGAAGGCCGGGCTTCCATCGAAGACCTGGTGCGCGCTGCCATCGCACTGCGCTGCGACGAGGGCATTGTCACGCTGTTCCCTGAGATTGCGGCAAGCAGCATGGACGAGCTTCTTGCGCAGCAGCGCCAGGCTGCCAAGCCGCAGCGCAAGCGTGCCAGCGGGACAAGGTCATGAAGCTGGCTCCGGGAACGCCTTTAGCGGTTGGGCTGCTGACCGATGAGACTACCGCGCCGCGCTCGGTCGGCAGGCTGGCGATGGGTAGAGGACTTGCTCAGCTCGAATGGTCGGCAGATGTCATCGCGGAAAGAATGCCAATCTCCCCGCTGCACTATCCGGCTGAGCCGGGCCTGCACCCCGCCCGCAGCCGGACCTTCGATGGCCTCCATGGTTTCCTGTCGGACTGCCTGCCCGATGCCTGGGGCATGCTCTTGTTGAAGCGGCGGCTTCAAAAAATGGGTCACCGGTTCGAAGACCTCAATGCGGTCGACCGGCTCGCCCTGGTTGGCACGAAAGGTCGGGGCGCCCTGGTCTTTCAGCCCGAAACGCTTGATGGTGAGGCTTCAAGTACTATCGACCTCGATGCTTTGGCCGATGAATCCCGCCACGTTCTGCTCGGCGAGGAGACAGAGCTGGAGGCGCTGCTCACTCGTCTGGGCGGCGGCTCGGGCGGCGCGCGGCCGAAAGTCCATGTGGCGATCGACGCAGCCGGGAACCTGTCAGCCGGAGACGAGCTGGCCGGAGCGGGAAACAAGAGTGCTGGTGAGGAATGGATAGTCAAGTTTGCAGCGACGAACGACCCCGCCGATATCGGGCAGTTGGAGGAGGCCTACGCCCGGATGGCCCGCGCCGCGGGGATTGATATGGCTGAGACTCGGTTGATCCCGTCGGCGACCGGGTCGGGCCATTTCGCGACAAGGCGTTTCGATCGACCAGTGCCAGGCCAGAGGCTTCACATGGTGAGCTTGGGCGGGGTGCTCGAAGCCTCGCCGCATATGCCCAGCGTCGACTACGACGGGTTCCTGAAGGCGACATTGGCCATCACTCACAGCATGGCGGACGTGGAGCAGGCCTTCCGCCGCATGGTATTCAACGTGCTCGCGCGAAATCGCGATGATCATGTTCGCCAGCACGCCTACCTGATGGATCTTCGGGGAGATTGGCGGCTCGCGCCTGCCTTTGACCTCACGTTCTCGAATGGCCCGGGCGGCGAGCATTACATGGCTGTTCTGGGCGAAGGGCGAACCATCACGCGAGAGCATGTCGAGACGCTTGCGAAGAGCCACGGAATTCCAACAAAACGTGTGGCGGCCATCATTGACGATGTTCGCGCAGCACTCGCCGATTGGGCGTCACATGCGAGTGACGCCGGGGTTAATCTATCCAAGTCCATTGTTTCGGACGGCCTGGATTCTGTAGCACAACAATTTGGCTAAAAGCCTAGCCCGTCAGCTGATTGAGAGGCCAATTTGTGGCTCGCTCAAGTCACCCGGCGACCGGCATCGTCATAGCAGAACGATACTGCCTAGTTCGAGCTACCTCAAATTCTTCGAGGAAACGGGGTGAAGGGTTGATATTCACCACGGGTTCACCGTCCGAGGCTGCTAGGCTCCCTTCTCTACGACACGAGGTCCGTCATGAAGTCGTCTCAGTACGCAGCCCTGAGCAAGGTGCCAGCGATTACGTTGGGCTTCTGGATCATCAAGATCCTTGCAACCACCTTCGGCGAAACCGCCGGCGACACCGTGAGCATGAGCTGGCTGGGAGAAACGACCGCCACGGCCGGTCAGGGTGGTCTCAATGGTTATCTCGTGGGAACCGCGATTTTCTTGACCGCACTTGTTGTGCTCGTGGCGACGCAGATACGCTCCCTCCGGTTTCATCCTTGGCTCTACTGGTCCACTATCATCGCATCCACGACAGCGGGCACGACGATGGCCGACTTCGCAACCCGCTCGATCGGCATCGGCTATCCCGGAGGATCCCTGCTGTTGCTGGGGATGGTGCTGGCGAGTCTCCTGCTTTGGTACCAGACGGAAGGCTCGATCAACGTCGCTGACATTCATGCACCGGGCACAGAAGTGTTCTACTGGGTGACAATCACCTTGTCGCAGACCTTGGGCACAGCGTTGGGCGATTGGGTGGCTGATGGGCCGCTCGGATATCTCGGCGCCGCTTCATTGTTTGGCCTGGCGCTGGTCATTCTGGCACTGCTCTACTGGCAAACCGCCGTCAGCAGAGTTGCACTGTTCTGGGCCGCCTTCATTCTGACACGCCCACTTGGCGCGACGGTGGGCGACTTTCTCGACAAGCCGCTTGCAAGTGGAGGTCTTGAACTCAGCCGTTCCGCCGGATCTGCGGCGCTCATTGTCGCAATCATCCTTTTGATCATTTTTGTTCCGCAGAGAACTCTGTCACGTGGAGACAAAACCACTGACTGATGCGCTGGATGGGTTGAGCTACAGTGATATGTGGACGCCGAAGCCAGGCCTGGGGGCAATGGTGGCCTTGCCAGAATGAGCAGAAACGATTGCCGCAACCATCGCCAGCCCCAGACCATGGCCGGGCGTTGATCGGCTACGGTCGCCCCGCGCAAACCGATTGAAGAGTTCGGGCGCCTGCTTCTCGCTGACCCCCGGCCCGTCATCAGTCACTGCGAGGCTGGTAACGTCCCGGGTGCTTTCAAGGGTGATGCAGACGGTCGTCCCCGCTGGTGTGTGCTGCGCAGCATTGTCGAGCAAGTTCATCAGCATCTGCTGCAGTAGCCTGCGATCGCCGGACACAGTCAGGTCGGGCGCGATGCTGGTGACTAGCTGGAGGCCGCTGCCCTCCAGCGCTGGCCGGAAGACCTCAGCCACATCGGTCACTACCGCGCTCAGATCAACAGTCTGGAAATGCGCCCGTGCTGCCAAGCCTTCGACCTCCGCAATCCGCAGCAGGGCCGAAAAGACCTCCAATAGCTCGCTCGCTTCGCTCGCTGCTGCCTCGATGGCCTCGCGTTGCAGCTCGGGGTTGCGCTCACGCAAGGCCTCGTCGAGCCGATTTTGCAGTCTGGTCAAGGGGGTCCGCAGATCGTGAGCGACATCGCTGGAGACCTGGCGCAGGTTCTCCATCAGCCCAACGATCCGGTCGAGCATCCGGTTGAGCGTCGTGGCCACGCCGTCAAACTCATCGCCGCTGCCGGCCAAAAGCACGCGCCGCGATAGATCGCCCGCTATGATCGCAGTGGCAGTCTGATCGATGCGAGCGAGACGCCGCCGCGTGACAAGGCCCACCAGCCAGGCGGCAGCGATACCCAGCAGCAGCATTGCGCCAAAGGCTCCGAGAAACAGGAGAATGAAACGCTTGTCCATCTCGTCGATAGCGGCACGATCGGCGGCGACAAGCAGCCGGTATCCCCCTGGGAGGTCGGTCGTCAGTGACTGCGCAATACGCTCCTCTCCATCCGCCTTGTAGGGCAGCAGCTCCACATATCCGGGCTGCGACGGAACGGTCGCATCGAGCGCTCCAGCTATGGGCGCGTTCGCCGCATCGACGAGCCGATAGCCGAGACTTGCCGTGCTGCTCGCCGCCTCGCGTCGGCGGATGGCAGCGGCCACGCCCTCATGCCCGTCCTGCCCTTCATCGATCAATGCCTGCGTTTCGATGGCAATGCGGTGATCAAGCTGAAGCTCAAGCGCCTCGTGTGTCGATTCGAAAACGACCACGCCGATCACGAGCGTCGCCAGCGCAAAGCCCAAGGCCACTGCCGCCACGAGGCCGAACGTACCGCGCCACCAGCGCTTCATCCGCCGTCCCTGATGAGATAGCCCGCGCCGCGCACGGTCTCGATCGGGTCGCTGTCGAACCCGGCGTTGAGTTTAGAGCGCAACCGGCTGAGATGGGTCTCGACGATATTGGTCTTGGGGTCGAAGTCGAAATCCCACACCCGTTCGAGCAGCATGGTGCGGGTCATGATCCGGCCAGGGTTGCGCATCAGTTCGGCCAGAAGTGTGAACTCGCGGGGCTGGAGCGCAATCTTGCGGCCTGCGCGCGTGACGGTCCGGCGATGCAGATCGAGCACGATGTCACCTGCCGTCAACCGCGCAGGCTCCGCTGCCGCTGATGGCCGACGCCCCAGCGCATGGAGGCGGGCAGCCAGTTCGGTAAAGGCAAAGGGCTTCACCAGATAATCATCCGCCCCGCCTTCGAGCCCTTCGACCCGGTCGGCAATCCCGCTGACGGCGGTGAGCATCAGCACCGGGGTCATGTTTCCGGCAGCGCGCAGGGCCTTGACCAACGCGAGGCCATCCAGCCCCGGCAGCATCCGGTCGACCACCATGGCATCGAACCCGCCATCGGTCGCATGGAACAACCCATCGCGCCCGTCGCCGCTGGTCACCACCTGATGGCCCAACTCGGCCAAGCCGCGGGCGATGAACTGGTTGGTATCAGCGTCGTCCTCGACGATCAGGATTCTCATGCGATCATTCTAGCGGCTTAGCACCGCTGCGCCAGCCACCGCCAAGCGCCCGGAACAGCGCCACCTGCGCCTGCGCAACGGCGAGTTCGGATTGCGCGAGCGACAGCTCGGCCTGGGCCAGCGTGCGGTCGGCGTCGATCCGCAGGAGTGGTGCCGCATCGCCAAGCCTGACGCGCGCCTCGGCGCGGCGGGCGTAGAGGCGTCCTTCGTCGCGGGCCTCGGTCAGCGCGCGGTTGCGGCGCACTTCCCCATCATAGGCCGCAAGAGCCGTCTCGACATCGCGCAGCGCCCGGAGGACCGCCACATCCCATCCGGCCAGCGCTGCCCGCTCGGTCGCCTCGGCCTGTTCGATACGTGCGCGGGCCGGGGCCTGATTGGGGAAGGCCCAGCTCACCAGCGGCGAACCGGTCGCCACCAGCCCTCCGCTCAACAGCCCCAGCGCCCCGCCAAGGTTGATGCGGGGGTAGAGATCGGCTCGCGCAACACCGATTCTCGCAGTGGCGGCAGCAAGGCGGCGCTCGGCCTCGCGAATATCAGGGCGGCGCAGCAGCAAGGCGGTGCCATCACCGACGGGAGCCGCAGTGCGCGGTTTCGGCGGCGCGGTGCAGGTCACAGGGTTGGTGCGGGCCTCTCCTGCCGGACGACCTGCGAGCGTAGCGAGGCGGTAGCGCGCATTGGCCTGCGCGGCTTCCAGCGGTGCAATGGCCGCCCTGGTCGTGGCGACAAGGTTGGCAGCTTGCGAGACTTCCAGCGGGGAGACCTCGCCTGCCGCCAGCTGACTACGGGTGATTGTCAGCGCGTGGTCCTGAAGCGCGACCTGTTCCTGCACGACGGCAAGGCTGCGGCTTGCTCCGCACAAGTCGACATAGGCCAGAACCGTGTCAGCGACGACCGCGACCTTTACCCCATCAAGCGCAGCTGCCTGCGCCTCGGCATCCGCACGGGAGGCCAGAGCACCCGAACGGAGCCGTCCGAAGAGGTCCGCATCCCAGCTTGCGGTTACCCCCAAGTCGTAGTCCGTCGTCGGCACATTGCCCGAAGCGCTCGGCTGATTGGCGGGATTGTCGATGCCGAGACTGCTCTCGATGGTGGTCTGAGGCAACCGGGCGGCTTGCGCCTGACGCAGCGCCGCGCGTGCGCCATCGAGATTGGCATAGGCCACCCTGAGATCGGCATTGGCTGCAAGACTGGATTCGACCAGGCGGTCAAGCAAAGGATCATCATAGAGCCGCCACCAATCATCGGGCACCGGCTCGATTGAGGCAACCGGGAGGCTTGCGAACGGCCCGGCAGCGAGCGTGAGATCGACCTTGGTAGCCGTAGGTGGGGGCGTGGTTGCGCAGGCGGTCACCATCAGCGCCGCGAGGGGGACAAAGCGCTTCATGCCACCGCCTCCGCCAGTTCGGGCTCGGACGCGGGACGGTCCTTGCCGAAGTGCCCATAGAGTGCGGGCATCAGGAACAGGTTGAGCACCGTCGATGAAATGAGCCCGCCCAAGATAACGATCGCCATGGGATGCTCGATCTCGTGACCCGGCTTGTCGCCTGCAATCACCAGCGGCACCAGCGCAAGACCCGCACACAGCGCGGTCATAAGGATCGGCACCAGACGTTCCTGCGCGCCGCGAAGGATCAGGGCCGGGCCGAACGCCTCGCCTTCGAACCGCCGCAGATGATCGTAGTGCGAGAGCAGCATGATCCCGTTGCGTGCCGAAATCCCGATCACAGTGACGAAGCCGACCAGCGATCCCAGCGACAGCACACCGCCGGTCAGTGCAACCCCGATCACCCCGCCCACCAGCGCGAAAGGCAGGCTGAGGCCGACCAGCGCGGTGATCCGGGCCGAGCGGAACTCGAGCCAGACGAGCAGTAGGATGCCGACAAGGCAGAGCAGGCCGACAGTCCACAACCGTTCGCGGGACTCCTTCAACGCCGCATACTCGCCGAGGATCTCGGGATGGTAGCCCGTGGCAAAGGGCACCTCGCCCACCGCTGCCTCGACCCCGCGCGCCACGGCGCCCAGATCGGCATCGCTCCTGATGTTGAGCGTAACGTCGAGGCGGCGCTGGCCGTCCTGACGTTTGATCTCGTTGGGCGCGGGCACGACCACCACGTCGGCCACATCGCGCAGGCGCACCGGCGCGCCGACCGGGGTCTGGATCATCAGGTCGGCGAGCGCGTGCTGGTCGCCGCGAATGGCCGGCTCGCCCCACAAGGAAACGTCGAATGCCTTCTGATCGCGGTAGATCTCGCCCAGCTTCTCGCCTGCCACCAGCGTCTGCGCTTGCCGCCGCACTTCGCCGGGCGTCAGGCCCAGCGTGACCAGATCGGCCGCGCGCGGACGGATCTGGATCTGCGGCACGAGCACCTGCTGTTCGACCTTGAGATCGGTGACGCCGGGGATGCTGGCGACCTTGCCGCGCACCCGCTCGGCTGCGGCGCGCAGCTCGTTTTGGTCGGGGCCGTAAATCCGCACAACCACGGTCGCGCCTGCGCCCGAGAGCACCTCCTTGATACGTTCGCGCAGATAGGTGAGCACGTCGCGGTAAAGGCCGGGATAGCCTTCGACCACTTCTTTGATGCGGGCGACGCTGGCGTCGTAGTCGGCCTCGTCGTCAAGGCTGATCCACAGCTCGGTGAAGTTCGGACCCACCACCTCGTCGGCAGCCTCGGCACGCCCGATATGCGCCCCGAAGTTGCGTACGCCGGGGATTGCGCGCAGCTCCTTCGAGGCGCGGATGGTGATGCGGTCCATCGCATCGATGCCCACACCCGGCTTCTCGACGAAGTGCATCAGGAAGTCGGTCTCGCGGAAGTCGGGCAGGAACTGGTCCTTGAATCCCAGATAGCCCACGCCGGAAAGCAGCAGGCCGCCCGCGACAATGCCCATGGCAAGTCGTGGCCGGTCGATCAGCCGGGGCAGGACGCCGAGATAGCGCTGCTTGAGCGAGGCGACAAAGCGCGTGTCGCGATGCTCCTTCATCGGCGCATTCGGCAGCAGCATCAGACACATCGCAGGCGTCACCACCAGCGCGACCAGCAGCGAGGCGGCAATCGCCAGCACATAGGCAATCGCCAATGGCCGGAAGAACGTCCCCGCCACCCCGCCAAGGAAGAAGATCGGCAGGAACACCAGCATCACAATCAGCGAGGCGAAGACCACAGCCGTGCGCACTTCGAGCGAGGCCGAGAGCACCACGGCAAAGGCCGAGCGCGGATTGCCCGCCTCACGGTTCAGGCGCAGACGGCGGGCGATGTTCTCGACATCGATAATTGCATCGTCGACCACCTCGCCAAGGGCAATCACCAGACCCGCGATCACCATCGTGTTGATCGTCGCACCGCTCCACAGCAGCACGAGGCCCGCCGCGAGCAGCGACAGCGGGATCGCCACCAGGCTGATCGTCGCCTGCCGCCAGTCGCGGGTAAAGGCGAACAGGACGATCGCCACCAGCAGGCAGCCGATCATCAGCGCGCGGGTGAGGTTGTCGATCGACTTCTCGATGAAGGTTGCCGGGCGGAAGATCGTGGTGTCGATCTTCACATCCTTGAGGCCGGGCCGCAGCTCTTCGACCGCCGCCTCGACGTCGCGGGTCAGCTGGAGCGTGTTGCCGGTGGGCTGCTTCTCGACGATCAGCATGATGCCCGGGCCGTCGTCGATGATCGCGTTTCCGATGGGAGCGACAAAGCCTTCGGTCACTCGCGCGACATCCCCCACCCGCACCGGCGCATCGCCCGCGATCTTGATGACTGTGCGGGAGAGATCATCGGCGGTCTGGATCGCGCTCGCCTGCTGTACTGGCAGCCGCTGGTTGGGCGTATCAACAAAGCCGCCGCCGCCAACGAGCACCGCATCGCCGGTCGCCGCGCGCAGCTCGGCGAGCGTGACGCCCGAGGCTTGCAGCCGGTCGGGATCGGCCAGCACCTGCAACTGCCGGTCGCGATAACCCCAGACGGCGACATTCGCGACGCCCGGCACCGACATCAGCTTGGGCCGAATCGTCCAGCGCACCAGCTCGGACAGCTGCATCTGATCGAGCTTTTTCGACGAGATGCCGATCTTCATCGCCCGGCTCGTGGACGACAGCGGCGGCAGCATGACTGGCGGGCGGGCAGCGGCAGGCAGCCGCGCCTGCACCTGCGCCACACGCTCCTGCACCAACTGGCGGGCGCGGATCACATCGGTGCCGCGCTCGAACAGGATCGTCACCGAGGAGAGGCCTAGCACCGACTTCGACCGCAGGGTTGCCAGATCAGGCACGCCGTTGACGGCGGTTTCAATCGGCACCGTGATCAGGCTTTCGACCTCCTCGGTGGACAGGCCCGGCGCTTCGGTCTGGATCTCGACGATAGGCGGAGCGAACTCGGGGAACACATCCAGCGGCACATCGGCAGAGGCGCGCAGGCCAAGCACCACCAAGAGCGCCGCCATCGCAAGCACCAGCACGCGCTGCTTGAGCGCCGAGCGAACCAGCCAGGCCAGCATCAGTGTGCGACCCCGAACTCGGTGCCGAACAGCTCGGCAGCGCCTGCCGTGACCACCACTGTTCCGGGACGAAGGCCCCGCGACAGGATCGCGCGGCCGCCTTCTGTCGCTGTCACCTCGATCCGCTGGCGCACATAAGTGTCGGCCTCGGTCTTGGCATAGACCCATTCGCCGCCATAGATGTCGCGCAGAATCGCGGAGGTCGGCACGGACAGCCCTTCGCTTTGCCCACCAGCGAGCGGGAGCGCGACGCTGACCCGCTGGCCGACACGGTAGGCCCGATCACGATTGTCGAGCGCGAAATAGAGATCCACGGTGCCCGCCACCGCGTTGGCCGATGGCGGCGCATCGACTGGCCGGGCCGAGCGTTTCGCGCCGTCCTGCCCAAGCGGTGAGATCAGCGCCGACTGGCCTTGTTGCAGCCCGGCAAGATCGCTTCCGAACACCGGCACCCGCACCCAGACGTAGCGCTGGTTGCCAAGGCTTGCGACCGATGGCCCGAGCAGGCGGCGCTGGGCCGCAGCCGCATCGGCAGCAGCCTTTGCCGCACCAAGCGCCGCCGTCGCCTCATCACGCGCGCGAATGCTGCCCGCTTCCTCATCAACCAGAGCCGAGGCACGATCATAGGCGACGCGCGCCAAGGCAAGCTGCGCCCCCGCCCGCGCAAGTTCCCCATCAGCGGCGACCTGCTGCAAGCCAAGCTGTTGCAGATTGCTGGCGGAGTTGATCGGCGCGCCGCCGACGCCTGCCGGGATCACGATTTCGCCACTGGTCATGCGTATGGCCGATGCGGTGCCCGTCCCGATCCGCTCAGTGACAATCCCGAGCCGCTTCTGCGCTTCCGGCGTCAGCTTCAGGCGGACAAGCTCGGTCTCGTGGGCGATCGCTTCACTGTGAACCGGAGCCTTGGTTGGCTTGGTAGGCCCGCTTCCGCAGGCGGTCAGGAGTATTGCAGGGACAATGGTGACAATAGCGGGGCGAATGAGCATAGCCCAGCATAAGGCGTCAGCATTGGGGCAGCGTTGGCATTGCTATACATTTTCTCAATATTCCCACGAGTCAGCTCGCGGATTTGAATTTTTTGATCAGAGCGATGATAAAGTTGCTTTGAAAATGTATGCTTTTCGCCGCTCGGCGACGTATCCTTCGGGTTCCCGTTAAGCTGCTGAGCATGGCCCAATGTTGCTGTTCAGCGGCGCGCCAAACCCCAGCGTGAACCGTGCCCGCCGTCTCCGTCAGGTAACCATCCTCACGGTCATCCACAATGCCATTGCGATCATCATCAGGTTTTCGGTGAGCGACACGAAGCCAAGCGGCACGTTGCTCGATCCGCCAACGCAGGCACATTTGAGTTCGCGGCGGTCGATATAGACCGCCTTAAACACCGAAACTGCTCCGATCATACCAATGAACAGTGCCACAGGGATCGAGATCCAATGAAGAACGCCTGCCACCATAAGGACGCCGGCTAGGCCCTCGGCGAAAGGATAGAGCTGAGCATAGGGTATCCAGCGCTGCGCGAGCAGGTCGTAGTTGAGAAACATCGTCGCAAACTTTTCGACATCCTGCAGTTTGAGTAGTGCCAGGACACACATAGAAAAAGCGATGAACCACTCGGCGACGCGAACACTGATTGCGTGGCCGTCGGCAGCTTGACCTACCGCCATAGCCATGAGCGCAGTCATAGCGAACAGCGTCATGACCGGGCGATAAGAAGTCGCATTAGGATCGGCGACACTCAGGCCGAAGAAGCGCCGGAGATCATCGTGACCGCCTATCCGCTGCCCATCGATGAAAGTTTGCGGCGTAGTGACCACACCGTGTTTGGTCTTGAAAGCATCGGTTTCCGCACGCGTGGTCAAGTGGTGGTCTTCCACCTGGTAACCGCGCGACAACAGCAGGTGCCTAGATTTCAAGCCGTACGGGCAAGTGTGTCCGGGCATTACCATGCGGAATAGCTCAGCGGATTTGGCAGATCGGAGCATTGGCGATTTTCCTTTGATTCGCAGGCAATGCTGCCGCTATAAATTCCGTACCATGGTACGGGATCAAGCACTTTAATGAAAATTGGCGAACTCGCCCGAGCTGGCGGCGTGAACGTTGAGACAATCCGCTTTTATCAGCGGCGCGGGCTCCTCATCGAACCAGAGCGCGGACAAGGGCCGCGCCGATACGGCATCGATGATCTCAACCGCCTGCGGTCAATTCGCGCGGCACAGACGGCAGGCTTCACTCTCGGCGAGATTGCGACATTGCTGGCTCTGGACACTGCCGACCGCTCGGCGGCGCATGAGCTTGCCAACCGCCGCATCGATGCACTTGATCACAAGATCGCGACCTTGCAGACCATGCGCGGCGCGCTCGTCCGTCTGGCGGAAGCCTGCGCAGGCGACGATGCGGGGCCATGCCCGATTATCACCGCCTTCCATCCAACTGGCACTGCTTGACGCTAGGTTGGCGGACATTCGCTTCCCTTGCGGATCGGTGGCCCCTTACATCAACGTCGGCGACATTGTGCCGAGTACTGCCACCAAGCCGGTTACAAATATCCCCAGCAGGAACTCCGCAAGAAGCGTGCGGCGCAATGCAGAGAAAGTTCGAGCGCTGCCCGAGGCGACCCCTTCTATCCTTCGTGAAGCGCTTCTGCTCACGCGCGCATGATGTGCTCCGAAACCGACCATAGCCGCGACCAGAGCCAGTTTCATTGCCAGCAGGATTCCGTAGGAAGAGTAAAGCGTCATCGCCAGGTTCTGTACGCCGAAAATTAGGTGGGAGTTTATAGTCCCGGTAAACGCAACAACCGCCACCAGTGCTACGCCCAGTGGTGCAAAGGCGTGCATTTCTTTGAGCACCGCTTGCGCCCGAATGCCATCCGGATCCTGACGACATTGAAACGTCAGGAAAAGAAACCACCCGATTGCACCAAACCACAATCCCGCGCCGATCAAATGGATGCCGTTATTGAGACGATGGACCAACCCCACTCCGCCCTCGCTGGCAGCGGCATGACCACTCCAGGCTAGGGTCAAAAGGGCGCTACCGAAGCAGCCTGCCGCAAACACCAAGGCAACACGGCGTTTGATTGTAAGAAGGAAAGCTAACGCCACCACCAGCAGCCCCGTTCGGGCAATGAACGCATAGCCCATATCGGTTCCGAAGATCATCATCTCGATCATGGGCCCGTCAAGCGCCACTACGGACACACCCATCATCGCAGCGATCGATATCAGCATGAGCGCCGACGATGCCACTGGTGCCGCAAGAGCCGTCAGAATGGCAAAGAAGACCGGCTGACGCTCAAACTTCAGCCAGTGGAGGCTTTGCAAGCCAAGTATCCAAAATGCCGACCACCCGAACAGGCCAAGGAGCAGCGCATATTGAGTGAACCGCAAGACTGGTTCGACTAAGCTCTGCACGACCGGATCACCCGATGGTGAACGTCAAAGTACCCTTCATGCGGTGACCGTCAGCCCCCGCGGCCTGCCAGCGCACTTCATAGGTCCCCTTGGCAAGCGGCTTAGCGAGGGTCAGGGTCATAGTCTTGTTGCCGTTCGACCAGGCGGTGGTGAAGTTGCGGATCGCCATTTCGCCGTGGTCTTTCATGCCCGGCATGGCCGTCATCACGAGGCTAGCTGCTGCTGTGGGCGGGAGCAAAGCTTCGCTGAAGCTCAGTGTAACGGTGCGAGCGCTGGCAACGGTTGCACCCTCAGCCGGAGTTGAGGCGACAACCTTCGTATGCGCCAGCGCGGCAGCAGGATACGTGACCGCTGAGGCTGCGATCGCTACAGCGGCGAGGAGAGAGGTAAATTTCATCACATAGTGCCCTTCAAGTTGATCAGAACCAGAACCTAATCCCAGCGACAAAGCTGGTGCCGCTGGATGCTTGACCGCGTGCACGCGCAAAGTCGGCACCGTTGCCGATTCGCCATGATTGATCGACGCCGATATAGGGTGCGAACTCGCGGCGCACTTCATAGCGCAGACGTGCACCGACCTCGATCCGGTCGAGCCCCGCGCCGATGCCGAGCAGGGGAATGTCCTGAGCAGAGAGGTTAGCTTCGATGCGTGGCTGGAGGATCAGGCGCTGGGTGATGCGCTGATCGAGCTCAGCTTCGATTCTGGCGGTCAGATCCCCTCGGTGCGATAGGAACATCGCAGCGTCCACCTCGAACCTATACGCTGCCAGGCCTTGGATGCCCAAAACGACATGCGTGGTGTCGGGACCGGCAATGTCCTGCCGCACACCGGCTTGAACATCCCAGAAAGGCGCGATCGCCTTGGAGTATAGCGCCTGCACCTCGGCATCGTCCGGTGACAAACCCCATTCGCCCTCGCCCTCACTCTTGAACCAGAGGCGTTCGGTCGGGCCGCCGTAGTAACCCTGAATGTCCCACAGGTACGCATCCTTGGCATCACGCACCTGCGTCTCGAAACGGTCGCCCTGGAACCAGAAGACCGGAAAGTCCCCATGGCTCCTGCGCAAATCCTCGCGCGACGCTGCCATCGCTTTGGCACCCCAGAAGGCATCGGCAGCGCGGGGCGGCCCACTCCCCGCTTCCGGCGGCGGCGGCGTCTCCATGTCCGGTCCGGGTGAAAGGGATGAAGCATCCGAGCCAGTGTCATGGCCCATCGTGCTGTGATCCATGCCCTGCATGCTGTCCATGCCGGTGGCCGCCGGATCATCAGCAGGACGACGCATGTCATGGCCCGCGTGAGGGTCGTCGCCTCGCAGCGGGGCGTCTTGGCTCATGTCATGCCCGGTGTGGGGATCAGCGTTGACCGAAGCAGGATCAGGAGTAGGCGCCGGAGCTGGCGCAGGAGCGGGCATCGTATGACCTTGATGCTGAGCCACGACGGGTGACGCGCTGACGAGAGCCAGAAGAGCAAGCATGATGCTCATCCGCTTGCCTCCGGCCCCATCACGGTCACCGTCTGCATCATCCCGCCATGCATGTGGTAGAGCAGGTGGCAGTGGAAGGCCCAGTCGCCCGGCTCGTCGGCAGTGAGATCAAACTGTGCGCTCGCCCCGGGCTGCACGATAACAACGTTCTTGCGTGGCTGATGAGCTGCATCCTCGCCGTTGACGAGCTCGAAGAACATTCCGTGCAGATGGATCGGGTGGGCCATCATCGTATTGTTGACGAGCTTCACCCGCACCCGCTCGTTCCAGGCGAAGCGGATCGGCACGTCGCTGACGGCCGAATACATCCGGCCGTCGAAGGACCACATATAGCGCTCCATGTTCCCGGTCAGATGGAGCTCCAGCAGGCGTGACGGCTCGCGCGTATCGGTGTTCGGCGTCAGTGCCGCAAGCATTCGGTAGTTGAGAACTCGGTGGCCGACGTCGCGCAGGCCGAGGCCAGGGTCGCCCATCTTGTCGACCGGCATCATCGAGACCATGTCGATGCCAGGGCCGAACTCGACATCGGGCGGCAACAGTGCGGGATCGCGCATCTTCATGCCCGCCATCGAATGACCGCCTGCCCCCTCACCATGGTTCATGCCCATATCGCCCATTGTGAGCAGCGGGGGCTTGCGCGGCGGCGGGATAGCCGCGCGCGCACCGGGTCGGCGTGCCAGGGTGGCGAGCGCCATCCCCGAGCGGTCCATGCTCTCGGCCACGATGGTGTAAGCCTCGGCCTCGCGCGGCGTGACGATCACGTCGTAGATCTCGGCACTGCCGATCTGGAATTCGTCCACCTCGACCGGCTTCACGTTCTGGCCGTCAGCCGCGATCACCGTCATGGAAAGCCCGGGTATGCGGACGTTGAAGAACGTCTGAGCACCACCGTTGATGATGCGCAGGCGTATTCGCTCTCCAGGGTTGAAAAGATACTCGAGCCCCTCTTTCGGCCCCCGACCGTTGGCGAGATAAGTATAGGTGGAGCCCGTGATGTCGGCGATGTCGGTCGCCGGCATGCGCATCTCAGCCCACATCCGGCGGTCGGCGGCCGACAGCGGGTAATCATCGGTCCAGCTGGTCTGCTGGTAGTTGAAGTAGCCTTCGCCCTTGCGCAGCCGATCCATGATGAAATGCGGGTCGAGCGGGGTAAATTCGCTCAGCAGCAGGATGTAATCGCGGTCATAGCCGTGGGGCTCGTCGCCCGCAGGATCGATGATCATGGGGCCGTAATGCCCCTGCTGTTCCTGAAGCCCGGAGTGGCTGTGATACCAGTAGGTGCCCGATTGCCTGACCTGAAATTCGTAAGCGAAGGTCTGGCCCGGCTTGATCCCGGGAAAACTGATCCCCGGCACGCCGTCCATCTGGAAAGGCAGCAGTAATCCATGCCAGTGGATCGAGGTGTCGGTGTCGAGCATGTTGGTGACGTTCAGGCGAACTGTCTGGCCTTCCTTCAACCGGATCAGCGGCCCCGGCACGCTGCCGTTGACGGCGATGCCAAGACCCTTCCGGCCCTGCACCACGCGCGGGCCGTGGCCGACGGTCAGGTCGATTGCGGGACCGGAAAGCTCGTCGAAGCCCACGCGGATCGGCGCACCACCGCGCATCCGGTGCATCGAATGCCCCTGCGCCCAGGCGGGCATGGCAGCGAAAGCCGAAGCGGTGCCGAGCCCCGCAAGAAGGTGACGGCGGGAAAGATCAAGACTGTCCATGCCAGCTTGTACGCACAGCCGGGGCCACCCCCTCAAAAATTTCTCGTATCAGCCCACCGCCAAAAGATAGGTTAGCTTGCTGCGGGCGCGGTATAGCCGGGTCTCGACCGCCTTTTCGCTGATCCCGAGGGCGGCTGCGGTTTCGGCCTGACTGAGGCCTTCGACCGCCCGCAGGACCAGGGTTTCGCGCAGGCGTGTCGGCAAGCGTGCGATCGCCGCCGAAACGCGCGCAAGTTCGGCGCGGTCGGCAATCAGCACATCGGCAGGGACCGCATCGTCAGGCACGTCATGTGCCGCGTCGATCGGCGCGGTGCGCCACAGCATCGCCCTCAGCTTGCGCTTCCGCCCCCAGTCCCGGCACTTGTTGAGCGCGATCCGCCGCAGCCAGGGTAGCAAGGGCTGTGAGCGGTCGAAACGACCAAGCGCCCCGAACGCGGCGATAAAGGTGTCCTGCGTCAGATCGAGGGCCTCCTGCGCGTCGCCGGTGGAGGCACGGATCAGGCGGAACACGGGTTCGCGGTAACGGGCGAGCAATTCCCGGAAGGCGTCCTGCTGGCCTGTGAGCGCCAGTGCCACCACGTCGGCATCGCTCCGCTCGGCGAGCGGTGCGCTCACTTTGCTTCGGGGGCCAGAGCCTTGGTTACGGCTCGGTCGAATGCTGCGGCCTGGTCGGGCCGCAGGACGGAGCGCATCGCGAACAGGTGTTCCAGCGTTTCCTTCTGCATCTCGCCCATGACCTGATGCGTGTGATAGACTGCGGCAGTCACATCCGGCCCATAGCCGTGCTCGGCCTCCATGGCCTTGGCGAGATGCGCATTGGCCTCTCGCATTTCGCCTTCCAGTGCCTTGCGGCGGGCGGCATAGCGCTGCTCGATCGCCTCGACCTTAACCTTCTGAGTGGCATCCAGTTCAAGCTCGTCGTGCAGAAACGCATGCAGCTCGGTCTCGCTCTGCGGGCCACCGACAAACAGGGTCTGGCCGATATAGACGCCAGCCAGCGCAGCCGTGAAGGCGACGATCGCGACGAGCGTGAGCCATGTCGTTCTCTTCACGGATGCACGTCCAGCAGCGTCGAAGGTGCGAGGGGGTTGTCGGACGCGAAGGACGAGATGCGCACCTGAGCGGCGTGAGCCGTGGCCAGACCGCCGCTTCCGAGGCCGAGCACCAGCGCAAATGCCCCAGCTAGACCAATCGCGCGGCGACTGGCCGTCCGCTCATGGCGCAGCGCCGCAAGTCCGGCAAAGACCGCATCGTCGACAAGCTCGAGGCTGGCCGGCACGGGCAGATCGGCGATCCTTCGCAAGCTATGATCGAGTTCAGACAACGGAAATTCTCCTCCCGAGACATGCTATATACGCAAAGATCGCAGAGATCCCTCAAAGCTGCGCGAAAGATGGGATGGCGATCGCAGCGGCCGTCGCCAATCCTACAGTTCGACACCGAAATGGCGTAACGCGGCGACCATGCCGATATAAAGTGCGACGGTCATTGCGCATCCGATCGCAAGCGAAGGCCAGAAGCCGAACCCACGTTGCAACAGCGCTGGGATGAGCAGGAACATCGGCAAGCTGGGCAAGACGAACCAGAACGTTGCCTGGGCATGCGCCGCCATGCGGACGCTGTCCTGGGTGTCGCGCCACAACCAGATCATCCCCAGGACTGAGATCAGGGGGAGCGAAGCCACGAGCGCGCCAATGCCGGGCGATCGCCGCGCGATCTCGCTGACGAGTGCGATGATGAGGCCCGAGATGGCCGCCTTCAGCAGCAAATATGTCATGCGTCTTCGCCTTTTCTGAGCCTGTTGCTTGGCAGCTTGATCCAATTGCCGGGCGGAACGGATCGTGCAATGCATCAAGGCAATGGTCTACGTCATCTATTCCGCAGCGGCCCTCGCCGAAATCGCCGGGTGCTTTGCTTTCTGGGCTTGGCTACGGCTTGACCGTTCGCCGCTGTGGCTGGTGCCCGGCATTCTATCGCTCATTGTTTTCGCCTGGCTGCTGACGCTGGTGGACACCCAGCATGCAGGCCGGGCGTTCGCGGCCTATGGCGGCATCTACATCGTCGCGGCGCTCGGATGGATGTGGGTGATCGAGAACACGCGGCCAGACCGCTGGGATTTGATTGGGGGAGCAATCTGCCTGTTGGGGGCATCCGTCATCCTCTGGGCGCCGCGGTCAGGCTAGCACGGCATCTGGTGCGTATGCTTCGCCGGGTTTGACCTTCACCTGATCGCGTCGATGCACCAGCGCATAAAGCGCAGGCAGCACCAGCAGCGTCAGGATCGTCGAAGAGATGATCCCACCGATGACAACGGTCGCCAGCGGGCGCTGAACCTCCGATCCCGCGCCCGCGTTGAGCGCCATCGGCACGAACCCGAGGGAGGCCACCAGCGCGGTCATCATCACAGGTCGCAAGCGGGTCAAAGCGCCCTCGCGCACGGCTTCGAGCAAGTCTGCCCCGCCCTCCCGCAGGTCGCGGATGAAGGATAGCATCACCACCCCGTTGAGCACTGCCACACCAGAAAGCGCGATGAACCCGACCCCGGCCGAAATCGAAAGCGGGATGTCGCGCAGTGCCAACGCGGCCACACCACCGGTCAAAGCCAACGGCACGCCGGAGAACACGATGGCCGCATCGCGGGCGCTGCGGAACAGCGTGAACAACAGGCCGAAGATCAGCGCCAGCACCAGCGGGACGACGATCTGCAGACGTGTCGAGGCGGACTGGAGCTGCTCAAATGTGCCGCCATATTCCACGTAGTATCCGGTCGGCAGATCGACATCGCTTTCGACCTTTTCGCGCAGTTCGGCGATGAACGAACCGAGATCGCGTCCACGCACATTCGCGGTGATCACCGCACGGCGCTTGCCGTTTTCCCGGCTTATCTGGTTGGGGCCGGAGGCGAGCGTAATGTCCGCAACTTCTGCAAGCGGCACAGCTCCCCCATCCGGCAAAGCCACCGGCAGGTTGCCCAGCGCTGCAAGATCGGTGCGGAGCGCCTCCGGCAGACGCACCACCACGGCAAACCGCCGGTCGCCGTCGAACAACTCGCCCGCCTTCGCACCGCCGGTCGCGGTCGCCACGGCGTCCTGCACATCGCTCATGTTGACGCCGTAGCGGGCGAGCATGTCGCGCTTCGGCGTGACCGACAGCATTGGCAGGCCTGTCACCTGTTCGATCTTGACGTCTTCGGCCCCCGCGATCGATCCGGCGACTTCCTCGATCTGCTGCCCGCTGGCGAGGAGCTGGTCGAGGTCGTCGCCGAACAGCTTGATCGCCACATCGGCGCGCACACCGGCGATGAGCTCATTCATTCGCATCTGAACCGGCTGAGTGAACTCGTAATTGTTCCCAGGGATCTGTTGCACCGCTGCATTGAGCTCGGCGACCAGCGTATCGCGGCGCTTGCGCGGATCGGGCCATTGGTCGCGCGGCTTGAGCATGATGAAGTTGTCGGCGACCGAGGGCGGCATCGGATCGGTTGCCACATCGGCGGTGCCGATCTTGGCGAACACCCGCTCAACCTCGGGGAAGGCCGAAATCCGCTTCTCCAGCGCCGCCTGCATCTGGATCGCCTGGCCTAGGCTTGTCCCGGGAATACGCAGCGCATGCATCGCTATGTCGCCCTCATCGAGGTTAGGGATGAACTCGCTACCGAGCCGCGTTGCGCCAAGTCCGGCCAGCACCATCAGCACGATCGCGGCACCGACGGCGATCTTTGGCATTGCTAGTGCGCGGTCGAGCATTGGTCGGTAGCCGCGGCCGAGCCAGCGCATCAGCCAGTTCTCCTTCTCGTCAACTTTGCCTGTCACGAGCATGGCGACCAGGGCTGGGACCAGCGTGAGCGACAGCAGCAGAGCGGCAGTCAGCGCGAGCACCACGGTGATCGCCATCGGGTGGAAGGTCTTGCCCTCGATCCCCTCCAGCGCGAAGATCGGCAAATAGACTGCGGTGATGATGACGATCCCGAAGATGCTCGGCCGGATAACTTCTGCGCTGGCCGTGGAGACGAGGCTGAATCTTTCATCACGGCTGAGCAGGCGTCCCGTGCGGTGCTGTGCCTCGCCCAGCCTTCGCAGACAATTCTCCACGATGATCACGGCGCCATCGACGATTAGACCGAAATCGAGAGCGCCAAGGCTCATCAGGTTGGCCGAGGTACGGGTGCCAAGCATCCCCGTCAGCGTCATCAGCATCGCCACCGGGATGACTGCTGCGGTGATCAACGCGGCGCGGATATTCCCGAGCAGCAGGAACAGCACCACGATGACAAGCAATGCGCCTTCGGCAAGGTTTGTCTCGACGGTCGCGATGGTCCGCTCGACCAGCTCGGTGCGGTCATAAAGCGCATGGGCGACGACACCCTCGGGCAAGGCCCGTGAGACCTGCTCCAGCTTGTCGGCTGCGGCTTGCGACACTAGCCGCGAGTTCTCGCCGGTGCGCATGAAGATCGTGCCGAGCACGATCTCCTTGCCGTTCTCTGTCGCCGCACCGGTGCGCAATTCCGACCCGATCACAACTTCGGCGACATCGCTGATGCGGATCGGCACCCCGCCGCGCGTGGCCAGAATGATCTGCGACAGGTCAGTCTCGTTTGCGGCCTGTCCCGGCACGCGGATCAGGATCTGCTCGCCTCCGCGCTCGACATAACCCGCGCCGCGATTGGCATTGTTCCTGTTCAACGCATCCACCACATCGTTGAGCGACAGGTTCAGTGCCGCGAGTTGCGCGGGATTGGGGGTGACGTGGTATTGGCGTTCATAGCCGCCGATGGTGTTGACCTCCGCCACTCCGGGGATGGTGCGCATCTGCGGGCGCACGACCCAGTCGGATAGCGTGCGCAAATCCTCCGCAGTCCACGCGCTGCCATCGGGTTTGCGCGCACCCGGTTCGGGTTCAATCGCGAACATGAAGATTTCGCCCAGACCTGTGGCGATCGGCCCCATCTGCGGCTCGATCCCCGGCGGCAGCTGGGATTTGGCAGCTTGCAACCGCTCGGTCACCTGCTGACGGGCAAAATAGGTGTCGGTGCCATCCTCGAATACCACGGTCACCTGGCTCAGCCCGTAGCGCGAGATCGAGCGGGTGTAGGCGAGGCCCGGCACTCCGGCGATTGCGGTTTCGATCGGGTAGGTGATCCGCTGTTCGCTTTCGAGCGGCGAATAACCCTCGGCCTCAGTGTTGATCTGGACCTGGACATTCGTGATGTCGGGCACAGCGTCGATCGGCAGCCGGGTGGCGCTCCACGCGCCCAGCGCGCAGAGGAGGGCCACCGCAGCCAGAACGAACCAGCGTTGGTTGATCGAGAAGGCGATGATGCGTGCAAGCATGATGTGTTCCGTCCCGCTCAGTGGTCGTGGCTCGCGCCCGACTTTTCGATGTCGGCGCGCACGAGGAAGGAACCCTTAGCGACATAGGGGATGCCGGGTTTAAGGCCGCCCAGCACCTCGGTCCATTCGGGCGACGACCGGCCGAGCGTGAGCATCCGCACCTCGTAATCCTGCCCGTAATTGGCAAACACCACCTTGAAATTGCGGAAGGGCTGGATCGCTTCGGTGCGCACTGCCAGCGGGACGGTGACAGCATTGATCGTCACCCGTCCGCGCAACGCCATGCCCGGACGCAGCGCGCCCGAGCGGTTGGGGATGGCCGCGCGCAGAAGCGCCGTGCCTGCCTGCGCATTGCCCTCTGGCAAGTAGTCGCCAAGGGTGGCTGCGCCGATGGGCTGACCATCCTGCGTTTGGACCTCGACCCGCATGCCCGGACGGATTGCCGCCAGGTCCTTGGGGAAGACATTGAACACCACCGTGGTCTGCGCCGGGTCGGTGATCACGTAGAGCGCGCGGTCACCGGTCACGTCGCCGGGATTGCCATTGCGTTCCGCCACCACCCCATTAACGGTCGCACGGACGGGATAGATCTGGAGGCTCTCGCTCGATTCAATCCGCGCGAGCAGTTCACCCTTGCGCACGTAGTCGCCGACCGCCTTGGTCACGGAAACGACCCGGCCAGGAAACTGCCCGCGGATCTCAGAGCGCGCGGTGGTGGCAAGCTGGACTGTGCCATAAAGCTCGCGCGCCTCGCCAATCGTGGCAGGCCCGGCGGTGAGGACTTCGATGCCGCCCGCCTTGGCTGCTTCAGCCGTAATCCGGGTGCGGCCTTCGGGGCTGGAATAGGTCCAGACATGGCGCTTGCCGCCCTCCACCGCGATCACTTCGACATCGAAGCTATGCGGCTCCTCGACTACACCTTGCCCCGCAAGATAGGTGCGGGCGGGCTTGAAGGCGAAGCTGTTCACTTCGCCTCCGAGCCGCTTGAGCGTCATGGTGAGATTGACTGAACCGGGATCGACGGGCTTGCCGTCGCGGGTTGGGAAGACCCGGAACTGCGGCTCCTGGCTGGTCTCGAAGATGGTCACCTCGACGGCGAAGTCGCCATCGGTAAGCATCCGCCCGCCATTCGGCCCCTTGGGCACTTCGGCGCCTTCGGCTTGGCTCTCCTCGGCTTGCATGGCGCTGTCACCGCACGCAGCCAGGGGCAGCGCCGCCACGAGTACCAGGGCGAGAGAAATCGTGAACTTTGTCATGGCTGGGTCTCCTCGGCGAGGACGTCGAAACGTCCGGTCAGCCGGTCAATCTGGGAAAGAACGTCGCGGTAGCGGGTCATCGCATCGACCCATTGCGACTGGACATCGACGACTGCGTCGGCCGCATCCTGCACGTCGCTGAAACGGAAGCCGCCCCGGCTATAGCCTTCGCGCACCTGGTCGAGCGTCTTGCGGACCTTGGGATAGATATTCTCCATGATCCCGTCGGCCCGCATCCGTGCCGCCTCGGCTTCTGCGCGCAAGGCTGCGAGCGTGCGCAGCCGGTCAAGCCGCCCAGCCTCTGCCTGCAACTCAGCTTGCTGGCGATTAGCTTGGGCTGCGGCGATATTGCCTTGGTTCCGGTCGAATCGGCCAAGCGGGATCGACACGCCTGCTACCAGAGCGACATCACCAGTCGCGCGGAAATGCCTGAGGCCTCCGCTGACGGTGTAATCCTGCACCGCGCGCGATTGCTCGACCACCACCGCGGCGCGCGCCTGATCGATGACCGCTGCGGCCAGATCATCGTCGGCAGCGGCGAGCTGCTCGAGACGATCCGTGGGCTTTTCGATCCCACGCGGGACTTCGATCTCGGCCCCATTGCCGCCCCAGAAGGACGCGAGCCGGGCGCGGGCTGCATCGCGGCGCAGGCTGGCTTCGTTGACCGCCAGCTCCGCCTCGCTCACGCGGGCATCGGCGCGGGTCTCGACAAACAAAGGGTCTTTGTATCCACGCACACGGCGTAGCGCTTCGGTGCGCATAGCCTGCTCGGTGGCAAGCCGCGCTTCGGCAAGCCACACCACCTCCTCCGCAATTTGCACGTCGAGGAAGGCCCGCTGCACAGCTTGTGCAAGGTCGAGGCGCGACACCCTCGCCCGCTCCTGCGCGACAACAATGTTGCGTTCCGCAAAGCCGATCCGAGCAGCGCGTTTGCCGCCGCGTTCAAGCGTCTGAGCGTAGCTTAGAGTGGTTTCGGCCTGTCTGAACTGGTCGAAAGCGCCGCTACCAATGAAGTCCTCGGCTTGGGCGGTTACCACAGGATTTGGCCGAACTGCCGCTTGCGTCCGGCCTGCCTCAGCGGAGCGCACACTGGCCTCGCCCGCTGCGCCCAAAGGCGAAGCGGCAAGCGTGCGCTCAACCGCCTCGTTGAGCGTAATGGGCTCGGCGAGCGCGGGTCTCGCCAAACCGAGCGCAGCGGCAGCCAGCAGGCTGCAGCGCAGTCTTGTAGACATGGTAAAAAGCTCCTGAAACGCTAACCGTCACAGGCAGGCCAAGCCTGCCCAACACATGAGCGTTCAGAGCGAGGGCGGATCGATCAGCGGTTGCGGTGCGAGCGAACCGAGCGGGGGGACCTCCCCGGCGCCATAGACTTCGCGATTGCGAATGAGGCACCCGCCAGCATTCACAGCATCAGGCAAAGCGACCGCCGGGCAATGATGATGATGGCCGATCGCCGACGATCCATCTGATGTGCTTCGTTCAGAATTGGCATCGACTTGGTCTTGGACAGTGTCGTGATGGACCGACGTTTCGGAAAAATGCCCGTCGTGTTCGACATGGGCGATTGCAGGCGCATGCAGGCTGGCGAAAACCATCGCCAAAACCGCCATGAAGCCTAACAACCGATGGTGCATAGCGCTGCCGTTACCAGATCGGACCGACTTGGCCAACCGGTTCATTATCGCTCCCCATTAAGCAGGTCAGCTATGTCCTCCGGTAGCGGCATCGACGCGAAGGCACTGACATTCGTGCGGCCCGTGTTGCCAACCGGCAAGCGCCCAGTAAGTGTCCCCAGCGGTGCCAGCAGCAGCCGGAACACCTGTCCCGAAACCTCGCCCCATTCGCGTCGGGCCAAGGCGTAAGCCAGCATCACAGCATGGGAATGCAGGTGCAGCGGCAGCCGAGCCTGCGCGAGGATATGTCCACGTTCAAGTGCCCGCCAAGCGGCAAGGTGGTCGCCTTGCGCAGACGCAACACGAAACGTGGCGAGTTCCTCTCGATAAGCCGATTGTACCAGGTCCATCGCCGAAATTCCTTGTCGTAGCTGTGATTCGGCGGACTATATGGACCCTGTAGTAACTACAGGGTCAAGCGATGAAGATAGGCGCCTTGTCGAAGGTGACCAACACCAAGGTCGAGACCATCCGCTATTATGAGCGGATCGGACTACTCCCTCAACCTGAACGGACATCGGGCAACTATCGGCTCTATGGTCCGGCCGAGCGGCAGCGGCTCGCCTTCATCCGTCACTCGCGCGATCTCGGCTTTACGATTGAGGACGTTCGATCATTGCTCGATCTGTCCGATCATCCTGAGCGCGATTGCGAGGCGGCAGATCAGATCGCTTCGCGCCATGTTGAACAAGTCGCAGCTAAGATAGCCCAGCTTGTGACGCTCCGGGAGGAGCTTGAAAGGATTATCGGCCGCTGCCGCGGCGGTCTCGCTGCCGACTGCCGGGTGATTGATGCACTTGGCAATCACGCCCTTTGCGGCGTTAGCCATAACTCGGCTTTCTAATGCGGAACGCTGGCGGAACTGATGCTTGGAGCGTACCGAGATCGGCCCGCGAGTGGCCTACTAGCCAGCGTCATCACTGATCGTGCTGCACAGTGGTAAGCGCCATGGCGTTGGTCTGGCTTCAACGCGTCTGGTTCATCGCTGTCATGGCGTCGGCCCAATCCTCGTTGTCTTTTGGGGCCCGCCGAAGGATTCGGAGATCAGGTCGTGAATAGGCCTTGACCGCCCGTGCTGCCGCTTTTTGTCCGGCCAGATTGTTGTCTTCGGCTATAATCAATGTGTCGAGCTCACGAGGCAGTTTAAGGAGCGGCAGGCGGGAAGCGCCCATCGCTGCCCAACAAGTTATACCAGTCAGACTGGTGAAGGCGGCGGCATCTTCGAAGCCCTCCGCTACTGCGAGAACTCGTCCACTCGGTGCTGGTTGCCATGCCCCCTGCCCGCAGCGTCCGAGCAAGAACTTGCCCCGATGCCGGCTTGTTCTCGGATCGAGAATGATGCGTTGGACTGCGACAAGGTGACCACCGTCCCGCACAGCTACGAGCAAGGCCTGATGAAGTGCAGTGTTCGGCTTTCTGCCTAATGGGCACTGCGAAAGGAAACGGACGTCGGGAAGGTCTAGGGGTAGACATCTGCCAACGAGATAGCGCTCTCCCAGCGTTCCTTGAACGTCGATCGCTTCATCCCATAGGCGCTGAGCCAGTCGCCTGAAGTCCAGACTTCGCGCTGGACGGGCTTCGACGGCTCGTACTCGATCAGTATTTCGCAGGACCCGCATGATTTCCCGTGGGTTGCACCCGGCAAAGCAATGCACGAGGACCCCTGAGGTGCCTTGCCGGATCGATAATGAAGGCGTCCGGTCATCATGAACGGGGCATCGGCACATAGCGTAAGAGCCGTGCCAAGTGCCGCGCAGGGCTGCGACGAGGTTGATGGTGTCCTGGGTCGGTCGGAGTTCTATCAGGGTCATAAGCTTCCCCCAAGCTCTCCCCCTCCCCTCCCCTTCCCTCCATGAACTGGGGAACCTCGATTGCCCTTTGCGGTGACATTGAGTGATCGACAGTCGCCTGCAGTTACCCGACTTCGTGGTAGCGAACTCCAATTCGCTTCAGTGCGCTTGCTCGTCTTTCCTTGATTAGCTTCGCTATCGTTTCGGCTTGTCGCTTGTTCTGGAAGCTTTGAGTCAGGCTCTGCCCCCGTGAACCGATTCGGCCCCACCGGCGTTCAACCACCGTCCACCCGAACAGGTCGGTTTGGATCCAGAGGTTATATTCTCGCGCAACGTTGCGCGATGTGTCTATGGCCTGCCAATGCCATGACTGGCTGATTGGTGTCTTCATAGTGGCTTGGTGGCAGAGGCATGGACAAGCGGTCTAACCGGAAATCTGAATCACAGCAGCGTCAGTGATTCACTGAAGCGATTGGAAGGCGATATTTGGCTCAACACCTTCAAAAACATCATTACAAAAACGCCGCTGCTTGCAGCGGAAGGATTTCTGATTCTATAGATTCAGATTCAGCGGTAATTTATGTCGTGAATTCAGGGGTCTATGACGTTCTGCCTGACCCGCTGGGGGTGTTAGGCTGACCTTATGGGGGCTACATCCTGACCGAGCGGGGGCTTGCCCCTGACCTTCTGGGGCATTCCTGACCAAGTGGGGGGAAGAGCCTGTCTCAGTAGCCGCAGCGTGCTTTTCCAGCGTTCCTTCCTGCCTGCTTTAGTAAATACTGATCCCTAGCTTGCGTTCGTTAATGATGCTTGCCGACTCGCAGGAAATCCGACGATTCCGCCATCCCATCCCTGCCCTTCAATCCTGACCTCTTGGGGGCTGCAAATTGAATTCTAACCTGACCTGACTTGACGCAAGAGGTCAGGTCAGGCAGCAATCATGCTCCCAAGAATCAAGCTTTGATCGCAATATGGCATGGAAACTGATGATAGCCCAATAGCCGAGGCTCTCGATGAGAAGCCGGAAGAGGGGTCACCTGGCCGTGCGATGCGCGTTGCTGCCGCTTTGAAGGCAAAGGGCGGCGACGAGTTCGCCAAGCCGGGCAACATCATCGAAATCAAGTTCGTGAAAGGCGAGTCGCTGAGCCTGACGGCATCGCGGCTCCTAGCCCTCATGATCCTGACTGCTGGAGGGGATGCGTGGGAAGATCGTCCTCATCGCATTCGCAAGGCCGACATCCGCCGCGGTCACAAGGGCAATGAGCGGATCAGCGACATGCTTCAGGAACTTCACCGGACTCTCTTTGCCGTCGATGACAAATCCTGGCGCGGAAAGAAGGCCACTCTCCTGTTCTCCCTGATCTCACGGTCTAAAGAGGAGACCGACGAGGATGGCGGAGAAACGGGTTGGATCGAATGGGAATTCACACCCGATGCGCGCAAGCTGATCCAGGCGTCTGAGACCTACGCCGTTCTCAACCGGCAAGCAGTCTTGGGCTTCCGCTCGAACTATGCGCTCAAGCTTTACGAGCTTGGAGCCCTCCGTCTCCATCGCCGCCAAGCAACCTGGCGAGGAGATATGCAGGCATTGCGTGCAGCGCTTGGGATCCCCCCTGACGTCTACACGGACTTCGCTCAGCTTCGGCGCAAGGTGCTGGAGAAGGCGAAGTCCGAGATTGACCAATTGGCGCACTTCCGCGTGGAATGGCGTGAAATTCGGCAGGGGCGTACAGTCACCGAGCTTGAGTTCCGGTTTGAGCCGAAGGGCGCGCCGGAGGTCTTGGAAACGGTCGATGAGCTCGACCGGCATTCGGCGGGACGCCAGGCGAGGCGGACCGGTTCTGTCGAAACCGTAACGGCAGGGCAGGGGGCAATAGCAGCAACTCCCGGCGCGGCGCCTGCGATAAAGCAATCAGAGTCCGTCTTCCCGTCGTCGGGCTCGATCCGCTTCGGGCACGCCGATCTGCTTGAAGTCGCCCGCAAGTATGGCGGTGGTTGGGATGTCGATCTCATCGCGAGCGGCTTTCGCGAACACATGGGCAATCGGTTGGAGAAGCTTCGTGGCGCCAAGCTAATCGCAGCGTGGAAGGGCTTTTGTGAGGGGTGGGTAAACCGGCGCGGGCGGCCCTGATACGCTAAAATTGCACGCGTGCAATTCGCGATGCCCCCACCGAGTCAGGATGGGTCGTCGCCGCCCCGAAATTTGGCCGACAAGGCAGTTCAACTTTCGAAAATTCTGAATTTCTTGACCGAAAAGCGCAAGTGGGTGTAGCACACTCTCAATTGCGAAAGGACAGCATGTGTCTAACGGACTTCAAATCGAAGAAGCCGAGCGTTTGGTCTCGGTCGCGACACTGGCCAGTCGTACCTCATCCGTACTCGAGAAGCTCCGCGATTCCGCGCGAAGCGCCAGGGCAGACGATCGCCGCGAGCCGACTTTCACGATCGGCAAGGCGGCTGAACTTGTGGGCCGGACGCCCGCTGCGATCCGGGATGCCGAGAAGGACGGCCGACTGCCCGAGCCTGCGAGAACCGACAACAACAGGCGAGAGAGATACACGCTTGCCCAACTGAACGACATGCGCGGGGTCTTCGGGACGAGGCCATATCGGGCGCCAAACGACCCCTGCTGCGTCGTTGCCGTCCAGAACTTCAAAGGAGGGGTGGGTAAGTCGACATTGGCGGTTCACCTTGCGCAATATCTGGCCATCAGAGGCTACCGCGTTGCGCTTGTCGATTGCGACAGCCAGGCCTCGGCGACGACACTCTTCGGCTATGTGCCGGATCTCGACCTCACCGAAGATGATACGCTTTATCCGTTCCTGCGAGAGGGGGAGCGGTCATCCCTGGATTACGCGCTTCGCAAGACCCACTTCGATGGCTTGGAGCTGATCCCCGCCAACCTTCGTTTGTTCAACTCTGAGTATGAGTTGGCCGCGCGGATGGCGCAGGGGAACGGAGCTCTCCTTGATCGCCTGAAGGAGGGTATCGAGAGTATTTCGGATCGCTTCGATGTCATCGTCATGGATCCTCCACCGGCACTTGGTGCGATCTCATTGTCTGTGCTTCGGGCCGCTAACGCATTGGTCGTACCGGTCCCACCGACCGTCATGGATTTCTCCTCGACAGCTGCATTCTTGTCGATGCTGGATGAGACGATCGAGCAACTTGCTGACCGCGGTCTTGCCCCCGAACTAAAGTTCCTCCGCTTCGTCGCGTCGAAAGTCGATGAGAACAAGTCGATGCAGAAGGAGCTGTTGCAGCTGATGCGGACGCTTTTCGGGCACGCGATGGTTCGCACGCCTCTCAAGGATTCGGCTGAGATCGACAATGCCACGGCCCGGCTGATGACAGTCTATGAGCTTGATGGCCCGGCTACGAGCTCTGCGGTTCGCAACCGCTGTCTGAACTATCTTGATGGCGTCAATTCGGAGATCGAAGTCGACATTCGATCGATGTGGCCGAGCCATCAGAAGCGTCTCCGTCAGGAGGCTTTGGTATGAGCCACGGGGAAAATTGCACGCGTGCAATTCCGCTAAGGGGAGGCTTGCATGAGTAGGAAGAACAGCGGTTTTGCGGCCGATCTGGCAGCGGGCATCGACCTTGGGGAGGATGCTGCAGCCCCTCGTAGATCAAGCATTGCCTCCAACGTGCTTACCGGGCGCTCAAACCGCTTGGCTGATCTAGCCTCCGGAGCCATTGTATCTCGCACCCATGAGCTCGTTGACCCGGCAAGGTGCCGCATGTGGGCTGGCCATAATCGCGACTACGCCTTGCTTAATGAGGAGCGCTGTGCGGATCTGATCGAGAGCATCAAGGCACAGGGACGGCAGGAGATCCCGGCAATCGTCCGGCGATTGTCCGGAGAAGATGGCTATGATTTCGAGGTCATTTGTGGCGCACGGCGTCACTGGTCGATCAGCTGGCTGCGCACGCACAACTATCCTGACTTCAAGTTTCTGGTCGACGTCCGTGAGATCGGTGATGAGGAAGCATTCCGGCTTGCTGATATCGAGAATCGCGCAAGGGATGATCTTACCGATCTCGAGCGCGCAAAGGACTATCTCCGGGCACTGACCGCCTACTACGAGGGTCGTCAGAAGACGATGGCCGAACGGCTCAAGGTTTCGGAGAGCTGGCTCACACGGTATCTCGATCTGGCCCGCTTGCCCGAGGAGTTGACCAGAGCTTTTGCAAATCCGCAGGAGCTCGGAATTCGCAATGCGATCGCACTCAAGGCGCTCATGAAGCCGGAGGATCGGAAGGAGAGGGCTTTCCGGGAAGCGGCGCGGCTTGCCGCAGAGCGCGAACGGACCAACCATTCGCCATCGGTGCTGGAGGTAATTAAGGCGCTTTCGCTCGCGGCTGATCCCCCCAAGAAGTCAGGACCCCCCAAGAAGTCAGGAAAGGCCGAGACCGTAGCCAATGCGGTGGGCCAGCCTGTGCTTCGGATTGAGGGTGCTGATCGCAAGGGTGTCCGAATTACCTTGCTGAACAAGGGCGGTGCGACACGGCAGGAAGCCGAAGAAGCTATTCGCGCGGTACTAGATCAGCACTGGCCGGTATCATAGCGCTGTCAGTCTCGCGCAGGAGCACCATACCTGCTTCTTGCAGCGACGTCACCGATTGGGAAGCGGTACGCTTTGTGACGCCAAGTCCTCTGGCAAGTTCCGCCCTCGTCAGCGGGCCAAGGCCGACGATCATCCGCCAAGCATGTGGGGCGGTTGAGGAGGCATACAGTCGTCCAGCGAGCTGCTTTCCGGCCAGGGTGACAGCATCTCGCATCACCCGCAAATCAGCCTCAGCCTTGTTGGAAGCTGTCTCGAGCGCCGAACGGAGAAGGACGGGCAGGGGCTCTTCGTGGAATTCGCGGAACAGGGCCCGCGGCATGATGCCTGCTAGCGCCAGCGGGGCAGACCCCAGTCCAAAGAGATGGGGCCTCATCGCTGCAGCTAGTGAGGCAGCCCAGGCAGCACCTCGCGGTGCCGAGCGCGTGATAGCTATCCCGCCGACCTGGACCATCTCGCTGCCGCCTTCGAAGAAGTCGAACTCCTCGCTCCGCAGCTCTTCAAGCCACTCGAGCAGGGTGCCCTGAGGATCCCTGCTGGGGAGCAAGGCGTCGAGCCGTGCTATCGCGCTGTCTGCGGGGGCATAGGCTTCGGTGAAGCCTTCAGTCTGGCCCTTGGCTGCCAGGACCTGCTTGGCAGCTTTGGCGAGGGCAGGGGGCGCACGTCGGCCGATCCACGACAAAAACTGTCGGCGTTCCTCCGAGTACCACGAGCGGACAAGTTCGCTCGCGTTCACTCCCGGATTGTGGGCGATTCCAAGGTTATCAAAGGGATAGTCGCGAACATGCACGCGCCATAGGCGTCGCAGTGAAGCGAGCGCCAGACACTCGGCGAGTTCCGGTGTGATGAAGGGGAGGGCACCTTCAATCCGCGCAAGGGTCAGTTGCCAGGGAGAAGGGTAAAGTGCCATCGGTCAGAAAGTATATTAATTGCTCAAAAAGTATACCCCGCTTGTACGGTCGCGTCGTTGTCCGATAAATGCCCTTCACGGACGACATGCTAATCTATATAAAGCAGGCGAAATGTGTCGTTTTCAGGATACGACTGGACGCTCCGGCGCCGCCCAATTTCTGGATCCTGCGTTGAAAGAATACGGCTGGATTCAGGGAAGAATACCGCCGGACGCCTGGATGCTGCGTGGCTGATCTCCAGCGTTTTTCGGCGACACTTTCTTAGCGCATTCACAGGCTAGGACAGGCGGGGCAGGGGGCTTCTCTCAACGTCCGCACACTCGGTTCAAACGGGATGGGTGCCAGGCATCTGATCCGCCTCGGACGATGGTCAACCGGGGCTCAAGCGATTACCATACGGGGACAACC
>NZ_BJYR01000031.1 GCF_007991615.1 Novosphingobium sediminis | reverse complement strand
AAAACCGAGGAACTGACTGGAGCGAACCGAACTCGCGCAGAGATCCTCAACGATCTCCAGCAATCGCTCAAGGACAAAGGACTGCAAGTCGAGATCGACACGAAGACAGGTGTGCTGCGGTTGCCTGACGACGTGCTGTTCGACAAAGGACAATGGGATCTGACCGAAAGAGGACAAATAGCCATAAGTAAGGTCGCAGGTGCAATGGTCGAGGTCTTGCCCTGCTATACCACATCCAATCTCTGCAAGGGGGAACGCTCGCCGCACTTGATAGATGCTGTCTTCGTAGAGGGTCACACGGATTCCGACGCGATGTCCGGCGGCATGAACAATTATGGGCTTTCGGTGCGCAGAGCCGAAACCACTTTCACCATGCTGCAACGCAATCAACCGGCATTGCGTGGCTTCTTGAACAAGCCGGAGGGTGAGGACGGCTCGGCGCCTATTCTGAGTCTCAGCGGTTATGGCCCCGACCGTCCTGTCGATCGAGGAGACAGTGAAGAAGCCAAGAAGCGAAATCGCCGGATCGACTTGCGCTTCCTGATGACGACACCAAGCTCTGGGCTCGATCGCAACATACTGAGGCGGGAGAAATGAGCTCGCTGCGGTCCGCAATCGCGAGAATGGAGGCCCTGGCATCGGCAGGACTGGCGAAACCTCCTACGATACAGACCGAGTTGCAGCGGCAATTGGCTAAACTCGATGCAAGTGTCGGCGAAGCAGAGCCCGTCGTTGAGCTTAAGCCATTTCTGCGAGGAGCGGCCGATACGGGCGCAAATAGTTTGCCGCGGTTTCAGCTTAACCGGGTCCTGCGCGGTGCTTGGTGTGACTCGGAATTCGATGATCTGGGCGTGGCAGCGCTTGAACGCGCCGATGTCGATCATCGGCGCAGTTCCGACCAGGCTGTGATCGATGGCTACTTTACCTATTTCCCTACTGGCCGCTCGATTATGCCCAAGCTTGCAGAAGCGGCCTCCCGCGCTGCCGGGCGGCATGACTGGGCTTGGTGCGAGCGCGGCGCTCGATGGGACCTGTTCAAACCGCAAATCGGACCAACGAAAGTGGCGCGCGATTTTGTTGCGCGCGATGCGGATGGCATAGCCCTTCTAATGCGCGAGACGGGCCTTGGCTCAAACCTTTCAGCGAGCGGGTTTGGTCAGGCCACTTTTGCCGAAGCCTGCAAAGCCACCGCAGTGCTTCGCCCTTCCGAAGCAGTCGGCCCTCAGCGCAATATTCTCCGTATGTTTGATAAAGAGGCGCAGGCGGGACAGTTGGAGTTGGTTGTCCGCGCCCTACTCGAACCATGGATCGGGACCAAACCTGAACCCGAGCATAGAAAGGCAATTTCCGAGTTTCTGCTCATTCAGGTCGGTGACCCGCGCTTTCAGCTCAAATCGAACCGTTGGGAACAGATCAAGCGTTCGCTCGCCGCGTCGATTGGCGAAGAACGTGCGCGCGAGGTCACGCAGGTTTTCAAGCGTTGGCTTACTGAAGTTGCCATGCGCGAGTTCTTTCGCGCGATCGCAAAAACGACGGATCGACCGGATCAGTGGGCGCAACGTGAGAAATTCTGGATGGCATATCTCGACGAGGGCCTTGTGAGCGATGCCTGGCCTGCCCTCGGGATCCGGGCACGAAACACGATCGAAGACCTCATTCGTCAGAGCGGCGAACGACCGGAATATGGCATGATCCGGGGTGGGCCCGCCTCGTCCTCCTCAATTATCATGCAGATTGGCGATCTGCGTATCTCTGAGTGGAGCGACAACGGGTCCTGTCGCTTCTGGACCGACACCGACCCCGGAGCTCCAAAACTCTACGCGAAGATTTATGACGGCGGAAAGCTGCGTACCACTCAAGGGCGCTCGGATTTCGAATACGAGTCGCATGTCCCAGCAAGCCCGGGTTGGGAAGGAAAATTCGCCGGCATCATTCATCGGCGCACCTCAATCACGCATCCCCGTTTCGGGAGAGGCCGCGGGCGCAACTGGAACGACAGATGGTGACGACCAAATTCATTGCCACGCAGCATGAGAGCGGTGGCGAGACGATTGCGTTGTTGCTCGAGCAGCCGGGTGGGCTCTTTCGCCGCGCTTCAAGTGTAATGGTTCCGGTCGCGGATTGGACCAGAGTTGCACCCGAAGCGGGTCAAGCCGCTCTTGCGCTGGCTCGCGCACTCGATGCTGACGAACAGATTTGCGAGGAAGCGGAAGGAATGGTTATTCCTCCGCAGATCGTCGCACAACTTGATGAGGCTGACGCATTCGCTCTCGGCCTTCCGCCAGCCACTCCTTTGACCCTTCAGCTCAACTCGGGAGGTTCGCTCGCTGAAGGAACGATCAAAGTCGATACGAAATGGGTCCGCCGTGGTGGTCTGCCGGTTCGCGCCGACATTGCTGGAGCACGTCTGCGCGAGGGCGGGCGTGTCGGACGAATCCCCGAGCCGATCTTCTCGGTGTTTCAGTCCGCACTTGCGGTCAATGCGACTGATGATGCCGATCAGCGCCGCGCTGCCTTCGCCGAGCTTCGTTCCAAGCTCGGAGACAGCATCGGCACCGGTATCGAGGCCGACGGCTTTCTCGAGCGTGTCCGAATTGCCTATGCCGCAAATTTTTCACTCAACGCGAAAACCGACCATGGGCGTTTCGATTTCGACCCAGTCCTCTTCTCGAGAAACGCAGGCGAAAGCGCTGAAGGTGACCTGGTCAACGAAGAAGAAGCGTCGCTGTTAACTCCGCAGGAAAATCTGCACTTCCAACGCAGATTCCGGGGCCAGGACGGTGGGCGGCGAAGCTACCTGCTTTCAGACGGGACGCTCCTGTTCCTCGACCCGATGCTGGGCAAAGCCCTCGACATCGTCCGCGCGAAGCAGGTGGGCACCTCCCAGGAAAAGCGCGAATTTCTGCGTTCGCCACAACGTGTCTTGCGCGAAGAGCTCAAGCTGGACGCAGCAGGCGATGACGAGGCGGCTGATCGGCTCTTCATTGAGACCCAGCAATTTTCAGAGCGCGTCAGCGGGATCGAAGTCTGGCAAAAGCCCGTCCTTCCCTGGATCAAGCCCAAGCCGAATAGCTGGTTGCCCGAGGGGTTCGGATTACGGATCGGGGAACCTCCCGATGCTCGGCATGTCGAGTTGGCTCCAGGTGAAGCCGAGACGATTGCAAGCGAAGTCGAGACAGCGATTGACGCAGGCAAGGAAGCGATCGCCTGGCGTGACGAAAGCATACCCGCAACGCCTGCGACACTGCAGGCTGCGCGGGCAATTGCTGATCTCGAACGTGAGATTTCTCTTGAGGTCGAGGGACGCGCTTCGGATAGAACCGAGCGCGAGAGCGTCGAAATCTTCTTCCTTCAGGTCGGAGAGAATTTCGAGCAGCTGGACTATGCGCGGCTGCCTCGTCCCGACAAAGAAGTGCAGGATTTCAAAGCTCCCGGACTCCCCAAGGGCCTGAAGTCAGAGCCAAAGCCTCACCAGGTAGAGGCTTTTGCCTGGTTTGCCGAGGCCTGGGAACGCCGAATGCCAGGCGTCTTGCTCGCCGATGACATGGGGCTCGGAAAGACCTTCCAGGCACTCATATTCCTTCTCTGGTTGCGCAGCAGGTCGCCTCAACAGAAGCCCGTTTTGATCATCGCACCTACCGGTCTTCTGCGAAATTGGCAGACGGAGCTTTCGCAGCACATCGAAGCAGAGCTCTTGGGTCCTGTCGTCGAAGCCTTCGGTGATAACCTGCGCAATTTTCGTCTTGAAGCTGGGAGCGACATTCGCGGGGGAACCTCGCGCCTCGATGTGTCCGAATGGAATGACGCTGGGATCGTCCTGACGACCTACGAGACAATGCGCGATTACCACATGAGCTTCGCACGCATTCCATTCGCGGCAATCGTCTACGATGAAATTCAAAAACTCAAGAATCCTGCCAGCCAAATGACCCGCGCGGCAAAGGCACTGAACGGCACAATCCAGATCGCCATGACGGGCACACCGGTCGAGAACCGGTTGCAGGACCTGTGGTCGATTACCGATACCGTCTATCCAGGCTTCCTCGGCTCAAGCCGGGAATTCGAGAATAGTTTCCCGGCCAACGATCTTCAGTGCCTTGGCGAACTGCAGCACCGACTGATTGAGCGCGACAAGGAACTTCCGCCTTTCATGCTGCGTCGGATGAAGGACGAAATCCTGACCGGGCTGCCGGAGAAAAGGGCTCGCAAATATCCGGTCGAAATGCCGGCGGCTCAAGCGCAGGCCTACGACCTCGTGTTGGCCAGAGCGCGAGCGCTACGAGAGAGCGGCGAACAGGGTGCGATGCTCAAAGTGCTGCATATGCTGCGCGGCACATCGCTCCATCCGTCGCCGCCGCGCGGAATTTCGAACATCGACGACTACATCGGGCAATCTGCGCGGCTCAAGAAGACCTTCGAAATCCTGGAGGAGGTCAAGCAGCGCGGCGAAAAGGCTCTGCTATTCTGCGAAGATCTCGAGATGCAGGCCTTCCTCGCGATGGCAATTCAGGAGCGCTTTGCCCTTGAACGTCGCCCGATGTGCATCAGCGGGCAGGTTGCGGGCCATAAGCGTCAGGAAATGGTCACCACCTTCCAGAGCTCGCCGGCCTCGTTCGACGTTCTCATCCTGTCTCCCAAAGCTGGCGGCGTAGGCCTCACGATCACCGCCGCAAACAATGTGATCCATCTGTCCCGCTGGTGGAATCCGGCTGTCGAGGATCAAGCGACTGACAGGGCTTACCGGATCGGTCAGACGAGACCAGTGACCATCCACATCCCGATGGCTGTCCATCCGGATGTAGTGATCGGCCCTTCGAGTTTCGACCAGCGTCTCGACGCTCTGATGGAACGCAAGCGTTTGCTGAGCCGCGGCCTGCTCATGCCGCCGGAGAGCGATCGTGACGTGGAGGACCTGCTTTCCGACGTTCTTGACGGACGCCCTGCGGAAAGCCGGGATCAGAGCAGTTCGTTTGCCGCCGCCGCGCAAGCGGCAACGGACATTGACGACCTCCATCACAGCGCAAGCACTCGAGAGCCAGACGAGCCTGCGCCTCAAGTGGCGAACCCGGCGATCGAAGATCCGACTGGCGAGGAGGAAATTGCCCGTACTCTTGGATTCTCGAGCGAAAGCACACCCAGTGATCCGGGCCATGGCCCGAATTCTGCGAGCGCGGCCGAACCGGCTTTGGGCGGAACGTCGCGTTCACAATCCCAATCTGATCCTGAAGATGCTGCGCCTAATGGCGCCGAGCGCTCGAACCGGCGGCCCATTCTTTCAGTCCGCAGCCCCGTGGAAACAGCCGAAGCGCGCGTTCCTTTTGTTCAGCGAGTCGTGTTTGAACAATATGGACAACGCGACTGGACGATTTTCGAGCAGTACGTGCGCAACGCACGCATTGATCGGCTCGAAATCCAGGATCCTTATTGTTGCGCTGACGAACAAGCTCGGAGCCGCCTGATCAATTTCATCGGCCGCTTTGAACAGCTCGCATCGGAAATCGCTGCGGTGCAAATCGTGACTTTCGACGCCGATTCCGTGCAGACCCGTGACCCAGAGAGCACGCGTGACCAGCGGGAAGACCTAGAAAATCGCTGGAAGCGGATGCTGGCCTCCGTTCCCCTCCATCTGGCGCAGAAATCGCGGCGGTCGGTAGGTGACCTGCACGATCGCTTTGTCAGGGCTAGGCTTGAGAAAGGCGATACCGTCATCTGGGATCTTGGACGGGGTATCGACGGCGTCATGAATGCGCGCTGGTCTTGTGTTGTGAATGCCTTTTACGAAGGTTCGACTTCCGGTTCTCGGGCAATGAACTGATAAGCCTGACCGTCATCATTGATTACGAAGTAACATTCAGAGATGTTGCGGTAAGTGTGGGTGTTGTTTGGCATCCGAAAATGCGAAGGTGCCAGGGGTGAGCGCGGGAATGGACGGACGCGATTTCAAGTCTGAAATCGAAGCTGCGCGCTACGACTCAGCTCAATTGCGTAAGATTGCCGCAGACATTCACGCAAGCGGCGGTTCGCGTATTATGATGATCCGGGCGATCCAGCTGGCCAGGGCAGCAGATAGCGGACCACATCCTTTGGGTGCGACCTGCGGGGACCTTGGTCTACCGCGCCCAACTGGCGTCCCACTTTATCGCTACAAGCTCGGACCGGGAATTTTTCAGCGGATCGAAGCGAAGCTCTCTGCCAATCTCTCATCAGACTTGCTTCGGCCGTCACTTGCTCCAGCTTTCGTCATGTGGGCTGCAGACTGGTTCCGGCGCTCATACCAGGGCGGGATGCAACGATGGGCCGATATCGAAGCGGTTTTGGGGCTTCAGCTCTCACAGTCAGAATGGCGGGCACTCGCAGATCGCGGTTTCGATGCCTGGGGCGTTGAACCACTGATCACGGCGCACGGAAACCAGCGTCTCTCCAATCTCGCGCGTCAGGGCGGGTTCCCGGCCGCCGCAATGGCAAGTGGCGCAAGCTGGCCAAGAAAGTTTCTCGAACGGGCTGTTGGCGAGCTTTTGGGCGCTGATGTGCAGGACATTGGCTCCGCAGTCGCCATTTGCGAACGGAATGAATACCTGCTGCCGACGATCTGGCGCAGCCAGGAAATGTACGCGATCTGCGGCGAGCTGGCGCTCAAGATCGTCGAATTGCGTGCATTCGTTGCCAAGGAAGTGCCGGCCGATGGCCGTCCTTACTCGGCGCGGCTGGACCAGGCCTACGAGGATTGGCGCGATGAATTGCCAATGACCCTGGATGGGGCGGCGGCGGGTTTGATCGATACGCTGCTGGAAGCAAAAAAGCTCTCTAGCAGCGGCAGCATTCGCGTTGGCCGGATGATGTCTCGGCACGGCGAAGATTGGCGTGAGTGCCTCGACTTCCACCTCGATGGACGGTGGGACGACAAGGACCACGTGCTTTCACCCAGCGATCACATACGCGTGTTCCTCCAGCCTTCCGATGGATTGGCGGACCGAATTTCCGGCAGACTTGCCTATCTTGAGCACGAGGACGCGAACCGCTGGATCGCAAGACCGATGCGAAGTGAGGCGGCAATCGAGTTTCCATTCGACCTACCGGTTACGGCCGAATTTCACGCACGCGGAGACCGGCTTGCACGCGGTTTTATGCTGCCCGGCGGTAAGCCCGTGAGCGGCGGGCTGCGTGTCTTCGAACCGCGCGGCACAGATGCCCAGCGCACAACCTTTGCTCTCATCGGCCAAGGCTCCGGCGCTTACAAAGCGGAGCCTGTTTTTATCGATGTTCCCGAGGACTGGTCAGTTCGAGGAAAAGACGACAACGCCGAGATTGAGCCCGAAGATTTTGCCTTCTCTCCCGGGCGCAGTCTTTACCGGTGCGCGGGCTCAATCATAGCTCAGAAGAGCAACGGCGACAGTTTCCTTGTGCGAACCGGACAGAGTGCGGACCGCAAAGACCGCCTCTCGATCGTGGCCAATGCCATTGCCGGAGTACAGGCACCGGATGGCGAACAGCTGTTCAAGCACCCGCTCCATGCGCAGGTGTCAGATGGTCTTTCAAACCGGGTCGCATCTCGGGGAGAGGTACGCTGGCGGATTGCAGGCCAACGCAGCTGGTCGGAAGACCTGGCCGCTGCGGGACCTGGGTTGTGCGAATTCGCTTGGCTCGATGGTGCAACAGGTCATGTGCGCGATCGGCAGACTGCGTTCGTTCTGCCCGCTGACTTTGAGCTGACGCAGCGGAGCAACGGGACTCATTCGGAGATTGAGCTGAGCGGTTGGGACGGGGCAGCTGTACTTGGCGACGAAGCACCGAGTTCGAAGCACAGCTGGCGGATACGGATTGATCCTCCACGCCGGGCCGTGTTGACCTTACGCTTGGCCGCCGCGCAAACTCCTGCGTTCGATCTGAAGGTTCCGCTCCAATCGAAGGAATGGCTCACAACCTGGGACGGAGACCTCCTCCCGCGCGACGCAGTTCTTGGCCTGGCCGATCTTCGTGACACGGTGGCCCGCGTCCCCTCGACTTCGATCCTGATGGGGGAAGTTGCCCATAATGCTGACGCAGCATTGGACGCCAACTGGCGAATTGATGGGGAGCTTGGCCTGTCCGCATTGCGAACGGACATTGCAGCTCTCATGCGCCCCCTTGGCATCGACGCTCAGGTCAGGCTCGATTTCCACAACGGGAGCAATGATAACTGGTATGTAACGGAGTTTGGTAACAGCTTAGAGTGGGAGCCAAATGGAGGCTTGCGCCCAAAAACCGCTATAGTCGGTGAGGATGTGAGGGTGTGTGGACGCTCACTTGGGGCTCCCGAGAAAGAGCTCGAATTTGGCAGTTACGACGGCCTGCAAAGTGGCCTTGGTGGCCAACTTATTCACTTGCCGCGTCTCAAAGGTGATTGGCTCGTCTATCTTCGTGAGGGTTCGCGCGTCTTCACTAGACCCAAATTTGTCTCAGGTGATCCTGATCCCGAACTTCCGCAGCACCGGCTCGGCCGGGCCATGGCCCAGCCATTCCTTAAGGCGCAAGAGGACCTGCAGTCCCTCCTTACCGAAATAGCGCAAGATCCGACGACGGCAGAGGCCAGTCAGACGATCCAGGTCGTTATGAAACTGGCCTTGTCGCTCAACGGCCTTCCACCGCAGACATTCGAGATCTTCAGCAAATTGGTTCACGCCGGTGCACTGGCTCCCCTGCTACTGTACCGCTGTGAAGAGCTGCACCTGTCGACCATTCTCGAATTGTTCGACGGGCTTTGCTCGAGCTGGATCCTCTTGCCATACGGCGCATGGGATGCAGCTTTCCAGGCCCAAGGGCACTATCTCGTTACCCGGCTGGATGATCCCCAGTGGGCATTGACCAGACTCACTGAGCGCCAGAATGAAATTGCGGCACGTGCTCCCCAGCTGGCTCCTCTGATTTGCCGCGATTTTTCGCCGTCGACCTGGGAAGAAGTGCGCAGTCACTTCACCGACCACACGAGCGAGGGCATCAGCACAGATGCCGGTGGCTTCAATCCATTTCGCCCCGCTTTCCGCGAGCTACTCCCGAAGGAAAATTTTCTCGAATCCCTCATGCGCGTCTTCGACGCCCCGTTTGTCGCAGCCTTTGCTGCTATGGGGCGGATCACGCTCGACAAGGTACAGATTCTAACGGTGAAAGACGTCGAGCGACGTCATCCCACATACTTCGCCAAGGCCTATGGCTACGTGCTTACGGAGCTCAAGAATGACCGCTGATGATATGTCCCAGCCTACCCGTCTGTCGCCGATGGATGTCCATCGGCGCTTGCAGGCTGGCCTCGCAGAAGCGGTCGTGTCTCGTGCTGGCATCAGGCATGAGGGCCTGAATGCCTTTCTCCGGCAGAACCTCGCTGGCACGGATTCCTCCAAGGGTGCCTTGCTGTCGGAACAGCTCTTTCAGGCAGCACCCGGCTATGTTTCGTCAGGCAAGCGCCCTGACGAACTCACTTCACTACTTCATCCGCGCACGATCGACGCAATCACGAAAACGCCCGATGCGGAGTTGCGGTTCGATTATCCTGCCTACGCCCACCAGCTGAGGACCTGGGAACTGCTGCGCAATGCAGACCCGCAATCAGTGTTGGTCTCTAGTGGGACCGGTTCTGGCAAAACCGAGTGCTTCCTCGTTCCGCTGCTTGATGATCTGGTCCGCGCATCTGAAGCAGAAGGTCAGCTGACTGGTGTGCGAGCCCTCATGCTGTATCCGCTCAATGCCCTGATCGCGAGCCAGGAGAAGCGTCTGACGGCCTGGACCAGACCGCTCACCGGTGATGTCCGCTTCGCCCTCTACAACGGGCTGATGGGCACGGCGCGGAAATCAAACCGCGACAAGGCCGAGCACGATGTCCCGCATCAGGTTCTTTACCGCGAAACGCTCCGCGTGAACCCTCCACCCATTCTCGTCACGAACCAGACGATGCTGGAATACATGACGATCCGGCGTGAGGACCGTAAGATACTCGATGCGTCCAGGGGCAAGCTGCGCTGGATCGTGATCGACGAAGCACATAGCTACATCGGTTCAGCCGCTGCGGAGCTGTCGTTGCTGCTTCGGCGCGTCATGAATGCGTTCGATGTGACGCCCGATCAGGTTCGATTTGTAGCGACCTCGGCCACCATAGGTTCGGCAGATGACGCGGAGGCAGTCGCTTCACTGCAGCGCTTCCTCTCCGATATCGCTGGCGTCCCGCTTGAGCGCACGCATGTCGTAATCGGCAAGCCGCAACCTGTGGATCTTTCGAAGGTCCTGACTGCATCCGACGATCCGGCGGCCCGCGTGGTGGCCGAGATGCTCGAAAAGAAGCCGCAGACCATTTCATCTCTGTCATCTGTGACGACGTCTGCAGACAAGATCCTGCTCGACCTGTCTGCGCACAATGCCAAAGAGGTGAGACCGGTCCTGCCGATGCGCGCGCACAGTTTTACACGCGCCATTCCTGGCCTGTGGACCTGCATTAATCCGGGCTGCACCGGGGGCACACGGCCGGACGGCTGGCCATTCGGCCCAGTCCTGTTTGAACAGAAAGACAGTTGCCCACACTGCCAGTCGCTGGTGTTCGAGATTCAGAGCTGCCCGGATTGTGGCGAGCCGTTCCTGCCTGCGGACGATTTGGGGGACAGGGTCTTGCCGCGGCGCAGCGATCAGGACACCGATGAGTTTCGCGAAAATAGTTACCGCGATCGGGACCATGATGAAGACGACGAGGAAGAGCGGCAACCGGACGGCATCGGGCATCCACGCCTGATCGCTATCAACGCGCAACCCCAGTCGACGCCTGTTGGATTTGACGTCATCAGCGGCGAATTGACCGACGACACGAGCCAATTCTCGCTGACGCAGTTGAACGAGGGGCGTTGCCCGGCCTGCCTCAGCAACAAGCGCCATGGACGGCCCGCGATGCTGTCTTTCCGTTTCGGCACGCCGTTCCTGACCCAAAATGCGGCGCCGATACTCCTGGAAGGCGTTTCACCGCACAAGGCAGAGCATGCCTTGCCTTTTGATGGCCGCCAGTTGATCAGCTTCTCCGACAGCCGACAGGGCACGGCCCGGTTTGCCGCCAATATCGAGACCAACGGTGAGCGCGGATTTGTTCGCGGTTTCATCTACCATGCGGTGCAGAAGGCGGCTCAAGGAAGCGACTTGCCCGAGGTGAAACGGCAGGAGCTAATCCAGAAGCGCGCCAAGCTCGCGAGCCTGGTCGATGAAATGCCATCGTTCAAAGACGACATCGCAAAGATCGATGCCGAGCTCAACGGTGGGGGCGCAGCCGGCATTGCGTGGAAGGACCTGATATCGGCTCTGGCCTCCGAGCCGACCATCAGCATGATGGCCAAAGTCTGGGACCTGGATCGCAGCGAGCGCTATCATGACAATCGTGAAGCGCTTGCCCGCTTCATGCTACTCCGTGAACTTGCTCGCCGGCCACGCAACGCCAATGCTATGGAAACGCTGGGACTTGCACGCTTGCGCTTCCCGGACATCGAGCGGATCGGCAAGGAAAAGCTGCCCGAGGCTGTTGCGGCAAAAAGTTACTCAATCGAGGACTGGCGCGATTTCCTCTACTTCATGGTCGACTATCTCCGAAGCTATTTTGCGTTGGACGTAGATGACGGCGACGCCCGTTGGATGCCCGGGCGGGCGCGTCCCCGGAATGTCATCGGACCTGATCAACCTCCCGGTTCCAAGAGGGATATCCTCTGGCCATCGGTTAACACGAAAGGTGGGCAACCGGCGGCTGTCCTCCTCCTTGCTACCGCTTTGAGGTTGGATATCTCGGAGCCGCGCGATCGCCACGAGATCAATCAACTCCTTCGCACAGCATGGGAACACATGGCGCCGCTTCTCTCCGGTGTCGGCGGCACATTCAGTCTGCGCCTCGAGAAAACCGCAGAGATCGAAGCCGTGACCAAAGCCTGGCAATGCCCGCTCACACGGCGGGTGTTGCCCCGGCTCGTGTTCGGCCGTTCGCCAAACCTAGTCACGACTGGGACTGGAAGGTTCGACGGCAAGGTGGTCGCGGAAGTCGAATTCCCGAAGCTACCCTACACCCGCCCACTCAATTCCGAAGCAAAGCAAAGGCTAGCCGACTGGCTCGCAGACAACGAGTTGGTGAGCTCTCTTCGCAGCCAGCGTCTATGGACCGATATTCACGACCAAGCGGCAAGAGCGACACCCTATCTGCGCGCGGAAGAACATAGCGCGCAGCAGCCGCCGCACCGGCTGCGGGATTTCGAGGAGCAGTTCAAGCAAGGCGACATCAACCTCCTTGCCTGCTCGACGACGATGGAAATGGGCGTCGATATTGGCTCGATTGAGGCGGTCCTGATGACCAATGTTCCGCCCTCGATTGCCAACTACAACCAACGCGCGGGACGAGCGGGTCGACGGGGCCAAGGGTTTTCGACGAGCCTGACAATTGCCCGCAACACCCCGCTCGATCAGGAAACCTTCGCCGATCCTGCCAGCTACCTCGGACGCAAGCTCGCTTCTCCCCGCGTGTCTCTGGATTCCGACCGTATCGCCCAGCGCCACGCGAACGCCTATCTGCTCGCCCAATGGTTCCGGGAGGTGGACGGTGAGTTCGCGCGGACCAAGACGGGCGATTTCTTCGGCTCCAGGGCTGATCTTCGTCCCTTCGAAGGGCTGCCGCCCGTAGGGGCCTTCTGTGAATGGCTCCGACTGCCGGCTACCGCAGCGACGACGGACGCTGGCCTTGGACGCTTGCTGAAGGGCACGGGGCTCGAATTCGACACTGAGATTCGAGAGCATACGGCCGTGATGTTCGAACAGGAAACTGCAAACTTCCAACGGACCTGGCAGCGCCTGAAGGACGATGCCGATGCGCTTGATGGGCCAGCAAAGAAGGCAATCGAGTTCCAGGCTCGGCGCTTGTGCAAGGAGTTCCTGCTCAAAGAGCTGGCCAACCGCTCCCTGATCCCGGGAAGCGGGTTCCCTACAGCCGTTGTCCCGTTCGATACCCTGTGTGCAGAAACTCAGAAAGCGCAGGAGCGTCTTCGCTCCGACGAGGAGGGAACCCGGGATCGGCGCTATGAGTGCCCGACCCGCAATGCTGACATTGCCATTCGAGAATATGCTCCGGGGGCTGAGGTTGTGGTCGATGGACTCGTCTGGAAGTCGGCCGGCGTAACTCTCAATTGGTTGAGCCCGATTGATAGCGGGCAGCGCGAGCCACAGAACTTGCGCTGGGCCTGGTGGTGCGACCAATGCGGTGGGGCGGGTTCCGATCACCAGATGGCCGAGCGTTGCAACCATTGCGGCGATCCGCACGTCAAGACGGAGCAATTCCTCGAGCCGGCCGGCTTCAGGGTCGACTGGAACGCGCAGCCCCATGCCGACACCGATCAGGCTGTCTACATCGAACCAAAGTCACCAAAGGTCAGCGTGGGAGACGCCTTGTGGCAACCCTTGCTGCAACCGGCCAGCGGTCGCATCCGTGCTTCGCACGATGGCTACATCTACCACCATTCGCGCGGGCCCAACGACAAGGGTTACGAGATTTGCCTCGAGTGCGGACGAGCCGGGGAAGCCGGCACTGACGCGCTTAAGGATCACTGGCCGCTTACGCCACGCGACAAGAAGGCGATTGATCGTTGTTCGGGGAACGATCAAGGGTACGCGATCACGCGTGCCCTGGCATTGGGGCACGAGGTTCTGACCGACGTGGTCGAAGTCCAGTTGCCGGGGCTCGAAAGCGACGGCGCAGCCTGGGCACTCGGCGCTGCTCTGCGTGAAAGTCTCGCCCGCTGGCTTGGCATCGAGCCACGCGAGCTGGGAATTTCAGTTGCGGCAAGGGATGGCCAGTTGGGCCGCAAGACGCCTTCGGTTCACCTGTTTGACGAAGCCTCTGGCGGCGCCGGGTATGCGCCGAGGTTGCTCGACGACATCTATCATGTGTTTGAACGGGCCTCTCATGTTCTCGACTGCCCCAAGGGATGCGAAATGGGGTGCTCGGCCTGTGTGCTGGCGCCAGATCTCTACAAACAGCAAGGGCGCCTGGACCGCAACGCGGCGTTGATCGCTGTCCGTGCCTTCCTTGAGACGAATGCCGAGTTGCCTGAGGAGGACCGGGCCGTTGCGGATGCGAAGGCTGTCAACGATGCAGCAAACACAATTCTGCTGCGCGCCCGTAGCGGGGATAGCGTAACTGTATTCCTGCCCGATGCATTCGACCTTGCCGAACTATCCTCGATCAAGATGCGCTCGTTTTTCTCGTCTGCCTCCGCCCGCGGCGTCCCGGTGACGCTGGTTCTGTCCCGCAAATCGTCCGATAGCTTGGCTGAGGTGGAGCGCCGGTTCTTGCGCGACACGGCAGTACGCAACGACTTCCGGCTTGCACTGGGCGAAGCTGCAGGAGGCCGTTTCGGAAACCATCGTATCGCTGAATTGGTCTCTCAGGACAGCACCAAGGGTTTCTTTTCACGCGACGAGAATGCGGCGCAACCCGGCGAGCGATGGGGCGTTGGTGAAACCCATGCTGTCGTTTCCGGTAGCGTTAATCCGCCAACGCCCTTCACTTTGATCGCTGCCGACGACCTCGAGCGCCAAGTCGCTCCCGGGGACAAAGTGGAGGTCATGCTTAGCTTTGGCCAATGCCCGGTTGGACAGTTTGGCAAGCGCTTCGGCGCAAAACTGAAGCAGCAAATGGAAGCCGCAGGCATCTGGCATCCGGGCAAGCTGATCAGGATTTCCTACTCAGACCGCTACCTCAATGCGCCGCTGCCCATGCTTCTGTTCCTAAGGACCTGCGAGACTCTTGCCGCAGAACTCAAGGCCGGTGACACAGTCGAAGTCGATGTGGTTGTACAGCCGTTGAAGAAAGACCGTGTGCCGTATCGGATCTTCAACGACTGGGATCATGAGGGCGACCGGGAGGACGTGGCGCAGTTTCTGGGTGAAAAGCTTGGTCTCGATGTCGCCCTCGAGGTGACCGAAAGCGCCATTCACGGGCGGAAGCTCGAGTTGGAGTATGCGGACGGGCGCAAGGCTCTCGTCCTGCTTGATCAAGGTTTTGGGTACTGGCGTATCGTTGGCAACCCGCCGAGGCACGACTTCCGCGCAGCACCAGCAGCACAAGCGAGTGATCTCTATAGGTCAAACGCGGCAGTGTCGGGGACCGGTGAAAGCTACTTCGCGGTTACCAAACAATGATCTCGCGTTGCCCTCGCAAGGCTTGCGAGGAAGGCGTCACCAGGCAGTGATCTCAAGGCACTTCCCTTTTTGGCTATTTTGGCCAAAAGTAGCCGTTCGGGCTTGGGGTTGTTGAACAATGCAAATACTAGCTGCCAAGGATGCGAAGTATAACTTTGGGAGACTGATCGACATCGCGCGCGCGGAGCCGGTTACAGTCGAAAAGCACGGACGGGCGGTCGTGGTGGTGTTGTCAGTTGAAGAATACGAACGCCTGAAGGCGATTGAAGCGGGGCAGAATGGTTGATCAAGTAGGCAAAGACAGGTTTCTGGAAGCGTTGACGCAGCTAGGCGGATCTGCCGGCAATGTGCGTCTGCGCGAAACCCTTCAGTGGGAGGAGGAAGCCTATGCTGCCGTAAAGAATGCGCTGGTTGAGTCCGGCGCAATCCTAACCGGCCGTGGCCGTGGTGGCTCCGTCCTGCTGGCATCCGGTGGGACCAGTGAAGTTCAGGAACGCCAAGCCTCCGCGCCCAAACCGGCAAAGGCAAAGGCTGCCAAGGCAAACGGCAACACCGGCGGTGATCTTGGCTTCGAGGCGGACCTGTTCAAGGCTGCAGACAAGCTGCGCGGCAATCTCGAGCCTTCGGAATACAAGCATGTCGCGCTTGGGCTGATCTTTCTCAAGTACATCTCCGAAGCGTTCGAGGCACAGCATGCCCGGCTGGAAGCTGAAGATTATGCCGATCCGGAGGACCCGGAGGAGTATCTCGCTGCTAATGTGTTCTGGGTGCCGCCCGAAGCCCGCTGGGCGCACCTTCAGGCCAATGCCAAGCGGCCGGAAATCACTTTCGTTGATGTCACCACCGGGCGCGTGAAGAAGGGCGATATCGGGGGCCTGATCGACAATGCGATGGAGGCGATTGAGCAGGCCAACATCAAGGTCCTGAAAGACGTTCTGCCCAAGAACTATTCGCGCCCCCAGCTCGACAAGACCATGCTGGGCGAACTGATCGACCTGTTCTCCAAGGTCGACATGCGTGGCGATCATGGGCAAGCGCGTGACCGGCTGGGCCGGGCCTATGAGTATTTCATTTCGCAATTTGCTGGCGCGGAAGGCCGGCGCGGCGGCGAATTCTATACGCCGCGTTCGGTCGTGCAGACCATTGTAGAGATGCTCGAGCCGACCCAAGGCCGCGTTTACGACCCGTGCTGCGGATCAGGCGGCATGTTCGTGCAGTCGGAACGCTTCATCGAGAGCCATCAAGGCCGCCGGTCTGACATCGCCATTTATGGGCAGGAGCGCAACCACACAACCTGGCGTCTTTGCCGCATGAACCTGGCGGTGCGCGGGATTGATGCCGACATCCGCTGGAACAACGAAGGCAGCTTCTTACGCGATGAGTTCGCCCAGACGAAGTTCGACTTCATCATGGCCAACCCGCCATTCAACATTTCCGACTGGTGGCAGCCGCAGCTGGAAGGTGACGCGCGCTGGACCCACGGAACGCCGCCGCAGGGCAATGCCAACTTTGCCTGGCTCCAGCATATCGTCCATCATCTTGCGCCGCGCGGAACGGCGGGCGTAGTGCTGGCCAATGGCTCGATGTCCTCGCAGCAGTCCGGCGAAGGTGAGATCCGCAAGGCCCTGATCGAGGCGGACCACGTCGACTGCATGGTCGCCCTGCCTGGCCAGCTGTTTTATTCCACCCAGATCCCGGCCTGCCTATGGTTTCTGGCGCGAGATAAGAGCGCCAATGACCTGCGCGACCGCCGTGGTGAAATCCTGTTCATCGATGCCCGTAAGCTGGGCCATTTGGTGGACCGTACCCGGCGGGAGTTCTCCGACGAGGACATTTCTCTGATTGCAGACACCTATCACCGTTGGCGTAGCAAGCCGAAAGCGGGGCTTGGCGAGTATCTGGACACTCCCGGCTTCTGCGCATCGGCAACCTTAGAGGATGTGCGAAAAAAGGGTCACGTGCTGACACCTGGTCGCTATGTGGGGACTGAAGATCAGGAGGATGACGGCATCCTGTTCGCCGATCGCATTGCGCAGTTACGCGAAAAGCTTGCGACGCAGTTTGAAGAGTCCACCAAAATGCAGCAGCGCATCGCCCAACTTCTGCTTGGTGACTTCGCGTGACAGAAACAGGCGAGAAGCGCAGGCGATTGGGCGGGCGCGAGGCGACCGCTGCGCAAATTCCGGGCGCATATGCGATCTCCGTTGGAGATACTGGCGCACCGCTGCCGCAGGGCTGGAAGCGTCATTTGCTATCTGACTTAGCCCGGATGGAAAGCGGCCATACGCCAAGTAGACGGCATCCGGAGTATTGGGGCGGAAGCATTCCTTGGATCGGTATCCGCGACGCAACCGGCAATCACGGACGCACAATTTACGAAACTAACGAAAACACCAATGAACTTGGCATCGCCAATTCAGCGTCTCGCGTTTTACCGAAAGACACTGTGTGCCTGTCGCGAACCGCGTCGGTGGGCTACGTAGTCGTTATGGGGCGAGATATGGCCACCAGTCAGGATTTTGCAAACTGGATTTGTGGGCCTGATCTTGACTATCGTTACCTCAAATATGCTTTGATCGCAGAAGGGAACGCTCTGCTCAATTTTGCGAGCGGGAGCGTTCATCAAACTATTTATTTTCCTGAGCTCAAGTCTTTTCATATTGCTGCGCCTGGAAGGCCAGAGCAGAGCGCGATTGCAGACACGCTTTCAGCCCTAGACGAAAAGATCGAACTCAACCGGCGGATGAATGAGACGCTAGAGGCGATGGCGCAGGCGATCTTCCGCGACTGGTTCGTCGATTTCGGGCCTGTCCGCCGGAAGATGGCAGGGGTTACAGACCCAGCAGCGATCATGGGCGGGCTATCGCCCGATCCCGTCACCGCGGCCAAATTGGCCAACTTGTTCCCCGATACTCTCGGTGAAGATGAATTGCCTGTTGGGTGGAGCGAGAAGCCGCTGGACCAGATCGCGGACTTTCTGAACGGGCTCGCACTGCAGAAGTTTCCCGCGCAGCCCGGTGAGCCCAGTCTGCCGGTGATCAAGATTGCCGAACTTCGCGGCGGAATCAGTGACAAGTCCAACCGAGCATCTCGTGATTTGCCGGAGCGCTATATCATCCGCGACGGCGACTTCCTGTTTTCCTGGTCAGGCAGCCTGATGGCGAAGGTGTGGACAGAGGGCGAAGGAGCGCTGAATCAGCACCTTTTCAAGGTAAGCTCTACCAAATACCCGCAGTGGTTTTATGCGCGATGGGTCCACCACCACATGCCAGAATTCCAGAGTATCGCGGCGTCAAAGGCGACAACCATGGGCCATATCCAGCGCGGTCATCTTTCATCTGCAACGACTGTCTGCCCTCCGGACAATCTGTTCGACGAGATGTCCAAGGTCATGGATCCGCTCTGGCAGCGGGCAATCCATAATGACCTCCAAAACCTCACCCTTGCGGAAACTCGCGACTACCTGCTTCCCCGCCTGATGTCAGGCGAAGTGCGCGTGGGCGATGCCGCGCTGGAGATTGCCGCATGACCGAACAGAGCATCGTTTCCCAGGACATGACGCTGAAGCGCCTGTTTCAGGACTTTTATCGCGTGCCCGATTATCAGCGCGAATATGTCTGGGGCGAAAGCGATCCCAAGGGGGATGGCGGCGATCAAGTCAACCAGTTCCTTGCCGACATCCATACCGAATATGAAGGGGCGACACAGCATTTCGCACCAGAATACTTCATCGGCACCATAGTGGTCTGTGCCGGGCAGGATCAGGTGTTTGAGCTGATCGACGGGCAGCAACGCACAACTACCTCGTATCTCACTCTGTGCGCCATCAGGGATGCCCTTCATGAGCTTGGTGGCAACTTGCCTGACGATCTTTCCAGCCAGATCGCGGCAAGTTCCACTGACTGGCAAGGCGTGACTACCCACCGCTTTCGGCTGGAAGTCCAGTATGATGATGCCGGAGGGGTTCTTGCCGAATATGCACAAGGCAATGCCGCGCAGACCGTTCGGGATGGCTCTCGGTCAATCCGCAATCTAGGCGGTGCCTATGACACAATCCGGGAGTTTCTGACGACCACGTTCGGAACTGATCGGGCTGCGCTGCTACGCTTCTATGGCTATCTCACCAATAAGGTGAAGGTGATCCGGATCGAGACGCCGACGATCACAAAGGCGCTGAAGATCTTCGAGACGATCAACGATCGCGGGGCCGGGCTTGATGCCATGGACCTGTTGAAAAACCTCTTGTTCATGAACGCCAAGGGTCATGAGTTTGCCGAGCTCAAGAGCGTCTGGAAATCGCTGACCGATGAAATCTATGCGGTCGGCGAAAAGCCGCTGCGGTTCCTGCGCTATTATCTCCTAGCCACATTCGATCTTGATAATCGTCTGCGTGAAGACGCGATCTATGACTGGTTCCAAAAGAACCCGGGCACGACAGGTCACACCACCGAGCCGCTAGCCTTCGCCAAACGCCTGCAGGCAGCAGCGAAGGCCTATGCTCACTTCGCAAAAGGCATGAACGCGGCGGGCAGCCCCGAGCCTGGGATCGAAAACACGCGACTGCTGGGCGGCCAATCGATCAAACAGCATTTCATGTTGCTATTGGCCGGCCGCCACCTTCCGGCTCCGCTGTTTTCGCGACTTGCTGCTGAAATCGAGAAGATCATGTTCGTCTGGCTGATTACGGGAACGCCGGGCAAGGATTATGAGCGAAAGCTTGTTGATGCGGCCCATAGGCTCCGGACCGTCAGCCAGGACAATTTCGATGGCTTTGTTGAGGACGTTTTCTCTAAGGAGCGCGCGGAACTAGCGCGCAGCTTCTTCCGCGCCCTCAAGGAGCTACGGGCAAATGATTTGAGGCAGTTCCGACTGCGTTACCTGATCGCCAAGATCACCCAATATGTCGATCTGCAGGCTTACGGTTCCAGCGATTCTCGCGACCGCCTGATGGACTACACCTCTGGTGGCAACGACATCGAGCACATCTTGGCCGATAATGCGGATGCCGAAGCCCAGCAGGAATTCGGTGATCGCGCGCAGGATCAGGAAGTGATCCAGAGCCTGGGCAACTTGCTGCTGATCGAGAAGTCGATCAATCGTTCCATCTCGAACACCCGGTACTCGGAAAAAATCAAGGGCTACGGGCAGTCCAAGTTCCTCCTGACCCGCTGCCAGGCTGACAAGCAGGCCCAGCTTGTTGGAGTGGCAGATCAGATCACTAAGACGGTGCAAGCGCTAGAATGCTGGCCCAACTGGACCGTGACGGACGTGGAAGCGCGTCAGCTTTTCCTTACCAAGCTTGCTTGCCGCGTCTGGGACGTCCCGGTGGTGGAAGAGGGCGTCCCTGCATGACCAGCTTCTCAGAGGATGTGGTCGAACAGGCCAGCATCGAGATCCTACAGGATCTGGGCTGGAACTATTTGCATGGCACAGTCATTGCACCAGACGGCGCGGCGGCCGAACGGCAGGCCTTTTCCGATGTCATCCTGCTGCCACGCCTGGAACGGGCCGTGGCCGCTCTTAACCCTACGCTGCCTGAAGCGGCGCGTTCGGAAGCGATCCGTCGGCTCCTGACGAGCGAAACAGGTTCGCTGGTCGAGGAAAACCGCCGCATCCACCGCCTGCTGACCGATGGTGTCCCTGTGGAGTACCGCAACGGCGACGGGCGGATCGTAGGCGACAAGGTCTGGCTACTCGATTTCGATAAGGTCGATGCCAACGACTGGCTGGCGGTCAACCAGTTCACTGTCGTGGAAGGCAGCCAAAACAGGCGGCCCGATGTGATCCTGTTCCTCAACGGTTTGCCGCTGGCGGTGCTCGAACTGAAAAACGCGGCGGCAGAGAACGCCACCATTGTTGACGCCTTTCATCAGTTGCAGACCTATCTTGTCCAGATCCCCAGCCTGTTCCGGACCAACGCCGTGCTAGTGACGTCTGACGGCATCGAGGCGCGGATCGGTTCACTGACGGCTGATCAGGAACGCTTCATGCCTTGGCGCACGGTGACCGGCGAAGACTTTGCTCATCGCGGCCAACCCGAACTAGAAACCCTGTTGCGCGGCGTATTTACCCGAGAAAACATTCTCGCCTTGATCCGCGATTTCATCGTGTTTGGCGATGCGGGCGCAGGTCCATTCAAGATCGTTGCTGGCTATCATCAGTTCCACGGCGCACGCAAAGCCATCCGCGAGGCCGTCGATGCGAGCGGCCCCGACGGCGACCGCAAGATCGGCGTCATCTGGCACACGCAAGGCTCGGGAAAGAGCTTCCTGATGGCGTTCTTTGCCGGTCTGGCGGTCAAGTCCCCCGAGCTTGAGAACCCTACGATCGTCGTCTTGACCGATCGAAACGATCTTGATGATCAACTCGCCTCTACCTTCAGCTTGTGCAAAGATCTGCTGCGTCAGAATCCTGAGCAGGCCGAGAGCCGCGAAGATCTGCAACGCCTGTTATCGCGCGCATCCGGCGGGGTAATCTTCACGACTGTGCAGAAGTTCTCGCCCGAGCGCGGCGACGAGAGCTTCCCGATGCTGACGGATCGCCGGAATGTGATCGTCATGGCGGACGAAGCCCATCGAAGCCAGTATGGCTTCGATGCCAAGCTGGACGCGAAAACTGGTGCCCGCCGGTATGGCTATGCCCATTACATCCGCCAAGCGATGCCCAATGCTTCGTTCATTGGTTTTACTGGAACGCCCATCGAAGCGGCCGACGTGAACACGCCGGCGATTTTTGGCCAGTACATCGACATCTACGACATCAGCCGAGCGGTCGAAGATGGCGCGACGGTGCCGATCTATTACGAAAGTCGGCTTGCCCGGATTGAACTGGATGAGGACGAGAAGCCGCTGATCGACGCTGAGATCGAGGCTCTGGTCGAGGACGATACCCTGACCGAGGCAGAGAAAGCTAAGGCCAAATGGTCAACCGTTGAGTCTCTGGTCGGCTCGAAAAAGCGTCTGAGACAGATCGCGGTCGACATGGTGACGCACCTTGAGGCGCGCACCGATGGCACCGAATACAAGGCCATGGCTGTCTGCATGAGCCGGCGGATATGCGTGGACCTTTACAACGAGATCGTGACGCTTCGTCCGGAATGGCACTCTGATGACGATGCGACCGGCGTGATCAAAATTGTTATGACCGGGGCAGCGTCGGATCCGCTCGACTGGCAACAGCACATCGGTAACAAGCGACGTCGCGACGGGCTGGCGAAGCGGGCCCGTGACCCGAAAGATCCTTTGCGGCTGGTATTGGTGCGCGACATGTGGCTGACCGGCTTCGACGCCCCCTGTATGAATACCATGTACATTGATAAGCCGATGCGCGGCCATGGCCTGATGCAGGCAATCGCGCGCGTGAACCGAGTGTTTCGTGACAAGCCCGGCGGCCTGATTGTCGATTACATCGGCATCGCCCAGAACCTGAAGAAGGCGCTGAGCGATTACACCGACTCCGATCAGGAAAAGACCGGCATCGATGAGGCGGAAGCGATCGCCCTCCTGCTGGAACGCTACGAGATCGTCAGTGGGATCTTCCACGGCTTCGACTATAAGCCCGGCATCCACGGCGCGCCGATGGAAAGGCTGACCTGCCTCGCCGGAGCCATCGACTGGGTTCTCAAATGGGCGGAGGCTGAAGCCGGAAAAGCGCAATCGCCGGAAGATAAGAAGAAGGCTCATCGGCGCTATCTTGATCTCGTGCTTGAGCTGACCAAGGCCTATGCATTGGCCTCGGCCAGTGACGAGGCCCGCGAGATCCGCGACGAGATCGGGTTCTTTCAGGCCGTCCGTGCCGCCATCGCCAAGAACACCGCCACAGGTAAGCTCAGCCAGGCGGACAAGACGCTGGCAGTCCAGCAGCTGATCGACCGTGCCGTTGCCTCGGCCGAGATCGTCGATATCCTGAAGGTGGCAGGGATCGATTCCCCGGACATCTCCATCCTATCCGAGGAATTCCTGCTCGAGATTCAGGGCATGGAGAAGAAGAACCTTGCCCTCGAGGCCCTGAAGAAACTGCTGGCTGGTGAAATCTCAAGCCGTACGCGCACAAATGTCGTCGAGAGCCGAGCTTTCTCCAGGCGGCTGGAAGATGCTGTAGCCCGCTATCATGCCGGTGCTCTGTCAGCGGTTGAAATGATCAACGAGCTGATCGCGCTCGCGAAAGACTTGAAGGCAGCCCAGCAACGCGGCGAAGACCAAGGCCTCACGCCAGAAGAGCTAGCATTCTACGATGCGCTGGCCGAGAACGAGAGCGCGGTCGAAGCCATGGGTAGCGAACAGCTCAGGCTGATCGCCCATGAGCTACTCGAACAGCTGCGTCAAAACGTGACTGTCGACTGGCACCATCGGGAAAGCGCTCGAGCAAGGATGCGCGTCTTGGTGAAGCGAATCTTAAAGCGGTTTGGTTATCCCCCTGATTTGGCCGATGAAGCTGTCCAGACGGTGCTAGCTCAGGCCGAGGTGCTCTTGCGGGATTTGAATTAGAGTCAGCGAGCGCTCGCGCTAGAACGACCGGAATCCTTGCGTTACTCGCCGGGCCATATCCGGTGCTAATCCAGCTCGGTCAGTGCACTCAGACCATTTGGATATTGCGATCTCAATCTCTCTTATAATCGCCTTTGTTTCAACGGTTTTCATATCCGCGAACTTCCCAAAGGCTAGGAGGTCGTCGAGGTCGAAACCATCGGTCTTGCCATTGAGTGACATCTGGTGCTGGCTCGTCCAGGCGCCATCGGGATTGTAGGCATAGACTACGTCGAAGGCCGGCGAGAGGCTCCATTGGCCGGTGCTGTCCATCAGGAACGCGATATTCTTGGTGTGGTCGTCCTGGTTGCGGATGAAGATGTTGAGGAAGGTGCGGCGGACTTGCTGCCTGATTGCGTCGCGGCCAAGTCCCAGCTTCCGGATCGTTTCGACCGCCTGTTCGTAGCTGTAGGCCCGGGCCAGATTGAAGTCGAAATGGCGCATGGCGCATAGCGACTGCATGTGCAGCTTCTTGCCATCCGCGGTCCGGTCGAAGCGCTGCGTCATGAAATGCGCGCGGCCGCCTTCTTCGTGCAAACGCGAGCGCGCCATATCGACGCCGGCCTCCTTGGCCAGCAGGTAGCACGCATATTCGAGCCGCCCGAACCCGAGTGGATCGGCCACTTCCTTGTCGGCGTTGCCCGAGACCCCATCGAACTTCATCAGCCAGTAGGTGTAGCCGGGATCCGCATCCAGTTGGCCGGAATGAAACTCGCCGGTTTTCTCGTTCCAGGCGAGTACCGCCTTTGCCCGCGCACCGCCGGCCGAGGTGCCAACGCGCAGGATTTCTTCAAGGGCCTTCTGGTCGTCCTGGCCTTCGAGGACACCGTTCAGTTCTTCGCGGGCCGCAATGACCCGGTTGGCGAGATCAACAAGCGGGGCAATGTCGACCTTGCCGCCTTTGTCGCGGTGGAGGCCCGCCGACGGCTCGAACTCGAGAGCGCCCATGCCACGCCTGCCGGTATAGCAAAGCCGTTCGACCGGGTTGAAGCTCTCCGGCGTTCTGCCTTGCTCGGCGAGCCAGCGATTGATTACGGCGTTGCCGAACTTGTCTGGCAGGCTGTCGGCCAGCATTCCGGGCAGCCCTTTGAACGTCTCGCTGGAGAGACTGGGAAAATCATAGACGCCGCTGCGCAGCGGCATGGTCAGCGGTGCGACCTCATAGTTGGTGGCGATAAAATCCGGGGTGTATTCGAAGACACCGAGCTGGCGGCTCTCATCCCAGAGGACCGCCCCGATCTGACGGCCCCACAGATTGACGACGGCGCGTGTCATGGCGCTTCGTCACCCCAGGTCCATTTGCTGGCCCTGCTGCTTCTGATTGCATGTCGCACGCGTTTACGGGGTTTGCCGGTTTCCGAGCGCGGATCGAGCGGGCTCACTTTGGCATCGGGCACGATCTCGAGCAGTCTTTCGCCAAGGCCGAGCGCTCGCATCACCCGCGCGAGACTATCGATCGTGCCGCCTTTGCCCGCTTCCATGCGGACCAGGGTGGAACGTCCGATCCCCGCCAGTTCGGCCAATTCGGCCTGTTTAAGATTGCGCGAAATGCGGTAAGTTTCGAGCTGCTGACCGAGGTCGGCAAGCAGGGCGATCAGTGGCCGCTCATTGGTTGGGTTATTAGGATCCATTTTCGAGACTTTAACCGCCGAATCACCGTTTGGGTATCGATTTTGACCCTTTACATTTAGATTGATTATGTGTCAATATCGAACCGCAATGCCGCAAATCTGCGTTTATGGCGCGAAATTGGGACATAAATTGATGTCAAAGAGGTGAGCTATGAATGACCAACCTGACGACCGTCCAGAAGGTCACGATTGGAAGGGTCTCAAGGAGATCGATCGGGCAATCGCGGAAAACCGCCTCACAGCCTACACGTGGAAGAAGACCTGGGCTGATCCCTGGGGGCGCGTCAAACTGATCACAATCTTCCTAGGTTTGGCTGCGTTTGCAATATTTGTGGTCATCAATGACCTCATCCTTTGATCGCTACCATTCCTTGACCCCGTCTGCCGCTTCCTCACTCGCACCTTTGGCGCCGCGGGTGACAGTTTCGAGATTGCCGCGGGACTGATTGATACGGGTTCTGCCGCCGGACTGAGCCGCGCGAACCTCATCACCGATCCCGGACGGATCGACCGTCGGAACCACTCCGCCCGAGCCGCCGCCACGCGGTCCTTGTGACCGCACATCGCCTGGACCCGAGACACCTGGACGCGCGACCGGGGCAAAGGCTGGCAGGCTCAAATCGCCTTCGATCTGGTCGTGCAGGCGGTCGGCATAGGTCTCGACGAACCGGGCCTGGAGCTGCTGTCCCTTCGGACTCATCTGGAAGTTGATGTCGTCGAACCGGACCGGCCCATAGTAGTCGCGGTTCGCCTCGATCTCGGCCATGCCCCATTCGCGATAGGCCTGACTGAGGTTGAGTGAGCCTGCGGCATTGGAGCCTTCGTACCACGTGGCTTGATGATCGAGGCGGCTGGCGAGCTCCTCCGAGCGGCGTGCTTCGACCGTGTAGGACTGTCCTTCGGTCAGCGAGCGGGTCAACCCAGCAGAACTGGTAGCGATCTGAGAGTTCGAACTCGAGCTGGTCTGACGCAGGAACCCATCGCGCGTGCTCGACCAGTTCCTGCTTTCCGAGAGCTGCTGCAGGGTCCCCGCGATCCGGTTGCGGTCCTCAGAGGCAATGCCGACGTCGCTGTCCGTCCAGCTCTGATTGCGTCCGCCTTTGACTCCAATCGCAGCACTTCCGGCACCTCTTTCGGCCTTCAATCCAAGTGAGGCATCTCCATTCAGGAACCACGACACGGTGATGTCGTCCGCGGCCCGGCGCGACAAGCCGAACTGGCGCTGCAGGGTAGTCGAAGCATTGTCGACTTCGCTGAATGCGGTGCCGACGCTGTCGCTGCTGCCCGTGCCTCTGACAGATTCGAAGGACCGGCCCTGGCTGTAGGCATTGCGGATCTCGTTGAAGCTGGTGATCGCCGAGCTGGTCGATTGCTGGGCGAGGTTCGAATAGGATTCGCTCTGGCCGCGGCTCTGGCTGGCCATGGTCGAGAGCCGGCCGGTGAAATCCTTCCCAAGCGTTGGGGTGAACGGGTACTGCGAGCTTGGCACGGTCGCGAACTCGGCTTCGCTGAAGCTCGTCGTCTGCGTACCCGCTTCGCTGAAACCGCGCGTCTGCGCCGCGCCATAGGAAATGCTCGGGTTGAGCGCACCTTGCGCAAACTGCCGCGAGAACACCGTCGAATTGTCGAGATTGCTGTTGCCGAGCGAGACGTTGCCCGTGCTCGCCTCGCGCGCCGCTTCCTCGGCCGCGTTCTGGCTCGGGTTGAGATAGGAGGTAGCGTGCCCGGAGATCGCCAGCGCGCCCTTGGCAATGCCGCCGGCAAGGAACGGGACCGAGGCGACGAGATAACCAGCGAGGAGCCCGATATCGCGATTGACGTCGGTCATGCCGGCAAAGCTTGCAAGCGTAAGCCCGGTCCCGCCACCGGCCGCCGTGACATCACCCGCCCCTTTGAACATCAGGATCATGTGCAAGATTACGAACAGGGGCCCCCAGGCGGCGAGGTAGAAGAAGCCCGTGACATAGCCCCTCAGTGCCACCGGCCCGGTCTTCGGCATCAAGAACAGCGGGAAGATCACCGGGAACATCGCGTAGAATACGACGGTCAGCACGACATTGAGGATCGGCACCCATTTCATCGCGTTCTCGGCGATCGAGGCGTAGGTCCGCTCGGTCTGGATGTCGGCACGGGTCTGGGCGAAGACATCGATGCCCGAGGTGCCGCTGGCTCCGGCAAAGCCGTGCATCGCCTGGTTCATCGCGTTGATCGTCAGGACCTGGCGGAAGATATCGCTCGCGCTCTTCGAAACCCCTGACAGGTATTGGTAGGCAACCGGCAGGTCGGCGAGCAGCTTGGTCTTGGCGAGTACTGCGGTTTGTCGGGGATAGAGCTGTCGCCCGGAGCTCAGCGCTATGGCATCGATCAGCCCGGCCCACTGGTTGGACAGCGCGGTATAGGCCTCGCGGCAGGTAACGATCGAAGCGGTCACGCTGTCGTCGGCCTGGCGGGTCAGGAACTTCTGTGCGCGCGCCGCCGACCCCGGTGCAATCGTCGCCCAGATGTCGTCGCTTTCGGCGAGCTGCTTCATCGAATATCGGCCGAGCAGCAGATCGTAGAACACGCATTGCCGGACATGCTCGTCGAGGTTCGCGGCAAATTCCGGGTCGGAGATCCGCAGGCTCCGTGTCGCTTCGAGCAGCCGCGCGCCGTAGATCATCCCATTGCGCGAATAGTTGAGATCGTCGGGCAGGCCGAACACCAGCTCGGCCGAGTGCGTCAGGTAGTCGCCGACCTGGCTGGTGAAGCTCGCCATCAGCGCAAGGCCGATCGGCACATTGGCGACATTGGCCGGAGCCAGGCCCGGATTGACGCGGTCGGTCACATGGACGTCGATGCGCGGCACCATCAGGCACATATAGATCAGCGTCGCGCCAAGGAACCAGTTGAGCCAGGCACGCCAGTCCTGATTGAACGCGAGCACGATCACGGCCAGCGCCAGCCCCATGACCATGGCAACCTGGATCAGGCTCTTGTAGCCGCCTGCGCCCGTCCAGCTGGCGACCGCGTTCAGAACGTTGACGATGTATTCGCCGCCGCCAACCGTGAAGATTTCGATCATGGCCGTTGGCCCCTATGGAACGATGGAACGGGATTGGAGCGCGCGCGACCAGTCGAGCGATGCCGCCATCGAAGGCGACATTGAGGCCGCCAGCATGTTCTCGATCATCGCGGTCTTCTCGATGATCTGCATGATCCCGAGGACCTTGAGGTGCGTGTTCGACTGCCGGTCGGCGAGCGCCTGGCGCACCGTGTTGACTTGGGCTTGCCACATCTGGATCTTGGCCTCGTCAGCCCCGATGAAGCTCGACATCGAACGGCCGGCCTCGCTGACGATCCGGTCGAGCACGGCGAACAACAGGTCGATGCTGGCCAGTTCGGCGAGCGTTTCGCGATCGTCCGTGGCCATGCCGCGGCCATAGGCGGCCTGGACGGTCAGGATCTTGTAGAGCGGCACGCTCGAGACCTGGAGCAGCTCCTTTTCTGCCTCGGTGATCGCCGTATCGGTCCGCACTGCCTGGACCATGCCGTCGATGAGGACCGACACGCGGTGGCGCAGTGACTTCGAGATCGGCAGGTTGAGCGACCTGAACCCGGGATCGAGGCACTTATCGGGCTCGTCGCAGTGGAAGATCAGCACGTTACCATTGCTGGTGCCGTCAAGCAGCGAGGTGACCAGCGTCGAGGAGCTTTCGCCGACGATCGGCACGAACTTGCCCGGCTCGTCGTCCTTTGGGGGCACGTAGATGATCGTGCCGAGCAAGGTCATCGCATATTCGGCAAGCTCCTGGTCGAACTGGCCGTTCGGCGAGAAGAACGCGGACTTCTTGAGGATGGTCCAGGTGTAGTTCCGCGCCACGCCGGGATTGACGTCATCGTACTTGCCGTTGCCGTTCTGGAGCGTGCTCGATCGCTGCCCCCGCGTCCCGCAGCCGTGCTTGGCAGCGGCATAGTCGGTGAAGATGCCCTCGCTGTTGCCGATCGCTTCGCACACCGCCTTGTCGGCAAGATCGCCCTTGGGCCAGATCCCGCCCACCAGCCCCTGCGCCAGTTCGCAGGAGTTGATGTTGAGGTTATTCATGAGCTGCGCCTTTTGCGCGAACTCCTGCATGATCTTCGAGCACTCGGGGCAGACCGTGTCGATCGCCAGGCTGAAGGCGAACCCGACGGCATTGTTGGCGACGGCTTTCAGGAGCGCGACGATCTCGCTCGCGTTGATGAAGCTGAAGCTCCCTGCGAAGATGTCGATCCCGCCGCAGCCCGCCCGGGCGCGGGGCAATTGCAGGTTGGCCAAGTTGGTCGTCTTCTGGGGAAAGCGCGTCCAGACATTGCCTAGGCTGTAATAGCCCGCCGATTGGCCCTGGAACGCGGTCGGTCCGGTGACGTTCCCGGCCGCGCCCATGTCGTCCATGAAGCGGTCCATGCTGTCACCGACATTGGCCTGGAGCGGAGTGACAGCGAGGCTCGACGCGGCGAGCGCGAGCGCCACTTTGCGCAGCTTAGTAATCATGGCCGGCTTCCTTGGAGGTCAGGAGAAAGATGCGGTCCTGCAGTTCGTCGGCCGAAAGGACCCCGTATCCGATCGGGATCGGGCGCTTGGCGACACTGTCCCACAGCACCAGCGCCGGCGTGATCCGGGGCTCGAGGCCCATGCGGGGTCGCTGGCCGTTCTCGACGCTGTAGTTCGGAAAATGCCGCGAAGGACCGCCGTCGGTCGAGATGGCCCGGACCGTGAGGTGCCAGCGATCGGCCACCGACTTGACGATCGGGCTCATGACTTCGCAGGCGCCGCAGGTCTGGGCAAAGAAGTAGAACAGGCCATAACGCTCTGAGAGATGTGACATGACCGTGTCACGCTCGGCGGTACGCGCATCTTGCCATTGCCGTTTGGCCAGCGTCCCGACCGGGCGCTCGAGCGTGTAGTCGAGCTCCGGGTCCTGCCAGATCGCGCGTTGCCAGACGTCGGAGAATAGCGAGGCCCGGTCGAGCTGCTCGCGCTGGAAACGGATATAGGCGGTCACGTTCTCCGGGCTGGGCTCGATGATCGCCCGGGCCTTGAGTTCGCGCAGCGTCGTCGTGATCGCGTCGAGCTGGGCCGCGGCCGAGCTTGCATGCGGCGGCGCCTGGTCTGCTGGCGGCGCCTTCGGCCGAACGCAGTAGAACCAGTACCCGAGCCGGCGCTCGGCGCAGTAGAAGCTGTCGCCGCTCTGCGCTCCGGCCTGTTCCTGGCGCGGCGCTTGGGCCTGCAGCGGTATCGCCGTGGTGGAGACTGCTGCCATCAGTATGGCAGCAAGCCCGGTGCGAAGCGCGCTCATGGAGTGCTCCTTTCGTAATAGTCGCGGATTTTCTGCTGGATGAGCTCGGAGGTCTGGAGCTCGTCGGGGAGCCGTGCGGCGTCGGTGAACTCGGCGTAGACTTCGGAGAAATCCATGCGGCTGAGGTCGAGCCGGGCGAACTCCTCGAGGGTGAAGCCAAGGCACTGCTCGGTCTTGGGCTTGGCCCACGGTTTGGGCAGCTGAGCGCGGCCCTGTTCCTGGAGGATGCGGCTGAGCTTGGATTCGAAGCAGCAGTAGACCTTCTTCTTGGTCAGGCAGACCCCGAGGAAGCTCGACGAGCAATAGGTCCCGACATAGGCACACAGGCCCTGGACATCGCGCTCGTGGAGCAGGACCTCTTCGCGGCTGCAACCGAGCATGACGAGCAGCTGGATCCCCGGGATCAGTGGGAAGCCCTTGCCCTTGCAGCAGTTGAGGATCCCGAAGACCTTGGACGAGCAGGTCTCGCGCGTACCCTTGAACAGGGTCATGGTCGCCGGATCGAACTCGCGGCGCGCCTGGTCCATTGCGTTCAAGGCGACGACGGCATCCTTGAATTCGTCGTTGGCTTCTCTTTGAATTGTCTCGCACGACCCGTCGATGCAGTAGACATCGCCGTCACAGACATATTGCTGCCCGGTGTTCTGCCCGGCCGGGACCGGGCACGCGTAAACCCGCTCAGCGGTCGAACATGGCGAGTCATCGGTCAGGCAATCCTCGCGCACGAACTTGCAGGCGCCATTGGCTTCAAGCTCGCCGCAATCGTTGCCGGGGGTCCTGACCGTGCAGGTATAGCCGCGCTGCCAGGCCCAGCAGGGCTGCGTCACCGCGATCCCGTCGACGATCCGGGTAACCGGATCGCTGTCGGTGCAGACCTCGGTGCCGAGCGTGCAATTGCTATCGCTGGCGAGCGGGGCGCATTGGCTTTCGTTCCTGATGGTGGAGACGACCTGCCGAGAGGTCACGCTGATCGGGGTGGCCCCGGTCACCGGCGCCGAGCAGGTATATTCGGCAATCGGATCGCCCGGCTCGGTGCAGATGAACCGGGTACCCTCCTTGTAACCTTGCAGACAGGGACCGGGGTGGCTGCCGGTCAGCTGGCAGATCGGGAGATCGAAAGTGGTGCACTCGGGATCAAGCCGCGGACAGTAATAGAGATAGTCGGTGACGGTAGTGGCGCTCGCATCGAGCGTCACCTGGCAGCCCGCGCTCTTCTGCTCGGCGGTATAGCCGGTATTGCAGGTCGCCATGTAGGTGCCGACCGAACCGGTACCGGGCGGCAATGGCACGCAATTGCCCGCCGATCCCGAGACCGTCATGCCGCTGGTGTAGTCGAGCGGGGTCTCGCTGATCGCACCCGACCGCGCGAGAATGCTCTCGATCTCCTGCGGCGAGAACTTCGCGCGGCTGCGCATGCTGCCCTCGATCGCGCGCACTGCCGGGTTGGTGGTTGCGGCGCTGCGGGCCGCGCCCTCGATCCGGTCGGGATTGCTCGCGAGGCCCTCAAGACCTTGGGTGGCGGCGGGATCGAACCCCGGCACCCGCGCGGCGTCGGGCGCGGTCGTTGCCGCATCCTTGGCGCGGTCCATGATCGCCGCGCCGAACGCCTTGCCATCGGCCTTGGCGTCCGAGGTCGTTTGCGCGGCGGCAGGAATGGAATTGATGGCAAGCAGCGCAGCAGCGAGCGATTTGAAGACGGCCTTCATCGATCCTCTCCCTCGAGCCGGGCGAGATGGAGGCGGGCAAGCGCGGCGCCCGGGCCGCCGCCTTGGCTGAACGTCTCGAGGACCTGGGCCACCGTGACATTGCCGGTGAGCCGGTCGTGCGGCGGCGGCGTGTCCTGGCAGTCGAAGCCGTCGCATGGCGCAAAGTCGCTGGCCGTCATGACGAAGCTTGGCGCCGCATCGATGTGAAAGGCGCGAAACAGCCGGGGATCGATCCCGAGCGCGGCCGGAGCGTCCGCGCCTTGCCAGATGGCCGCCAGGGTCTGCTTGAACCGCGCGGCATCGCCTGCCGGAAACCCGCGCAGAACCGTGACCCCGCCCGCGCGGCCCATGTCACGGACCAGCGCCTTCAAGGCTTCGGGCGGCATCGACAGGCTGGCAAAAGCGATGAAGCGCGGGCCTTCGGAAAGCGGCGCCTTCTCCGCCTCGGCGCGGCTCTTGACCATGGCTTCGAAGTCGAAGGTGTCGCTCGATTGCACCAAGGGCGGCAGGCTCTCAGCATAGCGCGCCGCGCTCGCTTGTGCATCGCCCTGGCTTTGCACCGCCTGGTCCTGCACAGCCTCGGCTCGGCGGCGAACCGTGGCTGCGAGCGCCTCGGCATCCTCGGCATGCTGCGCGGCATTGGCCCGAATTGCCGCAAGATCGATGTCGTCGGGCGTGCTCTGCGCGAGCGCCAGTCCAGCGAGCGAGATCCCCGCAGCGAGCGGCAAGAGGAGGAGTTTCCGGTTCATAGCGCGCAGCAGTTCCGCTTGCGCCAGACGAGGTAGCCCATGTCCTCGCCGATCGCGGGAATGACCTGTCCGGCCGATTGAAAGGTGGTGGCGGCCCCGATCGGGGGACAGGCGTAGCGTCCCTTGGTCGCCGGGTTCGGATTGGTGGCCTGGAAGCGGTATTGCTGCTTCCGCATCACCGGCATCAGGTACTTGCCGCAAAGTCCCTTGCCGCCCATCGTCCCCCAGGCGACGAGCTCGCGGTGGAGCTTGTAGGCGAAGCGCGACAGCACGAGCCGCGAGGCCTGGACGTGGCCAATCGAAGCCGAGACGTTGCCGTTCATCGGGTACATCGAGCCCTGGCAGCCCGCGCACCAGAACATCTCGTCAATCGGCAGCTTCACCGTCGAGGCAACGCAGTCCGCCGCGCAGGCGGCGAGCGCCAGCGGGTTGGCGAAGAGCACCGCCTCGGGGTTGATGATCGCGGTGAGCTCGCTGTCCTGCCAGAGCGGGTCGATCTCGGAGATGTAGAGGATGTCGATCGAGCCGGACTCGAGGCAGAGGAAGTCGGCGACGATCTCCATCCAGTAGATCAGCGGATAGGCGTACCAGTGGACGTGCCAGCTCGAATAGTTCTGGCTTGCGCCGCCGACCGCCGAGGGCCCCTTGATCGAGCGGAAGCCGATATCGAACCCGGGGTCGAGCTTCATCCCGCCGAGGTTGACGAAACACCAGGGCTTCATCGAGACGTCGGCGAGCCGGACCGGCTCCCAGAAGCCCAGGGCGATCCCCGGCCGCAGGCCGCAGAGGCACAGCGGCAGGTCGGGGTTGTCGGGATCGGGCCGGTTCGAAGGCCAGATCTTGAGCCCGCCAACCGAGATCGGGAACAGGCACGACCAGCAGATGTCCGTGATCGGATTGACGAAGCTACCAGTGCAGCGGCCAGGACCTGCAGCGGCGCTGGCCGGGCTGGCCAGCGCCAGGCCCAGCGCGCCAAGCGCGGCGGCGGCGATCTTGCGAAGACGTTTCATGGCCGGGCTCCCTTGGCCTGGGGAAGGACGATCTCGCTCACTTCGAGCAGCCGGCCTTGCTGGCGCACGCGGGCCGGGACCGCGCGGATCGCAAAATGCGTGCTGAGCTTGCCGCCCTGGTCGAAGTAGAAACGGCGCTGGCGGGCCTTCATCAGTTGCAGCGGTGCGCCGCGCACGAGGATCAGCTTGGCACCAGGCGACTGGCGGAGCGCCCAAGCGAGCTGGTCGGGATCGTCGCCATCGAAGAACAGGAGATCTGCGCGCAGCTCGACACTGTCGAGCGGGTTGACCCGGGTGCCGCGCGCATGGATGAGCTCGCCCTTGGCACCTCGAATATCGGTTTCGAGCGTGATCGTCGGATCGAACGACCACTGCCGCGCGGCTTGGGCGCGGACCAGCCCGGCGACCGGTTCGGGCCGCTCGACCCGGGCCACTGTCCGCCGCTTCAGCTCCTCGTTGAGCCGGGCGGTTTCACCCGACTGCTCCATGGCGAGGAGCCGGGCATGGATCTGCTGAAGCAGGTCGCGTTCGATCAGCGGGAAGACCGTGCCCTGCTGGCCGTAGTCGCGCGCCTGGACCGGACCCGCCAGCACGAGGGCGAGCGGCAAGAGAAGTGCGCGCCTCACAGGATTGCCCTTCCGCTGCCGAGGATCTGGCCGCGGCAGGCAAAGCCGACCTCGGCGTAGCGGCTGTCGAAGCCGCGGGGATGGTCGCTGCCGACATAGTAGCAGCCGCGCGGGATCTCGCCTTCGGGTCCGGGGGTGAGCGCGAGGCCGAGCCGTGTGCGCGAGAGCCGCACGGCGACCTTGCGCCCGTTGATCAGGACGTCTGCACCCTGGTGGCTTACCCGATCGCCGGGTAGACCGAGGACGCGCTTGCCGAACATGTGTGGTCCCTTGCCGAAATGCCGCTCCAGCAGCGGCGAAGCCGGCGGTTCGAAGAAGATCAGGCTGCCCGCGCCGATCGGCGCCGCCTTGTCGAGCCAGAACGCCCAGTTGGGCAGGCTCGGGCTGGTGTTGATCAGGAAGGCATGGCTCTCGCCGAACGCGGCGAGCGGCGCCCAGGCGAAGGGCAAGGCGACCAGGCCGGTGAGGATCAGAGGGCGTTTGAGCGCCCGGGCAAGAGCGGCAAAGCGCTGGGTCATCATTGCATCTCCGCAGCGAGGCGCGCGGCAATCCGCCGCTCGAGCTCTGGGGTTGCGTCAGGCACTTCGCCGGCCAGGACCGCTTCGGCGACCAGCACCACCCGTCCGCCCGTGCCCATGTCCTTGACCGCGGCTTCGGCCGCCTTGAGGTAGGCCAGCGTGCGGGCTTGGCCTTCCTGGGGATCCTTCTGCGCGCGGGCCTCGGCATCAACGAAGCGCGCGATGGTTTCCGCAAGGCGCACCGTGACGATCTGTTCGCGCGGGCGCGCGAGCTCGCGGCTGACCCAGGCGCCCCAAAGCAGGAGCCCGACCAGGAGCAGAACCGCCCCGAGACGCAAGGCGAGCACGCGATTGAAAGATGGCAGTCGGGGAGCATCAGCCATGGTCGGCCTCCTTGGAAGGGCTGGGAGCGAGTGCGGCGTCGAGGCGCCGCAGGAACCGGGGTGCGCGCAGCAGCAACACGCCAAGGGTCAGGATCACGAACGCGCCCTGGAGGTCCTGCGAGAAGCCGAGCCGGCGCACTGCGTCGGCATCGCGGTAGTGCTCGGCGAGGTTCATGAGCTGGCTGAAGAGCAGCGACAGGTCCCAGCCTGCGACCAGCAGGAACAGGAACAGCGGCACGCCGAGCACGATCAGCAGGCTCGAGACCGCGAACCGCGCCGCCTCGATCAGGACGAAGCAGGTCCCCTGGAGAAAGGGCAGCAGCCGGATGGGCGGCGACCAGGTGCCGATGTGGTCGAACGGGGTCTGGTGGAAGGGCATCAGCCGGCTCTTTCTGCAAGGCCGGCGACTTGGCGGATCGCATCGGCGAGCGGGAGCCCGCGCGCTTCGAGCGCCTGGATCGCGGCATAGGTCTCGGGATCGGAGGAGAAGATCGTCGCCGAAAGCGGATCGAGCACCAGGCGGCCGACCGCCTCGGTCTCGGGACCCTTGATGAAGATCTCCGAGTATTCTGCGCCTGATCGCTTCAGCGAGCGGATCAGCGTCTCGGTCCGGTCGTCCATGTCGAGCCGCGAACTCTGCCGGAAATCGGCAATCGTCTCGGCCTTCTGCTGGAGGATCAGCATCCAGTCGCTGTTCTCGAGCGCCGCGCGCGCGCCGTCGGACTTGTAGTAATCGTTGAGGCTCTGGGTCGCGGTCGCGAGCGCGCCGCCGTACTTGCGCGCGGTGCGCGCGTAAGTCTCGACGAATTCGCCCATCGACCCGCCCTTGAGCATCGACCAGGCCTCGTCGATCAGCAGCAGCTTCTTGGTCGCGCGCGAGGTCCGGGTCATGGCCTGGCCGGTCATGAACATGATCGCCGAGAGGACCACGCTTCTGAGCTCCTCCCGGCTGGCGAGATCGCTCATCTCGAAGACCGTGAAATCATCGTCGAGCGCGAAGCTGGCTCGCCCCGAGAAGAACCCGCCGTAGGAGCCGCCGCGGCAATAGGGCGCGATCGCGGTCGCGAGGTTTGTTCCGAGCTCGCCGCCGCCGCTGCTCAGCGTGGCGGCAATGTCATCGATCGAGCCGCCGCTCCCGAGCGTGTCCCAGACCGTGGTGACCGCTCGGTCGATCAGCCCGCGCTCGGTGTCGCTGGGCTTGTCGCCGTGGCGCGCCATTTGGCCGACGATTGCCTTGATCATCGCGAAGCAATCGAGCCGGTAGTCCTCGTCGGCTTCGGCGCGGGCATCATCGACCATCGAGAAGGGATTGAGCGAGAACCCGGCGGCGAGCGTGAACTCGACGAAGCGCCCGCCCTGGAGCTTGACCGAGTGCTCGAACGAACGGCCGTCGTCGATCACCACGACCTTGGCGCCCGCCCCGCGCAGCGCCGCGCAGAGTTCCTGGAGCAGGACCGACTTGCCCGATCCCGACTTGCCGCAAATCGCGATGTTGTGGTTGCCCGCGCCGTTCTCGAACGGCGACCACCAGAATGGTTGGCCGCGGCGACCGACGAGCAGGAGATGGGGCACCGCCCGGCCGAGGTACTCACCCTGCATCGGCGCAATGTTCGCCGCCGTGGTCGAGAGCATGGTCCGCATGCGCTTCAGGCGCTGCATGTCGTCGGCAAGCCCGTCAGCGAGGCTCAGCGGAAAGGCCGCGACCAGGCCCTGGAGCTGGAGGAATCGTTCGTCAGCCAAATCCCAGCCCGCGGCCTTGAAGATCGCCTTGATCACCCGCTCATGCGCGTCGCCCTGGCCGAGCGGCGAATAGCTGGTGAGCCCGTAGAACAGCTTGACCAGCTTCTTGCCGGCCTGGATCTCGCTCTGGACGTGGCGCCACTCGGCCGATTGGTCGGCAAGCTTGGGAAGGAAGCGCGCGCTTTTGGTCTGGCTGAGACTGGTGGTGCGCATGAACTTGTAGCCCGCGCGCGCCGAAGCGGCTTCCTGGTCTGGATAGACCAGGCACAACATGGTCGCGGTCGGACAAGGAAAGCGCAGCTTGTCGGTGAACATGTCGCCGATCAGCCGTGCGCATTCCCACGGCGCCCAGCGCTCGGGAAACGAGCGCACCGCGAAATGGCGCAAGTCAAAGCTGTCGGGCAGGCACTCGCCGACCTGGGGGTGCCCAGTCTTGTCGCGCCCCACTTCGCGAAACCGCTCGGTCCGCAGGACCAGGCGGTCGTCCTCGACCTCGATCTCGATGTCGCGGCGGATGGCCTGGACGTCGATCTGCTCGAGCGGGTTCCAGTGGCTGGGCTCGGGCTCGCGCGCCGTGGTCGGCGAGGTGAGCTCGTCGACCAGGCCAATCAGGGCCGAAGGGCGGAGCGCATGGGCTTCGAGCCCGAGCGAATGGATCAGCCCGAGCAGGCCCTCGCGGCATTCGCCGAGTTCGCCGTCGCTGACCTTGCTGCCTTCGGGCACCCCGAGCGAGACGATCAGCCGGGTGCTGCGGACATGGAACGGCGCATGGACCGAGCCGCTTTCCCAAACGAGATCGTAGAACCGCGCGATCCGCTCGCGCCCGATCGCCTCGTAGATCCCGCCCTGCTCGTAGCGCGGGGCGAACCACGGCGAGACGACTTGGCCGATCCGCGGGCTGGCGAAGTTGAGCACCTGGAGGCAGGCTCCCTCGGGCAGCCCTTCGGAGAAGAACTGCCCGAGGATCTCGCCGGTACGTTCGTCGGCGCCGATCAGCGGGGTGACCTCGAGGATGAAGCCTTTCGAACGCGCATTGCGGTAGAGCCCGGCGCTCTCGTCGTAGACCCGGTAGGGGAGCCAGTCGGAGAGCATGTCGAGCGCAAATCCCGCGCGCGGTTTCTCGGCAGCGGCCGTGTCGGCAAAGAGCGAGCCCATCAGCGCGTCGCGGGCCTTGGCGAGCGAATAGGTCATGGCTTCGGACTTTCGGTTGCGACCGGCGCTTCGGCCTGGTGTTCAAGGTGGGGGACCCGGCTGGGGCTGAGGGAGGGGCCGGGTCCCCCGGCCGGAGCGTGCTGCGAGGGGGCAGTCAGCACGTCCGGCAAGGCGGAAATGGTGGGTTCGGGATCGGGCGCTGGAACGGCCTGGTCCTGCGGCTGCCGCGCGGCGGCGACCACACGGGCGAGCGCCCGGGCGACTTCGCGCCGGCTCGCCGGATCCTTGAAGTGTTTGCCGATCGGATCGGGCAGCGGCACTTCGACGACCCGCGCTTCGTGGGTGCGGCCTTGTGCATCGCGGAAGGCGGCGAGCACGACCTTGAGCCGGTCGGCGCCAGGGCCACGGTCGGCCGGGCGGTCGGCCCGGTGCTCGGCGAGCGTTGTCACCGTCTCGTTGATGGCTGCGCGGATCGCGCGTTCGTCGATCACCGAGGTCGGTGCACAGTCGCCTGCTGGCGCCTTGCAGGTGAAGCTGCCCTTGACGTTGCCGCCGAGCATAGCGCAGCCGGAACTGGCAAGCACGAGCGCGGCGAGCGCCAGCGGACGATGGATGGCGATCTTGCCCATCAGCGGTCTCCCTTGCTCTGGTCGAGGCCGAGGAAGCGGCGGATTTCCGCAGCGGGGCGGTAGCCCTGGAGCACCGCGCCATCGCTCGGGCGGACCATGACAGGGGTGCCGTTGAAGCCATTCGCCTTGGCGAAAGCTTCGTTGGCCTCGAGCCCCTTGGCCTTGCAGTTCTTGCGCGGAGCCGGGGCCTGACCTGCGTAAGCCCGGTGCAGCGCCTCGGCGGGATCGGCCGCGCAGAGCACCGCCTCGGACAAGGCCCGGCTCTTGGCCCCGAAGATCGAGATCGGGCGTTCCTCGACGCGAACTCCGGCCTTGGCCAGTTCGCCGGTCAGGCGCTGGCAGTAGCCGCACTGGAAATCGGAGAAGACCACGACCTTGGGAGCAGCGGGATTGCCCCAATGGATCGCGCCATCGGTCGGCAGCAAATTGAGGTCGACATGCGTGGGAACCGCCGGGCCAGGCTCGTCACCCTTTTCGGCGGCGTCCTTGCCTGCGCGCGCCGCGCCCGCGGCGATGAGGTCAGGGTTGAGCTCGAGCAGGCGCGCGGCGGTGACATCGCGGCGCGTTTCCATGTCGTAGAGCCGGCCGACGACGAGGTAGCGGGCAGCTTGGTCGACGTAGAACAGCGTCTTGCCCGAAACCACTTCGCAAAGGCCGCCGAAGCCCTCGCAATTGAGCGCATCGATCGGCGTCTTGGGCAGCCGCGCGGCGAGCGCGGCGCGCACATCCGCAGTCATTTCGCTCGCGAGCGCGGGCTCAGAGGTCAGTGTCGCCAGCCCGAGACCGAGCACGGTCAAGGTTCCGGCAAGCGCGAGCGCGGCGGTAGCCGCCCGGGCTTTGAGCCCGGGTTGGAATTCGATGTAGTTCATTTCGTATTGCTCCTGACGTGAACGCCGTCGAGAAAGACGATCTCGACCTCGATGCCGGTCGGCATCTCGACGACGGGTTGGTATTGTTCGGCCCTCTCGATGAGGTACTTGCTCACCGTGTCGGCGGCTTCGCCCGCCCCTTGGCCGAAGCCGCCGGCGAGGATGTCGGTTGGCGAGAGCGCCTGGCGCTTGCCGTCCGCGCCGGTGGTCTGGGTGAAGACCGAGTTGGCGTTGGCCGAGAAGCCTCGACCGAACCCGCCGACGATCCCGGCGATCAGCGCCTGGCCGACGAGGCTGCCCTCGCGGCTGACGACCCGGCCGCGCACGCCCGACTTGCCGGCGAAGCTGATGAAGCCCTTGACCTCGCTGACCGCGTAGCGGCCATCGGGCTGCGCGCAGGTCATCCGGGCGAGCTTGACGTAGACCTTCTCGCTCGAGAGGTCGCCGCGCGCCGCGCCGTTGACGAGGCAACCGGTGAGGTCGGTGGTCAGCACCCGGCCGCCGCGCATCACCGAGCGCGCCGGGCCGGTGATCCTGAGCACAACCGGAAGCGGGTCGGTCTGGCTGGCAACGCCGGTCGAGGCATCGACCCCGACGATTACCCGCGCCGGGGCATAGGAGTTGGGCGGGAGGTAATCGGGGCTATCCTGCAGCAGCAGCTGCGGGGCCGCATTGTCAGTGGCGGGCTTCTTGGGGCCGGCATTGCCGGTCTCGAAGCTCATCAGGCTGACCTTCTGCTCTTCGTTTCCTGGTCCTGCACCCGCCGGGCGGGCACTGGCACCTACGCCAGCACCGGGCCCATAGGCGGGCGGCGGCGGCAGGGGTGTCGCTGGCGCACGCGCCGCTTGGTCGAGCTGGGCCTTGAGCGCTGCGTTCTCGGCCGAGATCGCATCGATCGCGTGCTGGCCATCGGTGCGCATCTGCGCGTTCTCGCTCTTGAGCGCGGCGAGCTGCTGTTCGAGCTCGGGCCGGGGAACCTGGCCGTCCTTGAGCGCCTTGATTTCGCGGTCCTGCGCATCGGCGCGGTTGCCGTAGGTCGCGACGAACTCGCGCTCGGATAGATTGCGATTGACGAGGCCGCCCGTATCGATGGTGACGGGATCACCCGCGGCACCGGCATGCTTGGCGTCATCGCCGCTGAACAGGAAGGTCGCCCCGCCGATCAGCGCGAGTCCGCCGACACCCACGAGCAGCAGCTTCTGGCGCTGCGCGATCTGGCGATTGAGGTTGCGCCGACCTTGCTCGCGGCGGCTTTCCGGGGTGGTGACCGCTTCGACCTGCTCGGCGGACACTTCGGCCTGGGCCGGTTTGGGATCGTTGGCCATTATTCGAGCCCTCCCTTGCGGAAGACCAGGAAGGCGCTGGTTGCCTCGTTCGGGCCGAGCGTGTCGCGGCCATAGGCAAAGGCGATCGTGCCGGCCGGGCCTTCGTGGTCGGCGGCGAGATCGAGCGGTTCCTTGCCGAGATTGCGCAGCACGAAGCGCTGGCCGGTGAGCTCGGCGCCGACATATTCGGCGACCAGCTGGACCTCGATCCCGCCGGTCTTGCGCGGCAGCCCGAGTTCGGTCCGCGCCGAAAAGCCGGGGAGCACCGCATCGCCCGCCATCGCCTCGATCAGCCGCAGCGCCGCATCCTCGGGGCCGCTGGCCTGCTCCCAGTCGCCCGCCTCGTGCGCCTTGAGCGCCGGGTTGGTGACAAAGATCTGGCTCGCTTCCTGGGCTGCGGTCTTGCAGGCGAACTTGTAGACGTAGCCCGCCTTGCTGGTCGCGAAGAAGCTCACCCGGTCGGCGGCGAACTGCGGCGGGACCGAGATGTAGATGTCACCGCGCACCGGCTCATGGGTGACCGTGAAATCGTTGTAGGGGTAAGCGCTGGCGATCTTCGAGACATTGGCGAAGCCGTCGCCGACCAGTGCAATACGGGTGAGTTCGCCGCGCGAGAGCACGCAGTCGACCTTGGCGTTATCGGCCGCCTCGACGAACTGGTCGGCAAAGGCCGGGTTCGCTGTGAAGGCGAGGACGCACAGCGCCGCGCCGAAAGCTTTGAAGCCGGGGTCGATCCGGCGCGCCGCGCCAAGGCCGAAGCAGGCGAGACCGGCGCCAAGCGCGGGTGATAGGCATGGGGTGAGAGAGCTCGGGGCCATGGGTCAGTCCTTCTGGTTTGGGTCTTGCAGCTGCTCGAAGCCGGAGAGCGCGAGGGCGAGGCCCCGCTTGGTCCAGCGGAAGCGGAAGCTGCGATCGTTGCTGGCGATCACCTGGGCGCCGACGAAGGTCTTGAGGGTCCCGGTGACGGTTGAGGTCAGGCCGGCAGGATCCACCTCCATCTTGCGGATGACGAAGGCCTGGCTGATGTCCGAGCCGCGCTGCTCGTCGACGATCTTGACGAGCTCCGCCTTGAGGCGTCCATGCGCTGCCGGGTCGGCGATCCCCAGGATCGCGGCCATCCAGTAGTCGAGGCCTTGCGGGCTCCGGTTAAGCAGCATCAGCGCGGTGTCGCGGGTGACGAGCTCGAGGTAGTGCGCGTCGGGTCCGGCGCTCGACAGCGCCAGCCGTTCACTGGTGACCGGCACCAGAACCAGCTCGCGGTCCCGGGTCGCGGCAGCCCCCACGCCGAAGAGCGTGGTGACCGCAAGCACCCCGGCGACCAGGGCCAGCTGGTTGCGCTGGCGCAGGTACTTCTGCGCCTCCTCGTAAGCGAATTCTGCGCGCATCGCGTGTCTCCCTCAGCCGGCCAGCAGGCGGCAGTGGGAGGGCGGCGTGGCCTTCAGTCCGAGAAGACCACCCGGCAGGTACCAGTAGGCAGCATGCACCAGCGCCGAGCCCGCATTTCCGGATTTCGCCTTCCGCAAGACGAACCAGGTCGCAAAGGACAGAGCGATCCCGATGAAGATGTGCTGCGCCAGGATCCCCCAGGTGAAGGGGACCAGAAGCCCCGCGAACTCGTCGATGGTCCAGAAGCCGATGAGCTCCGGGTCGTCGAGGCGTTGGGGAACGAGGTACCTGTCGGCCATGCGTGCCGCCCTCCAGTTGCGTGACCGGATCCGCTGTTCAGATGACCGCGGTCACGACCGAGGTGACGATCGGCACGCCAGTGCCGACGCCGATGCCGACGCCCACCGGGACGGCGATCTGGCCGAGGGTGAAGCGGCCCGAGGCGAGGCCGATGAGGCCGCCCGCGAGGCTCAGCACGGTGATGATCTTGCCGCCCGAACCCTCCAGGAAATCCGTGAATTTGGTGAGCGCGGGATCGAAGGTGGTATCGGCGCCGGCATAGGCCGCACCGGCACAAGCCAGCGCGACCAGGGCGGGGACAATGTAGTCCTTGAGCCGGGGACGCCGGGCAAGCTGCAGAGGGGTATTCATGGGCAGGAACTCCAAGGGTTGAAGAAGCAGCAAGCGGCAAACCGTTCGCTGTCTGTTCTTGGTGTCCTGCGACCGCCCCTGTAGGAAATGCCGCGCTGCGATTTGGGAACCGTCGCCAAGCAAAAAGCGACATTGGAGGCGGTCAGTGCGTGGTTCTGCGCGGACCGTGCCGCGCTGAGCGCCAATTCGGCCGGATATCGCGCCAGGCAAGCCGGTTAGCGCGATTGGCTGACCCGATTTTGCGCGAATCGTCTGGCAGCGGTGATTCGCCTTGTCCTATCTGTTCCTTTTTTGTTCTTTTCGTTTTCCTACACCCTTCCTCTGGGCTTACCAGGCGAGTCGATCATGCAAAGACAGGAGGAACCCAATGATCGACATGGCAATGCTCGGCGAGACCCAGATCAGGCGTGACCTCGCCCAGCTGCTGCATACGGCCGTTGAACTGAGCGGCCGCAATCGCTGCGAAATCGCGCGCGAGGCCGAGATTCATAAGGACGCGCTGCGCCGGACTCTTGTTGGCGAGCGCAGCCCAACTGTTGGCGAAGCGCTGCGCATCCTGGCTTCGGCCGGCATGTCGCCGCACGCCCAGTTGCTTTTGTTCCTCGGTGCCGGCGGCGATCTCACCACGCGCTGGCTGCAGACCGACATCGCGCAGTTCTTCGAGGAGTTCATCGGGGAGTTGCCCGGAGCGCTCGAGCGGGTGCTCGGCAACCAGGTCCACGATGTGAAACCGCGCTGGGCCAAGGGCACCGCCCACCGCGTCGCCCGGCTGCTTGCCGATCATATCGACGAGCTCGAACGCAAGGACGCGCTCCTTGGCGACACTCTGGGAGCGGGAGGTCGTCATGGCTGAGATGGCACCGGACAGTGTTCCCGAACCGAAGCGGGTGACGCGACTGATCCGTCTCAAGGAAGTCCAGCACCGCGTCGGGCTTGGTCGATCGACGATCTACCGCTGGATGAGCGAGGGCAAGTTTCCGAAGCCGGTACAGTTGGGTGGATATGCGGTGGCTTGGGCAGAAGACGATATCCAAAACTGGATCGCTATGCGGCTTGATTAAAGATCCAGTCCAAGCGGTGGCTAGCTAGCAGCGGTGTTATCGATCGTCCCCGTCGAGGCGAGTTCGAAAGGAAGTTCGAATTCGAGTGGGACACCCTCCGAGAATGACAGGCTCGCGATGAACCTCTGCGAACCACCGATAAGTTGGCGATCGAGTATCTCGATGGCTGCCTTGTCTATGGTCAAACCACATTTTGGCTTCAGAACCTTACAAGACGAGCTCACCTCTTGACCGGACTCGCTGACGGATACGGAGCCATCGTAGAAAAGTGGAATATCATGATGAAGGGACGCAAGCGGCGAGATGCTGGG
>NZ_BJYR01000030.1 GCF_007991615.1 Novosphingobium sediminis | reverse complement strand
CGCGACGATTTCTTCGAAGGCATAGGCATCGTCCCCGAAACGCTTGCCGAACTGGCGATTGAGCCGCTTGGCCGACCCTGTGGCGTGGCCAAGCTCGTGGCACCGGGTCGAGAAATACGCCTCGATCGAATGGAACGCGTTTGGCGACGGCAAGGTGACTGTGTCGGTGCTCGGCGTGTAATGCGCACTGTCGCCGCCGTGGACGACGCGGATCGGGATCGCATCGAGGAAGGCCTGAACCTCGGCAGAGAGTTCGCCGATCGACTTGGGGTCCAGCGGCTCGGGGTAGTAGTGCGCCGGCAGCCCCTCGATCTGCGAGGCGTTAAAGACGTGGTTCCACTTCATGAACCGGATCGTCTTTTCGCTCTTTTCACCGGTCTCGCGATCGGTGTCGGTCTTGCGCGCCGAGCTGTAGAACACGCTGAACGAGCCGCTCTCGCCCTTGCGGACATGGGCGCCGAGTTCGAGCGCCTGACGGAAGGTCATCCAGTAGGGGCTGGCGTAGCCCCGGCTCTCGGCGACCGCCCAGAGGAAGAAGGTGTTGATCCCCGAATAGGGGACCCCGTTGTGGCGCAGCGGCCGCGTGCTGGTCGCGGTCCAGGGCTTGAGCCACGGGGCCGTGCCGGCGGCGATCTTCTCGAGGATCAGGTCGGTGATGACCTGCGCGACGTCGGGCTTGGGGTGACGGGTCACTGGACGGGGCCCTCCTGGGCAGGATCGAGCGAGAGGTCGGAGGCGGCGTTCGACCAGGAGAGGCGCAGCGTGCGCCCGTGCGGGATGCGCCAGGCGACCCGGTCGGCGAAGGCCATGCGGATGCCGGCAAGGATCGCGGCGTCCTCGCCTTCGAGGATGGCATGGGCGCGCACCGCCGCATCGTGTCGGAAGCGGGTCTCCTGGGTGTCGTAGCTGTCGGCATCTGAATCGTCGGAAGGGCTGAACACCGCATCGATGATGAGGTCGGTGAGATCGTCGGGCCCCAGCGCGGTGGTCCGGGTCAGCGCAATGTGCGCGCAGTCGGGATCACCCCAGGAATCGGCATCTTCCAGAATCGCAAAGTCGGTCTCGAGATCGAGCCGCCGGTCGTGCTGATCGGTGAGTTCGATCGTGATCGCGTCGGGGCGGACGGTAACGGCACCCTCTTCATCGGTCGGCTTGCCGCCATCGAAGGTGAAGCGCTCGCCGGTACGGACGAAAGCCGGGAGGGCATCGTACCAGGGATAGCCGATGAAGTTGGTGATCGGCTCGTGGAAGGCGCGCGGGTCGGGGCCGCCGAGGCGGTGCATCTCGCCCCCGTTCGAGCGCCGCAGGGCACGGCCGAAGGTGACGGCATCGAAGGAGTCCGTGTCGTCATAGATCGCCGCGCCCGGCTCGAGGTCGGCAAAGCGCGGCACCTCGCGGTAGCTGTCGCGGGCGAGCGTCGGGTACCACAGCGGCAACTGCCGCGCCGCCTGCGGGAAATTGTCGTAATACAGGCTCGCCTCGAGCCAGTCCTCGAAGCTCAGGCGGTGGAACGGTTCCTCGCGGATGACCGAAAAGATCGCCTCGCGGCAGAGTGCCACGAGCCGGTCGAGCGCGGCGTTGCGGTAGATTTCCTTGCGGGCGGGCAGGACCAGGACGAGATCGGGCGCGTCGATCACGTCGACCTGCACGGACCACTGGGTGTGATGGACTTCCTTCACGACCGGGAAAGCGTGTTTGAGGGTGACCCCGTGGAAATTGAGCGTCGCCACGTGCGGCGAGTGCCGGTCGCGGAACACGCCGATCCGGAACCCCTCCCGCTCGATGACCTTGTGCGCGTCGGCGAGGAAATCGGCGCTGGCGAGGTCCTTGCCGTTGTAACTGACGGCAAGCGGCAGAAACCGGGCCGCCGCCTCGACGCAGCGTTCGAGCTTACCGTCAGGCTGCGGATCGAACCGGAAGGCGATTGCCGTGCCGCGCGGCCCGTCGAAGGGCAGCACATCGATGTCGGCCTCGCCGGTCCAGGCATCGCCTGTGATTGCCAGCGAGAACGCACCACCCGCGCTTTGCGAACTGACCACGGTGTCGAGGCCAGCAAGGCTGAAGAAGCCCATGCCCGCCGGGTCCTCGCGGGTTCGACACTCCTCGGACCAGTCGGACTGGCCGAGTGAGAGGAGGTCGACCGGGTCGGCGATCCCGGCGCCGTCATCGCTCACCGTGATGAGGCAGGCATCTGCCATGTGCTCGGCGGTGACGGTGATGCAGGTCGCGCCCGCGCGGCGGGCATTCTGGAAGAGTTCGTTGAAGATGTCGTCGAGGGTCCCGTTGAAAATGCGGGTGACCTTCGAGATCGCGTGCGGTGAGACCCGGGCGCGCAGCTTGGTGATCATGGTCATGGGTTCATGTCCTGGATGGACCGGCACGCTGCCGCAGGTCGCTAGAGAGGTACGGGCAGCGTGCCGGCAGGGCTGTATCAGGCGTCGACGGTCTCGCCGGCTTCGGCGTCCTGCTCGTCGGCAGGTTCGACTTCGCCGGCATCGCTCTCGGGATCGTGCTCTACCGGGCCTTCTTCATCAGGCTCACTCGCAGCCAGCACCCGGAAGCGCATGGCCTCGGGCACCCAGGCGAGTGCAGCCTGCTTGACCTCGGGTGCGACGATGGTCTCGCCGGCGAACAGCTTTTCGCAGGAGGCCGAGAGATCGCCCTTCTTCGAGCCCATGAAGCTCGCCGCCATGGTCGGTCCGCCGACTTCGCTGACGTGGGCGAGCAGCGCCTGCTTGCTGACCCGGTCGAAGTAGTTGGCCGAGGTCGGCCGCCAGTGGCTGGCGACGTTGATCCCCATCAGCGCGGCGAGATGGTCGTGGAGGTCGATCGGCTCAGGGCCGGACTGCCCTGCCTTCCTGTCGATCCCCATGCTGGCCTCGAGCGTCTTTGCCATGCACCAGGCGAGCCAGTTCGCCTTGGCATCGTCGTCGAGCGCGCTGAACGCGGAGAACCGGTCGACCGTGCGGCGGTGCTCGGTCCACGACAGGTCGAGCGTCTCGCGGATATCGGCCATCAGCGTGTGCGCCGGGCTTTCAGGGTAGTTGGCTAGGTAGAGCGAGGGCGACGGGGCGCGGAGCGTCGTGCCCAAGGCCTGCGCACTGTAGAGCGCGCGAGAGTCGGCAATGGCGAAGATCAGGTAATCGAGCGCGATCGCCGGGTTCGAAGCGAGGTTGATCGCGAGAATGTCGCGGCGCTGGACGGCGAGTTCCTCGACCAGCTTTTGCGACAGAGGCTTGGGTGCGGCAGAAGCACTACCGCCCTCCCCTGCTGCCCCGCTGGCGCCGTCTCCCGCTTCGGACCCACGCGCCTTACGGCGTTCGAGCGGCTTGTCGCTGTAGAGGCCGCTCGCAACCACAGGCTGGCCGTCAGCGCCAATGATCACGAAGCAGCCAACATTGGCCTTCATCTCCTCGGGGATCACCGGGGGTTTGTCGTGGAGCGCATCGTAGGCGCTGCTTGCGGCATCCCATCGTGCCTGGAAGTCCGCGGCGGCAGCCTCGTCGTCCTCGTCCAGGGTCTCGCTTTCGGCTTCGAGCACCGAGATCGTCTCGAGCAGCTTGTCGGCCTCGACCTGCTCCTCCTCGGTGAGCGGCGGGGGTTCGAGATGGATCTGGTGGAGGTCTTCGGTTGCGTTGTAGGTGACGCGGGTCTCGAGGATCGGGCGCACCCAGGCATAGCCGGAGGTTTCGGCAATTTCGGCCGCGAAAGCCTGGAGCTTCTCGCCGGCGATGCGCTGGGCGATCTCCGCATCGATCCACGTCTCGCCGCCGTCCTCGGTGAAAAGGTCGCGCTCAATCTTGCCGCCGGCGGCGAGGTAGTCGGCCTCGCTGGCAAGCTTGGCCATCGGCGAGGACGAACGGATCGCGCTGTGCGTCACCATGCGGCGGATCGAGTCCGGATTGTTGCCCTGCCAGGAGTTCGACAGCTCGTTCCAGACCATCATCTGGCGGTCGTGGTTGGGCGTCGTCGCATAAGCCTTGGCGACGTCGAGGGTGATCTTGCCCTCTTCGAGCGCGGCGAAGATCGGATCGGCGAGGTCGGCAAGCCGCAGGCGGCCTTCGATGAACCGGCGGGTGCGGCCGAACCGCTTGGCGATCGCGTCGAGGTCGCTGCCCTCATTGACGAAGTGCTTGTAGGCCCGGATCTCGTCGGTCGGCGTCATGTCGAGCCGGATGACGTTCTCGATCAGCGAGAGTTCGGACTGCTCAGCGGCATCGATGTCGAGGACGCGGCAGGCGACGGGGTGGTCCTTGGGAAGCTTGCCCGCCGTCAGAAGAAAGTTGAGGGCGCGCAGGCGCCGGCCGCCCGCGGTCACATCGAACATGCCGCGCTTCTTGGCGGGCACGACGATCAGGTTCTGGAGGAGGCCCTTGGCCTCGATATTGGCGGCCAGTTCCTCGATGAAGAGGTTGCTGTCGTTCTTGCGGACGTTGGCTTCGGACAGGCGTAGCTTGCCGAGCGGGATCAACTCGATGTCGTTCATGGGAGTGCTCCTGAAGGCCGGATTTGGCCGAGCCCTTCGGCTCACCCCTTCCAGCCCCCCTCCCCTCACGGTTTCAGGATTGCCCGAATTCCCGGGCGCAACCGCGCGTCCCAGGGCGGGCCGCTTGGTGCCATGAGGCATAAATGATCGATTTATGCCTCATGGATCGGACCTGCATCGGAACCTGAGGCGCACAACTTGGTTGCGTTTATTTCGAATATGCGCTTCGGGATATCGCCATCAGCGGAGAGAAACGATGACACTGCCAGCCAATGCCTTGCCCTTCGGCAACAGGCCGCCCTCTGCCGATGATCGGCAGATCGCCAACCAGCTACGGCGTATCCTTGCCTCGCAGAAGCCCGGCGAAGCCAAACTGCACTTGACCGATCCCAAGACCAGGAAGCCGGTAGAAATCTCGCTGACACCGGCGATGTCGGACCTGTTCCTCAAGTTGCTGCGTCACATCGGGAGCGGAGATGCCGTCACGCTCGTGCCGATCCAGCAGATGTTGACGACGCAGCAGGCAGCAGATCTGCTCAACATGTCCCGTCCCTATCTCATCAGGCTTATCGAGAAGGGCGATGTCGCGCACAGCATGGTGGGCCGGCACCGTCGCCTCAAGGCTGAAGACGTGTTCGCGTACAAGGCGGAGCGCGACAAGATTCGTTCGAAAGCGATGGACGACCTGATTGCGGATGGCGCGGGTCGGTATTGATCTGACGCGAGCGGAACAATCAGACCTGTCGGATGGGTCCGGAGTACCGGCAGACTGTTTCGTCTGATGTGAGCAAGGTGATGCCCTCGACGATCGACTGAGCGATCAGCATTCTATCGAATGGGTCCTTGTGAATCGGAGGCAACTGGGAAATTGCAACGGCGTGTTCGCTTGAAATGGCGAGCTCGACGTATCCGTTGTCGATCAACGCCCGGCGCAATACGCGTGCGTCGACTGCGAAGTCTTCCCGCCCGAGCCCGTTCTTGATCGCGATTTCCCAAAGGCTGGCAGCGCTGAAGACCAGTTCGTTGCCCTCATCGTTGATCAGTTTCCGGGCGGCAGGCGTCAATCGTTCCGGAAAGCCCGCTGCCCAGAGGAGGACATGTGTATCAAGGAGAAATTTCATCGCTCAGGCTTCGAACAGCGCTTCAATTTCACCCTCGCCCATACGGTCGAAATCTTCCGGCACGCGCATTTCCCCTTTGAGGAAACCCAGGCGCTTGATCTTGGACGGTGCAGCAGTGTCGATTGGCACCATTTTCGCAATCGGCTTGCCCGACCGGGCGATCACGACCGCATTCCCGCGCAGCACGCGCTCGAGCAAGCGCGACAAATGCGTCTTTGCTTCATGAATGTTGACCGTGTCCATTTCCAGTTACCTTAGCTAAGTTCTATAAACTAAGTCTACCACATCCGTTCGCGTCTGCAAGCTCCTCGCAAGGTGCCTGTCCAATCAGGCTTGCAAGGATTTGGTCGGCCTTGTCCGTCGGCACGAACACCCGCGTCTTGTAGGCAATGATTTCCGTGAAGCAGCCCTTGGCCTTGAGCTCGGGGATGCGCGCGGCTTCGGCATCGACGATCTCGATCCTTCGGGAACCGTTCACGCGTGATGTGCGGATCGTGAAATTGAGCGGATGAGGCGCCTTCCAGGTGCCCCCGCCAAGGATGGCAGCCGCAATCTTGGCAGGATCAGTCTGCGCCTTGCGGGCCACCCCGAGCTTTTCGAGGGTCGCATCGACGTAGAGGTCGTGGACATGGCGGCCGAGCCAGGAAGCACCTGACTTGTCGACGATGCGGTTGACCGTGAGGTCTTCCTTGGGAAGCGCGCCCCAGATCGGCAGGAGCAGCCCGGTCGCGAGACAGACCGTCTCAGTGACGAGCTGGCTTTCGTCGGCGGCGTATTCCTCTTCCCACAGCGCGCTGAACCTGGCCTTGGTCACGGGCTCCCAGGCGGACTCATCGAGCCGGTCAGCGCGCAGGTACTCGCTGCGCAGCGGCCGCACGAGCTCGTAGCGGCGGATCATGTGGCCCTCCTCGTCCATGTGCGAGGGCGCCGCGATGCCAAGCGCGACCTTGCCCGACTTGTCATTGCGCAGGAACAGCGGCTGTTCCTCATAGGATGCCAGCTTGAGCACGCGTTCGAGCGAGAGAACCTTGCGCCGCTGCGTCAGTGACAGCTCAAGCAGGTGCGAGGTCGCGCCCGTCACAGAGTCGGTCCGGATCACAGTGTCGGACAGCACCTCGCAGGCCTCGACCGCCACGGTCTCGACCCCGATATCGAAGGTGCCCGCTTCCTTCGCCGCCGAGACGCGGGTTTCGACAAGGGTGAGGAACTCGTCGAAGATCGCGTTCTGGACGGCGATCTTCATGGCAAGGATGCGGTTGAGCCAGCGCTGGATCGGCGGCAGATCCTCGCGCAGCACCCCGTCCTGGTCGGTGAGTTCGAGCCCGCTCATCCGCTGGAACTCCGACAAGGTCGTGCTCTTGAGCTTGGCCATAGCGAGGAGGCCATACCAGTCGTGGAGCGCGTGCTTGGCGTAGATGCTCTCGAGGTTGTCGCTGGCATCGAACATCCCCTGCCCGCCGGTCTGGCGCTGGCCGCGGGTGAGCGCGCCCAAGGCGTCGAGGCGCCGCGCGATCGTGCTGGTGAAACGGGCCTCGCCCTTGCAGTCGGTGGTGACCGGGCGGAACAGCGGCGGGCAAGCCTGATGGGTGCGGTGGGTGCGCCCAAGTCCCTGGATCGCCCGATCAGCACGCCATCCGGGCTCGAGCAGGAAGTGGACCCGGCGCTGCTGGTTTTTCGCATCGAGGCTCGCGTGATAGCTTCGGCCCGTACCGCCTGCATCGGAGAACACGAGGATGCGCTTGGCCCCGGTCATGAACGCGGTGGTCTCGGCAAGGTTGGTCCGGGGTGAGCGGCTTTCGAGGCGCTGCTGCCCTGAGCCGTCACGGACCAGGCGTTTGCTGCGACCGGTCACCTCGGCGACGGCCGTTACCCCGTAGTGCTCGAGCAGCGCATCGAGCGCGGTCGGGATCGGCGGCATGGCGCAGATATGCTCGATCAGGTCGGCGCGCGCGGCCTCGGCCTGCGGGTTGTGGACCGGATTGCCCGCCTCGTCCCACATCGGCCGCGAGCGCACGTCGCCAAGTTCGTCCGTGTATTCCTCCATTTGCCGGGTCGGGAAGGCGCGGGTCAGATAGTCGACGACGTACTCCTTACAGTCATAGGCTATGTCGAGGGCCTCACGCTCAGCCGGCTCCAGTTCATCGAGCCGCCGGTTGAGGATGGATTCCGCCGTGCTCACCAGTTGGACGACCACGCTATCCCCTTCGCCCAAATGCTCGTCGATCGCGGGGTAGATCGAGGGCAGTTTCAGCGAGAGCAGGACTTGCGCAAAGAAGCGCTGCTTGGTTCCCTCGAACCGACTGCGGGCCGCCGCCTTGGCGCCGCTGTTGAGCGTCCGGTTCTCAAGCCCGTCGACGATGCCGGTGAGTTCAAGCGCGGCTTCGAGGTTCTGGTGAATGATCGTCCAGGCCTCGCAATAGGTGTCGTAGACCGTGATCTGCTCAACCGTCAGGTCATGGCGCAGGATGTCGTATTCGATGCCAGCAAAGCTGAGCGCCCGGGCGAGGTAGAGCCCTGAAGCCTTGAGGTCGCGGGCCACCAATTCCATCGCGGCAATGCCGCCGTCGCGGATCTCGCTGATGAACTGCTCGCGGTTTGCAAACGCCGTGCCCGGCCCCCACAGGCCAAGCCGGACAGCATAGGCGAGGTTGTTGACGTCCGAAGCACCGGTGGCCGATGCATAGAGCACCCGGGCGCGGGGCAGCGTGTTCTGGAGCAGCACGCCGGCGATGCCCTGGAGCGAGCCCTGCTTCTGGCCCCCTGACTTCTGACCAAATCCCCCTTCCCCGCCCGCAACGCCGCCCATTTCGTGGGCCTCGTCGAAGACGATCACGCCTTCGAACTCCTCACCGGCCCAGCGGACGATCTGGTCGAGCCTGGTGTCCTCGACGCGTGAGCTGCGCAGCGTGCCATAGGGAACAAACAGGATGCCTTCGGGCGCGGTGATCTCCTCACCGATCTTCCAGCGGGCAAGGTCGAGAATATCTGACGGCAAGCCGCCGATCGCGGTCCAGTCTCGCTGCGCGTCTTCGAGCAGCGGCGCATTCTTCGAGATCCAGATGTGTCGGCGATTGCCCTTCAGCCACTGGTCGAGAATGCAGGCCGCCGCCTGCCTCCCCTTCCCAGCCCCGGTGCCGTCGCCGAGGAAGAACCCGGTGCGGTAGAGCTTGCCGTCAGGATTCTCCTTGAGCGCCACTTCGCCGGCGGGATGGCTGAACCGGCCGTGAAGATCGCGCGACCAAGCTTCGCCCGCATAGATCACGGTTTCGAGCTGGGCGGCGGATAGCAACCGCGCGGTCACTGTGCGTTCGGGCAGGGAGGGCACGTAGCCGGGTTTGGGCGCCGCGATCGAGGCCATGGCGGCGGATTCGACGAGGTGGGTCGGATGTTCGCCAGCTTCCGCGATCACGACACGCGAGGGCCGGTAGTCGGCATAGACCCCGCGCTGCTCGCCCATCGCGGCGGGTTCGGCCAGCACGTCATAGGCGACCGGGCGGACGTCGTTGGTCTGGGGGGCGCGCACGACCACGGGCCGGGCTGGACCGGTCTTCACCGAGCGGAACAGGCTGAGCTTTGGTCGGGGCGCTACCGCCTGCGTCGGGTCACGCAACGGCGCCCGAAGCGGCACCGTAGGCAGCGCGGCGAAGAGTTCGCCGACCGAACCGCGATTGATGGTCGATACGCCGATCTCGCCTGGCACCTTGTCGATCACCAGCACGCGAACGGCGATCCCGGTGCCGTGCTTGACGTAGCCTCCCTTGTCCAGACGGAGCGACAGCACGACCCGCGCGCCTTCAAGGGTGCACCGGAAGGTTTCCTCATACCTTGCTGAGGGTGAGAACCAGTCCGGCATGATCGCAACGATCCGGCCACCGGGCAGCAGATGGTCGAGGGCGGCCCGCAGGTGCCTGGCGGCGGTGTTTTGATCCTCACCGCGTGATTGCGACACCGAGAACGGCGGGTTCATAACAGCGACGCTTGGACGTTCAGTCCCGGAGAGAACCGCGCTGAGTTTCGCGCCATCGTGGCGATAGACCTTCGTGCCCGGAAACACGGCCTCGAGCAGGTCGGCACGGGATGGTTCGAGTTCGTTGAGAATGAGGCCCTTGACCGCGCCCTTGGCAAGCGAAGCGATGATACCGGTGCCCGCGCTCGGCTCCAGCAACACGTCGTCGCCGGAAAGCCCCGCCAGATGAACAACGAGCCTGGCCAGCACCGGCGGCGTCGAGAACTGCTGGAAATGGATCTGGTCCTCGCTGCGTACCGTGTGGGTCGGCAGTTCGCGCGCCAGCGCCTCCAGCGTGCTGATCGCCGCGCCGACGTCCATGCGGCTGACAAGCTCGGGAATGGCGAGGGAGAGCGCGACTTCCAGCGCTTCGAAACTGTCGCGCTGCTGCCAGGCACCTGCGGCGTCATTGCCGCCTGCACTCTCGGTCATGGCTTCGCTTAGAGCGGCGCGGTCGATCGGAACAGCGAGGAGTAGCTTGGCGGCAAGTGTGCGCGCAGCGCCGAGAATGGCGCTCGCGCGCGGAATTGTTGTGGTCATGCGGAGATCTCCTGAGCTTGTGCCGATCAGCGGCACGCCCGCTCCAGCCCCCCTCCCCTCACCGCTTCAGGAGCTGCGCCCAGTCGTTCATGCGGCCCGGCGGCCATTCGGTCTCGATTGCGAGGCCGGGGCGGCGGTAGGTTTCGGCAGCGCGATCGCGGGCCCGCCTGCCCTCGGCGTCGTTGTCGGCCAGCAGGATGAGGGTTTCGACTGACGCCGGGATGTCGACCTGGTGGAAGCGTTTGGCACCCATCGTCGCCCAGGCCTGGATACCCGTGAGCGACGTATAGGCAGCCGCAGTCTCGAAGCCCTCGCAGATGCCGATGGTCTTGGCTGGCGGGCCATTGGTCCATGCCGCGCCAATAGCCTGTCCCAGGACCAGCTTGTCGGTGTAGGTCGATGTCGCCGGATCGAGGAAAATCCGCTGGATCGCGGCAATAGCGCCCTCCTTGCGCATCGCGACGAGGAGTGCCGGCTCGAAGCTGGCCAGCTTCCCCTGCCCTCGCGCACAACGGGGGTGAAAGCGCAGGTCTTCGAGTGGTGCCCAGATCTGGCGAACCCCGCGCACATATCGCTCCGCCAAAGTCCCTTCGATTGGTCGACCGGCTTGCCAGATTGCGAGGTGAATTCCCGTGTTGCGCTGAAAGCTGGGGGTCATGCCAGAGGCATCGACCGTCGGCAGGTCTGCTATGCGTCGAAGAGCTCTGATTACGTCCCGGCTGTCGCAACCTGCGTGGCAAGTTACGAGAATGGCTCGATCACCTTGGCGGATGGACAGAGATGGGGTTCTGTCGGCATGGCAAGGGCACCGACACATTGCGGTATTACCGGACCACGTGCCACCGAGGCGCCGAACAAGGCTGCGTAGGTCCGGACTGGGATTGTTGTTGACGATGGGCATGACTGCCCAGTTCGACCCTACTCCCCTCCCCCTCGTCCTGCGCTTCAGCTTAACCGAAGTGCTCGGAAATCATCGGTCAGCCAGCATCCGAATTTGCGCGTCGCTCGGCATAACGAATGACAAATGCTTCCCAGACTCTCAGCCACTCCGCATCGGTCCGCTCTTGTTTGATACCGGGAAAGCCGCTGCGGAATGCGTTCGCCATGGTGTCGACGCACCAGGGCTTACCCTTCTCAAGCCCGATTGCTCGGAACTTAGTTTCCCTTTCGCCATAGGTCAGGCTGCCTGCTGGGAAAGGGAATACGGGCTCGGAGACCTTGATGTCCCGGACAGTCGACCGAGGAGCTTTGGTGACCGATGATCTCGGTGCGGTTTCCGTGGCCGGAGCGCCCAGCAACCGCAAGTGCGGGCCAACGAGCTTCCGCTCTAAAGGTGCCGGCGAAGGCCGCAGCACTACTTTCCTGCCGCTGAAATCGACGTCAGCGTTTGGGTAGACAGCGGAGACCAATTGCATTGTTTCGCGTACAGTCTGGCGGAAGCGTTTGCTGTCTGCGTCGTTCCCCAAGTGCTTGGCCAACTGGTCCCACGAGATTACCTGGCCTCGATCGCTGCTGATGCGCGGGAGCCTATACGCGAGGTACGTATAGAGATCGAGCGCTGTGGGCGTGCCCTTGAGCTCACGGATTGCAATCTCGTTCAACGGAACGGCGTGGTCGATAAGGTGACTATAGAACGCCTCAGACATCCGGATTTCGCGAGCAAACGCGCCATTCTTTTCCAGCGATCCGGCGTATTCGTTTGAAATCTTTACGTCTCGCACGGCGAATGCGTTGTCGCCGGCGTCGTTGCCTTCCCAACGAATTTGCCATTCACACGCAAGCAGTCGGTCGACTTGCTCGCGCATCAGATTGGCCGTTCCCCGTGGGCCATAAGAGACGGTCTGGTAGCCAAGTCGGCGCATCCATTCCGTGAAATTACGCCCCAAATAAACGTCTCGCGATCGCTTAGTGACGGCCTGAGAAAGCAGATAGATCAGCGCGACGCGGGGATAAGCTCCATAGGGCACACCAACGCTTCGTAGCACGGGCTTACCGTCCACCGTCTGGAGAACCGGCCGTGGATTGATGGCTAATGCATATTTTCCGTCTTCGCGAAGAATCGGTAGAGTATCGTCTTTCGGACGCTTGGTCGGAAGCGACATGGCGCACAATGCGGAATGCAGAAATGCCGGAACGGGTTCTTCGTCCTGGACGCGAAGGAAGGCATCCATCGTAAGCTGAGTGCCCGCAGACTGCGCTAGAGAGCGGACTCGCTCTTCACCGCCGCCTAGCATTGCTAGGGCGTATTGATGTCCGATTGGACGCAGTGTGTCTCCGCTCATTGAACCGTCCCTTCCCGACTCATTGGAGCCTCGGGTTGGTCGCTAAACAACAGGTTTGAGCTTCGAAAGCAAGGCCATTGGCAGTTTTGACGGGTTTCCGGGCCTAAAACCTCCAAGTTGGCCGATGATCTCGGAGCGGTTTGGCGGGGTGAAACCAAATCCAATCTCAATTTTGAAAAAAGCGATTCGCGAATCGGTTTTTCTAGGAGATTCCTTTAGTAGGTATGGGCTCCGAGATCATCGGTCCAAAGGGAACCGAGATCATCTGGGAAACGCACTGAATTCATCGGCTTGCACCGAGATCATCGGTGATTGTCCACAGCCCGATCAATTCGGCCGTCTGGGCGCCCAACTGACTGTTGGAATGTCGCCTGCTGGCCCCCTTCCCTGGACCCGACATCATCGGTCTGAACCACTACGTGCTGCATATGGCCGACTCCTGATTCGCAAAAGGGCACGGAGATCATCGGTCAATCTGTAAGGTTGGTGGCCGAAGTTTGCTCGAAACTGCCAAGAGTGCTAATTGGCGCCCTCAATCTCACAAAGCGGTGATCATGGCTACCGACGCAGCGCTCGACGCACAACCCGATGAACTCTTGGAAGACGGCCTTGGCAATCTGCACCGCAAGGCCCTCACCATCCTGAAGCGCATTCGTGACGGTGCGCTCGATCCGGAGACCGGGCAAAAGGTTGGCCCATCGTATTCCATTTCGAAAGCAGCCTCCCTTGTGGGGCGAACAGCGTCTGCAATTCGCGAAGCGGAGCGTGATGGTCGCCTCCCCCAGCGCGACCGAACCGCTTCTGGCCACCGGGTCCAGTACTCATTGGAAGAATTGGATCATATGCGTGCCGTATTTGGCACTCGCCCGTGGCGCGCTCCGACGGACACCCCGGCGGTCATCTCCGTCTCGAACTTCAAAGGGGGCGTCGGTAAGTCGACCGTGGCCCTGCATCTCGCACAGCACTTTGCGATTCACGGCTACAGGGTTTTGTTTATCGACTGCGACAGCCAGGCCAGTTCGACAATGATGTTTGGCTATCGGCCGGATGTCGATTTGACCGAGGATGATACCCTCTACGGACACTTCCATAATCCTGAACTGTTGGGCGTTCGCTCGATCATCCGGAAGACGCACTTTTTCGGGCTCGACCTGATCCCCGCCAATCTCAAGCTCTATAATCTAGAATACGAGATCGCGGGCTACTTGGCACAAAATCAGAACTTCGACATCATCGACCTGATTGCCGAAGCCATCGATACGGTCGTCGATGACTACGACATCGTCATCATGGATCCGCCTCCGGCACTTGGCATGGTTTCGATGGCAGTGCTGCAGGCGGCTAATGCGATGGTAATTCCTGTGCCGCCGAGCGTCATCGACTTCGCATCGACCGTGTCGTTTATCGACATGGCGCGTACAACGATGAAGCAGCTCGAGCAGCTCGCGAAGCGGGTGAAGCCTGCCTACAACTTTATCCGCCTCGTTGGCAGCAGGGTGGATGAAAGCAAGTCCATGCACCGCGAAATTCTCTCGATGATGCGGCAGGTCTTCGGGGGTTCGATGGCGACTTCTGTCCTCAAGACCAGCGCAGAAATCGACAATGCCAGCTCGCGCATGAAGACAGTCTTTGAACTTGATCGACCGGTGACGTCCCACGAGGTTCACAACCGGTGCATGAAGTATTTGAGCGACGTTTGCAGAGAAATCGAGGCGGATGTCATTCGGTCCTGGGCGAGCAGGGCAGGGGAGGCGGTCTAGGGCCGTTGCCACGTGGCAACGTACCAAGAAGCAGGGTGAAATCGAGGCACGGATAGGGCTTGTTGCCACGTGGCAACAAGCAGCCGACAAAAGTGATTTGAAAGGTTTGGAGTAGGCGATGGCAAAGGGTAACCGAGGCTTCGGCAGCAGTTTGACAGAGGGGCTCGACGACGAAATCGACGTCGGCAGCCCCGCGCCATCGGAAAGCATTATGGCGAGCCGTAGCCAGAGCCTTGCAAGAATTGCTGCCGGTAAAGTCGTCACGGATCGCACCGAGTGGGTCAACCCGGCTCGTTGTCGTCCCTGGCGTCTGCACAACCGCGATCTGGACCACTTGAACGAAGAGAGTTGCCGCGATCTCATTGATGCATTCCTCTCCGCTAAGAAGCAGCGCATTCCTGCGATCGTGCGCCGACTCAAGGATGACCCAGACTACGATTTCGAAATTATCGCGGGCGTAAGGCGATGGTGGACCGTTCAATGGCTCCGTGAGCATCATCATCCGGAATATGAATACCTCGTCACGATCCAAAACGTTTCCGACGAGGAAGCGTTCAGGGTTTCGGACATCGAGAACCGGTCGCGCAAAGATATCTCAGACTGGGAGCGGGCGAAGGAGTATTCACGGGCGCTGGAGGAGTTCTACGATTCCAACCAGAGTGAAATGGCAGAGCATCTGAAGATTTCGCGCTCATGGCTCAGCCGCCTGCTCGATGTGGCGCGGTTGCCAGCCGAGATAGTGAATGCCTTTCCCGACACGCATGGCATCACCGTCCGCATCGCAAGAGACATTAAGCCACTCACTTCAGAGAAGCGCACTCTGGACTTGATGGTCGCAGAAAGCAGGGCAATTGTTGCTGAGCGCGACGATCTGGGAACGGCTTTGCCCGCTCCGGAAGTCGCAAAGCGCCTTATTCGGGCAACTGTCGTTCCTGCAAAGCCTGCTGGCGGCGAGGTCGAAGTGAAGGGTGCCGCTGGCAAAGTGATCTTGCGCTATGCCCATTCTGCAAGAAGCGGATATACCTTCAAGGTGCCTGCGCGTAGCGGCGCTTCGGCAACTGAAGTCTTGAAGGCCATCGAGGCTATCCTGACGTCCTGACCTTTTGGGGGGCGTCATCGGGTCCGTTAGTCGCGTCACAAATCGCCTGGGGCGGATCGGTTCGCACTGCCAGGGGAGGGCGGTCTCGTTTGCGAGCGAGGACGAGGCGTCGCGCTTTGCGCTCCAGTTGCTGCGCCGCCGGGCGTCCGCGCCCAAGCGGATCGGGGTGGCGCACCGCGAAGTCTCGTTCTAGCCGCGGGAAGCCCTCAGGAGGCCATTCTGGGGCGTTTGGGGGCCAGCGCATGGTCTCCGGGGCGCAAGGCGGCCAGATCAGCCTTCTCGAGCGCCTGGGCGGCTTGTGAGGCGGTGCGGCGGGTCACGCCGAGCGCTCGCGCCAGTTCGGCGCGGGTGAGGGGACCCAGCCCGCCAATCAGCTGCCACATCGCCGGCGCCTGCGACGAGGCGTAGAGGCCCGCGAGGCATTCTTCCCCGCGCGCAACCATGGCCGTGACGGCGGCTAGGTCCGTGGCGACGTCGCTCGCTGCAGCGCCGATTGAACCCGCCAGCAGGGCGGGGAGGGGGCGTTCGGGCTCGGCGCGGAAGAGGTTGCGCGGGGCGAGCCCGGCAAGCGCCAGCGGCGCCGCGCCCAGCGCGAACAGCTGCGGGCGCATCGCGGCCGCGAGCGAGGCGGCCCAGGCACTCCCGCGCTGCGCGAACCGCTGGAACACGCGGCCCTCGATCAGCACTTCTTCGCTGCCGCCCTCGAGGAAGTCGACTTCGTGCTCACGCAGCTGGTGGAGCCATTCGGTCAGGGCTGCCAGGGGCTCGCGCGCCGGGAGTAGGGCATCGAGCCGGTCCAGCGCCCGGTCGGCGGCCGCAAATGTCGATGAGAAGCTCTCGCGCGCGTCCTTGTGTCAGCCGACATAATAGACCGCAGTTCGTCTAAACGGCGATAAATCAGATACATAGATCATAGTTTCTGCAGGACACTCTGTCCGAGCCCGATTCCACCATCGCGGTAGCAGCCAGATTGAGCTACATTCCCGCGCGCAGGGGAAGTTGTCGTGGAGCCAATCCTATGATTGAGCGAAAGCCTTCTCCTGCGCCCAGACGCAGCCTCAAATCTCTGGAGGCGGGATTGGCCCTTTTCCCGCATTTCCGGGAACACATTTCACAGTCTGGGCCGGTGACGAGCGCTCAGGTCGCAGCAATTTCCGAGGCTACCGGTCTCAAGGAACGGCAGATTCGGACGCTGGCCGCGCGCTACCGGGACCATCCCGTGGCCGAATCGCTTGCGCCGAAGCCGCGAGGGCCGGTTGTTGGCTCACACCGGATAGATCCCGAAGTCAGAGGTGCTATTGACGCACTGATCGATGAGATCGCGCTCAAGATGGTGCCTCCCTCGCGTGCGGAAGCGGCGCGGCAGATTTGGGGACTGCTCCATGCCGACAACGGAGAACATCGGTTTTCCGCCGATCTGATCCCGAGCGAGAAGACCATCGAGCGGCTGCTGGCCGAGATTGCGAGCAGTGTGTGGGCCAAGGCCAGCATGGGCTCCAAGACCCGCAGCGCGCAGGAAGCGCATCCTGGGGAATACCACAGCGATGGTTTCCTCGATCTTGTCCAGATGGACCATACCAGGGGTGACGTCATCCTGGTCGATAGCCTGAGGCGGGAAGAGCTCGGACGGCTGTGGATCACGTTCCTGATTGAAATCTGGACCCGTTCGATTCTCGGCTACTATGTCAGCTTCGGCGATCCCTCGATTTTCCGGTGTGGCAGGGCCGTTGCGAGCGCGCTGCTGCCCAAGCAGCCTGTTCTCGCGCATCTGGGCGTCGATGTCAGCTACCCGATGTTCGGCCTGTTCCGGCGCCTGCATGCCGATCAGGCCAAGCCGCATCGCTCGGAGTCGTTCCGGCGGGCCTGCGTGCGCAATGGCATCGACCCGGATGTCCGCAAACCCGGCCCGGCCCATCTGGGCGGCCATATCGAGCGGCTGATCGGAACAATGGTCGGAAAACTGCGGCTTTTACCGGGTGCGACGGGATCGAACGTGTCGGCACGCGATGGCTACGATGCCGAAGCCGACGCGGCGATGACCCTGGCAGAATTCGAGCGCTGGCTGCTGTGCCAGATCGCGGTTTATCATCACGCGCCGCATTCCGCGCTTGGCGGCCTGTGCCCGGTGCAGGTGTGGGAACGCGAGGCGGCGCGACATGGCCCCTTGCTTCCGGTTTCGTGCAATACTGATGAGCTTTTCCGCCAATTTCTGCCGTCGAAATCGCTGACGGTCCATTCCCGGGGGATCCAGATCAAACACCGCCATTACTGGCACCCGGCGCTTGGCCAGCGAATCGGCCAGAAGATCGAGGTCAGCTGGGACGAGCGGACGATCCAGCATGTCTATGCCGAGCTCGATGGCAGTTTCGTGCAACTGGCGGTTATCGGTCAATATCCCGATGTCTGGGAGGCGGACTGGGAAGCTGCCAGAGCCAGGGTGAGGGCCATGGGCCGGGCTTACCAGGCCGATGGCGGGCGGACGGCGACGGCCCGCGCGATTGCTGCCGCCAACCAGGAAATCCATCAGGCTCGCCTGCGCACCAAGGAGGCCCGGCGCCGGGCGAAACGGCGGGAAGGGGAGGGGACGACGCTCGCGGATCTGCGGTCACCCGAAAGGCCTGAAAAGCCGCCCGTTCAGTGGAGACCGGTCGCGGAACTTGGCGAGGATTCCTGGTTGAAGGTGCAATCGTGAGCACCGCGGCGCTGACGCGATTACCGGTCCAGGCAGCCTCATTCTGGATCGATTTCAAGGAAGCGCGCAACGCCGTCGAAACCATCGTCGAGGTCGCGCATGACGATCCGGAAGAGCGACCGACCTGCATCGTGCTCACAGGCCAGTCCGGCATGGGCAAGACCTCGATCCTGCGCGAAGCGCAGCGGCGTCTGACCGAGGCTTTCCCCGAACCTGCCGATTGGGGCGAAGCCCGCTACCAACCGGTCCTGCGCACGGTCATTCCCTCGAGCCCGACCTCGCTCAAGATCAACCTGGCCCTGCTCTGGCAGCAGGGCTGGCCGATCCGGGCCAACACGCACAAAACCGCCGATTTCAAGGTTGTCGATCTGTTGGCCGCGCAGGGGACGAGGCTGGTCGCGATCGACAATGTCCATGTGATCCTGACCGCGAGCGGGGTCGCGCGGCGCGACACGCTCGATGCCTTGCGCTTCCTGATGAGCGCAGGCAATGTGCCGCTGGTCGTGGCCGGGCTGGATGTCGCCCGTCAGATATTCGCCGACGATGTCGAGCTGGCCTATCGTTCGATCATGCTCAAATTGCCCCTGTGGGAGCCGGGCGAGCCCTCGCAGCGGCTGATCAGGGCACTGGCGCGCGGAATGGGGATGGCGGTGCCCGAGCATCTCGCCGCGCCCGCATTTGCCGAGCGGATTTGGCGCGAAAGCGGCGGGGTAACCGGCAATTTCAAGCGGATCCTGCACTGGTCGGCCAAGGTTGCGAAACGGCACGATCGGGCGCTGGTGACGCATGACGATATCAGCCAGGCCTTGCAGCTCTTTACCCCCTATAGCCCGGATTGAGTGCCGGGATGAGCGCTGGAGCGGGAAGGAGCGAGATAGAGCCGCTGGCCTACCGGGTCAGGCCGATGGCCGGGGAATGCTTCGAATCCTGGCTGCAGCGCCTCGCCGCGCGGCACGAAACGACGCGCAAGGCGCTGTTCGCGCATCTCGGCATCGAGACAGTGCTGGCCGCCTGCGATCTGGCCTCGTCAGCCTATGGCACCGCGCAGCGGCACCGGGTCATGGTCGAGCGGTTGGCCTGGGCGACGGCCCTGCCCGAGAAGGCGATTTCGAGGACTTTGGTGGGCTGCACACGCGGTGACCTGCTGCCGCCGGCGCTGCGCTCGATCGGGTGCCCGCAATGTTGGCTCGACTGGCTGGAAAGCGGCGCGCCGTGGCGGATCGAACGCAACTGGATCCTGCGGGTTGCCCTGCGCTGCGAGCACCACGATCTGCTGCTGACCGACCTTCGCAGCATCGTGGTGCTGGGGCGCACGATGGCGGCGAAGCGGCTGCTGGAGGAGACGGTGGACCGGACAGGCGAGCAGATGGCGCGGTTTACCCTGGTCGCCACGCGCCTCGCCTGGAATCGCGTCATTTCCCGTGCCCACCTGCGCGGCAGTGAGCCCAACTCCTACGCGTTTTCAAGGCGATACATGGCGGCGTTGGTCGGCAACCGGTTTCATTTTGCGCCGTCGCGCCACCTCTTGCTGGCGGCGCTGCACAGCAGCAATGTGGAACAAGCCGAACGGGTGGAGCGACTATTCCGCTTCGATGCGCAGCCGGTGTATAGTCCGGCGAGGCGTGGCTCCAGCGGCTCCGTGCCCGGGCTAGCGGATCTCGCGGCTGCGATCACAGCGGTGGGCCTGCGTCAGCTTGGCCGCAAGCGCCACGTGCTGGAAGTAGCCGGACAGAAGCTTGAGCAGGCCTGGCGGAACTACCCTGCGGTGCATGCGGCGCAAATGCTACGCCGACGGCGCGCGGTGCTGGCGAGCGAGGTGCGCCGCCGCTATGCGGCCGAGATTGTCGGTGCTGCGAAATCCCCGCTGACCTGCTTACGCGGGTTCCAGGATGCGCTGTTTTTCCTGAAACAGTGCGGAATGGCGGATGATGCCGTTCCCCCGGCGACCGGGCGCCCCGATCCTTGGGAGGATTGCCTGGGAAATCCGAGACTGTTGCACGAGCGGTTGAGCCGGCGCTTCGCCCATCCCGCGTTTCGCACTGTTCTCGACCTGCCGGGTCACTCGTTCGATGGCGACGCATTCGAGCGCGCGAGCAGCCGGTCGATGGCGGCCATCGCTGCATCAAATTCGGCGAGGCTTTCGGCCGAGAGCACGGGAGACGGGCCCGGTCCAGGACCGGACTCGCTCGCCTTGCCGTCAGCCAAGCTCGCACGGATCAGAATCTGACCACGATGCCGCTCGATATCGGCAAGACTAGCGGATTTCAGCGATTTGACCAGTTCGCGCACGCCGTTCTTGGACAGGTGCAGCGCGCGTTCGATCTGGCCCGGACGCAAGGGCCCGAACCCGGCGAGCAGGGTGTAGAGCAGGGGCGCGCGCGAATTCGAGCGCAGGGCGGCGAGCGCGCGGGTCATGTGGGAATGGCGCGTCCGGGCCTGTTCGACCAGCTTGGCGAGCCGGTCGGCGCAGGCCGTGAGCGCGTCGGCCACCAGAATGTCGCGCTCGCGCGGCCAGAGCCAGGGCGCCAGTGCCTCGGCGCGCAGCGCGCCGGGGCAGGGGAGGGGGACCATCCCGGGGGTGGCGGCGGATAGGGCCTGGCCTGCCGCAAGATCGATTGCCCAGAGCGGCGGTCTGGCGCGCGGCTGCGCGAAGGCCATCGGCCCGCCCGGAAACTCGAGCAGCCGGTGCTCGGGTTCGGCGGGGGCGAAGTGGGCCGATGCCGCAGCCTGCGTATGGAGGTCGTCGATGGCCGCAAGCGGCCAGGTGCTTTCGCCGTGCTGTTCCGCAACGCTCGCCAGCTGGCCGGCGAGCGCGATCGCCTCGCGCGGCGAGAGCGCGTCAGCGGGGCCGACGATCCCGTGATCTGAGCCGGCTGCCGCCCGCAGTTGCTGCGCGACCCGCGCGACCGGCTCCCAGCGGGCCAGCGACAGTTCGGCGAGGATCGCATCGGCGATTCCCCACGGCCTCGCGAACACGTGCGGGCCTTCTGTTGGCGCTGCGGCTAGGCAGCAAAACCAGAGATCGAACTGCGCGGCGGCACCGGCATGACCCGCCTGGAGCAGGGCTTCACACAGCTGTGCATGAATGACGCTGGCGGCGAGCAGATGGGCGACGCCGGGCTCGAGATGTGCTACCAGCCCCTGCAGTCGGCCCCATGAAAGCGCGGCGCGCGAACGGGCCAGCATGAGCGCTTCGGGCGAGGCGTCTTCGTCCGACTGGAGCGGATGGAATCCGGTAAAATGGGCTTCGAAATTCGCCATTTCAGGAAGTCTAGCAAACAGGACTTAACTGCACCATCCTTGGCATGGTCTTTTTACGCACTAATGATAATGGTATCTTATCGGTAGTGACATTGCCAATTTGCGCGGCTATTCCCGGGAAATGAGCCGCGCAGCGTCGCCAAGGAAAGTCAAAACACTCCCCACCGCTATTGTTCCAGCGGCGAGCGCCGAAATTGTCACGGTGCTCGCCTCGGGCGAAGGCATTCTGCCGCAACGCCGCCGGTCAACGAAGCCGACGCACAAAGAACGCCTTGTCGCGGTCCTCGGATCCTTGCTGGGGGAGGGGACCCAGGTCGCCGAGCTTAACTTCACCACCGCGCTCGCCGCACGCAGCAGCGCGACACTGCGCGCTTTGGCTGCCGATCTTGAATGCTACAGCGGGTTTTGCCTCGATCATCCTCGGCCAGGACTCCCGGCTTCGCCCGAGCGCTTGACCGGGTACATCGGCCATCTCGAGGCCAGGCGGCAAAGTCCTGCAACGATTTCGCGCAAAGTTGCCTCGCTGGGCGCGGTGCACCGTATCCTCGATCTGCCATCGGCGACTGCGGCACCGCTGGTGCGCGATGCCTTGCGCGGCATGCGCAAGCGACAGGGCGTGGCGCAGCGCCAGGCGGGCCCCTTGCGGTTCGGCGCCGAGATCGGCCGCGAGCCAGCCAAAGGCTTGACTCTCACCGCGCTGCTCGATGCCTGTGGCGGCGATCCGCCGGGCTTGCGCGATGCGGCGTTGCTGTCGCTTGGCTATGATGCCGGGCTCAGGGTGTCCGAGCTGGTCGCGGCTACTTGCGAAAGTGTCCAGCTTCAGGACGATGGCTCGGGCCTGCTTCATATCGAGCGATCCAAAACCGACCAGCTGGGGGAGGGGAGCTATGTCTGGGTCTCGCCAGACACCATGCGGCGGATTGCGTTATGGCGCGATGTGAGCGCAATTAGCGCAGGCCCGCTGTTTTGCCGGATCGCCGTGCGGCGACGCAAAGTAGTTCTCGCGCGCCGGGCGCTGACCATGGCCGATCTTGCGCCTAATGCGAAGGTGGACCGGGAGCGAATGGCCGCCGTGCAAGCACGCGATCCCGGAGTCACCTATGCGATCGGGTCGGCAGCGCTCACGCCCACTGCTGTGCGGCATATTATCAAGCGCCGCGCCCGCGCCGCAGCCGATGCGGGTCTGGTGACGCTGATGGGCAAGAAGCTCGATCGCGCTATAGCTGCGCTCAGTACGCATTCGTTGAGGGTCGGGCTGACACAGGATCTATTTGCCAGCGGGGCCGATGCAGGCCCTGTTGCCCAGGCGCTGCGCTGGACATCGACATCGACCGCGCTGCGCTATGGACGCAAGCTCGCCCCTGCCTCGAATGCCGCAGCGGCTATGCTGGGGAAGGTGAGAAGGTGACAAGTGAAGCCGAACGGAAATGTAGCCGTGGCCACTGCAGGTAATTTTGTCGGTCCTTGGGGCGCTTCAAAATCGGCTCGTTGCAGTCAATTCCGTCCGCTCACAGGTGGCGACCGTCATTCGGGCAGGATCGAAGCGCACGGTGACTTCATTCGGGAACTGATCGCCGAGCAGGGCGACATGACCCTGGTCGAGGTTCAGGCGCGGCTGATCGAGCGCGGCACCTTGGTTGGGATCGGCACCGTGCATCGCTTTTTCGTCCGTCACGGGATCACGCGCAAAAAAAGACCGGGCACGCGATCGAGCAAGATCGTCCCGACGTCCTGAGGCAACGCCAGCGCTGGTTCGACGGACAGATCGACCTCGAACCCGAACGCCTCGTTTTCATCGACGAGACCTGGACCGCCACCAACATGACCCGCAGCCACGGCCGTTGCGCCAAGGGTGAGCGGCTGCGGATGGGCTACCCGCATGGTCATCGCAAGACCACCACGCTGGTGGCCGGCCTGCGAATGACCGGCATGGTCGCGCCGATGGTGCTCGATGGTCCGATCAACGGCGACTGGTTCGAAGCCTATGTGGCGCAGGTTTTGGTGCCAGAGTTGCGGCCCGGCGACGTCGTCATCATGGACAACCTTTCAAGCCACAAGCGGGCCGCCGTGAAAGAACGGATCGAAGCGGCGGGAGCAACCCTGCGCTTCCTCCCGCCCTACAGCCCCGACTTCAATCCTATAGAAAAAGCATTCTCTCGCCTGAAAGCCATGCTGCGCAAGGCGGGCGAACGAACCGTCAGCGGGCTGTGGGGGCTGATCGGCAGGCTCGTCGACATCTTCCAACCCGCCGAATGCGCAAACTACTTCAGCTCGTGCGGGTATGAACCGGAATGAGTGGAAACCGCTCTAATATGTTCAGCCCGAACCTTGTGCATCCGGCAAACTCATCATGCAGGAAAGCGGACTTGTTGATGCACGCCAGAATGCTTGGCGGTTCAAGCGCCAGCGAGCAAACCGCGGTTGCAACCATTCCGAATGGTTGACCTTCAAGCTCCAGCGTCAGGACGGTCACAGTTGCGGCTAGCCGCCGCATTGCCAGACGAAATTCGGCTTGGTTCGCGCTCGTTGTCATTCCTACATGGTAAGGTCTGGCTTGACTCCGAACGACCAAAGAATACTGAGCCTTCCACCGACTATTTGGCTGTCCACCGCATCAGACTGCTCATCTCATCAATCGTCGCAAGCGACTGCTTCGGTCCGCAATCGGAGTTCGGCAGCCAGGTTTCTCGAAACTCTTGCGAGTACCGATAGGCAGATTGCCACTTCATCTGCCGGAATATCGGCTGACGCCAAGCCATTGATGCTGGTGGCATGATGCATCAGCCTGGTTTCCAGCTCGCGACCGGGCTCTGTCAGCACGATGTTCTGTTTGCGCCGGTCGCCAAGCTGTTGCCTGCGCTCGACCAGACCATCCGCAACCATGCCGTTGATCATTACAACGGTTGTGTTTTCAGCGACATTTGTCCGATCGCTGAGTTGTTTTTGAGTCAGACCGTCCTCTAACCACAAGGCTCGCAGATAATACCAATACCCTGCCTTCAGCCCCTCGCGCGCCAAGACCGAATTGAGCAACCTGTCAAACCTGCGGTGACAGCGCCGGACCTGGTAGCCAAGACTCTCTTCGGGCTGGAGCGTTTGCGGTCTCGGGTTCGGCAACGCGGATTCTCCCAGATCTCAAGATGACGGCCGCGCCGGGTGCGTGACCGTGTACGAAAAAAATGTCGAACACGGCCGCACTATCAATTTTCTACGCGCAAGCGAAGTGGGGCGTGACCACTTTGCCGCGCCTCAGCCGGCCAGATCTTCGACAAGATCTCCCTTGTCCTCCGCCGCGCTCGAAAGTCGGCGTTCCTCATCGGAGACATTGAGAAGGCGCCAGTCGTCGCCCTTGGGCACCATGCCCTCAAAGGACATCAGCTTGGCATGGGGAATGCGCGACTCCCCTGTCCCGATCGCGGGCTCGCCGCGTTCCACGGCTTGGGCCGCACGATACATCAGCGTCCGGAACGTGAAGATAGCCTTGTCGCTCGATCCTAGGCGATCCTCGCTGCGGTCCGCGATCGGACCCATCGATTCCCACATGGCCATGTCCTGTGCCGGAATGCCGTAGATGCCGGTGAAGTCCCCGGCCTTCATCGCGGCGCGATCCTGCAGATAGTTGTTTTCGGCGTTACGGATCTTCTTGAACGTGACCGGCTCGACATCCTGGCCGAGTTCGGCACCGCAGAACTTCCGCCAGGCATCCTGCGAAATCCCTTTCTCGGGGTGCCAGGCAATCCAGTAGAACATGGTGTTCTCGTCATCGACCGGCACCAGCATCTGGCTAAGGTGGTATTGGTCGTTCGACGGAATGTGGACCGTGTAAGGGGCGACAAACAGCGTCATCCGCACATAGTCCTGCTTGTCGGGTTCGACGATCGGCTTGCGGATTGCAACATAACGGAAGCCGAACGGGGTCTTCTGAACCTCGATACGTGGCGCCTTGTCGGCCGATGGGCGCAGCCAGGCGCTGTCGGTCGCGGTCGATCCGCTCACTTCGGTTGCCGTGGGCATGTTGGTGGAATGCAGGCTCGAACTGTGCGCAGAATCGATCGATCCTTCAAGTATCTGAGCCCAGTTGCAGGCTCCATGCATCTTCACGATGCTGATCTTGTCTGCCGGAGCGGCAGTCCAGTTGGGCGGATCGAAAGGCAGCACATTGTCGGTATCACCCATCCAGACCCAGACAAATCCCCCCGCTTCACGAACCGGATAGGCCTTGGTCTTCATCGTCTCGCGCAGCTTGGCGTCGGCGGGCTCGGAGGACATGTCGAGGGCGTTGCCGTTCACGTCGAACTTCCAGCCATGGTAGAGACAGCGCAATCCGCATTCTTCGTTGCGGCCAAAGGCCAGCGAGGCGCGGCGATGCGGGCAAAGTTCGTCGAGTGCGCCGATCCTGCCTTCGCTGTCCCGGAACACCACCATGTTTTCGCCGAGCAAGCGAACGCGCAGTGGAGTGCCGTCGGGTTCGGCGACTTCCTCGATCATGCAGGCCGGAAGCCAATGCTGGCGCATCAGGCGGCCCATCGGGGCATTGCCTTCAACGCGGCAAAGCAGGTCATTCTGTTCAGGTGTCATTGTGTTTCTCCCTAGCGACTTTTCTATGGGGTGGGTCGGTCCTCTCCGGGATTGATCAGGCCGGGCTGTAGTCCAGCCCGATGTCGGCAGCGGGGGCGCTCTGCGTGATCCGCCCGACCGAGACGAAGTCCACGCCGGTCTCCGCGATCTCCCGGATGGTGTCGAGCCTGACGCCGCCGGAAGCTTCGATCGGAACCCTGCCGCCGACGATCTTCACGGCTTCGCGCAGCATCGCGGCAGACATGTTGTCGCACAGCAGCCGCTCCGCCCCCGCCGCCAGCGCGAGTTCGATCTGCTCCAGCAGGTCGACCTCGACCTGGATTTCGTGTTCAGATGCCTTGGCGAGGCCAACTGCCCGTTCGACACCACCGCACAGCGCGATATGATTGTCCTTGATCAGGACTCCATCATCGAGCCGCATGCGGTGATTGGTGGCACCGCCCATGCGGGCTGCATATTTCTCGATGACCCTGAGGCCGGGAATCGTCTTGCGGGTGTCGAGCAAGGTGCATCCGGTTCCGGCGATCTTGTCCGCATATTCGCGGGTGAGCGTGGCTATGCCTGACAGGTGCTGCAGGCTGTTGAGCGCCGATCGTTCGGCCGAAAGCATGGCGCGACCATTGCCCTCCAGGCGCATCAACACGTCTCCCCGTGCGGCGCGTTCGCCGTCGCTCTTCAGAAGTTCGATCTTGATGCCAGGATCCAGCTGGCGGAAAAATGCGACTCCCAGCTCCAGGCCCGCCACCACGATATCCTGTCGGGTAGCGATGACTGCGCTGAGGCGAAGGCCATCTCCAATCGTCAGATTGGTGGTAACGTCGCCGCCGGTGCCCAGATCCTCGGCAAGCACGGCAGTCACGAAGCTCGCGAGTTCCTGGCGACCAAGTCCGGCAACCGTTTCAGGCTTGGACATTGGCCCGATCCTCCGGTTGCTTCGTTTCGAATACTCTGCGCATCGTGTTTCCCTTGTTTCATTGCATGCATGGAGATTGGCTTCGCCGCCGACGGTCAAATTTGGCTTGCCGGCGGTGCATGTCCGCACTCTGAGTAGCTTGCATATGCTTCTATATAGAACTATCGGGAATTCAAGCGGGGCCGCCCAATTCAGTTCCCCAATTGTGCGAAAGGTTAGCGTTGAAACACATACGCCTCGGAATCGTGGGTCTCGGACGAGGTTTCATGTTGACCTTGCCTGCCCTTCGTGCCCATCCTGCGGTGCAGCTGAGCGCGGCCCACGACCTGCGCGATGAGGCCCTCGTCCGGTTCGAGTCGCAGTTTGGTGCGACGGTGCACCGCACGTATGAGGCATTGCTGGCAGATTCGGGCGTGGATGCGGTCTACATCGCCACACCGCACGAGCTGCACGCCGCTCAGGCCATTGCTGCGCTCGAGGCGGGCAAGCATGTGCTGGTCGAGAAGCCAATGGCGACTTCGGTCGGCGATTGCGCTGCGATGGCAAGGGCGGCGGAGAAGGCCGGCAGGGTGCTCATGGTCGGCCCGAGCCACGCCTTCGACGAGCCGGTTCGCGTTGCGGCGGAACTCGTGGCATCGGGGCGCTATGGCAAGGTGCGTCTGGTCAACGCCTTCAACTACACCGATTTCATGTATCGTCCGCGACGGCCCGAGGAACTGGACAGCGAGCGCGGCGGCGGCGTGGTCTACAGCCAGGCGGCGCACCAGATCGATGTGGTGCGGCGCATCGTGCGTCAGCCAGTGGAATCGATCCGCGCGGTTGCAGCTAACTGGGATGCATTGCGGCCAAGCGAAGGGGCTTACTCCGCGCTCATGACGTTTGCATCCGGCACCGTGGCCACGCTCACTTACAGCGGCTATGCCCACTATGACAGCGACGAGTTGCTCGGCTGGATTTCGGAGCTGGGCCGGCCGAAGGATCCTGTGTGCTATGGGGAAGCCCGGAAAGCACTGAAGCAGCTTTCGCAGCAGGACGAAATCAATGCCAAGCTGGCCCGGACGTTCGGATCGGCCTCTGCGGGCGATCCGGCCAGCGCGCCTCACCACGAACATTTTGGATTCGTCCTCGTGAGCTGTGAGCGGGCCGACCTCAAGCTGCTGCCGGCCTCGATCGAGGTCTTTGGCGATGAACGACGCGAGACCATTCCGATCGCCGCGCCGACGTTGCCCCGAGCCAATGTGATCGAGGACTTCGTCGCCTCGATCGTCGGCGCGAGGCCACCAGTCCACGATGGCTGGTGGGGTCTCGAAACCATGGCCTGCTGCGCCGCACTGCTGGAATCCAGCCGCATCGCGGCCGACGTCAAGCCCCAGACCATCATTCAAGAGTCATAAGGAAACACCATCCAATGAGCCGTCTCAATCTATCTTTCGCCTGCTGGGGATATGACCGGACCGAAGCACTCCAGACCGGCCAGGTTCGGCCCGACGGGATCGATCTCAATTTCCAAGTTCTGGATGTCGAAGAGACGTTCTTCCGCATGATCCGCAACCGCGAGTTTGACGTGGCCGAAATGTCGATGTCGTCCTATTGCGTCACGCTGGGGCGCGAGGATCCAGGTTTCATCGCCATCCCGGTCTTTCCTTCGCGCTTCTTCCGGCATGCTGGCATCTTCGTTTCGGCGAAAAGCGGGATCGAAAAGCCTTCGGATCTTGTCGGCAAGCGGATCGGCGTGCCGGAGTATCAGCTTACCGCGCCGGTGTGGATCCGCGGTATCCTGCAGGATGAATACGGCGTCGATCCGTCCTCGGTGACCTATTTCTTCGGCGGGGAAGAGGAACCGGGCCGAGAGGAAAAGCTCAAGATCAATCTCCCCGAGAAGTTCAAGGTCATTCCGATCGGACCTGAGCAGACCATTTCGCGAATGATCGCCGATGGCGAGCTTGACGCGGTCTATGCGCCCCGCGCGCCTTCGACCTTCTATTCCGAACCCGATAAGGTCCGGCGCCTGTTTCCGGACTTCGTCGCGGTCGAGAAGGCCTATTTCGCGAAGACGGGCATATTCCCGATCATGCATGTCGTCGCGATTCGTCGCGATGTCTACGAGAAGAACCGTTGGGTCGCCCAGGCCCTGTACAAGGCGTTTGTCGAGGCTCAGAAGCTTGTCTACGAACAACTGATGGTCTCGGCGTCACTCAAGACAATGCTGCCCTGGCAGATCGCTGCGGTCGAGGACACGATCGCAACCATGGGCAAGGAATGGTGGCCCTACGGCATCGATCGCAATCGGCACGTCATAGAGACGTTCACGCGCTACCACCATGAGCAGGGTCTTTCGCCCCGGCAGTTGACGGTCGAGGACATGTTCGCACCGGAAACGTTCTCCGAATTCCGAATCTGACGACTGCCGTGGGGTGTTGCGCGCTTCGCGGGGGCAGGGCTCCTGTCCCCGCGAATGTGGGGTGCGCGCGCGCCCTTGCCGATCCGTCCTGCCGGCGCGGTAGGCTCACACTGCCCGTTGCGCGGAGTTGTAGCGAGGCAGAAAGAGGATGGCGATCATCAGCACCGCGATCGACGACCAGCACATGGTTAGGGCCAGATCGTAGTTGCCGGTCCTGCTCGCTAGTGCGGCAAAGACGATTGGCCCTCCGGTGGCTCCGAGCGAATAGGATGCAAACATCAGCGAGAACATCGTCGTAAACACCGACCGGTCGAAGTACTTGCTGATCATGAACCCGAGGAAATCGACCTCGGCCCCGATGCTCAGGCCGATGCCGAGCGCGGCCACGGCAAACGCGAACGAAGAACTGCCGAACTGGAGCGTCAAGAGCCCGCCGGCGGTTATCAGGAGAATGGTGGCCATAACCCTGGGCGCGAAAATCCGGTCGAATGCCGCGCCGCCGGCCAAGCGGCCGACCAGGATGGCCGCGCCAAGGAGGGACTGATAGGTGGCGGCGTCGGTCAGGCTCAGGTTGCGGGCCATCAGAAGGGGTACGAAGTTGGCGACGCAGGAAACCAGCACGGCGCCGGTGAAGAACGCAAAGGCCAGCATGAGCCAAGTCCGGGGGGTACGAAAGGCGGACCAATCGAACCTCGATCCCGCGGCCCGGCCATTCGCTGGGGCGGCCATGGGCTCTGAAAACGGTCGCAGGAAGACTATCGCAATTGGCAGGGCGACGGCAAAGACCATGCCGGCAAAGGACAGTGCGGTAATCCGCCAGCCGAAATGTTCGGTTATCTGTGCTGCCAGGATGGGGAAAACGGCCGCGCCGACCCCGACGCCCAGCATGGTCGCGCCAAGGGCGAGGCCGCGGAACCGGTCAAACCAGCCCACCACGATGCTGGCGAAGGCGGGCGGCAAGGTCCCGCCGGCCAGAATGCCGACCGCAAGAAATGCCAGGCCCGCAACCACCGGGTCACGCGGAACCGCTGCAATCGCGACGAAGCAGATGCTCAGCATGACAGTCGAAAAAATGATAATTCGCCGAGCCCCGATGCGATCGGCTGCGACCCCCCACAATGGGCCGAACAGAGCAGACCCAAGACTATACGAAACAAATATCATGTTTCTATCGACGACATCCCATCCCAAATCGGACGCCATTGCCGTAGCCAATACGCCATACGTATAAATGACTAGGACGCCTACGCTAAGCATCATTCCAATAAACGCAGAAAACACAACAACCCAACCTGCGCGGGAATCCTTTTCTCTTGAAATGTAGGTCATTTCAGTGGCCATTTCTAATCCCTTGGTATCGCATATTTCAATATGGGCAGGATTGTCCTAGCCCTGCAATTCCGTATTCGGCACGGTGGCCAGATTGCGAGCAGTTTGCAATTCCAATTATCACATGGCAAGAAGCGGGAATGAATTTTGCTCCCGCAGGCATGCGGTTAGGGTTGAAGTCGTTTGGTGCCGTATCAGGGGGCTGACCTCATGTTGCGATCGCCAGCCGGCTCGATAGAATGGGCTGTCCATCGTGAGGAGCAGGTGTGGGTACAGTTGATAAGGCATTGGGGTTATTGGGACTGTTCTCGATAGAGGAGCCGCAATGGACCGTCGAAGCAGCGGCTAGCCGCACTGGAATCCCGACGAGCACGGCCTATCGGTATTTTCGCAGCTTGAACGAAGCTGGTCTGATCACGGATTTCTCCGCCGGTCGTTATGTGATTGGTCCAGCGGTCATTCATCTGGACAGGGTCGCACGGGGGACCGACCCGCTTGTGCTGGCAGCCCAGGATGCGATGGACAATCTGATCAATCGTGGGCCGGACAGGAGTGTGGTCATTCTTGCAAGAATTTTCGACCGCCGTGTCATGTGTGTCGATCAACGACGCAAAGGCTACCATCCGCTAACGATCAGCTATGAACGGGGGCGGCCGATGCCGCTTTACCGCGGTTCGGTGTCCAAGATTATCCTGGCCCACTTGTCTCCACGACTGATTGTTCGCTGCTTTCATGACGATCGGATTGATATTGAGGAGGCTGGCCTCGGATCGGACCTCAAGTCGTTCCGCCGGAATCTGCGGCTGATACGGCGCGCCGGCTACAGCGTCACCCACGGTGAGGTCGACAAGGGAGTGATCGGTATTGCCGCGCCGATCCTGTCGCCCAATGGCGACGTGTTCGCGTGCCTGTCACTGGTCGTGGCGGAAGAGACCACGCCGGAGGGCAGCATCGAGAAGCTCGTGGCTCTGGTACGCAAGGAAGCTTTGGCAGTGACCGCTTCGCTTGGCCTGATGTCAGACAACTGAAGGGTCGATCTCAGATCCGTTGCGGCGCACGGCTGAGGTCATTGGCTCCGTCAACCGCTTTGCGCAGGAGGCGCAGGAGCTCGTTCGCCTCTTGTGCGCTCAGCCCTCGGGTCATGAGCCGTTGGGCTGCTTCCACGCCCGGGCGGACCAGCTCAAGAGTCGATCGTCCTTCCGCAGTAACAGCCAAGGCGCGCGCGCGCCTGTCGTTCTTGCTGATGCTCCGCTCAATGAGGCCTTTGCTTTGCAATCTGTCGACGACGCCTGTGATCGTAGTGCGATCAAGGGCGATCTCCTTTGCCAGGCTTGCCTGGTCGAGACCTGGACAGGTATTTATCGCGGCAAGCGCGGCGTATTGAACGGGCGTTATGTCGCATCCGATCGCATCCATCTCGGATTGGAACACTGCAACGGCGATCTGCTGGAAGCGGCGGGCAAGATGGCCCGGTTTGTTTTGGTAATCGCGGTCGGTCGTGCCCATGGGACCCCTCGGATAACACAAATGGTATTGTCAGTACACTGAGGATCAGTATACTGAGTTGCTCCCGATGTCCAACAGCCAATTTGGCCAACAGGGCGGAGGACTCAGCGCATCGGAACCGGAGGACGGCAAATGCAATATCATCTGAACGGATTTCATCCCGGAGATCCCGACATTTCCCCAGCCGCAGCAAACACCACAATTGAACGAGCCCGGCTTCCTCGGGAGGTGGATGTTGTCATTGCCGGATGTGGCCCTGCTGGGCTTTGCCTTGCCGCGCAGCTATCGCGCATCGCCGAGATTTCGACTTTGATTGTCGAGCCCAAGGCGGGGCCCATGGAGCGCGGACAGGCCGATGGTATCAATGTGCGTTCCATGGAGATGTTTCAAGCTTTCGGGTTTGCCGAGAAGATCAAGCGCGAGTCGGTCTGGATCAATGAAACCACCTTCTGGAATCCGGATCCTGCCGATCCTGCAAGGATTCGCCGCGTAGGCCGGGTGCAGGATGTCGCAGACGGGCTCAGCGAGATGCCGCACATCCTGATCAACCAGGCGCGTGTGCATGATATGTATCTCGACATCATGCGCAACTCTCCGACTCGGCTTGAGCCGGAGTACGATCTCAAGGTGGCAACCCTTTCGGTCGATCACGATGCCGCCGACTATCCGGTGACCGTAACTCTCGAACACACTTCACCCGAACGTCTGGGACAGACCGAAACGGTCCGGGCCCGCTACGTCGTCGGTTGCGATGGTGCCCGCTCGAACGTGCGCAATGCCATCGGCGGGGCACTCCATGGTGACGCAGCGCACCAGGCCTGGGGAGTCATGGACGTACTGGCGACGACCGACTTCCCTGACTACCGCATGAAGGCAATCATCCAGTCGGAAAGCATGGGTTCGATCCTCGTTCTTCCGCGCGAAGGCGGCTATCTCGTCCGGCTCTACGTTGAACTGGACAAGCTGAATGAGGACGAGCGGGTCGCCGACCGCGGGTTGGGCATCGATGACGTAATCGCCAAGTGCAAGCGCATTCTCCATCCTTACACAATCGATGTGAAGGAAGTGGTGTGGTGGTCGATTTACGAAATCGGCCATCGACTGACCGACACTTTCGACGACGTGCCCAAGGCGCTGGTTGGCAAACGCACGCCCCGGGTTATGCTCGCGGGGGACGCCTGTCATACGCACAGTCCCAAAGCAGGTCAGGGCATGAACGTCTCAATGGGCGATACTTTCAACCTGGGCTGGAAGCTGATTTCTGTTCTCACTGGACGATCCGGCCCCGAACTTCTGCAGACCTACTCGGCCGAGCGCTGGGCCGCCGCAAAGGGCTTGGTTGATTTCGACCACCGATGGGCGCGGGTCGTCGGCACGCGATCCGAAGTCGATGCCAACGACGCGATGCCGCGATTCCAGCGTGAATTCATCAACAATGGCGAATTCACGGCAGGCCTTACAGTTCGCTACGAACCATCGGTCCTGACCGGAACCGACAGCTGGCAGGAACTTGCCACAGGCTTTCCGATTGGCATGCGTTTCCATTCCGCGCCGGTCATCCGCCTTGCCGACGCCAAGCCCATGCACCTGGGCCATGCGATCGATGCGGATAACCGCTGGCGGATATTCACGTTCGCGCCACAAGACGACAGCGGCCAGGCCGGAGGCGCGATCGATTCGCTCTGCGCCTTCCTTGAAAGCGCGCCGGACTCCCCGGTACGCAAGCATACCCGCTCCGGAGAGGATATCGATGCGGTGATCGATGTCCGGGCTGTTTTCCAGCAGGGATTCCGCGATCTGGAGCATTCGGCGATGCCGGCCCTGTTGCGGCCTGTCAAAGGCATCTATGGTCTGTGCGACTACGAAAAGGTCTTCTGTGCTGACCTGAAGAGTGGCGACGACATCTTCGACATGCGAGGCGTCGACCGGCGGAAGGGATGCGTCGTCGTTGTACGCCCTGACCAGTACGTGGCGCAGGTCTTGCCGATCGACGCCTACAGCACACTTGCACAGTTCTTTGCCGGATTCCTCCTGCCAGTGTGAAAAGCTTGGCGCCCTGCTCCTTCCGGTGGTCCAGATGGAACAGGGCACCCTTTCCACTGCGCTGGCTGCAGTTCCCCAGAAATAATGCCTTTGCCAGCACCGCTGGAATGAATAGTATCGATCGAGCCCATCGTATGAGGCACGGCGCGTCCGGCAAACTGGGCGGGATTTCTCCAATCTTCGGGAAGGTGAGAGTGTCTGTTCCGGCCAGAGCCCTGAGAAAGGAGCAAAAGGACCTTACCCGTGAGCGGATACTCGAGGCCGCGACCCGCTTGCTGGCAGACAGCGGTTATGCTTCGCTACGTGTGGCCGCCGTTGCGAAGGAAGCAGGCGTGTCGCTCGGCGGACAACTTCACCACTTTCCCACCAAGGACGACCTGGTCCTTGCCGTGCTGGAGCGGTTGTCCATTCAGATCATTGAGCTGGCTCGGACCGATGCATCGCAAGCCGACGGGAATCCGGACGTGTTCGGGCTAATCGCCGAAAGTGCCCGCCGTTTTTATGCAACCGAGGAATTTCTGATATTCCTCGACATATTCCTGTCGGTTCGTCGGCATAGCCTGTTTGGCGACGCGGCCAAGTCTCTGATATCACGCGAACGAACTGCAGTCGAACAGGTCTGGAAACCCCATCTCGTCAAGAGGGGAGTGGATGGCGACCGGGCATTGGCCATTATTCGCGCCATTTGGGCGCTTGCTCGCGGCCAGGCGATTTCATCGTCTGAGGAGCACCGGGCCGCCAACGAAACCGTCATGTCTCTCGTCATCGAGGCTCTGAAGGCGGAGTTGAACGGGTGATTCCGCCCGCGGGGGCGCGTGGCATGCAGACTTCGGGTTGGCTCCCGAGCAAACAATGTCGCTCTTCTATCGATCAATAGGCGCGCAGGTGCATGATCAAGGCCGGACCCGCCGGTGGCGAGCTTGGCGACACCAGTGGCCCGGGCAGGGCGGCATGACGCCGGCGCCGGTGCTTCCCCCCGGTCGAACAAGCGTCAAGGGGCGAGTACCGACTCCAGCGAACTGCGAATGCGCGCCACCATGCGGCCGAATTCCTCTTTCTCCTGATCGCTCAGGCACCCGACTGCGAGCGCCTCGACATCCACGGCGCTCGCTCTCGCCAGCGCCTCGACCTCGACCCCGCGCGCCGTCAGCTTGTAGCGGGTCTTGCGGGCATCCACGCGATCCTTGTACCGTTCAACCAGCCGCTTTTCTTCGAGTATCCTGAGTGCCGATACGGTAGTCGGCGAGCGAACGCTGAAGTATTCGCTCATTTCCTTGGGTGTAATCCCCGCATGCATGCCGATGACTGCGAGGTAGCGGCAGGCATTGGTCGACAGACCGAAGCGACGAACCCGCTCGTCGATCGCCTGATTGAACAAGCGATACAGATCGCGCGCCAACAATCCAATATCGGTCTTGACGGGGTTGAAAGCGAGCTGGCTTGGCAATTCCTGCCCTTCATCGGATGGGAGGCTGATCTCGTCCATGATCTTCAATCCTTAGGCGAAAGAGCGGCATCGTCAACACCCCTGGCAGGGACGAACGAACATAAATAGATACTCTTCCTATTGACAGTGTGAATCGACTTTGTATGGTTCGTCACAAGCCAACAAGCCGTGGCAATAGGGGAGGGAGAAATGCGTCGTACCGCGATGGCCGACTACCGGGTGGCCTTGCTCATTGCCGCGGCAGGATATTGCGCGCCGGCCTGGGCGCAGGCAAATGCGGAGCGCCCTGAACACCGGCCCTGGCCGGCGCCGACGAGGAAGCCATCCGCGCCACCGGGCGGCCCGGCGCGTCGGGCGACGAGATCGTTGTCACCGCGTCGCGGCGCGAACAGCGCCTTCAAGATACCGCCCTCACCGTGAACGCGGTCAGCGCGGATCGCCTCGATGCGGCCAACGTGACCGACACCGCGGGGTTGCAGACCACCGTGCCTTCGCTCAACATCGCCACCAGTGCCGGATCGAGCTTCGTCTACGTGCGCGGTGTCGGCAGCAACGTGTTCGGATCGTTCACGGATAACAGTGTTGCAACCTACGTGGACGGGGTCTACATCCCGCGCAACACTTACGCGATCCAGGAACTGTTCGACGTCGACCGCGTGGAAGTGCTGCGCGGTCCGCAAGCGACGCTCTACGGGCGGAACGCGACCGGTGGCGTCATCCTCATCTCCACCGCGGCGCCTACCGATACCGTGAAGGCATCCGCCGATTTCCAGGTCGGAAACCATGACAGCCTGCGCGCCCGGGGCATGATCTCGGGGCCGCTGGTCGACGGTCTGCTGTCGGCCCGCTTCAGCGCGGTTCGCAGCAAGCACGCCGGCTATTCCAAGGACCTGGGGACCGGCCAACGCTACGACGACAAGGATTTCTGGGCTGTCCGGGGCGCGCTGCGGGCCACGCCGGCGCCCAATCTCACCATCACCCTCTCCGGCAACTATAGCAAGGAGAACGGGGCGCCGGGGACGATCAAGGCGATCGATCCCAATGCCTTTCCATTCGTGACCACCCCGGCAGGCCCCGGGGCCCCCTTCTCGGCTGATCCCCGTGCATCGTATCACAGCGTCGTCGACAGCAATCCGATGAAGAGCTACGGCGGCAACCTTCGCATTGTCCTGGACACGAGCATCGGCGTTCTGCAGACGAACACCGCCTACAACCGCTACAGGCTTGGTCCGACGGTCCTCGATCTGGACGATTCCATCGTGCCGCTGCTGGAATATCGCGGCCAGCTCAGCACGACCGATTTCTTCTATCAGGACATCACCCTGACATCGAAGCCCGGGGATTCCCGTTTCGACTGGCTGCTTGGTTTTACCTATGCGGATGAGGATACCGGCGGACTGCTGCCGGTGCTGACCCCCGGCGGCCTCAGTTCCACGATCTCGGGCACGAAGGTCAAATCCTACGCCGGGTATGCCGAACTCGGTTTCAGGATTTCCCGGCAGCTGAGGATCGTCGGCGGGCTGCGCTACAGTTCCGAGGAGCGCTTCGGCACTTCGGCCCGGACGATCGCGGGCGCCACGGCGACCGGAACCAATCGGAAGAAATGGACCGACTGGTAGCCCAGGGCGTCGCTCGAGTTTCGACCCGCCGATGACATTCTTGTTTATGCGAGCGCGACGCGGGGGTTCAAGAGCGGGGCATTCGATCCGCAGAACGTGGCGAGTGCGGCCAATCCCGAATCGATCTGGAACTATGAGCTTGGCCTGCGCACCCAGTTCTTCGACCGGCGGTTGACGTTGAACGCCACGGCCTTCCATTACGACTATCGCGATCTCCAGATATTCAATGGCCTCCTGCAGGGAACCCAGGTCCTGACCTTCCTGCAGAACGCCGGTCGCGCCAAGGTGGACGGACTGGAACTGGAAGGTTCGTTCCTTGCGGTCGAAGGCGTGCGGATCGGCGGAACGCTATCTTTCCTCAATGGGCGCTATTCGCAAGGCACCGTCCTCGCTGATCTTGCCAACGCCATTCCCGGCCGTCCGCCGGCGACACCGGCGATCGTCCAGTATCTCGATGTCGGCGGCAACCGGATGATCCAGTCGCCGCGCTTCACCGGAACCGCCTTTGTCGAGATCGAGGTGCCGCTCGGATCGGTGGGAAGGCTGCAATTCTATGCCGACTATTTCCGTCAGTCGCGGCGGTACTTCACGGCCTTCGAGGACCCGACGATGTCCGCGCCGGCCTACGACACGATCAATGCCAGGCTGACCTATCACCTGCCGGGTGACAACATCTATATTGCCGCCTACGTGCGCAACGCGGGCAATACGCTGGTCACCAGCATCATGTCGCGACAGCCGCCGTTCGGCACCACAGAGACCTATGCGCCGCCGCGCCTGACAGGCATCGAGGTCGGATTCCGCTTCTAGTTTGGGCGTCGGACAGGCGCGCGGGCGGTTCGCGCGGCTTGTCCGCCGGCTGCCTGCAAATGCGAGGATGGCCTCATATGTCGCAGAATGGCAAGAGCGATGCTTCCGATGGCAGTTCGGCAATCGGCAAGATCAATCTTCGTATCCTGCCGTTTCTGTTCTTCGTGATTTTCGCCGCCTTCGTCGATCGGACGAACGTAAGCTACGCCGCCCTGCCGATGTCCTCGCACCTTGGCCTGACGGCGAGCATGTTCGGCTTCGGCGCGGGCATATTCTTCCTGGGCGAGGCGCTCTTCTCGGTTCCCAGCACGATGGCCGCCCGCCGGGCGGGAGTGCACAAGTGGATTCCGCTGTTGATGGTGGGTTGGGGGACTTGCGCCAGTGCGATGGCTTTCGTGACCCGCCCTGTCGCATTCTATGTGCTGAGATTCCTGCTCGGGGTCGCAGAAGCCGGCGTGATGCCGTCCATGATCCTCGCCGCCGCGCTGTGGTGGCCAGAATCGCATCGGGCGCGGGTCATCACCGGGATTACCTCGGGCACCGGCGTCGCGATGGTCGTCGGCGCGCCATTGGCCGCCGTGCTCATTGAGATCGAGGGGGCGCTGGACCTGGCCGGCTGGCGCTGGCTGTTCCTGTTGGAGGGGCTGCCGGTGATTGCAGTCGGGTTGGTTGCGCTGTTGGTGTTTCCGGCCGACCCCCAGTCCGCGCGATGGCTCAGCCAGAGCCAAAAGCACTGGCTGGCCAGGCAGATGCAAGGCGACGCGGCTCGACGGTCAGAGCCCGGCGACGATGCGCCCCTGCCGCTTTCGTCCCATCTCGATCTGCTGCTGGTCGCGGCCCTGCTCAATTTCTCGGCGGCCGGCGCAATCGCGACGCTCGGGTTCTGGTTGCCTCAGATCGGTCAGCAATCGCTCGGCTACTCGCTGGGCGACGTCGGACGGCTGCTCGCGCCGCTCTACTTCGTCGGCATAGGCCTGGCCTATGTCGTGAGCCATGTCAGCGATCGAAGGCGGAGCCGCTACCCCATCGTCGCGGGCTGCTCCGTGGGAACGGCAGCGATCATCGCGGTATCGACAAGCCTCGGCACGACCGTGACGGCCTTCGTCCTGCTGGTGATCGCTTCGCTGGTGGCACGGTGCATGGGCGGCGTGTTCATGGCGGCGATCTCGGAAGACATGACCGGAAGAATTGCCGGCAAGGGCCTTGGCATCGTGATGATCTCGGCCGCGATCGGCATGTTCTGCGGCAACTGGGTGTTCGGCGTCCTGCGCGATGTCAGCGACGGCTTCGGCGCGGGGCTGGGGGCGCTGATGACCGTCGCCTGCCTGTGCGCGCTCTATCTCGAGCGCCGCCGGGCTCGGTCCCAAAAATGGCATTTTCGACCGCCTGTTGTTGATTGAGCGGGGCAGTGCCGCGCGTACTATGCAGGGTCACGCCTTTCGCAATTGTAAATTCCTCAAGAGCCCGATCCCTGCGGCAATCGCGGCAAGTACCGCAGCCACAGCGATTACCCGGTGCGATTCTTCCCCCGCCAACTGAAAAAGCATGGCGACAAGTGCCGTTCCGGAGATCAGACCGGAAAGGCGGGCAAGCGCCTGCATGCCTGCCGCTCCGCCGCTCCTTTCAGGCGGACCGGATGTCAAGGAGGTACGGTTGTTGGGTGTCTGGAACAATCCAAAGCCGATACCGCACGTCAGCGAACAGATGGATAGCACGACCAGAGATGTCGAGCCTAGGGCCAGGGTGAATCCGATCAGGCCAAGGGCAAGCACGGCTGCTCCCAAGGCCTCGAGTTGACCAGGATTATGCTCGGTTCGGTGGCCGGCGACGATTGCACCTATTGCTGTCGCGATAGCCCAAGGCGTGAGCACAATACCAATCTTGAACGTGTCGAGTCTGAAGTGGGTGTGCAGGATGAAGGGCAGGGACACCATTGCCATCATCTGCGCGGCATAGACGAAGAAAGAGGAAGAATAGGCGATTTTCAACGGACGGATACGCAACAGATCGACCGGGAGGATGGGGGTGCTTTGGTGTCTTGAGATCGCGACAAGTCCGCTCAACGCGATGATTCCCATTCCTGTTTGCAAGACTACGGGCCAACCGAACTCACCATGCGCGAACTGGACAAGGCCGAGTGAAGACAGTCCCAGAGCAAGAATGTACAAGGCCGTAGAACGCATGTCGAAGCCTGGCGAATTTCCTCGCTGCCTTGGGAAAGTGAACGCTCCGACCGCGAATGCGGCGACGCCGAGCGGAACGTTGAGCGCGAATAACCACGGCCAATCCAGAAATCTAAGGATCACTGCGGCGATGCCCGGCCCAGCCGCCGACCCGATGGCGATCACCAGGGCGTTGTATCCGATTCCACGCCCTAACAGTTCTTTCGGATATATGAATCGGACGAGTGCCCCGTTGACCGCTATCATTCCTGCCGCCCCAAGACCCAGGAAGAACCGCTGTTCCCCGTCAGCGCCAATGGCACAGATTTGAGGTTGTGAATTAAGGAGTGTTGGGGCTTCGTCGTAGTGACGAAGGAACGAAGATGAAGCCCCAACACTCCTTGAAAAAATCGCCTGCCAAGGCCCCTGCTGAGCGTGTGGTGAAGGACATCCGGCGGCAGACCCGGCGGCATTTTTCGGCCGAAGACAAGATCCGCATTGTGCTCGATGGGCTGCGTGGCGAAGACAGCATTGCCGAACTATGCCGCAAGGAAGGCATTGCCCAGAGCCTGTATTACACCTGGTCGAAGGAGTTCATGGAAGCGGGCAAGCGGCGCCTGGCGGGTGACACGGCTCGTGCCGCGACCAGCGGCGAGGTGCAGGACCTGCGCCGCGAAGCCCGTGCCCTGAAGGAATGCGTGGCCGACCTGACGCTCGAAAACCGTCTGCTCAAAAAAAGCATGATCGCGGATGGGGGCGACGACGAATGAGATATCCCGCATCCGAGAAGCTCGAGATCATCCGGATCGTCGAGCAGTCGCATCTGCCGGCGAAGCTCACCCTCGACAAGCTGGGGATCGCACGCCGGACGTTCTACCGCTGGTACGACCGGTTCCTCGAAGGCGGACCGGAGGCGTTGGAAGATCGGCCATCGGCACCGAGCCGCGTGTGGAACCGGATCCCGCCTGACATCCATGATCAGATCATCGAACTGGCACTGGAGCAGTCCGAGCTGAGCCCACGGGAGCTGGCGGTGCGCTTTACCGACGAAAGGCGTTACTTCGTGTCGGAAGCCACGGTTTACCGCCTTCTGAAGGCCCATGACCTGATCACCAGCCCGGCCTATGTGGTGATCAAGGCCGCCGATCAGTTCCACACCAAGACCACCCGGCCGAACGAGATGTGGCAGACCGACTTCACATACTGTGCGCCTCGTCCCGGATGGTCCGGGAGGCGTATGTTGGAATGCAAAGGAGAAAGGAGGAATTGAACGAATGCCTTGCCCTCTGCTGTGAGGGGGCATGAGCCCAAGCGGCGGTGACCTGCTGTCAACTGGCAGGGTGACGTAGCCCGCAGGTAAAGGGGATTGAGGCGAAGCCGTTACGCCGAGATGGTCCCCGAGGCTGTAGCGCTGGAAGGTTGAGGAACACGAACCGGTTAATCCGCATCCGAGGGCTGAAATGTCGCCTTCGCCTACACGGCTTAACAGGCGGAATGCTGATGATGGCGCCGGAGACGTATGTCGGCGGCATCCGAATGCGGGCGTACATGTAGGTCGCCCGCAGGGAGCCATGGAGAGAATGCAGCCAGACCATGGCATCGGCATCGACTTGCGGGACGCAAGGACAAGGACTGCGACCGGCAGCCTCCCCAGCGCGCGAAAGTCCAGCATATGAACGAGGGAAGGCATGATGGAATGCCAAGGGAGTTGGCCCCGATGTCCACCATGCTGGCGGAGTCCCCGTAGTAGTCCGCGACAGGGAAAGCCTGTCACATGGCGAAGGGGGACAGTTCAATCTGCTTGAAGTGCAAACTACCTGACCAAACGAGGTGAAGACCTTTGATAATCAGTGAAATGCAGCACAAGCTCGCGACATGGGCCGAGAGCGATCCGAACCGCAGGTTCGACCGCCTACTCCGGCTCATTGCTGACAGGGCGTGGCTTGCCGAGGCGGCCCGGATCGTGCTGGCGTCTAGCGGCGCCAAAACCCCGGGCATCGACGGAATGGACAAGCAACGGATGCAGGCTGGACTGGCAGAACATCTGGCCAGTCTGCGGACGGATTTGCTGACGGGGAATTACGCCCCGCAGCCGGTCAGGCGAATCTATATCCCGAAAGCCAATGGCAAGAAACGTCCACTGGGTATCCCGACCCTGACAGACCGCATCGTCCAACGTGCGATGCTGATGGCCATGGAACCGATCTGGGAGAGCGACTTCCATCGCCTCTCCTACGGCTTCCGGCCGGAGCGCAGCGTGCATCACGCTGTCCGGACAGTGAAGATACAGTTGCAGGATACTGGCGCCGGAACGCGGGGCCGCTGGATCATCGAAGGTGATCTGGCGAGCTACTTCGATACCGTCCACCACCGGCTTCTGCTTCGCTGCGTCCGGCAGCGTATCCGGGATGATCGGTTCGTCGATCTGCTCTGGCGGTTCCTGAAGGCAGGCCACATTGACCGTGGCCTGTTTGTCGCCTCAAGTGAAGGTGTTCCGCAAGGCGGCGTGCTGTCGCCGCTCCTGTCCAACATCATGCTCCATGAGTTTGATGCGTGGCTGGAGGCGAAATACCTGAGCGCCAAGGCGCGAAAGGATCGCTGGGCATGGAACTTCGGCATCCAGCAGGGACGCCCCATCACGGTTCGCGAGAACCGGCAATGGAAACCTGCTGTCGCCTACTGCCGCTACGCCGACGACTTCGTCGTCATCGTCAAGGGCACCAAGGCACATGCCGAGGCCATCCGCGAGGAATGCCGGGCCTTTCTGGAAGACGGCCTGAAGCTGACGTTGAATATGGACAAGACCCATATCACCCACGTCAACGACGGGTTCGTGTTCCTCGGGCACCGGATTATCCGCAGGCGGGGATCGAGCGGACGCATGTCCGTGGTCTCGACGATACCCAAGGAGAAAGCCAAGACCTTCGCTCGCCGACTGGTCGAGGCGCTCTCCGGCAATCATGAGGTTGCCGCGGTGGACATGATCGACAGCCTGAACCGCCAACTGGTGGGCTGGGCTGCGTTCTATAAGTTCACCGACTTCACGGCGCGCACATTCCGGCGCATCGACACCGTCGTGTTCTGGAAAATGGCGCACTGGTTGGCGCAGAAGTACCGATCCCGTATCAAGCCCTTGATGCGCAAATGGTACCGCGTGCCGGCAATCGGCCAAGCAAAGACGTGGCTGATTTACGACCGGAGCAATCAGGGCAATGCCGTCGGCAAGGCGCTGCGACGACTGGTCACCAGCCAGAAGATGCAGTTCCGGTGGCGGAACCCGGAGCGAAATCCCTACATCTTCAGGGACGAACTCCGAAACACCGTCACTTCTCGCTATCATGATGTCGCCATGGCCATGGGCCAAGGTTGAATGGAGAGCCGTATGCGCTGAAAGGTGCACGTACGGTTCGGGGAGGGGAAGCGCTTATGCGCTTCCTACTCCACTCAAGATTATCGGGTGGGGCTGGATGTACCTGTCGACCGTGCTCGACGACTTCTCACGCTACATCATCGCCTGGAAGCTGTGCACCAACATGCGCGCCGAGGACGTGACCGACACGCTGGACATGGCACTGGCCGCATCGGGCTGCGACAGCGCCACGGTGCTGCACAAGCCAAGGCTGCTGTCGGACAATGGCCCCAGCTACATCGCCGGCGAACTGGCGGAATACATCGAGGCCCAGAAGATGAGCCATGTGCGCGGTGCCCCGCTACACCCGCAGACCCAGGGCAAGATCGAGCGCTGGCATCAGACCCTGAAAAACCGCATCCTGCTGGAAAACTACTTCCTGCCCGGCGACCTCGAGGCCCGGATCGAGGCCTTCGTCGAGCACTACAACCACCAGCGTTACCACGAGAGCCTCAGCAACGTGACGCCCGCCGATGCCTACTTCGGCAGGGCACCGGCAATCATCAAACTGCGCGAAAGGATCAAGCGACAGACCATCGAACATCGGCGCTTGCAGCACCGCAAGTTCGCCGCCTAACATCAACCCCCTGACGAGGTCCGCACTCCGCTAATCTACGCCGCGAGTTGTGCCGAATGTTCTGACGACGGACAGGCTATACCCTATATTGACAATTATAGACTTGTGGCCCGAGCAAGGCTGTCAAGTGCTGGTCGATGGTTTCTAGTATCAATTTACGTCGAGGTAGCCCCCGTCATCAACGTAAGCATTCGGGAAGGCGCAGTTCGGGCGGCTTGGCATTGACCTGCTTGTTTCTTATTCATGCTTGCTGTCTCGGCCTGATCTGATAGGCCCAGTCGGCCCGAAGCTGCGATTTTGGCCAGGTTGAAGAACGAACACTGAACGCTTGATTGATTCTACCAGGACCGTTGCTGACCACCGACCTCGTAGATATCGGCTTCCATGGAGCAATTGTAGCTCTCTGCGATGTTGAACATCTCGGAGAGGAGGCTTTGGATTTCCTCATCAAGGGAAATGCCATCCGGATCGGGGTCATAGGCGACGGTCAGTTTGTAATCACAATTGCCGTTTTTTACCATGGCGTAGTCGCGTTCCAGCATCGCCTCAATCCGCTCCCGAGCGGGTTTTCTACCTCTTCCACGCTTGTTGAAGTTCTCGATAATCAGATGCAGGGCGATGCTGGCAGTGGGCGGCTTTTCCGGCAGTTTGGTCTGTGACGGAATAATGTCGAGCGCCCGATAGACGGTCATTCGTGAGACCTTCAGGTCGCGGGCAACGCGGGCCTTGCTGGCGCCGGCGGCAAGGCGACGGCGGATTTCATCGTCATCGACGTTCTTCTTCCGGCCTTTGTAAACGCCTTCGGCGCGCGCCGCTTCGATCCCGGCGCGCTGACGATCCTTGATGAACTTCAGCTCCATATCGGCGACCATGCCGAGTATGGTGATGACCATTCGCCCCATGTCGCCCGCCGTCGTCACCTCTGGCTCAAGGATGCGCAGCGAAGCTCCCTTTTCATCAAGCTCATGCACCAGGTTCAGGACATCGCGCGTGGAGCGGCCGAGCCGGTCGAGCCGCAGCACGACCAGCTCGTCGCCGGTGTGCATAAACTGCATGATCGTTTCCAGTTCCGTGCGCCCGCTCCGCGAGGCCCCCGATCCGGTCTCGGAACGGATAATTTCGCAACCTGCATTCTTGAGGCGGCCAATCTGGATATCCAGATCCTGGTCCGTGGTGCTGACGCGGGCATATCCGATACGAGCCAAGTGCAAAATCCGTCACATTAGGGTGGCTCTTGCAGTGTATCGTCACATTGAGCGCAAACCCACCCTTTTGTGACAGACGAATGGTGTCACTCGGCCCTATCACTCTGGGGTGTACCCAAATGTTATAGGCCGATCAGCCGCCTCACGCTGCAAGCCGTCCAAAATCAATCCGGTCGTTCAGGTCGAGGTCGAAGCGGCCATAAGGGTTCACATGACTGTAGATCAACGGCGATCCGCCCCGACCACCCAGATTTCTTTGGAGCGGATGCGGTCGCGCAGTTGCGTCAGGACGCAAAGCTCATAGCTGATCCGGTTTACCCGCCCATCGTCATCAATGACGGAACTGCGCCATCGCGCTGGAATCACCTCATCGATCGGAACATCCTGCAATGGCACGAAGCGGCATCCGCCATCCACCTTGCTCCTGATCCAGTCGAGGGCCGCCAGGACCGGCCGCCACACCGCGTTGTTCGACCGGAACTCAAGTACGGAAAGCAGGCTTGGCAGCATGCGCCGGTAATGATTGGCCCAGGAACCACGCATCACCTTGTAGATGCGCCGGTCCAGAGCGCCCTTCGCATGGCTCTCCTTGACGATCGCCGCCAGCTTGGCCTTACCGGCGATCGGGAAAATGACATCGCAGATGCGCCCCGATGGTTCATTGATCGAGGCGCTGGCGATCTCGACCAGCAGGCGCTCCTTTCCATAGACCCGCTCGATGTCTTTCGCGATATCGCCCACCACCTTGCGTTTCGAGCGCGTTCCGATCTTGTGAACGGTTTCGATCAGCAGGTCGATCATCGCGTCAGTGAGTTGCGCCTCCCGCGACATTAGATAAATCGCATAAAGGCCGAGCTGTCGCGCCGGCGCATGCCGGCGCATCTCCGAGGCCTTTTCACCGGCAACGCGGCGAACAATCTGATCGACCCATGGCTTGCCCGTAGCCGTCAGGAGATCATGGGGAAGATCAAGTCTCTGGATAAAGGCGAGTTTCTCGGTCACGTCGAGAATGTTGTCGAGCGTTGCCTGTCCGGCGTCACCCTTCATCCTGTTGAATCCGGTCGAGCTGTCCGGATCGGCAAGCGAGGCTTCCAATAACGCCACCGCATCTGACGAAAGCCGATCACTGGTTCCGATCAGCCAGGTGTCCAGATAATCTTGCCGTTGTGAGCGAACGACACGTTCAAGCTCCTTGCGCGACGGCCCATAAATACGCCGGTCCCGGCACCACAGGAAAACATGCTCAAGCATGGCATTGATCGACTGGCCGCCCGGGCACAGCTCGCCAGCAATCCATTCCGTCAATTGCGCGCGATCCACCCGCTTCATGCGGTGATATCCAAGATGGATCAGGATCTCCGCACAATGCCGTCGTGCTGTCCGACTGGAAAAGTCATAACCGGCTATCTCGCCAGCCTCGACACCGAGTTGCTCGGCCAGATACGAGAGGCCATCGGTAGGGATTGAGCCGGGATCGATCGCGAAAAACCCCAGGGAAGCGAAGAATTTCAGCTGCGCGGCGAGGCCAAGGCGCGTCAGGGCCGGCTTCGAATTTACAAAATCAATATCGGCAAAGCTCAGGCTCCATCGTCCGATCAAATCCCCGCCCGGAATACTCCGATCCATCAACCCACTCCCTATGATGGAGCGAACTGTCCTCTTCTATGATCTCCATCGTCAATACCGAATGCCACGTTCCCAAAACGTTCTCCGACTTGGCCAAAATCGCAGCTTGGGGCCGACTGGGCCAGCTTGGAGCGCTCGGCCTGGTCGTCAATCTCGTCGTGCTCTGGAATACGATCTACATGGACGCCGCCATCAACCAGCTCGTCACTGAAGGCTACGACGCCAAGCCGGAGGATGTCGCGCGTCTCTCGCCGCTCGGCTTCGGCCACGTCAACATGCTCGGCCGATACGCCTTCACACTCCCGGAATTCGTCGCTCGCGGTGAACTCAGGCCGCTACGTGATCCGAAAACCGCCGATCCGGACGAAGAGCCTTGAAATCCTTATGTAGGTTTTCTGTTCCGTTGCTACTCAGACCCCAGATTCCGGCGAGCAGGCCAACGGCGGCATAGAGCTGGGTCCAGGCCGCGAGCGCTTCAGGGCGCATGACACTCTGCTGCGCGAGCCCTCCTCACATCACGCCTGCAACGTCCGGTCGTGCTCCATCACCCGCTCTTGGTGGGAGAGGAGCATGTCATAGGCCCGGCCCAGCGCTTCATGGATGATGGGTGGGCGCAGGGTCACCTGGATTTCGCCGCGCCGGCGCGTCAGGATTTCGCAGTAGAACCCTTTCATCGCCTCGCAGATGAGGAAGACCTCGGGGTCGTCATAGGCGGTGTGATCGTGCAAAAAGGTCACGCAAAACTTGGCGCGCACGCAATCGATATCGAGAGCCTCGAACAGGCGGTCGCGCAGGTCATCTTTGAGCGCCACCTTCTTGCGGATCACCTTGTGAAGACGCGGGCGAGCGATCTCGAGGCGATCGGCCAGATGAGCAAGAGGCAAGCCCTGCTTGCCCGCTTCGGCATCGATCAGACGCTTGTATTGCTCCTGCTCGGAGAGGCGCGGCGCAGCCTGTCCAAAGCAGAATACCGAGTCGCCCAAGGATGCTGGCTTCGGGCAGAAAACGGTCTCGGGTGTGACAGTGCTGTGCGGCATGGCTCGCCCCTTTCGGGACAATCGCTCTATGGGATACCATAGAGTGTCAAGTGTTTGCATTGCCGATTAAGGCAATTCCCATAGCGTTTTCAGATCAAGTGTCCGGGCTTTGTCAGGTGCACAATAAAGGGAATGACAGCCTTGTCCTTCACTGGCTTGCCGCTGATCTGCGCGATTCTTCGGCGCACGGCGTTATAATCGTCAAGCCACTCGGGACCCACTTCAAGCCAAACCTTGATTTGCCCGTCGATTGGATGCTGAGCGAGGAATCCGTCCAGGTCTTCGCGCGCGATCTCCATCGAACTGGCGCGCGAGCAGGCGTGCTGGACAGTTGCACGCAAGCTCTGGAATTTAGCGGTTTTCTTGGAAAAGTCACACATGGCGTCGGCCAGAAGTGCGAAGCAATTCTGGCTTATGAGCATCCGGATATTGCGTGTTCCGCTAGCCATCGAGTTTGCGCCGGGTGTTCCATGATCTGCGCGATCATGACCCAGAATCGTTAATTTTCCGAATCGCGAGGTGACTGGCCGATTCGCGCGGGCTAGTTTCGATCCAGGCAATGGCGGTTGCCTGCCCAGGTGACAGCTGCACGCAAGTGGAACTTCGGTATTCCGAAATGGAACCTCTCGATTTCCCAAATGGAAAACCAATAGCCGTCCCGAATCCATCTAGAGGAATGATGACGATTCGCGCATCGGAAGAAACCCTTCCTTAATTGCGACCAGATGCTCGCCCCTGTTCTTTGAACCTGCCCGGGGATGACGTGGGCGGTTTCAAAGAAGGAAGCATTGCGATGAAAAATTGGTTCAAGGGGAAGGGCGCAGGTATCGCCCAGGGCGCGGCGGTGGCGGCGCTGGGTCTGGCCTTCGGCAGCGAGGTGGCGATGGCCGGCGCCGACACCACGTTCAATACCGCGCTCACCGCGTTCACCGGCTTTCTCGAAGGCTCGGGCGGCAAGATCATCACCGTTCTCAGCCTCGCGGGCGGCATCGTCGGTCTCGCCTCGGGCCGCTTCAGCCTGGCCCAGGTCGCGATCCCCGTCGGGGTCGGGGTGGGGGCCGGCACCGGCGTTCCCATCGTCACCGCCGCGGTCACTGCGACCATCTGACCATTCGTTTGTCCGGCGCAGGCCTCGGCGTCTGACCGGATCCTTGGAGGGTGGTGTCTGCCATGCAGCGATACACGGTCCCGGCGCATCTCGATGATCCTGAACTGATCGGCTTTTGGACGCTCGATGAGTTCATCGCGATGATCGTGCCCTTCGCCTGGGGCGTCCTGTCTCAACATATTCTGATTGGGCTCTTAACAAGCGTGCTGGCCTGGTGGGGATTGCGCAAGTTGAAGGCGGGACGCGCGGTCTCGTGGATCATCCACACGGCCTACTGGTATCTGCCGGGCTCGTTCATGGGCCTCAAGGCGACGCCGCCCTCCCACCTTCGCGTGATGGCGGGCTGACATGGATCTCTCGATTTCGCATGCCCAGGCGCAGCGACTCTTGAAACAGCGCAACCTGCTGGCGATCGGCTGCGCCACGCTGTTCGGGGTTTCGGTGCTCCTTACGCTGACCGCGGCAAGCCGCGATCGCGAGGTGGTGCTGCAGCCGGTGCTGGCAAGGCCGCTGACGCTTTCCTCCTCGCACATCGACAAGGACTATCTCGAGCTCGTTACCCGCGATGCGGCGCTGCTCACGCTCAACCGCTCGCCGTCGAACCTCCAGTACTGGATGGATTCGATCCTCGAGATCACCGACCCCAGGACCCACGGCCGCATGAAGGCCGAGCTGATGAAGGTGTTCAGCGAACAGAACGGCTCGAACGTCTCGCAATACTTCACCATCGAAAAACTCACCGTCGATCCGGAAGGGCTGACCAGCGAGGTCAACGGCATCCTCCATACCGTCGTCGGATCGAAGGAAGTGACCGCCGAGGCGCGGACCTTCCGCTTCGTGTGGTCCTACTCGGGCGTGAGCCTGAAGCTCGCCGGGTTTGGCCAGGTCACTGGCAAAGGCGCGAATGGCAAGGACGCGGATCGCCAGAACACCACAGGGAGGGAAGACGCATGACGATAGCTCTCGCCCTGAGCCTGCCGGCCTGCGCGATGGGCGCGGGCGCCATGCTCGCCGGACGACCTTTCGCCACCCTTGGCAGACCCATCGGCGCCGCGCTGATCGCCCTGGGAGCGCTCGGCCTCGCATCGCCAGCTTTGGCCGATCAGAATGTCATGGCGGCCGACAACGGCACGGTCCAGTGCGTCGCCTCGGCCAGGGACCTCACCCGGATCAGCCTTGCGGGCGACCAGTTCGCCTCGGTCTCGAAAATCACTACCGGCAACCCGGCCGAAGATTTCAAGATCGTCAACGAGCCAGTGCGCGGCGACATCTATATCTCGGTGCCCGACGGCTTCCCGAAGGCGTCGCTCTCGTTCTTCGGCACGACCCGCAAGGGCTTCGTCTACAAGTTCGTCTGCCAGGTACGCGGCACCGAGGCCGAGCAGGTGTTCATCGCCAATGCCGCGATTACCAGCGATCGCGCCCGCGACTGGGAGGTGCAGAGCTCGCCCGAGGATGCCGCAGTGCGGCTTGCCCAGGCGATGTACCGCGGCGAAGCGATCGACGGCTTCGACATGCGCTCGACGGTTCTCGAACCGGTCATGGTCGGACGCCTCCAGGTCCAGCAGGTCGGCGAGTATCGCGGCGCGGAGATGAAGGGGCTGGTCCTGCGCGTGCGCAACACCGGGCGGCAGGCGCAAAGTCTTGATGAGAACATGCTCGCCGCACGCGGCGCGCTCGCCTTCATGGCGCCGGTGAGCGAACTCGCCTCCGGCCAGGAAGCCGCCGTCTACCTCATCCAGTCCAGTGCCAACACTTTGACAGGGGCGCGGTGATGGACTTGGCCAAGTTATTCCAGAAGAAGCCCAAGGCGCTCGATGCCGGCGAGGGCGCGGACGGTTCGCCGCTCGGCGATGCCATGGCGACCAACGAGGCGGTGAAGCGCAAGCAGATGCTGCTGCTTGGCGGCGCGGGCGCGGCCGCGCTTGTCGCCGGCTCGTTCTACATCTTCGACGACAAGCCGGGCAAAAGCGGCAAGGCGCTCGAGGAGGAAGTCGAGGGCGTCTCGGTCGACGAGATGGTCAACAAGAACATGGCCGAGAAGGAATGGCGCGCCCAGTCCGAAGCGCAGATCTCGGCGATGGACACCAACATGCGCGCACTCGCGGCGCGCGCCGAACGTGCCGACCAGCTCGAAGCCCAGCTCGCCCAGCAGTCGGGCGCCGGCATGCCGCCCGAGACCGAGCGCGTGCTCTCCGCCTACCAGAGCGAGAACGAGCAGCTGCGCGCCGCGCTCGCCGCCGCGCGCCAGTCGCCGGTGGGTTCCAGTGCGGGTATCAATTCCGG
>NZ_BJYR01000029.1 GCF_007991615.1 Novosphingobium sediminis | reverse complement strand
ATTCCGGGCCCAATGCACTTTACGGGCGAACCAGTCCGCCAAGCTACCAGGTGGCGGGCGCCCCACGCCTCGCGGGAATGCCAAACACGCCTGCGGGGCAGGCTGCAGCTTCTGCCGCCGGGCTTCCTATCGCGCGCGGCGGCGAGGTCAGTCTCGTCTCTTTCGGTGAAGGCGCGACGAGCGGCACTGGAACCCCGGTGCCGAGGGGCAACACGGTCTATACCGACAGCGCCAATTACCTGCCGCCCAATTCAATTGCAGTCGCCAAGGTGATCGTCGGCGTCGATGCCAATGCCGGGGTCCAGAGCCAGACCGATCCGCTCCCCGTCGTGCTGCGCATCACGGGGCCGGCGCGCTCGGTCTACGACAAGGGGCGGCTGCTCACGACCAACATCGCCGGCTGCCTCGTCAACGGCGCGGCGCGCGCCGACCTCTCCTCGGAGAAGGTCTATGTGAAGCTCCAGCGCATGACCTGCCCGCAGCCGGGCGGCCGCTACGCGGTCTCGGACGTCAAGGGCTTCATCGCCTTTGGCGGCAAGACCGGGGTGAGGGGCCGGGTGGTCAGCCGCGAAGGCGCACTCGTCGGCCAGGCTTTCCTAGCCGGGCTCGCCGGCGGGTTCGGGCGCGGGTTCTCGGCCAACACCAGCTCGGTCCTCCAGGGCGCCAACGTCAATGTGAATGGCCAGCGCCAGAAGCTCGGCACGGGTGAAATCCTCGAAGGCGGATTGGGCGAAGGCGTCGCGACCTCGGCCGACATGGTCTCCAAATACCTGATCGAGCGGGCCGAGCAGTACCAGCCCGTGATCGAGATGCCGACCGGGATCGATGTCGAGATCGTCTTCCTCGAGGGCGTGTTCATCAACGGATGAGGAGTGAAGGCGATGACGTTCCACTTTGCTGATCTGAAACGGCTCAAGCCCACGAAACGCGCCGTCAAGCGTCTGGCCTGGCCGCTTGCGGCCATGGCGCTCGGCAGCGGCGCCTCGCTGGTCTGGGCCAGTGCCGAGGGCGGCGAGCGCCGCCCTTCGCAAGCCGATGTGGCGGTGGCGAGCCTGCTCAAGGAGCGCCTGCCCCGCACCGCGGTCTCCCGCGTCAATTGCCAGGTGGTGGACGGGGTCTGCGAAGTGACCGCCGGCTCGCAGCTATTCTACGTCGACCGGACCGCGCGCTACCTGATGATCGGGCGGGTCTACGACATGCAGACCCGCCAGGACCTGACCGCCGTGCGCCTGCTCGAGGTCAACCCTGACCTCCTCGTCGGCGGGGCGGCAGGCAGCCGCCGCGAAGCCGAAACCACGCAGGCTTCGGCCCGCGGGCTCAATACTTCCGCTGCGCGTGAGACAGGCGCGCAGGGGTCCCCCCGGACGATGTCGCTCGCCGAACTGCCCGAGGCTGGCGGCATCGTCTGGGGCAACCCCGCCGGCAAGACCGTTACGGTGTTCAGCGATTTTCGCTGCGGCTATTGCCGGGCGCTCTCGGCCGAGCTCGAGGCGATGAACGTGCGGGTGATCGAGCGGCCGATCTCGGTGCTCGGCAGCCGCGACCTTGCCAACCAGGTGTTCTGCGCGCGCAACCGCTCCCGCGCGGTCAAGGCGGCCTACGCCGGCGCAGCCATCGCCGACAGCAAGCCCTGCGACACCTCGGCGCTCGATGCCAACGAGCGCTTCGCCCGCGAGGCCGGGATTGCCGGAACCCCGGTGATCGTGCGCTCGGACGGCGCTGTGATCGAAGGCTACCGCCCGCGCGCGGTTCTCGAAACCTGGCTCAAGGCCGTGCGCTCATGACGCTTCTCACGCCCCGGCAACAGTCAGTGTTCCAGCGCGCGGTGCAGCGCCGCTCGCGGGGACAGGTGCGGCTTCCGGCCCTGAATCTTGGTCAATCGGAGGCAATCGCCCTCTGGCACAATCTTGTCGCAGCCTTCGCAAGCGACAGTGGCAAAGGCAGGGGCAGGGCGCTCACCCCCCGCGAACTCATGCTGCTGCGCCAGCGTGCCTGGCAGCGCTCGGCGGGGCATATCGCGCTGTCGCAGGACAGCGTGACGCTCGAGGCCGGGCTGGCGCTCTGGAATCTCGCGGGGCAGATCGAGATGCTTCTTGCGCGGCAGTCGCACGGATATGCAGCGCGGCCGGGCCTTGCACGCGCGGCGAAGGTGGCCGCGCTCGGGCTGGCCGCGACGCAGATGGCGGCCTGCACGAGCCTCTGGGGCGGCAACATCAAGGGCAACTTTGCCTGCAGCGCGCCCGGCGGCACCTGCGCGCCTTCGACCGTGATCGACGACCAGGCGCTTGCCGTCATCCAGAATGCGCGCCCGATGGTGCCGGCCTCAGGGCCCTATTTCCGGCCCCAGTCACGGACCTCAGGTCAGAGCGCCCGGTTGATGCCGACCGGCAGCGGCAGGATCGCCGCAGCCGGGCCAGGTGTCGCCCACCGCGAGCGCCGCGTGCTCAAGGTGGTGTTCCCCTCCTATGTCGATGGCTCCGGCAATTTTCACGAGCCGCGGGTAGTGCACACCGTCGCCGATGCGGGTGGCTGGATGCAGCTGTCCGGCGCCAGCTCGGGCGAGCAGGGTGCGGCGCAGGCCCAAGCTGACGCTGATGCCGCTGCGCCCCTCGCTGCGCAGCAGGCCAATCCGCCCGGCGATCCACAGTCTGCCGTTAGCCACAAGCCTGACGAGCAAGCCGGACTGCCCGGCCCAGGTGCCGTGCCATCGGGAGCCCTGCCCGATCCCAGGGTGGTGGCCGAAGCACGGGCCAAGGGCGCTGCGAGGTCGGCAGGCTCGCCGGTCGATGCGATCAGGGCCGAGGTCGAAGCACGGCTTGGGGGCGCCACCAAGGCTGGCCAACCATCCGCGCCATCACCCGTCCAAGGCGGCACCGCCGCCAAACCGGGAGACGCGGAACCTGCTGCGGCACAGGGCGCGACACAGGGCGCGGCACAAGCTCCTTTCCCGACACCCACGGCCGCCAATCCTCCCGCGTCCTTCTCCGGCAAGGTCGAGGAGTAGAACCATGGCGCGGCGCGGCTTCTGGGACAGCTTCCTCGATCTCCTCTTCGGCGAGAGCGCGCGGCCCGAGGCCGACCGGCCGCTGCTGGGCGCGCCGATGCTGGCAAACTGGCTGCCCTACCGCAGCTACGACGCGAAGTCGGGTCTGTTCATCAACACCGAGTCCATGGGGTTCATCCTCGAACTCGCCCCGATGATGGGAGCGGACGAGCGCAGCGGCGAAATCCTCACGCAATTCCTGTCGGATGCGGTGCCCTCTGGCTGTGAGATCCAGTTGATCCACTGGCAGAGCCCGTCGGTCGGAACCCGCATCGCCGATTGGGTCATGCCGCGCGTTGTCGCCAAGGGCGTCTATGGCCGCGCCGCCGCGCACCGCGCGCGCTGGCTGAGGCGCGGAGCCTGGATGTCGATCTCGCGCGACGCACCGTTCTTCGTGCGCAGCACCCGCCTCATCCTCTCGGTCGGCGCCAGGCTCAGCGGGTCCATCGGTGCCGACGTGCTGTCGAGCGTGCGCGAGAGCCTCAAGGGCACCTGCCAGGCGCTTTCGATCCCGGCGCGCGAAATGGGGCCGGTCGAGCTCATCGCCTTCCTCGACGATTTTCTCTGCCCCTCTGTCGACAATGCCGACCGGCCCGAACACTATTCCGAGCTCGACCCGATCAACGTCCAGTGCATCAGGCGCGATCTCGAGACCCAGGTCACGCCCGACCGAATCGTGCTGAGGACCGAGCGCTTCCGTCCCACCGGAGAAAATGTCGACGGCGCGCCGGTGATCGGCGAGGTCGTCCCCGACGCCTTCGACTGGCGCTTCTTCGCGGTGCGGCACCTGCCCAAGCAATGGGCGCCGTGGGACGTCCAGAAGATCATCGGCGACATGGTCAACGACAAGCTGCGCTTCGGCTGCAACGTCATGACCGTCATGGGCCTCGTCTTCCAGGACGACGAGGCCGTCGCCTCGCGCACCGGCCTCAAGGTCATGCGCACCACCAGCCTTGCCGACAGCCGCTCGGCCCGCTTTCTCCCCCAGCTTTCCGAACAGCGCGACGAGTGGCAGTACGTCCAGGGCCAGATCCGCCAGGGCCGCAAGCTCGCCCAGGTCTATTACGGGGTCGGCGCGCTCTCGCCGCTCGGCAAGGGCGACGTCAACGAGCGGCTCGTCAAATCGGTCTACAAGGCGGCAGGCTGGGACCTCATCGACGAACGCTATTTGCAGGTCATGGGGCTGCTCGCCGCCATGCCGCTGTCGCTGCCGAACGGTCTGACGGCGGATCTGAGGCGCATGAAGCGCTTCAAGACCATGCTGACCACGACCGCCGCCTCGATCGCCCCCTTACAGGGCGAACACATGGGCGGGCCGATCCCGCACGTGCTCCTCATCGGCCGGCGCGGCCAGCCCTTCTTCTGGTCGCCGTTCCAGAACCAGGCGGGCAACCACAACGTCGCGGTCTTCGGCAAGTCGGGTTCGGGCAAATCGGTCTTCCTTCAGGACGTCTGCGCCGCGATGTCGGGCGCTGGCGCCAAGGTTATCGTCATCGACGACGGACGCTCGTTCGAGCACATGGCCAAGGCCTTCGGCGGGGCTTTCGTCGAGTTCAAGCTCTCCTCGGGCTTCTCGCTCAATCCCTTCGACATGATCGATGCCGCCGCATTGACCAGCGACGAGGACGGCGAGGACTACGAGGTCGAATGCCTCGCGATGCTCAAAGCGATCATCGGCCAGATGGCGCGCCAGCAGGACCGCCTCTCCGACACCGAGCGCGGGCTCATTGATTCGGCCGTGAGCGCGGTCTGGCGCGAGAAGCAGCGCGCCGGCACAATCGATGATGTCGCGGCAGCGCTGCGCTCGGCGCCATCGCCCTTCGCCGGCGATCTCGCCGACGCCATGGCGCCGTTCCTCACCGGCGGCACCTATGGCCGCTTCTTTGCCGGCGCCTGCTCGATCGATCTTTCGGCGGGGCTCACCGTGTTCGAGCTCTCGGACCTTTCCTCGAAGCCCGAACTGCGCTCGGTCGCGCTGACCGCGCTCATGTTCCTGACCCTCAGGGTCATGCGCGATCTCGACCGCTCGGTGCCCAAGCTCACCATGATCGACGAGGCCTGGCAATTGCTCGGGGGCGGGCAGATGGGCCAGGCAATCGAGACCTATGCCCGCACCTGCCGCAAGTATGGCGGCTCGCTCATCACCGCAACGCAGTCCTTGAATGACTTTTACAAGTCCGAAGGCTCACTCGCCGCGCTTGAGAACTCGGACTGGTCGGTCGTGCTCCAGCAGAAGGAGGAGACGATCAATGATCTCGCGAAACACCAGCGTTTCGAGATGGACCGCTATACCGAGACGCTGCTGCGCTCGCTGAAGCGCAATGGCACCGAGTATTCCGATGTCCTGATCAAGGGGCCCGAGACGCTCTGCGTTGGACGGCTCGTGCTCGATCCCTATTCGGCGACGCTCTATTCCTCGAGCCCCAGGGTCTTCTCCGAGATCGAGGAGCGGGTGCGCGAGGGGCTGGCGCTCCCCGATGCGATCGAACGCGTTGCTTTCCCCGACTTCGTGCCGCCCGAACCCGGCGCGCCCGACTTCCATGCCGATGAATTCAGGGAGGCAGCCGAATGACCGCTGCGGTCCCTTCGGCCAGTCCGGCGCCAGCCTCGCGCTGGGCGGACGCCTGCTATGCCGCGCTGCGGCTTGCAGGCTGGCTCACGACCTCTTCGGCCATCGTCGCCGCGCTCTGGGTGCTGTTCTTCGTGATGCTGGGCGAGTTCACCTTTGCCGGTGCCGTCCTCCACCTGGGCAACTTCGCGGCGCGTTATGTCGCGGCGGATCTCGAGCGCCGAGCGGCGTTCGAAACCCAATTCTGGATCGCCAGCGCCGTGCTTTTCCTCGTGATCGGTGTGCTGCGCCGCCACGCGCTGCGCGATCTCATCCCCCACAGCAAGGAGACTGCCGATGGCCAGGTCTAAGGCGCCGAGCGGCGATGGCCCGTTGTTCGAGGAAGCGGGCGAGCGGTCAGGCGAGAACCCGCCAGTCGCCCCGCGCCCGGCGAACACGCGCAAACTGGGCTGGATACCGGTCGCGCTTGTCGGCGGCCTCGTTGTCGCAGGGCTCTGGGGCGCCTGGGTGACCAAGAACGTGCTTGCTGCTGGCGACCTGCCACCGATGGCCAAGGTCCAGCTCGCGGGGCTGGTCGGCGAATATGTCCAGGCCCAGGCACGTTCGGCAACCCCGCCCGAGCAGGTCACCTCCGAGACCAGGGCCTTCATGGCCGAGATCCAGCGCAACCTTGCCGCGCGCGGGCAGGCCGGACAGATCGTGCTGGTGGGCGAGGCGGTGCTCGCAGGCGAAGTCCCCGACATCACCGCCGAGCTGCGCCGCGAGGTCTATGCACGGGTCAAGATGCCGCAGGCGGCCACGGCCAATGCCGGCGATGTCATGGGCGCGATGCGGGCGGCGATGGCCATGCCCCCGACCGCCGCCAATGTTCCCACCGGAAACCCGCTCCATGCCCCCGGCAACTGAGCTCTCCGCCCCGGCCGCGCCCGCCAAGCTCGGCCAGCGCGCGCGATGGCTCGCGATCGGCGTGCTCGGCGCAGGTCTTGCCGCCAGCTCGGCGCTTTCACAATGGCGCGACGAGCACGCGGTGCTCATCAACACCACCGAGTCGCTCCCCAACTGGGCCTTCTTCATCGACAAGGGCCGGCTGCCCCAGCGCGGCGATTTTGTCGTGTTCAACCCGCCGAAGAGCGCGCTCATCACCGCGCATTTCGGGGAAAACCCCGCGCCCTTCGCCAAGCGCGCGCTCGGCGTGCCGGGCGATGTGGTGACGCGTGAGGGCAACCGGGTTAAGGTCAACGGCGAAACGGTCGCGACGCTCAAACCCCTGACCAAACGTGGCGAGACGCTGGCGCCCGGGCCGACCGGGCCGATCCCCGAGCGCTGCTACTATCTCGGTACGGCGCATCCCGACGGGTTCGACAGCCGCTATGCCGCAATCGGCTTCGTCTGCGCCGACCGGATCGTCGGCACCGGGGATGCGCTGCTGTGAGGCGGCGGACCCGCCTTGTCCTCGCGCTCGGCCTTGCCGCGCTTGCCGGATGGCCAGCCGCCTCGGCAGTCAGCGCCGCCGACCACGGACAGATGGGCGAGACTTTCCCGATCATCGAAACCGATCTTCTGGCGACGATCGAGACGCGGCTTCGGACCCTCGAAGCCAATGGCGGGATCGAGCGGCTGCAAAACCAGATGCGCGAACAGGCCGTCGCCAGCGTGCGCCGCCCCAAACCGGTCGAGGGGCTCACGCCCGCGACGGCGCGGCGCGAATGGCTCTACGACCCCTCGATGGTGCTCGAGGACGACATTGTCGATGCCAAGGGCCAGCTTATCGCGCCGCGCGGCACCCGGGTGAACCCGCTTGATCATGTGTCTCTCGGCCAGGACCTGGTCTTTGTCGACGGCACCGATGCCGCCCAGATCGACTGGGCGGTGAGGACCTACAGCGCGGCACGCGCCAAGGTGATTTTCGTCGCCGGTTCGCCCTTCGATGCGATGAAGCCCTACCAGCGCCGGTTCTGGTTCGACCAGGGCGGGCAGCTGACCGCCAGGTTCGGCATCCGCCATACGCCAGCGGTCGTGACCGGGGCTGCAGTTTCGAGCGGCGTCAAGGCGCTCAAGGTCAGCGAAGTGCCGCTTGCTCCCAAAGGCCGCGCGTCATGAGGCATCCGCTGCTCGCATTCCTGCTGACCCCGATGGCCGCGCCCGAGACGCCGCGCCTCAAGAGGCTGCGCTGGACCTGGGCCTTCCTCTGCGCGTCGCTTGCCCTCGCGGTCACCCTTAACCAGGCCAGCGTCGGCTTGTTTGGTCCGCTGGGCGCGCTTCCGGCGCTGCTGCTCGCTCTGGCGACCCCGGTGATGGGGATCGTATATTTTCGCGCCAAAGCGCGAGCAGACGCAGCGCATGATCGGGGAGCGGAGGCATGAAGCGGCTGCGCCGACTGGCGCTTGCCACTCTCGCCGTGCTGGCGCTCGCCATGCTTGGCGCCGCACCCGCCAGGGCGAACGCCACCTGCCACGGCAAGTTCGTCAATCCGATCACCGACGTGTGCTGGTCGTGCCTGTTTCCGCTGTCAATCGGCGGGCTTTCGATCTGGAAGGGCTCACGCCCTGATCCCAAGAACCCGACATTTCCCTTGTGCGCCTGCGGCTCGCCGATCCCGCGCATCGGCATCTCGGTGGGCTTCTGGGAGCCGGTGCGACTCGTCGATGTCACCAACAAGGCCTGGTGTTTCCCCAACCTCGGCGGGATCGGGCTCAACCCCGGCTTCGATATCGGCAACGGCCATGTCCAGGGGCGCAGCCAGGTCGGCGGCAAGACCCAGAACTCGTCGCAGTGGCAAGCCCACTACTACATCTATCCGCTGCTCTACTGGATGGAGATCCTCACCGACTTTCTCTGCTTCGAGCAGACCACCTTCGATGTTGCCTATGTAACCGAGCTTGATCCGCTCTGGCAGGATTCGGCACTGACCTCGATCCTCAATCCCGAGGTCGCGCTCTTCGCCAACCCGATCGCCACGGCCGCCTGCGCGGCGGACTGCGTGGCTTCCAACGCGAAGCTCCCGATAGATCAGATGTTCTGGTGCGCTGGCTGCAACGGCTCGATGTATCCCCTCAATGGCCATGTCTCCGCGCACGTCAGCCCGGTCCAGGCCTCGCGGCTTGTCGCGGAGCGCATGCTCTACAAGGTTCACCGCCAGGCGCTCGCCTGGGGGACGATGGGTTCGAAGGCGCTGTGCCACAAGTACCTGATGCCGGTGATGAGGAAGCAGCAGTACCGGCTGCAGATGACCAATCCGGTCTCCACCGTGAAGGGACGCTACGCCTGCGCCCCCATCGGGGCGACGACGATCATCCCCCACACCGGCAAGTCGTTTCCCGTCAAAGGCGAGGACTTTGGCTACCTCGTCTGGAGGAAACGCAATTGCTGCATGTTGTGAAAGGGTTGGCCGTAATGCGCCTGCATCTCACTCGCACCCGGGCGACTGCTGCCGCTGGCCTTGTAGCACTGGCGGCTGTCTCGGCAGCGCTCGCCCAGAGTGCCGCGCAGTCGGTCGAGGACCTCGATCTGGCCGCGATCAAGGCGCGGGGGAGCGAGCAGGTGAGGGAAGCGCAGGCCTTGGTCGACGCCGTGGCCCATCGCGGCGAGGCACACCAGGCCGAGGCAGAAGACCTGCGCGATGCCGGGCTCGCGGCGGCGGCCTCGCTCGATCCCGCGAGCCTGCCGCAGGGACCGAAAGGCCCGGTCGACTTCGACGAGATCCTCGCTGGCGCGGCCGCCAACAGTCAGGCGCCGATGGGCGAGGGGCCACTGTTCACGGTGTTCGCCAGCCTGTCGATGCCGCAGGCTTCGCTCTCCCGCCTGATCCGCGACACCACCCAGGCCGGGGGCGTCGTCGTCTTCCGCGGCTTCCCGCAAAACAGCACAAAGGCCTTTGCCGAAGGCCTCAAACGCGTCGTCACCGACGAGCGTCAGGAAGCCCATATCGCGATTGACCCGCGGCTGTTTCGCGCCTTTGCCGTTACCGCCGCGCCAACCTTCGTGGTGACGGGACGCGCCTATGAGCTCTGCGACGGGTTCGATTGCACCAGCATGGTTCCCGACCACGACCGCATGACCGGCAATGTCACGGTCGAATATGCGCTCGAGCGCTTTGCGACAAGCCGGGGACCCGGTGCCGGCGTCGCCCGGGTGGCGCTCGCCGAGCTGCGCAAGGGCAACTGACATGGCGGGAGCGGGACCACGGATGGCGAAGGGCAGGGCGGGCCAGTTCGCGCGCCTTGCTCTCCCCTGCCTGCTTCTCGTGCTCGCTGCCCTCCCGGCCCAGGCGCAGGTCTATATCCCGCCGCCCGATGATCTGGTCGAAGAGCTGCCGGTCCTGCCGCCCGACGTCGATCCCGTCCTGCCAGCACCCGCACCCCCGCCACCTTCCGCGCCAAACACCATGAGCGCGGAGGAAGCCAAGGCCGAGGCGAGGAGCACCGGCGCCGCGCTGCGGGGCGCTTACCAGGGGCTTACCCAGGAGGCAGGTGCCGCAGGCCAGGTCCCGGGCTACCAGGAAAGCTATCCGGGCCAGACCCAGTATTACACAAACCCGGAAGCGCTGCAGACCGACGGCGCGGTGGCGGGCTGGAACAGCGAGGCCTACCGCACCGCCAATTCGACAACGCGGCCGACGGTCAACGTGACGCGCAGCGACCTTGCCCGCGCGACCGCGATCGAAGCCGATCCCGATGCCTATCTGGAAGGCATGAGCGCCGATGGTTCGACCGGCGACTGCGTGCCGCTCCCGCCCGGCTCGGGCACAGCCAACACCGCAGAATGGACCTGCCATGTCGGATCGCAGGTTGTCGAGCAGCCGCGGACCTGCACCAACAGCCTCACGGTCGCGGAGTGGAATGACATGCTCTACCAATATGCCTGCGTGATCGCGCCAAGGTTCGACGGCTGCACCGCGCTTGCCGGAAATGGCCAGTGCCGCAGGACCGCGACCTATCCGGTGCCGGACTACAACCTTACCATCGACTATTACGACTGCGATACCGCCGTCAGCGATCCCAACGCCTATTTGATCGCCGCGCTGCCCAAGCCGCCGCCCGCCGACGCCTTCGCGGTCGTGAGCAACGCCTATCGCTGTAATGCTGAAGGGATCACCGATGCCCTGACTTTCGATCCCGTCACCGGCATGCCGCTGCAATATGTGACCGGCCTGCAGCAATGCGGAACGATTGCCTCGGACACGACATGTACCCGGACAAGCCCGGCGGCGGCCGGGCTTGCGGAGCGCGTCCTGTGCAAGACCTGGGATTTCATCGGCGATCCCTTCGGCGGCGGCGGATACCTGACCTGCATCGAGCCCGCCGCGCCCGAGGAGGTCTATCTCTGCTCGTCGAATGTCGCCGGAATGACGGCGGAGAGCGCGGTTTCGAAATGGTTCACGCAAGCGTGGACCGACAGCGCCTGCAGCATCGATCCGGCCAGTTGCACGCTGTCCACGGAAACCTGCACCGCGCCGGGCGAAGCCAGGATCATCGGCGGCGTGGCGGTCACCCGCCCGTGCTGGGAACGCACGCGGACGTACCTGTGCCAAAGCGTGGTCGGCGGCGGCAACGACTGCGGCGCGCTCGAGACCCAGGCGGGCTGTTCGCTGGCGCGCGAGGTCTGCCTCGACGATCCGCCCTCGGCCGATGGCTCCTGCGCGGTCAGCGAGCGGGTCTATTCCTGTCCGATCCCGGGCACCAGTGAGGAGCCCGCGCAGTACATCTGCGGCGGCGACGTCTACTGCGTGAACGGCGACTGCGAGGCGGTGGAACGTGAAGCCTCCGACGAGTTTAAGGACTCGGTTGTAGCCCTCAACGCACTCGGCCAGGCCAATGCCGAGTTCGACGAGGCCGCGCTCACGCTGTTCAGGGGGACGCGCGAAAGCTGCTCGCACAAGGTCTTCGGTCTTTCGAACTGCTGCTCGGGCAAGGGCGTGCCGCTCCTCACCCCCTGGCTTTGCTCCTCGGCCGAGAAGCTCCTCGACGAGAAGGACGATGCGGGCCTCTGCCACAAGGTCGGGACCTACTGCTCGTCGAGCTTCCTTGGCATTTGCGTCACCAAGAAGGATGTCTACTGCTGCTTCCAGTCCAAGATCAGCCGCATCCTCCAGGAGCAGGGCCGCCCGCAGATCGGCAAGCCCTGGGGCAAGCCCAAGACCGAAACCTGCGAGGGATTCTCGATCTTCGAGTTCCAGCAGCTCGACCTGTCGGTGATGGATTTTTCCGAGGTCTACGCCGACTTCATGGAAGCCGCGAAGCTGCCCGACGAGGCCGCCGCTCTCGTCCAGATCCAGCAGAAGATCGCCGACTATTATGCGGCGCACAAGCCATGAGGAGCTCGTCATGACCAGAAAATTCCGGAAACGGCCGCGCGGCGAGGTGCTGCAGTTTGAGGTCGGCTGCCACCGGCTCTGGACCCACATGAGCCTGTCCGAGTTCTTTGCCGTCATGGCTCTTTGCCGCCGCGGCCCTTCGACCTCTTCCGAGGTCGCGAGCGAGGCATCGACCTGGCTCGACACGCCGCTGCCGCCCGATGGCCTCGACCGCGCGCTGCACGCGGTGGCCGGACTGGGCTGGGCCCGCCTGGATGGGGGAATTTACACGATCAGCAGCGATGGGACCCGGATCATACGCAGCTGCCACATTGCCTACACGCGCATGTTGGGAAGCGGCGTCATTCACCCCGATGTCGCTGCTGCCCGAAGCTGCGCCGCAGAGTTTGAAAGGTCCTGATCATGATCCTGCGTCCCCGAACCTCTCTCACGGTGCTGGCCGCACTTCTGGCAGCACCCACCACTTTGGCGCTTGCGGCAGACCCGCACGGCGATGGCGTTGAAGTCGAGCAGCAGGAAGACGCGCTCTACTGCAAGGAGCGCAGGCTCGGGACCTGGTTCTACTGCGAGCGGCCCAAAGAAGCGCCGCGCGCGGCGGCAGGCCCCGCAGTCTCTGCGCGCAGCCAGCTTGCGGCGATCTCCGCCAATCTCGAGGAGCTGAAGGCGCGCGCCATCCTCGATCCGAGCGCCGAGAACGTCACCGCCTATGTCCGCTTCCAGCGCGAGCAGCTCGACCGCTCCTCGCTGTTCGCCGATGTCTGGCAGCGCGCTCTGTGGCAGGATCCGGGGCTCGACTACACGCTGCAGCGCCCGGTCTCGACGCTCGGCAAGCGCGCCTGGATCGACCAGCGCAAGACCGACCGCGACCTTGCCATGGCGAAGCTTTCCGGGCGCTACGGGGTGTTCTACTTCTACGCCTCGAGCTGCGGCGCCTGCGATATCTTCGCCCCGATCCTCAAAGCCGTGAGCGACAGGTACGGGCTTGCCGTCCTCGCGGTGTCAATGGACGGCGGCCCGACCGCGACCTTCCCGAACTATGTCGTCGATGCCGGGCAATACGAACGGCTCGGGCTCGGCACCGATCGCCAAGTGCCCGCGCTGGTCCTGTTCGACTCCGTGACGAAGCAACCGATGCCGATCGGTTACGGGATCCTCAGCCAGGACGAGATTATGGACCGGGTGTTCCAGCTGACCCAGGTCCAGCCCGGGAGCGACTTCTGATGCGCGGCGCGCTCACCCATCGCCTCGCCGGCGCCTCGCGCAAGGCTCTGACCGCCGTGCTCGCAGCCTCGGTCGTGCTCGCTGCCCCCACGCCTGCGCTCGCGGGCGTCGAAGGCGAGATGCAGAACTTCATGTCCGACATGGGCGCGCAGGCCAATGTCACCGGCCCTTCGGCCTATCAGGGCCAGTCGGCGGGCTATTATTCGGGCGGCGCCATGTGGTCGCGCTTTCCGCAGAAGAACATCCAGCCCTTCAACATCCAGCTGCCGCACGCACGCGCCGGCTGCGGCGGCATCGACCTGTTTGCCGGCTCGTTCTCGTTCATCAACACCGCCGAGTTGGTCGCGATGCTCAAAGCCACGGCCAACAATGCGCTCGGCTTCGCCTTCAAGCTCGCGATCGACACGATCTCGCCCGAGATCGGCAAGGTCATGGATGAGCTTGCCCAGAAGGTGCAGCAGATGAACCAGATGAACATTTCGAGCTGCGAGACCGCGCAGGCGCTGGTCGGCGGGCTCTGGCCGACCTCGGACACCGCCTCGTCGGTCATCTGCGAGGCAATCGCCAACAGCCAGGGTGCGGTCGCCGACTGGGCGCGGGCGCGCCAGCAGTGCAACAATGGCGGGCAGCGCGAGGCCCTGAAGAGCGCGAATTCCGATCCCGACATGAAGGAACAGGCCGGGATGCCCAACAATTACACCTGGGAAGCGCTCGGCAAGAAGTACGGCGGTTTCGACACCCAGTTCCGCGAGTTCCTGATGACGCTGGTCGGGACCGTGATCTACGATCCCAACGGCAGTGGCGGCAAACCGCGGGTCCAGTTCATCGGCCCGGCGGACTCCGCGCTGATCAGCGCCATGCTCGACGGCACTTCGGCCGCGCCGCACAAGGTCTGGTCCTGCGGATCGGACACGGCCAAGTGCATGGCTCCCACCGAGACCTCGCTGGTGATCGGACCCAATGTGGCTTTGAAGGCCAAGGTCCGCGCGCTGATCGAAAGCATGGCCCTCAAGGTCCGCGATCCCGGCGCTTCACTCACCCCGGCCGAAGTCCAGCTGCTCGGCATGGCAAGCGTTCCCGTCTACAAAATCATCACCGTGAGCGCGGCGGCCGAGTTCGGCATCTCCGTCCAGGAGATCAACGACCTTTCCGAAATCGTCGCAGTCGACCTCGTCACCACCATGACCATGCGCTTCATCGACATGGCGGTGAACGCGCGCTCGGACTTCAACGGGGCGGACGCCGATAGTTTGCGCGAATGGCGCGAGGGACTTTACGAGACCCGGCGCAACTTCCTCGGCCTCGCGGCGCGCACCTCGGCACGCTTCGACCAGACCTTCGCGCTGATCCAGCGCACGCAGATGCTCGAAAAGACGCTGCGCAGCCAGCTTTCCCCGCAGATGTCGGCGGCGCTGCGCTTCTCGCGCACTCTGAGCAGCCAAGTCCAGTAGGGGCGGTAACCGCACGATGCTCGAGGTCTTCACAGTCGGCGGCGGCGAGTACCTCGTCAATACCTTCAACGCCATCGCTGCCTGGACCGGTTCGGGCGGGTTCAAGTCGGTGATCCGCGTCGTGATGGTGATGGGGTTGATCTACGCGCTCCTCGTCACCGCCATGGACCTCGACTGGCGCGCCTGGTTTCGCTGGTTCATTCAGTCTACGCTGATCTACCTCGTGCTCATGGTGCCGACGGTCACCGTCAAGGTCACCGACCGCGTCAATCCGGGGCTTGCCCCCGCCACGGTGGCCAATGTGCCGATCGGGCTCGGCGTCATGGCCTCATTCACCAGCCAGGTGAGCGACTATTTTACCCGCACGGCCGAGACGGTCTTCGTCATGCCCGCCGCTCTCAATTACTCGAATGGCGGCTTCGTCTACGGCGCGCGGATGTGGGACAAGGTGCGCGGCTTCGAGATCCGCAATCCCGTCTTCAAGGCGAACCTCGACGGTTACCTCAAGCAATGCGCCTATTACGACATCCTCTTGGGCACAAAGAGTCTGAAGCTGCTCAGCGAATCTACCGATCTCTGGGCCGACCTTGGGGCCAATGCCGCGACCAACCGCGGCATGAAGTACCTGACCGATACCGGCGCCGGCTCGGTAGACATCGAGGGCAAGACCTGTGCCGAGGCCTGGACGCTGATCGACGGGCAGTGGGAAGCCGAGATCAATGCCTATGCGCTGCCCTTTGCCCACACCATGTACCCCAAGCTCAGCCAGGCCGCCGCCGGGGCCAAGCTTGCCACCGACGTGCCGGTGATTTCGCAGCTGCTCACCGGCGCCGCCATGCCGCGCAACCAGTTCCTCAAGCAGAAGAGCGTGGTCGATGCCTTCGAGGCCGCCCAGCTCGACTTCGGCAATGCCGACAGCGATTCCTTTGCCCTCCAGCGCGCCGATGCCCAGACCCGCAACGCCATGACCACCACGGCCGAGCAGGGGTTGATCTGGATTCCAGTGCTGAACGTCGTGCTGACGGTCGTGTTCTACGCGCTCTTCCCGATCGTCTTTCCGCTGCTGCTGTTCCCCAAAAGCGGCATCGCGACGCTCAAGGGATACTTCGCCGGGTTCTTCTACCTCGCCGCCTGGGGACCGATCTACGTCCTCATCCACATGTTCATCATGGACCGGCTGACCGCTCAGACCAATGCGGCGGCGCCGGGCGGGATTGCGCTTGCCAACTGGGCGGGGATCGACGCGGTCAACCAGGACATCGCGACGATGGCCGGGTTCCTGATGATGTCGGTGCCGGTACTTGCGCTGATGGTCATGCGCGGCACCATGTCGGTCGCCTCGAACATGGGCTCGATGCTCAGCGCGCCGCAAGGGGCGGCCGATGCTGCCGCGCTCGAGCGGACCACCGGCAACTACACATTCGGCGATGTCAGCCATGGAAACTTCAACGCCAACAACCGCCAGATGGCGCAGTGGAACCAGGCCCCCAATCTGGCTGTGGGCGCAAGCCACATGGGCCTCAGAAGCGACGATGGCGCGATGACCCATGCCTATGGCAGCGGCGCGCGGGTGATCGACACCAGCGGGGCGATCTCGCAGTTGCCGTTCAAGGCCTCGATGACGCGCGGCTATGCCAGCGATTTGCGAAATCAGGGCCAGTGGTACCTCAATGAGGCCGACCGGATCGAGAACGGCACCTCGGCGAGTTGGAGCAGCACACGCGGAACCTTTGGAAGCGCGGTCAGCGCCAGCAGCCAGGTGACCGGAAGCCGCAGTGAACGCGGATCGCGCGCGTCCGACACCCACAATGTCGGCGGCAATGTCGTGGTCGAAGGCTCGGCCGGCAAGTCGACGCGGGAGGTAACCAACGACGATCTGATCCTGCGGCAGGGCAATAGCCGTTCGAGCGGGAATTTCTCGACAAGGACCTTTGGTACGAGCGCCTCTCTGACGGGCACCGGGACAATCGGGACCCCGCTCGAGGGCGCCATCGGAAGCGGCGTCTCCGCTTCCGCCTCCGCGGCCATATCCGGTCGCAAGGAGACCGGCGACAGCGCGAGCGTAAACACCGAGCGGTCAGCAACGAACCAAGTCACCCGCGGCACCGACAAGTCCGAGGATGTCAGCAGCCGCGTCGTCGTCAGCGGCAACAGCGGCGACGTCCAGTCTTCAGGCACGTTCAGCCAAAGCTCCGACTACACCGATGCCAGCCAGAGCCGGACCAGCAGCGAGGGCTCCGACTGGCGGGTCTCCGAAGCCGAGGAGCGCCGCGCCGCAGCCGCGCGCTACCGCGAGATCGGCAGCCGGATGATGAACGAAGCAAGCTATGCGGAAAGCCACGGGTTTCAGGTCTCGAGCGACATGTCGAACCTGATCCAGGATCGATACGAGGCACTGCAGCGCGAGCATCCCGAGTGGCACCTGCCAGACATTGCCAACCCGCGGCTCGATTACCGCGACATGGCACGGCGCGATCAGGCGATCAGCTACATCATGGACGACCTGATGAGCGACCTCAGGAACCGCCGGATTGACGAACTGGGCGACGTCGCGGCGATCGCCGGGCAGGGCAAGCTCGGCAGCCATGCCGATCTCGGCATGCCGCAAGCCGCATCGCTTTCGCCTGCCGATCGCACGCCGCCCCTCGTGGCCTCTTCCCTCGAGGGAGGACCACTGCTTGCCGCTCCCGAAGGCCCGGTCGATGGTGCCAGGCTGGCCAGGGAACTCGGCATGGGCGTCAAGGCCGGCGCGCGGCTCGGCCGAATGGACGGCGACCTCGTCCCTGCGATGGGCGTGGTGGCGGACGAGGCAAGGGCGCTCGGGTTGCCGCGCCCGGTGGTAACTTCGGGGAATGACAGCAACCAGCATGCCTCCGGCTCGGCGCACTACGACAATCGCGCGCTCGACTTCCGCGGCAACAACATCTCGGACCAACAGGGAGAACAGTGGGCGGAGCGCGTACGCGAGCGCCTGGGCCCGAATTATGCCGTCGACTTCGAAAGGTTTCCAGATAACCCTGCTCGCGATCACCTGCACGTTGCCAGGCGGCGTGGATAGCTTCAGCCGAACAAATTCGACATATAAGCGAGGAAAGCTCCCAGCGCGGCCATGATCACCGCCAAGGGAAGAGCCAATGGGTAGTTCCCCGAACGACCCCCTCCCCGAAAAGTCGGGAGCGGTTGGCCGGTTACGTGATCGAAGTGACCTGGGCGGGGAAACACGGGTTGGCCATCGAGTCCGTAACGATTGTGGTCCATGGCGGGGCTCCTTGCGCTGGCAGGATCATATCCGGTTCTCGCCCGATTTTCAATGATCTGCCAGGAAAAGGGAATGCCCCCCGCACCCATGCCGAACCTCCACACTCCCCAGCGCGAAGCGCCGATCACCTCGGCCCCCATCGGCGGAAATGCGGAGAATAGAGCGGCTATTCTCCGCAACATGTGCGGTGAACATATCCAGAGAGTCCGGTCGATGCCAAGTAGGAACCTTGACAAGGTAAGAATTATTCCTTACCTCAATCCCCGACATGGAGAGCATCATGGCGATCTCACTCGAAGAAATCAGCACCATCACCGCCAAGGGGCAAACGACGATCCCCAAAGCTGTGCGCCAGGCGCTTGGCGTCGACTACGGCGGCCGCATTGCCTTTCGCGTGAGCGATGGGGGGGTTACCGTCTGCCGTGCCGACGACGACGAAGATCCGGCAATCGACAGCTTCCTGAGTTTCCTGGCAGCCGATCTGAAGCGTCATCCCGAGGCCGTGAAGGCGCTTGGCCCGGAATTGGCAGCGCGCATCACGGCGCTCACGGCCGATGTTCCGGTCGATCTCGATGACGCGATCGATGGCGACGTCGCCCTTTGAAGAGGAAGCCCGTTCCTGAAGGGCTGACGGTCAACGGATGGACGCTTTACGCTCATCCGCTTTTTCTCGAACAGCTTGAGAAGTTGACGCTCGCGGTTGAACGCGCCCGCGAGAAGGATCCGGGTGGATACGCGTCGACTGCCAACGCCAAACTTCTGGCAGCGCTCCGCAAACTGATGTTCGAGGTGATCCCCGTCGATCCCGCTCGCCCCGAATTCCGCCAGGGCGGGACGCTGGGTCCGGCGCGCAAGCACTGGTTTCGGGCAAAGTTCGGCAATGGCCGCTTCCGCCTGTTCTTCCGCTATTCGACCGCAGCGAAGATCATCATCCTGGCCTGGGTCAACGACAGCGACACGCTTCGCACCTATGGCGCGAAGACCGATGCCTATGCCGTGTTCAAGACCATGCTCGACAAGGGCAACCCGCCCGAGGATTGGAATGCCCTGCTGAAGGCGAGCCAGTCGCTTGCGGAGAAATGATCAGGACGGCTCAGGCGCTATCCCTGACGTCAACGTACTCGGCCTCGATCCGGTCGACCTCGACGATACGGCCGCGCACACGAACGCGCCCGCTCAAGCCGACCGCGACGGCTTCATCGACAAAGCCGAGCCGCCAGCACATCCCGTCATCGTCGCGCAGGATCAGCCCGCGCGCACCAGGTTCGATGGTGCCGACGAATGTGCTTGCAGAGAGGCGGGCGGGCTGGATCATGGAATCACCTTGGCATCCTGATAGCGGGCAGGGGCGTTTGTGGCGAGATCAGGATGCAAGTCATGCCGGCAATGGCTGTCTTTTCCGCCATGACAGCAGCCGGTTCGGCAAGTGCAAGGCGCCGATAATGATGAACAGCCCCATGAATACCGATATCTTCAGGGGCATCTCCCCACGAAATCGGGGCGGTGTCGTCGCAGACATATCGAGCAGAAACTGGTAAAGCTCGGGCGAGCGAAAACCATAGACGGCAAGGCCCAGGCAAGCGCCAAGCATTAAGGTGCGCACTGCCGCCGCGCGGCCGCCAACGATGGCGTCACCCTCCCGAATTGCAGTCCACCCCTGACAAAAAACCGCCGCGCCGCAGATAAAGTTCAGGCCGCAGACCAACAGGGCAGGACCTGGGCCGAGATGGCGTCCCAGATGGAAGCCAACCGTCTGGTCAAAGGTCACCGCGAGCAGGAACATGCCGATCAGCAATGTCAGGATCCCCCCCGATATGCCATTTTCGCGGCCAGGGTCAGCGCCATGCCGGACTGGTACTGGTCTTGCCACGGTGGCAGTGGGCACAGTCTTGGCGCGCCGCACCACTGGACCTGGTCCTGGAGCCCTTGCAGGCGAAGCCTTGACGCTCTGGGCCCCGGTTGCCTGGGCGGCCGCCGGCAGCGATGTGGGCTTGGGATCCATTGGCAACGGTCCATAACGCTTGCGGAACTGATGACGCAGTCGGCGCAATGCCTTCATCTCAATCTGGCGGATGCGCTGGGGATTTACTCCAAACTCGTCGCCAATTTGCTGCAAGGTCCATTCACCGTGACCTCCAAGTCCGAAGCGCAACCGGATGACACGCTCCTCGCGCGCAGAGAGGCAGGACAAGGCCGCGGTCAGGACACCGATATCGCCGATCAGGTCGATTGATCGCGGCTCGCTGGTTGCCTGCATGGCTTCGGCCATGTCCACCCGCTCTGGCGCATCAAGCATGTCGCGCGGCGCTGCTCCGCTGCGAAGGCACAGCAGGTCATCGTCCTCCACCGCGTTTGCCAGCAATGTCCGGCTGCAAGACTGGCGCGGCCCGGTGGGAGGCGTCCCGGACCGCGCCTTCCGTCCGGATGTGCGCTGCGCACCCGGTGGAAGCGATTGGGTTCTGGCCGGTTTCGCTGTCGGTATCAGAAAAAGCCGGTCCGGCGGCCGTAGGAGAGGTCGCTGGTTGCAGAATCCCCGAGCGCCGACCGGCGCACGCTCAGGGTCACGCCGCGCTCGCGCACCGCGCGCAGATGCAGGTCGCGAACATCGATGCCATTGCGCTCGGCCCAGTCCTGAGCGTCGCGTTCATTGGCAAAGTCGCCGATTTCCTGATGGTCATAGGACATGGCTCTCGTCCTCCCTGGTTGTGGGTGATGCATCTCGCAGGCTTGGGGCTGGGGTCGCAGGGCAAAGCGCAACGAAGGCCGCGGCGAGCGCCACGGCTGCCATGGCAGCAAGCGCCAGTGTCTCGACTTGCTCGTCGGCGACAACACTGGCGAGCACCGCCAGCCAGACCAGCGCCGCCTGGCAGCCGTCGAACAGGCGTGTGCGCCGCTCGCGCGAAAGCAAGGGCAGGGGCCTCACAGGTCGAGCCCCAGCGATTTTTCCGGGACGGGGAGCTGGCGCACCGCCGGGGCTGCGACCGGGCCAAGGGCAGCATCGAGCTTCGCCTTCAGTTCCGGGCTCATCCTGAGTTCGGGGAGCTGGCGAGGCTCGATCGGGTTCGCGGGCCGCGCGTCAACCTCGAGCCTGCCGACCGTCTCGAGCGCCGAGGTCTTGTTGCCCGGCGTCCGGTCGAGCTGGAACTTGAGCGCCTCGAGGTCGTTGGTCACGACCCGCATGTCGTCGGTCGCGCGGGTATTGAGAACGTTCTGGGTGCGCTGGGTGGCGAGGTTGCGCTGCCGTGAAGAGATCACCTCGATCGCCTGGGCCTGGGTCATGCCCTGCGCCATGTGCGCATTGAGCGCATAGCCCAGGTCAAGCCGCCGCAGCATGGGATCGCTGGAGGGCAGGGTGATCTGCCGCTTGTCGGCAAGCTCAAGCGTCACGGCTTGCCCAGTTGCCGAGACGACCTTCGCATAGGTCGACTTCGCGATATCGCGGGGCCCATCCTTTTCGCGCCAGAACACCGTCTCGCCGCCATGGAGGGTAATGTCCTTGCGGTCGTAGAGCCCGATTCGGTCGAAACGGTGCTGCGGGTCGATCCGGTCCGGATCGATGACCTTGCGCTTGCCATCGCGCTCCAGCGTCACTTTGCCGTCGCGGCCGATCGCCACCACGTCGTATTCGCCGCGCCTCAGCCCCAGTTCGCGCACGTCCATCCGCGCCTCGAGCACCTGGCCGGGCCGGTAGGTCGAGGCAAAGCGCATCTCCTCGCGGGTGGCATTGGCGCTCTGCAGGGTCGAGAAGGGGACGCCGGGGCCGGCAAGACTGCCCTCCTTGAGCAGGCCCTGCTGGACGAGGCCGTTGATCCGGGTGCGGTCGTCGCGGCCGGCCGTGAATATCGCCGTGCGCGCGCGCTCCTCCGGGGCAAGCGACAACCAGAGGTCGGCAGCGGCGGCAATATGATCGGCCTTGTCCTCGATCACCCGGCCGTGGGCCGCCAGGAGATCGAGCGCCAGGCCGGCATGGCCTTCGTTCGACAGACCGGCCACCGCGAGCAGCAGCGGCGAGCCCTTCTGGCGGATGTTCTCGTCCATCCTGACTGTCGCCTGCCCCGCGGCCTGCGACACCGCGAACATCTTGCCCTGCTCGATCGCCGAGAGCTGCTGGCGGTCGCCGATGAACGGTGCCTTGGCGAGGTCGAGACGCTCGGCGATCATGGTCAGGCTCGCCATGTCGCGCGAGGAGACCATCGAACTTTCGTCGGTGATGATGACCGTGTTCTGGAGCGCGGTGCGCGCGGTCTCGAACCGTTCGCCCTGGCCTTGCGCGGCGGGCCCGGCATAGCGGTTGACGAAGCTGGCAATGGTCCAGGCTTCGATCCCGGCCTCGCGCATCTGCTCGGCAGTCATCATGCCTGAGCCTCCGCCGCGCAGGTCGGCAACCATCTTGTTCTGGAAGGCGAGGCCAACGAGCTTGACCCCTTCGGCGGACAGCACCTTGTCAAGCGCGCCCAGCAGCGTCGACTTGCCCGCGCCCGCCACGCCCTGGATGTTGAGGAAGCGGTCCTTGCCCGACAGCACGGCCACGCCCGCGGCGAGCTGCCCGGCATTGAGCTGCCAGCCATCGCTGCCGGCGCGCTCGATCCCGAGTTCGCGTGCCGCCGCCTGGAGCCGTACCATGGCGACCTCTGGCGCCATGAACACCCGGCCCTTGCCGGCTCCGGCATCGATCCGGTCCAGTATCTGCTGCTCTCGCCCGAGCGCCGCGGGCGTGGTCACGAGATCGTAGTGGCCATCGAGCCGGTCGGACTTGCCCGGGATCAGATGCCCCTCACGGACCAGTTCGCCGATCCGCAGGGCGACAGCGCCCCCTTCGAGACCCTTGATCTGGAAGCCGAGCGCGGCGCTCAGGATCGCCTGCGGGCTGAATGCGGCCTCGCGCTCCGAAAGGTGCCGGATGGCCGAGGCAGTGGCATGCTGGGCCTTGATCGTCTCGGCGGAAAGGAAGAGTGCGGCGGGGCCGCTGACCGCGAGCGCACTGGGCGGCCGCATGGCAGCGCTGATCCGTTCGGCGACTTCAGCAAAGGCCTGGCTCGCCGTTTCGCGCAAGGTCGGGCGGACCTGATGGGCGGCCCGCGCCATGGCCTCGGCGATGAGGGGTTTGCCGTCAAATCCCAGTTCGGCAGCGCGGGTCTTCCAGCCTTCGGCCAGCGCGGCCCGATCCTCGACGGCGAGCTTGGGGTCACGGGTGTAGAGGGTGATCTGCTTCTTGGTGGCGAGGCGGGTCGCGCCGGTCTCGGCGATCTTCGCCTCGATCTCGTTAGCCCGGGTCGAAAACGCCTTGATCACAGCCGTGGGCACGCCCTTGATCTCGAATGCGCCATGCTTGCCGGATGCCTCGGTCTCATAGCCGAGCTTCTGGAGCTGGGCGCGGAAAGCGGCGTGGTAGAACTGGCCGATCGTCGTGTTGTTCTTCCAGATCTCGCCGTTCCACAGCGCCTTCCAGTTGCCCTTGAGGTCGCGGGTCAGATTGGCGACGACGGCGTGAATATGCCCCTGGGGATCGAGCGCGCGGCTCGTGTCGTGGGCAAACAGGGCATAGACGAGGTTGCCGGTCTTCTCAGGCTCGCCGCTGCGACTGCGCTCGTAATTGCGGCCTTCGGCATACTGCTTCTCGACGAGCTGCGACATGGTCGAGCGCACGGCCGCCATGTGGGCATCCAGGATCCGCCGGTCGCCTGAGACCAGAGCCAGGATCGAGGCGGACTTGGGCATGGAAAAGGTGAGATCGAGACCCAGCCTGCGCCCCTCGACCTGCCCCACCTTGTCCCCGTCGGGCAGATGGCCGTTGAGAATGGCTTCAAACGCATCGCGCCCGACCGTTCCCTCGAGCCCGAGTGCGCGCGCACCCTCGCCAGCCCAGACCCCCGCTTGCGCGCTCTCTTGTGCCGTGTAGTAGTTGTCGTTCGCGAAATAGTCGGCAGCACCACCGGACGAACGAACCGCTGCGATGGAATGCATGGCCTAGATCTCCATGCCCTCGTCAGGCGCGATCTCGGGCTCATCAGTGCCTTTAGGCCCGCCCGCGGATCGCTCGATCCGGGTTTCCGGTTCAAGGGCTTCACCCAGCTCGCGCGCGTTCTGGTTCGCGCGCTGTCCGGCCGCTTTGGCAGCTGACTGTGTGATTGCTTTCGCCTCGCTGGGCGCGTGGCGGGAATGGGTATCGGCGACAGGCGAGGCGCCGCCCGCTCGAAACGACATTGTCGCTGCGATACGGACCGCGGGCGCGCCGCTCTCGGCGCCGACCTGCGGCGGTAGAGGCTCTGCCTCATCTTGCCCCGGCACCGCCGCGGCAGGCTTTGCCTGTTTCTCATCGGGCTCGATCAGATTTGCAGGTTGGAGCTCATCCCTGGTCTCCCGGCCACCCTTGTCTTCCGCATCGTCAGCCTCGCCGCCAGCGGCATTCGAGAACTCGATCGGCTCGACATTCTCGCGCAGGACATAGCCATCGGCGACCTTGGGATAGTCCTTCCAGGCGAGCTTGATCCGAGCGGCGTCGAAGCCTTCAGGGAACACCACGAAGCCGCGCAGCGAGGGCAGCTTCATGATGTCGTCGGGGAGCACCAGAGGCTGGACTTCGGAGCGCGGAGTGATCGTCGCGGCGTCGCGGATGTTGGAATAGCCGTAGCTGTAGGCTTCATCCATCATTCGCACTTCGCGGTGGCCAATGTAGTCCGAGCAATGCTCGGCGGTGTCACGGTCGGCCGCGGCCAGAATGAGCTTGGTGCGCGCCAGCGCAGCAAGGTTCTGCGCGCCTTCCTTGCCGTAAGTCTCCGAGAGCTTGGCGAACGAATGGATGCCGAGCACGAAGGCGCCGCCGAAACCTCGTGCGGTCTGCAATCCGTCCTCGATTGCCGGCAGGCGGTGGAGCGCATGCACCTCGTCGAAGAAGAACCAGGTGCGCAGATCCCGCGTGCGCGGCAGGCGCATCAGGGTATGAACAGCAAGGTTCATCCACAGCGACAGCAGCGCCCGGTTGAGCACCAGCTCGTTGTGCGAGGAGGTGATGAACAGGATCGAACCCGGCTTGTCCTCGACGCGGACCCAGTCGCAGATCGAAAACGGCGCTTTGCCTTCAGGGAGAAAGCGAAGGGCCTGCGCGTTGGTGTTGAACACGGCCCGGATCGATTCCGCCATCTTGGCCGCCTCGGGCGCGGTCAGCGGGTCGGCGACGGTATTCTCGAGCATTTTGTGGACCGCCTTGAGGTCGGCCATCATCAGGCGGCTTGCGAGCGCCTGGTTGGTCGCCTGACCTTCCTTGATGAGCTTGATGCAGGACTCGACGAACAGCGTGCGCGCAGCGAGCATCCAGAAGGGTTCCGCGCCTCCGCCATCCGCGGGCAGCAGCGCGGCGGCGATGCCGGTAAAATCGGCGTGGTTCTTCGCCTCTGCGAACACCGACCACGACGGACAGCGCTCGTCCATCGGGTTGAGGATGATGTCGGTTTCCGGGTTGTAGAAGGCCTCGACGTAGGCGCCAGTGAGGTCGAAAACGACAGCCCGGTCGCGTCGCACCCGCATCTGCGCGATAAGTGCGCGCATCTGGGTTGTCTTGCCGGTACCGGTCGAGCCGATCATCATCGTGTGCGACTGTTCGGTGCGCCAAGGGAAGGGGATACCGGCCATCGAATAGACATGATGGATACCCGCCGCCTTGCGGTCTTCGAAGCTCATTGCCATTATCTGATCGAAGCTCTTGCCGGGCAGTTTTTCGGCGATTTCCTGGTCCAGCTGCGCGCGATTGTGGGCATTGATGACACTGGCGAGCTCTGCCCCATCGACCAGCATCGCGCCGCGTTGGTGTCGCTCCTCGAGGATCGACTTTCCGCGCCGCTTCGAGAAGTCAACGAACCAGACCGCGAGCGGGACGGCGACGAACAACGAGATGAACAGCGAACCCCAAATGGCGCGCATGAGCTTGTTCCAGGCGATCACCACATCGGGGTGCGAGGCCACCATCGAAATCGGCGCCGGGATCGCTTCGCCCGATGGCACGGTGAGGTTGATCACCTTGCTCGGCGAGAACTCCATGAAGGCCCAGCCTGCGGCATAGATCCGCATCAGGATCATCTCGATTTCGTGTTCGTGAAGCCGCAGTGCGAGGACCACCGAGAGCACGAACAGGAACGTGAAGAACCAGACCAGGAAGGGGAGCCGGGCAGAGGCAAACCACATCAGGAATTCATGAGTGATGAGCTGCGAGCCGCGGGTGAAATCACCGGCATTGCGCGGCATGGTTCCGCGCGCCGAATGGTGCTGCAACTTGCCCGGCCGAGCGCGGTCCGACCAGGTGTCAGGCCCCGCCATGGAAGACCTCCATGCGCCGCTCGGCTTCGGTCAGGAGTTCATCGTGCACCTCGGGATATTCGCGCTGGACCATGAGGTCGAGCGCGAGGAAGGTATACTCGGCCGAGAATTGCCGCCGACGGTCCTGTTCGGACGAACCGGAAAGGTCATCGAGGAAACGCTCGATGGCGATTCGCAGGAGCTTCGAGCGGGAGATGTTGCGCGAGGTCGCAGCGGCATTGGCCGCCTCGGCAACCGATCCGGGAAGCCGGACCGAAATCAGGACTGTTTCTGTCATCACCAAACCCTTCGAAAAGGGCCCGGTGGGGATTGCGCCAGAAGGTTTTAGGCCATCGTCGATGGCTTGGCAAGGGAAGGGAAGGCCGGCACCTACCGTATTCTAATGTATTACGCCCTAAATGGCGCATTTGCGTTGTCTGCATTTGTGTTCAGCAATTTGCACACTTTGTGATACACAGAGACGATTGCTGTATACGCGCACGATTCCGCCAAATCGCCTGACGGCCATGCCGTGTACGGTCTGCATTTCTTCCCCTCAATCCGATGCCTTGTGTCTGGTGGGTGGTTGCTGGTCTTTGATGCGCATAGAGTCGAGCCTTGACCGCTTGTCCGGGAGCCAATGAACGTCGCTGATTACAGGACGAGCAACACGATTTATTTGCAGGGCCGATGGCAAAGGGCTTGCCACTGACGGCGCAGCTTGGAATCCTCGCGCACGGGAGGTTTCAGCGCCAACCCACGAGGTATCATCATGGCCAGGAAAGGAAGTCTTGAAGCGGAACGACAGGCGATCGCAAAGGAGCGCAGTGCGCTGGAAGCGCGCGAAGCGAAGCTGCGGGAAAGCGAGCAGGTTGCCATGGCCGAACTGCTGAGGAAGTCAGCACTCGGCAAGGCACCTTTCGAGCGGGTCGAAGCCTTCTTCGCCGCGCTCGGAAAGCTCGGCCTCGACGAAGCAGAAAAGCGCCTGCGGGCAAGCTGAAACCGGCCTCGAGAGAGGCCAGCGCAGCCGGGGTTCCCAAAGTTGCTGCCTGCCTTGCGCAGGCAGGCGAGGGGGCCTCGGCTGCGCTTTATCTGGACACGCAAAAAAGGGGGCCGGAGAGCCCCTTGTCGGTGCCCTCCGGCGCTGCGGTCGATGATCATTTCAGAATGGGCAATCCGCGTCCCATTCGGGATCCATCACCACGCTCATGAAGCTTGCGGCGCGGGCGATGTTCGCTTCGTCGAAGTCGTCGGCCATCACGCCCGGGACGGAATGGACGATCCGGTCGATCAGGTCCTGGGGCAGGGCGTTGTAGTCGCCTTCGTCGATGGCGAGAAAGCAGCCGAACTCGTCCTCAATGACGTGCTGGTCGAAGAAGCTGTGCTGGGCCCGGATAGTCGCGGCGCGCACTGCTGCGTCATAGCTGATGGGGTCGAAAGCCGGGATGTCGAGGGACTTGGTAAGAGCGTTCATGGGAGCCTCCTGTCAAAGGAATTGAAGAGGCACCTCAAGGGATGGCCGAGCTTGGACCGGGTCAGGAACGGGCCGCCCGCGGCCCGCCGCGCGAGCGGGGGTGGGGGAGCCGATTTTTTCGCCTTCTTCAGGCGTAAAAATTGGGGGAACCGCCCTTCTTGACGCGGGCCAATGGCGGCCATCATGCTTGGAATTCTGCGAGAGTGTTTAACCCTGTTGGGCAGCCCCCCGGTGGTCCCAGGCACAAGCCTTGCCGCCCGGCCGATGCGAGGCCCTCGGAGCGTTCCTAGTCGCCACATCGCCAGTAGCGATGCTTAGGCGCCAGCAGGCCGTCAGGCGATTACTGGCGAGGGCAAGAAGCAAGCGAGCCGGACCATGGCAGTGTGCGTCCCGATCGACAAAAAGGAAGGGCATCCGGCGGTGAGGCCGGACACCCTTCATGCTTGATGCAATCGGAGCAGGCCCTGCTCAGAACGGCGGGAGTTCATCGCTATTGACGGTGCCACATGCCGTGCGCTTCATCGCAGGCCGCTCGGCTTGCGCTGCGGCTTTGGTCCGCGCCGCCGGAGCCTCGTTCTGAACCGAAGCGTCGCGCACGATGTGGAGCGGCACGCGGGCTTCACGCAGCCGGTCGGCCAGGTTCGCCTGGATGCCGCCGCCGCTGCACACCACCGCCTCGACAGGCTTGAACGCGAGCATGCGCGCATTGCGCTGATAGGGGGCGGATGCTCCCCGAGAAGCGTCGGGCTTGCACAGGATCACCGGCACATTGTGGCGCGACGCCCAGGCCGCCGCGATCACGTCCGCACCCTTGTTCTGGGCGGTCGTTGCCAGCGCCATTGACGGGACCCGGGCATGGATCGCATCGAGGTAATCCTCAACCAGCGCAATGTCAGTGAACTGCTGTCCACCCGAGAACACCACGACCGGACCCGATGGGGCATATTGTTCGCGCCGCTGCGCCTTCTGTGCCGCGAGATAGTCGCGTGCTTCGATCATCGAGGCATTGGTCTTGGACGACACCCGCGAGCCCCGGACCGGCGAGAATGGACGGCCGGTTTCCACGAGGTAGATCTTTGCTGCGTGGTCGCGCATGCATTCCATCGCATCGCGGCATTCGGCAAGGCTGCGGGCCTGCATGGTGAGGTCCTCAAGATCGGTCGCATAGACCTCGCTCGGATCGTACTCGCGCAGCTTCTCCTGAAGCCGGTTCGCCATCGCGTCCTCGCGGTCATCGAGGCGTTTGGCGACGACATGGAAGCTGTTGGCCACGCCCCAGGCAACTTCGCTAGCGAAGTCCTCCATTCGGGTGTCGCGGAACAGGTCGAAGACCGTTGCCAGCATCATCTCGATCGCCGCCTGGGCCACCTCGGGGTCGGGCATTTCCGCAGCGCTCGGCTCATGCTCGATCGAGAGCTTGGCCAGTTCGGTCTGCTCCATGAACGCCCGGGCGTAGTCGGGCGTGGCGATTTCGCGCGCATAGTGTTCGGCAAGGTCGGCGAAGTTCGAGAAACGGTCCGTCATGATAACCTCCAAGAGGAATTTTCTCTCATCACGCTGATGAAAGATGCCCATCGGAAGGACGCCGGAGTCAGGCAGTCAGGGACGGCGGCGCGCACGCGCTGCCGCCGCCAATAGCGGGCGTGGGGGGAGCCGATTTTTGCTCGCAAGGCGATAGCCGCAGCAGGCCAAAATCGGGGGGCACCCGCGATCCTTGACGGCCGCCAATCTCCCAGGCGTCATGCTATGGCGATGCTGATTTCGCTCAGCCACCGAGATGAGAGAGAGATTACGGTTTTGCCCCCGAACCCCATCGGGGCGTTCGGGGTTAACCGCAAAACTCAGCCCTTGCCTAGCCGCAGCCTCGGTTGCGGCCCACTTGCAAATGACGGACCCCTTGCCGGAGCAAGTCAGTCGCACCGTGGCCCGGTGCATCGCACGGGCGCGGGACGGCGACGGAGGCGAAGGCAAGAGTGCCGGCGGCCCAATGCAGGAAATCCCGCACCCGCAGGAGCGCGCCAGCAAGGCGCGCGGGACCGAGTGCGGCAATCTTGACGGGGCCGCTCCTTATTTTCGGACCTGCGATGTCTGGCACCCTGCTGATTGTCGTCATCACCGAACGCCGTCGCCGGTGATGGTGATGGTGGTGATGACCAACAGGCATGCGCTGACCATGATCATGATGGCCATCGAAGGGCCTCTCGCGGTGGTATGGTTTGTTTGAAATATGTGTGCTAGTTTCTAACGAAAGGAGCATACGAATCATGTCCGCCATGGCCGACAAGATCATGAAGCGCGTTCGCGCGAAGGGGCGGGGGTGGGTATTCACCCCCAAGCATTTCATCGACTTCGGCACACGCGGCTCGGTCGACATGGCACTGTCGCGCCTGGCGCAGAATGGAGAGATACGCCGGATCGGGCGCGGCCTCTACGACTATCCGCAGTTGCACGACAAGCTGGGCGCGCTGACACCAGATGCCGAGATGATCGCGCAGGCCGTATCGGCGCAAAGCGGCGACCGGCTCGCGCCCTCGGCAGCAGCAGCGGCCAACAAGCTTGGCCTGTCGACACAAGTCCCTGCCAGGGCGAGCTATGCGACGACAGGACGAACCCGCGTGCGCCAGGCCGCTGGCCGAAGCGTCACGCTCAAGCACAGCCGCGCACCAGTGCTGGGCAATGCCTCTGAGGCTGCCAACGGCGTGGTCCAGTTCCTGGCCGGGCTCGGGCGAGACAAGGTCGATGCCGATGCGATTTCGCAGCTCGCCGCGCGGCTCGACGACAAGGACGTGCAGGCGCTGATCAAGGGCCGCGCGCAGATGCCGGGTTGGATGGGCGATGTCGTGCTGAAGATCGGGGCGGCGCACCATGGATGAATTTGCAAGGCGGCCTGCCGAAGATCGGCGGGCGTTCTTTGCCGAAGCAGCCGCACGCCGCGATCTCACGCCGCTCATCGTCGAGAAGGACTTCTGGGTGTGCTGGACCCTGCGCCGACTGATGGGCGTGCCCGAGTTGGCCAAGGTCCTGACCTTCAAGGGCGGGACCTCGCTCTCGAAGGCATTCGGGATCATCAAGCGATTTTCAGAGGACATCGATCTCACCATCAATCGCGCAGCGCCGTTGCTCGGCGAAGTCGCTTCGCCGACGGCGAGCGACATCAGCGGCAAGGAACGCGAACGGCGCGCCACGGCGCTCGGAGCTGCCGCGCAAGAATGCGTTGGGACGATCCTCCTGCCGGCACTCGCGCAAGCGATCGCGGAAGCCCTGGACACGCGTGATGGTTGGAGCATCGAGGCGGATCCCGAAGACAAGGATCGGCAGACCGTCCTGTTCAACTACCCGGCATCCTCGGGCTACGGCCTCGACTATGGCAACGCTTATGGCGGGCGTACCGGCTACGTGCAGCCGCGGATCAAGCTCGAATTTGGGGCAAGGGGCGATCCCGAGCCATTCGAGCTACGGGACATCCTGCCCTATGTCGCTGAGGACTTTCCGGCCGAAGTGCCCGATGCGGTGACCGCCGTGCCAACGCTTGCACTCGAAAGGACCTACTGGGAAAAGGCGACGATCCTGCATGCGCTGCACCACAGCGGCAAATTGCGGCCAGGTCTGTCGCGGCACTTCTATGATGTGTTCATGCTCGATGCTGCCGGCATTACGGAACGGGCGCATGCGGGTCGAGTTCGGGCTCGAGACCGACAAGGGACGCAGGTTCGCCATGTGGTCGCTGCTCTACATGCTGGGTTCCGCGCCGGACCTTGACGTTGCGTTCAAGGACCCTGGCGACCGCGAAGCGGCGCGGACCTTCATGGACCTGCTCGATAAGGCAAATGCCGGCGAGGACAGCTGATTGCAGCTTGTTCAGGCGAAGTGCCGCTCGCCAGCATGCTACTCAGGGGAATGTGCTAGGCCGTCTCGGGCGCAAGCATGGCGCAGAGCCTTTCGAGCGCCGCGAATGCCTTCTCGAAATCGGGGATGTCGCCGGCCCCAGCGAAAGCCATGCTTTCGACAAATTGCCGGTACTCGGCCGCATATTCTGGATCGCGCTTCACGCGATCGATCATTGTCTTGAGCCGTTCTTGGGGCGGCAGGTCTTGCACCGCGCCCTGGCCGCGCATCGTGTCTGCGCGCAGGGCTTCTAGCAGCAGCGCCGGAAATTCGGCGCTGGCGGTGGCGGCAGCCTCAAGCGCTGAAAGATCGTGGAGATGGCGCACGATAGTCGGATCGTCGTCGGGGTGGCTGCGATCACGCGCGATCGAGCGCCAGGCAAAGGCGCTCAGCTTGTCCGCGGCGGTCTCGACCGGATCAACACAGAGGATGGCAGGCACCTCGGGTTCCGCGGCACGGAACTGCGCGACGAACGAGGCAATCGATCGAGAGACCGGCTGCAAGGCGGGTGGCTTGGCAGACAGTTCGGCAAGGATGTGCGGGCGCAGCGCCGCATGTCCGCCGAGCTTGGTCGGGTAGCTCATTTCGAACTGCAGGAAGGAATTGCCGCTGCGGGCCTGGACTTCCAGATCCGTGAAGCCCAGCTCGGACCACAGCGCCGTCAGCCGGTCGCGATAGTCGCCAAGGCGCCGGCGCTGCTGATGGTGCGACAGGGCGAGGAATTCTGCCGACAGGCTCAGCTGAAGTCGATGTCTTCGGAAAAGCGCTTGATCAGGCCGTGGCCTTTGAGCAGCGAAGTTCCTCCGGAAAACACAGGCGTGAAGTCGGCGTCGTCGAGCGTCAGCAGCGCCCGAATCGCCTGCACAACATACCAGTCCTTTTCGACGAAGGCTTCGTCGACGGCGAGGGTGCCCGCAACCCGGCCCAGCGTCCTGCTGTCAGGCGGGTTGGAGAACGACATAATTGCCATTGTAGCCGATGCGGCGGCGAATCCGGGCATTGACCATCAAGGTGCGGCCAGTCGGAACCTGGGTCGAGCGGCCGCTGTTATAGGCCTTATCAAAGCGCGTGGGCTCGACCGACTTCCCGAGCCGCTTGACCGCTTCGCTCGCCAACGCGCGAATGCCGACAACGGGCGCGGGCTTGCCGGTCAGCGGCGATGGCTCGGCCTTGGCATAGAGGCCATAACCGATCTGGACCAGGCGGCCGGCCTGGACCTGCTGGCGCAGCGCGCGTCCGACACCGTCGTAGCTGCCGAATTCGTCGAAATCGGCACGCAAGAACACGTTGCGCCGGGACCGCCGGACCCGCTGGGCAATGAGGTCTGCAATCGACGAAGCTGAACAGGTCGCCGGACCACCAGATTTGCGGTAACGGCCGCGACCGACGCGCACCAGCTTGCCGGTCTGGACGAGCTGTTTCAGCGCGCGTCCGACCGAATCGTAGTCAGCCGCCAGCACGAGCGCGCCGCGATCGACGGTCGCATTCTCCGGGATGGAGTCCAGAATCTGGTTCGCAAGGCTCGACATCGTTCAACCAACATACGACGTTTACGGCACCCAGATAGGCCCAAGTGGTAAAGATTTCAAGCAATCCGTAGAGGTCGCTTTCGCGGGCTCGTGCCAAATGCGCGCGGGACCAGGAACGTTACCCTGCAAAAAGGCCAAACTGCCAAAATGCAGGGTAAAATCTTGTCGCCCGGCGAGGCAGCGCGCATGGTTGGGTTTATCCCACAACCCGGCAAGAGGCGAAAATGTGGGATAAACCGGTGGGGCCCGCTCGGTCGTTGTTCCCTACTTGTTCCAGATTGATAAGATTAATTATGTTAAATGAAATCAAGTACTTGGCGGAAATTAGCGGTTCAGCTGGCGTCTGCCGAGCCGAAGGCAACGCCGAGCTTCTTGCGTTTTGCCGGGGTCGCAGCGGCCTTGGGCTGCGCCTTGGGTGCAGCTTCGGGCGCTGCGTTGGTCTCAGACTTCGGGCTCTGGCCAGGCTTGCGGCCGAGGCCGATCCTGACAGCAAGATCCTTGCGCTTGGCGGCATAGTCGGGCGCGACCATTGGATAGTCGGCGGGCAAGCTCCAGCGCGTGCGGTACTCGGCCGGGGTCATGCCGTGCTCGGTGCCGAGGTGGCGCTTGAGCATCTTCATCTTCTCGCCGCATTCGAGACAGGTGACGGCGTCGGGCTTGACCGACGAACGCACCGAGACGGCAGGCTTCAGCTCTTCCACAGCCGGTTCCGGCGCCCGTCCAAGCGCGGCAAGCGAAGCGTAGACCGCCTGGATCAGGCCCGGCAGGTCCGCGGCTGCCACCGCATTGTTGCTGACATGGGCAGAAACGATATCGGCGGCATGATCCAGCAGTGCTTCGTTTTCCATGCGGGCGAGACCCTTTTCAATCCTCGGTCGGGGGTGTCCTAGGCGATCGGTCGCCAAGACACCATAGGAGCATCGCCGCAGCGTGGTAGGCGTAGCTTGATGCTTGAAGTTCAGGGGTTCAGGCCGCGAAGAGTTCGCCCTGGGGATTGGCAGCGCCCGGGCCCTGACGCCGCAGCGGCGCAGGTTTGCGCAGCAGGGCAAGGACGCCCGGCTTGACCACATAGACCGCATGGCGCCCGCCGCCGCGGTTCTTGTGGTTGGTGGCGTAGCCCGCATAGTGCCGGGTCATCAGGCCGGCGCGGACCAGATCGGAAATCGCGCGGCTGACATTGGCGCGGCCGACCGCCTGGACCTGCTCTTCCACCGCCGCGTCAATGCGCGCCGCATCGCGCATCGCATCGCCGGTGAGCTCATCCTTCAGACCCGCGGCAACGCGCGCGCGCAGCGCAGCGCGACGTGCGGGCTGCGCGCTCATCGGCAGAAGCTGGGAGCAGAGCCAGTCGCGCAGGAGTACCGGCACGCCGCCTTGCGCCACAAAGGGGCCAGCCTGCCCTCGCCCGTCGGCGATTTCAGCGACCAACTGGAGGACGAGGAAGGCGTAGCGCGGGCGGTTCGAGGCTTCGACCAGGACCGCGTAGATCCCACCGACGCCAGTGATTTCTTGGGCTCGTTCCATCGATCAGTATTGAGCACAAAAGGTGAATCCTGTGAATCCCCTTTGTGCCTTGCGCTGTCGTTTGTCGCCCGTGACACTTCGCCCAGCGGCGCCGCCGGACTTGCACGGCTAGTCGCGTCAAACCTTGTCTCTCGGCCGATCTGGGACCCAGGCTGGCAACATCGACGGGCCGCCCTCAGCGCTTGTCACGCGCGCCATGCAACATGACACTCCGCCCGAGGGCAAAGTGTCACAAATGCCATGCCGGACGGGGCGCAAGCCGCCGATCCGGCAGGCAAAAAATAGGGCCAGCTTGCGCCGGCCCCTTGGAAAGTTTTGGGAGAGGATGCCTGAAAGGCACTGCTGATATGGGTGAAGGATCCTGATGCTGCAAGTGCGAAATAAACGCGGCGCGTTGTCTTTTTCGCAATCGGTGTTTCGCCCGTCGCAGCGTCTACATGAGTGATGGGGGGCTGGCCTTGGCCCTATGGGAGGCGGCGCTGCCGCCTCCCGGGCTCGGGTTTAGAGGAAGAGGACTTCCTCGGCCACGATCTCGACCGCGTAGCGTTCGACGCCCTCGCGGTCGGTCCACTTCGAGTAGTGGAGGCGGCCCTGCACCTCGACCACGTCGCCCTTCTTCTTGTGCTTGGCGACCGAGGTGCCGAGGCCGTTGAAAGCGGTGACGCGGTGGAATTCGGCGAGGGTTTCGGTATAGCCGGCCTCGTTCTTGACCGTCTTGCCGTCGACCAGCTTGGGGCGGTCGGTGACGAGGGTGAAAGAGGTGATCGCGGTCTCGCCGGCGTGGCGGGTTTCGGGAGCAGCAGCGATGCGGCCGATCAGGATGACGAGGTTCTTCATGGGGTATTCTCCGTGGCTTGAACTCGGCGGAACCGCCCGCCGATGAACACCACAGGCAGGGCCAAAGGCCCGGGCCCGCACCGAACGCATGTGAGGGGAACCCAAAAGCGAGGAGTGGTGCGGCAAGCCCAAAGGGCTTCACGGTCCGCTGCTTCTGGGTTGCGGCCAGGGACTGGCCCTGCAGGGTTCATCGGCAAACGAAGGGCGGTTTCGTCAGGTCAGGCCCAGCGGATGCCCGCAAAGGCAAGACCCGTCAGCCTCGGCCATTTCGCCGGAACCTGCTCCCACCCGCCAGCGCCCGCGGCAGCGGGCATTGCCTTCCTCGCCACCGACTCCATGCCGGTCAAAGACGCGTCGGGTCACAGAAGGGCCGCCCTCCGGCCCTCCCCGTTCAGCGTTTCGGCTACGGCTAGGCCCCCCGGTCTGTCGCAAAAGGAGGCGTCCGCAGGCGAGCAAAGCTCGCCACCTTCGATAGGGACCATCAGCGCCAGGGCCTCGCGAGGCCTTGCGCGACCAGATAGTCGCCGGCGTCCACGCCGTTCACCGTGACCGTGGCGAGCGTCCGCCCATAAGGGTCGGTGCCGAGCCGCGTGATCATGACCCGTCCGCGCGACAGCAGCCGCGCGAGTTCGACCCGCGAGGCTTCACCCGCTGCAAAGTCGCACCAGGCGTAAGAGCGCCTTCGGTCCTGACACTTGGGGCTGTCGGGAAGCTCGGGTGCATCGATATTGGCGATGCGGACCCGCTCGCGGCCGCAGCGGATCGTGTCGCCGTCGTGGACAGAAGGTGCGAGGCAAAGGGCGGCGGCGGCAAGAATAATCGGCATGGACCGGAGCCTAGCGCCCTCGCCCGCCCGCGCCAACCAGCCTTGCCGACTCCCCCACTGGCCCCGATCGTCACCCGCAGGGCCGGCATCCATGCCGGCGAGCTTGGGTGGGCGGCGGTGCGACAGCGCCGACGTGCGCCTTAGCGAGTAGAGCGGGTTGCCCCCAGCCCGCGCGGGGCGCGGGCGCCGGGGTGCCCCTCCCCTTTACCACCTCGCCAAATCCCGCCAAAATCGGTATGCTCGCCCCCCAGCTCAACCTGTCCGGCCCCGCTGCCGCAGGCAGAGCCACCCGAAGGGAAGGATCCCGGCCCATGGCTGATCCACAGCAGATGCCCAGCGCCCTGCAAGTCGCGCGCGCGATGACGCAGGTCCTGCGCACGAAGCTTGCCGTGTACGGTGCGGAAGAGATCACCCTCACCCGCGAGGAAGCGGCTCTGTGCCTCGGCCTGGCCGAGGGCATAAGCGAACACCTGGAACTGGAAGAGGGCGGCGCACGCTGAGGCGGGCGGTCCCCGCCCCTAACGGACGTTGAGCCCGAGTTCGCCCAGCAATTGCCCGGCCTGCTCGCGCGAGATCGTCGCTCCGCGAAACAGCCCACCATCGACCAGGCGAAGCCCGCCAAGATCGGCGCCGCGCAGGTCCGAGCCTTCGAAGCGCGACCCGGCGACCAGCGCCTCGCGCAGCGAGCAGGCCTCGAACACCGTCATGCGGAAATCGCCCTTGCGCAGGTCTGCACCCGACATATCGACCCGGCGCAGGGTCTCCTTGCGGAACGAGAACCCGGGCAGCTTGGCAGAGACCAGCAGCACTTCCTCGAAATGGATGTGCATGGCGCGTGCTTCGGTGAAGTCGGCGCCAGTGAGCTTCGATCCCACGAAACGCGTCGCGGTCAGGCCCGCGCGGCGCATCACGCAATTGTTCCAGTCGCCGCCGATGAACTCGGCTTCGCTGAGGTTAGCACCGGCGAAGTTGGCGAACGGTCCCCGGCAGGACTGCCAGACCGTGCCTTCGAGCTTTGCCCCCGACAGGTCGCTGCGCCGCAGGTTGCAGCGTTCGAAGCGCCAGCGGGTGAGATCGAGGCAGGAAAGGTCCGCTTCCTGGAGGTCGCAGTCGATGAGCGTGCGCGGCGCCGCGCCGATCAGGCGCTTGATGTCGCTGCGAGTCAGCACGGCGCCGGTAATGGGCTGCGAGGCGAAAAGGTCGTCCATCCAGGGACCGGTAGCGCCAGTCATGCGCCCGCACCAGCAAGCCGCGGACGGCCTCCACGGTTGCGCAGCCGCCGGTGCGAGGCGCGTCCCCGGCGAGCTTGCCGCGATCTCACGGCTATCATAGACTGACCCCAGCGCGCCCACCCGGGGCCGCGAAAACCTGAAGGAGATGCGCGAGAGGTCGAACGGGCAGCGTCGATCGCGAGAAATTGGAGCAGACCCCAATGATCCAGCGATACCGTGTGCTCGGCCGCAGCGTGGCCGAAGGCGATGAACTTCAGCCCGTCTTGCGCGAAGCCTACGAGCGCAAAGTCCCGGTCCATTGCGAATGCCGTAAGGGCTCCCCCTCTACATCTCGCACCGGCAGACCGGCTACGTGCTCGCGCGCTGGCCGGGCTCGGGCGCGCGCCATGCGACCGCCTGCGATCACTACGAGGCGCCCGATTACCTCACCGGCATGGGCCAGGTGCGCGGGAGCGCCGTTCTGGACGATGAGACGAGCGGCGAGACCAGCCTGAAGCTCGGCTTCCCCCTCTCGCGCGGGGCGGCCCGGCTCGCGCCCGCGGCGCTCACCAACGACAAGCCGACGGTAAAATCGTCGGGTCAGAAGCTCTCGATGCGCGGGCTGCTGCACGTCCTCTGGGACCGGGCCGAGCTGACGCATTGGCATCCGAAGATGGCGGGCAAACGAACCTGGTTCGTGGTGCGCCGCGCGCTGCTCGAGGCGGCAGCCAGCTGCCGGGCCAAGCAGGAAGCCCTGTCCCACGTGCTGTTCGTACCCGAGAGCTTTAGGCAAGAGGAGAAGGAGGAAATCCGGGCCCGCCGCCGCGCGGCCCTCGCCCGGGTCTATGCCTCACGCGACGAAATGATGGTGGTCGTGGGCGAGATCAAGGAGATCGTGGCCGCGCACGGCGCCGAAAGGATCGTCCTGCGCCATGTCGGCGACATGCCGTTCGTGATGGACCAGGACATGGCGCGGCGCTTCCACAAGCGGTTCGCGGGCGAGCTCGCATTATGGCAGGCGCAGGATGGCCCGAACGGCAAGAGCGGGCACCTGATTCTCGGCGGTTCGTTCGCGCGGCGGCGCGAGGGCACGTTCGATCTCATCGAGGTCGCGCTGATGCCGGTGACGGCGGAATGGCTGCCCTATGAGACCAGCGATGAACGCTATCTCGTCGGCAAAGCAGTCGCGGAGAAACGGCGGTTCATGAAGGGCCTGCGCGTCAATCTCGACCTCGACACGCCGATCGCCAGCCTGGTGCTCAAGGACACCGGCGAGGAAGCAAGCGCCATCCACATCCACGACCGCGACGACGAGGTGGCAGAGCCGCTGGAAGCGCTGCTCGCCGGGCAAGGCGTCGCGCACCTGCTGTGGAAGGAAGGCGAGCCGCTCCCGGCCCGCGTCAGCCGCGCGCCGCGGCGAAACTGGGACGCGCAGCAGGCTGCCTGAACAGGGTCAGTCGCTCTCGCGCGGCAGCGGCCTCAACGGCAGCAGATCGAGACGCCGGGACGTGTCGCAGGCCGCGCGCAGGGCTTGGAGGCGCGCCGCGACTTCGCCCTCGTGCTGGGTGATCTCGATGCGATTGAGGCCAACGATCGTCCAGACCGGCAACTCGGGCCGCTCGGTCACGTGGACCGAGTAGGCGATGGGCAGCTTGTCGGGATAGAGCCACAGCAGCAGCACGGGCAGCGCGGCGAGGTTGGGCTTGCCGCCCGACGCAGCGAGTGTCATCACGCCCCGGTCCTGGTCATACCGGCAGGTGATCCCGAGGGGTTGCGGGTGCCCGGCAAGGCCGAGGATCGTCTCGCCTGGCCGAGCCCCGAAAACCGCCTCGAGCTCGGCGGGCGGCGCGGCCTCGGCGTTCTCAGCCACCTCGGCGAGGAACAGTTCGACCGCGGCAAAGCGCGCGGCCTCCTCGCGGGTGCAGGCAAGTTCGAGCGTGAGCGTGATCGAGGACATGGCTGGGACTTTCGTGTTGCCGCGCGCCGACGCGTCCCGTTGCCAAGGCAAGGGACAGAACGGCGGACAGGCGTGGAATTGAACGGGTCAGAGCACGAGGTGGCGCTCGACGTGCGAGCGTTCGCGCGGCCTCTGGAGGTTAAAGACGGGGACGCCGTGGCTGGCGGCGATGCGCAGCGCCTGGCCGGTGCCGCCCGAGGCCTCACCGTCGGCGGTCCAGCACAGCACGAATTCCGCGGGGCTATCGAGGCTCACTCCCAGCACCTGGAACACGTTGCGGGTGTGGAGCGCCTGGACGAAAGCCGAGAGCCCGGCAAAGGCCGGATGGTGCGCGGCAGCGATCAAGCGCGCCCTCCCCCAGAGCTCGGCCCCGAGCGTCCCGGGATGAAGCGCACTTGCCGACCCGCGCCAGCCCACCGCCGGCAGGAAGATCTGCGCAGAGGGGCCTGCCCCGCGTTCGAAGGCGCTGTCGGCGCCGATCGCGTGGCCCGAGCGCAGGACATAGCCGCGCTTGGTGAGCGCGAAGGCGGCGTGGGTCATCAGGCTGAGGATTGCGGGCGGCGTCGCGCGCGCACCGATCCCGGCATAGAAGCGAGGCATGGGCTTGGACTCCTTTACGGAACGCCCAGCCCCAAGCCCCCTCCCCTTACCCCGTGTCGGCGGCGGCCAGAGTGGCAGGCCCGTAGGCGGCGAGCAGGTTGCGGTGGAGCACCGCGTTCTGCGCCGGGAAGAAGCTGCCGTCGGCGTTCGCCCGGGTGATCTGGAGCGCAGCGGCGACCACCTCGCGAAACGGCCGCATCACCGCACGCGATCCCTCGTAGGTCACCGGCTGCGGAAATCCCGCCGCGATCCAGGTGGCCGGTTCGACAAGGTTTTCGAGCCAGGCCTGCGCGTCGTCGGGCAAGGGCGATTCCGCCGAGACCAGCCAGAGCGTCCGGTATGTCCCGAAATCATGGGTATTGGCGACCATGGCAAAGCCGAGCGGCAGGGGCGGCTCGCCGTTGAGGGCAATGATCGCGGCCTTGTAGGCGAGCAGTTCGAGGGTGTTGGCCGCGGCAAAGTCGGCGCATTGCCCAAGCTGCGCGCAGGGCTCGTCGGCGGGACCGGCGCCGAGTTCGAGAATCCAGTGCCGGCTCATGACGCGGCCCCCTCGAGGCTGTCGGGATACCAGGCGAGTTCCACCGCGTCCGGATGGGCGGCTTCGAACTCGGCGATGCGCGCATGGGTGATGAGGCCCGCACGGTCCCTCACCCCGACGTAGCCGCCGTAAAAGCGGCCGCCTGCAGCAACGAACTGGGCGTGGATGTCCTCGCACACCGCCTCGGAGACGAAGAAGCCCGGCACGCCGGCGATGTGCGCCGGCGGCAGGACGCCAAGCATGTCGTCGAAGAAGGCCTCGCTCACCCGCGAGAGCGGGAAGCGGGCGAGCACGACTTCGCGTGAGGAGGCCAGCAGGGCGGCGTCAATTGCGGTCATCGCTCGACCCTCCAGCGATCACGAAGGCCGGGATGGTCTGTTCGGCGCGGGCAATTTCGCGCTTGAGATCGCGCAGCCGGGTGAAGTTGTTGATCCATGAAGGAGGGAAGAGGACGTATTCGTCTTCGCTCGCCGTGTAGTCGCGCATCGGACCTTGCCCATCGAACAGGATGATTTCGGGGAGATAGGCGCCGAGACAGCCACCCGACCAGCGGCGGAACGGCAGGCCGTGCTCGGCGCAGAAAGCGTCGATCTCGGGGATCTGCCCGCCGTTGAGCTCGGTGCCGTAGAGCTCGAGCGGCTCAGCCTCGGGCAGCACTGCCGGATCGAAGGGTTCGCCGTCCCACTCCGTGCGCAGGTCATAGTCGGCGGCGTGCGACGCGAAGGCTTCGAGATGTTCTCGCGGCAGTGCGCCGCCGATGGTGATGTGGACGGGGGCTCGGTCGCCCATGGGCTTGGGTCCTTTCGCTTGGGTCTGATCCGACCGGCGAAGCCCCCCTCCCCTCAGCCTGACGTCGCCGCGGACCTCCCGGCACCCCAGCGCTCGGCTCTGCGATCGACGGCGAGTTCATTGGAACAGGTCTGGCACAGCGCGAAGGCTTCGGCGGGTGTGCCTGCGAGCCATTGCTCCCACTTTTCTCGGGCGAGGACGACGGGCATGCGGTCGTGTACGTCGGCCATCTGCGGGCAGCCATCCACCATTATCATCGAATAGGCCGCGCCCCACTCCTCGGTCGCTCGCCACAGGCCGGCGACGGCAACGACCTCCTCGCCCGCCAGCGAATACCAGGTCCGGGTCATCTGGCCCTTGATGCCCTCGGCCTCGGCCCAGGCGGTCACCGGGATCAGGCAGCGGCGGCGCTCGAAGCTCGGCCGCCAGAACGAGGTGCCGAGCTTGTCCTCGCGCGCGTTGTTGACGGGCTTGGGCTTGAGTGGCTGACCGTTCTTGCCCTTCAGGACAAGCGGAAAACCCCAGGTCATCACCCGCGTCTCGCCTTCGGCGACGACGAGGCCGGGATAGCCCGGGTAGACCTCGGCGGCGAAGTTCGCGCCTGCGCCGCTGCTCGCGCCGAACAGTCGGGCGATTTCTGCAGGGGCCTTGGTCATGCGGTACAAGTTGCACATGCCTTGATGCTCGGCGGACCGCCCTGCCCTGTCAATCAGGACAAACAGCGGCGCCCGCTGTCTTGCAAATATGTTCTTCCTATGTGCTCTTACCAGCATGGAACGAATCGATACGTCTGCTGTCGCTCATGCGATCCTGGACGCTCCGGGCTGGGCGCGGGTCGGCATCACAGCCCCAAGCTCCTGCATACGCGAGGATGCCGCGCTCGAACTCGGGCGCGTGATTGCCGATGCGGTCGACGCGCCGGCGAGTGCGCCGTCATCGGAACAGTCGATCCTGCCGCTCTGAAGCCCGCCAACTCAGCCCGCCGGGCGAGGGAGCAGCGCCTCGATCTGCGGGTCGAGCGGAAATCCGAAACGCCGGGCGATCTCGGCAGCGTGTTCGAAGTCGGCCGCGCTGACGTGGAGTGAGCGGGCGAGATCCGCGAGCGTGTCGCCCTCGCGTGGCGCAGAGAGGGCATGGAGATTCCCATGCGCCAGTGTCACCGCGAACGGTCAGGTCATGGCGATGCCGATAACCTCCTCGGTGAGGACGACCATCGTATCGCCGGTGTGGATGGCCTCATCGCACTGGACCGCGTCGTAGGCGTTGCCGGTGCTCGCAAAGGCGTGGTGGCGCCGGGTGGTGAAAGCGAAGCGTTCGCTATCGGTCAGCATTGTGGATCTCCGGGTAACTCCAGGCAAATGAAGAGGCGGAACGCCGGGCGGGGGGGGCAGTGCCGGCGTTCCGCCTCAGGCCGCGCGGCGGGCTTATCCGCGGCCTTTGCACGGGAACGGGGACCCGCTTGGAGTCCCCGCCGGTTGGAGTTGGACTTGCCGATCAGGCGTCGACGAGCGGCGGCAGCGCGCCATCGTGTTCGGCGCCGTCCTTGGCATTGGCCCGGACGCGCTTGGCGGGCGGGGTCGCGGTGCTGTCACCCAGACCGTCGTCGTTTCGGCCATCGCCAGCCTGTTCGCCGCCGCGGTCGCTGCCACCGGCATCGTCGGCCGGGAACATGTCGCTCTCGCCGTATTCTGCCGAACCGAGCTGCGTATTGCGGCGGCGCGGACGCTGCCAGGCGATCGCCATGGTGCCGTCCTCGCGCGGGAAAGCGGCGATATAGAGCGGCTGCGCCATCGACGGATCGTCGATCTTGCCCTGGTAGAAGCTCTCGCCGGTCGAGTTCGAGGAGAGTTCGAAGAGCGCACCGACGATCACCCAGCGGCGCTGGTCGTTGAGCGCAACGATCTCGTAGCGGGGTGCGCGGGGGTTGCTGGAGGTCACTGGCCTGAGGCCGATGGTGCGGGTGATGGTGAGCGTTTCGACAGAGCCGATCAGCTGGCCGTTGGCGTTCTTGCGGATTTCACCGATGTTCATGGACGTTCTCCTGGATGGATCGATTGCGACCGAACCCCTTGTTCGATCACTCTCTTCCCACCCCCCTTCCCTCCCGGCCGTCAGGCCGAAGCTGCGGGCGCTGCCCGCAGAGGTGTCCAGGACCGCTCAAGCGGTGTTTTCAGACAACGCTATGACCGAAGAACCAGAGACGAGGACGTTCAATGACAACGATGAGTGTAATACGGATTCTACCTTCCAAAGATCGATTTAATCTGATCAGCCAATGCCAGTGCTGCCTTCCACAGACGGGCAATCCAGGATTTTGGCTTGGCGTCGTTGGCGACATGGCGCAAAATCTGTTTCTGCATGAGCGATTTCGCCGCTTCGGTGCTAAATGCATCCAGCCATTCGACCTGTCCGGCTGAGATGACATAATGAGATTTGCAGGGACCATCGCACACTGCGATGGAAGGGCGGATCGTGGCAAACCCGTCGTCGCAATAGACTTGGTGGCTATCGGGAACGAGAAGCGTGATCCGATGGCCGCAGCCGCAAGCACAGAGAAGTCCGGCGAGCTCGAATTCCTCGCTGTGATAGACAGTTTCAGGCTCCAGCTGCTTAGGGATCCGATCTACCGCTTGATAGGCAAACTTCATTCTAACCCCCCAAAGCGATCAAGATCAAAAGATGCCGTCTCAAAAGTGTAGGCGATGGCATCGCTTAATCGGTCATAAAACTCAAAATGCTGCTTGAACCGGATCACGGCGAATATCGCGTTGAGCGCATTGAGTTCGGCGACTTGCGCCTGCTTCCGATACTCTCCATTTTCTGGATTCGTCGTTGGCAGATAGGGTGTATTTACCGATTGCTCAAATGCAGCGCGATCCGCTCCGGTGATCCGAACGACGCCATTCAACCCAATGAGTGAGCGATTGAGGCCCATGCCACAATCAACGAAGGGAATGGCATTTGCACTCAACCAGTCGACGATGGCGAGCCGCGACGGCCCGTCGTCAATCGACACAAAGACAAAATCGAACTCACGCAGGCTCTCGATATTCTCGGAGGTGATGCGCTCCGGGATCGGGACGATGCCACAATGCCAATTGGCATAATGTTGCGCCAGCGCGTCAACCTTCTTCATCCCGACCGCCCGATGGATGAAGCCGGGGATCCTAAAGAGCGTGTGAATATGAACCTTATCGTCGTCGAAAAGCCCGATCTTTTCGAGATGCGTGCGGGCGATGAAATCGAGGATGTAAGCTCCTGTGCCGCCGAGGCCAATGATTGCTACCTTTATGCCCCTCAACCGCGAAGCCACGTCGTTGAGGTGGTAGCGTGACGACATTGAGTCTGGAATGCGCAACGGACTGTTCTGCGCCGCGGCTTTGATTTCTATGCCCCGCAGCGGACTAGCATCGGGGAAAGCTGCCATCGCGGGTGCAACGATCACATCGAGATAAGTGCGCACCTTTTCTTCAAACGACCGATATGGGCGCATTGCGCCAGACTCGAGCAATTTGAACGAAAAGGAATGGTTGCAAACAAAGCCGTCAGCCACCAGGACGGTAGCCGCGCCACCGCCCAATCGCAGCGCCCGCCCGTTCTGGTCGTGCGGACGGCATCCCTTGAACCAGGCCTGATGGTCGCTTGGGGCATCGATGACCCAGTTATTCAGATCGACTGGACTTGCCCAATCGCCATATTCGAGCTCACCGGCGCTGTTGAGGCACGGTAACCCGTAGATGACGAAATAGGCGTTGACGAAGTCGAGGTGATAGCCCTGTTCCTCCAAGTCCCGGATGAAAGGATTATGACTCGCCAGTTCCTGAAACTCTGAAGCGCATTCCATCTTTAACCATTACCTCCTGACCTGGCGCGAGGGTGCCGCTGATGTTAGCGGAGTGGCCGCGTGAATATTTGATGAGATACTCGGTTGAAGAGGCGCCGCCGTCCTGAAGGTAGTAGGCGACGACCTCGTCATATGAGATTTTCGTCTTGACCACTTCGTGGTCGTCTTGGTTGACGATGATGGTGACGGTCTTTTCCGACTTTTCAGACATGTTTTGAATCCAATGCAAGGGTTGGGTGTTGCGGCTTCGGAATCGGACCAAGGCTCCAAAGCACTTTGGCCGGAATGGGGATGAATCGTCGGTTCATCAGGAATTCGGGCTATCGCGCCCGTCGGGTTCACGGGCGACGCCTTTGAACGGCTTGCCGTCCTGCTTCACCTCCATGAAGTGTCCGGTGCGCTCGTTCCGTTTCTGATAGTTGCCGTCGGTCCGCTGAAATTGGGTGCGAGCGGTAACAGCGCCGCGACGGAAGTCATTTCCTGTGTTCTTGGCCATGAGAACGATTCCCTTGTTCAAGCCTGCGATTTAACCCGGCTTGAGATTGATCGCCGGATGGCGTGGATATGATAGCTAGTTTTTAGCTAGTCAAGGGCTATTTTTTGATTGACATTTGCGCAGATGTTGTGTAGCCCTACTCCCGCTGAAGGAGGCGTAATGGCTGCCAAGAAGACGATGACGCTCAACCTTACGGATGCGGAAATGCACGCACTCGAAGGCCTTTGCGACAAGAAGGATTTGAGCAAGACGGCTGTGCTGCGTCAGGCATTACGGCTCTATCAGCTTGTTGAAGCTCGTGTTGAAAAGGGCGACAAGCTGTTTTTCGAAGACGAAAAGAGCAAAGAAAAAGCGGAAGTCATGATGCTATGACCGCCGTGATCAGTCCGATCGCACTCTTGAACGCGACGAACGGCAAGCTTGAAGAAGCCGAGCTCTGGGATGCGATAACCGAAAAGCAGCTGGGTGACTGGGAAGCCGAATGGATCCCGGAGCTCTTCAAGGCGATCCAGAAACTGCACCGCGCCGGTGTCGAGCGGGTGCATTGGCCGCAAAGTCGGCATTGGAACTGGCGTCAGAAGACCCGGGCTTTGCAGGGCATGTTGGCGCATCCCGGCTTCAGCATCGTGTGCAACGGAACCACCCAGGGCATGATGATCGTGGACATCACAACGCATCGTTGCCGGGTTGAGAGCCAAAAAGGAAAGGACCTGGTTTATGTCGAATATGTTGAAAACGCGCCGTGGAACCGCCCCGAGCTCGCCGATCCGCCGCTCTATCGCGGTATCGGCAGTATTTTGATCAGGGCTGCTATCGCACTCAGTATCGAGGAGGAGTTTAAGGGAAGGATTGGCTTACACGCTTTACCGCAGTCGAATGGCTTCTATGCCAACACCTGCGGCATGACCGATCTTGGCATCGACGCAAGCTATCATGGTTTGCGCTATTTTGAGATGACGCCGGAGCAAGCCGAATCCTTCATCGCCAAAGGAAATTAGCCATGAAGATCGAGATCTCCAAGGATTGGTGTCTCAAGATGGCATCGTTAGAAGGTGACACCGAAATTGGTGCCGGCGTCACCGCCGCCGATCCGCTTTTTGATGGTGAGGCAGAAACGCAGAATGTTGGCGAAGATGAGCCGAGCATTGCTTTTGGTCGCTTTGTCCGTCTCATGCGGCGCAACAAAGGATTGACGCTCGAGGAACTTGCCGAGCAAGCCGACATTGACGTCGCCGAACTCGTAGAGATTGAGGACGACGTTCGTCACAAGGCTGAATTGCGGTCCGTTTATCAGCTGGCCAATTATTTTCAGGTTCCGCGTGGGAACCTGATGCAGGTGGCCGGTCTGACGACACCCAAGAATGACAACCTCATTCATGAAGCCGTTCGCTTTGCTGCGCGATCTGAGCCTGTGGCAGCGCTTAGCCAGGCTGAACGTGCTGCATTGGAGGCGTTCGTCACAGTTTTGAGCGAACGGGACTGAACGTCAAGGAGCAGGCGGTTGAGCAGAAATCGACTTTTATCTGAGAGAACCGCCCATGATATCGACGCCCGCGTCGAACGGGTGTTGAAGGGGCTCGGGAATCCCGAGCCCCCGCTCCGGCTCGAAGACGTGCGGCATTTGCTCAAGCTCGATCTCAAATTCTACACGGCGAAGGATCCGAGCGTCGCGCAGGAGGCGATCAGCCGGATCAGAGTCGCCACGCTTCAGGTTTTCAATCGTCCGGCACTCATCCTGGACGCCATCCACAAGTGGTCCTTGAAGGCGCTGTATCTGCCCGATCGCAAGCGTATCCTGCTTGATGGCGACCTGCCGATCAAAAAGCATCGGTGGAACGAAGCGCATGAAATCGGTCACAGCCTATTGCCGTGGCACGAGGATGCGATGCTTGGCGATAACAGCCACACCCTCTCGCCCGAATGCCATGAGCAGGTCGAAGCCGAAGCCAATTTTGCCGCAGGCCGCCTGCTGTTCCTGCGCGATCGATTTACGCAAGAAGCCCTATCGATGTCGCCGACCATCGAAACCGTGAAGAGCCTCCACGGCGTTTTCGGCAACACGCTGTCGACGACGCTATACCGATTCGTCGAGACTGCGGGCGTTCAAACTCCACTGGTCGGGATAATGTCCGGCCATCCACACGTTTCTCGCCGCAAGCCGGACTTCGATCCAGCGAATCCCTGTCGGCATTTCATCCGGTCATCGGCCTTTGCCAAACACTTCGGAAAAGTAGACGAGTTAGAGCTTTTCAAGGCTGTCGCTGGATATTGCGGAGCACAGAGCGGCGGGCCACTCGGCAGTTGCGAACTGGTGCTAATCGACGACAATGGCGATCAACATCGCTTCTATTTCGAGACATTCTTCGCCTATTGGGACGCACTGACGTTAGGGGTGTACGTTAAGCCTGAAATTCAAATGGTTGCTGCTGCATAGCTGGAATATCAACTATCCAGTCGTTTGGCAGGCGGGGAGAAGGATGATCAGACGCAGCCATTCCCGAGCAGCCCTGAAATCAATCGACTCAACCGCTGTGGAGGGCTCGCGCCGCCGTTGCTTTGGTCGCCTCGAAGCCGACTGACCAGTTCCATCGGAAGTTCAGCGTATGGCGATACCTCAGTCTGAAGCTCCTCGACCGTAACAATCTGTCTGGGCTGGCCACCACGCCAGTGCCTCACATCAGGATCGCGGCCAACCTCGGCGACGCCGAATACCATCACAAAAAACGTCCCCAGCCCCAGGTCCCACCCGACCGCGACCTCGAAAATGTCCGAGCGCTCCGGCAGCGGTCTTAGCGAATACCGGCTCATCGCCTCACCAGTCGCTTGCCAACATAATCGTGACGACGCGGAAGCTCTGCTGCGCGTCCCACAGTGTCTCCGACCCCCCAGGCGAACGTCCCGTCGTTGGCATAGACATCGATCTTCCAGAAGATCTTGTACCCCTGGAACTCGACCGCGCCGAAGTCGCGCTCGCCATGAGGATCGTTCCCCGGCTCGATCGGCGTTTCGTTGATAAGACGGCGCAGCGCTGCCTGACCCAGCATCAGGCTGGCCTGGCGTGCGCCGGGGTCTTCGGCGTCGCCAGCACGAATGTCGGCCAGCGCCCGCGTGAACACAGTGCGCGAAGTGGGCAGTGAACCCGCGCGGGCCGCGTCGTTGAGCCGGGCGATCTCAGCAGTGTGGTCGACGCCGGCAGGTGTGGATGAAGCAAGTGCGGTCATGGGTTCTACCTTTCATGATTGATCCCCCGCTGAGTTCCCCCTCCCCTCCGCTGTCCGGTTGACGGGGCCTGAACGTTCACGCTACGTTCTTTTGGAAAGGATCTCGCCATGCCCGCTCCCAGCCACCTCGACCATTTCGATCTCGACATTGGCCTGCGCGATGCGTCGTGCGACGAGAACCTGCCGCCAGTGCGCCGGGCGATCGCCGCGCTTTGCATCGGGGTCGGCGTGGACGATGCCTACCTGTCAGTCCGGGAACTGCGCGAGGCAGTGTCGCTGGTGCATGAGAACGCCCCCGGCGGGCGGGCAAAGCTCGCGGGCATCCTCAGCACCCAGTGCGACGACTTCCAGCGGGCGATCTATTACTGCCTCGCCGGGCGCGGCGTGGTCGAGATGGCCGAGGCGATGGATTGGCTGCTGACGGTCCTCAAAGCGCGCGGCCGCACCGCGGCCTGGCTCAGCCGGATGCGGGTGCGGCGCAAGGACCTCGTTTCGCCCTACGTGGCTGAAGCACCTGACGGGCCGCTCGTGTCGCCAAGTCCCGATTTCGAGCTCGGGCAATCGTGGTTCGTCGAGCGCGGACCCGAGCCCTACTGATCCTCGGGCTCGTCATCGTTGCAGGTGACGACCCGCGAGACGGTGCGCCCCGGCGCTGCCTTGCTTGCCAGAACCACGCGGAAGGGCTGCAGCGGATTGCCGGTCTTTACCACGGCGGTGTCGCCCTGGACGTGCTCGGCGACCCGGGTGGCGATCCGGTTGGCGTTCTCGATGCTGCAAAGGCGCGCTCGCTTGGACGAGCGCTGCGGTGGGGCGGGATCGGTCATGGCGCTACTCGCTTGGGTGCCGGGTCACGAAGTTGACGGGGCACCGGGTGGCGGCACGATCGTCCACGCCCGGCTCATCAGCTTGCTGATCTTCACCCCAACCCCGTCGCTGACCCGGCGCAGGATCGTCTTGCGGCCCGACTGGACCACGCGGAAGCTGCGCTCGCTCTGCCCGTCGGTGAAGGTCAGCGGCTCGGCCAGCACCAGCATATCGCCCGGTGCGGGCTTGCGGCGCGTGGTCAGGGCGAGGCGCTGGCGGCAATGCTCGCGCCACTGCGCGGCATATTCGTTGCCGGGCGGTCCCAAGAGGTCGAGGATCGAGGCCGGGCAGTCGTAACTGTAGGGGCCCATCGTTTCGGTCATATCCTTGTAGCCAAACTCCTCGCCGCTCTTCGCGCCGGGGTTCCATTTGACGAGGCAGATGATCGCGAAAGTTTCGTGCGGGGCTTCAAGATCGTAGCTCTGGCAGGCGGCATAGTAGGCGCCCGAACGGACGGTGGATTTGAGGACACGCAGGCCGGTCGCCCGGCCCTTGTCAGGGTCGGGCGGATAGGTGCACTGGTTGTCGAGATAGGCCTTCGGCGTGGCGAACGGAGCCATGCCGCCGCGAGACATGAACAGCCAACCCATGGCGGTTCTCCTAGACGAGCGCCTGTTGGCGCGGATTGATGGAAAGGCCGGTCTCGCGGACGACGAGCGCGCGGAAGCTGTGCGGCGCGGCAAGGACCGCGATGTCGCAAAAGTGATTTCGATCGCCGAGGTAGTCCTGGCGGCCTTTGCACCGGCGGAACATGACCTCGCGGCCCGGATGGATGCAGGGGATCGAGACCTGGATGTAGATCTCGTCGCCGTGGAGCGTGATCTCGCCCGAGACCGCAGGGCCGGCGAAGTTGCTGCGCAGATCGTACTGATCTGGCTCGAGACCGAGATGGCGCGCCGCCACCCGCAATGCCGAGCGGGCTTCGCGGTGGAAGGCGCGCTTGGCTTCGGGATCGTAACCGATGCCGCGGCGGGCGAGCGCGACCAGCGCGGGCTTCAATTTCAGCTCGTCGATCTTGGCCAGGCACTGCCGGCGCAGCGGCAGGTCTTCGGCAAAGGTTTCGTCGGGCGCGTGGCCCAATGCGATGCGCCCGACGTGACGCGCGAGCAGGATCGTCGCGGGATCGCGCGCTGGGTCGATCCCGGCGTTGCGCGCGTCCTGCATTGCATCGACCACGGCCTGGGTGGCGGTGGCAATGGTTGCGAGCGCGTCGGGCTGCAGGGCACGGCGATAGCGGAAGTCGAGATCGTAGTTCATCGGTGAAATCTCCCTTTGCGCCCCCTGGCGCATCGGGCTCCCACCCCCTCCCCTTCCCGCTCGCGCTGCGAGCGGGCCAAGTGCCTCGGCTTCCCGGACACCGTCAGGCTGCCTCCTTGAGTTCGTCCGGCAGGGTCGAACCGAGCGCCGGATCGAACTGGCGAAGCCACTTGACCGCCTGCTCGGCCTTGGCCGCCGCGTGGAGGATCGCGGTCTTGTCGCCGCGCAGGATCTTCATCCAGTGGTGGATGTAGGAGGCGTGGCTGTCGTGGAGTTCGTTGGGAAGGCCGTATTCGGCGCAGAGGGTGGCCTGGCAGAGCGAGGC
>NZ_BJYR01000028.1 GCF_007991615.1 Novosphingobium sediminis | reverse complement strand
GGGCGCCGAACAGATTGACGAGCCGGTCCGAGAGTACGTTCAAAGGGTTGCCTCATTCATTGATGGCGCATAGTGTATGCGCAGCGCATATATCACGCCTGTCTAAGCATGAAGGCAGGTCATGCGCCATGATGAAAGCGAGGCACCATGTTTTCGACATTACACATAGCTGAAAAGACGACCGGCTCTCGCGGGTCTCTCGCGTTGCTGCGCTGGGCGCTGGTGGTCATCTTTCTCTGGTTCGGTTGCATGAAATTCACGAGCTATGAAGCGATGGGCATCGCGCCATTGATGAAGAACAGTCCGATCATGAGCTGGATTCCGGCCGTTTTTGGGGTGCAGGGTGGAAGCTATTTTATAGGCACCGTCGAGCTCGCGACGGCCGCTGCGCTGATTATCGGTGCTTTCAACAAGACGGCCTCCGCTCTCGGCGCGGCGATGTCATGCCTAACTTATGCCGTGACACTGACGTTTTTCCTGAGCACGCCTGGCGTCGCCGAGCCGACCGCTGGCGGGTTCCCGGCGATTTCGGCCGGAACCGGACAGTTCCTGTTGAAGGACCTGGTGCTTCTTGCGGCATCAGCGTGCCTTCTACTTGCGTCCATACGGACAGCAGACGCGTGACGGCAAACAGGTGATAGGCGACGCTCCGGACCTGCGCTTTTGCCGAACCATACCCGCCTCAGCCCATAACGATCGACAAACCCTGTCGCTTTGATAGGGTGTTCGAAAACATGCTTTCGAGGGTTTGTCGTACATGCTGGTCGGATATATGCGGGTGTCAACGACCGATGACCGCCAAACGGTCGATCTCCAGCGGGACGCGCTCGTCGCAACCGGGGTCGATCATCGGCATCTCCATACCGACAAGGCATCCGGCGCGCGCGACGACCGACCAGGCCTGAAAGCCTGCCTCGACTATCTGAACGCGGGCGACACACTGATCGTGTGGAAGCTCGACCGGCTCGGACGCTCGCTGCCGCACCTGCTGACGATCGTCACCGATCTGAAGGCGCGCGGCATCGCGTTCCGGTCGCTGACCGAGCAGATGGATACGACCACGCCGCACGGCGAATTGCTGTTCTCGCTGTTCGGTGCATTGGCACAATATGAGCGTGCGCTCACGCGCGAACGGGTGATGGCGGGACTGGCTGCTGCCAAACGCCGGGGACGCCAAGGTGGCCGCCCGCCGATGATCGACGCCGAAACGCTCGAGCGGATCACCGCCGCGCTGGATGGCGGGGCCAGCAAGGCGTCCGTCTGCCGGACCTTCAAGGTGCCGCGTTCGACCCTTCTCGGCACGCTTGCCCGGATCGGCTGGACCGCACCGGCCAAGGTCTAAGCCGATGCCGCGTCGCGCCGTCCTGTCGGACGAGCAACGCGCGGCGTTGCTCGCGCTTCCCGACGACGAAACCCTGCTCGTCCAGCACTGGACATTGAGCCGGGACGACTTGGCCATCATCGTCCGCCGGAGGCGACCGCATAACCGGCTGGGTTTCGCGATCCAGCTTTGCGCGCTGCGCTATCCTGGCCGTTTCCTGCGACCCGGTGAACTGATCCCTGATACGCCGCTCGCGTTCGTCGCAGAGCAATTGCAGGTCGGACCCGAGGTGCTGGCCGACTACGCGACGCGCGGCCCGACCCGGTACGAACAGCTCGATGCACTGCGCGATGCATTCGGCTTCATGCCGCTCAGTCGGCCGCTGCGAACGACGTTGCAGGAATGGCTCCTGCCGATCGCGCTGACGACGACCAGCGGGGCTAGGCTGGCGCGCGTGATGCTGGATGAGTGCCGGCGACGGCGCATCATTGTGCCGGGCATCAGTTCGGTCGAGCGGATGGTCGCACAGGCGTTGCTCGATGCCGAACGCCATGTCGCCGAGCATCTGACCCGAGGACTCGATGCTCGACAGCGCCGGCTGCTCGATGCGCTTCTCCTGCCCCACACAGGCACGAACTTGAGCGATCTGGCCTGGGTGCGGCAGTCACCCGGCAAGCCCGGCCGAAAGACATTCGCCGCCATCATCGAGCGACTGACACTGCTTCGGGCCATCGGGATCGATCCGGATATCGCCGTAGGCGTCCATCCCGAGCGCCTCCGACGCCTGTGCCAGGAAGGCGTGCGGCTGACCGCGCAACATGTTCGGACGCTGCAAGCGACGCGGCGTCGCGCCACATTGGTGGCGACCATCCTCGAAACCATCGTTACCCTCACCGACGATGCGGTGCTGATGTTCGATCGCCTGCTTGGGCAGATGTTCCGGCGCGAACAGAACAGCGCGGACACGACACTCAAGCGCAACCGGCGCACCATCAACGGCAAAATCCGGCTGCTTGCCCAACTCGGCGCTGCCTTGCTCGCCGCCAAGATATCAGGTGGCGATATCGGCGCTGCGGTCGAGGCAGCGATCGGATGGAATGATCTCGGCCGCGAGGTCGATGAAGCCCGCAAGCTGATCCGCCCCGATTCGGTCGATCCCGTCGCGGTCGCCGCGACCAATTACCCCGTCCTCCGACAGGTCGGTCCCTCGTTCATCGCCTCGTTCACATTCGGGGCGGTGCCAGCCTGCCATGCGCTCGCGCGAGCGGTCGCGATCATGCGCGACCTTCATTTTGGTCATCTGCGCAAATTGCCTGCAGGCACGCCAGTCGGCTTCATCCGGCAAGCTTGGCGTCGGGCGATCGGCACCGGCATTCCCGATCGCAGGATCTATGAATTGTGCGTGCTGGTCGAGCTTCGCGACCGGCTTCGCGCCGGCGACATGTGGGTCGAGGGAAGCCGACGCTATCGTGCTGTCGAGCAGCAACTCATTCCTGCCCCCGTATTCGCCAACATGCGCGCGGCCGGCCCCTTGCCGATACCGGCACCGGATACGGCCGATATCTGGCTGGCCGAACGACGCGCCCGCCTCGCCCGTCGATTGGCCGAGGTCGAGCGAAAGGCGGAGACGGACGCGCTGGAAGACGTGCAGCTCAGCTTGGGCAGGCTGCGGATTTCGCCCTTGAAGGCGATTACTCCCGAGGAATCCGATACCGCCCTTGCGCCGCTCTATGCGCATCTGCCCGCGATCCGCATCACCGACCTTCTTGCCGAAGTCGATCGATGGACCGGGTTCAGCCAGTGCTTCACGCATCTGCAAAGTGGCCGTGCCGCGGATGAACCACGTGCGATCCTCACGGCGGTGCTCGCCGATGCCACCAATCTGGGCCATACGCGCATGGCGGAAGCCTGCAATCTCGTGACCCAGCGCCAACTCGGTTGGCTCGCCTCGTGGCATCTGCGCGAGGAAACCTACGGTCGCGCGCTCGCCCGGCTTGTCGACGCCCAACACACCGCGCCGCTGGCCGCGCTGTTCGGGTCCGGCACCTCGTCCAGCTCAGACGGTCAGAACTTTCCGCTCGACCGCCGCGCCCAGGCAACCGGCGCAGTCAATCCGCACAAGGGGACAGAGCCGGCTGTCTCCTTTTACAGCCACGTCTCGGATCGCTACGCGCCGTTCCATTCCACAGTTATCTCCGCTTCGGCGAGCGAGGCGGCACAGGTGCTCGACGGGCTGCTCCACCACGGCGCCGATCTGCACATCGAAGAGCATCACGTCGATGGCGGGGGCGTCTCCGACCATGTGTTCGCGCTATGTCATCTGCTTGGGTTCCGGTTCGCGCCGCGTATCCCGAATATCGCCGCACGCCGTTTGCACCTGTTTAACGGCATCGAACCCGGCCCCGATATTGCGCCGCTGGTCGCGGGCCGCATCGACGAAGGTCTGATCGAGGCACACTGGGACGACGTGCTGCGACTGGGAACCTCGATCCGCACAGGCGTCGTCAGCGCCTCGATCATGCTGGAACGGCTCGGCTCCTATCCACGCGCCAACGGCCTGGCACTGGCGTTGCGCGAGATCGGTCGCGTCGAGCGTACCCTGTTCACGCTCGACTGGATCGAGCAGCCCGAACAGCGTCGCCGCGCCACCCGCGAACTCAACAAGGGAGAAGCGGAAAATGCCCTGAAACGCGCCATCTTCTTCCATCGCATCGGCCGTATCCGCGATCATGCGCTGCAAGCCCAAAGCCATCGGGCGAGCGCGCTGAACCTCGTCGCCGGTGCCATCGTCCTGTGGAACACGACCTACCTGCAAGCCGCCTGGATGCATCTCGCCAACCTCGGCCGGCCGGTCCCGCCGGACCTGCTGCAACACCTATCACCGCTCGGTTGGCAGCATATCAATCTCACCGGCGATTACCTCTGGACCGATCCCGATGCGCCATCCACCGCGCTCAGACCGCTTCGCCAGATGCGCGCCGTCGAAGGCACGGCAAAACCTTAGCGTATATCTGGGTCCGTTCTGTGTACCGACCCCGAACCGCTTACCTCGGCCCATGCCGGTGCATTGCCGATCATGTCGATGCGCACGGTCTGGCTTGCCGCCTGCCCGCACAAGATGCGGTAGCAATCGTTCAGCGGATCGATAAGCCGGGTTCCGCCGCTAACACGCCACAGCGCGGTATCCCCCACGCCTGGGCCGAGAGGAAGCACGCTGCCTCCGTCAATCGGCAGCACGGCCCATTCCTTGGGAACCTGCAGAAAGAGCTCGGTCTGACGGTAGCTTCCCGATCCGGACCCGATCACACGCAGTAAGCGCGGCTCCTCCGCACTGCCTTCCTCCAGCGCGGCGACCAGAAGCTGGCCCCGGCGCGGTTTTCCGCTTGGCAGCTCTATCCGTCCGACAGACCGTTCCCCGGCGCGCAAGTCGATCTGCACGGCACAAGCAAAGGGCAGCCGCAGAATGCCGCGTGCATACCTGCCCGATTGCACGCTCCAGGCGGTTTCCTCCACAGCGGGCGGATCAAACAGCGCCAGTTCGCCGGGAAGATGCCGCGCCATTGGCCCGGCAGCAAATCCGCGCAAACGCCCATACGACGTATCAACGCCAGCCATGGCTCCGCCGGGGATCTCTCCATCCAGACCGATCCGGGCCGCTTCGTGCCAGAGGCCCCCTTCCCCATCGCGCACCAACATTCGCTCAACATGCACGATCGAGCCGGACACCGCGTCGACCTTCATCAGCGTCTCAACCAAGGCATCGGCGTCGGCATCGCCGGTCGAAATTGGCAGGAGCTCGCGCCAGTCTGGCCGGTTCAGCCCCAGCCAGGCGGCGAGGGGCAAGTTGGCGGCCACGGCATAGGGCTCTGCTTCGCGCCGCAATTGCACGATCGCCAGAGCGAGATCCGCGCAGAGCTGAATGAACTCATCATCGCTGAAAATGGCCTTCAGCCGCGCCTTCTGCTGTCGGGCAAATTCCAATGCCTCAGACTCACCTGCAGTCGGCGCGCCCAACAAGGCGGCGACGACCGCCTCCAGCACAGTCTTCGCCCAGCCCTGCGCACCACCAGCGACAGCACAGGCCGGGAAGCCTCCCTCACGTGCTAGAGTGGCGAGATACTGCGTCATGCTGTCCGCATGGAAGACCGGGCGCTGCCATTGCTGCAGGCCCTTGCGGGTTACGTCCCGCAGCGTGTTCTGCTGGGTCTGGCCCGGCGCCGGCAATCCCAGGGCCCGTGTCAGATCATCCCAGCGCCGCACACCGCCAGAGTAGCAACGGCGAAACCATTCTGAGGCCCAGAGCGCAAACAGCCCGGGCGTGTAGCCGATTTCCAGTGAAGCATAGCTTCCCCGCCGCGACAGATCCTGCTGGAGAGCATCGAATTGCGCCTTGGTCAGGCGATAAGCGTGCAGGCGCCTGCCATCGGGGGCTGGCAGGCCAAAGCCTGCAGCAAAGGCGACGGCAGGCTGCGTCAGCTGCTTGGGCCGCGGCACCAGCCTGCGGCCGCGCAAGGCACTGCGGCGCAGGATGACAGACATCCGCCACTTCCGCGCAGCAGGCCCCTGTTGCTCTAGTCGGCGATCAATTTCGGCAAGTGCTTCAAGACTGGTCGCCGCATCAATCAGGCTGCGCCAATCCGTTTCCGCTTCAGGTGTGCCATCGCCATCCTGTACCTCGTCGCCCATCAAGCCCCCGTCCAGTCTAACCCAAGCGTAAAGCGTTCGATCAGCGAGTGATATGACAGATTCGGTCGTTATGGCTTGAAATCATCCAGAAATTCACTTCCCGGTGCCAAGCCGCTCACCAGCAAGCGGTCCCTTGCGCGCGTGCAGGCAACGTAGAGCAAGTGCCGTTCAGTTTCATAGGCGGCTTCCAGTTCCGCCACGTCACCGATGGCGGCGAGGCGAGCGGGGTCGGGCAGGATGTCCTCATCGCACGCCATCACGCACACGGCCCGGAACTCGAGTCCCTTGGCCCCGTGCATGGGCATGACTGCTACTCCTTGCGCGTTGTACGGGTCTAGCCAGGCGGCTTTGGCGGCAGCCCGCGCGCGGGCGAGCTGAGCTTCGCTGCGCACCAGCAGCGCGATCTCATGCGGCTCGATACCTTCAGACAGGCATTCGCGCAGCCAATCTGCCACCGCCTGTTGTTCGCCCGCCGCGTCGTCTGCCAGCGACACCAACGGCTCCGGCCCATCGAACACCGAGACAGTCCCGCGCCGCCCGTCCTCGATGCCGTCCATGTCGCTGATCGCGGGGGGCAGCAGCCGGTCAGCAGCCACGCGGATCTGGTGCGAGGTGCGGTAGTTGACCTTCAGGCAATGGCTGCGACCGCGCACGTCCAGCCCCAGCTTGGCCCAGCTGAACGGCAGGTGGAAAATGCGCTGACCCACATCGCCCGCCAGCATCAGCGCGTCTGCCCGGCCTTTGCCGAGCTGCCCCAGAAACCGAACTTGCGCCACGGAAAGGTCCTGCGCCTCGTCCACCACCACATGACTGAAGCCGAGGTCCCCGCCGCGTTCCAGCCAATCCGTCAGCGCGCCATAGATCGCGGCCCACGTGACCAACCGCCGCTGCGCCAGCCATTCGCGCACGTAGGCAAACACACCCCACGCCGCCGCGCGCTGCTGGGGACCGAGCCGGGTGCGCCGGCCGATCCGCGGCAGCGTCGCATAGCTTTCCGCATCCGCCACGCCCCACGCGTCGACCAGCTCGGTCCATTCCTCGAACAGGAATGCCTCGCCCAGCGCGCCGCCCAGCCCGGTCTTGCGCGCCTCGGCAATCGCCGCGCGGACTTGCGCTTCGGTCGCCCGGTTGGGCTGGCTGAACGCGCGGGTGTAAAGCTCGGTCGCCGCCTGATCGAGCGGGCGGACCACGATCCGCGCCCGTAGCTCCGGCTCGGCGGCGGTCAGAACATCGCGCTTGCGCTCCAGCGCGAGCGCCAGCGGCTTTGAAAACGTCGTCAGCAGCACCCGCGCCGCCGGATCGCTCCGTGCGATATGCGCCGCGCGGTGCAGCGCCACGATGGTCTTGCCTGTGCCCGCCGATCCCGAAATCCGCGCCGGCCCCTTCCACGCCCGCTCCACCAACGCGCGCTGCACCGGGTGGAGGAACACCGCCCACTGCTCGAACGGCTGATCGAGCGCGGCGCGCAGTTCCTCGATGTTGTCCAGCACGCGGAAACGCCGCTGCGCATCGGGGTGCGCAAAAGGATCCGCGCCCGGTTCGGCTCGCTGCGCGATGTGGTCTTCCAGCCTGCCGCCTGTCGCAAAATCGAGCAACGCTTCGGCGGCCTCGGCGGGGAGATGGCTGAACAGTTCATCAACTTCGGTGGACAGCGCATCGCGCACCTGCCCCAACCAGTCACGCGGCACGCCGACATCGAGCAGCTGATCCTCGCCCAGCCCCGCAAACGGGCGCTGCGGCAGATCGGGCTCGAGCAGCAGCGTCTGCCCCTGCGGCAGATCGACATAACCACGGCATGTCATCCGCTCGCGGCCAAAATCGGTCTCCGAGTCGATCACCTCGACGAACTGCATCGCCCCCGTGCGTTCATGCGGCACCAGCTTGCGGCGCTCAGCCCAGCGGTAGGCGTCATTGTGATGGCCGACATAGGCCAGCAAGGTCTGCTCGCCCTGCTTGTGCAGCACGATGCGCACGTCCTGATTGACCCGCACCGTCCAGAACCCGGGCGCCGCCTCCACACGGTGCTGCTGCAGCCCGTTCCCCTTGGGATCGAACAGCAGATCGGTCGCCGTCAGCTTGACCTGCTTCTGCTCCTGCGGCGAAAGCTTGCCCAGCGCGGCGGTGAAGGTGGAGGACCAGAGGAGGTTCATGGGGCCGATATCTCGTCGAGTACATCGACGAGCGCATCTATGTTTTCACAAAACCCGTTGTACCCTCCAGAACGATAAAGCGGGATTAGAGGCCAATCGAGAAAGCACACACCATAACTGGTAACCTGAGCAGGTCGAAATCTTTCATTCACCCAAACATGATTAGGCGCAGTCATGTCACCTTCCAGCTTGATCCGATCCAGAATTTGAACCAATTTTACAATTGGCCAACTTTTTGTAACGTCAGGAAATGAGCTATTATAGCGCATGTCAGGTCGCCCATCTATGCGCAGCATCTTTGGTAAAACGATCGTACACACCACTTTAGCCGCTTGATCGGCACAGAGCGGCATATCTCTCAGGTGAGGTTGCCTCAGGTCTAATACACGCATGTCCTCGAAGAGAGTGCCTCGGTCGGCCCGAGCACATAAATGCGCGATCTCCATCAAACCACCACCACCTTCATCACCTCATCCCCAAGGTGGTTGATCACCTTCACCGCCACCCTGCCCCCGGCCGGGCGGGCGAAGGGCCGAGACCTTGTGCGCTTCAAGCTCTCCCATGCCTCCGCGTCGATCTCCGCCTTCAGCGTGGTTTTCAGCGCCTTGTAGGGGTCGTTTGCGCCGGGGAAATAGGCGTGGCGCACGAAGAAGCTTTCGTAGTTGTAGTCGGTATCGATGAACCACACGGCGATGTCGTCGGCGTTGCCGCTTTCGATCTGGCCGCCCTTGTACATGTCCACCCCGGCCACTTCGATGGAGACCTGCCCATCGCCTTCATCGTGCACCGCGATATCGGGTTCGCCGAACACGGTGAAGAGGTTGCCCGCGCCCGTATTGGCGAGGTCTGGCATGTGCAGATCGGGGTTGATCCGCGCTTGCAGCACCGTCAGCGCGCCCATGTGGGTGAATTCGCTGGCGTGGGCATCAAAGTTGAACGCGGCGGCGATCAGCAGGTCGAAGCCCGCCTCCATCGCCTCGCGCGCGGCGGCGGTCAGGTCGGCGCGGGCGACGGTGCCGTATTCCGGGCCGATCATGATCGCGGCGCGGCGCTGGGGGGTATCTTCCGCATCGGACGACTGGCGCACGCGGCCTTCGGCGCAGAGGAAGCGGCCGGGCCAGCCCTTGATGCTTTCAAACACCAGCCTGTCGGCCTTGTGGGCCTGCTGGACGCCCGATTTCTTGAGGTTTTCGAGGACCATCGCGGCAAAGTCTGCCGCTTCCCCGCCGCCCACTTCTTCCGGGCGACGTCGGCCTGCGGCGGCTTCCAGCTCGTCAAACAGGCTGTCGTCCACATCGACGGCGGGCACGCGGTGGGGGGAGAGGCTTTCCACCGTGAACGGCCCCGCCACGCGGACACGGGCCTTGTCGTCATAGGGCTGGTCATAGAGGTATTCGGTATCGGCCTTGGCGGCGATGCTGGCGTCGATTTCCTTCTGCCGGGCGATGCGCAAGTCCCACCATGCGGCGTGGAGCGCCAGCACATTGCCCTGCCCTTCCTTCGTCATTCCCGCGAAGGCGGGAATCCAGGCGGCATCGCGCTGCGCCTGCTGGACCCCCGCCTTCGCGGGGGTGACGAGGGTGGTATCGAGTTCGCGCGGTACTTCCCATTCCTGCCACGTGGTGCCCAGCGCAGCGTTCAGGCTTTCGCGCAAAGCCTCAAGCCGGGGCTGATAGCTTTCCCAAATCGTATCGATCTCGGCGTTGTTGGCGATGCTCTTCAGCGTGATGTGCGGCACGCGCTTATAGACGAAGCCTTGGCGCAGCCGCCCGTGCGTGGGCGTGGTGGCGGGCACGGTGCGGGTGAGTTCGGCTTCCTTGCGCTGGCCTTCGGGGCTGTCTGCCAGCAGATACCACGGATAGCGCGCGCCCATGATCCGCGCCCGCGCCAGCGCGAGCGCGACGCGGCTTGTATCGATGGTGATCCAGCGGCGGCCCCATTGTTCGGCGACATAAGCCGTGGTGCCCGATCCGCAGGTGGGATCGAGCACGAGATCGCCGGGGTCGGTGGTCATCAGGATGCAGCGCTGGATCAGCGAACTTGCTGTCTGAACTACATAGATCTTTGGGTCACTCCTGCTTTGAACGCCCCCTAAGTCCGTCCAAACATTCCCGCGTTCGTATGCTTTAAAATCATCCAGATAGCGAACATAAGCTAGTCCATTGCCTTCCGCTTCAATCCGGTTTGATCGGACAAGCCTGCGCATTCCATCAGGACCCGACTTCCAGAAATTTGCCTTAGGAGTTACCTGCCGGCCACGGAAATCAACAGGGAAACTACCAGGTGGGCGTTGGCTCGTGATAGTGTCTTTTCGGAATATTTTCAGCTCGACGCCGCTAGAAAAGTCCGATTCTTGTATCGGTCTACGAGTACCTTCCGGAAGCTCGATCAGACGATACTTATCCGCGCCTTCACCGCCATATTCCTTTGATTCCCAAGGTCGTCGGAATTTAAGTGCCCGGAAATCCTTAGCGTACCAGAGTACATAGTCAGCCACACCCGCTAGATACTTTGAGGTCTGCCCTCCGGTTTTTGTGGTTGTGATTTGGCTAACGCAGTTCTCATCCCCAAACACTTCATCCATCAGCGCCCGTACCCGGTGCACATTCTCGTCGCCGATCTGCACGAACACGCTGCCGCTGTCGGTCAGCAGATCGCGCGCCACGGTCAGGCGGTCGCGCAGATAGGTCAGGTAGCTGTGGATGCCGTCGCGCCAGGTATCGCGGAAGGCCTTCACCTGCTCCGGCTCACGCGTCAGGTGGTCGGACTTGCCGTCCTGCACTTTCGTGTCCGTGGTGCTCCATTGGAAATTGCTGTTGAATTTGATGCCATAGGGCGGATCGATATAGATGCACTGCACCCGGCCCTTCAGCCCCTCGCGCTCCGCCAGCGATGCCATCACCTTCAGCCCGTCGCCCAGGATCATGCGGTTGGACCAGTGCTGATCGTGCGCATAGAATTCGGTGCGCGCATCAGCCGGCACGCCGTTGAAATCGGCAAACAGGTCTGGCGTATCGTTCTGTTTCCCCGGGGAAACCCGCTTCAGATCCTCGATCAGCACCTTGGGGTGGATTTTCTCCTGAATATACAGCGGCGGCGCTTCGACGACGAGGTCCGACCAATCCGCCACATCCTTGCCTCGCCACACCAGCTGCGGATCAAGATCAGGATTGCGCCGCTCATACGCGCTAAGGATCGGCGCCTTCACCGCAGGCGGCACAAACGCCTCCAGCTCCGCCGTGGGCGCATTGCGCCGCGTGGCTTCATCATGGGTGAGCGCATCAACGCGCAGGGGGGGCTTGGCCATGTTCAAACGCCTCGCTTTGTCATCTTCTTCAGCGCCGCAGGAGCGAGAAAAGCATCATTGGTCAGTATTTTGGAGATATCTGTGGCCAGATCGCGCAAGCGCTTTGCCAAGGTATCGCCAGCGGAGTGGATGCCTGCAAGGTTTGCCAGAAACCGCTCTGCCTGCGCGAGCAGTGAGGCGCGTTCAGTGCCCTGATCTTGCAGCTTAGCATCCCAAAGCATGCCTCGGCTCATGAGAAACTTGTCGATGATGCGTTCACCGTAAATGCCGGTGAAGCCATGCGTTGCGATGCAAGCATTGAGCTTCTGTGCCTCCCCGGCAAAACCGAGACCGTCAAGCTCGCGATAGAAAGAACGGATATCAGATGCACCGAGTCCGATCCCCGCAAATTTGTCAAACATCGTCCAGCCATCCGGATTGATGAACCACGCCAGCTTGGTGGCAGCGGAATAAGCACTGCCCTGAGGCTGGCCGTTCTTTCCCGTAGGCCTGTACGCCGTTTCTGCCAGCGTAGCGCACCAATCGGCACGATCCGTCAAAGTTGCCGGCCACGGCACCTTTGCAGCTTTGTCGAACACGGTCTCGGCAAAATTCTTTAAGCCATCTTTGCCCCATATCGTGCGCGCAACGTTGTACTCGCGGAACATGCGCTGGGCCGCGCTGACCGAACGCTGTTTGCCAATGAGCTCGAGGTATTGTCCATCGGCTGCCAGCATCCACTGCGCATGCTGGAGGGTCGCAATGTAGCTTAGACTGACAGTGGTCACGCGGCATCCCCTTTCACAACCCCATCCAGCCAAGCTTCCACCTTCGCGGCGAACTCCGTCTTGATCGTCCACACATCAGTGAATTCGGCAAAGGCCCAGCGGCCCATCGTGCCCAGATTGTTCACCCCGGGCACCCACAGCGTCCGCATGGTTTCGGCCTTGGCCTTGTCGTCCTCATCCCGCGCGCCCTTGATTTCGACCACGAGGTTGAGCGGGTCTTCCACCCCTCGCCCATCGTCCAGCCTCAGGATGAAATCGGGGCGATAGCGGCGCGCTTCTCCGCCGGCGGTATAGGGCACTTCAAAGCCCAGATTGTGGTTCTTTACCCAGGCCAGCACGCGCGGGTGCTGATCGGCCACGCGGCAGAATTCGGCCTCCCAATCGCTATCGAGCACGGCCAGATTCACATGGCAGCGGGGCGAGGTTTCATAGCGGTCCTTGCTCGTCATGAAGCTGACGTTGCGGGTGGAGCCTTCGCGGTTATAGGGATCGAGCAGCGCCAGCACGCGCCCGCCGCCTTCCTGCGCGCGGGTGATCGCGGCCATGATCTTTTCCGCCACCCGGTCTGCAATCGTGCCGTAAAGCAGCTGGGCCGGTTCGGTGCCGCCGGTGGGCACGAAGTGATCCGCCATCCAGCGCCGCACGATCGTGCGCATCTGCATGATGAGACCGACATTCACCGGCTGCCCCGCCTCGGTCAGCTTGCGCTTCACGATCCAATCGGCAAGCCGCAGCTGGATGGAGGATTGACGCGTATCCTTCAGGTGATCGAGCGTGAGATTGGCCTGTTCCCCCACGATGCCGGAATTGACCGTTTCCGTAGCGCCAACCAGTTCGGGGGTCAGCTCCAGCGTGGAATCGGGCGTGAAGGCGGCGCGGATCACATCCTGCGGCAGTTCGGTGCGATAGCCATCGACGCGGGGGAAGCGGATTTCGCTGCTATCCCGATCAGGGCTGATGGCGTGGACGCGCACCATGTTGTCGGGCGGGCTCGGCTTTGAAACTACCGGTGCGGCGGTGAAATCAAACGGGATGCCCAGCACGTCGGCATATTCCACCTTGAACAGGCCGTCCGCCTGCTGCTGGTAGGACTGGCGGCGCAAGGCACGGCCGATCACCTGTTCGCACAGCAACTGGGTACCGAATGCGCGGACGCCCAGCACGTGGGTCACGGTGTTGGCATCCCACCCCTCGGTCAGCATCGAGACCGAGACCACGCAGCGAATGCCGCCGCCCAGCGCGCCGGGGCGGCCCACGGTGTTCATCACCTCGCGCAGGATGGTGGCATCGTCCACCTTTTCGGCCGCCACGCGGTCGCCGCTGCGCTGGATCAGCTCCTGCTTGAACCGCTCGATCTCGCCAGCGGCGGCATCGCGGAATTCAGGCGAAATCGCCTCGCCGGATTCGAGCTGCATCGAATCGATCAGCAAGGTGCGCATGCGGGGCAGCGCAGTGCCATCGGGGTCATAGTTGCGAAACAGCGGGCACTTGCCCGCCACCGGAATGGCGCCGCCCTGCCCATCCGGGATTTCATAACCGGCGATGTAATCATGCACGAGCTTGGACGTGGCGGTGTTGTTGCACACCACGATGAACACGGGATCGACCGGCAATCCCTGCTCGCGCCACAGCGCCTGCGTCTTCTCATAATGGCCATAGAGCGCATCGATGGCGGTGAGCAGTTCGCTGGGCAGCTTCTGCGGGTCCATCCCCTTGGCAGAGGCGCGGCCCTTTTTGGGCAGGTGCTTGCCGACATGGTCCCACAAGTTGCGGAACATCGGCGTATCGCCGCCGGGCACGTTGTCCATCACGGGCACACGCGGCAATTTCACGATGCCGCATTCGATGGCGTCCATCAGGCTGAAATCGCTCATCACCCAGCCAAACAGCGAACCTTCACGATATCCCGATCCGCGCAGGAAGAACGGCGTGGCGGAAAGATCATAGACCATCGCCAGACCCAGTTCGCGCTTCACCGCCTCTAGCCCGGAAATCCACAGCCGCGCGGCCTCGTTGGCTTCCTTGGCTTCGGCCAGTTCATCGCCTTTCAGCGCCTTCTGCTCCTCCGCCGTAAGCGGGCGCTCGCGGTAGCAGTGGTGCGCCTCGTCATTCAGCACGACGATGTTCTTGAGGCCCATAAGATCACCGGCGACCCGGCGGATCATCACCCCGTCGCTTTCCTGCCGGGGCGTGGTGCGCAGCGCGGCCTGCTGGACCTTGTTGAGCGGGACCTCGTCCTTCTTCTTGAAGGCGTGGTAATTGGTGATGACGATCTTGGCCTTGCCCAGATCGGGCAGCATGTCCTCAGGCACCAGTTCGCGGCTCTGGTAATAGCTTTCGGGATCATTGGGCTGGAGCACCCGCAGGCGGTCCTTGATCGTGATGCCGGGCGCGACAATCAGGAATCCCTTGGACGCCCATTTCTTGCCATGACGAACCGCGTTCACGGTGTGCCAGGCAATCAGCATGGCCATCACGGTTGTCTTGCCGGCACCCGTCGCCAGCTTGAGCGCGAGCCGCATCAGTTCAGGATTGGAGGCGGCGTTGGCCGCTTCCAGATGCGCCCAGAACCGGCGGCCCTGCGATGACGATTTCGGCGCGACCTCGGTCAGCCAGATGACTGTTTCCACCGCCTCGATCTGGCAGAAGAACGGCTTCTGATTGGCGAAATCATGGCTGCGCCAATGCCGCAGCAGGCGCTGGGTAGACGGGGTAACCTGCCACTGCGATTCGGGCAGACGCCGCCAGCTTTCCACAGCGCTGCGGATGCCGTTGATGACCTCGGTGGGGTTGTATTCAAGCCCCAGCTCATCGGCGAGGAAATCCGCCTGCTGGCTCTTGCCTTTCACCTTCTTGGCCTTGGGGATCGGCGATACCAGCGCACTGGTCCGCCGCCGCGGCACGATCACGCTGGTCGGCTGCCCAGCCTCGTCGAGCTCCCAATGCCGTGACGGTTCGGCATAGGGCGAATTGAGGATCGGGGATTCGAAGAAAGTGGTGCTCATGTGCTGGTTCTGCCCCTCATCGTCCGATCCATGCAGGCCTGTTCAATCCCGGCCCACTCTGCGTCGTGCCGGCCAGCATGATTGGTCATGCCGGGCTTCGTCATGCAACCCTTTGGAAAGACATAGCTGTCGATGCGCCGCTCCGGCTCCTCGCGCCACTGGATGTTGAAGGCGCCGAGCTTGGGATAGAACTCCAGCGTGCTGTAGGGCAGGTGATCGTGGATCCACCATGCCAGCTTGGTCCAAGCAGATTCCTGCGGGAAAGCATCGATGAATGCCGGCACCACGATGCAGGCGGTCGCGCCCATGCGCCCGGCTGCGTCACGCCGGTCCCAGATGTGGCCGGCGTAGTTCTTCTCGTTGGCCGCGCAATTATAGCCGCGCGCATTGCCCAGCGCGTTGACGGTGCAGCTGCGATAGGCGGAGCGGATGGCTACGCGCCCGAACGCCGCCTGCAACGGCTCGAGCAGTTCCTCGCACAGATGCCGGCCGGCCGCGATCGCAAGCTCCGGATCGTCCGGAACGTTGGTCAGTCCGTGGATCGCGGCGATATCCGAGAACAGGAAGTCGCGCATGAAAAACGACTGCGAGAGCCGGATGCGGCCAAAGTCGGTGAGCGCAGCGACTGTTGCCGGGGGCTTTCTCATGGCTCGAAAGTCCATCCTTCTCTCGTCAAAAGCTGACGACGACCTTCAGTTTCAAGCCGCCCGCGCGGTCGGCAATTTTGCGGGTGTTCTGGACCATTGACTTGAGTGCTTGATCGCGAGCCGCTTCGATCAGGATCTTCATTTGCGCACGCTCGAAGAGCTGCTTCATGGCCTTGTTGCTATTCTTCTTCCAGTTTCGCTTGTCGGCGTCCGATAGGCTGGACCATAGTCCCTGATCGATCACCTCAATTCGAGTTACATCGACGTTTGGCCGTTCAATCATCAGTCGAGGCAGCTTAACCCGCAACGTGTCGCCATCGATTCGAACATCTTCGGCTCGCATTGCGTCAAGATCCACGTAGTAGTTCACAAATGCAGGCGTGATCGTGGTTTGCTTTGCTTCCATCCCAATCAGGTTTGTCTCGGTTGTACGGGTTACAGCGGTCAGGTAACTGCGGAAAACGATCAAGCGGTTCATGCCTCGAATCCCGTCCAGCACTTCCCCCACAGCAAATGTTTCACTCTTCGAACCCACTGGCATGTCCACGGGAATGACGCCGTCTCGTGGGGTGGCGAACCATGCATATCCACCTACCAGTGCAAGGATCAGGCCCAGCGTGAACGCAGCAAACAGATTTCTCACTTCAATATCCCCTCAGCGTTCGACTCAGTTGTCATTTCCAGGATCCGCGATTGCGTCTCGCCAACGACAAGATCGGTCGTCATGTCGTAGCCCACGCCAGCAGCACCCGTTCGCGCATCACGCTGCGCAGTTCCTCGGGCGCTTCGATGCGCACGTCGCCGCCCCAGGTGAACAGGTGTTCGGCGATTTCGCGCAGGCCCCCTGCCCTGAACCGCACCAGCAGTTCGTCGCCGTCCTCTTCCAGCACTTGCGCGGGGTGGAAGCGCCAGGCGCGGGCGCGGGGGACGGCGCTGGGCAGCACGCGCAAGACCACGTCGTGGTCGTCCTCGCGCCAGATACCGAAACTATGCGCGAGCCAGTCATCAAGATCCCAGTCCTCGGGCGGCGCGCAGGGCTCGTTGCCAAGGCGCGGATTTTCCATGCGGTCCAAGCGGTAGTGAACGGGATCAAGATCACGGCCGGGCATCTTGCCGACAAGGTAGGTCACCGGCCCGTGCAGCAGGCCATAGGGCACCACGCGCCGCCATTTGGGCGCGACTGCGCCTTCCGCCAGATAATCGAATTCGATCGCAGTTCCCGCGATGATGGCCTGCTGCACCGCCACCAGCACGTGGGGCGCAGCCACCACTGCAGGCCCCGCCACCACGCGCGCTCGCTGGAGCCGGGCGAGCGCATCGAGATCGGGTTCGATCCGCGAACGCTCGCGCATGTCGAACGCGCTGCGCACCTTGGTCAGCAAGGAATCGAGCAGATCGGCCTGCGGGGCCTTTTCTCGGCGCTGCGCCGCAACTTCGGCTTGCAACGCGGCAATTTCGGCGGCGGAAGGGCGGGTGTAGACGCGGCGCAGCCCTTCGCGGATGCGGAACCGCTTGGACCGCCCGTCGGCGACGTCTTCCAGATCGAAATGGAGCGCAATCACGTTGCGCATTCGCTCGGCGGTGCGGCGGTTCACATCAAGCTCGCGCGCCATCTCGTCGAGCGTCAGCCCCTCGGCGCTTTCGCAAAGGAGGTGGATCAACCTGATCGCCCGGTCGAGCTTTTCCATCCGCGCGTTCAAGAGAAGCCCCTTCGCCTTGATCAGGTAACGGCCAGCATACCCGCCATTTCATCGCACGCAAACTTGGCCAGCCACGGGATCACGGCGGCAGGATCGGCCAGATCGAGCGCGGCAATTGTCAGCCGTTCGCGCCCTCCGGCCATGCCGAACTGCTTGCGCACGGCGCTCTTCTGACCCGGTATCGCGGGATAAAGCAGCGTCAGCCGTTCGCAGTCGTAAAGCCGGGCATAGGCCATCAGTTGGTAGACATCGGACTGGCTGACGCCCTGCTTGCGGTCCTTGCCGGTACCGAGCACATCGGTGCCCAGCTTCTTCCACTTGGTGTCGATGATCGCAAGGACGCGGCCCTTCCGGCGCAGCAGGATATCGGGCTTGGTCTGGAATACGCCAGCGTTGCAATCTTCGCCTTCGCGCCATTCGCCTAGGCAATAGGCCAGCCCGCCTTGCGCCGCGACCTCGATGCCGCTCCCGGCCAGAGCCCGGCGCAGGCGCGCGGCGACATAGGCTTCGAACAGCGTGTTCATCGGGAACAGCAGCGTGATCCCCTCAGGCGCCGATGCCGCGGCGTGGACCGACTGCCAATCGCGCCGCAGAAACAGCTTGGCGAGGGCAAACAGACTGCGCCAGCGCGCGCTGGTACGGTCGATCCGCACGTCGCCCCACGGCAGGCGCGCGGGCGGCACATCGGGGATATCGGCCAGCACGTGGCGCAGTTCACCTAGGCGGCGCTGCGTTTCGAAATGGCGGGCATGGCGGGCCAGCGCGGTCACACAGGCCTTCATCACGCGCATCAGCGGGGTGTCGGCCTCAAGGCTGTCAAACCGGCAGGCAAGCCGGTCCGGCCGCACCGCATGGACAGTGAACTGGCGCACGACATCAAGACTGCCACGCAGCGCGGAGAGATCGTCCTCGCGCGCGGTGTAGCGGCGCGGGAGGCCGCGGCGCACTTCGCCGAGCAGGCGATCCGCAAACAGGCGGATCAGCACATCGAGCAGGCTTTCGTTCTGCCGCGCCAGCAGGGAAGCGCCGCCGGCCGAGAGATCCAGCCCATGCGCCACATCGAGCATGTGGATCAGGCGGCTGCGGACAGTGGCCTCGGTTTCTGACGGGGCAGCGGGATCGACCTTGGGCAGGATTTCAAGGCTGGCCCCCGGAGCCGCCAGCACGCCCACCACCTGCTTTGCGGTGAGGTGGCGGTGGTGGTCCGACAGGATGTCGCCGCCTTCCGCTCCGCCGCAAGGGTGCGCCCGTGCGGCGGCAAGCAGCGCATCCGCCTGCGCGCGGGTGTAGCCCCCTTCCCCTACCGGAACCTTGCCCCATTCGTGGCACCAAAGGTGCGTCATCCGGCTTCGGTCCCGCCTTCTTCGGTATCGCTGTCCGGCTCGTCCGTTGGGGCCGGCGCCTTGCCAAGCAGCACATCAAAGGCATTGGCCGGGAATGTCTCGCGCACCGACCAGCTTGGCTTGGTGTCGTGCCCCTCGAACCCGGGCGGCGGCGGCAAGGTGGTTTCCTCGATGAACCCGCGCCCCACCACGGCGGCAATGCGGCTCCAGTCTTCGAAGAAATACTCCTGCAGCAGCGGGATCACCTTGTCGCGCATCACCACGTCCACGTCGGTACGGGTGCGGCAGCCGATGAAAAAGGCGTGACCGATACGGTGATCGCGATCGATCAGGTATTCAATCCGCTGGTTGATCGCATTAAGCACCTGTACCAACGGCACTTTGGTATCGGATTGCGCGGCAAGGAACGCTGGCACGCTGGTATCAGGCGCCAACTCCTTGAACCGGAACCGCCGCCGCAGCGCGGTATCGAGCAAGGCGATGGACCGGTCAGCGGTGTTCATCGTGCCGATGATGTGGAGATTGGCAGGAACGCCGAATTCCCGCTTGGAATAAGGCAGCCGCACCGTGAGCGCATTGGCCATGCCGAGGCGCTTGTCCGGCTCGATCAAGGTGATGAGCTCGCCAAAGACCTTGGAGATATTGGCGCGGTTGATCTCGTCGATGATGAGGACAAATTGATCGGTGCCGCCGTCCTCGGGCGTCGCGGTCGCCGCAACCTCCGGGCTTCCGATAAGCCGGCTGAGCGCAGCCTTGTTAATCAACCTGCTCCCAATTGCGTACAGCGTTCGCATGGTGAAATTGACCTCGACGATTGTATCGCGAGGAAGCGGCTCGTCCAGCACGAGCAGCCAACGCACTGATCGACGGTGGGCGTAATATCCGTGGGCTTCCCGTACGAAGTAATAGTCTCCGGTCACCAGGCCAATCGCGCGAAAAGCTGAGTTTCCGTAGGGGATGATGACGATATCGCCGACAGCCATCAGGTTGCGAAAGGGGTGGAGTTGGGTCCAATTGCTCGGTTGCGTTTCGGCGGGCCTTTCATCCAGCCACCTTGCCTTGATGGCGTCCTTGTCCGTGAATGCGGGATCGCTCCAATCAAGGTCGCCGCCCCAGCCCAATGCTATGTAACCGTTGGCGATGGCGTCCTCGTAGACATCATCCTCTTGGCCAATTTCCCCCAATCCCATTTTCCAGAAATTGCGCCGCTCAAGGTCGATGGGTGCAGCTGCGGCGGTGATGGCATTGCCGGAACCAGCCTTCACCGTCTCGCGCTTTGTCGCTTGTTCGGAAAGCGCGCAGATACCCCGGAAAATGCCGCTCTCTGCCTCGAGCCTGAAGCCCGCGCCGCCATCGCTTGCCTCATCCCCGCTATCGGTTTTGGGACGCAATCCCTCGACGAAGTCCTCATAGGAAAAGTTCTGGTGGAACGTAACGAACTCGATGCGCTTTTCGGCACGAAGTTTGTTGTATCTCGCCATCAACTCCGCCCGGTCCTCCGGCGCATCTCCATCGCACAGCAGCACCGCCTCACGGGCCGTGGTGAATGTCTTGCCGGTACCGGGCGGGCCATAGAGGATCAGGTTGGTGGGTTCGGGCATCGCGCGTTCCTGTTCGGTCGCATCAGAGGGCACTTCCGGCTCACCGGTCATGGGCAGCCGCTTCTGGCAGGTTTCCCAGAGAAAACTCTGCACATCCCAGTAGTCGCGCGGTTCCCAGCCCCAGGCGCGCATTTCGGCCATGATGCCTTCCGCCAGCGCCACAGCACCGGCAAGGTCTTCGGCGCTGAGCGGCTGTCCGGCAAAGGCCCAGCGGCCGAGCAGCATCTTCGCCGCGTTGTCCGTTGGGGTGGAGCGGATGCCGAACATGCCGGCCGGGTCCACCAGGGCCCGGATCATCGTCGGGATCGTGCGGCTTTCCGCATAAGGCTTTTGCGCGGCGGCCGCTTCCAGCATCGGCCAGATTTCTTCAACCCACGCCGCCACGCCTGCAATGCCGTCGTCGCTGCGAGCCATTGCGCCGGTCGCACGTTCCATCACGCCGGGATTGTCCCGCCGTACTTCTGCGGCCAGCTTGGCGGTGCGCCAATCCAGCAGATTGCTCAGCAGCCCGCCCTTCCCGGATGCAAGGTCGATCAACGCGGCGCCCAGCGCAGCATCATCTGCACCGGCGTGGTCCTGCATCAGGCTCCGTGTGCGCTCCACCAACGCGCTCTTGTATCCGCCCTCACCCACCTCGAAGCTGGCGCTAGTTGCAAAGGTCTGAAAATCGGGATGCTTTTCAAGGAACATCCGGCGCAATTCGGCCAGTGCAGCGGTATCGAGCTTCAGGTCCCCTGCCTTTGGCCACCACTTCTGGATGAACCAGTCATAGTCCTGCGCCACGCCCTCGAGCAGAAATTCCCGCAGACGCAACCCGAACTCTCTGTCGACAGGAGGCCTCCAGATCGCCCTGGGATAGGTATAGAAATACCACATCCTCGGCTCAGGCAGGACCTGCCAATCCACATCAACCCCGATCCCGTCGCCGCGCTGGTGCGTAACCTTGCCGATGGCCCGGAAGCGCATCGCGGATACGCGCTTGCCTTGGGAGGGAAAGGGCAGATCGCGCTGGTTCGGCAGGTAATCGCGCAAAGCAACGATGTCTCCGGGCTGCATGGCTCGGACCATCTTGTTGAGATCGGACCCGCGATCATCCGGCAGGGTCCATTCCTTGCGTTCGATGAAGCCTGCTAGCCCGTCTTCGATGCCGTAGAGGTTGGAGACGATGTAGAGCGGTGGCTCATCCTCTCCCTCGTCGGTGCCTTCCTGCTCACCAGCGCCCGTCCCATAGTTCGGGTCGCGTCCATCCAGAAAATAGCCGTACTGCCTCACGGCGGCGATCATATTGGTAAGTTGCCGGGCCGGTTCATTGGCTTGCGGGACTACGGAAAGCACCGCACTCGGATCGGCGTCAGGAGCTTTTCTTAGCTCAGCCAAGCGCGTGAGCAATGCATCCCATTGGCCATCGGCATGCACGGCTTCGAGGGTTGTTTGCGCAAACCCGATGCCTTTCAGGCCCCGCTCTGCCCGCCCGCAGCGGCGGACCCGGTTGTCCTTGGCTTTCTTTTCCAGCGGCGCGCCTTTCCAGCGGCGCTTGCCGAGCCATTCTCTATATTCCGCGTCCCGCATGTTGGCTCCGCCAGTCTGTTCGCTTGTCTGTCCACTCGGAGAATGCCGCACTGGTGCGACAGGTCCGGTCGCACGTTGAGCGCCCTGCCCCGCTTGTTCGATGCACCATACCGCCATGATCCTAGCGGCGCGGTCAAGCGCATGTCGCTTCTCACCCCGCCGATTGCGGGATTGAATGAATTATGGCACAGCTGGGACATAACAGCTTCAAAAGGCCGCGCGATGTCTGAATCGAATGCAATCGTCAGCCAGATCGGTGATCTTGCCTCTGCGGGGGAGAAGATGATCGAGCGGCTGCGGCGCAAGGCCTTTCTGCCCGAAAGCCGCAAGGGGCTCAATGTGCGGTTCGGCATTGCCGAGGCGGCGCAGCTGCTGGGGTGTTCGACCAACCGCATCCGCATGGCTGAGGATGATGGCCGCCTGCCCCCTCCCCCCGCGGGCGAAAACGGCCGCAGGCTGGGCTATTCGGTGCAGGAATTGCTCAACATGCGCGATGTGCTGGGGGCCTCCCCTGCCCGCGCGCCGATGGATGTGCCAGCGATCATCGCTGTGCAGAACTTCAAGGGCGGCGTCGGCAAATCCACGGTGACAACGCATCTGGCGCACTATTTCGCGGTGCAGGGCTACCGCGTGCTGGTGGTCGATTGCGACAGCCAGGCGACGACGACGACGCTGTTCGGCTTCAATCCGCATTTCAATATCGCGCGCGAGGAAACGCTTTACCCCTACCTTTCGATCGATCCGACGCAGACCGACCTGCTTTATGCGGTGAAGCCGACGCCTTGGCCGAACGTCGATCTGATCCCGTCGAACCTTGAACTGTTCGATGTGGAATACGAGTTGGCCGCCTCCGGGTCCGATGGGCAATCGGTGCTGGCGGCGCGGTTCCGCAAGCTCAAGCAGGGGCTGGCCGATCTGGCGCGGAACTATGATGTGGTGATCCTCGATCCGCCGCCCGCGCTCGGCACGATTTCGCTGGCGGTGATGCAGGCGGCCAATGCGCTGCTGGTGCCGCTGGCGGCGACCACGCCCGATTTCTGTTCGACCGTGCAGTTCCTTTCGATGATGGATCAGGTGATCGCGCAGCTGATCGCGGCCGGGATCGACGTGGATTATTCGTTCGTGCGGCTGATCTGCTCCAAGTTCGATGGCAACGATCCCAGCCACGCGATGGTGCGCTCGATCATGGAGCAGACGTTCGGCCCTGCCCTGCTCCCGGTGCCGATCTTGGAAAGCGCGGAAATCAGCCACGCAGCCTTGCGGATGATGACGGTGTACGAGCTGGAAAAGGCCATCGGCACGCCCAAGACGCACAAGCGCTGCAAGGCCAACCTCGATGAGGCACTGGGCCAGATCGAACAGCTGGTGCGCACCGGATGGGGCCGCATCGCTCCGGCGCGGGAAGAGGATGTGCTCCATGCCGCATGATCCGGCTTTCCTACAGAGCTTTGTTCTATATATGTTCCAAACTTCTTACCTGCCCAGCCCTCTTTCCTCGCGGGACTGAAACATGGCACGCAAACAATCCGATTATCTCGCCGCGCTGCTGTCCGACGACGAGCCGACAGAGACCAGAACTGCCCCGGCAGAGCCAATCGCTGCCGCCCCTGCTGCTGCGGCAGAGCGCGTGCGCGGCGGCACACTGCTGGGCCGCGAAAACGCGCTGGCCCGCGTGGCGAGCGGCGAAGTGCGGCAAGTGACGCAGCTGCTGCTCGATCCGGCGCGGGTGCGGCCATGGGCTGGCAATGCGCGGTCTTACGGGCATCTCAGCCAGGAAAGCTGCGCTGAACTGATCGATTCGATCATTGCCGAAGGCGGCCAGAAAGTGCCTGCCGTGGTGCGCCGGATTCAGGGCGATCCTGCGCACGATTACGAAGTGATCGCGGGCACCCGGCGGCACTGGGCGATCAGCTGGCTGCGTGCGCATTCCTACCCGGACATGCAGTTCGTGGCGCAAGTGGCGCAGATCGACGACGAGGCCGCCTTCCGCCTCGCCGATATCGAAAACCGCGCGCGCAAGGACGTGTCGGATCTCGAACGCGCGCGCAACTATGCGCAGGCCCTGCACGACCACTACGGCGGGCACATGACCCGGATGGCCGAGCGGCTCAAGCTGTCAAAGGGCTGGCTGTCCAAGATGCTCAAGGTGGCGGCGCTGCCCGACGCGGTGATCGAGGCCTTTGGCAGCCCGGCTGACGTGGCTCTAAAGCCCGCCTACCCGCTGGCGCAAGCAATGGACGACCGGACGCAGGCCCCAGCGATCCTGAAGGAAGCGCGCGCCATCGCACGCCATCAGCAGGTGCGGCGCGCCGGCGGCGAAGCCCCCTTCCCCGCTGCCGAGGTGCTGCGCCGCTTGCTGGCTGCGCCAACCGGCAAGGCGGGGCGAACTGGCGGTGCGGCAGCGGCGCGGACCTATACCGGGGCGCTGAACCGCCCGGCGGTGACCGTGCGCACCGTTAACCGGCAGGGCGTGACGTTGCAGCTGCATGCCGGATCCGGCCTTGATGCCAAGGGACTGGTGCAGCTGGTGGCTGATGCGCTGAAGGACCTTGAGGAGCAGGGGCAGGGGGTGCTGCGCTGATGCCCGGATGTTTCCCCGGGGAAACATGCATCGCGCTGCCGGTAGACGCGCGATGAGCCGCGCCTCAGGCCGTGCATCAAGCCGTGCATCAAGCCGTTCTGGCAAAGCTTCGGCAAGCGAACAGTTCGATCTGTTCCTGCCCTATATCGCAGATCTCCCGATGCGCGATCAGCGCGAGATGATGGAGCGCCCGTTCTTCAGCCTGGCCAAATCGCGCCGGGTGAAGCCGATTGATTACACCAGCCCAGATGGCAAACTGTGGGTCCACGTCTCGGCCAATCCGGACTATGGCATGGCCACGATCTGGGATGCCGATATCCTGATCTATTGCGCCAGCGTGCTGGCCGATATGGTGCGGCGGGGGGTCAACGATGTGCCGCGCAAGCTGCACCTGATGCCCTATGACCTCCTGCGCGCAATCGGTCGGCCTCCCACGGGCCGCGCTTATGAACTGCTGGCGCAATCGCTCGACCGGCTCGTGGCGACCACGATCAAGACCAACATCCGCGCAGAAAACAGGCGCGAGGCGACGTTCAGCTGGCTCGATGGATGGACCCAACTGGTCGATGAAAAGACCGAGCGGTCGCGCGGCATGACCATCGAGCTTTCGAACTGGTTCTGGGAAGGCGTGATGATGCAGGGCGGGGTGCTGGCCATCGACCGCGCCTATTTCGACATCACCGGCGGGCGGGAACGCTGGCTCTACAAGGTGGCGCGCAAGCACGCGGGCGGGGCAGGGGAGGGCGGCTTTGCCATCTCGATGCCCGTGCTGTTCGAGAAATCGGGCGCGGAAGGTGACTACCGCCGCTTCAAGTTCGAGATCATCAAGCTTGCCGAAAAGGACGCGCTGCCGGGCTATGGCCTGAAGATCGAGGCTGCCAAGGGCGGCGGCGAACCCTTGCTGCGGATGCGCCGCATCGACGGCAAGGACGGGGCAGGGAAGAGCTTGCCCGAAACGCCCCTGCCCGAAACACCCGCGCCGCAACCGGAAACGGCGGAGAGCCCTGCCTTGCCAAATGTTTCCCCGGGGAAACAATCTGCGCCTCATGCCCCGCCAAATGACGCGCCCGCCGCTTCGCCCCTGCCGGAACCGACGTTCGATGCACGTGCCCTCATCCGCTCGACCGTGGCGGGGCTCAGCCACGCGGGCACCCGTGGCTACATGACGGACGAGACCATCGACCACTTGCGCGAAACCTGCCCCGGTTGGGACCTTCACGCGCTCCACGCCGAGTTCGAACGCTGGGTCGCGGCGGATCCCGCGCGCAACCCGGCCAATTGGCAGCGCGCCTTCACCGGATGGGTCAAGCGACATCACGAGAAACATCGCCACACCCTGCGCGGATAATGCTCCTGCGCGTTCCGGAAGTATCGTGCGTGCCCGGCGGCGCCAGTCTGAAAACCTGACAGCGTCTGTCTTTTGAACCTCAATCGTCGGCGGCGTGTTGGATTTGATTCAATTCGGTGCTCGGATTCAAGACGATCGATACAACGGGAACGCGAGGCACCCCTCCATCGATACATCAGGAACCCCGCAACGATACTCCGGGAACGATCCCTCGATATATCCGGAACGCAGCGTCGACACATCCGGAACGGCGCTCACTCGTGAATCGCCAAAAAATCGCGAGTCGCAAGGGCTGGGCTGACCTCTAACCTTATGTAACTCAGTCTAAACCATTCTAACCCTCATCGAAGCCTTCGGCTTGGGTGGGATAATGGGAAGAGGGCTTCGTCGGGATGCGCCACGGCTGCCCATCCCCAAGGCGCATCACGGGGGGCAGCGCGATTCCCGGCGCATCCCATTCCACGCCGTGTACCGGGACAAGGAAGCGCGGCGCAGTCTTGTCTGCAAAGCGCGCAAGGTCTGCCGGCCCGGCGTGGCCACTGGTATGAATCAATTCACGCCGCGCCCCTGCTGCACCCGCCTTGACCCATGGGCTGCGCGGATCATCCTCGTTGAGATAGCCAGACCAGCTCGAATGGACAAAGGCGTCGTCCGCTCCGATGCGGAGCACATCACCGCGTTCAAAATCGCGCAGCAGACTGGCGCGTGTCATCACGATGGCATCGTGCTGCGCAGTTTGCGCGCGTGAGGTAGCCCTCCCGGTGGCCAGCACACGGGCCAGATGGTCCTCACGTCCCATTGCCTTGTAGCGGCGCGCAAGGCCGGGGGTGACCATCACCAGCAGGCTGGAGAATAGGTGCCGGTCGGGACGAGGCAATCCACTGCCGTCCGGGGCCTGCAAGAGCACGTCGGCGGTGTAAAGATCGACCACGAGCCGCCGCCCGCTGCGCCGCGCTGCGCGATAGAGCGTGACCGTGCGATCAAGGTTCTGGGCCGACCATTCGACGAAGATCCGGCCGGATACGGCGCGGGCAAGCTCGACAAAACGCTCTTCGAGCGCGCTCTCGCGAACCACCGGCTTGCTGCTTTTGAGGTTGGTGCCTTCCATCAGCAGCACGTCGATCTCTTTCGGCCCATGCGCCAGGAAGGCCTCGACCAGTGCTGCCTTGCGGCCATGCGCGCGGAAGTCGCCGGTGTAGAGCACGCGAATGCCATCGCGTTCGATCAGCAGCATATAGGCGTCAGCGGCCGAATGGTCGGTGAGGAACGGGGTTACCCTGAAACCCCCGATGTCGAGGACCGGCGCGCGGTTGTTCCAGGTATGGATTTCAGCCGGAAACGCATCGCCAAACAAGGCTGCCGTCAGCCGCATGAGCCGCTCGGAAAAGGCGCCGGACCAGATCGGCCAGTTGGCTGGAAGTTCGCCGACAAGGCCCCAATGATCCATGTGCGGATGGCTGATGATGACGTGTGCGGCGCGCGACAGATCCAGCGTGGCCGGCAGCAACCCGGCAGCCCCGCGCGGCGCATCGAGCGGACGCCCCGCATCGAGGATCAGCCGCTCGCCGTTCTCCGCCGCGATCTCGATGCAGCTGCCGCCGATCTGCTGCGTGCCGCGGTGGACCGTGATGGTGAGGGTCAAGCGCGGACCACGTGCGGCGTCAGGCGGGGAAGGGTGGCACAATCGGCTGACGGGATTTCCGCAACGACCGCACCATGCCGGGACCGTATCCTCTCAATATATTGCGCATTTACAGTTGCTTGACGGTCACAACCAGCGTCCTTGGCCTGATTCAGCGCGTCGTAATTGCCAATCACGATCCCGGGCGCAAGGATGACATGCGGCGCGGGATTGTCGGCGAGCATTTGCCAGGCCGCGCGTGCTTCATCGCCGGGCCGTCCGAATGCATCAGCCAACTTGAGCAGGATGGTCGCCGCATCGCGGTAACCCTTCGCCACTTCGGCGCGGCGGTCGCATTGTTCGTGTTCCATCCACCGCACGTATTTGCGCAACTGGTGGATCACATGGATGCCCCGGACGTACTCGAATTCCTTCGTCTCCTCATATGTCGCTTCAGCGCGCAGTTCAGGATTGTTGCTGCACTTGGCCTCCCAGAATGCAATGTCTCCATCCTGCGCCACGACGAGGTCCATGCGCGGTGCAGACAATTCACCGGGGTTGGCGGGAAGACCCATCTCGAGATCGATCGTACCGGGATTGGCGGCCACAAGATCGTCGACAAACGCCTTTTCGGCGCCCGAATAAGTCGCGGCGGTGGCGATCCACCGGTCGATATCGGTCTCTGACACCGAGTCTGAAGCGAACCGGCAATAGCGATCAAACCGGCGCTTGGGCTGCGAACGGTCTGGGACTTTCTTCAGCCCTTCGACATAGGCGGGATGCACTTCCAGCTTCGCGCCTTGCTTCCCGCCGGTCAACTTCGCGACCGATTGGCCGCGCACATAGAGGTTGAGGTATCCCGCGCGAATGCCGATGCGCAGCCCGCCGCAGGCGGGGCGTCCCGGCAGATCCCAGCGGGAAAACAGGTGGCGGATGGCGGGGTGGTCGGTCCACGCGCCGAGGACTAGCTTGCGTTCGAATGCTTTCATGATTCTCGCCCTATCCGCTTGCTACGACAATTCCGGCGCATCACGGCGCGGTCACTGTGTCCAGTCAGACAGGTGCAGCGCTGCACGTCCATCCTTTTGCGCGTTGGCGCAGCGATACGACCGCTCTTGTCGTGGCTGTTTGTAGGATTTCCGGCATCGTCGCGGTATTCCCGCCGCCGATGCTGCTCAATGCCAAGGCCATGTCATGACGAAACCACGCCGTTACGGCCTCTCCAAATCGCGCCTGACCATGTTCGAGCAGTGCCCCAAGCGCCTGTGGCTGGCTGTCCATCGGCCCGAAGAAGGTGAGCTGGGGGAGGGGGCGGAAGCCGGATTCGCCATGGGTCATGCGGTGGGGGCTGCCGCCTGCGCCTTGCATCCGGGCGGCGTGATGATCGAAGCCGAGCCCAATCTGGCAGCGGCGCTTGCAGAAACCCGCCGCCTGATCGACGAAGGCCATCCTGGCCCGCTGTTCGAGGCGACCTTCGAGCATGACGGCGTGCTGGTGCGCGTCGATGTGATGAGCCGCGATGATGATGCGCGCTGGCATGTGGCTGAGGTCAAGAGTTCGACCAGGGCAAAGGACTATCATCTGGGCGACCTCGCCACCCAGGTCTGGGTGATCGAGAAGACAGGCATCGCGCTGGCCAGTGCCGCGATCCGCCATGTCGACACGAGCTTCGTGCTGCAACGCGAAGGCGATTATGCCGGGTTGTTTGCCGATGCAGACCTGCTGGCTCATGCGCGCAAGGTGGCGCGCGGGCGGCCGGCGCTGGTCGCTGCGGCCAAGGCTGTGCTTGAGGGCGAGGAGCCGGTGGTGGCAATGGGCGATCATTGCTCCGCCCCGTTCGACTGCGAGTTTGCCGGGTATTGCGCGCGGGATCTGCCGCCGGGGCCGGAGTGGCCGGTGACCGTCCTGCCGAACGGCGGCGGCAAGAAGTGGGCGGCGAAGGGCGTGGCGGATCTGCTAGATCTGGCCGAACAGGACCTCTCCGCCAAGAATGCCCGCATACTGGCGGCCACCCGCAGCGGTGAACCGTATCATGACCGCGGAGGTGCGCGGGCGGCAATCGCGCAGTGGCCTTTCCCGCGCGCCTGGCTCGATTTCGAGACAATAGCCCCTGCGCTGCCGCTGTGGGTGGGCACGCGGCCCTACCAGCAGGTCCCGTTCCAGTTCTCTCTCCATCTGGAAGCGGCGGACGGCACCATCACCCACCACGCATTCCTGTTGACCGATGGCACCGACCCGCGCCGCCCATGTGCCGAAGCGCTCGCCAGGGTGATCCCTGCAGAAGCCGCGGTGATCGCCTACAACGCTCCGTTTGAACGCAGCGTGCTGCGCAATCTGGCGCGCGATGTGCCGGAGCTGGCGGAAGCCATGCTTTCGATCGAGGCGCGCACGGTGGACCTGCTGCCGGTGACGCGTGACACCTGGTATCACCGGGACCAGCGTGGCAGCTGGTCGATCAAGGCCGTTCTGCCGACGATTGCGGCAGATCTCGGTTACGACGGGCTGGAGGTTAAGGATGGCGGCAATGCGCAGGCGGCTTTCCTGGAAGCCATCGACCCCGCAACCTCTCCGCAGCGGCGCTGGGCGCTGGACGAAGCGCTGCTTGCCTATTGCGAGCGCGACACCTGGGCCATGGTGGCAGTCGCGCGCAAGCTGATGGGGGAGGGGTGACATATAGCGATGTTAGGTGAGTTTACAGAAAAGAGATAAACTGCCATAAACTTGCTATGGATAGACGCCGAAATCCCTTTGCGCCCGGCGCTGGCACGCCGCCGCCCGAACTCGCCGGTCGCGCTCCGCTGATCGAGGATGCCGCAGTGGCGCTTGACCGGATCCGGGCCGGGCGCGCCGCGCGCAGCCTGATCTTCTACGGTCTGCGCGGCGTGGGCAAGACGGTGCTGCTCACCACAATCCGCAACCATGCCGAAGGGGAAGGGCTGGTGGTGGTGGCGATGGAGGCGCCGGAAAACCGGTCGCTACCCGCCATGCTGGTGCCCGCCTTGCGCGCGGCGCTGCTCAAGATGGACCGGATGAAGCAGGCGGGCCAGAAGATCCGCCGCGCGCTGTCGGCGCTGGCGGGTTTCGTGAAGCCGCGCGTTTCCTACGAAGGGTTCGAGGTTGCGCTCGATTTCGACGTGGAGCCGGGGTTGGCCGACAGTGGGGATCTGGAATCCGACTTGGCCGACCTGATCCGAGCGGCAGGAGAGGCTGCGCAGGAGCATGGCACCGCCTTCGTGCTCGCCATCGACGAGCTGCAATATGTGCCTGAGGACGAGCTGGCCGCGCTGATCAGCGCGCTGCACCGGGCAAACCAGCTGCAATTGCCGATCACGCTGGTTGGGGCAGGGCTGCCCCAGCTGCTGGGGCAGATGGGGCGGGCCAAGTCCTATGCCGAGCGGTTGTTTGCGTTCGTGCCGTTGGGACCGCTTGACCGGGCAGCGGCGGACGATGCCATCCGCGTGCCATTGCAGCACGAGGATGCGGACATCACCGAAGGCGCGCTGGCGGCGATTTTCGCGGCTACGCAAGGCTATCCCTATTTCCTGCAGGAATGGGGCAAGCATAGCTGGGATCTGGCCGACGCATCGCCCATCAACGAGGCCGACGTGGCCGACGCCAGCGTGGCGGCGCTGGCGGAACTGGATGCGAGCTTCTTCCGCGTTCGGTTTGACCGCCTCAGTCCGGCGGAAAAGCGATACATGCGCGCGATGGCAGAGCTGGGGGAGGGGCCGCACCGCTCAGGCGACATTGCGGAGGCGATGGGCGTGAAGGTGAACACCGTGGCGCCAACGCGCAACAGCCTGATCCGCAAGGGCATGCTCTACAGTCCGGCCCACGGCGACACCGCCTTCACCGTGCCGCTATTCGGCGCCTTCATGCGCCGGGCGATGGCTGCGGCGTAGGGCTGAGGCAGCAGGCTGATACGTGAGGGGTTGCAGCCGGGGGCGGGGCTGATAGCCTGCTCGGCATGACCGCTGGCCCGACCGATCCGCTGCATCCTCTGGCGCTGAAGGACAAGCAGCGGCGGCTGCGCGAGGGGTTTCCGACGCCGTTGTCGCTGCGGGTGCATCGTGCGCTGTCCTGGCTGATCCGCGCCGATGTGGAGACCGATGATCAGGATGTGCGCTTCCTGCTCTCGTGGATCGGGTTCAACGCGGCCTATGCAGCGGACGTTTCGCTGGCGCTGGGAGCGGAAAGCCAGCGCGAGCGCGACCTGTTCATGCGGTTTTTCACGACGCTGGTGGGGTTCGATAACCGGCATCGCATCTATGGCCTGGTATGGCAGCGGTTTGCGCAGGAAATCCGCGTGCTGCTGGACAATCGCCACGTTTTCGCGCCGTTCTGGCTGCACCACAATGGCAGCGCAGGCTTTGCCGACTGGCGCGAGCGGATGGACCGCGAGCGGGTGGCCATCAACAGCGCGCTGGCACGGCATGACACCGCCACCTTGCTGTCGATCGTGTTCGGGCGGCTCTATGTGCTGCGCAACCAGATCGTGCATGGTGGCGCCACGTGGAACAGCAGCGTCAACCGCGCGCAAGTGCGCGACGGCGCGGCCATCCTGGGCTGCCTGCTGCCATTGTTCATCGACCTGATGATGGACAATCCGGACCACGAATGGCCGATGCCGCAATATCCCGTGGTCGAAGACTGATGGCCGGAGAGGATTGGACGGCTCCCGAGATTGAACTGATCGTGGCAGATTACTTCGCCATGCTGGACGACGACATAGCCGAACGACCATACAACAAGGCGGAGCACAACCGGGCGTTGCAGGCGCGGACCGGGCGCAGCAAGGGCTCCATCGAGTTCAAGCACCAGAACATCAGCGCAGTCCTGCTCGGCTTTGGGCAGCCGTGGATTCCCGGATACAAGCCGGCGATGAATTTTCAGGCGGCGCTGGTGGATGGCGTGCGCCGCTGGCTCGATGCCCACCCGCAATGGCTGGCGCCGCGCGATTGGTGGACCGCTTCAGTGGTGGCTGAAGTGGGCGGGACAGGAGGCGACCACGCCCTGCGCCGTGACATGCCGACGCTTTGGATTGGTCCGCCGCCGACGCATCGCAATGAACCGCCGCCGGTCGATCCACAGGTTCTGGCTGCGTTCGGGCGGAAGTGGGACGTGGCCGCGCGCGATGCTCGCAATCGTGCGCTGGGCAAGGCGGGCGAGGCGCTGGTGCTGCACCATGAACGCGCTGGGCTGATTGCTGCCGGGTGCGGCGCGCTGGCGGACAAGGTGCGCTGGACATCCGAGCAGGATGGCGACGGTTACGGCTATGACATCCTGAGCTTCGAGGCCGATGGCCGCGAGCGGCTGATCGAGGTGAAGACAACCAACGGGTGGGAGCGCACGCCGTTTCACATCACCGCCAACGAGGTGGCCGTGGCCGACGCGAGGCGGGATTCGTGGCATCTCGTGCGCTTGTGGAACTTTGCTCGCGCGCCGCGGGCCTTTGCGCTGCGTCCGCCTTTGGCCGACCATGCCGAGCTGACGCCGACCAGCTTTCTCGCCGCGCTGCGCTAGGCGCAGAAGTGCAGTTGGTGGCGGGGCGAGGTTAGTCGAGTAGGACGGCGCTGGCGTCAATGATCGCAGCGAAGCCTTCGCTGACGCTGGCGCGGTCGACCAGATCGACTTTCCACGGCAGCGGGGAATCGTCGAAGGCTTCGGCCAGTTCTGCCAGCAGCGAAAGGGGGAGGGGGGCAGGGCCTGCGAGCACGAGGTCGAGGTCGGACCAGTGTTTTGCAGTGCCCTTTGCCCGGCTGCCGAACACCGACACGCGCACCCCGGATGGGAGGTGGCGCGCGAGAATGGCGCGGACCTGCGCCAGTTCATCAGAGGTGAGGGCGAGCGTGGCGGTCATCTGCGCGCTTGCAGGCGGGCAAGCAGGGCTTCTGCTTCGGCAAGGAAGGCGGGGATGGCGGCGACGACCTGCACGGCCTTGGCCTCGTCATAGGTGTGCGAGGTGATGTTGCGCATCTCGCGGAAGGTGCGCCAATCGGCCCATTCACCCGCGACAATGCCTTGTTCCACACCCGTGCGGATCAGCGCCGGGAATGTCAGGCGGTCGATCTCTTCCGGATTGGCGGCCGCCTCTTCCAGCGCGCGGCGCAGCATCTTGTGCGCAAGGTCGTAGGTGAATTCGAACCGCTGGATCAGCCCGTCGCGGATCTGCGTGTCGGCGGTATCGGCCTGATAGCGCACCAGCCCTTCGCCAAGGCGGGCGATCGCATTGCTGAGCGGCGAGAAATCAAGGCCGGGAAACGGGGAAGGCATGGGGTGGCATGTGCCATCATTGCCGGGGGAAGGGCAAGAGGCGGGGCGCGCGCAACAAGTCTCTGCCACGACCGGAAATGACGCAACTGGCGAGCAAGGCCCAGCGAGGCACCGGCGACTCGGTGCAAGCTCATGAGATAAAACAGGGAAATCACCATGCACCGCGCCCCTTCTTGCGTCGCCGCCATCAGCGCCGCGCTGATCGCCGCCTCCGGTCCCGCCAATGCCGCGCCGCCCGAAGTGCAGGCGGTGCAAGTGGGCGCGGAAACCGTCCGCTATCTGCAAGGGGTCCCGACGCTTGATCTGCACAAGGCCAGGGGTGCAGTGCAGATCAGCCCGCTGCCGCTCGACCATGGCAGCATGGCGTTCAGCGTGGCGGTGTGGAACGAAGGCGATGCGGCCGTCACCATCGACGTGACGAACTTTGCCGCCACCAGCGCGGGCAAGGATGTTGGCGTGTTCACGGTTAAGGAGCTGATCGGCAAGGCGAAAAACCGTGCGATGTGGGGGCAGATCGGGCTGGCAATGGCAGGTGGCCTTGCTGCGGCTGCTGCGGCAAGCCAGCGCGATACCTACCGCGGCACGCTCCACACCCCTTACGGCAGCTATTACAGCAGTTACTCCGCACCAAGCGCCTTCGGCCAGGTCCAGGCCATGGCGATCACTGCGGGGACCGGCGTGGGTATCGCGGCCATCCAGTCGCGGCTTGATGAAACCCGCGCGGCGCTGGGCAACGATGTGGTGCAACTGAGCACTGTCGATCCGATGCAAAGCTACGGCGGCAAGATCGTGCTGCATAAGATCAAGGATGCCAAACTGCCGCAGCGCGTGGACCTGACGGTCACGTGGAACGGCGAGACCTATCCCTTCGCATTCCGGCTCGCGAAAGAGGGCACGCCTGCACCCGCGTTTGTGGTGGAGGCGGCAGAGGTGGTGCAGGGTGAAGCGGCGCACGCGACGAAGGCTCAGGCTGAGGCTGCAGTGGGGGCACCTGCTGCAGCACTGTTGGCGGAACCCGCTCCTGCAAATACAGCGACGCCGGCGCCAGTGCCGACACCAGTGCCCGCGCCAACATCAACGCCGGAAGCTGTCCCGGTAGCTTCGGTTTCTGCCAGCCCCGCCCCCTAGCCAGGCGCCTTACGGATTGCGGCTTGCCGTGCCGAACCGCCCTGCCACCCCGGATAGCGCCTTGGACAGCGAGCCGCTGACCGCTGTGGCTGTGCTGGCCAGCGTGTTGCCAACCGTGCTTGCTGCGCCTGCAATCGTGGTCCCTGCGGTCATCGCCGCTTCGGTCGCAGTGTCCGCCGCTTTGCCCAGTGTGAGGCGGCCTGTTTCGGCGAATACGCGCTCGATAGCTTCGACAGCCAATTCCTCGCGCTCGTCGAGAATGCCGTCTGCCCGCCGCGCGAGCGCATCCAGCACACGCGAGACATACGCGCGATCAATGCCCCAATTGTGAACGAAATGGTCTGCAATGCAGGCGCGCTCACGCGGGTCGATATGGCCGAAGGCGATGCGCTGGATATCGCAGTGATAGATCTGGCGGCGCTTGTGCGGCGGAATGTGCCCGCGTTGGTGCAGCAGGTCGACGCGCTCTGGCGCACCGTCCCGGGCGCCGAGCAGGCTGAACTGGCGCAGGGGCTGGCCGATGATCTCATCAGTCTGGGCGCAGCGGCGCTCCCGTTTGTTGAGCGAAGCCGGGAACGCTTGCGCGACCAGCTTGCCGCCATCCGCATTCGCTTTGTCCGTCACCGCCCGGTGGCCTCGCAGATCGACTTTCGATCGCAGGGCGAATTCGTCGAACGCTTCATCCAGTGCTGCGAGCAGGACGAGAGGACTAGTAGCGGTCATTCTCATTCGACGTGTTTCGACGTATATTTTGTCGAAAGAAGTTGACCGGAGTACTGCTTTCGACAAAATATGCGTCGAAAGGACGGCACTTGCGGATTCGCGAACTCGTCAAACAGACCGGGATCACAGAACGTCAGGTCCGCTACCTGATCAGCGAAGGCTTTCTGGCAGCACCTGCGGGCGGGCGGGCCAATGCCGAATATGGCGACGATCATGTTCACGCCATCCGGCGTTATCTGCGTCTCAAGGAGCTGGGCTTTCCGCCAGCTGCGATCCGGCTGTTGCTCGGCTCGCGCGAGGGCGTGCCTTTGCCTCTGGCGGACGGGATCACTTTGGTGGTCGCGGCGGATCGGCTTGGCAGCGGTGATCCGGTCGAACCCCTGCTTGCCACCGCCCGCACCATTCTGACCAAGGCCTTGCATTCAGGAGCACCCGGCGATGACGACAGCAACGATTGATCCGCTGGGTGCCTTCATGGCCGCCCATCTGGCTGAGCGCGGCCAGATCCCGGCGCCACTGGAGCGGACCGAGATCGACCTTTCGGTTCGCGGCAGTTTTGCGTTGGTCGCTATGCGCCGCCTGTTCCGCAATCGGGAATGCAGTTCGATCGAGGCGGCGCTGACCTTCCCCGTCCCGATCGATGCGGTGGTCTTCGCGCTTGAGGCCCGGATCGGGGAGCGGGTGCTGCAAGGGGTCGCGCAGCCGCGCGAGAATGCCCGCGAAACGTACGAAGAGGCTATCGATGAGGGTCTCGCGGCGGTCCTGCATGAGGAACTGATGCCGGGCATCCACATGGTCTCGGTCGGCAATCTGGGCGCGGGCGATACGGTTGAAGTGACCGCGCGGTGGGCGATGCAGTTGACCCCGCAGGGCGAGCGCAGCAACTTGCGGCTGCCGCTGACGGTTGGGCAGCTCTATGGCCAAAGCCCGCTCGCGCAGTGTGACGATCTGATTGGCGGTGGTCAGCCTGACACTGCGACCCTGCGGATCGAAGCTGATCGCGAATGTACAGTTGGCAACGCCATACTGCGCGAAGGCACGCTGGAGGTGCCGCTGGGCGCTGCGCTCGATCTGGCCGCACCGACCATGCTTCCCGACCTCGCGGCAGGGGAGGGGGCCGATGGAGCGGCGCTGCAGATCGCCTGTCACGCTGTCCCCAGTGGTAGTGCGCCGCTATCACTTGCTGTGCTGGTTGACCGGTCCGGCTCCATGAATTCATCTTGCGGAACGCATGGATCGCTCCATGACGCGGTCTGCCAAGGACTGGCGTCGTTGACTGCCTGCTTCGGCGCGGACGACCGGATCGCTCTGTGGCAATTCGACGATAGGGTTGAGCGGGTCGGCGCGTCCGACCGGGCTGCGGACTGGGCCGACGCGGTGGCGCAGTTGCAGCCACCGCACGGCGGGACCGAGATCGGCCGCGCACTCCAGCAAGCAGCAGCAGAGGAAGTCCGCGATCTGCTCCTGATCACCGACGGGAAGAGCCATGCGCTCGACGTTCATGCGCTCGCGGCCAACGCCAAGCGGGTGAGCGTGGTCCTGCTCGGTTCGGATAGCCTGGAGGCGAACGTGGGCTATCTTGCCGCGCTCACCGGCGGAGATCTGTTCATCGCTGCCGGTGCAGATACGCCCGTCGCCATCGCCGCAGCCATCGCACAGCTGCGTGCACCAATGACCACCCCCCAACGCGAAAGCGACGGGGCCTGGCATTGGCGGCGCAACGGGCTGGAGTGCCATGTCCTGTCCGGTGCAGTGGCAGCATTGCCGGAAACGCCGCCGTTGCAAGGGGACTGGCCGCGCGCGATAGGCGCACTGGTGGCGGCCCGGCGGCTCCGCGCACTCCCATGTGCCGAGGCGACTGCGCTGGCCTGTGCGGAAGGACTGGTCTCGCACCTCACCAGCCTCGTTTTGGTAGACCGCAGCGGAGCCGTACAGCAGGGCCTGCCCGCTTTTCGCAAGGTGGCCTTGGTCGACGCGCCCCAGGTGCGGGAAGCGCGGGTAGCGTACTGCATGTCCGCCCCCATCAGGCCTAGCTTCCTCGCGTCGTTTGGTGTCGATATCGCGGGCTTTGGCGGGGATGAGACGTTGATGCTCGCTGCGCAGGAGCGGGTGTTGTACGCGATCCGGACTGCTTTGGCAGACCTGCGCGCTGGCGCACTCGCCGGGCAATGGTCGGCTAATCATGCATCGGAACTAGCGGAATGCCTTACCGAGGCGGCAGTCGGCGTTCTGCCATTGCCCAAGCGGCTGCAGCGGATAGCCCACGCCATCGACTGGGCAGGCGATCCCCCCAAGAGCGGCCAGCTCTCGCCAAACACCGTTTCTGCCGCGCTCGCTGTGCACACCTGGCTTGCACAGTGGCCACCCTTGGCCGACCTCGCCCGCGAACTGGGCTCGGACCCTGATGAGCTCGCCATTGCCGTGCTGGCGCTGCTGGCGGCAGATGATCGCTGGGCCCAGCGATCCTTGCGCGCATTGGCGCGGGCGTAAGGCGCAAGGGCAGGCATCGTGAGCAAAACTGATGACGCAGTTGGCGCTAAATCGCGAAAACCCAAACAACGCGGCCAGTTCTTCATTGTCGATGTGCCGACCTTCGTCGCGGTATGCGAACTGGGTGATGTTGATGCGGCCGCCGCCTATTTGATCCTCGCCGCCGGCACTGGTCCTGACAATCGCACGACCACCTGGTCGCGCGAGGCGATCAACCAGCGCACCGGCTTGAACTGGCGAAAGGCCGATACCGCGATCGCCAAGCTGGTGCAGGGCGGTTTTGCCCAATGGCTGACGCCGAGCGGTGCACCACGACCTCGGCTCGCGCTGCCGTTGCTCGAAACCCGGCAGCCCTTGCCGCCGCGGTTGATGAAGCTGGCGGAACGCATCGCTAACGGCGATGACCTGAAATCAGCCCAAGACCTGCGGGACGCAACCCTCGGTGGCGAACTCGGTTGGTTTGGGCAGAACGACGGCCGGTGGTTCCTGCGCTCCGAGCGCCCGATGGTAAAGGCCTATTTGCCCAAGTCGCTGGCCGGAGATGAGACAGGAAAGGCGATGGCAGGACGCTCGACCATCGACAATGTTCGTAAGGCTCGCGACCCGATGGCGTTGCAATTGTTGGTCGAGCTCTATGCCAAGCAGGATCTGGCCGAACACGGCGGAGTGGATCGGCAGGCTCTCCGCACGAAGTTCAAGAGCGTCAAGGCGTATGCGACCGGCAAATACCAGATCTGGCGATTTGAACAGTCCCGGCAAATCGTATCGTTGCATGAGGGGCTTTACCTCCATGAACGTCAGCTAACTAAGGCCGATATTGAGATGGGCCTTAACAGAGCGCAAGATTTGTTTGAGCGCGTCAGGATCCTGGAAGATGCCGGCGCGCTCGAGTGGGTCTACTACTTGGCCGAAGACGACAGCGACACGTCAACCCACATCTATCCCGTTGCGGTCGTGCGGCACGGCAAGATCGTATTGAACGAACTCGAATCTATCGTCGGTAGTTTCGCGACACGTGCTGCCAGTGCACTCTATGCCAACGACGCGATCGCCAGGAAGTGGGAAGACGAAATGCCCGGCTCGTTCATCCTGCCTGCCGAGCGCATGCTGCGCGAAGCCGCGCTCGTTGGCGTTCCACGCCTGCGCCACCGGGCCAAGACTTCGAATGCGGGCCGCTGGCGGGCTGATCTTGAGCAAGTCGCAGCCGAGACGATCGCTGAATTCGAGGCAGTCATCGCCGAGCGCATGCCATCGCTCCTTGCCGACCCGGAACAGCGGCTTGCTGACTTCAACGAGGCTTCAATTTTATTTCAACGGTAACTCAACGCAATCCAAGTTACCCTAAGAGAAATTCGGCAATCCCTACGGACCGCCGCCGCATACCTCGGTCAAACGAAGAGGATTTCTCCTTTATTTTTAGAGACTTATTGCTGTCGGTAGGATCTGCCTCGACCTAACCGCATCAACTTCGAACGAAGCAAGCGCACTGGTCGGCAGATGCTGAAAAACCCGCTCCTCGTGGATGGCTGCATCGTCACACGTCAGGGTACGTCCCCCCAAACGTCTGGGGACGGTCAATTGACTGAAATTGTAGCAGTAATCTAACCCTTCCTGTTTCACCCTACCACGTCTCCGGTACGTCTCGGACACGTGGTCGGGCAGCAACAGTCATCCCCTTCCAGGAAAAATCGCTCCGTGCGGAAAAAAGGCCAAGCAAGGTAGGGCCTGATGGACAGCTCCTGTCGTTGCTATCAGGCAAAGCGCTGCGCAACCGCAGTCCTCCGCATGATCGTTGAGCACGGGACATCAGAGAACATGGCAGTCGGATCTCCGCGTCTCGGCAAGCTCCATGCTTGGTCGATCCTGCGTCACTTGACACGGTCTTGACCCCTTCGCCGCACAGTTTTGCTCTAAGGCAAGGCGCATTTAGACGCCCCATATCGAACTAGCGATAATGTACGCTATCGCTAGTGCGCTTGCTTCACGCTCGCATTTCGAGCAAACCGCAAGGGATGGAACGACTGCTCGACATTACGCCCGTTGATCCAGGCGCCGCGCTGCCCACGGTCGATGCGGCGGTGCTCGATGTCGCAGAGCGGGCGATGAGTGCAAATTCGTGGCGGGCTTTGCGCGCGGACCTCAAAGTCTTCTCGACGTGGGCGGCTAGCACCGGCGCCGCTACGCTGCCCGCTTCACCTGAAACCGTCGCTGCCTTCCTGCGCGCACAGGCCGATGCGGGAAAGAAGGCGGCCACCCTCGCTCGCTATGCCAGTTCCATCGCCCGCGCCCATGCGCTGGCCAATCAGCCCGATCCGACGAGGGCAGAGCTGGTGCGGCTTGAACTCAAGGCGCAGCGCCGTGCGCTCGGCGTGCGGCAGAAGCAGGCGCGGGGCTTGCGCTTCCGCGGGCAGGTCGCCGATCCGCTGGCCGCTGCCGGGCCGATAGGCGTGTGCGTGGAAGCGATGCTTGCCGCCGCGCCCGCCACCCTGCAAGGCCTGCGTGACCGCGCGCTGCTCAGCTTGGCGTTCGATACCGGCCTGCGCCGCAGCGAGATTGTCGCCGTCCGCTGGGCGCATATCGAACAAGGCAGCGCAGGCAGCGGCCGACTGTTCGTCCCCCGCAGCAAGGCCGATCAAGAAGGCGCGGGCGCTTATGCCTATCTCTCCGCGCGCACGATGCAGGCATTGGCCGCGTGGCGTGAAGCTGCCTGGGCCGCAAATGAAGACCCCATCTTCCGCCGCCTCCACCGCGCGCGTGACAAGGCAGGTGCCGATGTGTGGACCATTGGCGCGGGTCTCTCAGCCCAATCGGTCACGCTGGTTTACCGAGCCCTGCTCGATCAGGCCCGCGACGCCGACCTGCTGGGCGCAATTGCAGAGGCCGATTTTGACCATTGGCGGCGCAGCCTCACCGCCCACTCCACCCGCGTGGGCCTGACCCAGGACCTTTTCGCCAACGGCCAGGATCTGGCCGGCATCATGCACGCCCTGCGCTGGAAAAGCCCCCAGCAACCGGCGCGCTACGCGCAGGCACTGGCCGTGGAAGCGAACGCTGCGGCGAAAGTGGTGGGGAAACTTTAGGGGATGATCGCGCAGCATCCTGCAGGGCCACCGGCAGCATCGCCGCCCATGTTTGCTAGAGTTCCGTCAGCACGACGGTACAGCGATGGCGGGCAGTCATGACACCAGCGATTCCTCTGCCAATGTCCCAGATCAGTTTCCTGCCCGATCGGGTCGTGGCGCGTACCTCGCGATCATGCAATCCACGGTTGCCGCGGCGCGAAACCTGAGTGAACTGCAAATCTACCGCTGAGCCGAACGTCTTCTTCCAGCATTCTTGCATATGTAGGAATTGCCGCTCGCTTGTTTCGAACTCGCGGATCTCGACGCTTTCTGCATCGAAGCTTATGAATTGGACGGTCTCGACCCCTTGTCCATCGCCTATGAGCACCCGAGCAAAGTCTGCGATCTGGCGCCGAGCATGTTCCCCTGCCGCGCCATAGGGATCAACGATTACGAGTTCGCGGATGGGATCGTCTGCGATCGGTGCGGTAAAGATTGCGCGGTCGCGTAATCCACCCTCTTCATAGACGACCCGGCGTGGCCAGTCTGCCACTGGTCTGGTGGGCACGGCCGGCGGCGCAGGCGTAGGCATGCTCCGCGCAAGACCGAGAATCTTGCGTATGCCTTTAGGATGCGCAGGCTCTTCTGGCTCGATGGGCGTTGGCGCGGGATCTGGTGCTGCAGGCAAGTCGAAAGCGGCGTCGGTAATGACCAGATCGAACAGCGAGTCCGCATCGCTTTCGCTGTCACCCGGTGCCAGCAAGCCCTCGCCCAACTGCCGCTTGCGCTCCATCAGTTCTTGAAGACGCAAGTCGAAGCTTGTTGGACCCATGGCCGGGTCTGGGTGGATGGCCTGAGGAAGGTAGACGGTGACGTCGCGAGTCTGACCGATGCGGAACACCCTATCAGTCGCCTGGTCTTCCACAGCGGGGTTCCACCAGCGCGAAAGGTGGATCACGTGATTGGCTGCGGTCAGGGTAAGGCCCACTCCACCTGCCTTGGTGGACAGGATCATGACGTCAAAGCCTGGCGCACGTTCTTGGAATGCATCGACAGCAGCCTGCCGCGCCTTCGCGAGCATGGCGCCATGGATGCGTGCAACCGGATGCGCGAGCCTGAAATGTCGTTGCAATTCGGCCGCTAGGTATGCCTGCATCGCCAGGCTTTCGCAGAAGACCAGCGCTTTCTCGCCTTTGTTGGCGATCTCGCCGAGGACTTTCATGGTCGCCGCGAGTCGCGCAGAGTCATCAAGATAAGTGGCATGCCCCCCGGCGTGGTCTGGTCCCACCGGGTGCAGTGATACGCTGCGCAGCGCATGCAGAACTTCGAGCATCCTGCCCCGCTCACCCATGCCTTTCACTGCCATGGCCCGCAGGACCACTTGCTCATACGCACGCGCTTGCGCCGGAGGCATTGGCTCGGGCAAGGTAACGATGTGCTTTGCCGGAAGGCTATCGAGGCATTCGGACTTGAGCCTCCGCAGCATTACCGGAGGCATTCCATCCTGCTCTTCCGAGAGCAAGTCGTGCAGTTCCCGCAGCTTGCCAGGTAGTGCCGGGAAGCGCTCTTCGAACGCCTTGCTCGAACCCAGCATGCCGGGATGAACCACGTCGATGATCGACCACAAGTCCTGCAACCTGTTTTCGACTGGTGTGCCGGTCATCGCCAGTTGAAACTTCGCATTCAGCGTCTTCGCTGCCCGCGTGATCTGGCTTGCCGGATTCTTCAGCTTTTGCGCTTCGTCGTAAAGAACGGCGGCGAAGGGCTGACGCGCGAAACTCATGTGATAGTCGCGCATGGTCTCGTAAGTCGTAAGGACGACGCCGGCATCACACCAGGCGCGAGGGTCGATGACCGGCCGTCCGGCATCCGTGTCCAGATCGCTGCCTATGCGATTGCGCCCAAGTTCAGATCCATAAGCGCGCACAATTCGGCCAAGAGCGTCAGGCTCGAGGTGTCGACGTGCCTCGGCTTCCCAATTCGCCAGCAGACCCGATGGCGCAACGATCAGCATCGGCCCGGAAGCCGTGGCTGCTTCAGATCTGCGCAGCCATGTCAGGAAGGCGAGAGCTTGGAACGTTTTGCCAAGTCCCATATCATCGGCAAGCAGTGCGCCGGGCCGGCCAGACAGCCAGCAGGAGGCAAGCCAGCGGAAGCCCGCGACCTGATGCGGCTTTGCCGTCGTCCGCATCGCCGATGGCATCGACTGCGGCGGTTCCACTGCAACGCTGGCCGAAGAGAGCGGCGCAAACGCAACATCATCAAGGTTGTCGCGTACCTGAAGGAAATAGCGCTGCATCAGGTTTTCAGGCGCCGTTCTCGGCACCTGCCCACGCTGATCGCGCGCGGCTGCCACGATCTCGCCCAATCCCTGCAGCGCCGTTATGGCCGCTTGCGTAGCGGGAACTGCCTGCCCTTCAAACGAGAACAACGGACGATCTTCCCGCACGGCCTGTTGTGCTGCCGCCAAGGCTGTACCCACTCTATCTGGCGGAATTTCGAAGGATTGCGCGTTTGGCGGGTCTCCAATCCGCAAGCCAAAGGTCTCTGGCAGCCAAGTTCCAGGTTTAGGCTTGATCCATGGGAGGACGGGCTTCCGCCAGATGTCTATACCTGCAACGCGCTCGGAAAACTGAGTTGTTTCGACAAAACAGGGGGGCGTCGCGCCATCTGCATCGTCGGGATTTTCCAGCACTTCATCAAGGTAGCGGTGCGGCGCTGCGGCGAATGCGCGGCGTTGCTCTGCCGTGCCGGATTGCGCCTGCCGCACCTTCTCCAACTGGCGCGCCAGCTGTGGTCCGATGAACAACAGAGACCCATCATCGAGCAGGAATGCCGTTCGCGTCCCATTGCCGCTGCGGAACCGGCGCGTGAAGCCTGCGGCTATTGTAGGAGGGAGAAGGCCATCCCTATCCTGATCCAGCACAGTCCCATCTTGCGCGCTCAACATCCTCTCGCGGTTGAAGAGGACCGGATCAAAATCAGGACCGTTCGGCGTATCCTTCAGCGCCAGCGAGAAGCCTGACGCATAAGCGAGGCGCAGCCGCTGGATGACACCATCGCTGCGAATGCGCGTATTGCCCTCATCTCCGATTGCCGCCTTCAGCCCGGCAAGTGCAGCCTGCCGCTCGGACTCATCATGCGATGCGTTCACTTGTTCGACGAAGCGGAGTGCGGTGTGCAAAGGTTCGGGAACGCGCCATTCCTGCCCTTGTGCAAGCAGCCGCCCGCTCAAGATCTTCGCCCGAACGGGAACCCCGCTGCCCCGTGTCCAGGCGGTCTCGATCCGGAAGCCCGGGCGGTGGATCAGTCCTGAGGATTTCAGTTCAAGCGCGAGCGTGGTTGCCGCGGGCAGGCCCAGTGCTTCGGCCTCGCTATCGCAAAAGCGCGCGACCAGATCGGGGTGCAACTCGCATCCATCTTCGGCCGGATGAACCAGAGGCTTGCCATCGTGACCGGTTTCTTCGTCCTCTAGTGCTTTCAGAAGCTCTGCGACCGCGGCGCTGGCCTGCTGTGGACGCGTCGAGACCCAGTCCGAAAACGGCACGACCTGTTCTTGCGGGCGGGCAAACGGGCCGCGCCCGGCCGACATCGCGTACAAGCGAACAAGGTTGCCTTCTGCACGGAAGGTGGCAGTTTCCATCAATACCACCGCGCGGTTGAGTAGCCCTCGCCCCATCTGGGATGCCGGATGCCAGTGTGGCTAAAAATGAAGCGCGCGAAATTGGATTGCCAGCCACTTTGATGCGGGATCGCTGCGAAGTATTTTTCGAACCCCCTGCTGCCATTCATGTCGCGGAACAGGGTACCGATATATTCTGGCTTGTAGAGGGTCGGCGATTTGCGATCATCCTTGTGCCAAAATCGGCATGACCCGTTGTTACTCCATTCCACCACCCGCAAGTCTTTGATCGCCATGACCAGAGCGCTCTGATTGGCGTCTGCACCGCCACCCACGATGCGGCCGAACTGTCCTTCCTTGATCACGCTTCTCGCCATCGCCTCTGCCTGACGACCAAAGGCAAACCAGGCATCCCCAATCACGCCTTCGTCGAGGTAGGCCAACCAGAACTCTTGCCGCGCAGCCCATTGCTTCGGATCCGTGGTGGTGGCGGCAATGATGTCGAAGAATTCCCGAACGGTCCTCTCGGTGAGCCAACCTCGCACCAGCATCACCAGTTGCGCGGCGTTGGCATCCTTCATGTCCTCGGCCAGCGTCTGCCAGCGGGCTTGCCGAAAGCGGGGATCGCCGAATTTCTTGACGAGGTAGTCCAGCAATTGATCGAGGTACGGCTTCGGAGGCTTCTGCGATCTCCAAGGTGCCAGAAGCGCCTTCAAGACAAGCCCATCAAGCTGCGCCGTCGGGAAGGCGGCACTCAGGCTTATGATCTTCCGTCCGGCGGATTGCGCTTCGGCGCCGCGCATTTCGGCAACCACCCTGCATGCTGCGGCCACAGCAACGAGTGCGAACTCACCCTGCGCCAGATCGCCGTCGAGACCAGCGTCACGCAAGGCTGTCGTCGGATCGTTGGAGCGAATGAGGGCTTCTGCCAGCGCTGTCGGTCCGTTCTGAGGATCCCACAGTCGCCAATTGCGCCCGCGTTCGCGCCAAGGCCAGTCGTGTTGCTCGGCAAACCCGGAGACGGCTTCAGCCAAAGCGGGGAACACCGGATGCTCGACCGGGAAGTACCGCAAGTAGGCCGATATAAGGGTGCGCTCGATGCTTTTTGCACCACTTGCGGAAGCTGCCGTTAGCGCGGACGCGGCAATGGCGTTGCAGCGCGGATCGCCCCACATGTCCTGAACAAGGCGGCGCAGATCGCGGCGGGAAAGCTGGCTCGGGTCCATGTCCGCTCAGATCACCCCGATCCGTCGCAGGAAATCATCCCACGGCTCGGCTTCACGAAGGGCACCCACCGGCTTTGCGGCAAGACGATCCGCAGCGCGCTCGATCGCGAGCTTCTTGTCCGGCGGAGGAACCGGGAACCGGCCCATGCCCGTTATGCGGTTGGCCGTGTCGCGCAGGTCGCTCATGGTTTCCCGCCACCTTGCGGTTTGGTGACCATCTGGACAAGGTCTTCGTCCTTCGGTGTTTCCATGAGGAAACGCAGGTCGATCCGGCGGTTCAGCGCCTTGGCGGTTTCATCTTGTCCCTGGTCAATCGGCCGGGCCTCCCCATAGCCGCTAACCGAGAGAACCGGGCGGCCTTCGCGGTTTCCCAGTGAGTCGAGGCCGCGAACATTCTCACGCATCTTTCGAAAGGTATTGGTGGCGCGCAAGGCAGACAACTCAAGGTTGCCTTTGATAATTGAATTCCCCTGCAACGGGTCGCTATCGGTGTGTCCTTCAATGAAGATTGCATCGACCCCGTGCGAGGTGGGACGGCAGTTCTCCGTTCGCCGCGGATAGGTGTAACATGGGAGCACAGCCGCAAGCGATTGCGCCACCGTTATGACAGCAGCACCGCCTTCGGGCGACAGTTCGGTGTCCCCTTTTGCGAAGAGAATTTGGGCAGGCAGTCGGAGAACGCCGGTACGTGTATCGACTGTGACTTGCAAAAGAGGGTTGCGTCGCTTGATATCGTTCCGAATATCCATCAGCATCTGCGCGCGCGCTTCGCCTGCATCAGACAAGGCCTTGCTCTTCTGCTGATACTGCAGCGCGAAGTAGATCAGCAGAATGATGAATACAAAAACAAGACCGACCATCATGTCGGCCATGGAGATGAAGTAGCTCTCCTCTTCTTCGACGCTCTGGCCACGGCGCGTGCTCATGTTCATGATTATTCCGCCGCCATCGGCAGACGGGCTGCCAGGTCTTCAAGGCTGGCCGTCAGATCGGTCAGAACATCGAGTGCCGGTGCCAGACGATCAACCGCGTCCGCCATCGCCCTGTCAATCCGGCCAACCTCGGTGTTGAGCGCCGTGGCATGTTCAGCCGATGCGCTGCGGATGCGGTCGAGCGCGTCACCCAGCGACTTGTCGACCTCTGCAAATCGGTTGCGGTAGCTTTCCCAAGATGTGACCGCTGCTTGTGCGGTCTCCTTCATCTGGCCGGTCATGCTTTCAATCAGGTCATGATAGCGGGCGTTGCTGTCGTTCAGGCTTCGCACCGTTTCACTGGCCTTCACCGTGGCGCTTTCGATGGCCGTTGCTGCCTTGAGGATTGGCGCCGTGCTGGCGCCCAAGGCCTGGGTCGCTTGCCCCAGCGAGGTGACGGCCAGATGCGCCTCACGTCCTGCGCCCGCAATTGTCTCGGCATATCCATCGGCGGAGGTCGCCGAGCGCGCGAAGGCAGAGGAAAGCGCCTCCATCCGTCCCGCCGTCGAATTCAAGGTGGCGGTCAGATCAGAGCCGGCCTGCGCGAATTGCGCCCCGAAACTTGCGAAGGCTTGGGTGATCATCAGCCCAGCCTCCTCGCTTGAGCGGCGGAGGGCTTCGTTCAACACTTCGCCCACTTGCGCTTGTGTCCGGCCTGCGACTTGCTCCAGCGCATCGGCCGCCTTGCGCAGCACGTCAGCATTGCGGTCTGCTGCGTCCGATGTGGTGCCTGCCAGTTTTTCGCCTAGCTCGGCCACGCGGCCCTGCATCTGGTCAAATGCACTTTGAATGCCGGCGGTCGCGCCTTCGAAGCCTTTGAGCGCCTCGCCAATCGCTCTTGAGCTTTCACCCATCGCAGTGCCGATTGCCGTTTGCACGGCCTTGATCATGTCGTCCGAGCTGGCGACCGAGGCGCTGCGGATCGTCTCGCTGGCCTGGTTCAGCGCATCACGCTGGGCGCTTGCCATGGATGCAAACGCTTCCCGCTCCTCATTAACCCGGTCGCGCTGGCGTTCATCGGCTTCCCGCGCCTGCTCTGCCATGCGGCGCGCCATTCCGTCGATGTTCCCGTTAAGGTTCGCAAAGGCCTCTGTCATCGCCAGCGATGCCGCAGAGAATTCGCGCGCGGCCATTGAAATCTGTTCGCTGGCTTGCCCGCTTGCGCCTTCAAGCCGGTCGTTGACGCTGGCAATACCCGTGGTCATCGATTCCAGCGCGCCGGCCAGAGCCTGCATTTCAAGTCCAGCACCCTTGCTGATCGCATCGCCGAGTTGCTGCCCGATCTGGTTGAAGCTGCCTTCCTTGAATTCATTCAGCGATGATTGAATGCCCGACAGCCCGGAAATGACTGGCTGCATCTGCTGGCCCAGCGCATCACCGATCGAAGCGGCGAGCTGGTGACTGAACTCGGTCAACGCGACAGACTGCTGCTTCAGCTCACGCAGCTGTTCGGCGGCAAGACGCTGGGGCGGGGAGAAGCGGGTCCCGTATTCAAGCCGCTCGCACAGTGTCTCGAGCTTGCGGTCGGTCTGGCGCTGCCATTTATGCGCCATCCAGCGCAAGATGATCGATGCACCTACCCCGCCAATGGACGTCCAGAATTTGGTCGCGGTCATTGTCAGCAAGGTCATCAGGCCGGCCTGCATCTGCTGCATGTTCCCGCCGCCGACTGTCGCCACTGCGCCTGCCAGAGCGGCAATGATACCGAGAAATGTTGCAGTAAGCCCCAACGCCACGAAGATATTCGCCCACCATGCGAGCACGCGGCCCTCGCTGCCGAGATGCAGGAAGTATCCATCGGGCCGCGCGGTTGCTTCAAATAGGGTCTGGGAGCTGTCGTCGACAAAGGTCTCCTTGAACTGCGTCCACGCGTGGAGCAGCTGTTTCGCGCCTGGCCCTTCGCCGCTATTCATCGCGGCATCGATGGTTTCGAAATTGCGCGCGAACACGTCCTGCGCATCGCGCTCAGTAGCTTGCTGGGCGACTTCGTCGGTCGCTGCAATCCGGATATCCAGGGCCTGTTCGAACGGCAGATGATGCTTGAAACGCGCACGAATGATGATCGCGCAAGCCCACAACAGTAGGCTGAGAGCAAGTACAAAACCCGTCCATTTGTTGCTGAACAGCAATGCCACCAACTGATTTGGCAGGATTATTTCATTATTCATTTACAAGCCATCCCATTCACATGCCTGTTCCTGCTCATCAGGACGTAATTACCATATACCCTGCGCCCTTGGCAGTTATCAGGGCATTGAATTGTAACAATTTTGCCAGTTGCTGCGGCGCTGCTATGCCAAAGTCGAACCGGGCGATCCTTGGCGCGCGCCAGGGGCCAAAACCTTGGTCGAACACGATGCGGACAGTCTTGCCGCTGCTGAAGCGCAGGGCCATCGTGCGCCCATGGGTTGCATCGTGGCTCTCAAGTGTAACCGCAAACCCGGCCTGTTCCAGCAGACCGGTCAGCACATCATCGCGGTCTTCCCCATATTGCCAGTCGTGGTCTGGCGCGAAAGGCTGGCGTTCGTTTTCGCGTAGCGGGTTGGTCACGATCCTGATCGGCAGGCGCTCCGGATTGCCCAGCGCATCGCGCAGTCCTCTTGCCGCTTCGGCGAGCAGGCGCACGGTCAGGGGCGTTTGCAGATAGCGATCGTTGTAGGTGATGGAAGCAAGAGCGCCTTCACCGCCTGCAGCGCGGATGTGCGGCATCAGCAGCGCTGCAAACCGCTGGCCAAAGCCAATCAGATCACCGTCCAATTCATCTGCCAGTTCGAGATACCGCGTTCCCGAAGCTGGCAAGAGCGTATCGAGTTCAACTCTTGGCATAAGCGGTATCGACTGCGCGCTGATGCGCACGGCCGCGCCGCCCCAATCGAGTCCGGGGCAAGCCGCGGCAGATTCGCGCGAAACCCAGGCATTCGCGCGATCCCCATCGGTCTGGGCCAACGTTCGCGCGCCATTCGGCTGCTTCGGTGCCGCGCCTTTGCGCAGCTCCAGTCCCAACGTCTTGGCTGCATCCCGCAGGGCGAGGCGCGCTGCGGGGTCGAGCCGCTCCAGCCAATCCGGCTCCAGCGCGACATCTATGCGTGTTCCGCGCGATGCAATCTGCCGCGCGGTGAACGCAAACAAGCCATCGGCAATGCCGGCGACGTCAGTTTCCGGGCCCGCCCAGATAGTCACCACCTTTGTGCCATCTTCGGCCGCCTGAACCAGGGCATCGGCCAGTGATGCGCAATAGCGCGCTTCAGGAGCGGCGCGGTCCTCATCGGCTACGGTGCCAAGGGCCGCAAGCGTCGTTTGGGCCCATTCCAGCGCGGCCTTGCGATCGATCACTTCCTGCTGGTCAAACAAGTCCGCAGTCAGCACGCACGCCGAACAGCCGCGCCGACAGCCGGGCGCGCTGCAATCCAGAATGCGCGCGGCATCGGCCAGAATGTCTTCAAACAGGCGGGTGGCCTGGGGTGCAAATCCGGCCCCGCCCGCCGCGCGGTCATAGAGATAGAGCGAGTGCGTCCGCTGCCCCAGCGGCGTGCGCGCGGAACGAACCGCGATGCCGATTTCGCCGGTCTCGATGCCGATCCGCCTGGCCAGCGCTTCACGCAATGCGGCGACAACAGCCCAGGCGGCGCCTGCGTTTTCTAGGCTCTGGGGCTGAAACTCGGCAACATCGGTTGCAGCTTCATAGCCAAGCGCGACTGGCGCTGTAACCTTGAACGACTTTTCATTGCCGGGGCAAAGCCCATCGGCGTTCCGGCGCGTGCCGCGCAAGGGTCTGTGGTTTGCCAGCGGCTTCTGGCCGGTGCCCGCTTCTGATGCGGATTCCGCGCGCCCGCATTCGAGGCAGATATGATAACCCTTATGGCCGGGCCCGCGTGAGGAATAGAAGACGAGGCCGTCCGCACTGGTGCGCATACGACCCAATTCAGGCGCGACCAGCGGTTGCCAGGGAGCGTTGCGGGCCACGATCTGCTCGGCCTCGGGCGGTATGTAGCTGACGTCGTCGGTATCGGCGTGAGGCTTTTCGCCCATATCGACTACGAACCCGGCAGGTTCGAGAAAGCGCCGTGAGGCTTCGAACGGGAGTTCATCGCGGCAGGATGGGCAGCGATCTGGCGCCACGGCAGCGCAATCTGCGGCGCCGCATTGCGGGCAGGTCCAGAATACACGCAAAGATTGCACTTCTCGCGCCTGACCATCATCGGCAGGCCGCTGCCAGTTCAGCGTGACCCCGGCAGAGCGATAGACCAGCCCATTGACCACCACTTCCGATCCGGGCGCATAATCGCGGATGGCGATGTCAAGGGTTCGCGATGGGTAGCTGCGACGGCGCTGGTTGCCCTCGTCGCCCGCTCCTCCCTCAGTGTTGGCTTCGTCGCCGCGCTTGTCTTCGTGCACGAAGGGCACGACTGCTGTCGGCAATCCATGCCCCGGAAGAAATCCGCGCACTACAAGCTCTTTGAGCAGGTTTTCGCGGACAAGCCTGCGCAACTGGTATTCAAGGCTGGCGCGGCCTTCCTCCTTGCCAGCGGTTGCTATCTGGGCCTGAAGCATCTCCCAGTCCGAAACGATGGCCGTTTCGGCCAATTCGAGCGCCCGCGCTGCTTCCGCGAACACGGTGCGGTCTCCGTCCAGCGCGGTCCCTGCGACAAGCTGCTCCACTTCGGCGTGCAGGTCTTGCCAGGCGGTGGGCGATGCCATCCACGTGATGCACAGGCGGCTTGGGCTATTTGCGATGCGCTCTGCCCCGCCTTGCTCCGGGCATCCGAAAAACGCACCGGCCTGCGTCTTTTGCGCCTCTCCACCAGCAGCGGCGAACCATCGCGCCAGCAAAAGGGCGTTTACATGGCGCTGCACAATGCGGCGGCTATCCAGTCGCACCTTGGGCGCGCGGGTCTGCCGCCGGAGATACGCGGCCGGATCGCGGAACGTTTCGCGGTCGAGCGGCGTATCGCGCGTATAAGTCAGTGAACTGGCAAATCCCTGCTTGCGGCGCCCTGCCCGACCGACGCGCTGGCGATAGTTGGCGAGCGATGGCGGCACATTGGTCATCATCACGGCAGAAACGGAACCGATGTCCACGCCCATTTCCATCGTGGTCGAACAGTTCAGGATGTTGATTTCGCCGCGCTTGAATTCCGCCTCGAACCGCCGCAGGCGATCAGCAGGCTGCTGCGCCGAATGCTCTGCGGCACGGGTATAGGGCGAAAGGAGTGCAATGCGGTCGTGCTGGTTTATCCAGACACCTTGATCGCGCAAGGCCTGGATCGACGGGTCTGCGGCGAGCCAATCACGCAGTGCGCTGACTTGCGCACCTTTGGGAAAAGGAGCCGGAAGCTTCGGAAACACTAGAGGCTTGGGCGCCAGATCTGCCGGGCGAACCCCTTCCCGATGGCCATATAGCGTCAATCCCAAGGCGGTCGCCGCAAGGACATTTCCGGTCACGGGGCATCGCCATGCATCGATGACCGGCGCAATCCGGGCTTTCGCGAAATCGAGCGCGTACCCCGGTCGCTCGGGGGCATAGAGCGCAGGCTGCAAGGCCGACCAAGCCGCTTCGAGCACCTCGTTCAGATCACGGCGATCTTCATCCGAGCTACGATCCAGCCCGAGCGCCTTCTCCAATATCGCAACAAGGTTGGAGCGGACCCCTGATTTGCTCGCAAAGGGCCATGTCAATTCGCGGCTTGCCTCGGACTTCTCACGAGGGGGGAGCAGCGTCGCAAGTGGCTGGCGCGCATGCAGCCAATGCTGGTCGGACCAGTCAATCCTGATGGCAGTGCGGCCCCGCACGGACATGTCGATGATCGCATAAAGCAGGCCTTGCCAATCGTCCACGCCCTTGCCCTTGGCAGAGAGCGGGGCTGGTACAGTTCTGGCGCTGTCGACCGCATCGAACCGCAACCGGGCGAGGCCCATCGTTTCAGCCGTATTGCCCCGCCGCGGACGGCGGTTGAATTCGCGCAGCAGCAGGAATTCGGCAAACGCCAGCGGATCCTTCCGGAAGCGCTCTTCACGCGAGCCCCAAACCTTTGTCATCCACGTGTGAACCTCGGGCTGCGCGGCCAGTCCCCTGCGCAATTCCGGCCATGCAAGGCCGTTCATATTGGGCGCGGTCAACGCTGAAAGATCTGACCGTTTGTTGGCGATCAACTCGGCCAACGCCTCCGATCCTACGCCTTCCAGTGTCGCGATTTCGCCGCGCAGCTTCACGACCTCGGGGTCATCATCGCCCGCTGCAACCATGCTGCCCTGCACGGCATGGTACACGAACCCACGCACGAAGGCCCGTTCCGACGTGGTCTGGAGGTTGGCCGCAAAGCGCGCGGAGCCTTGCCGGCTGTCGGTGAAGGAAAGCAGCTGGCGTCCTTCGGCAGGAGGACGATAGGCGCCAGCTGCTTCCAGTTTGCGCGGTTCCACGCCTTCCAGCATCACGGGTGCCGCGTTGCCGATGAGATAGGGCGCGCCGTAGCGGAACGGACGCAGGATCGCGTTCATGCGCTTGGAAACCGCCGCGTCACAGGCCCCGCAGGAATCCACCGCGTGAACCGGGTAAGGCCGCGTGCCGTCCGCAGCCTGATCATGCCGAGTGCCGGTCAGCGGCTCAACATGCGCATCGCGGCACCCGCGCAGCGGCCGCACCGCGATGGACAGGCGCTGCGCATCGTAAAGCCCATCGCCGTCCTTGTCCTCAGCCGGATCGGCCGCATCCTCATCGGTCAGCTCGCGTTCGCGCAGCGCGGCAAATTCGTCCTGAACAGGGGGCGTAAAGCGTGCCTGAAGCTTGCCGCCGCGTTCCTCGCAATCCAGGTAAGGTTCGCCGCACTCGGCGCAGGACATGATTTCCAGCACAGGCGCGCTACAACAGGGGCAAGTGTCGACCCTCTCGCAGGAAATCGCGCCATAGGGCCATTCGACCGGCGCATCGCGGCAATCGGGATTGATGCAACTCCACAGACCCGGCACTGCGCGCAAGAAGCCGTGAATGCGCAGGGGCAGCAAGGGCCCTCGCTGCTTGTCGCGGTCATCGGCAATCGCCTCGATGACGTCTTCCAGCGGCTGCTGAACGGCGGCGAGCAGCTTGGCAGCCTGCGCCAGCGGCACCGGGCCGCGCTCGGCCTCGCGCACGAAAGCCTGCACCGCAGGGCTGGCCGCGACCGCATCGCGGCGCATCAGATCCTGTGCGGCAAGCGCGGAAGACGGCGCAGGCGGAGGGAGCAGCACGTCCTCGCGCTGGCCGAGGACTACCTTGATCTTGCGCTCGCCGGCCCCTGAAATATCGCGCAGGAAGTGCCGCAATTCGTCGGTCACATCCACGCCTTCGCCGCCGATGGTGGCAGAGGTCGCGACGAAGCGGACATCCTGCGCCTTGACGCCAAACGTCAGCAGGACACGCCGGAGAAGCAGCGCAATTTCAGCAGCGGACGAGCCAACATAGCTGTGGGCTTCATCAAGGATGATCCAGCGCAACTGGCCGCGGCTATTGTCCACCAACGGGCGGTCGATCCGGCGCACCAGCATGTATTCCAGCATGGTGACGTTCGTCACGAGGATCGGCGGCGGATCCTTTCGCAGCGTCTCGCGGTCACCAACCTGCTCTGGCCCGGGTTTGTCCTGCGCGCGCAGCCGTTCGGGTGTCAGACCATTATAGAGGCCAAAGCGCACCTTGTCGCCGAATGGAGCTGTCCACGCCCGCAGGCGCTCCTCCTGACTCGCGATCAAGGCATTGAGAGGATAGAGCGCTAGAGCCCGCACGCCAGACAGGCGGCCGGTCTGGCTGGCCTCTGTTGCAAGGTCGTGCAGCAGCGGCATCAGGAAGCATTCGGTCTTGCCCGAGCCGGTCCCGCTTGAAACCAGCACCGAATTGCGCTCGGGCGCTGTCAGGTGCTCCCACGCCTCGATCTGGTGGCGATAAGGCTGCGCTTCGGGTGGGAACCGGTAGTCCCCCGCCTTGTCGCTCGAAATCGCGCGGATCACATCGGGATGCAGCAAGCTGCCACTGCAATCGGCAAAAGTGCGACCTTCCACCAGGAACGGCGCCGCGCCTTCGATAACCGGCTCTCGTACCAAAGCGCCCGAGCTGACTTCGGTGGCGCCGAATTTCCGCCGAATCTCCGCAACAAGCGCAGGATGGTTCAAGCCCGAGCGGCCGAGCACAGCTTCCACCGAGCGTTCACGCAGCAGTTGCATCGTGCGCAGCGGTCCGGTGGCTGGGCGGTCCGGCATGCCGCTGGGATCGGCGTGGGTCACTTATGCTTGCTCCAACAATGAGGCGGCAAACGCCTCGGAGAACCAGGTCGGGAAGGTCCGGGCGGCCAGCTTCAGCTCGCGGATATCCTCGGCCGAAGGTGTCCATTCACCCAGAACTGCCAGCGCGGCCGCACACGGCGCGTCGAGCGCATCGAGCACAGCCGTATCAAACCGAAGGAAGTATGCGGGCAGGCGGTCACCCAGCTTGCTGCGGTAACGCGTGCCATCACCCCGAGGAATTCGGCCGATTGCCCTGCGCAGGAACGCCTGCGTGGCGGTCTCCAAATCGACCGGATCACCCTGCCCGAAAACAGGCGCCAGCAAAGGTTGCTGCTCCACCAAAGCCTTCTGCACGGCATCCACCATTTGCAGCGCGAAGCGCGGCGCATCGGGCAATTCCTGCAGGAGTGTCATCGCCACCAGCCCGGCCGCGTTCCTCGCCTCAGCCCAGCAGTCGCGCGGAATGGTGAACCACGCGAAGGGCAGCGCAAGCGCCAGATGCATGACGGCATCGCGCTGCGTGGGGTTCGCGCGAAACGCCATCCGGGCCAGGACCCTGGGATTTGCGGACAGCATCGGCAGGACATTGAAAGTGACCGGCGGCAACCCCCGCATGCTCGTGACCAGCTCCAGCAACTCGCCCAGCGCGGCTTCTCCGTCCGCGCCATCTTCACAAGCCAGATCAAGGAATGCCGCAAGGGCCCTGCTTTGCAGCGGTCCGTGCGGTTGCACCATGGCCTGCGCAAGCAGCCCGACCGGTTCAGAAAGTCCGCCAAAGCCCATATACGCGGGGCGTGTCAGGACCCGATCGCCGCGGCGCAGGAAGACCAGCCAATCCCCTTGCAACCCATCCGGCAATTGCACCGGCCGATGGTTCGCGTCACTCAGCAGCGAATAGGGTCCGAAGCAGACTTCCTTGAGCGGATCAGCGATGGCCCGCCCGCATAGCTGGACATCTTCGTCTGCAATCGCCCGGTTGGCGACGAAGCCGCTACCTTCCTTCTTGAGCTCGAACGGAAACTGCCGGACATGCCAATTGGTATTGATGCCGTTGTTCATATCCAGCACCACCTCGGCATCGAGCGAGGCCGGTAGCAGCAGGCTGGCAATATCCGCCGCGACCGCGCTCATCGGCATCTCGCGCGCGAAGGACCACGCCATTTCCGCCCGCGAGCCGCCGCGCAGATCACGCAGGTCAGCCAGCAGGGTCATATCACCGCGATCGATCGCCACGAGGTCACTCAGATCATCGAGCGTCAGCACTGTGCGGTGCGCAAGCACCTGCCCGTCCCAGCGGGCGATGCAGGCCTCTGCCGGAAAGGCGATGGAAACCGTCAGCGGCGGCGCATTCGGCCATTCGATGCAGGCATCGAAGCGATACACCTGCCCCGCTTGCTGCCGCTGCACCCAGCGATCACCACTGGTGGCCGCCATTACCGGCGCATCCCCTGCAGGGGTGATCGAAACGGAACCGAAACCCGCGAGTTCGAATTCTGTCCGGTTCGCCCGATACACCGTTCGCACCTCTGCTTGTGGCGGCAGCACCCCGACGCGTCGACGGTCGAGCATGATACCATCATGCCGCAAGCCCACCTCATAATGCCCGATTGGCAGTGTCCCCGGCGCCGGGCGCCATTCCCGCTTGCCAATCTGGCGCAAGACCAGATCGCCGGCACTGTTGCGGGAAACATGGGGCGAACCGACAAACAGATCGACCGAA
>NZ_BJYR01000027.1 GCF_007991615.1 Novosphingobium sediminis | reverse complement strand
GAGACAGGAGACGATCAGCGATGAAATGCTGGGGCTTTCCGCCGGAGCGGGCACCGCGTTTGCTGGCCAGCTCGATGACTTCCAGAGCAGTGTCGTGCCCGGAGGCGTTCTGCGCAGCAAGCGCCGTATAATCCTCTCCGAATAGGCACGGACCTAGCGCGTTCACGAAATCCATGATGCGCGGATCAGATCGCCAGTTCCGGTCGAGCGGGCTGGTTTCAAATTGCTGCGTAAGGGCGACAGTCAGTCGTGGATCCGCGCCCTGGAAGCCCATGATCGCCTGCTTGGTGTCGCCGACGATCAATGCGCGTTTGGCCTTGCGCGCCAGTGCCCACAGGAAGGTGAACTGGATCGGGTTGGTGTCCTGAAACTCGTCGACAATGACGCAGTCGACCTCTTCCATGATGGCACCAAGCACAGCGGGCTTTTCGTCAAGGATCTGTGCGGCGTTGGTCACCATATCGCTAAAGTCGATGACACCGAGCTCACGCTTGCGAGTCTCGTAGTCCGTCATCGCCGACTGTGCGCCTTCGACCAGAGCGCGCGCATGCGAAACCGCATCCTCAAGCGGTCCGGGATGAGAAACCAGGTTGTCAGCTGCCAGCATGACCGCAGTTGCAAGATCGTCATAGCCGTCAGGGGTCGGACTGCCGCGCATCGACAGACGGAGGCCACGCAGCTTTTGCCACAACCGCCAGTCTTTACCACTGGAGGCGAGCAGCTGCTGAGCCTGCTTCAGAGCGCGGAAGTTCTCTCGGAAGGCGGTCTTGGCGGCGGCACTAACAGCCTCGTCAGCGAGGGAGCGAGGAAAGGCTTGAAGCAAGGAATCGACAGCCTTCTTCAACGCTGCAGCCAAAGTCTCGGGTTTCCCGATCGGTGCACCGTATCCGGTCCGGATGGATGTCTCGACAAAGTTGGCCATCGCCGGATCGCTGCCTCGCGGACCGAGCGTTCGCAGCAAGGCGATGACGCCGAGCAACTTCTTGCGGAAGCTGTCCTCTGCAGTTTCGTCCGAAGAGAAGCTCCCTTGATAGCCAAGGGCGGCGAGGTTTCGGGAAAGCTCGCTCAACGCAGGATTTTCTTCGATCGAGCGACGGATCAGCAAGTCCTGCTCGTCTTCGGCGATCAGGCGCTGCTGCGGGGATGAACCCGATGCGAAGGCATGCTCGATCAGCAATCGGCGTCCCAGCCCATGGATGGTTGAGACATAGGCTCGCTCGACAGCCAGCGCTGCTGCGAGATTGCTGTCCGCAATCAGAGCCCCCCGGATCCGCTGCCGCAATTCTCCCGCGGCGGCTTCGGTAAAGGTAACTGCCAGGATCTTCTCGGGCCGCACCTTGCCGTCCCGGACCCACTGGGTCAGCGTTTCCTGGATATGGTGGGTTTTGCCCGCCCCTGCCCCTGCGGGTACAATCGAAAGTTCAGTCATCTTGACCGTCCGGAAGGGTTACAGAGGGAGCGGTGTCGTTGCGCATGAAGGCGGTGATCAGTGGGCTGTCTTCCAAGGCGTAGGTGCCAAGGGCTGCTGCCTTCTGAAAGAATTTGGCATCGGCCGTGGTGTTTGTTTCCAGTCGGCCAGCCTTTAGGGCCTCGAACCGAGCTGAAATCAGCGCAAGTGCATTCGCGGCAATATCGCCGGCGACGAGTTCGACATCAGTGCTGTCGAACACCTCGATCCCATTGAGGAGGACGTTGCCGTCGTTGAGTGTGTGATAGGCAACCGCAGGCTGCTTGGACCAGCCGTTCAAAGTCTCGCCAATGCGAACGACAGCTTCGTGGCTGCGCTCATCGATCCGAACGGTCATGCGCCGATAGAGATCGACCTGCAGGTCCCAGCCCTTCTGCAGGCGCTGTCTCCGGGTTCCGGAGCTGCTCTTCTTATAATCGACGACGATCGGCTGACCATCGGGAAGGCGAAGCAGGCAATCTGCTTTGCCATGCACGGGATGGTCAAACAGGGTCCCGGTGAGCCAGAATTCGTTGCCCACGATCTCGGCGTCGAGGGATTTCAGTACCATCGACCAGTGCTTGGCAGACTTGGTGATCTCCGCCTCCAGCGTATTGCGTTCGACAGCCCAAGCCGACGTCTGCAGGAACGGTGCAATCGCACGAATGCGTTCCAGCAGAAGCTCAGGCACCTTTTCTTCGATCACTTCGTCGGACGGATGATCCTTGCCCGGCGGGAACAGGCGTTCGAACACCTCGTGGGCGAGAGAGCCACGCAGCATGACGTCAAGCGCTTCCGGCTGCCACGAAACGTGCTCGGCGCCGAGCTCGGCCAAGACCCAGGCCAGCGGGCTGATGAGGAGCTTTTCGAGTCGGCTCGGGCTCTGCGCTCTCGGGGTGCCATCATCCTTCTTGCGCAGGCTCAGGAGATCGAGATCGAACTCATAGTGCGCTTGCACTTCGAGGGGCTGCAAGGGTTCGACCACTGGCCGGGGCATCCAGGCCACCAGCCTGTCCCAGATCGTACCTTCACTGTGCGTGAGCGGCACGACCAAAGATTCCGGATCATCCATGCCTGTGATGAGCCGGGAGATGAGTGGCAAGCTTGACGAAGCGGAGAGAAAGCTGCCGCCGCGATCGCGCTCTGACAGGAGGAAGATGACCTGGTCACTTGCAGAGCCAATCTGACGCGAAAAAAGGTCGAGCGCCGCATCGAGCTGCTTGGCCTGGGACGGGAGCTGCAATCCGATCGCGCTCGAAATCGCCTCAACCTCGCTGTCGAGGAAAAACGGATTCCCCGAAGGCGGGGGCGGATATGCACCGTCGTTGAAGCCGAGGACGAGAAGCTTGCGAAACTGCCGCTTGGGCATTTCATGCGCCAACATGACCGAGATACCGCCCAGGTAATAGGGTCCGCGTGGGCAAGGCGGTGCCTGGTATGCGGCGGCAAATTGAATGGCCTTTTCCAGTTCCGCTTCGGCGGCATCATTGGCATTGCCGAGAGCGGCCACAAGGCGCGAAGCCAGCTGTTTCGCCTCAGCTACATCGGGAGCAAGCAGTTCGTCATCATTGAGCAGTCTCTGAAAGGAACGGATTTGCTCCTTGAGCTGACCGTTCGTCGCAGGTGATGCTGACCGAATAAGCGAGAACAGCGCAGCCTGCTTTCCCCTCAAGTCATGCACCAACATCGGCTGAAAATCGCCGGCCATGACGGCATTGGCCAAGGCCGTTCCCACGTCCGGGGACCAGCACAGAACGGGGGAACAGTATAGCGAGGCGAGCGCCATGGCGGGCGCGGGCCGCCGCCTGCACTGCAGGAAATGTAGGAGCGCTTCACCCCCGATATTTCTGCGATCCGGTGCAGCAGGGAGCGATGATGCGGTAAGACCGGCCTTCGCAAAGGCTTCGGACAGATAATGCGTATACTCCGGACCCGACGGCAGGATGATGCCGATCTCGCTCGCGGACAGAGTTCGATCCTCGGAAAGGCAGCGCTGGATGATAGCGGCGGCCGCTTCGCATTCCGTGAGTGCGTCCCGGACAGAGAGAACAGCGAGGCTTCCGTCTATGGACACGGTTGGCGCAGACGGATCGAGCAGATGTCTTTGGGCGTGACCGGCGAGGACCGAGTCAGGCGCTCGGCACGTCTTGGGGGCCGAGATCAACCGGACGTAATCAAGGTCGTCTTCGTCCGGCTTGCCGTGGTGACTTTCGAGATGCTCGAGCACAGCGCGCTCGAGAGAAGTCAGCTGGGTGCTATTCCGATCCCAAATCACGTGCAGCGACTGCAACGCATCGCCTGCCTCACAGGCAAGGAATGCCTTCAAAATCGCCAGTTCGGACGGCACAATGGCTGGATTACCAAGCCAAATATCCCGCAGCGCCTCGATATGGGTGCGCGCCCGCCCGCCAGACGGCAAGGCCTCGGTCACAATGGATCCAGGCTCGAGGTCGCTGGTGGCCATCATCAGATGGCGCAGCATTGCGGCAACAGCCGTGGCGGTCTGTTCGGGGGCGACTGCAAAGCTTTGCGCCCAGGGGACATCCTCACCCTGAGTTTCAAGAACCTCGCGCAGGGGCATCTCGCCACAATGAGGCAAGGCGTAGAGGCTTGCCAGGAGCTGCGGACTTAGCGGCATGCAGCTCGTAAATGGTGCGTCGCCGATCCGCAGATGGCAGTTCTCAAACATTCAAATTCATCCCCCGACGACTGTCACACCACGCCCTGCACGTTCTCTGCCCATCAACTACGACAATTTCGGTCGCAACATTTCCTGAGCCGCAGTGAGCCGCTGCTCCATCATGTCCGTCAATGACGCTGGTCCTTCGATAACCAGGTCGCCTGCCCAGCCGAACAGGTGATTGGCGAGCTCAAAGAGCCCTCCAGATCGAAACCGCACCAGCAGTTCCTCGCCATCATCTTCGAATTGCTGATTCGGGTGAAACCGCCATGCCCGCGCGCGCTCGACCGCATGTGGGAGGACCCGCAGCACAATATCGTGGTCTTCCTCTTGCCAGATGCCGAAGCTGCGGGACATCCAGGCATCGAGGTCCCAATCCTCCGGCGGGCAGCCGATAATCCCGCTATCTCGCACGTTGCTCATGCGATCGAGCCGAAAGGTGAACGGGGGATCATCCCGGTCAGGCATCTTGCCGAGCAGATAGGTGATGGGGCCATGGATCAGGCCGTACGGAACGACCCGTCGCCAAGCGGGCGCAGAAGACCAATCGGGCTGATAATCGAAATCCACACAATGGGCGGCGAGAATTGCTGACTGGATCGTTGTCAGGTCCTCGGGCGAAGCGATGACGGCTGGCCCTGCCGCAACGCGGGACCGCTGCAACCGGGTGAGCAGATCGAGGTCATTGTCGAGCCGGCGCCGCTCGGCGCTATCGAAGGCGATCTTGATCTTCGAAAGCAGCTTCTCAAGCGCTTCGGTGTTAGCTGTGCCCTCGATCCGTCCGGCTTCGACGACGGCTTGGAGCGAGGCGACTTCGGCAGCGCTTGGCCTCGCATAGGCCCGGCCCGGGCTATCCTTGATCCTGAAGCGCTTGATGCGCCCATCGACCGTTTCATCCAGGTCGAAATGAATGAGTATGACGTTGCGCAAACGCTCAACTGTTCGGCGGTTCACGCCAAGCAATGCGGCCATTTCATCGAGTGACAAGCCTTCGATGCTTTGCGTCAACGCATGCACGAGTTTGAGTGTACGATCGAGATTACTGAGGCGCTTGGTCATTAGAACCACTGGTAACTACCTGTCGTGCAAGCGCAAGTCGCATCAAGCGCAGCTGCCGATTTATGCGACCATATTTGTCGTACTCCTGTGTTCTAAGGCTCCACATGGAACCGGAACTCAGGGAGATTGCGCACAACATGGCACGTCAAAAGGCAGCACAGGCGGAATTCGGGCAAAGCGACCAGGGTGAAGCGGCGCATTTCGCGCACGCTGCTGCGCGGGTTCTGCAGGCCTTGAGCGTCAATCAGGTGAAGCGGTGCGGCGAAGATCTGATCGACCTTATAGACCGTGAGGTGCCCGTGGCTGCGTTGCGCAAACTCACCAATCGGGAAATGCCTACCGTGGCCGAACTACGGGCAGTGGCTCGGCAACTGGCGGCGAAGAGCGCCGCGCCAACCCAGTTGGACAGCGTGTTTGCATGGGTTGGCGAACTGTTCGGCCTCGATTCCGCTGAGGTTACCATCCTCACCGTCTTTGCCCGCTGGGGGAAATTTGAGTGCTGGCGAGAGCTCGTGCGCCGGGCCCCCATCTCTTGCAGCAACCTGACCCCGAGCGCTGTCGCGCAACTTTCTGGCCTCGCCGGCAACACCGTCGAACGGAAACTGGTGCCTGGTGCACCGCTGTTCTCCTCTCGCCTTCTTCATGACGACCGCGATGGGGAATATAGCCTGAGCCCCCTGCTCAGGCGCCTTATTCGGGTCCATGCGGAGACCCGGGACGAGATGCTGCGCTGGCTCATGCCTGAACCGGAGCAAGGGGGATTGCTGTGGGACGATTTCGAGCACCTCGATCCGTTGCGGAGCATCGCTCTCAAAGTCCTCTCGAGCAAGGAACCAGTCAGCATCTTGCTGTTCGGGGAACCCGGAACTGGCAAGACCGAGTTCGCGCGCACCCTTGCAACTGAGGCAGGAAGCGGCGCGATCTTTGCCGGTCTAAGCGACGATTTCGGCAACGAGCCCGATCGCTCCGAGCGCCTCGATCATCTGATGATCTTGCGGGCGATGTGCCGTCATCATCGGGACAGGGTTATCGTCGTCGATGAAGCCGACGATGTCCTGATGCTGAGCGAGCGCAAAGGGAGTTCAAAGCAGTGGATTAACCGTCTCGTCGAAGCACCGCAGGTTTCCACGATCTGGATCGTCAACCAGCGTTCGCGGTTGGATCCCGCCGTCTTGCGACGCATGACCCTTGCGATCGGCTTCGATCGCCCGCGCTTGGCTGTCCGAGAGCGAGTAGCCAAAAGGTCCGCTGAAGCTGCATCGGTTGACCTCAGCAATGCTGAACTGCGCGATATCGCTTGCCTGAAAGCGCCCCCTGCCGTGGTGGCTGCAGGTATGAAGGCTGCCCATCTTGCCAATGGCGGGGCAGATGTCGCGAAGACTGCGATCCATAGCGTAATGCGCGTTCTGGGACAGTCCTGCACGCCGGAAGCGTCCGGTTGTTCAGTCTACGACCCCAATCTGTCGCGTGCGGACACGGACTTGTCTCGTCTTGCAGAGCGGTTGGCCGCTGCCCCCAACCGCGGTTGGAGCCTGTTGCTGTCCGGGCCTTCAGGTACTGGCAAGTCCGCCTTTGCAAGGCATCTTGCCGAGGTCATGGGGTTGGAGATCGAAGAGCGGCGGTGCTCGGACCTCATGAGCCCCTATGTAGGTGAGACCGAACAGAACATCGCCGAAGCCTTTGCCAGGGCGGCCGAGCGCGGCGCACTGCTGTTGATCGACGAGGTCGATAGCTTCCTGTATCGCCGCGAAGCCGGTCAGAGGAGCTGGGAGGTCAGCCAGGTCAACGAGATGCTGGTGCAGCTCGAACACCTCCGCACTCCCTTCGTCGCTACGACCAATCTGGCTGGTAATCTCGATCCGGCGACACAGCGCCGCTTCACGATCCGCGCCGCGTTCAATGCCATGACTCCTGCTCAGGCCAGCCAGCTTTTCAAAGCCAGGTTCGGGCTCGACTGGCCTTTGAAGTGGCCCATCCACCACGGCCAAACCCCCGGCGACTTTGCCGTCGTTGCGCACCGCGCAAATCTGCTCGCGGAACGAGATCCTGTTGTCCTGGTGCGCTGGCTGCGTGACGAGATCGAAGCCCGCGGCGACCATGCGAGGGGCATGATGGGGTTTCACATCCACTCGGATACTGCGCTACACCGACGACCAGAGCGGTTGGACGAAGCAGCATGAAACCGAGCTGGAACGATTAAAGTCAGTCGACCACCGGATAGTTCGGCATCGGCCACGCTTGTTCCGGGTTATCCATCATCAGATCGATAAAGATTGGCAGCAGGCAACCCAGGATTGATGCGCCATCCCTGACTTGATCGCGATTGACGTCGCTGTTCCAGGTTGCGCCGCCATGTACCAGCTGGTTTCGCAGAACGTATAGCCGATCGAAGAGGATCGAAAGGATCCGCGCGGTGTCATGTTCGCGCAAGGCATGGTTGATCGCAGTTCGGCTCCGGTCGAGTTTCTGCTCCCAATCCGCATGGCCAGCCGCCCCGTTCTGGTGCTGCCAGAACGGGTGATAGACATAGCGATTGTCAAGCAGCAGCCGGATTTCCTGGCTGAAGCGCTGCCAAACAGCATCGTAGACACGGTGGCGCGCATCGAACTTCACCAAGGTTGAGAAGAATGCCTGAAACAGGCCGCGTTCGCCTTCCGGTGCAGAGCTGCTGGCTGACGCCTCGACATCACCGGCATAGGCCGCGTTGAATCCGATCCAGAGAAGGATGAAGCGGACGTCATGGTCTTGATCCTCTGCTTCCGCACGCCGAAGCCATGATAGGGCCCGGTGAACGCGAAGTGCTAAGGGCGTTTGAAAGCCCTCGCGCAATGAGCGCTGCTTCTCCTTCAGGGCTTCGGGATGGAGAGAATTGCCAAGGGGGTAACGGTAAACCATTGGCACAGCTTAGCGCGAGGAATCCTAACCGAATAGATCATTGCGTCATCAGTTTGGAATTCGCGATACAGCGCGGATCCACTCGTCAATTTCTGCCTCAACCCAAACTGCGCATTTGGGGCCGAGCGATCGCGACCTTGGGAAGCGCCCTTCGCTCATACGCTGGTAGATCGCGGAGCGGCGTAGTCCGACGCGGGCGATAACCTCCGGCAGGCGTAAAAGCCTTGCCGGCGGCAATACTTCGGGCGGTTGAGGCGTCTGCGTTTCATCTTGTGTTGCATGCGGCATTGCTGGTCTCATTCGCAAGGTTCGGTCCCCTCCGAACTCAAGGATTTACCGGGACAGCGACATTGCGATGTCGCGGCCCACAAAATCATCGATGTGCTTAGCCAGCATTCGCGCCACGAGCTGTGAGGTGCCGTTAGCCCACCGCGGCCGCAGATCCTCAATCCGGCGTCCCAACGTCCGCTGCAGATGAAGGGGCAGGCTGGTGAAGAACTCTTCGAGAAATTCGCCCATCTCGCCATGCATCCACTCGCAAGCGAGATCTTCCTGCCCGGCGAGCGCGAGAATCATCGATGCGCGGGGGTGCGCTCCACAGGCGGAGAGCACGCGTGCTGCTTCGTCGAGCCCGATAGGCCGCTCGCCGCGCGCAAGGCGAAGCAGGGTCTCGCGATGCATGCCGCATTCATTGGCAATCCTGTGGCGGGGTTTGCCGGCGGCTTCGATCGCATGGGCAAGAACGCGGGCCAGGCTTTCATTGGCTGGTCTGGCGGCAGCGGTTGGATGGTACATGGTTGTCTCCTAGCTTCTGCACTGGTGCGACTCACAGGCATAACGCGAAGCATCCCATGTAGGAAATTAAAAAGAACAGACGCGGAACATCTCGTTTAGAGGCGACTCCGTTCCTCTACCCGAGTCGTCGTCGAATCCCGTCAGTTGCGACGGTATCTACCGACATAAAATATCTGGTTTAGCGTCGTTATCGCTGGTTTGGAGCGTCGGTCTGCGAAAGATGCGTCCGCATCCTTCCACATCCAGGCGGGATTCCCGCTCGACACTTTCCTACAAACATTTCCTAGATGCATGTGGAACACACAGCGAACGCAAGAACGCTGTGACAACCCCTCCAACCGGAGCTTCACATGCAGTCTCTCACCCTCCCCCGGCGCGCCAGCGCCACGGGTCTCGGCCCAAAGAAACTTGGCAGTGCCCTCAGCATTGCCATCCCGGTCGCAGTCGCGGCGCTTGCGGCGAGCGCCGCCTATGCTGGCGCTGATACGACCTTCACCCCTGCCCTCACCAAGTTCACCGACTTTCTGGAAGGCTCCGGCGGCAAGATCATCACGGTTCTCAGCCTCGCTGGCGGCCTGATCGGTCTGGCGTCCGGGCGCTTTTCGCTCGGCCAGGTCGCCGTTCCGGTGGGTGTCGGCATCGGCGTCGGCACCGGTGTTCCGATCGTCACCTCGGTCGTGACCGCGGTCATCTGAACGGTCGGACGGGAAGGCGGCGTCGCCATGGCAGACCCTTACATCATTCCCCGGCGTCTCGATGACCCGGAGCTTATCGGCTTCTGGACCATCGACGAGTTCGCGGGAATGCTAGCCCCCTTCACCTGGGGGATCCTCACCCAGCATATCTTTATCGGCATCATAGTCGCCTTCGGCGCCTGGTTCGCATTGCGAAAGGCAAAAGCAGGACGCGCCAGCTCCTGGGTAGCCCATGCCGCATACTGGTATCTGCCTGCAGGATTTCTGGGTCTCAAGGCAACGCCGCCTTCTCACTGCCGACTGCTTGCCGGTTGAGGGGAAGCCCATGTTTTCCGACATATCCCACGAACGTCAGCAATCGCTGCTGCGCCAGCGAAACCTCTTTGCGCTGACCAGCGCCGGCCTTGGCCTCGCATTGGTCATCGCCGGGAGCCTTGCCGCTACCCGGGACCGCGAAGTGGTGCTGGTTCCGACCGTCCCCAAAACGCTCACCGTGAGCAGTACCGGGGTCGAGGCCGATTATCTCGAGCTCGTCACCCGCGATGCGGCCCTTGTTCTGCTCAATCGCAGCCCCGAGGGTCTCGATTACTGGATGAACGAGATCCTGAAGCTTGCTGATCCCGCAAGCTATGGCCGCCTCAAGGCCGAGCTGGTGCGGATAGTCGAAGAGCAACGGGGATCGGACGTCACTCAGGCTTTCGTGATCCGGTCGATGACTGTCGATCCCAAGCGCCTCACCTCGGATGTTACGGGCACGCTCAAGACGTTTGTCGGCGCGCAGGTGATTGCGAGTGACGAGCGCCGCTTCCGCTTCAGCTGGACTTACCGCGGCCTGCGCCTGGCGCTGGCTGGCTTCGCCCAGCTCCCCCCACAGGACAAATCGAAGGAGGCCCAGTGATGGCTTACCAATCAGGGGCCCAAGCACGGGTCTCACTTCTGAGCGCGGCAGCGCTGCTCGCCGTAGCAACCACCCCCGCCCATGCGGCCGACCAATTCAAACAGGCCGCAGATGGCGCTGGACTCGAATGCAGCGTTTCGGCGCGGGAACTGACCCGCTTTGCGCTGGTCGACGACCAGTTTGCCAGCGTCTCGAAGATTTCGACCGGCACGCCCTACAACGACTTTGCGGTGACCAACGAGCCGGTGCGCGGCGACATTTATGTGTCGGTGCCGGAAACTTACGCGGCACGGTCCATCAGCTTCTTCGCCACCACCAAGAAGGGCTTTGTGTACAAGATCGCGTGCCGGGTCGAGCAGATCCCGGCGGCGCAAATCTTCGTGACCAACCCGGCGATCGCGAAGAACCGCGCCGCGGATTGGGAAAACCAGACGCCGCTCGAAACAAGCGCCGTCAGGCTCATCCAGGCGATGGCCAATGACCGGACTGTCGACGGCTTTGAGGTCCGGCAAAGGGCGGCCATTCCTGCACGGGTCGGCGATCTCGAGATCCAGCTCATCGCCGATTATCGCGGTGCCAGCCTCACCGGGAAGGTCGTCCGCATCCACAATCGCGGATCGAAACCCGTGACGCTCGCCGAGCGCGATCTCGCACCCCGCGACACGCTCGCGCTTTCGATCGCCGAACCGAAGCTCGAACCCGGGGCCAGCACCACGGCTTTTGTTATCGGCGCGAGCGGGGAGACGGGTAATGACTGATGCAGCCAATGCGCCAAGCACGGCCCCTCTGCAGGCCGAGAGCGCCGCGCCGTCCGAACTTTCCGGACTCAACGCCCGCACCGCGCGCCGTCAGAAGCTGCTGCTGGGATCGCTGGGAGCACTCGCACTCCTTGGGGGTAGCTGGTTCATTCTTGGCGGCGATGACAAGCCCAAGATCGGCGATCCCAATGCGGCGCAGACGATCGACACGGCAGGCCTCGTCAACCGCGATCTGTCCCAGCGCGAATTCGTCGCGACCTATGGCAACCGGCTCGATGCAGTCACCCGCGAACAGAAGGCGCTGAAGGATGGGAGCATCCCGCGGACGGAGATTGAAGCTCAGCTGGCGGCTCTCAAGGCCGAAAACCAGGCCATGCGGGTCGATGGACAGGCCGCGATCGATGCCATCTCCGCAGAGAACGCCGAGCTCAAGACCCGGCTTGCCGCGCAGCCCGCAACGACGGCTCCCGTTGTACCGCCTCCGGCCTATGGGCCGCAGGCAGGCGGCTACGACGCGCGAGCCCGTTCGTCCCAGCCAGGAGCTGCGCCCACAGGGGGTGATCCGCAGGGCGGCATGATCTCGTCGCCTGGCGAGGTGAAGCTGATGAGCTTCAGCTCTGACAAGGCAGGGAGCAGCGGTCTCCGGGTGGGTCGCCCCGACGCGCCGCCGGTCGTCGTCGAGGATTCGCCGGATTACCTGCCCCCCAACTCCTACGCTTCGGCACGGGTAATTGTCGGCGTCGATGCCTCGGCAGGCGTCGTCAGCCAGACCGATCCGCTGCCCGTGGTCCTCAGGATCACAGGGCCTGCCCGGTCGGTCATTCAGAACGGGAAGGTTCTCACCACCCGGATCCAGGGCTGCGTGGTGAACGGCGCAGCGCGCGGCGATCTCAGCAGCGAGAAGGTCTATGTGAAACTCGCCCGCATGACCTGCGATCAGCCCGGCGGCCGGGTCGCGGTGAGTGAGGTCAAAGGCTTCATCAGCTTCGCCGGCAAGTCCGGGGTCCGCGGCCGCGTCGTAAGCCGCGAAGGCAGCCTCGTCAGCCAGGCGCTACTCGCCGGAATTGTCGGCGGCTTCGGGCGCGGCTTCTCTGCCAACGCCAACAGCGTCTTTTCGGGTGTCACGACCAACCCCGACGGCAGCCGCTCCAAGCTGTCTGCCGGCGACATCCTCGGCGGCGGGCTTGGCCAGGGCGCCGCCGATGCTGCCGACACGGTCAGCAAATACCTGATCGAGCGCGCCGAACAGTACCAACCCGTCGTCGAGATGCCGACCGGCATCGATGTCGAGATCGTGTTCCTCGACGGCGTCTACGTGAGGAACTCCCAATGATCGAAAATACTCTCCTCGAGCAGGTCAATCGTCGGCGCCGCTGGTTGCGCCCGGCGGCCGGACTGGCAGCGATCATCGCCGTGTCAGCCGCGACGGGATGGGGTGTGGCAAGCCTTGCTGCCCCTGCTGCCGCTCCTGACACGGCGAAGGTTCGAGAGGCGCTCAAGCTGCGCCTGCCCAAGACGCCGATCGACGCGATCAACTGCAAAGGCCTTGGCGGCCTGTGCGAGGTCGCGTCCAAGTCGACGCTCTTCTACGTCGACCGGGCCGCAAAGTATCTGGTGATCGGCCGGGTCTACGACATGGAAGCCCGTCAGGATCTGACGGCTGCCCGATTGCTTGCCCTAAATCCGGACCTGTTGGCAGCGGGGGCAGCGCGGCGAAGCAATCCTGAAACACAAGCGGAAGGCGGCCCGAGCGCAGCCGCAGCGTCAGCCCGGAACACCCCGCCGCGCCATGTTCCCCTCGGAGAACTGCCGGCCAAAGGCGCGATCACCTGGGGACCTGCCAATGGTCCGCGCGTCGTTGTCTTCTCCGATTTCCACTGCGGCTACTGCAAGAAGCTTGAGGCAGAACTGACGGCGATCGGAGCGCGGGTCGAAGAACGGCCGATCTCGATCTTCGGGGCCGAAAGCCGGCGCGATTCTGAAAGGGTGCTGTGCTCGCCGCGGCCTGAGCTGGCGCTTCGCATGGCCTATTCGGGTCTGGCGCTCGCCAATCCCAAACCCTGCGACACGAGCGGGCTCGATGCCAACGAGGCCTTCGCCCGTGCACACGGCTTTGGCGGCACGCCTGTGATCGTGCGCCCCGCCGATGGCGCTGTTCTCGAGGGCTTCCGGCCTGCCGCCGTGCTCCGGGAATTCCTGCGTGCTGCCCCTATTCCTGCTCCGAAAGGATAAACCCATGCGGTTTCCAACACGTCTTCTTGTCTGCGCCTGTCTGGCCGGCTTCGCCAGTGGCTGCGCCACGTTCGGCACCAACGTCGAGGGCGATTTCACCTGCCGCGCTCCGAAGGGCGGCTGCGCACCGACCCATGTGATCGATGCCAAGACAACCGGTAATCGGTCAGCTGAAGTGCTCACGCAATCAGACGTGCAGCAGAGGTCTGGCGTCGTGGATGCCGACACTGCCCGCACGGCGGAACGCACCTTGCGCGTCGTCTTCCCCGCCCATGTCGATGAAGCTGGTACACTGCACGACGAAGCGGTCGCCTGGACGGTTGTCGAAAATCCGCGCTGGGCCACCGAGCTGCGCCGCAAGGCGGGCGAGGATCAGGGCGGATCCCTGATGCGCCAGGTGCGTCGGCAACTGAAGGCTGCTCAGGCAGTCGCATCACAAGCTGGCGCGGACGGACACACGGACGCCTCTGACGACCTGTCGCCCTTCTCGTCTGCCGTCACTGCCGAAACCAGGGCCGTCCAGCCCCTGGCCGCAGAAGCCCCCAATTTGCTCACTGAAACTTCGGATGCCTCGCCGCTGGTCCTCCCCTCCACGGCGCGCGAGGCCGTTGCCGGTGCCAAGGCACCGGCGGTCGAGGGGTTCGACACGTCGCCTCCCCCGCGTGATCGAGCCCCTCGGCCTGAGGCGGGGCAGAGCGCTCCGGTGTTCCCGAGCGCGGCGGCGATTGAAGCCGCAAAGGCCGCAATCCGCCCAGCAATCCGGAACGGCGCTCTGCCGACCGACAGCACCTCGCAGCCCAAGGAGCCCAAGTGATGGCCGAGCAACTCAAGTCCGTCGTCGATCGGTTGCTCAGCGGACTGCTGGGGGATGCCGAGCACGCCGAGAAGGCCCGTCCGCAGCTCATGGTCGACATGCTCTCCGACTGGCTCCCCTACCGGGTCTATGATCCGGCAACCCGGCTCTATTTCAACGCACGCTCCAAGGGCTTTGTCCTCTCGGTCACGCCGCTCATCGGCGCTGATGAGCGCACCGGGGAAATCCTGGGACAGTTCTTCTCGGAAGGCCTGCCAGCAGGCGCCTGCCTTCAGGTACTCCACCTTGCAAGCCCGCGCATCAGCAGGATCATCGCCCCGTGGTTCGCCCCACGATACATCCAGGGCGGCGTCTACGAGGCGATTGCCCGGCACCGGGCGCGGCGGCTCTATTCGCTCGTTTGGGAATCCGGCTCGCCGGACGCCCCCTTCCACGCGCGGCATCACCAGGTCATCGTCTCGGTCGGCGTGCCGACGTCCAAGTCGGTCAGCAACGAGGATCTCAAGCAGACCCGCGAGGGCCTGATGGCGATGCTGAAGTCGCTCAACCTCGGCGTGGTCGAAGTCGGGCCGGAAGCGCTCATCGCTGTCATCGATGATCTGACCTCGCCCACCACCGCCCCGCAGGACGATGCGGTGCCTTACAATCCGAACGATCCAATCGCCTCCCAGGCGATCCGCCACGACATCGAACTGGTCGTGGCCGAAGACCGCATGCGGCTCGTGACCGAGCGCTTTCGTCCCACCGGCAAGGTCAACGACGGAGTACCCGAGATCGGGACGGTCTATCCTGATGCCTTCGACGTCCGGCATTTTGCCGTGCGCAACATGCCATCGCGTTGGGCCCCGTGGGAATGCGCGCGGCTGATCGGCGACCTTTTCACCGACAAGCTGCGCTTCCCCTGCCCGGCCGCCACCATGCTCTGTCTCGTCTATCCGGACCAGGAAGCGGCATCGGCAAAGGCCGGCTTCAAGTTCATGCGGACGACCAGCCTCGCCGGGACCCGCAGCGCGCGGTTCCTGCCCCGGATCGGGGAACAGGCCGCCGAGTGGCAACACGTTCAGGCCGAGCTCCAGGAAGGCCGCCGCCTCGTGCGGGTGTTCTACGGTGTGACGACCTATTCGCCGGCAGGGCAAGGCGATCGCCACGAACGCGCGATCAAGTCGATCTACAAGGCCGCGGGCTGGGATCTCACCGACGAGCGCTATCTCCAGCTCCAAGGGCTTCTCGCGGCGATGCCGTTGACGCTAGCCGACGGGCTCGGGGCCGACATGGAGCGGCTGAAGCGGTTCAAGACCGTCCTGTCGACCACTGCCGCCAATATCGCACCGATGCAGGGTGAGTATCTTGGAAGCGCCCATCCTCACCTGCTGTTCGTCGGGCGGCGCGGCCAGCCCTTCTTCTGGTCGCCGTTCGAGAACGAGGCGGGCAACCACAATGTCGCGATCTGCGGCAAGTCGGGATCGGGCAAATCGGTGCTGCTCCAGGAGATGTGCGCGGCCCTGCGCGGCGCCGGCGCGCAGGTGGTCGTGATCGACGACGGCCGCAGCTTCGAGCATTCGGTCAAGCTGCAGGGCGGCCGCTTTGTCGAGTTCACGATGAAAGCGGGCTTTTGCCTCAACCCGTTTTCGATGATCGATGGGACCCGCGCGGCCGAGGACGAAGACTACCGTCTCGACTGCTTCGGGATGATCAAGGCGATCGTCGGGCAAATGGCTCGCCACAGCGCGAAGCTGACCGATACCGAGCGCGGGCTTATCGACCGGGCCGTCAATCTCGTCTGGGCGGAACATGGTGCCGCTGCGACGGTCACCACAGTTGGCGAGATGCTGGCCAGTCTTGGGCATGACACCGCCTCAGACATTGCGACTGCGCTTGCCCCCTACATGGCGGGCGGGACCTACGGGGCCTTCTTCGAAGGCCAGGCAAGCCTCGACCTCGATGCCGACTTTACCGTCTTCGAGATGTCGGACCTCGCGAGCCGTGAGGATCTGCGCAGCGTGGTGCTCTCCGCGATCATGTTCATGACCAGCCAGGCGATGACGCGAAGCCCGCGGTCGCTGCGCAAGCTCCTGCTGATCGATGAAGCCTGGTCGATGCTGAAGGGCGGCTCGATGGGTGAATTCGTCGAAACCTACGCCCGCACCTGCCGCAAATATGGCGGTGCGCTGGCGACCGCAACCCAGTCGCTCAACGACTACTACAAGTCCGACGGGGCTACAGCGGCGCTCGAAAACAGCGACTGGATGCTGATCCTGCAGCAGAAGCCGGAGACTATTGCCGACTTCAAGGCGAGCAAGCGCCTCGACATGGATGATCGCACCGAGACGCTGATCCGCAGCCTCAAGCGCTCCGGGAGCGACTATTCCGAGGTGTTCATCAAGGGGCCGGAGACCGAGGCGATCGGGCGGCTCGTGCTCGATGACTATTCGGCAACGCTCTTCTCGAGTTCGCCCCAGACCTTCGCCGCCATCGATGCAGAGGTCGCGCGCGGGCACCAGCTCGCCGATGCGATCGAGCGCATCGCCTTCGCCAACCGCTGACACCCCATCACCAAAGGATTCCTATCTTCATGCCTCTCCACCTCGTGACCCCCTTCGACCGAACCGACCCGTCCGAAGACGAACAGCCCGTCAGCCCGCCGGTGCGGACATTGCGCTCGCGCGTGGCCGATGGCTGCTACATTCTGCTTCGCGGCTGCCTGTTTCTCGGCTCGTCCTACCTGATGGCGCTGGGCCTGCCGCTGCTGTTCTTCCTGCTGTTGTCGGGTGGCAATCCCGATGCCTTCTTCGCCCATGTCGCCAATCTCGGTGACCGCTTCCTGGCGGCCGACCTCGCGCGGCGCGTGAGCTTCCTCGGCCAGTGCAAGTTCGTTTTGATCGGTCTCGCGACGCTCGTCGTCGTGTGGCGCATGCCGCGCTTCATCCGCGACCTCGACCGCGAACTCTCGGGAGAAAAGCTGTGAAGAACATTCTGGTAACATCGGGCCTGCGCGGGCGGCTTGCATCGATCAATCTCACCGCCGTCGTGGTCGGCGCCGGCATGATCGGTCAGGTGCTGTGGGGTGTCTGGACGACGGACAAGCTGCTCACCCTCGAAAAGCGCGAGGTCGTCACGGTCCAGCTGAGCCGGATCATGGGCGACTTCATCGAAGCCGAAGCGCGTGCCGGCCGGCCGCCTGAAGAGACCAGGCAACGCGTCCAGGCCTACCTCAAGGCCGTGGAAGCCTCGGTGCAGAAGCTCGGACGCGAAGGCCGGACGGTTCTGGTTGCCGAAGCCGTGGTGGCCGGGAGCACGCCGGACCTGACCGGGTCTGTGCGCGCAGATGTTGTGCGCCGGATGGGAGCCCTTCCCGATGCAGCCCGCTGATCGCCTGACCCGCTCGGCGTCTGCGCGCCTGCTCGCGCGCCGCCTCGTGCTTTGGGGCGGGCTGGGCGCCGGGGCGCTGGCGCTCTCCTCGCTTGCCGCCTTCGCGCAGGGCCATGCCCTCATGATCAACGTGAGCCCGAGCCTGCCTTACTGGGCCGTTTGGGTAACCCGGGGGGCGCCTGTGCACCGCGGCGACATCATCCTGTTCGATCCGCCTGCCTCGCCGCTGTTATCCAAGCATTTCGGGGCGGAGCCGAAACCATTCGGCAAGCGTGTAAGCGGTGTGCCGGGCGACCTCGTCACCGAGCAAAACCGCATCTACTTCGTCAATGGGCAGGCCGTCGCGCAGGCTAAGCTGAAGAGCCGCCTCGGTGAACCGCTGGCGCTCGGACCGACGGGCCGCGTTCCGCAAGGCTGTTACTTCGTCACCACCGAACACAAGGATGGTTTCGATAGCCGCTACGCTGCGATTGGCTGGATCTGTGGGCCACGCATTCTCGGGGTCGGGAGGCCGATCCTGTGAGGCTGCTCACCTTGCCCGTTTGCGCCACTGCGCTTGCGCTGGCCATCGCACCACAGGCAATGGCTCGCGATTACGGCCAGCACGGCGCGGTATGGCCGGTCATCGAACCGGACCTGCTTCAGCAGATTCATGCCAGGCTCACCCAGCTTGAGAAGACCGGCGAGACCGCCCGCCTCAATGAGGAGCTGAAGCGGCGGACAATTGCCCGGGTCAACCGACCAGAGCCTGTCGCCGGCGTAGCGTTAGCCTCGGCTCTGCGCAGCTGGCGCTTCGATCCGACGATCACCGCCCCGCGCGATATTGCCGACGACAAGGGCCGCGTCATCATTGCCGCAGGCACTCGGGTCAATCCTCTGGATACCGTGCCACTGCGGGCTCCGCTCGTCTTCCTAGATGGCGACGACACGGCACAGCTTGCCTGGGCCACCCGTCGTTACGCCAGCACGAAGGCCAAGCTCATCCTCGTGCGGGGCGCGCCGCTCGAACTCATGAAAGCCCGCCAGCGGCGCTTCTACTTCGACCAAGGCGGCACGCTGGTGAAGCACTTCGGCATTCGCGCGGTGCCGGCAACCGTCGAGCAGCAGGGCCGCGCGCTTCTCATCACCGAACAGCCGGTCACTCCCAAAGAGCGGGCGCCATCATGAGCAGGAAATATCGCCTTCTGTCATGGCTTTGCGGAGCACTTCTGCTCGCCAGCATGAACATCATCTCAGCCGCTCCGGCCCAGGCTGCGGCCGGTCCTGGCCGCTGCACCGGCAAGTTCGTCAATCCGATCACGGACATCTGCTGGTCATGCCTGTTCCCGATCTCGATCGGTGGCCTGAAGATCTGGCCGTCGAGCCGTCCCGATACGAGCAACCCAGCTCTCCCCGTTTGCCTCTGCGGGCTTCGGCCCGGCATCGCCATGGGGTTCTGGGAGCCGGTCCGGCTTGCCGACGTCAGCATGAAGCCTTGGTGCTTCGTCAATCTCGGCGGGATGAAGCTTGATCCGGGTTTCGACATCGGCTTCAAATCGATGGCGGGGCCATCGGCGGTCGGCGGCAACACCCAGTACAATTCGCAGTGGCATGTCCACTGGTATGCCTATCCGCTGATCTACTGGATGGAGATCGTCGCCGATTTCCTGTGCCTCGAGTCCGGCTCGATCGACATCCTCTATATCACCGAGATCGATCCGCTCTGGCAGGACAGCGAGCTAACCGCGATCATCAATCCCGAGGCGGTGCTGTTCGCCAATCCGTTGGCGCTTGCGGCCTGTGCAGCGGACTGTGTGGCGGCAACGGCCAAGCTGCCGACCGACGAGCTGTTCTGGTGCGCGGGCTGCCAGGGCACGATGTATCCGCTCAACGGCAATGTCTCAGCAACGATTGGCCATGTCCAGGCGTCGCGGCTCGCGCTCGCCCGCTTCTCCTACAAGCTCCACCGTGAGCTCGTCGCCTGGGGGACGATGGGCAGCAAAGGGCTTTGCGGCAAGTACCTGATGCCGGTGATGCGCAAGCAGCAATACCGCTTCCAGGCCACTAATCCCAATCCGCAGACCAAGGGCCGCTACGCCTGCGCGCCCATTGGTGCCTCCACCACCTTCATGTCGGCAGGTCAGGTCTATCCCGCCATTGGCGAGGACATGGGCTACCTGGTCTGGCGCAAGCGGAATTGCTGCGCGCTATGAAAAAGCTTCTTGATCTTCTTGTAGTCGCCTCGCTTTCAAGCCTTGCCGCTTTGGCGGGAGCATCTGCACAGACGGCCGAACCGGACCTCGATCTAGCCGCTATCCGGGCGCGGGCCAGTGCGAGCGCCGGCGATGCCGACGCGCTGTCCGCCAATGCCAGCGCCAGAGCCGAAACTCTGGCGCGCGAGGCGAGGACGAGCTCCGACGAGGCGGAGGTGCATGCTCGCCGCTACGCCCGTGAGGCCGCCGCAAGTGCGAAGCCTGATCCTGCCATCACATTCGACTTTGACCGGATGGTGGCCGACGCTGGCACCATGACCAGCGAAGGCATGGGCGAAGCGCCAAGGTTCATCGCTTTTGCTTCGCTTTCGATGCCGCCGGCAGCGCTGCGCGCGATGATCTACGACGTGACCAAGGCTGGCGGTATCGTCGCCTTGCGCGGTCTGCCCGGCAACAGCGCCAAGGCCCTCACGGCCGCATTGGCCAAAGTGGCAAAGCCCGGCGAGCAACTGAACGGCGTCGGCATCGACCCGCGGCTCTTCCGTGCTTTCGGGATCGAGGCCGTGCCCACCTACGTGGTCACCAGCAGCGACTTCGATCTGTGCGACGGGTTCGATTGCAGGACTCAGGTCCCACCGCACGACCGGATGAGCGGCAATGTCAGCGCTTCTTACGCGCTCGAGACTTTCGCGCGCGGCGGTGGCCCCGGTGCTTTGCTTGCGGCCCAGCACCTCGCCCGGCTTGAAAGGCAGGTTCCATGAAACGGCAATTCCTATCTGTCGCGTGCTTGAGTGCGCTCCTGGTCACCCTGACCGGGCCGCTCCACGCCCAGACCACAACCGATGCCGCCAAGGCCGACGGCAAAGCTTTTGGGCGGGACAAGGCTGCCTCGGCGCAAAGCGCGGCAACGACCAACCCCGATGCAAACCGCATCCCCAATTTTGGCGGAACGCCAAGCCAATCGGGCTATTTTGATGATCCGGACCGGATGAGCCGCGAGGCGGCGAGCCAGGCGACGACCAACACCGGCTACAAGGCCATGCGGGATTCGATGGACCGGCGCGCCCGGTTTGCGCCGCAGGATCTCGATGCAACGATCGCGCGCAGCAATGTGATCAGCGATGACCCGCTCGCCTTTACGAGCGGAATGGCCATCGGCGGCTCGCAGGGACGCTGCGTGCCCTTGCCGCCGGCCAGCGGAACCGCGGCGCGCTACATGGCGACCTGCAATGTCGGTTATACGGCGACACAGGAAACGCGGACCTGCCCCGTGACGTTGACCGCGCGGGTCGAGCAGCGGCAGGTATACGGCTACTATTGCGTTGGCGGCAGCGGGGTTGATCCGGCTTCGGTCTACAACTGCAACCGCTACTCCGCGCCGCAGTGCACGGTCACGCAGTCCTACCCGATCAACCTGTGCGATCCCTATTTCGGGATCTACTGGGGCTGCAACTCCGGCGATCTGAGGGTCGATCTCGTCAGTTGCACCGCACCGGTCGAGGGCGCGACGCCCTATACGGTGACGGGCGAGAACGTCGTCACCACCACGCGCGATGAAAGCCAGTGTGCTGGTCTCGCTGCCGACACCTCATGTCAGCAGGACACCGAGACGTGCACAGACAGCGATCCGGTCACCCGCATCATCGATGGCATTGCAGTGACGCAGCCTTGTTGGGCGTGGAGCCGCAGTTACAGCTGCGCACAGTTCACCGAGGCACAGGACTGCCAGACGCTTGAAGCCACTCCGGGCTGCAAGCTGGTGCGCGAAGACTGCCTCGCGGGCGAGCCCTGCCGCACCTGGGAGCGGGTCTATGATTGCCCGGTTCCGGACCAGCCTGCAAATACCAACCAGTTTATCTGCGACGGCGATGTCTACTGTATCGATGGCTCATGCGAGACCATCCAGCGCGAGGCCAACGACGAGTTCAAGGACGCGGCCGTCGCCTTGAACGCGATGAACCAGGCGCGCCGCGAATTCGATCCGGACAATCTCACCCTGTTCAAAGGGACGCGCGAAAGCTGCTCGTCCAAGGTCTTTGGTATTCTCAACTGCTGCAAGGGCAAGGGCTTCCCGCTTATCCCGGGCATCCAGTTGCTCGTAGCGCTGGGCTGCAGCCGCGAGGAGATGCTGCTGCATCAGAAGGATGCCCAAGGTCTGTGCGCCTATGTCGGCACCTATTGCTCATCCTCCTTTCTTGGCGTGTGCCTGACCAAGCGCAAGGTCTACTGCTGCTTTGAATCCAAGCTTTCGCGAATCCTGCAGGAACAGGGTCGCCAGCAGCTGAACAAGCCCTGGGGCAAGCCGAAGGCCGAGCAATGCCAGGGCTTCACCATCGACGAGTTTGCCCGGCTCGACCTCTCGAAAATGGATTTCAGCGAGGTCTACGCCGAGTTCACCGACGCCGCTCGCCTGCCTGACGAGCTGCAGGCCACCCAGGACATCCAACAGAAGATCGAGGACTACTATGCCCGCGCCCGCCAGTAAGGCCGCGTGGCGGCTGCTTGCCGCCTGTGCGATTGCCAACGCCGTTTCCCTGTCATCCCCGGCGCTCGCCCAGAGTGCCGCAACCCGAGCCGATGCGCCGCCCAATGCGCAGTCTGCCGAACGCCAGGACAGCTTATACTGCGAGGAGCGGCGGCTCGGATACTGGTTCTACTGCGATCGGCCCAAACCGCCGGAGCAGGATGAGCCCGCGCCTGCAGCCAGCGCAACCAGCCAACTGGACGCAATCACGGCGACATTGCGGGAACTGAAGGCCAGGGCGATCCTCGAGCCGACGCCAGCTAATGTGACGGCCTATATTCGCTTCCAGCGCGCCCAGCTCGACCGAGCTTCGCTCTTCAGCGACGTCTGGCAGCGGGCGATCTGGCAGGATCCCGAGCTCGACTACACGCTGCAGCGCCCGGTTTCGACGCTCGGAAAGCGCCAATGGCAGGATTCGCGAAGCGCGGAACGGAACGCCGCGATGACCCAGCTCTCCGAGCGCTACGGGCTCTTCTACTTCTTCGCCCAGAGCTGCGGCGCCTGCGAAGTCATGTCACCGATCGTGCAGAGCGTTGCCTCAACCTGGCATATCGCGGTGCGCGCGATTTCCACTGACGGCGGCCCGTCGCGGCATTTCCCGAACTACACGGTCGAGACCAACCAGCGCAGCCGCATGGGGCTTGAGCCCAAGGTCACGCCAGCGGTCGTGCTCTGGGACGCGCAGACCGGCCGCCCCATACCGATCGGCTACGGCGTCATGAGCGCCGACGAGCTGCAGGACCGGATTTACCTCCTCACATCGAAGGAAGCTGGACGTGACTACTAGGATGAAAAGAGCCGTCGCTGCGCTCCTTGCCGCCGCCATCCCCCTCACCCTTCCGCTTTCGGGCGCATCGGCCGATGTTGGCAGTTCGATGGACTCGTTTCTGAACGACGTCGGAGGCGCTGCCAACGTCAACGGACCGACCGCGTTCCAGGGGCAGTCGGCCGGCTATTACAGCCTCGGCAATGTCTGGACGCGGTTTCCGCAGAAGACGACCAACATTGCCAACCTGCAGCTGCCGCGCGCTCGCGCCGGTTGCGGCGGGATCGACATCTTCGCCGGGTCCTTCAGCTTCATCAACGCGAGCGAGATCGTCGCGATGCTGAAGGCAGTCGCGAACAATGCGGTCGGCTTCGCCTTCAGCCTGGCGATCGACACGGTCTGCCCGGAATGCTCGAAGATCATGCAGGAGTTCAGCCAGAAGGCTCAGCTCATGAACAATCTCAACATCAACTCCTGCGAGATGGCGCAGGGTCTGGTGGGCGGGATCTGGCCGAAGGGCGACCTTGCCGACAAGGCAATCTGCGAAGCGATTGGCAACTCCGAAGGGATCTTCACCGACTATGCCGCTGCCAAGCATGGCTGCGGCACCAGGGGGCAGCGCTCGAGCACGACCGCGCAAGGCTCGGGCAAATACGATGACGTCAATCCCGGCGTGCCGCGAAACTACACCTGGACGATTTTGAAGAAGTCGGCGTTCTTCTCGCCGGGCGGCCGGTTCGACGAAGAGCTCGCCGAATACGCGATGACGCTGCTGGGCACGATCATCTACGTGCCCCCCAAGGACGATGAGCCGGGCAAGTTCGTGCCCATCGTCGGCGAAGCCTCGTCCACGCTCGTCACCTCGCTGCTGGATGGCACGACGAACGGCAACGTCCTCATTTTCGACTGCGACGAGACGGAGAAGTGCCTCAACCCGGGCTTCAAGTCGCTGAGCCTGCCGGCATCGAAAGCGCTGCGGCCGCGCGTGGCGGCGCTCATCGGCGGCATGGTTCAGGCCATCCGCGACGATACCGCGATCAGCGAAGAGCAGAAGGAACTGCTGCAAGTCGCGTCCATCCCGCTCTACAAGATCCTGACCGTCCAGGCGGCCTATGGCCGGGGCATGCCGACTGACGACCGCGAAACTCTGGCCGAGATCGCCAGTGTCGACCTGCTGTTTGCCGTGCTCGACCGGATCGTCAGCGAGGCAGGCCGCTCGATGTCGAGTTTCATCGGGGCCGACGAAGCCAAGATCGCGATGTGGCAGAACCAGGTCAATGTCGTGCGTCAGGCGCTCGCTGACCGGCAGGCCAACACGCATCTCAAGGTCAGTGCGGTGCTGCAGATCATCGAGAAGACGGCGTTCATCGAGAACGTGCTGGCCTCCTCGATGTCGCCCGGAATGGCCGCATCGCTGGACTGGTCGCGCGGCGTCCAGAGCCGCGCCCTCACCCACTGACCGGGCCAACCACATCCAGGCGGGACATTAGACATGGTCGAGATTTTCACGGTCGGCGGCGGGGACTATCTGGTCAACGTCTTCCAGGCGGTTGCCGCCTGGACCGGCAACGGCGGCTACAAGAGCCTGCTCCAGGTGGTGATGGTGATGGGGCTTGGCCTGTCCGCCATCACCCTTGCGTTCAATCAGGACTGGCGCGCCTGGATCAACTGGTTCCTTGGTGCAACCCTTATCTACTCCTGCCTCATGGTGCCGCGGCTCGATGTCCATGTGACCGACCGGCTCAATCCGAGCCTTGCCCCGGCCAATGTCAGCAACGTGCCGCTGGGCCTCGCCTTGATGGCGAGCTTCACCAGCCAGGTCGGCGACTATCTTACGGGGTCGGCCGAGGTGGTGTTCGGCCTGCCGGGTGATCTCAATTATTCGAAGAACGGCATGATCTACGGCGCCCGGCTCTACGATGCGACGCGGTCCTTGCGGGTTTCCGACCCGGAGTTTGCTGCCAATCTCGACGAGCATTTCCGGCAATGCGTGTTCTACGACGTGCTGCTCGGCCGCTACTCGATGAAGGAGCTCGCGGAAACTGGCGACATCTGGGCGACGATCGCGCCGGGGAGCCAGGCGCGCGCGCAACGCTTCCTGACTCGGGATGCCACTTCAGGCCAGGTGAGCTCGAACATTGTCACCTGCCGCGAGGCCTTCGACACGCTCAATGCGCAATGGACCGGGCTGATCGACGCGATGGGATCTGTTTTCGGCCGTCAGCTTTACCCCAACCAGACAGCCGCGCTCGCCAAGGCGAAGCTCTTTGCTGACCTGCCGGTAGCCTATCAGTACCTGACCGGCGTCTCGGCCAACGCGTCCGAGATTTTCAAGCAGACGCTGACCATCAACGCGATGAGCCAGGCCATGCACTCGATGTCCGGCAGCAGCGGCACGGGCAATGTCGACGTCTACGCCCAGACCCGCGCCGACATTCAGACCGAACGGACCTATGGCTCAATCGCGAGCAACGCGATGAAGTGGGTTCCGCTCCTGAACGTCGTGCTGACAGTGCTTTTCTACGCGCTGTTTCCGGTGCTTTTCCCGCTGTTCCTGCTCCCCAAGACGGGACCTGTCGCCCTCAAAGGCTATGTGACAGGCTTCTTCTACCTAGCGGCCTGGGGGCCGCTGTTTGTGATCCTCCACATGATGCTGATGTACAAGGGCGCGGCTGACATGAGCGCGGTCACGGGCAGTAACGGGCTCAGCCTGGCAAGCTTTACCGGCATGGCCGACGTCAACAGCGATATCGGACTGCTAGCCGGCTATCTCATCGCATCGGTGCCGTTTCTGGCAGGCGGTGTGGCCAAGGGCGCCATGGCAATCTCCCACCACGCGACGAGCTACCTTAATCCGAGCCAGAACGCGGCCGAGGAAGCGGCCCGGGAGGCGAGCACTGGCAATGTTTCGCTTGGCAACACCAGCTTCGAAAACTCGAGCGTTCTCACTCGTCAGTTTGCGCAAGGAACGATTGCGCCGAGCTTCACGTACGGCGCGCCGCAGACAAGGACCTTCAGCGATACCGGGGCAATGACCACGAGCTTTCCGGACAGCAGCTACGACCAGATTCCGACCTCCAGCTATCCATTCACGCCAACGCTGGGCCAGGAGTTCACGGCACGCCTGTCGACGATGGCATCTCAGGCCCGTGCCAACAGCGAGACCTATGCCAATGTTGCCACGGAATCGACGGCCAGCGCTGTCACGAAGTTCCGCGAGCTGAGAGACCAGTTCAGCCGAGGCGCATCCTTCGAAAGCGCGACCGGCACCTCCAATTCCGACAGCATCCAGACCGCATTCAGTGAGGTCGATCAGGCATCGACCAATCTGCAGCGGCAATTCGGGCTATCGCGCAGAGCGGCCGATGACATCTCTACGGCTTGGTTCCTAGGTGGTGAGGCCGGTGCCAAAGCTGGCATTTCAAACGGAGTAGCTTCTGCCAACGTCGGCCTGAAGGGCGGCGGGACACGCACATGGACCGACAGCGACATCGGCATCGCATCCGAAGACCGTTCCCGGATCTTTGGGAGCCTGTCCCAGATGTCTGACAGCCGAAACTGGTCGAGCACCCGCGATGGGTTCGTCCGCTCGGTCAGCACCTCATCAAGCTCGTCGATCTCAAGCACCGCGAACGGGATGAATGCTTCTCTGACGGAAGCGCAGAGCTTCACTATCGAGGCTCGCCGATCCGAGGAGCTTGCCAATCGTCTCGAGAGCCAGGCGTCATTCTTCGAAGGAAACAGCGCTGCAGGCAGCCTCAATCTGTCCCAAGCCTACCGCGAATGGGGTCTTGCCGAGATCGAAAGCAACCGCGATTTCTATGGCAATGCGCGGTTCGATGACATCACTTTCCAGCTCAGTCCGGAAGGGCAGGCTTTGCAGGCAAAGTTCATTGAAAGCTATACTGAACAGCTTCGCGACGGGATCGACGATCGTCTCGTACTCACCCCCGGTTTGCCCGTATCCAGACCGGCTATCTCAAGCGCAGACTCAGTGCGCGGTCGGGCACACACCGGCGGCGGGGGTTCCGGTTCAGTGCCCCGGGTGGGTGCCGACGGTCTCCATGAAGAGGTGCAAAGAGCTCAGGCGGCCGGTCGCCAGAAGATTACCGGCTCCAGGGGACGTCTGGACGCGATCACCAAGGGTGCCCAAGGTGCCAGTGCGGAAGCAGCGGATGATGTGAAAGAGTGGTGACCTGCGACAGTCACCACAGTCCGAAAGACGCGCCAGCCAAGTATGAAAAACCAGCGGCAATGACGAACAGGACCGCTATCGTCAGACTGCGCGCCCAAGGGTCGGCCCACGACTTTTTGATACGATATTCCATCAGGCGATTCTCGCGGAGCGCCTGATCAAGCTCCGACAGGCCTTCCCAATTCCGGGATGCAGGTCGGTTACCAGTATCGACGTCAAAGTTGCTCATGATCGCATTCATCTCGCTGCTCCTTGGAACATAGCAGAAACGAGGACGGTAACCAGCAAAACATGCCCCGCAGCGGAGAGTGCGCAGCCTCTCCTCCAATCGGTCCAGGCCGTCACGTATCGGCATTCTGATCCGGCAAGAGCATTATCTCGCTTCGAATGCCAGGACGGGTCATCATGTCCGCGACAGTCAGCAAACTTTGCGACATTGCATCAAGGAGATCAGCCTCTAACGCCCGCATCTGCGAGATATCGATTTCAGGCGACTTCGGATTGTCCGAGCGACCTAACGTGTTCAATAACTGAAGGACTTCCCAGTCCCGGAGAACATGGATCTGAGCTGCGTTATCGCGCCAAGCACCTAGGATAATTTGAGTAACCGAGTGGTCCTGGCCAGTGATCTGATCCTGGACTGAGGCGATAAGTAGGGGAGCGGGCAATCGCGTGCAGGTCGCCAGAGCCCATTGGAGGCTTTCCCCTTCCTTCAACGCACGATCGAAAAGTGTGTGCCCCACGCCAATTAGACGGGTTGGGCCTTCGCCGTTGCCCAAGCGAGCATTGCGATCAAACAGCAGCCCCTTGTACCGATCCTGCATGGCGTAGTCTTCATCGGCCCATTTCTCGGGCGTCAGAACGTCGAGACCATCGTCTCTCCGGAACACCCGCCGTCCCTTCGATTCCATCATCATCGAGAAGAAGCGTTCGAGATCCGGCAGATCAACCTGCGGAAGATTTCGTCCAACTTGAGCAAAGTCGAAGCGAGTGACATTGCCAAGCATGGTCTTGACCTTATCGACTAGGTCTTCGCCGCCAATCGTAGCAGATTCCCGGTCGAACCACTGATCGAGGCTTTCTCGCGGCTGGGTCTGGCCTGCAGCAAAGATCTTCTCAAAAGCGCTTGGACCACTCATGCCAATGACGAGCTGGCTGATGTCTTCTCGCTCATCCATTGCCTCGTCCAAGGTGCGCTGGATCCGCTCGAGCTTGGCGTTCAGGAGGTCCCAAATGCGCGCCTCCACCGTGTCTGGGTTCCTCAGAATGAACACTTGAACCGGTCTTGTCTGACCGTAGCGCGACAGCCGGCCGACACGCTGATGAAGGCGCATGGGATTCCATGGCATGTCGACATGAATAAGGGTCGCGCAGCGCTCCTGAAGATCGATCCCTTCGCCCGCTGCCTCGGTTGAAACCAGAAAGCGGATCGTGCCTTGGTTGAAGGCTTCTGCTGCCGCATCGCGCGACCAACTCTTCGGGCCCCGCGAACCGTCCGCCTTGGTGACTTCGTCCAAGCGTTCATCACCATTGATGAAGCCGCAGCAACCGTGACCAAATCGATCATGCAGGGCATCTACGACGAGAGCCTGGGTTGCTTTGTATTCTGTGAAAAGCAGCACTGGCTCGCCGGTGGGCAAATCGGTCTCGATGAGGTCGACTAGTCGCTCGATTTTGCGCTCATGCTGAATGGGTTCAGCCAACTCAAGCAGCTCGTCCAGGCGGGCGATCTCGCCCTCCATCAGTTGAGCAAGCATCTTGCCCCAAGCCTCTTCGTCTGCCCGGGCACGGTCATCCAATGTCTCGTCGTCGTCGCTATCCGTTATAGCCACCGCAGGTGTACGAGCCTGTCCGTCGTCAGAACATTTGGCACAGGTCGCGGCGTAAATTAGCGGAGTGCGGGCCTCGTCTGTTGTTGGGTTTTAGGCGGCGAGCTTACGGTGTTGCAAGCGCCGATGTTCAATGGTCTGTCGCTTGATCCTTTCGCGTTGTTTGATGATGGCTGGTGCCCTGCCGAAGTAGGCGTCTGCGGGCGTCACGTTGTTTAGGCTCTCGTGGTATCGGCGGTGGTTGTAGTGCTCGACGAAGGTCTCGATCTGGGCCTCAAGGTCGCCGGGCAGGAAGTAGTTCTCGAGCAGGATGCGGTTTTTAAGGGTCTGGTGCCAGCGCTCGATCTTGCCCTGGGTCTGGGGGTGCATCGGGGCGCCGCGCACGTGGCTCATCTTGTTGGCCTCGATGTATTCAGCCAGTTCGCCCGCGATGTAGCTGGGACCATTGTCGCTGAGCAGCCGGGGCTTGTGCAACACCGTGGCGCTGTCGCATCCGGATGCGACCAACGCTACATCCAGCGTGTCGGTCACATCCTCGGCCCGCATGTTGGTGCACAACTTCCAGGCGATGATGTAGCGCGAGAAGTCGTCGAGCACGGTGGAGAGATACATCCAGCCCCACCCGATGATCTTGAAGTAGGTAAAATCGGTCTGCCACATCTCGTTCGGCCGGGTCGTCTTGGTATGGAACGCATCAGCCGCTTTCACCACGACGTATGCCGGGCTGGTGATCAGATCGTGGGCCTTGAGCAGGCGGTAAACCGTAGCTTCGGACACAAAGTATTGGCGCTCATCGGTAAATCGCACCGCCAGTTCGCGCGGTGACAGCTCGGACTGCTCCAGCGCCATTTCGACGATCTGGTCCTGCACCTCGGGCGCGATCCGGTTCCACACCCGGCCTGGAGCCGATGGCCGATCCGCCAACGCCTCCGGGCCGCCTGCGAGGTAGCGGTCATACCAGCGGTAGAACGTCCGCCGGGCGATGCCGAGTTGGTCCAGCGTTCGCTTGGCAGGCAGGTGGGACTGCTCGACGATCCTGATGATCTCGAGCTTCTCGGATGCGGGATACCTCATTCTTCGTCGCCCCCATCCGCGATCATGCTTTTTTTGAGCAAACGGTTTTCCAGCGTCAGGTCGGCCACGCATTCCTTCAGGGCGCGGGCTTCGCGGCGCAGATCCTGCACCTCGCCAGTGGTCGCGGCACGGGCGGTATCACCGGCCAACCGGCGCTTACCTGCTTCCATAAACTCCTTCGACCAAGTGTAATACAGGCTCTGGGCGATGCCTTCCTTGCGGCACAGCTCTGCGATGCTGTCCTCACCACGCAGGCCGTCCAGCACGATGCGGATCTTTTCTTCGGCAGAGAAATGGCGCCGGGTTGCTCGGCGGATATCCTTGACCACCCGCTCAGCTGGGGCCTTCTTGGGAGGGGATTTTTTCACGGAGGGTTGGGTCTTCATCTTCGTTCCTTCGTCACTACGACGAAGCCCCAACCCTCCTTAAATCACAACCTCAAATCTGTGCCATTGGTGCTGACGGGGGACACCTGGCCAAATTGGCTCAGATCCGGCCTCGCTTCCACTTCAACGTGGGCTGCAGCGCGCTCTGCGTTCTCCGCGCTCGGTTGATGGAGCGTCTGGTACATCCATGAGAAACGCTCGCTTGCGGAATCTAGAATTAGTTGAGCACGTTTTTCAAAATCAAGGATGTCGACGCTAGCATTAAAACCGCGCGCAATGAAAGACGCTGCGGGAGAGAGATCATTTAGCAAACTAAAGCGTCGACCGAGCCGAGAAATTTGCACCCATTTTGACTGACCAACTTGGTCCTGCTGTTCGAAAATGTTGCCATGATCATCAACTCGATAACCCAATGACTCGACTTCGCGCCTATCTCCGCAAAATTGTGCTGCGACGCCCGTCATGCCGGTACCGCAGAAAGCATCCAGTATCACGTCACCCGGCCGTGTGTAGTGAAGGATGTAGCGCATTACCGCCTTGTGCGGCACTTTCGTGTGATAGCTGTGGGCATTATAGACCGACGCATTTTTACCCTCCTTCACGTCTGCGGCGAAGGGCTCTTTCCTATAATCATCAGATACATCGTATTGTGTTCCATGATGCCGAACATACTCAGCTAACCATGGGTTCGGGCACGCTGTGTAATAAGGCGGATCCGACAAGTCCAAAATTGCTTCATCCGTCCCTTGTGGAAACCCCTCCTGCTTCCGGAACGTGGGATCCTTGAGCTTCTCGGCCAACAGCCCCAAGAAATGCTCCCGCCGCGCCGCATCACTCGGGAACGTCAAGCCGAGGCATTCGACCGCACCGCCTATCTTCCCGCTGTCCATCTTTAACTGGTCGCTCATCTGTTCGTATCTCCGGAATTTGGGCGCGTGATCATTCGACCACGAAGCGCAGCTTGGTCGTGTCCTTGCCCTTGCAGCGGTCGTTCAGGAAGGACTCGAAGCGCTTGCGAAGATCTTCCGGGGTCGCGGGTGACCCACCTTGCAGCAGCGCTTGTCTGATATCCTCGCCACTCACGTTGATCTTCTCCAACCCAGACAGTGCCTCCTGAACAGCGGCTACAAAATCGGGTGTCACGGGGTCCGGCAGTGCCTTCGATGAAATGAAGCCGTTGACGATGCCACGGGCAGCAGGCTTTAGAAGATCAAAGTTTTCCTGGATGATCGGGTCATCGAGGTTGTCGAGCAGCGTCTGCCTCCAACCGTCGATCAGTCGATCAAGTTCATCGTCCAGCTGCTTCAGAACACTCGCAGCCGGTAGCAGATCCCCTTGCTCGTTCGCAGGCCGGAAGCCGCAATGCGGGCACGCTGGGCTGGCCGATAGATCGGACTCTAGGAGCGATGCGCAGCTTTTGAGCTTGTCCAGCTTCTCCTCAAAGGTCGTAAGCTGGCTAGTCGGCATCAAAGATATACCGGCCAATGCCCGCATCGCGATAAGCCGCGGGTCCTTCCGCAACGCCGACTTCGTGTTCTCTTCTGTGCCCCCAAGGCGCGCCTTGCTGTGCTGGCCTACATAGGCCGAGATGTAATCTTTCTTCAGCTTGGCTAGCGTCTGTCGGTATTCCGCAGCGTGTTGCGAAGTCCGATCACCAGAGAGTTTTTCGAGGACTTTCTTTCGCGCCTCCTGAGCCTGCACAACCCACGCGTGGTCCGCCGTCAGGACCATCTCGGCCTGCGACAGATAGCTGGCCGTGGTGCCAAGCTCGGCGACCAGCTCCAGCATCCCTTCAACGGCCTGCAGGACCTCGAGGTTCTTGTTCTGGCTGCTGATATCGTCAGAGCCGACACGAAGGTTCTTGAGCTTCCCGACCGTGTTGTAGGGTGCCAAGCTTTCCGAGAACTCCTTGAGCGCATCGAGCTTAGTGCGCCAGTCGCGGATCTCTTCATCCCGCAACAGCGACTGACCCCAGAAGCTCAACCGACCAGGCATGTCCGTAGCGGCGCTGAGTACCCGCCGCGTCAGTTTCCCAACTTCCTCCTGGAGCAGCTTGACCGGCTCGTCCGAGCCTTGCGTTGCTTGCTGCGCGAGACCGGGAGGCAGGCCCAGCATCTCGAAGAGCGAGCGCAGAACCGCGACGTTGATTTCTTTCGGCGCTTCGACGTGCTTGAACTGCCTGAGCTCATCGAGCGGTCGTTCGGCAAGCAGCGTGATCTTTCCGGAGTCGATCTTGTCACCCGTGACCGCCAGGACGATGTCGCCAGCGTACACAAGTCCACCCAACACAGCGACGAGGAGATCGGGCTCGAGCCTGAACTTGATCGGTGCAAAATACTCGACTTCGGCTTCGCCGTTGACGAGCTCTGACCGATTCAGGACTTGGCCATGCCCCTTTGATTTCAGCCGAGCCAATACTTCTTGGGCATACCGAGACTGGGTCGGATCGATGCGATCGCCGTCCAGCATCTCGAGGCCATCGAGGATTACTACGGCGTCCTTCGTTCGATTTCCGCCTGCTAAGGCGCGCAGCGCATTTCCGATCAACTGTTTGCGGTTGGCTTCGGTGACAAGCGCCGAGAAGGTCGGATATTCGGGGGCTACTTCAGAAAACTGATTGTTAAGCGCCAAGCCGGCGATGACATTCACGACGTCACGGAAATTGATGCGCTCGTCAGGCCCCAGGCGCGCCTTGTCACGCAGCGAGACACCCTTGGTCCACTCCTGCAGGGTCTTGCTCTTGCCCTGATAGGTGACCTCAAAGGCCGCCATCTGCTTTTCCTGCAGCCACTTGCTCATGTCCCGCAGGGCATCTTTGGCCTTATCGAGGTACACTGTCTTCGCACCGCCGCTGGCGGTCGAAGCGAGCTCCTGCGCCGCAGCGTAGAAGGAGAGATGCCGCTTGATCGCCTCATCCAGGCCCTTCAAGCGGAAGAAGACCTCATCCCCCTTGGTGTCGTCTCTGAACCGCGGAGGTTCGAATGGCTGGATGAAGTAGATATAAAAATCGCGCTCCGGCTGGGCTGTGGGCCGATCATTTGGGGCGCCGAAGAAGAGATACCCGCTACGTTCGACACGGCGTTCTTGCCATTCGATCTGGTATTGCCAAATCTGATGCCCGGTTACGTAGGCTGTGTCGTCGGTACGCTCCATGAGTTGACGGATCGCGCTGTAGTAAGCACGATCGAGCGCATCGTCTGACAGCGCCTCCGCACGCTTCTCGATCTGGGCATCGTAGTCGACGTCCTTTTTCAGATCGAGATAGTACTGCTCGGTATCGGCCGCCTTGGAGATGAATTGGCCATTGACCGTCTTCAGCGTCTCCCGCAGCACAGTCTGAACGAGCGAAAGCAGGTCTGCTTCCGGCTCGCCGCCCATGTCTTCTATGCCAGGTTGGAACAGGCACAACGTATCGCGAAGCTCTTCCGCCGTCGGGCCGACCGGAACATAGATGTCTCCGCCGGTGGTCAGCCGGTGGACCGACAAACCATCGATGATGCGCAAAGCCATCGGCTTGTACGCAGGCCTAGTAAATGCCTTCGAGACACGCTCCGAAAGCACTTCGGAGACTTTCAGGACGGGGCCAATGTTGGGGTCTGCGCGCAGAACAGAATTGGACGTCACGGTTTCCCAGAACTTGTCATAACCGATCAGACCCGGCCGATCGTTCGGCACCTGATCCTTCAGAATAGCCTGGATCTGGTCGCGGAGTGTCACAAGAGCACCGCGCTTCTCGGTGAAGACCAAGCGCTCGAACGTTCCAATGTAATCAGGATGGACCGGGAAGAGCCTGACATACTCGTCCATGCGTTCATTCATGGAGCCATAGAATTTCGCGAAAGGCGTCAGGTACGAGCGAATTTTGTCCTGCTGGTCTGTGGTCTTCTTGAGAAGTCGCTCAGCGACCACGAAACTCACGTCCTGCCGGGCCAGCAAGATCTGGGTGAAGCGGTCTTTCACGCGCCGCAAACTGTCGGCAACGTGCTGGAAACGACTGCTATCGAAGATGGCTTCCTGGACACCCGCCACGAAGCGGAAGCGCAGGTGCTTCGCGACCTCTCCGATCTCGCGAAGGAAGGAAAGATCCAGAACGAGGTCGTGATCCTTGCGCGACCGCAGATACTCGAGGAACTCGTCCACCACCAGCAGTACACCGTGATTGGGATGGACCTCGGCGAATGCCGCCATCATCTCCTCGAAAGCAGCCTTGTTGTTGATGACCTTATCGGCCGCAGGGAAGGAGAAGCTGACCCCCTGCTTGTCGAGGAAAACCTCAAGCTGCTGCGTGATGATGTCGCGCAACGACATCTGGCTGGAGATCTCGATCCGGTGAACCTTGAACTTGCCAGCGATCGCGCTTGCCGCGTCGGCCACCTTGGGATGGCGGATCATCGACACATAGTCGGCATCTTCCGCGACGAGCGAGAGCACGGACATGAGGTGAGACTTACCGGTGCCATAGTTTCCGACGACCAGGACACCCTTGTGGTCGACAGCCTCGTCGAACGAGAGCTGAGGAATCATCTGCATGGCGATCCGCTCGGCCATGTCATCCGAGATGACATAAGTCGAAACGAGCTTCTTGGCTTCGTCAGGGCGATTGGCATCCAGAAGCTGGATAACCGACTCGATGGGCTCAAACTGAATGAGATCGCCATACTGCATGGTCATCTCGGAAATTCCCTTCAACGCTCAATTCAACTCGAATACGACGGCACCATCGATTGGCACCTCGCAGTGTTCACGATGCCCTGTGCGGGCATAGGTCAGTCGGCCGTCCCGAAAATGACCAGGCCAGGCTGCCACTACGGGGCGAGCGTGGGCGAGTTTTTTCAGGACATCAACGGGGGCAACGCGAAGATCTTCCTCGAAAAGGATTTCGATATTGTCGAAGATCACGCACTTTTGAGAACCAGTCTCATCGATCAATTCACGAAACAAAGGCATAACTTCAGAACTACGCTGAAGCGACGGAATTGGCAGCAGCTTGCGCGACAACTGAATTCCAACATTGATCAGGGGTAAGCCGTCGCTCTTTGCAAGGCGCGACAGTATCTCTGTCTTGCCGCCTGCGGTATTCGCGACCACAAGGATCAGCTTGCTTTTCAATGTCGCTGCGTCTTCAGCAAGCTGTTGCAACCGCTCAAGCATATTGCGGTCCCTCTGGCTGAGACACGCCATCGCCATGCCTTCCCGAACGAATTTCGGCCGCGTTCAAGAGCACAATCTGCTGGTCCTGGGGCCTACGTGCTGCCGGATCGGTATCCAATCCAAGGCGCTTCAATGCGTAGTAGAGGAGAGCCCTTCGGACCGGGATGGTCGTCACGCCCCTTTCCATTCCGTAGTCGAGCTCGATCGCCTTGCGCTGACCAGCGCTCAATTCGGGATGTGGCACGATCTGCAGCTCAACCTGCTCTTCCCATTCGCTATCGCCGGAAGGCCTAGCATCTGCCGGCTTCGATGAGCGCGTATCGGTGATGCGCGAAAGAACAAAGTCCTTGAAAGCGTTACTGCGTGGGCAATGTGCGCGAGTATGCCATCTGAACCCGTCAAACACCAAGGCATGAGGTTCGATCCAACGCCAAGCAGGCTCAGGGGATGACATCGATTGGTAGAAGACCTCGATCGCCTCGTGCCGCTTGATCGCCGTTACGATGGCCCTCAAAGTTTTGGGCGAGACACCCCGGGCGGGAGTCGGGGCACAGGCGAAACTCGGCAAGCCTCCGATCCAGCTGTCGTCGGCGGCAATGATTCCATCAGAGAGCGATCTGAGCTGGGAGAGATATTGGGCTGCGTCGGCTTGGTGGAATACGGGGGTGAAGGAAGAGCTACGAACGTATGTCCTGGCGCTCTTGTCGTAGACCATGTTGGCTTCGGCCAGGCCGAGATATCTGTTCAGATCCGTCGAAGCCTGGTTGATCGAAACGCCGAAAACTTCGATCAGGTCACTCCGGTTGACATGCCCTTCCCAGAAGAGCCTGAATTCGATGAATTCGAGGCGGCTCTCAACCCCGCGCCTCAATCCCGAATCGCTATCCATTCCCAGATCCCCCAAGAAACTGGGCTAAACCAGTTTCTGTATGGGTAAGCGTAATGGATGCTTGATGACGAGGCAACGAGATTCGGAAGGCAGTCGCCTCGATTTCGCTAGCCTACCTGCGGTTAACTGCCTCTGAGCTTGCAAGAAATTCCGCCACTTTTTGGCAGGTCTTGCGGCGTGGCCTGCGCCCGTCCCGAAGGTCCTGAACGAAGCGAGGATCTGCCACGACGTGCCGACCGAAGGTGCTCGGCGACGTCCGTGTTTGGGCCAGATATGCCTCGATCTGCTCCAGTAGCTCCATCGCCGTCGACTCGCTTTAGGCTTGCGTTCTTGATATGTTCTTACTAGGAAGGCTTCCTAGAGTCTAGGATGGATTTTCCTAGGTGCCCGCGATAGGACTGGTAGTCATGGACGACGCACGGAGAGCCCTGGATGAGCTGATCCAGCAACGAGGGGTGAATTACTCCTCGGTTTCGCGCCTGCTCGGGCGCAATGCCGCTTACATACAGCAGTATATTCGGCGCGGCAGTCCGCGGCAGCTGGACGAGCAGGATCGCTCGGTTCTGGCGCGATTTTTCGGGGTCGATGAGAAGGTTCTTGGAGCCCCTGCCCGCCGCTCAGGCCCGGTGGTCGAGCTCGTCCATGTGCCTTTGCTCAATGTCGAGGCATCAGCCGGCCACGGCGCTCTGGCTGAAATGGAAGCCAAATCCGCGCAGTTTGGTTTCGACGAGAAGTGGCTGCGGCGACTGACCGCGAGCAAGGCAGCGAGCCTGTCGATCATCGCCGTGCATGGCGACTCCATGGAGCCCACCCTTCATGATGGCGACGAAGTTATGGTCGATCTCGGGGACGGCCAGGCGCGCCTGAGAGACGGGATCTATGTCCTGCGGATGGACGATATGCTGAGCGTAAAGCGCATTGCGCTCGAACCACAGGGCAAGCGCGCGTCGGTCCTGAGCGACAACCCGGCCTATCCAAGCTGGCGCGGCCTCGAGAAACGCACGCTCAATATCGTCGGACGGGTTCTCTGGTTTGGAAGGGCACTCTAAGGTGGCCTTCTGATGCTTGCCCTCCTTGCCGCTTCGATCGTGGCTTCCGGCCAGACCTTTACCTGCACGCCAACCCATGTCTGGGATGGCGATGGCCCGGTCTGGTGTGCGGAAGGCCCTCACCTTCGGATCGCCGGTATCGCTGCCCGGGAAATGGACGGCACGTGCCGCACCAATCAGCCCTGCCCCGATGCCACGGCGATTGAGGCACGCGATGCCCTCGTGCAGCTGATGGGCGGCGCGCGCGGAACGATCTCGACCGGTCACGTGGTGGTAAGAGGTCCGCGACTGACATGCCGCTCCGAAGGGTCCGCAGGCGGAAACAGGACCGCTGCATGGTGCCGCCTGCCGTCAGGTGCCGATCTGTCATGCGCCATGATCAAGACCGGCAATGTTCTGCGCTGGGATCGCTACTGGAAAGGCCCGGCTTGCCGGTAAGCAGCACCACGCATCTGACCGGCATCGTCGAACGGGCGGCCAACGGACCGGTGCTGCGAACCGATGGTGGCGGGACCTGGGAACTCGACAACACCCGCCAGGTACGCAAATTCATCGGCTCTCGTGTCGAAGTGGTCGGGGAGCGTTCGGGGTTCAACGGGTTTGCCTGCGACCAGATATGGCCGGCGGGACATCGTCGTCCGACTGCATTCAAACTCCGCCTCGAATTCATTCTTGCCGCAGCCTTCGTCGCCTATGGTCTCTACGCGACGGTTGGCGCGGCCATCAGCGCGCTCGGCTGATGCTCAGCGACTGGGAGCTCTGGGCCTGCGCCAACCATGTCCTGCGAGCCCATGGGGACAAGGCACCCTTGCACGTCGCCGAACAGATTGGGGCTCTCGCACTTGCTGGCGACGAGGCAGGCATTCGGACATGGCAGGCTATCGCCGAGCGAATTGGCCAGCTGAGCTCCAACGCCCCGGACCGGCCACTCCAGTAACCCTCCTCGACAAGACTACCAGTTCATCCGATCGGCGACAGATCGCCCGGAAATAGGCACGGCTGCGTGCCTGGGCCGCCATTGCTTTCGCCTTCGATGGTGAAGCCGCGCATACGTTCGACCAGATGACGAGCAAGATCGACCCTGGCAATACGCTGGGCGCGTGGGTCATCGGCATTGAGACGAATAAGCGTGTGCTCCGGCGCAACGGCCAGCGCGACTTCGAGATGCGTAAGGAGGATGTCGTCGGAGATTCGGAGCATGGGCTAATGAGAACAAATAAAGAACTTCTCGTCAACCGGCCATGTGCGGACGCATGGGGACAGCAGGACGCTAGATGCCGATTTCGAAGGGCTTTGTGATCGACCGATCAAGCTCTGGCGGTTTACGTGTCTGCTCAGGAGCCACACGATCTTTGGCCTGCCCTTTGGATGCCGCATCGCGGAGGAGATCGACCGTTTCCAGCGCCGAGCGCTTCATGCCGGCATTGCGCTCGACCGCCGCCTCGAGCTTGCCAGCATTGTCGACATAGAGGGTGAGGCCATCGCGCAGCCGCGTGATTGTCACCAGGAATGTCTGCTGGTTGGCGAGATTGCGCTCGCGGCTATCCATCACCGCAATACCGCGATCCGATGTGAGCCCCTGAGCCATATGGGCATTGAGAGCATAGGCGAGATCGAGACGGCGGAGCATCGGGTCGCCCTGCTCCAGCCTGTGTTCTGCGCCCAAGGATGTCTTCACCACGACAGCCTCTTTGTCGACAGCGACGATCCGGGCCTGGTCGGCATTGAGCAGGCCCCGCTGGTGATCGGTCTCTGTCCACCGGATCTTGTCGCCGGTGTAAATGTCGAGGGCGCGGACTTCAAAAAGGCGCAGCGGATCCTGCTCACCTTGCGGCCTGATCTGGCCGGGACGAAACTCGAACTGGCGGCCACGCTCGTTCTCCAGCGTCACCCGCTCGCGAGCCACATCGGTTCCGACTACCCGGTATTTGCCTGCTGCAAGGCCTTGACTGCGCTGACGCCGCGCGACATCGACCACCATGCCGGGGGCATAGGTGCTGGCATATCGCAGCTCCTCACGAGTTACATTGACGCGCGAGAGGGTCTGGAGCCGCATTGATACTGGCCCAATCTCCCCGCTCGCTTTGAGGCCGGTCTGCACAGCCTCGTTCACGGCGCTGCGCAGGTTTCGGCCTGAAGCATAGATTGCAGTTGTCTCGCGCCCGGCTGACGAGAGCGACAACCAAGCGGCGGCGGCATCGACAGCAGCATCGTTCCCCACCTCGATCACCTGGGGAGCGAGGTGGCGCATGGCGTCTTGGATGCGCCCTTGTTGCGCTGCCTGTTGCGCTTCACGAAGGCCTTCGCTGCGTGCGCGAAGATTGGTGCTCATGACGGCCGTCTCAATGCCGGCCTGCTGCATCACATCGAAGGGCTTTCCGGCATCGACTGCGCCCAGCTGCTTGCTGTCCCCGATGCTCGCAAAGCGGCCGAGTTCGAGCAAGTTTGCCAGCCGGACCAACTTTTCCTTGTCGGCATTCCCAACCATGGAAGCTTCGTCGAGCAGCACGACCGTACCGCGCATTGCACCTCGCGCCTCGGCAAGGCGAGCTGTGTCCGCCCCTTCAAGGAGATCGCGGTGCTGGGCGAGGAACCGCGACACCGTGATCGAGGGAATACCCGTATCGCGCTCAAGCATCTGGACCAGCGTATTCTGCACTGCGAGCCCGAGCACGGCCTTGCCCTCCTCGCGCATGATATCGGCGACAGGTTTGAGGACCGTGCTCTTGCCTGCACCCGCGACGCCCTGGATCGCGACGATCCGGTTGTTCGAACCAAGCAGCAGACGTCCTGCCCCTTCCTGTCCCGCGTTCAAGGTCAGGCCGTATTTGATCTGGGATAGGGCCTGCAGACGGGTCCCTGCAAGTTCAGGAGAGACAATCGCCGGCGCGGCACCGCGCCCCTTTTCGACCCCAGCAATGATGCGCTGTTCGAGGCTGATTGCATCGCGTGTCGTCAGCAGTTCCCGGTCGGCGCCCCTGCCCCTCTCCAGATGCCCCTGGCGGAGCAGCTGGTCGACGCGGTGCTCGATGTCTGCAAGTGAAGTCGGGAGCGCAAAGCCAAGCGCTGCACGGTAGATGTCGGGCCGAGTGAAGGCGGCTTCCCGCTCGCCGAGATGCCGGACAGCCGAGGCGACCGCATGAATTGCGGCGACCTGCTCGACGCTGCGATTGGTCAGCCTGCTAGGTATCAGCGGGTCACCTTCGCGCAGGCCAAGGCGCTCGGCGAAGGAGGTTGCAAGGGCCTGAACATTGTGAACAAGCGCGCGCATCGTTGGCCTCAAGCCGGTCACATTGCCAAGATCCTGCGCACTGCGAGCATTGGCTTGGGCGATGACGGTGGCGGGATCAAAGCCCAACCTTGCGGACGTTTCCTGCCACTGCTGCGTCAGCGCATCGCGATCTTCGATCCGCCCCTTGTCGGCCCGGGTCATCAAGGTTGCAGCATCGAGCACGCCTGGCCCTGAGAAGTTCATCTGGGCGGCCGCTTCCAGGATTTCAGCTCGCCGGGAGCTGAAGGCATCGCGGACCGGCTTGGGCACCCCGACGGCCTCGAAATTGCCGTGCTTGCCGAACTCACCGACCTCGTAGCCGAGCTTTTCGACGCTCAGACGAAACCGCGCCATCGTCATGGCATTGAGGAGGGTATTGTGCTGCCAGAGCTTGTCGTTGCGCAATGCCCGCCATTTGCCATCGGCCCCTCTCGTCACATTGGCAATGACGGCATGGAAGTGAGCGTTGGGCTCCTGGTTGCGATTGGTGTCGTGCTGGAACAGCGCGATCGCAAGGTTGCCGGTCTGAACGGCTCGCTCCCTGCCGCGAACCTCCATCCGGGTCTCGGCGAGGTTCTTCTCGGCCCAGCGCAGGGTTTCCCGGACGGCCGCAGCGTAGACGTCGAGGATCCGTTTGTCGCCGCCCACCAGAGCGAGGACCGACCAGCTTTTCGGCATCGAAAAGGTGAGATCGGTCCCCGCCCGGTGCGCCCGGTTGTCACTGCCGACGCGGCTCCCGTCAGGCAACATCCCCTTGAGGATTGCCTCGAACTGCCGCGCGTCGACGGCCCCTTTGAGCCCGAGCGCCGCAGCGCCCTTGCCCAGCCATTCACCCGAGCGATCGGCATCAGCCCGCGTGTAGTAATTGTCGGCAGCGAAGTAGTTGGCCGCGCCGCCTGCTGTGCGGACATTGGCTACCGACAGCATGGGTCGGTCCCCGATACCGAGGAGCTCAGCGACATGCTCACATCTCCATGTCGCCAAGATCGGGACCAGTGATCGGCGGAGGCTCATGCTCCCGCAGACCATCCTCGAGCATCAGCTTGCGCGCGGCGGCATCGCTGGAGCCTCGGCTCTTCGGGGTGTCCGGCTTGTCCTCTTGCAGCGCCTTAGTGTCGGGCGCGCCGGGCCGGGCTGCACCCTTGGCAGAAGCTGGCTGATCCGGAATCGCTGCGGCTTCGCCCGTCGGGAGAAGTGGGCGGGCGGAAGGTCCAGTCTTTCGCGGCGGGGCATCGGTTCTGGTGTGGGATCGCTCCTTCTTGGCCTTGCCAGCCTTCTCTTGCCCGGAGTGAGCTGCCGGTTTCTGCTCCTTTGACGTCTTGCCGGGTGTGCGTTCAATTGCCCGTTCAAGGTCCTTGGATGGCACGTCAGGCTCCTGTTTCGGCGTGGCTCGCGCACCCTGATCCAGGGCCAGTTCTCCCTGCTTTGGGACGACCGGTTTGCCCGCTCCGTCATCGTTGGACGAGGGATGCTCGTTGCCTGTCGCCACTGCCGGCTGCTCTTCCTGCTCTGTCGACGAATGGGGCACGGTGCCCCTCGCCTTCGGGCTTTCCTTGACCCTGGCGATGAATGTCTCCGCTCGCTTGGGTCGGTCAACGGGCTTGAGTTTGACCGGTGCGGCGGGAAAGCCGTCGGGGAACTTGATGTACCCCGACAGGCGCGGCAGGTTCATCAGCTGGTCGGGCAGCAGGAGCGGCTCGATATGCTTGCGCGGGGTGAGGCTGACCGCATCACGGGCATTGTTGTAGCCGTAAGTGTAGCCCTCCTCCATGTCCCTGACCTGGCGATGGCCGATGAAGTCGGAGCACCAGGTGGCCGTTTCGCGGTCGGCGGTTCCGAGGATCAGTTTGGTCCGGGCGAGCGATGCCAGCGTCATCGCCATGTTCTCGCCGTAGACCTCCTTGAGCTTGGCATAAGCGTGAAGACCAAGAACAATCGCGCCGCCGAAATTGCGCGCCGTCTGCAAGCCTTTCTCGAGGGCCGGCAGTCGGTGCAACGCCCCCAGCTCATCGACGAAGAACCAGCACTTGAGATCGCGAGTACGGGGCATCGTCATCAGCGTATTCATTGCCGTGTCGAGCCAGAGCGTGAGCAACTGCGCGCAGACGCTCATGTCGACATAGCGGGCAGAAATGAACAGGATCGAGCCTTCGCTTCGAGCGCTATCGGCCCCGTCTTCGATCCATTGGCGAACCGAAAAACGAGGTCCGGCAGTGGGCAGCAGCTTGAGCGCCTTGGCGTTCACGTTGAAGACGGCCCGGATCGATTCCGCCATGCGTGCAGCTTCCGGCGCGGTCAGCGGATCGGCGATCGTTCCGCGCATCATGGCATGAACGCGCGAGAGGTCCGCGGTCATCAGCTCGCGCGCCAAGGCTTCGTTGGTCGCCCTGCCCTCGGCCACGAGTTTGAGGCAGAATTCGACGAACAGCGCGCGGGCAGCAATCACCCAGAACTGGGCTTCACCGCCTCCGTCGTGAGGCACGAGGGCGTCCGCGGCGGCCCAGAACTCGCCTTCGGAACGGCATTCATCGAACAGGTTCCACTGGGGGCAGCGCGCATCGAGCGGGTTCAGAATGATGTCGCAATGGGCGGCATGGAAGTGCTCGATAAAGGCGCCAGTCAGATCGAAGACAACGCAGCGCTGACCCTTGGCTCTTGCTTCCGCGATCATGTCGGAGATCGCCACGGTCTTGCCCATACCGGTCGTGCCAATGAGCATCGCGTGGCTCTGCTCGAGCCGCCAGGGATAAGCGACCGTGGCGATATGCGATGGCCTATAAGGAAAGACCCGGACAATTTCCCGCGGCAGGCTGAGCCGCCATTTCCAGCCCAGCGCGGAATCGAGCTCACGGGTGCGCTCGCGCCGGTTGTGGGTGGTCAGTTCGTCGACGAGCTCGGGAAGCGTGACCAGCATCGCGCCGCGCTCGTGTTTGCGCTCCTTGGACCGGCCTCCGAACCGCTCGGCGAACCAGTAGAAGACGGCAAAGGCGGGGACCAACAGGAACCCGGAACGCCACAAGGCACTGGTCAGCAAATCCGTCAGCTTCTCCCACGCATGGGCAACCGGCGGGTAGCGATCGAGCTGGGCAATCGGAAACTGGATGGTCGCGCCAAAGGCGGTTTCCAGAGTGATACGCTTGGCGGGATCGAACTCCATGAAGCCGTAGATGGCGGCATAGATCCGTATCCAGACCAGATAGACTTCGTGATCGGTGAGCCCTGCCGAAATGGTCCACCAGGAGGTCCATGAGATCACGAGAGCGGCAACGATCAGTGGGCCCTTGAGACCCGCCGCGAACATGAAGCTGAAGTGTCCGAGCAGCTGGCTGCCGCGCGTGAAATTGACGAGGTTACGCTTCATCGGAACCTCCCTCGCCGCTAGCGGCGGAAAGGCCGAGCTCCTTGCATTTGCGCATGTAAGCCTGGTGCGCTCGACCGCGCAAAGCGTGATCGGGGTGCCCCGCCAGCAGCGCATCCACACCGACCATGAGGAACACAGAGCGGCGGGAAATGCGTTCGATGGAAGCGTCGAGCCGCGAGGCAAGCTCGTCCTCGGTGCAGGCATTGGCGAGCAAGGCGCGAACCCACTCGCTCATGCTGATCCCCTTGGCCTTGGCAGCTTTGCGGATCAGCGAGCTGAGCTCGCTTGAGATGTAAACCTGGAGACAGATTGGCCGTGTCATGCACGGACTCCTTGTGGTCAGGAGCCCGGTTCACACTGCGAAAGGCGAGGTCGAAGCTAAGTCAGATTCAAGAACATGTCAAGAACATAGAGGGCTGCGGAATTCCGCCACTTCCGGCCTGGCCTTGGTCAAATCCACGTAACTGCCCTCGCCCCCGTCACTTTTGACGGAGAAGCTGCCATTTTGCAAAATTCGATCTATGCCTTTGTGATTTAACGCTTTTCCTTCGTACATTTGCTGCGACCCGTCGCGTAGGGTGTGTCTGGATTTGTCCCCGATTTTCGACCAGTTTCCGGCGTAAACTTCAGCATTAAATTCTGTGCTAAGCTACCGAGAACTGGGGGATTTTGTAGCCGCATTGGCGCCTGAAGGGAAGCACAGATCTGTTCCTTTGAGGGGCTCATTTTGGCCCCACGGAAGCAAATAGCCATTTTTAGTTGGCGATTTGTCGAGAGAAATTTGGCCGCTCTGCGGGGTGGAGTTTCGTTTGTCAAACCCTCTCCCAGAACGGCGCGAAGGTACAAGTCGGTGCGAAAATGTGAGGCGATCAGAGCATCGCTCCGGCTTCCAGAGCCCCCCGAGTGCGGGGTCCGGATTCCTTATTGAGGGCCCAGTTAACTCTCGTGATCGGGCAGCAAAATTTAGTGTCTCAACGATCCCTAAGCTCGAACAAATGCTTCTGAATATCGATGAACGCGCTTCGGATCTCCGGGATTGAGCCTAGCACCCGCTTGGCATCGTTGGTCCCGCCATACCGTATCTGGAGAAAATCGCTGATACGGTGCGGGGCGAGTTCGTCGATACCTTGCAGCTCGTAGGCCTGAAGGATGTAGTTCAGGAACTCCCGCATCTCGGCCTCGTAGCCGCCAAGCCCGGTCGCCTTGGCGCCCTCGACCCGCTGGGAGCGCGACAGCGGATCGAGCGTAAAGCGCACGTAGGCCAGCACGTCGAAGATGTCGCTCTTGGGAGCGTCGATAAGGCGGCGCATGTCGTCCATGCGGTCGCGGTCGTAGCCCATCTCTTCGAGCCGCTGGATGAAGGCCGTGCGCCAATCGGGATCGGTCCAGATCGCGCGGAGCTCATCTACGCTGGCGACCATGGTGCCGAGATCGCCGAACAGCTGTTCCATGAACTCCTTCGCCGTGATCTGCCGACCGTTGAACCAATAGGTCGTCTCGGCGACATACCGGATCTTGCGTTCCTTGCCATCGGCAAGCTTCACCACCACGCGCTCTACCGGCGGGGGCGGATCGCCTGGGTTATCATCAATGATCGGCGGCTCAGGCGGCATCGGCGGTCGCGGGCCGGTCGACCCTTCGACCGGCTCCTCCGGCTCACCATCCCACGCCGGATCCTTGAAGTGCTCATACGCCTTCACGAAGTCGTAGATCGTGAAGAAGTCCTTCCCGTCGAAGGTCCGGGTGCCCCGGCCGATGATCTGCTTGAACTCGATCATCGACTTCACCGGACGCAGCAGCACGATGTTGCGGACGTTGCGCGCGTCGACCCCAGTCGACAGTTTCTGCGACGTGGTAAGGATCGTCGGCAGCGTCTTCTCGTTGTCCTGGAACTCGCGCAGGTGCAGCTCGCCCAGCTTGCCATCGTCCGCCGTCACCCGCTCGCAGTAGTGCGGGTCGGGGTTGGTCTTCACCTGGTTGATGAAGTTGCGCACCCGGGCCGCGTGGTCCTGCGTTGCGCAGAAAACCAGCGTCTTCTGGCGCTGATCGATCTGATCCATGAACTCGCACACGCGGCTCATCTCGCGCTCGTCGATGATCAGCTTCGTGTTGAAATCGGCCTCGGTGTATTCCTTGTCGGGGTCGATCTCCCCGCTCACCACCTCGTCCTCGTCGCTGAAGGTGTAGGTGTCGATCGTGCTCGCCATCTGACGCACCTTGAACGGGGTGAGGAAGCCGTCGCCGATCCCCTCCTTCAGCGCATAGGTGTAAACCGGGTCGCCGAAATAGCGGTAGGTATCGGCGTTCACGTCCCGCTTGGGCGTGGCGGTGAGGCCCAGCTGCACGGCGGGCGCAAAGTATTCGAGGATCCCGCGCCACGTGCTCTCATCCCGTGCACCGCCGCGGTGGCATTCGTCGATCACGATGAAGTCGAAGAAGTCCGGCTGGTAGCCTTCGAAGGTCAGACCGCCCTCAATGCTCTTCCCGTCCGTCATGAAGGTCTGGAAGATCGTGAAGAACACGCTCGCATTGGTGGGCACCTTGCCCTGCTTGCGGATTTCCTCGGGGCTGATCCGGCACAGCGCATCGGGCGGGAACGCGCTGAAGGCGTTATAGGCCTGATCGGCGAGGATGTTGCGATCGGCGAGGAACAGGATGCGCGGGCGGCGGGTCGGCTCGCGGGTCAGGTTCCAGCGTGACTGGAACAGCTTCCACGCGATCTGGAACGCGATCGAGGTCTTGCCCGTGCCCGTGGCGAGCGTCAACAGAATGCGCTGCTGATCCTTGGCAATCACCTCGAGTACAGCGGTGATGGCGTTGTGCTGGTAATAGCGCGGCTGCCACTTGCCGCCGCCGGTCTCGAAGGGAACCGCGCCGAAGCGTTCGCGCCAGGCATTGCCGGTCGGAAAGCAGCGTTGCCACAGCTCGTCGGGCGTTGGGAAAGGCGGGGCGATGGCCCCTTCCTTGCCCGTGTGCATGTCGACTTCATACCACTCGGCCCCGTCGGAGGCGTAGGCGAAACGGGCTTTCAGCCGAGTCGAATAATCCTTGGCCTGACCGACGCCCGCGGCTGCCCCTTTGCCGTGGCGCTTGGCCTCCATCGTGGCGAGCTTGTGGCCGCGGTATTCGAAGACATAGTCGGCCGAGAGCGGAGCCCCACGCTGGCCGCCGGGCATGATGCGACCGGGGCAGATCGCCTCCCGCCGGATATGCGCGCCCTCGACCACGCCCCAGCCAGCCGCGCGCAGCGCGGGATCGATGCGGTTGGCGCGGGTATCGGCTTCGGTTTCCTGCATCGGCTCAGGTCAGCTCCCCGGCGAAAGCTCTCTGAAGGAGGGATTGGCGGAGGTCGGCAATGTCTTTCACTTTTTCTTGATAGAACGCGGTCAGCTTCTTAGCCTCGGCACATGCTCGGTCGAGACTCGTACAAATCTCATCCTGCACTTCGCGCGTCGGATGGCAAATATAGAAGCCTTTCACCTCCGGGAAATAGATAGTCTGGTGCACCGATCCGCTAGCGAAACGTCGTATTTCTTCGCCTTGTGCAAGTAGTAGATATTTGAGAAAATTTGGGCTTAGCGCAGCCCGGCAGATCCAATTTACGAAGTCTTGGCTTGTCGCCATATCGCGCCCCATGATTACGACATAGCCCACCGAAGCGGTCCTGGACAAACATACTGTCCCGGCAGGCAAAACGCGCGCACTAGATTTCTCGATGCCGAGTGGGTTTGTCTGTTCGCGCGTTTCATAAACGACGCCACCGTGATGGTCCCGAGCATCTTTGATGCCGATCCAGCCGATCTCGCCGCCCCAATACTCTGACCGCTTTCTGCTGGGAGTGTGACCGCTTTCTAAGCGCGCTAATGCCGTTAGTGGCGTCCAAGCCCAACCCTTCCTAGCCGCTACCTCAGGCTTCAGAACGCAAAGACCATAGTCGCCCTGAATCGGCCTTGTGGTTGCAGATCGCCCTCCTGTTTGTGTGGCGATCTTCGAACGCCCAGACGAACGCCCGACCAAACCAGTTTCGGGCTTTTCAGGCGGAAGCTGGGAAAGCCACCTTTCTGACGTGTTCGAGAAAGTGGCTCGGAGTATGCTTGGAAAGACTTCCTCCGCATCCGACAGATTGGCCTCGGCGAAGGCGCGGGCGCGGTCAAGGGCGGTGAAGGCCTGACCCAGCACCGCTACAATCCGCTTCTGCTCCTCCAGTGGGGGTACGGGAACCTTTAGCTGACCAAGCTTGGACGCGTTGAAGCCGCCTTGCGCACTTCCCGACGAGCCTTTCTCGATCGAATGCCAATAGGCTTCGGTTTGAAAGAATAACGAAAGAAACTCTGGTAGGAGTTTCTTCCCAGTCAGTCGCAACCTTATGAGATAAGATGCAGGCACAGCGTTCGGCGGTTCCTTGATCAAGAAGCTCTTACCGGTTGTCGCGCCTGTCCTTGCGAAAACGATATCGCCGTCCTCGAGCTGGTGCTTCTTCGCATCTGCTACATCGATCGCGCAGTAAGGAACGCTCTCCCAATCGACCGAGCCATCCTGAATGTCGGTGATCCGAAGAAACTTCGGTCCAATCGGTTGAGATGAGGCGCTCTCCGTGTAGCCGTATTTGATCGATGCCAGTTCACTCAATGCGACTTCGGGAAATGGGCTTGCGCTCACAGCATCCCCCGGATTTCTTCGAGGATCTGCCGCGTCTCCTCGTCGCGGGCGAGTATATCGGCAATGATCTGCTCGGTCGCACGCAGCGGCGCTTGCTCTGGTGCAGTGGGATTGCGGACCGACAGATCCCACGTCGCCTTGTCGAGATCATCGACGCTCACCGACCAGCTCTTGGCGCTGTCCGCCTTGTCCGGCTGAAGGGCGACGAACTCGGCGAGGTCGTCGTCGTTGAGTGCGTTGGTTTTGCCCATCGAGCGGCCCGGATCGAGCTGGTAATACCATACCTGCCGGGTAGGCGCGCCCTTCTCGAAGAACAGCACCACCGTCTTCACCCCCGCGCCCTGGAAGGTGCCACCGGGGCAATCGAGCACGGTGTGCAGGTTGCAGCTAGTCAGCAGTTCCTTGCGCAGTTCGACGCTGGCATTATCGGTGTTGCTGAGGAAGGTGTTCTTGATCACCACCGCCCCGCGCCCGCCCGCCTTCAGCTTGCGGATGAAGTGCTGCATGAAGAGGTAGGCGGTCTCCCCCGACTTGATCGGGAAGTTCTGCTGCACCTCCTTGCGCTCCCCCCCGCCGAACGGCGGGTTGGCCAGCACGATGTCGTGACGGTCGGCCTGCTGGATGTCCATCACGTTCTCGGTGAGCGTGTTGGTGTGGCGGATCTGCGGCGCCTCGATCCCGTGCAGGATCATGTTCATGACGCCCAGCACGTAGGCGAGCGACTTCTTCTCCTGCCCGTAGAAGGTTTTGCGCTGGAGAATGTCCCACTCGGCAGCGGACAGGTCCGGCCGGCGCAGGTATTCAAACGCTTCGCACAAGAACCCGGCGGAGCCAGCCGCACCGTCATAGATGGTCTCGCCGATCTTGGGATCGACCACCTTGATCATGGCGCGGATCAGCGGGCGCGGGGTGTAGTATTCGCCGCCGTTGCGCCCCGCATTGCCCATGCGCTTGATGCGGGTCTCGTAGAGGTCGGACAGCTCGTGCTTGGCCTTGCTGCTGCCGAAATCGAGCGTGTCGACGATGTCGATCACCTCGCGCAGGGAATAGCCGGAGCGGAAGCGGTTGATGATCTCGTTGAAGATCTCGCCGATCTTGTATTCGATCGTATCGGGATCGTCCGCGTCGGCGCTGAAGGTTTTCAGGTAGGGGAACAGGTCGCCGTTGACGAAGTCGATCAGGTCCTGCCCGGTCATGGCGATTTGATGATCGATCTCGCCATCATCCCGCTTGGGCGCGGCCCACACATCCCAGCGGTATTCGGGATCGAGGATCGGCTGGTATTCGCGGCCTTCAAGCTCGGCCTCGTCTTCCTGCGCTGCTTCGAAGTCGTCGAGGTATTTCAGGAACAGGAGCCAGCTGGTCTGCTCGGCGTAATCGAGCTCAGACGCGAGACCCTCGTCGTTGCGCATGGCCCGGTCGATGTTGTTGAAAGCGTTTTCGAACATGGGTGAGGCGTATCGGGATTTTCGACGCTCGCCAATCCGATTCCTCCGACGATCGGAGCACTTCGGTCAAATGAAAACTGGTTGAGGGAGTTAGCAGCTCCCACACGCGTTCGGTCATATGGGGCAGGCTAAGCTCATGTTGAAAGTCCGCTAGGCGCCCTGATCTCGGTTATCAAAGCTTCACCGATGACTGCCTGAAAGGGGTCATCGCATCGGCGGGATTGATTAGCCCGCTATATAGGACAGTCCGGAACGCTGGTTCTTGGGCGGAGCTTTCGGATAGCTTCCCTTCGATGCGGTTACCCACAGTGGCAGGTCTCAGGACGCGACAGCTATGCGCTCGCCCAATTCGATCATTTTCGGCATTTTCGCTTCCCCCCTTAGCTGCCACTCGAGGAAATCTTCTCGCATCTAGCACGACATTGCGGGCGTCGCAGAATCCAGTTCGATTCGTTGGTCATGTCCTCGATCACCTTGCCAAGATGACTGGCGAGCGGATGCTCCTTGCATCCAACGGTCGGCCATCATGGCACCGAACGGCAAGCACGGAAATTTTCGAGAATAGGTCCCTCCGCGCCCAATCTATGGGCCGCAACCGGTTCATTTTTGACGATGTTTTGCGCAGCCCACTTCACATTTTGAAGGTCGCAAATTAGGGTGACACGACTTCTGATTTAGCGGGGCGGCGGCGTGCGGATAGAAAAGCTTCGGATTTTGAACTTCCGGTCGTTGAACGACCTCGAAGTTGATCTTGAAAAATATCTCTCGGTTGTTGTCGGCAAAAACAACTCGGGAAAAACTTCGTTACTGCTTGCCTTGGAACGTTTCCTCGGCGGTGGCGTCACGCCCCGCTTCGAATTCGATGACTTCAATCTAGATTTCCAAATTTATTTGGCGAAAGTTCTGGTGGGAGAAGCCGAAGCGGCGGATCCTCCCCATATCTGCGGCATCTCTCTGCGCCTCTTCATCAACTACGAGCCGAACGATGATCTTGCCAACGTCGGAAACAAGGTCATCATGGATCTCGATCCTGCGAACCGGACTATCGTTCTCGACTTCCATTATCATCTCACCCAAGAAAATCTGGTTGCTATGCGGCGCGAGTTCGCTGTGCAGAAGGCTAGAAGGGGTGAGAAGGCCGTGACGGCTGCAAATTTCCTGCGCGCGGAGCATCACCGCTATTTCAATATTGCACGTCGCAGCGTTCAGTTCGATCACGTAAAAAACAGTGTCGTAGAGGAGAATTATGTCGATCTTATCAAAGAAAAGATCGCGGTCGATGACATAATTTCTTTCAAGCGGATCAATGCGCGCCGATCTGTGTCCAACCGGGATTCGGATCGAGGCCTTTCGGCGATGTCCGCCAAGATCTATAAAGCGATGTCGGCGGACTCCGGTGACGGCGACGTAATTGAGACTTATAAGGCTGCGCTCAGGGACACCGACGTGCAACTCGATGCAATCTACGCCGGCTTATTTAAGGACGTAATTGCGGATGTGAGGCAGTTCGGCGGTATCCGGGAGGGTGATACGCAGATTAGGATCACATCCACTCTTCGGCATAGGGACCTGCTCGAGGAGAATACGACCGTGATGTACGGGCATGGGGAAGATTTACCTGTACTGCCCGAAAGCTATAACGGGCTCGGCTACCTCAATTTAATCAGTATGATTTTCGAGATTAAAATTCTTCTTAATGAGTTCAAGCGGGTTACGGCCCCGCGCCCGGCAGATATCAACCTGTTGTTCATAGAGGAACCCGAAGCCCACACTCACCCGCAAATGCAAGCGGTGTTTATCAAGAACATTAAGGAACTTGTCGGCCTCACAATCGTCAATGCCGATGGTGTCAGCCGCCCCCTACAAACAATCGTATCTACGCATTCAGCCCACATTGTGGCCGAATGTGATTTCGACGATATCAAATATTTTCGAAAGCACGCCGCCAAGACCAGCTCTAGAAGCATCAAAGATCTTCGCGCGCTTTACGACTCTTCGGGTGAGCCCGGACACTATCGTTTTCTGAAGCAGTATCTTACCCTCCATCGCTCCCAGCTATTCTTCGCGGACAAAGCCATCCTAGTTGAGGGGGATACCGAGCGTATCCTTCTGCCGGCCATGATGCGCAAGATGGATCAGGCTGACGCCTGCGCGGCCTGGGCTTCTGGTAAGGCCCCGGCTCTCGCCCTGTTGTCGCAGAACATCTCGGTCATCGAAGTCGGTGCACATTCACATATTTACGAGATATTTCTCGATTTTATCGGTGTGAAGACACTGATTGTCACCGATATCGACTCTGGGAAGGAAGAGGTCGTCGAGAGGTCGGATAAAGAACCGCAAAAGGTTGTTTCTGCACATCCGATCGATGGCGCCACACATACCTCCAACTTTGCCCTTCGATTCTACCACGGCAAGGGGTCCGAAATCGCCTATTTTATCGGGCTCACACTCGCGCAGAAAACCGTACTGAAAGACGGTGCAACCGGGAAATGGGGTCCACATCCCGATGGCTGCGTGATGTGCGTTTTCCAGGTGGCTGAGGCGGACGAGGCAGGCACGAGTTATCACGCACGTAGCTTCGAGGACGCATTCTTCCACATCAACAGAGCGTTCATGCAGGCCGCAAGCAAAGTTGACGAAGACCGAGTCGGTTTTCCCAGTCTCGTCGACCGCCATTTGAGGAATTATCTTGATAAAAATGGTTCATCCTTCGAAATGGCGAAGAACGGTATTATCAAAAAACCAGCGCTCGCAATTGACATTCTTCTAAACAGCGAAACTGTCCAACAGGTGATCAAGAATCCTGAAGGGAAAGAGAAAACGTTCGACATTGAATTCCACAATTGGAAGACTCCTAAATACATCGAGGAAGGCCTAGCGTGGATCAAACAGGACTGAAATTGGAGTCGGCTGTCGAGTCAGTCCTTGCCCATATTGCGGAAAACCAGAACTTCCTGCTCAGTGGAGGCGCTGGTAGCGGAAAGACTTATTCGCTGGTTCAGGTGATCGGCGAGCTGCTGCGAACAGACCCGAGCGCATTTATCGCATGTATTACCTATACGAATGCAGCTGTGCACGAAATTGAATCGCGCGTGTCAAATGCGCGGCTATTCGTGAGTACGATCCACGATTTTCTTTGGGGAACAATTCGTCCCTACCAAACGGAGCTTAAGGTTACGCTGATCAAGCTGCTGAGCGGGGATGATCCAATGATAAGGCCTGGCAGTACGTTGGTGTCGGCCGATATGTTCGCTCACAAAGATATCCAGTACAAAGAGTACATGCTACTCAGCGAAGGCATCATTTCCCACGACGAAATTATAAAGTTGGCAGCTGCGATGTTTGAAAATTATCCAAAGCTGCGCGACATTCTTCGTGATCGCTTCAGATATATTCTTGTGGATGAGTATCAGGACACCGCGCCACAGGTCGTCATGATACTCCTCGACTATCTCACGCAAAGCACACGCAAGGGAGTCTGCGGCTTTTTCGGCGATGCTATGCAGTCGATCTATGAAGATGGGGTCGGCGACATACAATCCTATGTCGCGACTGGTGCGGTCGCGGAGGTCAAGAAGGAGCAGAACCGACGCAATCCTCGACTAGTTTTTGAACTCGCGAACAAGCTTCGAGCCGATGGAATCGTCCAGCACGCTTCGAAGGATCTCACCGCGCCCAACATGCGCGGGGGAAGCGTTAGGGACGGACATATTTGCTTCTACTATACCATGGGTGGCGACAGTCGGCTTCAGGATGTCAAAAATCATCTCGGCTGGGATTTCTCGGATGTTTTGGAAACGAAAGAGCTTAATCTTACGCACAACCTGATCGCACCTCAGGCCGGATTTGGCGACCTAATGGCCATCTACGACCGAGATGGAGTGCTAAGCTTCCGCGATCGAATCGTCGCCTTCATTAAGAAGTCTGACGATCTGAATAACTATGATGGCCTAACATTCGGAGAGACGGTTGCGTTGCTACAGAAAGGCAAGTCGGGGCCTGCCCTAAATGCTGTTTCGCCAACGGCCGGCATGAGAAGTTTTATCGAAGAGCGACCAGATCTCATGATGAATGCCGAAGCGCGAAACTTCCGTGAATTTCGGCGCATGTATGTCGACAAGGAGCAACTGGTCGATGACAAAAAACAGAGCGAGGATGAGATCGCGCGCAAGGGTTCGAACCGCTGCGATTTTATTAGACATGTCTTTAAGATACAAAAGGTAGTTCACCTTTACCAGCAGCGTCGATACAACGAGTTTCTTCGCCACACTGAATACAGGCTCGCTCGTTCAGATGACAAAGCGCGATTGAAGGAGCGCATCGAGGCAATCTGTGCGATGGGCGATGCACCTGCATCGGAGGTCATACGTTTTGCCCATGAAACCGGATTGTGCGTCAATGATGATCGCTACAGAAATTTCACCGAAACAAAGGGTTATCTTTACGATCGTGTAAAGGACGTTCCATTTCGTTCATTCAAAAATCTTTATGATTATCTCGAAGGACGAACCACCTTCTCGACACAGCACAAGATAAAGGGTCGAGAGTTCGACCGGATTCTTGTTGTGATGGATTCAGGGGGCTGGAACAACTATAATTTTAACTATCTTTTTGAAGGCAATGGCAATCCGAGCGTTTTCGCTCGCACGCAGAAGCTCTTCTACGTCTGTTGCACACGGGCCAAGGAGGAACTTGCCGTATATTTTCATAATCCATCGCCCAAGGCCCTCAGTCAGGCTGAGGCATGGTTTGGCGCCGATAATTGCGTACCAATGTGAAATGATCTCTTGATCAACCGGTGCTGGTTCCAGTGCAGCCCTGCCGCGCGGCGAGTCTCGAAGCTTGATCGTAATCGAATATATATATTGAGAAGCTTATGGCTGTATCGCCGGGGGGCGCATGCTCAAAGGAGCCGGTTTCGACGGCCAAGCAAGGCGTCGTGAAAGGCGGCTATGTTTGCGGCAGCTACCCGACGAGCGGCATACCAGAACGTCAATTATCTGCCGGACACATCCCGAATTCTGCCATTCTGTAAGCGGCCCGAGCTTCGTCACTCTGCGGTGCCGGTCAGGCTGCATCGGACGTCCGCTTGTGTCCAGACCTGCCGTACAATACGTCCCGTCGGAACCAAAAAAGCCCAGCACAACACGGTGAGCCGGCTGGTGGCTTCCAGCCGAGCGCCTTGGGCCCTTGTCAACAAGATAGAAGCGCAAAGCGACCACAACCTTGGATCGGCTCACGAAGCCTACGCCATCACCTCTTCGATTAATTCGCTGGTAGCATAGGCAATGCCGAATGGATGATGCCACAATCATTTAACTCTGCGTGACCGTTTGCTGAGCAGCATTCGCCCATAGCCTCGCCAATGAGCTCACCGATCCGCTCGGCGGCATCGAGCAGCGGCGCGTCATCAAGATGGGCATACCGCGCGGCCGATTGCAGCTTGGCATGGCCTAGCAGCTTGCCGATCATGGGCAGGGTTTCCGATCGGACGGCAGCATGGCTGGCAAAGCTATGGCGGAGATCGTGCAACCTGACACCGGGCAGTCCGGCCTCGGCTTTGACCTGCGTCCAGAAACCTTCGATGTCGCGCACAGGCCGTTTTGTGAGGTTGCTCCAAAACACGTGGTCAGCGGGGCCGCGCCTCTCCAGTGACGAGAGCAATATGCGCGCTTCTTCGCCCAGCCAGACCGTGCGAGGACCGGTCTTGCTGTCGTGAAGCAGGAGCCTGCTCCCCTTCACTTCCCCCCACCTTAAATCGGTGATCTCCGAGCGGCGGCAACCAGTCAGAAGCAGCATGTAGATAATGATCGCCCGCAATGGGTCGGTTTGTCGTCTTGCGTCGAGCACCTTGCCAAGACGAGCTATTTCCTGATCAGATAGGAATCGCTCACACTTCCGGCGCTTGTTGGGCCTGACAAAGGCGCACGGGTTGCTGCCTTCCGGCCGATAGGCCCATCGCTCTGCGCAGTTGAACATAGATCGCAGGATGTCGAAGCAGCGGTTGCCCGCGCCAGGCCCGCCAGTATTCGAGACGCGGTTGAACCACGCCAGCACATCGGCCTGATCGATCTCGTCGATGAATTTACCGGGAAAGGCGTTGCCGAGATACAGGCGACAATAGTTGGTTTGCGTGTCGAGCGTACGCGCCTTCCACTTCGGCGAGGCGCGCTTCCAGTAGAGGTCAAGAAAGTCGGCGAAGCTGGGCGCCCCGCGTATGCGCATGCGCTCACTTGCCGGGTCGTCGCCAATCTGCGCGCGAAGCAACACGCGCCGCGCAACCTTGAGAGCCTCATGCTTGCTCAAGACGTTCGTGCTTCCCAGCGTGACGGTCCGGGTGGCGCCGCTCATCAGTGCCTGCACGATGTAGACGCTTCGCCCGGTGCTGTAGAAGCGGATGCCAAAGCCCGGGAGACGCTCCGACCACTCGGTCCGGCGAGGACGCCCCCTGATGGCGGAGCCCTGCTCGAACTCGCGGACCGTTGCCAGCTCCTCGGCAACGATCCGTGCCAATGCGAGCCGACTCATGCTGCCAGCCCCAGACAACGCGCCAGCGATCCGGACACCCGGCGCGCCGCATCCGAGATCGCTTCGTCGGCAAGGTGCGCATAGCGTTCGGTGGTCTCGGCCAAGGCGTGCCCCAAAAGCTTGCCGATCACGACCAGCGAAATACCCTCGGCAATAGCGATCGAGGCAAAGCTGTGCCGCAGGTCATGCAGGCGAACATCCGGCAGTGCGGCATGCTTCCTGATTGCGGCCCAAGCAGGGTTGAGATTGATACCCGCACCAGGTTTGCGCTGGGCCGGGAAGACCAGCCCAGTCTCCCTGCGATCGGGAATGGCGTCGATCACGGCGAGTGCTTGCTTATTGAGATAGATGATCTTCGGCCCGGTCTTGCTGTCGGGCAACATGAGGCGAGGCGGCTGTATCCACTCCCAGCGCAAGGTCTCGATCTCGCCGCGCCTAGCACCGGTGTAGATGATGAGCCTGATCGCCTGCACGGCGAGCGGGAATAGCTCCTCGTGCGCCCTCAGCCTGTTGCCCAGCCGCTCGAACTCTCTGGCGCTAAGGAAACGCTCCACCGCCCTGCGCTTGTATCGCGGTGTCCCCTTGCAGGGGTTGGATCCACGCGGACGCAGGCCAAGCTGTTCCGCATAACCCATCATCGCCGACATTACCGGGATGCTGCGGTTGAAGGCCCCTCCCCGCTCCGCGCAACTATCCCGCCAGCGGAGAATATCTGCGCGCCGTATCGCATCCACTCGTAAACTCCCGAACGTGGTAACGAGCTCTCCGAAGATCACGCCGTGACTCCTCGCTCTTGTTGATGGTTTCCAGTGGCGCGAATAGTCATTCCAGAACTGTGGAGCATAGTCCCTGAAACGAATTACACCGGACGACTTTCGCGCTGACACCGATGCTGCGGGCAGCCCGTCTAGAGCAGCCTTCGCAAGCTCCGTACGCGCCGCGGCACGGGCCTGCTCGGCATTCATGTTGCCAGGACGGCCCAGTGTGATCCGCTTCTGCTTCCCACGCTGGCGCAACTGCACGAACCAGCATTTCCTCCCGCTGCGATAGGAGCGAAGGCCGAAGCCACGCAGCTCCGTGTCCCACCAGAAGAACTCGCGGTCCTTCACGACCCGCCGAGCGACATTGCCGTTCAGGTGCACATGGGCGCTGTTGAGTACGCCGGATTTCGCTTCAAGATTCGTCCTGAAAGCGGGTTCCAACTCCGCCTCGTGCGGAACCGAATAGCCATTTCTTGACACTGATTTTGCCCCTCGTTATATGGAGCAAATCCACTGACTTTCAGATGCTTACATCGCACTCTTGCGGAAATTCCGCGTAGGGTGTGCTCCTAAGTCCCCAGCTGCGAGGACAGGAACCAGCTATTGAGCCTGTAACGGATGATGCGGTTTGTGACCCCGAGAATCGACGGCGCTTAACAGGTTGCCGCCCCTCGGATCCTGATAGGCACAGACGGTATCGATGCCTATGCTGCAGGCACTAATGATGGCAGCAAGGAAGCGCGGCATGGGCCAGGTCACGTTGAGTGCGACACCGAAGGGCAACGGTTTCCAGGCGACGGTCACCTACCCGAACGGTGTGTCGATCAGTTCTTCCGAGGCTTTCCCGACGCAGGCAGAGGCAATCGAGGCCGCGGCGTTGAAGGTCCTGGGCATGCCGGAGCGGCTCGCCGATCTCGACCGTACCGATACCCCCGACTGACGCTGGCGACCCGCCTTCCCGTACCGGCTGAGGGATGCCGAAACGGTCTACGAGCAAAAAGAAAGGAGGAAGCCCTGACGGACTTCCTCCCAAACCGGCGGGTCAGAATTCATCGCTGAGACGGCCCGGCACAGTGTCGATGACACGGTCCAGCATGGCCTTGGGCAAGGCGCCGTAATCTCCTTCGTCGACCGCGATGTATCCTGCCTCGTTATCGGTCAGGACGTACTGCGTGTAGTAGCTGTGATAGGACCGGGCATGGGCCTGATCGAGAGCTGCAACGAAGGCTGCCTGATCTGCTTGGCAACCTGCAGCGGCAATGTTCAGTGAAGCGTACATGTTCTTCCCTCCTGATGTTCGATGCGTCGCATCAGGAGCTGCGAAGGATGTGGGTGACGGGCTGGGTCAGGGACCGCGATAGCGGCCGCAAAGCGGCGATGGGGGCAACGATTTTTGCCGGGCTTGCCCGGTAAAAATGGTGGGGCCCCGTCGTCCTTGACGCAGCCCCAAAGCCCGCATCAGACTTGGTCTTTCTGCGAGAGAGACCTCTCCAACGTCAGCGAAGAAGTGCAACGTCTGCCCCACAAACCATTTTCCTACATGACCTCGCAGTGCCAAGATCGAGAGCGGAGGGGACCAACGGCCAGCAAGAAGGAAGCACTATGGCCAGGTCCAAACCTACTGCACGCGATGCGCTGAGGAAGCTGCGTGAACAGCGTGCCCAACTCGAAAACGAGGAGGCGCGTCTCCGCGAGGAGGCAGCAATCGAACTCGGCAGGATGCTGATCGAGTGCGGCGCCGAGACGATCGAACCAGCCCAGCTGCGTCAAATCGTCCGAGGAGCATTGACACTCGGGATCGAGGAAACGCTGAAGCGGATAGCTCCCGCGTAGCCCAACCCGGCGGCGGCAAGGGGTTCGATCCCCCGCGCCGCCGCATCGCCGGCGTGGACAAGAAAAGGCCCCGATGGCGTCTGCCACCGGGGCCTTGTCGCAGGGTGAGGACATTCAGTCCTCGTCGATATCGGGAGCACCTTCGTTGCTGCCGGAGCGGCCCTTGGTGAGGAAGTCGACCTTGTCGGCGATGATCTCGCAGCCGTAGCGCTTGGCGCCGCTCTGATCTTCCCACTGGGTGTAGTGGATGCGCCCTTCGACCGTCACGAGCTGACCCTTGGTGCAATACTTGGCGACGTTCTGGCCCAGGCCGTTGAAGCAAGTGATCCGGTGGAATTCGCTCTCCTTGGCGGTGTAGCCGTTTTCGTCCTTGTAGGTCTTGCCATCCTTGCGCGCGGGACGGTCGGTCACGACCGAGATCGAGGTGATGCTGGTTCCACCCTGGGTGGTGCGGGTCTCGGGGTCGCGAGCGATGCGGCCAACGAGGATAACGAGATTGGTCATGGGCTTTCTCCTGATCGAGCATTCCGGGTCCATCCCGGCTGCAAAACCCGAGCAGAAGCGCCCCATGGCGAAGCGCACCGAAGGGGAACCCGGAACTGGTTCGGGTGGTGCGGGCAGCCGGGCACAGCCCGGCAACTCGGCCGGACCTGATCCGGGTTGCGCGTCTCGACGGGGGGTGATTCAGGGACAGGTTTGCATCGAAGCCGGGTGGAGCTGGATGCCTTGAACAGGTTTGCCCTGCCTCGTTTCCCTCCGGTCTTGGCCGGATCATCCCTGCTGACCTTCCACCGGAGAACCACTTCTTAGATCATCGTACTGACCGCTCCTCCAACAGGTGGCTCATTCTTGGACGCATCTGCTTCGCCAGGGAGAGGCATGTCGATAGTCACCCCTTCAGCGCCGTCCAGAGGGTTGCCTCGAAGCATCCAGGCCTGCGGCGTGATCAAGCGCGCCCAATCAGCAAAGGAAGGGATCGAGCCCAGGTCTTCACGTACGTGCTGTTCGCCGACCAGACGTACCGGAACGACCCGGCTATCGGCATTGACGAGGGTCTCGCCGAAGAGTGTTTCGAGCATGAATATCCCCTCGGCATGGTGCCGCAGCGCGCGGTGACGGGGGTCTGCGAGAATAGCCTTCGACTGGTCGAACCACTGGTGCAGAGGGAGATAGTCATCGACCGTGCCGCCCCACTTTCGGACCGACGAGAGGGCGTGGTAGTAACAATGTGCCATGCCAGTTCTCCTAGAGCTCGGTCGAGTGATCATCGGTCGCGGTGAAGCGCAGACTGCAGTCGAGCACGAAGGTCGCCTCGGCCACATCGATCACCAGTTCACCGCATGCACCGTCATTGATCTCCCAGCCCGGATGGTGGCATTCGAGCGCCAGGTAGGTCAGCTGCTCGAGTGCCTGCCCTAGTGATTGCAGCTCTTCGGAACCGGTAAGATCAACGCTGTCTGCTTCGCCTTCCATGAGGGAGACTTCCGGGCACGGGATCGCCGCGCCGGCTGCATCGAGGCATGCACATTCTTCAACGGCACCGCTATCGCCGCAGCCGTCAAAGCGGATCTCGACGCGTGCGATGTCAGCCTCCAGCAACCGCGGAAGAATGGCTGATTTAAGCTGCTGGATTTCTTCGGCCACTTGCATCTGCCGCTCCGCCTGCCGGACGGCAAAGTCGGCCATCAGGGCCTCGATATCGATCATGGAATACCTCCTGGTGAATGACGCCAACGGCCATTCGCTGGCTCCAAACGACAGGCGCTCGCCTTTCCTCTGATGGATGACGCCAGCGCCGATTGGGCGCTGGCGCGAGGCATGACCTTAGTCAGTCCCTGCCGAACTGCTCTTTGGATTGGTGCCAAGGGGCCCGCGGCGATCGACAACGGTGATCCGCCGAGCCTTGGCCTCGATCACCAAACGTTCGAGTACGCCATTGCCCGGAAAGGCGATGACGTAGCGCGGATCGAGGGAGAGCATCCGCTCGTTGCGCTTGAAGCCGGCACGGGCGCCCAGACGCATGTCGAGCGAAAACGTGACCTGCGGGATGCCGCGACGTTCAGCCCAGCTAGATGCCAGGCGGTCGACTCCCTTGGTGTCGCCGCCATGGATGAGCACCATGTCGGGCACACGGTCACGAACCTTGTCGAGCGTTGCCCAGACATTGTTGCCGAAGGTCAGCGCATCGTCTTCGGTCGCATGACGGGTGCGCCCGCCAGCGAAGACGACCGGGGTTCCTTCGGGCACCGCCGCACGACGCTTGGCCTCGGCACGGGCACGCAGGAAGTCGCGCCCTTCGACGAGCGCCGAGGTGAGCATGACGCTGTGATTGAAACGCGAACTGGAGACCGGCTTCCAAGAGGAACCGAACTCGTTGAGGTAAAGAGCTGCTGCAACCTCGCGCATCTCCTCGAGCGCCAGCATCGCACTTTCGGCGCACTGCGCCCGCTCGACCTGCGTCTCGAGTTCATGTGTGTGGACCTCGGATCCATCGGCCGTAGAAATCAGCGCGCGGACCTCGTCGGTCGCCCGGTCGACGGCAGTTGATTTACGTTCGGCCGAGCGGTGAAAGATGTTGACGAAAGCCCAGCCAAGATCCTCGGCGTCGGCTTCGAGAGCTGTCCCGGACACCATGGCGAAAAGATCGGACCAGACCGCTTCGAGAGTTTGGACGACCGCCTCCCGGACCGGGAAATCGCTTGTCGATACGGGAGCGGGTCCGATCGAGAAACCGGCAAGATCGAGCCCGGCGAGTTGGTCGGCAAATGACGTGTGCATGGGATATCCTCCTGACTGACGTGACACGGGCGCATCCGTTCATGGCTGCGCCAGCGAGAGCCCGTCAGGGCCAGCATTCAGGCAGGATTGCGCACCCGTCAGGGGAAACCCGGCTTGGCGGGCTGGCGCGGGCAGGCCTTGAGCCTGAAGGGCGAAGGCCAACACGGGCCCGCCAAGCCGGGTTGCGCAAGGCTGGCGGCTGGCCCAGGGCCTCTCTCGCATGGCGACAGACCATGTGCGGCCGGCAAAGCTCAGTCAGGGATGGCAACCCAAAGCTTTGGGCGTGACCAACTCGCGGAGCTCAAGCTGCGCGCTTGGTGTAGACCCCCTCGCCGTTCGACATGTGCCCGAGGCAATCATAGTCGCCGAATGTGGCATCGAAACGGGATGCGATCTGGGACAGCCAGCGCTGTGCGCGGGGTGAACGGGCCGTGCGCCAATCGGCGTCCCAATAGGCCCCGTCATCGCGTTCTACGATCCAGACGGCCACCAGCAGGCCATAGACCGATACGCCGAAATCGGCGTAGGCATTGCGCATGAGGGTCCGGTCCTCCCGACCTCGCCAGGCGTCATGCGGGATCAGGGACGGAAAGGCTCTGGATGCCCGTTCGCGTAGATCGTCGCGCAGCCATTCGTACTCAAATTCCCAGTCGTCCTCGCTTTCGACCTCGAGCACCGTGAAGGCGACTATAGCGCCGCTGGGATAGCTGACGGATCGGCCCATGACATCCTCCCTCAGGCCGCAAGCGCAGCGTCGTCTGACACGTCGTCAAACTGCTCAGGAGTGACTCTCCCGCCGAGCTTCAGCAGCAGGCTCGCAGCTTCTTCGGCCTTGGCCGCAGCGGTAAGGATGGCGCGGTCGTCGTGCTTCAGAAGCTTGAGCCAGTGCTCGATATAGCTCGCGTGGCTGTCGAGATGCGTGACCGGCAGCCCCAGCTCGGCGCCCAGCATGGCGCTGGAGAGTTCGGC
>NZ_BJYR01000026.1 GCF_007991615.1 Novosphingobium sediminis | reverse complement strand
CTGGTAATAGAAGATTTATCAGCAGCAAAGCGTATTTATCTCTCGGAAACTACATTCAAGACGACAATTCTCCCGATAAATTTTCCGATATGTACGCGACAATTGGATATTATTTATCCAATATCGGAATGAAATTGGATTTCATCCAGATGTCTACATCATGGAGAGGATCAAACACTTTTATAAAATTCACAATTTCGAACATGGCTAGATCAGGACTTTTATTTGAAATATTAGACGAAATTTTGGTAAAAAATGCCACATACCCAAATGGACCACTACCACCTCCCCCAATATCTTTCGAATAAACAATTAGATTTCTAAAATTTGATATGTATTAGATGGATTTTGACTAAATCACATCAAACTCATCCCCCAGCGCCGCCCGCAGCTTGTCCAGCGCCTGCGCCTTCAACTGGTGCACACGCGGCACGCTGACTGACAGCACCTCGGCGATTTCCGCCAGGTTCAGTTCCTCCACGAAATAGAGCTGGATCACCATCTGCAGCCGCTCCGGCAGGCCGGTAATCGCCGCCACCACCGCCCCGCGCGTCTGTTCGTCGGCCAGCAGTTCGAAGCTGTCCGGCCGGTCGTCGGCGAAGGCCATGTCGCTGTCGGAATAGGTATCGTCGATGGGCTCGAAGCGCATCGGTTCGCTGGAGGCGCGCAGCTCGCCGAGCGCGGCGGTGGTCAAGCCCATCGCTTCGGCGAGTTCGTCCTCGCTCGGCGCGCGGCCCAGTGTTGTCGTCAGGCTCTGCGCCGCGCCCGCCACCAGCTTGCGCCGGTCGCTCGCCGCGCGCGATAGCGGGGTGGAGCGCCGCACCAGATCGACCATCGCGCCGCGCACGCGCAGCTTGGCATAGGCGGCAAAGCCGTCCTCGGTCGGCCCGTTGTGCTTCTGCGCGCATTCGGTGAGCGCGACGAGCCCGGCCTGAATCAGGTCGTCGATCTCGAACCCGGCGCGGCCCGATCCGTGGACGTGCCAGGCAAGGCGGCGCACCATCGGCAGGAAGCGGCGGATGCGGTCTGCCGTCCCGCCCTGATAGGCGCGCGCGGCGGCAAAGCTGCGGTGGTCATGGTTCATGCGGCAAGGTCCTGTGGGGGCAATGCGGTTGGATCAGGGTGTGCAGCACCCACCACTTCGATCACTTCGATCGGCTGGCTTGGCGGCAGTTCGGAAATCGAGAGCACCGCGCATTGCGGCGCACGCTGGCGCAGCAGCGCGGCAAGGGCGCGGCGCGCGCGCGGTTGCACGATCAGCGCAACCGGCTGCGCACCCGGTCCGCGTTCTGCGATGATCGCGGCAATGCGTTCACCGATGGAGCGCGCGAGATCGGGCTCGATCACCGGCTGGCCGGTCACGGGATCGTGCATCCCGCCCACGATCATGCCTTCAAGCCCGCCGTCGAGCGTCAGCACGGCCAGCCGCTCGCTGGGGCCGCAGATGCGCGAAACCAGCAGCCCGCCCAGCGACGCGCGGACCAGATCGACCAGCTTGTCGTGGTCGGTCGTCTGCAGCACCGCTTCGACCAGCGCGGAAAGGATCGGCAGCGGGTGCGCGATGCTCACCCCGTCTTCCAGCAGCGCGTGGAACAGCCGTGTCATCGCGCCCAGCGTGATCGGCGCGGGGTGGACGGTCTCCACCAGCCCCGGCGCGCGTTCACGCACGCCATCGAGGATCGCGCGGACTTCATCCGGCCCAAGCAGCGCCTGCGGCCGTTCGCCCAGCACCTGATTGAGATGGGTGGCGACGACGGTGGAGGCGTCCACCGTAAGGAACCCTTCGGCAATCGCATGGTCGCGCTGGCCGGGCTCGATCCACAGCGCCGGGCAGCCGAAGCTGGGATCGGTCGTCGCATCGCCGCGCAAGGAGTGCTGCGGATTGGCCTCACCGGCATCGATCGCCAGCACCTTGGCCGCCTGAATGCTCGCCCCGCCCAGCGCCACGCCGCCCAGCACGATGCGATAGGCGTCGGGCATCAGGTCCAGACTGTCGCGCACGCGGAATTGCGGCACCACGAAGCCGAAGCTCTGCGAAAGCTGTTTGCGCACCCCGGTAATGCGCGCGACCAGCGGCGCACCGCGCTTCTCATCGACCAGATGGACGAGGCCATAGCCCAGCTCGATGGTGACGAGCGTGTGGTCGGAAACTTCCTCCAGCGTGATCTTGGCGGGGTCCACCTGCTCCACCACCACCGGCGGCGGGACGGCAAGGCGCGCCTCGCGTTTCCTCAGGCTCCACCAGATCCACCCGGCCATGGCGGCGGCGGGCAGGAACACCATCTGCGGCATCGCCGGGATCATCCCGATCACGCCGAGAATGACGGCAACCGGCAGCCACGTGCCGGGTGCGGCAAACTGGCCGCCGATCTGCCCCGCCAGATCGCGCGTATCCGACACGCGGGTCACGATCACGGCGGCAGCAATGGAAAGCAGCAGCGAGGGCACTTGCGCCACCAGCGCATCGCCCACCGCCAGCGTGATGTAGCGGCTGGCTGATTCCTGCGCGGTGAGGCCGTGGCTCAGCATGCCGAGGCAGAAGCCCGCGATGATATTGACGCCGAGGATCAGCAACGCGGCAACCGCATCGCCCTTCACGAATTTGCTGGCACCGTCCATCGAGCCATAGAAATCGGCTTCGGTCGCCACTTCGCGGCGGCGCGCCTTGGCTTCGTCCGCGGTAAGGAGGCCCGCCGCAAGGTCGGCATCGATCGCCATCTGCTTGCCGGGCAAGGCATCGAGGGTGAAGCGCGCGGAGACCTCCGAAACGCGGCCCGCGCCCTTGGTCACCACCATCAGGTTGATGATCATCAGGATCATGAACACGAACAGGCCGACCGCGAAATTCCCGCCGATGAGGAATTCGCCGAAGCTTTCGATCACATGTCCCGCCGCCGCGCCGCCTTCGTGGCCGTTGACCAGCACAATGCGCGTGGAGGCCACATTGAGCGCCAGCCGCAGCAGCGTTGCGAACAGCAGAACCGAAGGGAACGAGGAGAAATCGAGCGGCTTCAGCGCATTCATCGCCGCCATCAGGATGGCCACGGACAGCGCGATGTTCAGCACGAAGAACCCGTCGAGCAGGAACGACGGGATCGGCATGATCATCAGCGCGATGAGGATCAGGATGCCGCCGGGAAGCGCCAGCGCGCCGGGCTGGCCGAAGCGTTTGAACATGGCCGGTCAGATCCCCAGACTGCGGAGCTGGCCATAGGCCGCGCGAACGTGGGCCGGGGCGGTGCCGGGCTGCGAGAGCGCAAAGGCATCACGCAGGGTATCGGCCATCGAGCGCGCGGGCGGCGCATCGGGCGCGTGGGCCGCCGCATTGAAGGCCTGCTGGATCGGTCCGCCCTGCGGCTGGGCCACGCGGGCAAAGACCGGCAGCGGCGCATCGGGCGCGTTCATCGCGCTCGTCATGCGGCCGCGCAGCAGATCCATCACTTCACCCACCGACCGCGCACCAGCGGGCCCGAAAAACACCCCCCGGTTCGCCGCCGCCGCCTTGGGCAGCAGCGCCGCCGCGCTTTGCGCAGGGTTGCTGCCGAGCGCGCCGAGGAAGCGGCCGGCCCCCTCCGCACCCAGAAAGTGCGCAAGATAGAGCTCGCTCGCATCTGGATCGCGGCCCAGCATGCCGCTCAGGAAATCGCGATTGTCGTTCGCCAGTTCGCCTGCCATCAACGCGGAAAGCTCCGGATCCGAACGCAGCGCGAGGAGCTGCCCGCGCGAGGCGGCATCACCGGCACCGGGCAAGCCATAGGCCGCGCCGTGCTTGTCCAGCATCGATAGCCAGGTCTGCCCGGTGAACTGATAGAGCCCCGCCGCGCTCGACGTTGCCGCGCGTGCCTTGGGGTCGAGCCCGGACTCCAGCCGCGCCTGCGCCATGAGATAGGAGAAATCGGTGCCGGTCGCCGCCGCCGCGCGCGCAATTGCGCCCCTTACATCCCTTGGGCGCACATCGGGCGCAGGGCGCTGGGCCGGGGTAACAGCAATCGTGGAAGGTTCGCTCACTGGAGTCCCTTTCTCGGCCACCGTCACGCGGCAGCCGGAAAGGGTTCAGCAAGCAGCGTGCCAAATCAGCGCGCGCGGCCGATCCGGGCATGGGGTGTCTGCGCTCGGTAGAGCGCGGGCTGGCCAGACAATGCATCGAGCCGCGCCGAGACGTTGGCCGCGATCAAGTTGCGCACGCGGCGATTTGCCTCGTTCACGCGGCGCGCAGCCTCCAGCAATCCGCGGCATTCGTCGTCGATCGCTTCCGGCGCAGCCGTGTCGAGGCGCCCGCAAAGGGCATTCTTGTCGACCGCGCAGCCCATGATCGCATCGACATCGAGCCCGGCAAGCGCCTGCCGTTCATCCTCCAGAACGGCCAGCATCTGCCGCAAGGTATCGCGCAGCTGGGTGGGGCGGCGGATCGACTCCACGGTATCGATAGCTGAATTCACTTGGGGCTCCTCAGCAGCATCCCGGCCGCGATCATCGCATCGGCGATCTTGGTCGGGAGCACGGGGTATGTGCCGGTTTCGATGGCGTGGCGGATCGTGGCGACCCGCTCCTTGTCGACAGGGGCAGCCCCCGCCTTCACTGCATCGCTGGTTTCCACCTGCGGAGCGGCTGCAGCGGCAGCCGGTGCCTTGGCGGTTTCCACCGCAGCTTCGGTCTGGACGGGCTTGCTGCCCTGGCCAACATTAGTGACCTGCCCGGTATTTGGCGCCGCGCTGACCGGGCGCGATGCACCGATTTCAAAGGATGACATGGTCCGCTCCTCGCGTTTCCTGCAAACCAGAACGGCGGCTTGAAGGAGAGTTTAAGCGGGGACGGAATTGTTTTGCCGCTGGCGGCAACGGATCGCAGGCGATTGCCGGTCCTGTCCTCAGTCCACCGGCAGTTCGACCAGCCCCGGACGCACCACGCGGGCGCGCAGCGGATCGGCCTTGGCGGCGGTCCGCACGCGGATCCAGTTGCCGACCGCGCCCGCATCGAGCGCTTCGCCCGGCTGCGAGACCGAGAAGCCGTCGCCAGCCACCATCACCGTCACGCCCTCACCCCGCATCACGGCCATCGCGGCGGGCGCAGCCGTGGAAGCGACCCGGTCCGCGCTCACTGGCACGAAAACGCGCCAACCGCCCGCATCGGGGCAGCGCACCAGCACGCTCGTCTGCGCGTTGCCGTACCAGGATAGCGCCAGCGGGGCCGCGCAGGCTGCCAGCCGCAACCGCCGGTCCACCGGCTGCGCCGCGCCGCCCGGCACGCCGATCTGCTGCCCGGTAAAGGCCGCAACGGCGCGGTCGATTGCGGCCAGATCGGTGAGCGGTGCTGCCACGGCAGGCATCGGAGCAAGCGTCAGCGCAAGGAGGGCAGCATGGCGGAGAGCAATCATGGCAAAGCGCTTTCACTGGGAGGGGCAACGCCGCACGCGGTGCAATCATCGTGCCACCTCACCCGGTCAAGTCACTGGGCGTCATAGGCAAGGACCACGCTGGCGGTGTCCTCGCGGCCCGGCTCGACCACGATGCGCGCCGAAGCTGCATGTACGCCCGCCTCCGCCACCAGCGCCTGAGCGTGGGTCAGGGCAGCTTGCTCGTGACCCGCGCGGTGGCGCACCAGGATCGAGACCCTGAGCCGCGGATCACGCGCCTGCTGGGCAAGCCATTCGGCCAGCCTTGGCATACCCGGCCCTTCGCGCCAGACACCGACCGGCTCCCCCTGCGCGGAGGGCGCAGGGGGCTTCACGGCGTTGGGCAGCAGCGGCGCATCGGGCGCATTGGCAAGCGCAGCAGCGGTCATCATGAACAGGATCAGCGCAAGATCGGCGAGGATCGTCTGCCACGGCATTGCGATCGGTGCGCCATAGAGGCCGTGCGGCGGCGCCGTCATGGCACCTCGCGCAAGTAGGCCCGGCGGACCGCGCCAGTGGCCGGCTGCAAAGGCGGACAGGCCGGCCCCAGCTTGGCGATCAGCCAGTCGGCGATCTCGCGCCGCGCGGCCTCCTCGGCCTCCACCCGCCGTTCCACCCCGCGCGATAACGGGGCCAGCACCAGATTGCCGAGCAGCAGACCGTAGAGCGTGGTCAGCACCGCCATCGAGATCGCGCCCATGAAGGCTCCGCGGGCAAGACCCTCGGCCGGCAACTGGCTCAGCGAGACGAGCGTTCCGGCAAGCCCGAACACTGGCGAGAGCTCTGCCCCGAGCGCCAGCGTGCGCACCGCGCGCATGGCGCGGGCGATGCGGGTCTCGCGCGCGGCATCATCACTGCTGACGAAGGCGGCGAGGCTCCGGGTCTGGATCAACGCAGCGAGCGCGGTGTCGAACGCAGGATCGCCGCTGGGGCGCAGGTTCGTGCGCAGCAGGCCCTCGCGTTCGGCCTGTGCGACCATCGGCGCCAGCGCACCGCGCACCTGATCCTCGCGAAATCGGCGCGGCCACAAGGCACTGCACGCAGCGCTGCAATCAGCCACGCCGCTGCGCAGCGCGGTTGCGCCCAGCGTTCCGCCAATGACAATGCCCGCCGCCACCGGGTCGAGCATGTGCGTCAAATCCATTGCTGCCGTGCCTCGTTCTCTTGCCTTCCAAGAACGGCACGGCGCGCCGGGACTTCAGTCCGCGCGGAAGCAATTTGCCGTCACCCGGCAAGCGGTTGCCGGATCACAGCCTGCGCGGAACGCCGGACGCCAGCATTTCGGGGCTTGGCACGCCCCTTGCTGATTACCGGACAGGAAAACCCGTCTTTCAAGGCCACCACCATGAGCGACACTCTCTTCGGCATCCACGGCGCAGCACTTGAATTGCGCTCGCAGCGCATGGGCCTCCTCGCCTCCAACCTCGCGAACGCTGGGACGCCGGGCTACAAGGCCAAGGACATCGATTTCGCCGCAGCGCTCAAGGCCCGCACCGGCGGCGCGAGCGAGGCACAGGCGATGTCCGCCGCCACGCGCTACCGGATGCCGGTCATGCCCAGCCTCGATGGCAACACCGTCGAGATGGCCACCGAACAGACCGCCTTCGCCGAAAACGCCGTCGGCTATTCCGCCACGCTCTCGTTCATCCGCGGCCAGGTCGAAACGCTGACCCGCGCGATCAAGGGCGAATGAGCATGAGCCAGCCCGGCCAGCCCCTCTCGCTGTTCGATGTCACCGCGCGGGCCATGTCGGCGCAACTGGTACGCATGAACGCATCGGCCTCCAACCTCGCCAATGCCGGCAATGTCGCCGCCAGCAAGGACGCCGCCTACCGCCCCTTGCGCCCAGTTTTCGCCGAGGAACTGGACCGCTCCTCCGGCCTCGCCACCGTCCGCGTCGCGGGGGTCTACCGCAGCGATGCGGCGCCGGTGCAGATGCACGATCCCGATCACCCGCTCGCCGATGCCAACGGCGATGTCTGGGAAGCCCCGGTCGATGAGAACGCCGAGCTGGTCGAGATGATGGAGAGCGCCCGCCAGTACCAGAACGTGGTCGAGGCGATGCAGACCGCCAAGCAACTGATGCTCGAAACGATGAGGATGAAGTGATGACCGCAGTCAACCCATACGCCGCGGCTAGTGCAGCCTCGTCCGCCGCCAAGGCTGCCACCACCGCTGCGAAAAGCGGGTTCGGCGCACTTGGCGCCAACGATTTCATCAAGCTGCTCACCGCGCAGCTGAGCAATCAGGACCCTACCGCGCCGGTCGACAACAGCCAGATGATCGCCCAGCTCGCCCAGTTCTCCAGCCTCTCCGCTGCGAACAGCACCTCAGACACGCTGAAATCGATCGAGGCCAAGCTCGACAAGCTCGCTGGCCTGAAGATCTGAGAAAGGACCCCCAGACATGTCGTTCTACACCTCGCTCAACGGCCTCAAGAACGCCCAGACCGATCTCGGCGTCATCAGCAACAACATTGCCAATGCCGAAACCAACGGGTTCAAGAAGAGCACCGTCGCCTTCTCCGATATCGTCGCGGGCAGCGCCTTCACCAATCCCAAGCTCCTGATCGGGATCGGCGCCACGGTCGAGGCGATCAACCAGAACTTCAAGCAGGGCCCGGTCGAGCAGACCGGCAATGCGCTTGATCTTGTCGTCAACGGAGACGGGTTCTTCACCACCAAGTCTGCCATCTCGGGCGATACGCTTTATACCCGCAACGGCAGCTTCGAGATTGACCAGAACGGCTATCTCGTGCGCGGCAATGGCAACCAGCTGCAGGCCTTCGCTACCGATGCGGCGGGCAATGTCACCGGCACCACTCCGCAATCGGTGCAGATCCCCGCGACCAACGCTACCGGTGCGCAGTTTGCCGGGGTCGCGGTCGGCAAGAACGGCGTGATCACCGCAAGCTACGCCGATGGCACCAATGTCGCGGTTGGCCAGATCGCGCTGGCCACGTTCCTTTCGCCCGGTGGGCTGCGCCAGGAAGGCTCCTCCAACTGGACCTCGACCGGTCTCTCCGGGACGGCCACGTATGGCGGGCCGGACTCGGGTTTCTACGGCGGCATCCTCTCGGGCGCGCTCGAACGCTCGAACGTCGATCTATCTGAAGAAATGGTCGGCCTGATCACCGCACAGCGCAATTTCCAGGCCAATGCCAAGGCGATCGATACCGCCTCGCAGATCTCGCAGACCATCATCAACATGCACACCTGAGGCTTAACAGCTGCAATGGACCGCCTGATTTACACCGCCTACTCCGGCCTCACCGACTCGATGGTCACCCAGCAGGTGATCGCGAGCAACATGGCGAACGCGCAGACCATCGGCTTCCGTGCCGAGCTGCTCAGCGCCGATGCGATGACGCTGAAAGGGCCCAGCATCGAGGCGCGCGCGATGACGCGCGGCGAAGTGCGCGGCGCCAACTTGAAGCAGGGCGCGGTGATCGAAACGGGCAATCCGCTCGACATCGCACTCAACGGGCGCACCATGCTGGCCGTGCAGGCGGCCGATGGCGAGGAAGCCTATACCCGGCGCGGCGATCTTGCGGTCGATGCCTCGGGCGTCCTCACCAACGGCGATGGCTGCCCGGTGGTCGGCGATGCGGGGCCAGTCACCGTTCCGCCCGGCGCTAAGATTTCAATCGCGCCCGATGGCCGCGTGCTTGCTGCTGCGCCGGAGAACCCGGACCAGCCGCCGCAGGAAGTCGGGCGGATCAAGCTTGTCAGCACCGCCGGATCGGCCATCGAGAAGGGCCTGGACGGCCTCTTCCGGGTCCCCAACGGCGGCGCCCTCCCAGCGGACGAGGACGCAAAGGTCCAGCCCGGCAGCCTCGAACAATCCAACGTCGAGCCGACCCGCGTGCTCGTCGAAATGGTCGAGGCGCAGCGCCTGTTCGACATGCGCACCAAGCTCATCTCCACCGCGAAAGAGCTCGATGAAGGCGGCGCGGGCCTCATGCGCCTCACCTCATAAACCAAGGATCCACACCCCATGCCCTCTTCCGCCCTTCACGTCGCCCGCACCGGTCTCGAAGCGCAGGACACGCGGATGCGCGTGATCGCCAACAACCTCGCCAACGTCGGCACCACAGGCTTCAAGCGCGATCGCGCCAACTTTGCGACGATGGCCTATCAGGATGCGCGGACCGCCGGTCAGCAGTCCTCGGGCGAGACAGCCTATGCCACCGGGCTCAACCTCGGCACCGGCGTCGGCATCCAGTCGACCACGCGGATCTCCACGCAGGGACCGGTGCAGCCCACCGGCAATGCGCTCGATCTTGCGCTTGATGGTGACGGCTTCTTCCAGGTCAACCTGCCGGGCGGCCAGCTCGCCTATACCCGCGCAGGCAACTTCAGCCGCTCGGCGGAAGGTCAACTCGTCACCGCGCAGGGCTATATCGTGCAGCCTCCGGTCACGATCCCCGAAGGCGCGACCACGATCACCATTGCGCCCGACGGCACCGTCTCGGCTACGCTCGCCGGCACGGCAGAGCCATCGCAGCTCGGCCAGATCACCATTGCCAGCTTCGCCAATCCAACCGGCCTCGCCGCTGGTGGCGACAACTTCCTCACCGAAACCGCCGCCAGCGGCGCGGCGCAGGTCGGCATCGCCGGTGAAGTGGGGCGCGGCCACATCCGTCAGGGCTTTCTCGAAAGTTCCAACGTCAATGTCGTCGAGGAACTGGTCGACATGATCGAGACCCAGCGCGCCTACGAGGTCAATTCCAAGATGATCTCGGCGGTCGACGAAATGCTCAAGAACGCCAACCAGACCCTTTGACGGACCCCCACACCATGATGGACTCCCCCTTCGAAGCTGCATTCCGTGCATCGGCAAATGGCCCGATAGACGGCAGGCCCCTCGGGCTGCGCCTGCTCGCCTGCCTGCTCATCCCGCCAGCCATTGTGCTTGCCGCCATCGCGCCCGCCGGACAGGCACATGGCCGCCCGACCCGCCCTGCGGAGGGCTTCGGCGCGGTCCTGCCGCAGGCCCCCGCCCCCCGCCCGGCGGATGGCGCGATCTTCAACGTGTCCGCCGGCTACACCGGCCTCGTCGAGGGCCGCCGCGCGCATGCCATCGGTGATCCGCTGACGATCATCCTCACCGAAAACCTCAATTCCTCGAAGACCGCCGCCTCCAAGACGCAGAAGAACGGGGCCTTCAACGTGGTCCCACCCAGCGCGGGGCCGCTGTCCTTCCTCGATCCCAACGCCCTTAAAGCTTCGGGCGGATCGTCGTTCAACGGACAGGGGAATGCCTCGCAGACGAGCACGCTCGGCGGGGAGGTCTCCGTCACCATCGCCGAAGTGCGCCCCAATGGCACGGCGCTCGTCACAGGAGAAAAGCGCTTGCTGCTGAGCCAGGGCCAGGAATGGGTGCAGTTTTCCGGCATCGTGCGCCTTGGCGATATCGATGCGGACAACCGCGTGCGTTCGACCCAGGTCGCCGACGCGCGCGTCACCTACACCGGCAACGGCTCGGTCGGCCGCGCCAGCCGTGAAGGCTGGCTGTCCAAGTTCTTCAGCGTGATCAATCCGTTCTGATGATGGCGCTCTCCCCCCGCTTCCGGGCCATCCTTGCCCTCTTCGCCGCGCTGACCCTCGTGCCATCGCCCGCACATGCAGACCGCGTGCGCGATCTCGGCGCGTTCCAGGGCGTGCGCACCAACCAGCTCACCGGCTACGGTGTCGTCGTCGGCCTGCCCGGCACGGGCGACGACAACCTCGACTACATCACGCAGGCCATGCGCGGCGTATCGGGCCGCCTCGGCGTGCAGCTGCCGCAAGGCGTCTCGCCCGGGCTCAAGAACGCTGCCGCCGTGCTCATCACCGCCGATCTGCCCGCTTTCGCCAAGCCCGGCCAGCGGATCGACGTGACTATCTCCACCATCGGCAAGGCCAAGTCGCTGCGTGGCGGCGCGCTGATCCTCGCCCCGCTTTATGGCGCGGACGGTCAGATCTACGCGATGGCGCAGGGCAATCTCGCCGTCGGCGGGCTTGGCATCACCGGCAAGGACGGCAGCCAGCTCACGGTCAACGTCCCCACCGTTGGCCGCATTGCCGAAGGGGCCAGTGTCGAACGCGCGGTCGCCACAGGCTTCGACCGCGACGAAATGCTGCGCTGGAACCTGTTCACCGCCGATTTCCTCACCGCCAGCCGTGTGCGCGACGCCGTCAACGCGCGCTTCCCCGGCGCTGCCACGGTGGAGGACGGCATCACCCTTGCCATCCGCTTGCCTGCCGCGACCGACACCCGCGCGACGATGATGGCCGCGATCGAGATGATCGAGGTGAACCCCGCCGAAACCGCCGCCAAAGTCATCATCAACAGCCGCACCGGCACCGTCGTCATCAACAGCGCCGTGCGCCTTTCCCCGGCCGCGATCAGCCACGGCAAGCTCGTGGTGAAGATTGACGAGAAGCCGCAGGTTTCGCAGCCCGGCCCCTTCAGCCGCGGCCAGACCGCCATCACGCCCGCCAGCCAGCTCAGCGCCGAGGAAGGCCAGGCCCACGTCGCGCTGTTCAAGCCCGGCGCCTCGCTTTCCAGCCTTGTCGATGCGCTCAACAAGCTCGGCGTCACCCCGTCCGATCTCGTCGCGATCCTCGAGGCGCTGAAGCAGGCCGGTGCGCTGCGGGCGGAGATGGAGGTGATATGAGCCCGATTGCACCCGTAACCGCCCCCGCCGCTCCCTCTGCTTCGGACCGGGCCGCCCTCAAGAAGGCAGCGCAAGGCTTCGAGGCGATCTTCGTGCGCCAGATGCTCGCCGCCGCACGCGCAACCAGCCTTGCCGGTGATGATCCGATCTTCGGGGGTCAGGCGCAGGAAACCTTCACCCAGATGCGCGACGAGCGCTTTGCCGATATCGCGGCTGAGGCAGGCACCTTCGGCCTCGCGAGGCAGCTCGAAGCCCAATTTGCCAAGCTGCTGCCCAAAGCGGCGCCAGCGGCGAAGGAGTAACAAGCCATGGCCTCCGATCTCCTTTCCATCGGCCTATCTGGCGCCAAGGCGGCGCGTATCGGGCTTGATGTGACCGCGCAGAACATCTCGAACGCGGCAACCGACGGCTATGTCCGCCGCACCATCGGTCTCACCGAAGTAGCCTCCACCGGCTACAACCAGAACGTGCGCGACATCTCGCTTTCGGGCGTGCGGGTGGAAAAGATCGTGCGCAACGCCGATGCCTTCCGCCAGAGCGAAGTGCGCCGCACCGGAGCCGACGTGGCGCGCGCCGACGCCGAGGTGAAGGGCCTGGGGAGCATTGAATCCGCGCTCGAACAGTCGGGCGTCTACCCCGCTATCACCGGCTTCGAGACCGCACTTCAGAAGCTCAAGGAAGATGCCACCGATACCTCGCTGCGTGCCTCCGTGATCGAGGCGGCGCGCACGATGACCGCCACCTTCCAGATCGCCACAACGGAAATGGATGCGGTCGGCAAAGGCCTTCAGTTCGAAACTTCTGACGGCGTCAAGCAGGTGAACCGTATTGCCGGCGAACTCGGGCGCACCAACTTGCGCCTTGCCCGCGCAGCAGACGCCAGTTCGGACCAGACCGCTCTTCTCGACCAGCGCGACAAGCTGCTCGCCGATCTCAGCCAGTTTGGGGATATCGGCACCACGCTGGCGCCCGATGGCAGTGTTACCGTCACGCTCGGCAGCGCGTCGCCAGCCACGACGCTGGTCAGCGGGGGCAATACCGCCGCGCTCGCGATGACGACCGCTTCCGACGGCACGGTGGACTACACGCTGGGCGGCAATGCGCTCACGCTTTCAGGCGGATCGCTCGCCGGGCAACAGCTCGCGCTTGGCAAGCTGGCGCAGTTGCACACCGATCTTGATGGCCTCGCGAATACCATCGTAACCACGGTGAACACCGCACAGGGCGGCAATACCGACCGCGATGGCAATCCCGGTGCCGCGCTCCTTTCGGGCAGCACTGCCGCAACCATTGCACTCGCCACCAGCAACCCCGCGAAGATCGCCACCGCCCCTGCCGGCGCGCCGAAGAACAGCCGCGATGCGTCAGGTCTCGATGCGCTGCGCAGCGCGCTCGCCGCGGCTGATCCGGCAGGCAGGATGGATGCGATCCTCTTCGATATCTCCGCCTCCGTTTCAGGGCGCACCGTCACGCGCGATGCGCTCGCCACGATATCGGATGCCGCCAAGACCGCGCTCTCCGCGCAGACCGGCGTCGATCTCGATACCGAGGGCGTCAATCTCGTTCGCTACCAGCAGGCATTCCAAGCCTCGGGCCGCGTGATGCAGGTCGCGGCGTCCATCTTCGATTCGCTGCTCCAAATCCAGTAGGGCCTCAAAGGACTTGGCATGAGCATCTTCGCCACCAGCACTTCCGCTTTCTTCGATCGCTCTACGCAGAACATCTCGGCGCTGCGCGGGCAGGCAGAGGAACTGCAGAACCAGATCAGTTCGAACAGCAAGATCACCCGCTCGTCCGACGATCCGCTGGCGGCGTCGCAATTGCGCTCGCTCGCCCGCACCGAAGCGCTCGGCGCGATCGACACCGCAGCGACCAGCCGCGCCACGATAGACCTCAACCTCACCGACACCGCGCTCAGCCAGTTCACCAGCTACGTCAGCCGCGCGCAGGAACTGACGACGCAGGCCGCTTCCACGCTGCTTCCTCCAGCGCAGCGCGCCAGCATCGCCTCTGAACTTGCGCAGATCCACAAGGGTCTCGTCGGCCTTGCGAATACGCGTGATAGTGCGGGCAACGCGCTGTTTGGCGGGGATAGCCCGGGAGATGCCTACCAGATCAATGCCGCCAACGGGCAGGCGCAATACATCGGCAGCGGCAACGCCGGGCAGCTTTCGCTGGGCGACGGCCAGACCGTCAGCCGCAGCCTGACCGGCCCGGAATTCCTCTCGTTCAAGGATCCGGCGGGTAATCAGACTGATCTGCTGACGGTCATCAAGAACCTTTCGGACGCGCTTGCCACCGGCGCTGCCAGCACGGCAGGTACCGCGCAGGCCGCGCTCGGCTCGCTTGCCAACGGCCTTGATGCGATCACCACCGCGCAGACCGTCGTCGGCTCGCGCCTGAGCTGGATCGACCTTTCCACCGAGCGCCAGCAGGCCATGAGCGAAGCCCGCACCTCGCAGCAGCAGGATATCGGCGCGCCAGATCTCGGTTCCGCGCTCGCTCGCCTGCAGCAACTTTCCACCGTGCTCGAAGCCAGTCAGGCCAGCTTCTCCAAGCTCGCCAATCTCACACTGTTCGATTTCCTGCGCTGATCTCCAGCCATCCGGGACCGTAAACCGCCATGTATGCTGCCATCGGTATCGTTATCCTCCTCGTCATGGTGTTCGGGGGCTTCGCCATCACCGGCGGCGCGCTTGGCCCGGTCATGGAGGCCATCCCGCACGAAATGCTCATCATCGGCGGCGCCGCGCTCGGTGCCGTGGTGGCCGGAAATTCGCTCCATGAGCTCAAGGCCATTGGCGGCGGGCTGGGCAAGGTCTTCAAGGGGCCCAAGCACTCCAAGCAGGATCACGTCGATGCCATCGTGCTGTGCACCCGCCTGATGAAGATCCTGCGCAGCGACGGTCCGGTTGCGCTGGAAAGCCACGTTACCGATCCCGCCAATTCACCGATCTTCGCCGAGTTTCCCAAGATCCTCGCCAACAAGGCGCTGGTCGCGCTGATCTGCGATACGCTGACCCTCATCGTCGTGTCCTCGGGCACGCTCGAGGTCCACGCCGTCGAGGACGTGATGGACCATTCGATGAAGACGCATTTCCATGAAATGAGCGAGCCGCAGCACGCGCTGCAGAACCTTGCGGATGCGCTTCCGGCGCTCGGCATCGTGGCGGCGGTGCTCGGCGTGGTGAAGACCATGGGCTCGATCGACAAGCCGCCCTCGATCCTCGGCGCGATGATCGGCTCGGCGCTCGTCGGCACGTTCATGGGCGTGCTGCTCGCCTATGGTATCGTCGCCCCGCTCGCGGGGCGCCTCAAGCAGGTGCTCGATCAGGACGAGATGATCTTCCAGGCGGTCAAGCAGGTCATCATCGCCAGCCTCCACGGCTGGCCCCAGCCCCTCGTCGTCGAAAGCGCGCGTTCAGGGCTCGGCCACTCGTTCCGCCCGGGCCTTTCCGAACTGCTCGACGCACTGCGTGGGCGATAACCGATGGCAAAAGCGCCCAAGGGCAAAAACGAACCGGTCCGCCCGATCATCGTCAAGAAGGTCACCGTCGTCGCGGGGGGGCACCACGGCGGCGCGTGGAAGGTCGCCTATGCAGACTTCGTCACCGCGATGATGGCGTTTTTCCTGCTCATGTGGCTGCTCGGCGCGACGACCGAGAAACAGCGCAAGGGCATTGCCGACTATTTCACGCCCACGCTCGTCAAGATGAAGGAAGGCAGCGCCGGCTCCTACGGCCTGCTCGGCGGCTCCTCGCTCACTGATACCGACAGCTACCAGTACCGCGCCGGCCAGACCGGAACCAAGACGCTGACAATCCCGCGCGACGCGACCGGCGGTCCCAAGGATGGCGGCACCAAGGCCAAGCGCACCGCCAGCTTGCAGCAGCGGCTCCAGCAAAAGCTGGCGGCCAGTGCTACTTTGCGCAAGCTCGCCCGGCAGGTGCGCGTCACCCAGACGCCCGAGGGCATCCGGCTCGATCTGATGGACGATGCGAAGTTCTCGATGTTCCGCCTCGGCACCACGCTGCTCACCCCGGAAGCGGCCGAACTCGTCCGCGCCATCGGCCAGGCCATCGGACCCGACGCCGCCGGCCTCACCGTGCGCGGCCATACCGATGCGCTGCAGTGGAAACCCGGAGATCCGGCCAACAACTGGTCCCTCAGCGCCGGCCGCGCCGAAGCGACCCGCCTCGCACTGATGAAAAGCGGCGTCACCGAAAACCGCTTCCGCCGCATCGAAGGCGTCGCCGATCAGGAACCCCTGATCGCGGACAACCCCACCGATCCGCGCAATCGCCGCATGAGCATATTGCTGATGAACTGACCCGGGGCTGGACCGCAGCCCGGCGACATGCCTATGTTTCCGCGACACGGGGCGGGAGCACAGACATGATCCACAGGCGCGCATTTCTGGGCGCTGCGGCAGCTGGTGCCGGGCTGGCTGCAACCCGCGCGATCGCTGCCCCGATCCTCTCCGCCACCAACTTTGGCCTCACGCTGGCGCAGGCCCAGCGCCGGAACGGCTGGATCGAAGTCGATGCCGCCGCCTTCGAGGCGAACATCGCAACCTTGCGCGGCATGGTCGGCCCATCGCGGATCTGTGCGGTGATGAAGGCGGACGCCTACGGGAATGGCATTGCCCTCCTCATCCCCTCGGTCATCAAGGCCGGGATCAGCGATGTCGCGATCACCTCCAACGACGAGGCCCGCGTCGCGCGCCAGCTTGGCTACAAGGGCAAGCTCTACCGCATCCGCCTCGCCGCGCTGGAGGAAATGGAGGATGCGCTTGGCCTCGGCATCGTCGAGCTGATCGGCAATCCCGAAGCCGCGGCGCGGCTGGAGGCGATCTGGCGGCAGCACCGCGCGCGTTTCCCCCTCCCCGTCCACCTCGCACTCAATGCCGGCGGCATGTCGCGCAATGGGATCGAGCTTTCCACCGACTACGGCAAGGCCGATGCCCGCGCGATGCTGGCGCTGAAGGGCCTGCGCATTGCCGGGGCGATGACGCATTACCCCAGCGAGGAAGCGCCGGACATCCTCGGCCAGCTCGCCCGCTACAAGGAGGACCTGGCATGGCTGCAAGGCGAAGGCCTCAAGACAGAAGGCTTCACGCGCCACACTGCCAACACCTTCGCCACCCTGACCCAGCCTGATACCCGGCTCGACATGGTCCGTGTCGGCGGCGCGCTCTATGGCGATCCCGGTTCGGTCAAGACCTCCGCCTTCATCCCGGTCCCCACGATCAAGTCGCGCGTTGCCGCCGTGAACCACTATCCCGCCGGGCAGACCGTTGCCTATGATCGCACCTTCCGGCTTGAGCGCGAAAGCTGGCTCGCCAATATCCCGATCGGCTATTCGGACGGCGTACGCCGCGGCTTCAGCCACGCCAACCGGCCCGAGTTCCCCGCGGAGAGCAAGAACCACACCGAAGTCCTCATCCGCGGCCGCCGTGCGCCCGTCGTCGGCCGGGTCACCATGAACACGCTGATGGTGGATGTGACAGAACACCTCGATGTAAAGCTCGATGACGAGGTCGTGCTGTTCGGGGCGCAGGGGACCGATCGCATCACCCAGGCCGAGTTTGAAGCCAACTCCAGCGCCTACGCCCCCGAAATGCTCGCCGTGCTCGGCGCCGCATTGCCAAGAGTCCTGAAGCCGGGCTGAAAACCAAAAGCCCGGCAATCCGTGGAGGGATCGCCGGGCGAGGGTGCCAGCCCGGTGGAGAACGGGCTTGCGGGGGAGATCGAACTTAGCGGAGCAGCGAGAGCACGTTCTGCTGGCTCTGGTTGGCCTGCGCGATCATTGCGGTCGAAGCCTGGCTCAGGATCTGGGCTTTGGCCATCGCGGTCGTTTCAGCCGAATAGTCGGTGTCCTGAATGCGGCTGCGAGCGTCCGACAGGTTGGTGATGTTGTCGTTCAGGTTGTTGACCGCCGATTCCAGACGGTTCTGGCCGGCACCGAGCGTCGCACGGGTCGAGTTGACGTTGGCGAGCGCGGCATCGACGTTGTCGATCGTGGTCGAGGCTGCCGTGTCCGAAGAAACGTCGAGCGCCTGCGTCGTCGAAGCCGCGTCGTAGGCGGTGTCCGTGCCGCCGAACAGCTTGGTGCCGTCGAACGCCTTGCTGACGATGTCGACCGTGTCGGTGGTATTCGCGCCAGTCTGGATCGAGAATTTCTTGTCGTCCGAACCATCGGCCGCCGGCGCCGCACCGACCACCGAGAACACCGCATTGCCGTTGAACTTGGTGTTGTTGAGCACGTCCGAGATCTGGGCGTTGAGGTTGCCGACTTCCGACTGCATCGCATCGCGGTCAGACTGCTGATACGTGGCGGACTTCGACTGGACGGCCAGTTCGCGGACACGCTGCAGCATGTTGGTCACTTCGTTGAGGCCGCCTTCCGCGGTCTGCGCCAGGCTGATGCCGTCGTTGGCGTTGCGCACGCCCTGGCTCATGCCCTTGATCTGCGAGGTCATCGTGGTGGCAATGGCAAGGCCCGCCGCATCGTCCTTGGCGCCGTTGATGCGCTTGCCGGTCGAAAGGCGTTCCATCGCCATGCCGGCCATCTTGGAAGCCGAGTTCGACGAGTTGGCCGCCTTGATCGCGCTGATGTTGGTATTGATAACCGCCATGGTCTGTCTCCGTTAAGAGGGGTCGTTCCCCGGTTGACGCCGGTCGGGGATCGACGCGGCAGCCACGGCAAAGACCGGCAAAAGGCTGCCGGGTTTAAGGGGGGCATCGGCAGCGATCTGCCGGACCTAGGCACTTGCCCTTAGGGTGCACGCGGAGCTTAAAGTTTCGGTGCGCTTGACGTTTTCGCGCGAAAAACAGCCCATCTCGATGGTTAAGACGCCAGCAGGAATAGGGCACAGGATTATGAAAACGGATCAGGCAGTGCGCACGATGGGAGGAAGCGCCGCCACCACATCTTCGCCGCATGCCGGCTTGCTGGCACGGGCGCGGTCGGTTCTGGGGAGCTTTACCCCGGCCGGAACCTTCACCTTGCGCGGCGCGGAAGAACCCGCCGCCCCCGGTCTGTTCGATCGCACCGTGCTGCTTTCGCGCAGCGGCGCCAATGCCATCACGCGCGGCCACGGCGGCCGGCATGATCTGGCCTATACCGATGGCGCCGATCCTGCGGCGCTTGCCGCGCTCATTGCCTGCGCTGCGCCCGCCGGCAGCCCGGTTGCCGCTGATCCCGAAACGCTTTCCGTACTTGCGCTGGCCGAACGTCTTGCCGGGGCGGAGATCCCCGTCCTCATCAACGGCCCCACCGGCACCGGCAAGGAAGTGCTGAGCCGCTTCATCCACTTGCGCTCGCCGCGCGCCGCCGCGCCGTTCATCGCGATCAACTGCGCCGCGATGCCCGAGACAATGCTGGAAGCCATGCTGTTCGGCCACCAGAAGGGCGCGTTCACCGGCGCCAATGCGGCAAGCGAAGGCTTTTTCCGCGCCGCGCACGGCGGCACGCTGCTGCTCGACGAGATCGCCGAGATGCCGCTTGCGCTGCAAGCCAAGCTGCTGCGCGTGCTGCAGGAAGGCGAAGTCGTCCCCATCGGTGCGACGAAGCCGGTCAAGGTCGATGTCCGCGTGATCGCCTGCGCAAACCGCGATCTGCCCAGCGAAGTCGAAGAAGGCCGCTTCCGCGCCGACCTGTTCTACCGCCTCAATGTCTTCCCGCTCGAACTTGCCGCGCTGCGTGATCGCCCGGCGGATATTGCCCCGCTCGCTTTCGCCATGGCGCTGCGCCACGTGCCAATGGGCCGCCCGGTGCCGTGGATCGGCGAAGCAGCGCTTGCCTTGCTCGAAGCCCATGCCTGGCCGGGCAATGTGCGCGAGCTAGAAAATGTCATGCGCCGCGCATTGCTGCTGGCGGGCGACGCGGCCGAAATCGGCGTGCAGCACGTGGTATTCGATCGCCCGGTCCGCACGGCGGGAGAATCCAGCCAAGGCGAAGTGGTAGCGCTCAATGCCGGCACGATCCCCGGCGGCAAGCTTTCCAACATCGTCCAGCTCTCCGAGACCCGCGCAATCCTCGCCGCGCTCGACAGCTGCGGCGGCAGCCGCGTCGCGGCCGCCCGCAAGCTCGGCATTTCCGAGCGCACCCTGCGCTACCGCCTCGCCGAATTCCGCGAGAACGGCATCGCCGTGGCCGGTAGCCGGCGATGAGCAGCATCGGGGGGATTGGTGCGGGTGGAGGTGCGGGCGGCCTCCAGCAGATCATGGCGCTGCGCCAGCAGATCATCGATCGCTCGCAGCTGCTCCAGCAGGTCCGCACGCCAGCGTCCGGCGCAACCGAAGCTGCGCCCGAAGCCCCGGCAAACGGCTTCACCTCAGCGCTCAAATCCGCGCTCGACAACGTGAATACGGTTCAGGGCAAGGCCGAGGCGCTTAGCGATGGCTACGACAAGGGCGAAGTCACCGACATCGCCAAGGTCATGCTCGCGCGGCAGGAAGCCGGCGTCGCCTTCGAAGCCACGCTGCAGGTGCGCAACAAGCTGCTCACCGCCTACCAGGACATCATGAGGATGGGGGTCTGATAAATGGCCGATCCGGCAACACCCAGTCTCTCGGTCTTCGCCCCGCTCACCGATCCGGCAGGCGGCGGCCTGATGGCGCGCACCGGCGCGTTCCTTGGCCAGCCGCCGGTGCGCCGCGCGCTGCCGTGGTTCGCCGGGGTATCCGCTGCGGGCCTCACCGCGCTGCTCTGGATGACCATGGCCCCCGCGCCCCAGCGCATCCTCTACAGCGATCTCAGCGATAGCGAGCGCGCGCAGGTCGTCGCCGCGCTCGACAAGGCCTCGATCACCTACTCCATCGACAACGCCACCGGCGCGGTCTCGGTCGGCGAGAACGATCTCTACAAGGCGCGCATGGTCGCCGCCTCGGATGGCGCGCTCGCCACGCCCGAGACCGGCGCGCAGATGCTCGACAAGTTGCCGATGGGCGCCAGCCGCACCTTGGAAGGCGAACGCCTCCTCGCCGCGCGCGAACGCGAACTTGAACTCACGATCATGCAGATCGACGGCGTGGAAGCCGTGCGCGTCCACCTCGCCGAGCCGGAGAAGTCCGTCTTCGTGCGCGACAATGCCGCCCCCACCGCCTCGGTCATGGTCAAGCTTGCGCGCGGGCGCCAGCTGGCAGACAGCCAGGTCAGCGCCATCGTCAATCTCGTTGCGGGTTCGGTGCCGTCCCTTTCCGTCGATGCGGTCAAGGTGATCGACCAGCATGGCCGCCTGCTCTCCTCCGCCAAGGATGGCGACAGCGACCGCCTCGATCTGCAATCGCGCATGGAAGAAAAGCTGCGCACGCAGGTTTCCCAGCTGCTCACCCCGATGCTCGGCGAGGGCAACTTCTCCAGCGAAATCCAGGTCGATCTCGACATGGACCAGCAGACCTCCGCGCGCGAAAGCTATGACAAGCAGGGCGTGGTGCGCTCGGAAACCCAGTCCGCCTCGCAGGGTACCGGTCCCGGCACGGCGGCGGGTGTCCCCGGCGTCCTCTCAAACACTCCGCCGCCGCCGACCACCGCCCAGCCCGGTGCGCCGGGTGCAGCGCCCACGCCCGGCGCAACGCCCGGTCCGGCCGCGACACCCGCCGCCTCCGGTGAAAGCTCCTCCGCGCGCACCTATGAACTTGGCCGCGAAGTTGCCGTCACCAACCAGACGCCGGGCAAGATCAAGCGCCTCTCGGTCGCCGTCGCCCTGTCAGGCGCGATCATGGCCAAGGCCAAGCCCGCCGAGATCGATCAGATCAAGCAACTCGTCACCGCAGCCGTTGGCGCAGACCCGGCGCGCGGCGATCAGGTCGCGGTTGTCGTGCGCAGTTTCAGCCCCGTCGCCGTCACCCCGCCCGCGTTCTGGGAAACGCCGTGGTTCGCGATGATCGTGCGCAATGTCGTCGCGCTGCTCGCGGTGCTGCTCACCCTGCTGCTCGGCGTGCGCCCGCTGATCAAGGCACTGAAGCGCGATCCGGTCCCGCTCCCCGCCGCAAGGACGGGCGAGCGCAATGAGGACGGGGATGGCGAAGGCGAACTCGGCGAGGACGGCGAACCTGCCGAAACCCCGGCGCGCCGCCGCCGCAAGAAGATCCAGCGCATCGAGGCGATCGTCGATCCTGACACTGGCGAAATCGATCCCGATGCGCTCAGCCGCCAGGTTGGCCTCGCGCAGCGCATCGTCGTCGAACAGCCCGACAATGCAATCAATGCACTGCGCCAGCTGCTCAACGAGCCCGCTCCCGAGGGAACCGAATGACCACAGAAGCGCCCGAGATCAGCGGCCCCACGCGCGCTGCGGTCATGATGATGCTGCTCGACGACAGCCACGCTGCAACGCTCCTCGCGCAGCTGGAGCCCGCCGAACTGCGCCTGCTCGGCGCGAAGATGTGCGAGATCGGCGAAATCGACGCCGAGGCCATCACGCAGGCGTTGCAGGGTTTCGTCGACAATGCGGCGCAAGTGACCATCGGCGCCAATGACCGCGTGGATCAGGTGCGCCAGCTGATGACGAGCGCAGTCGGCGACGTGAAGGCCGACAATCTGATGCAACGCATTGCCCCTGATGCGCCGCGCCCCGGCTCCAGCCTCGAACTTGCGCGCTGGCTCACCCCGCATGCGCTGGTGCCGCTGGTGCAGGGCGAACACCCGCAGGCGCTCGCCGTGCTGCTCGTCCAGCTTGATCCGGATGTCGCGGCGGGCGTGCTGCATGCCCTGCCCGACGCGCTCCAGCCGCAAGTCGTCCACCGCATCGCCACGCTCGGCCCGGTCGCGCCCGAAGCCATCGCCATGCTGGAAGACCTGCTCGCCCAGCGCATCACTGAATGCCACGGCAGCGCCGCGCTCACCATGGGCGGCCCGCGCGAAGCGGCGGACATCATCAACGCTTCGGTCCGCGCGGTCGAGAAGCGCGTCATGCCCGAGATCGCCAAGCAGGACAAACAGCTCGCCAAGGCCATCGAGAACGAGATGTTCAAGTTCGAACACCTCTTCGTGCTCGACGAGAAATCGATGGGCTCGCTGCTCCGCGAAGTCGATTCCGATACACTTATCGCCGCGCTCAAGGGCATCGCGCCCGATATGCGCGAATGCTTCTTCCGCGCCATGTCGAGCCGAGCGGCGGAAGGCGTCCGCGACGAGATCGAGGCGCGTGGCCGCATGAAGATGGCCGAAGTGGTCGAGGCGCAGAAGGCGGTGGTCACCGCCGCCCGCCGCCTTGCCGCCGAAGGCACGATCGTCTTCGGTGCGGGCGACGACGACTATGTCTGAGCCGGCCAAGGCCTCTACGGTGCGGGTCCTCTCACTGGCAGAACTCGCCGTCGTCCCCGGCGGCTTCCGCGAGGATCACCGCTTCGTGCGCATGGCGGCACCCGCTGCATCCGCGCTTGCCGAAGTGCCTCAGGAAGACCCCGAAACGCGCGCCTTTGCTGCTGGCTACGCGCAAGGCGCCGCCGATGCCGAAGCCGCATTCGCGGAGGCCATTGCCGCGCAGGATGCCGCCCGCGCGAAGATCGAACTAGCGTTCGGACGGCTGGACGCCGACCTCACCCGCGAACTCGAAGCGCGTCTGCGCGATACCGTCCTCGCCCTCTGCGCGCCCCTTCTGGGCGAATTCGCCGCGAACGAGGAAGCCCTCGCCGCCCGCGTCACGGCTGCCGCCGGCATGCTTGCCCGCGCGGCAGATGAACGCGTGATCCGCCTCCACCCGGAAGACCTCGCGCTCCTCGCCGCGCGACTGCCCGAAGACTGGCACTTCGAACCCGATCCCGCACTGGAACGCGGCGCGCTGCGCATCGAAGGCGCGGCGGGCGGGGTCGAGGACGGCCCCGGCACCTGGTCCCGCGCGCTCAGCGATGCAATGGCAGCATGTTAGGCGCCTCATGCTGAACACCGCGATCCCCCTCCTCGGTCGCTGCGAGGAAGCCCAGCCCGATTTCGGCCCGCGCCGCTACGGCCTCGTCACCGCCTGCGATGGCGGCCTGCTCGAGGTAAGCGGCCTCTCGCTCCCCATTGGCGCGCAGTGCCGGATCGCGCACGGTTCCGGCTCGCTCCTCGCCGAAACGATCGGCTTTCGCGCCGGGCGCATGTTGATGATGCTCCTCGGCGATAGCGTCCTACTCCGGCCCGGCGCGCGCGTGCGGCCTGAAGGCAAGCCCGGCATGCTCCCCGTGGGCGAGGCGTTCCTCGGCCGCGCCGTCGATGGCGAAGGGCTCCCCATCGATGGCGGCCCGCCCATTGCCGCCCGCGCCGAATGGCCCTCAGGAGGCATTCGCGGCAGCGCGCTGGACCGTGCCCCGGTGCGAGAACCCTTCGATGTCGGCGTCCGCGCCCTCAACGCGCTCACCACTTTCGGCGTCGGCCAGCGCATCGGCGTCATGGCCGGATCGGGCGTCGGCAAGTCCGTGCTGCTCGACATGATCGCGCATGGCACCGAGGCCGAGATCGTGATCGTCGGCCTGATCGGCGAGCGCGCCCGTGAAGTCTCCGATTTCGTCGAAAAGCACATGCAGGGCCCCCGCCGCGCGCGCAGCATTGTCGTCGCCGTCCCCGCCGATCATGCGCCCAACTTGCGCATTCGCGGCGCGATGCTCGCCACCTCGATGGCCGAATACTTCCGCGCCGCCGGGCATCAGGTCCTGCTCATCATGGACAGCCTCACCCGCGTCGCCCACGCGGGCCGCGAGATCGCGCTGCTCCTTGGCGAACCTGGCGCCGCGCGCGGCTACCCGCCTTCCGCGCTCGCCACGATCACCAAGCTCGTCGAACGCGCGGGCAATTCGGCGGCCAGCGGCGGTTCGATCACTGGGCTCTACACCGTGCTCGCGGATGGCGACAATCAGGACGACCCTGTCGTCGATACCGCCCGCGCGATCCTTGATGGTCACGTCGTGCTCAGCCGCGACCTCGCCCAGCGCGGCCAGTATCCCGCCATCGACATCGCTGCATCGCTCAGCCGCGTGATGAACGATATCGTCGATCCGCTCCACCAAGCCGACGCCCGCGCCTTCCGCGCGCTCATCGCGGGCTATGAGGCCAATCGCGATCTCGTCCTGATGGGCGCCTACCGCGCCGGAGCCGATCCGCAGCTCGACCGCGCCATCGCCATGCACGGCGCGCTCACCCAGTTCCTCAGCCAGCCCCAGCGCGAAGTCGTGCCGATGGACCGCAGCGTGGCTGAACTCGCCGCGCTGATGGCCGCATGAGCGCCGACAAGGCCAAGCTCAAGCGCCTGCGCCGCCTCGAACGCCTGCGCAGCATCGCGCGCCAGACCGCGCTCACCGAAGCGGCCCGCGCCGAAGCCGCATTGGCGCAAGTCGCCAACCTCGAAGCGCGCACCGCCGCGCTGATCGACGCCTACCGTCTGCGGCGCGATGCCGCCACCGGTGCGGACCTGCGGCAATCGAAGCAGTTCGTTGCCGGCCTCAACCGCATTGCAGATGGTGCAGCCGCAGATCTCGTCCGCGCCCGCCAAACCGCCGACACCCGCGCTGCCGAGGCAGCCGAGGCCGAGCGCCGCCGCGCCGCCGTCGACGACCGGATCGAGGCCGCGCGCCAGCGCATCGCCCGCAAGGCATCGGAAAATGCGCATCCCGCCAAGCCGGTCAAGCCGCTTGGCACGCCTCTTGAATAGCAGCCGTTAACCACACCCGCTCGCCAAGGACTTCCCGCCCGCGATGACTGCGCCCGCCCCCATCCTGTTTCCCCGCGCAGACGTGCGTCCGTCCAGCCGGGACGCCGCGCCGGCAGCCGCCAACAACGGCGTCAAGCAGGACAAAGCGCCGGGATTTGCTGGCTATCTCGCGCAAGAAACACCACCCGCGGATGAGCCAGCGCAGCTTGCGGTGACGGAGCCCGCCGACCGGTCTGCCGCGCCGGAAGCACCCGCCGATGCCGCCCCGGTGCCGGAAGAACCCGGCAAGGTCTTGCCGGCCATCCGGCACAGCCTTGCCGCCCCGGCTGCCGCCCTTCGCCTGCTGATCGGTGCCGAGGTCCAGCCCGGCAGGACGAAGGCGGCTGAAGGTTCTGGCGACCAGACGGATGCCGACAAAGCGGCCGAACCCGCAGACGCGGCTGTGCTCCTGCCCATCACGCCAGCCGTTGCCCTTGGCCCCCTCCCTGCCGCCAATGCACAGGAAATGAAGTCCGCCGATGCGACGCAGACCGCAGCTGGCGCGTCGCCGATCACCCCCCAGTCGGCAGAAGCCGCACCTGCAGTTGCTTCGCAGGGCACCCAGAATGCGGCGCATCCCGCCGCCTTTGCCGTGGCCAATCTTGTTCTTGAAACCGATACGCCGAACGCCGCCAATGCAGCCCCGCCGTCCGATGCCAGCCCGGCTCCGCAAGCGTCGCCCGCCGCAACGCAGGTGGCTGCCCAAGCCCACCCATCCACTCTGGAAGCGCTGACCGGCGCAGCCAAGCGAACCGGCACTCGGAAACTGCTGGCAGAGACCGAAGCCCCGCTTCCTTCAGCGAAGCAGGCTGCGGCACCGGATACCGCAGCGGCGCTGGCGCTGGCGCAGACGTACAGCGCCCCTGCCATCGCGGGGAGCCCGGATACCCCGGCAGCATCCGGCCCTCAGCCGCTCAGCTTCGACCAGCTTGTCGATTCCATCGCCCGCGCCCGCGATGGCGTGGATCAGGGCGGACCGGTTGCGGTCGCGCTGCGCCATGGCGAATTCGGACGCATCTCGCTGCGGATTGAAAGCGACGCGGCCGGTCTCTCGGTGGCGATGGCGAGCTCTGACCCCGCCTTCGCGCCTGCCGTAGCCGCCGCACATGCCGCCGCAATCGGTGAGCCGATGCGACCATCCACTGCCGATACCCGCGCCGGTAGCAGCGGGCCGGGCCCGCAGCAGGGTCAAGGCCAATCGGCCAGCCAATCCGGCTCCGGTCAGCAGCGCCAGCCGTCTGCAGGACAGCGCCCCGCCACCAACCCGGCACGATCGACTGCCCTCGGCGGCGAACGCCGCGGCGGCATCTTCGCCTGACCCCATTCACAAGACTTCCTGAGGACCACCGATGAGCGAGAAGAAGGACAAGGAAGCCAAGGCCAAGAAGAAGGGCGCCGGCATGATGCTCAAGGTCGGCGCGGCGGCCGCGCTGCTCGGCGTCGGCGGCGGCGGAGCCTATGGCCTTGTCGCGGCCGGGGTCATTGGCGGCGGCGGCCACGGCAAAGAGCACGAGGACAAGAACCCCAAGCTCATCAAGAAGGGCGAGGAAGATCCCTATGCGCCTGCCGCCAAGGAAGGCGAGCATGGCGGCGAAGGCGGCGGCGGCCACGATGTCGAAGGTGAAGGCGGCAGCGAATACCGCACCGCCTATTTCAGCTTCAGCGATGATTTCACGTCGAATCTCAAGGATTCGGACATGCTGGTGCAGGTCAGCCTCGCCTGCTCCACGCACCGGGATTATCGCGTGATCCTCTGGCTTCAGAAGCACGAGTTGGCGATCCGTTCGGCCCTGCTCACCGCCATCGCCGATACCCCGGGCGAGGATGTCCAATCCGCCGAAGGCAAGACCCGGCTCCAGAAGCGCCTCGTCGCCACGATCAACAAGGTGCTCACCGATACCGAGGGCTTCGGCGGGATCGACGCCGTCTACTTCAAGACTTTCATCGTCCAGTAAGCGCTGCCCAGAAACCTCGGCATGAAGCCCGAACGCCCCCTTGTCGCCCAGCGGCCACTCGCTCGCCACAGCGAAGCGCTGCTCCGTCCGGCGCCTACCGCAACCGAACTGCTGCCGGTGCTGGCGCGCGCGGGGGACGCTCTGGCCCGCAAGCTGCGCCTTGCGCTTGCGCCGATCCATGGCGGCGAGGCAGCAATGGTCGAATGCAGTGCGCCGGCGGAGATGACGGCAGGCAGCTTCGCCCCTCCCGATCTCGTGTCGATCAGCCTCCTCGCCGCCGTCGCTGACGGCCAGCCGCTGCTGGCCATGGTGGAGGGTGAGGCCGTGCTGCGCCTGCTCGACCGTGCATTCGGTGGCCCTGGTGAGGCGCCGTCTCCGCTCCCCCGCGAACTGCCGCTCTCTGCCGAACTCATGGTCCAGCGCATCGAGATGCTGGTCGGCCCCCCGCTTGCCGCCGCGCTCGGCCTCGCAGGTCCGATCCGCACCCTGCGCCGCGCCGCCACGATGGCCGAACTGGCCGCCATGACAGACGCAACGCCGCTCGCCGTCCTGACCTTCTCGATCCGCGAAGGCGCGCGCCCGGCATGGACGCTGCGGCTTGGCTTCCCGATGGCTGCGCTCGCCGATCTCACCGGCACCGCGCGCCCTGCTTCGAGGCCTGTCCGCGCCGCCACACCGGCCAGCCCGCTCGATCAGCCCTTTGCAGGAATGCCGCTCACCGTGCGCGCCGTCCTCGTCGATGTGCCGCTCCCGCTCGCCACATTGTCCGCGCTCGAAATCGGGCAGGTCCTTGCCGTCCCGGTCGCCCGCAGCGTGCCGCTGCGCATCGGCGAGGCGCTGGTCGGCCACGGCACCGTCGGCGCGGTGGACGAGCGCGTCGCCCTCCAACTCACCCAGCTCGCCTGATCCGGCGGCCCCATTCAGGATGCAACCATGACGTTCCAGACCCGCGGCCTCGATTTCCTCAAGGATGTCGACGTGCGCCTCACCGTCGAACTCGGCCGCACCGAGATGAAGCTCAAGGATGTGCTCTCACTGACCGAGGAAAGCGTGGTCCTGCTTGATCGGCTGACCGACGAGCTGCTCGATGTCATGGTCAACGGCAAGCTCATCGCGCGCGGCGAAGTCGTGGCGCAGGGCGAGCGCTTCGGCCTGCGTATCGTCGAGCTGATCGGCCAGGAAAGCGCAATGGCGGGCACGCGTTGATGCTCTGGTATCTGCTCAAGCTCGCGGTCGTCCTGCCGCTGATCGCAGGGCTTGCCTGGGCCAGCCTCAAGTTCGCGCGCCGCATGGAAAAGCGCTTCAGCCCCAATGGCAGCGCGAAATCGGTCAGGATCATCGAGACGCAGTGGCTCGCCCCCGGCCAGCGCATCGCCGTGCTCGAATTCCGGGGGCGCGAAATCCTCGTCTCGGCCACCAAGCAGGGCCTCGTCCGCCTTGCCGAAGTGCCCGCGCGCGCTGGCAGCGAGGACTGACCCGGTGAAGCTCAAGCCCCTCCTTGCCGCCGCGGCGTTCATTGCACTGGCCGTGGTACTTCCGGCCCACGCCGCCGACCTTGCGCCCGCAGCCTCGCCAACCGGGAACGCCATTCCCGGCGCGCTGGACCGCGCCTTCGGCCAAATCGCCGGGGCGCAATCGAATGGCTCGCTATCGCTGTCGCTGCAGTTGCTCCTCATCATGGGGCTGCTCACGATCCTGCCCAGCCTCGTGCTGATGATGACAAGCTTCACCCGCATCCTCGTGGTGCTGGCGATCTTGCGGCAGGCGCTCGGCCTCCAGCAGTCACCGCCTAATCAGGTGCTCATCGGGCTTTCGCTGTTCCTCTCGCTGTTCATCATGGCCCCCACGCTCGACAAAGTGAACGCGAACGCGATCCAGCCCTATTCCGCGGGCACCATCAACGCAGAGCAAGCGATTGGCGCGGCCGGCACCGAGTTCCACGCCTTCATGATCCGCCAGACGCGCGAGCACGACCTGCAGATGTTCGCCGCGATGGCCAAGGCGCCAAAGTTCGCCCGCACCACGGACGTGCCCTTCTCGATCCTCCTCCCCTCCTTCGTGACCAGCGAGCTCAAGACCGCGTTCCAGATCGGCTTCATGCTGTTCCTGCCCTTCCTGGTGATCGACCTTGTCGTGTCCTCGGTCCTCATGTCGCTGGGCATGATGATGATGTCCCCCACGGTGGTCTCGCTGCCGTTCAAGCTCCTCCTATTCGTCCTCGTCGATGGCTGGGCCCTCCTCATGGGCAGCCTCGCAGCCAGCTTCGGGTAGCGCGCCATGAACGACACCGCCGCTCTCCTCGCCCTCGCCGACCGCATGCTGTGGGTCACCGCGCTCGTCGCCGCCCCGGTGCTGCTTGCCAGCCTCGCCGTCGGCCTCGTCGTCGGCGTGGTGCAGGCCGCCACCTCGATCAACGAGCAGACCCTCACGTTCGTTCCCAAGCTCGCTACCATCGCGCTCGTGCTGGTGCTGCTGGGCAGCGCGATGATGGGGCTGATCGGCGATTTCCTCGTCGATATCTTCGCCCAGATCGCGCAGACCGGCAAATGAGGGCCGGAAAATGATCGCCCTCCACTTCGGCTTCGGCGCGCTGGAAGCGGAATTCTGGCGCATGGTCTTCGTGATGACGCGCATCGGCGCCGCGCTCTTCGCGGCACCTCTGTTCGGCGCCAACTCCGTCCCCATGCAGCTTCGCGTCAGCCTCGCCGGCGCCGTCGCGGTGATGATCTGCGCATGGACCCCGGTTGCCGCGCCGCCTGCCCTCTTCACGCTATCCGGCCTGCTCATCACCGCGCAGGAGATCCTCATCGGCCTGTCACTCGGCTTCGTGCTGCAATGGAGCTTCGCGGCGCCGCTGATGGCCGCCGAGGTTATCGGCGGTTCGATGGGCATGAGCATTGCGGCAACCGCCGATCCCGTCAGCGGCGCGCATTCGCCGGTGATGGGCCAGTACTTTTCGGTGCTGCTGACGGTGCTGTTCCTCGGCCTTGGCGCGCATCTCACGTGGTTCGCGCTGATCGTGCAGAGCTACGAGACGTTCCCGCCCGGCTCGGCGTGGTTCACGCCCGAGCGCGTGATGCTGGTCGCCAGCTTCGGCGGGCAGATGCTCACCGCTGCGCTCACCATTGCGCTGCCCGTCACGCTCCTGCTGCTGCTCGTGCAGGTGATGACCGGGGTAATCAGCCGCTCCGCCCCCAGCCTCAATCTCCTCGCGCTGGGCCTCCCCGCAGGCGTCCTTGCGGGCATCGCTGCGCTGATCCTCACCGCGCCGCTGCTCACCGACAAGCTCAGCGACCTCTCGTTCACCGCCGTCACGCAGGCTGCACAACTGATCGGCCCCAAGCATGGCTGAAGAAACGCACCATGGCTGAAGAAACCCCGGGCGAAAAAACATTCGCGCCAACCGATAAGCGCCGTGCTGACGCCGCCAAGAACGGCGACGTCCTCCGTCCGCGCGAACTCGGCATTGCGGTCGGCGTCCTCGCCAGCGCCGCATGGCTGCAATTCGCCGGCCCATGGCTGCTCGACAGTCTGAGCCGCACCGCGCGCTCCGGCCTCAGGTGGGACCGCGCCAGCCTCGATCACTTCGATGCCGCGCCGCTGATCTACGCGGCTCTCCTCACCGCGTTACCGCCGGTACTCACCCTCGGCGCCGTGCTCATGGCCGCCGCGCTCGTCTCGCAGCTTGGCCTTGGCGAAAGCCGCTGGGTCGGCGGCAATCTCGCGCCCAAAGCCTCGCGCCTCAATCCCTTGTCCGGCCTCAAGCGCATGTTTGGCCCGCAAGGCTGGATCGAACTTGGCAAGGGCCTCGCCAAGCTGATCCTCCTCGGCACGATCGCCTACATGTGGATCAAGGGACGCCTCCCCGCCATCACCGGCCTCGGCAGCGGCGAACTGCGCGGCCAATTGGCCTACAGCTGGGACGCGCTGCTCGCTCTCCTCTACGCGCTTGGCGGCGGCCTCGTGGTGATCGCGCTGGTCGATTACCCGGTGCAGTACTTGCGCCGCATGATGCGCCTCAGAATGTCGCTGCAAGACCTCAAGGACGAGAGCAAGGAAAGCGAAGGCTCACCCGAACGCAAGGCGGCGATCCGCCAGCGCCAGCGCCAGATCGCGATGGGCGGCCTCGCCTCGGCGATGAAGGAGGCCCAGTTCGTCATCACCAACCCGACCCACTTCAGCGTCGCGCTGGCCTATGATCCGGAGAAGGCCCCTGCCCCCGTGGTCCTCGCCAAGGGCCGCGGCGAGAAGGCGCTGGCGATGCGCGAGATGGCCGCCGAAATGGCCGTCCCCATGCTGTCATCCCCCGCGCTGACCCGCTCGGTCTACTTCACCACGCGCGAGAACCAGATGATCCGCGAGGAACTCTACGCTTCCATCGCCGCCGTGCTCGCCTTCGTCCTGGCGCTGAAGCGCGGCGATGCACCGCCGCAGCCGCAAGTCGATGTTCCGCTCGAACTGCGCTTCGACGCCGAAGGCCGGCCCGAAGCCGCTTAAGCCCACCGCAGATCAACCGTTCTGGAAAGCATGCCCACTAGCTCCGCCACCTCCGCAACTTCGTCCGGTTCGGCCACCGCCAGCCTGATCTCCTCGCTCGGCGGCGGCAGCGGCATAGACTTGACCGGCCTTGCCGAGCAGCTCTCGGCTGCGCAGTTCGCCGCGCGGCTCGACCAGATTTCGGCCAAGAGCGACAAGCTCGGCACCCAGATCTCCTCGGCCTCGACGCTCAAGGGCATGATTTCCAGCCTCGCGACTTCGCTTGGCGACCGCGTGCGCAACGGCGATCTCGCCGCCACGCCGCAAATCGCCAACAGCACCATCGCGCAAGTCAGCAAGGGCGCCGCCACCGGACGCGGCACCACCACGCTGGAAGTCACCGCCCTTGCGCGCGGGCAGACGCTGGTTTCTCCCAGCGTTGCTTCCGAAACGACCGCGGTTGGCGCAGGGACGCTCACGCTGCGCTTCGGCACAATTTCCGGCACCGGCTTCACGGCGGACAGCGCGCGCGCCAGCATCGATATCACCGTGGCCAGCGGCGCCACGCTCGGCGATATAGCGGGCGCGATAAACGCCAAGGGCACGGGCGTCACCGCCTATGTCGCCACAGGCACCAATGGCGCGCAGCTGGTGCTCAAGGGCGCGGATGGCGCCGCCAATGCCTTCACGCTGGAGGCCGCCGAAAGTCCGACCGAACCCGGGCTTGCAGCCATCGCATGGAACCCGTCCGGCGACCTGACCCGGCTTACCGCCGCCGCCGCCAACGCAGTCTACAAGCTCGACGGTGTCACCCGGACTTCGGTCAGCAACACGATTGCCGATGCCGCCCCCGGCCTCTCGCTCAAGCTTACCGGCACCAATCCCGGCGTCCCCACGACGATCAGCTACAACGATCCGGGCACCGCCATCACCAGCGCGATGCAGGACTTCACGTCCGCGCTCAACGAGATGGTGTCCGAACTCAACAGGGATACCGATCCCAACGGCGGCGTGCTCAGCAATGATCCAGGCGCCCGCGCCCTGCGCCGCCAGCTCACGACACTGGCGAGCGCGCAGGTCATGCCCGAAAACACCACGGGCGCTCCCACCACGCTTGCCGATGTCGGCCTCAAGACCAATCGCGACGGCAGCTTCAGCCTCGACACCGATCGGCTCGCTGCCACGCTCAAGCGCGATCCCATCGGCACTGGTGCGATGTTCACCAACGGGCTTTACGGGGTCTACGCCACGTTCGACAAACTCTCGCGCACCGTTGGCTCCAGCAGCGATCCCGGCTCACTCGGCGGCTCGATCGCGCGCCTCACCAAGGTGCAGACCACACTGTCCGCACAGAGGGGCGATATCGCCACGAAGCAGGAAGACTTGCGCCAGCGCCTTGTCTCGCGCTTCGCCAAGCTGAACACGAACCTCACCGGTTCCAGATCCACTTTGTCATTCCTGCAAGCGCAAGTCTCGGCATGGAACGGGCAGAACAACTGATGCAGCTGCGCCGCGACCCCGGAGAAACCTACCGCCGCGTCGATTTCGACGCCCGCGTCAAGGGTGCCAGCTCGCTCCAGCTCGTCGCGCTGTGCCTCGAACAGGCAGCCGGCTCGCTCGGCCGCGCTGTCTATGCGCAGGAGCACGGCGACAATTCCGCCAAGAGCGCCGCCCTCACCCGCGCCGTCGCCGCGATCACCGCGCTCGAACTTGGCGTGGACACGTCAAACCCGGTCGGCGCGCCCTTGCTCCAGCTCTACCAGGCCGCGCGCCGCACGATCCTCGACAACGCACTCCGCTTCGACGCGCGCCAGCTGGAAACCATCCGCACTGATCTGCTTGATATCCGCGAGGCCATGCTCGGCACCGCCAACTGAACGCCAATCGGACATTCAGTTCGTCATCTGCAGCACCATCTCGTCGAACAGCTTCTGCGCCATCAGCACCGCAGTCGGTGCATTGGCCGCCGTGCCGTCCGCGCCGATTTCCTGCGCAAGGCCCGGATTGGCGGTAAACAGCGGGCCGCCCACCATGATCCCAATCATCTGGTTGCGGGATTCGCGGCGGATCTGGCGGATCGTGTCCTGCAGCGCCGGCAACGACCGCTCCGAACCCACCGTCAGCCCGGCAACCGCAAACCACTCCGCCCGCGCAGCATGGGCGATCTCGGCGGCAGACCTGTCGAACGCAGTCTCCACGGTCCAGCCCGAAGCATGCAGGAACCGCTCGACCATCGTGGCGCCGAAGTAATGCTGGTCGCCCGGCGTCACGGCCAGCAGGACCTGCCTGCGCGTATCGAGATCAGGCAGGACATGCGATCCGTTGAACGTCGCCAGCAGCTTCTGCAGCCGCGCCACGCCCAGCGTCACGTCGATGAAGTCGCACTCGTCGTTGTCCCACATCTGCCCCAGATGGCGCGCCGCCGGCTCCAGCAGTTCAAGGAACAGGGTTTCCATCGCAAGGCCGCGATCGCGCAGCACCAGCACATAGGCCGCCGCCGCCTCCAGATCGCTGCCCAGCACGACATGCGCGAGGCCCGAGATATCCGATCGGCTCGGCGCCAGTGCCTCGACCACCTGCTCGATCGGAAGCGCTTCTGGCAGAACCTCGCTGTGCAGCTTCACCAGCTGGGGGATGATGCGCTCGGCCACCAGCTCGGCCAGCCGCGCCTGCCTCTCCGCAACGTCTTCCCGGCGGTAGACTTCCGGCGAAACGAAGTGCGTTTCAAGATTGGCGATACCCCGGCGGTCAACCGCCGGAATCGCAACTCTGCCCGACCGTCCCATGGCGATAAATGCCCCAACCCTCTCAAGTGGTTATATCTTGTTAGCTCCATAAAACTACAATGACGGCACCCTGTCGAGGATTCGTTCAGCCTGTCGCTTGACCCTAACGGGCCATCGCAAGCGGTACCGCCAGCGGCTACGGCATGGCGCGTCCATACTCCGTCCGCTCCGCTGTTGCAGACAGCCGCGCTCCGTGCCACGCTGACCGCCCATCCAGTTGCGCACCCACAGGACGGAACTCATGTTTTTCGCCGTTTTCCGCGATGGTGAAGGTTGCAAATCCTATCTCATCGGCTGTGACGAGACCCACGCCGCCGCGATCATCGATCCCGCACTCGATCTGGTCGATCACTATATCGGCGAGATCGGCAAGCAGGGTCTGCGCCTGCGCTACATCATCGATACGCACACGCATGCCGATCATTTCTCAGGAGCGCAGGCGCTGCGGCAGGAATTCGGCGCGCCCATCGTGATGCACCGGTTCTCGCCCGCGCCTTATGTCGATATGCACGTGGAGGACGGGCACTCGCTCCCCTTGGGCACCATGCGCATGCGCGTACTGCACACCCCCGGCCACACCCGCGATTCGATGTCGCTCCACGTCGCGGACCGCGTGTTCACGGGCGATACCTTGCTGATCGGCGGCACCGGCCGCAGCGACCTGCCCAGCGGCGATCCCGACCAGCTTTACGACAGCCTCTTCAGCAAGCTCCTTGCCCTGCCAGACGAGACGCTTGTCTTCCCCGCGCACGACTACAAGGGCCGCGAAAGCACCACGATCGGCGAACAGCGTGCTTCCAACCCCCGCCTCGCCAAGGCCGAGCGCGCCGAATTCGTCGCGCTCATGAACAGCCTCAACCTTTCCGCCCCCACCCACCTCACCGAAGCGCTGCGCACCAACATGTCTGGCGGCAAGACCGTCCGGCAGCTCCTCGCCGAAGCCTCCGCGCGCGTGCCGTTCATGGCGATGGACGAGCTAGCCCGCCGCATCGCAAACCGCTCCAACAGCTTCATCGTGCTCGACGTGCGTGAACGCGATGCCTTTGACAGCGGCCATATACCCGGCGCCGTCCATCTCTCGCGCGGGCAACTCGAACTGCGGATCAACACCGTGCTGCCCGATCCGAGCGTCGAGATCCTCACCATTTGCGAATTCGGCAAGATTTCCACCCTTGCCGCCGCCACCTTGCGCGACCTCGGCTTCCAGCGCGTGACTGCGCTCGATGGCGGTATGGCGGCATGGCGCGAAAGTGGTGGTGTGGTAGAGGGCGCGGCCTGATAGGTCCGTTTCTGATACCGCCCCGTACCAAGGAATTTCGCTTGAACACAACTACCTGGCAAGACCGCCAAGGCATCTGGGCGTTTGCCCTCGGCTGCGCGGCGGTCACTGCGGGCGTACTGATGCACATCCCCATGTTCCTCATGGGCCGGGGGATGCATTTCATGCTCGCCGGCATGCCGATGGGGCTCGACATGGTCCTCGGCATGGGCCTCATCATCGCAGGCTGCGCCGTCGCCGCGTGGGGCCTCCTCCCGCGTGACATTGCCCGGCAGCGCAGCGCCGCCGCTGCCATCGAGATCGCCGCGCCGGAAGACGCGCCGCTCAGCCCGCGCCACTGGCTGCTGATGGCCGTACTCGTCCTCGCGCTCGTTATCGATACGATGAAGCCCGCTTCGCTTGGCTTCACCGTTCCCGGCATGGTCGGCGAATATGGCGTCTCCAAGGAAACCGTCAGCCTGGTCCCCTTCTTCGCGCTGATCGGCACGGTCACCGGCTCGGTCGTCTGGGGTGTGCTGGCCGATATCTACGGCCGCAAGGCGACGATCCTGCTCTCTGCCGTCATGTTCGTCGGCACTTCGATCTGCGGCGCGATGCCCAGCCTCGCGTGGAATATCGGCATGTGCTTCATGATGGGCGCGGCGGCGGGCGGCATGCTCCCCGTCACTTATGCGCTGCTCGCCGAGATGATGCCGAGCCGCCACCGCGGCTGGAGCCTCGTCCTCGTCGGCGGCCTTGGCGCGGGCGGCGGCTACTTCGCGGCGAGCGGCGCCTCGACGCTCCTCGTTCCCGAATACAGCTGGCGCATCCTCTGGCTGATAAACCTGCCGACCGGCCTAGCCCTCGTGTTCCTCGGCGCACTGATTTCCGAATCCGCGAAATTCCTTCTCGCCCGCGGGCGCACCGCGGAGGCGCAGGCCGTCATGGCCCGCTTCGGCGCAACCGTGCGCACGGCACCGGCCCCAAGCACACCCCCGCCACCCGGCAGCGGCGCGCTGACCGGTGTCCAGCTTTACGGCAAGCTCGCCGCGCTCTCGCTGACGGGCCTGACCTGGGGCCTCATCAACTTCGGCCTGCTGCTGTGGCTCCCCGCCCACTTCGTCGCTCGCGGCCTGTCGATGGAAGTCGCCAGCCGCCTCCTTGCCGAAAGCGCCCTTATCGCCTTCCCCACGATATTCGTCGGCGCGCTGCTCTACAGCCTGTGGAGCACCAAATGGGCGCTCGAAACCGCCATCGCGATCACCCTTGTCGGCCTCGGCGGCGTGCTGCGCATGGAACTCCTCGGCACCGGCAGCCCGGTCCTCCCCGTCGCCATGCTGATCGTCGGCATCAACGGGATCATCGCGATCCTGCTGCCCTACACCGCCGAAAGCTTCCCCCTGCGCATCCGTGCCCGCGCCATCGGCTGGGTCGCCGCCTGCACCAAGGCCGGCGGCGTGATCGCGCAGGCGCTGTTCATCGCGAAGCTGGTGCCCACGATCGGCGTGGTCGCCGGCGCGATCATCGCCCCCATGGCGGTCGCCTTCTTCCTCACCGCGCTCTTCGGCAAGGAAACCCGCGGCGGGGACTTGCGCCATCTTGATGGGGATGCAGTCCCTGCAGGCGGCTGATCCGGCACGCAATAAAAAAGGTGGAGGAGCCGTTGGGGCTCCTCCACCAGCGGATTGCGCGGCAGGAGGGATCGCTCGCGCTTCTGGAAATCAGAAGTTGATCGTCGCCTGCAAGCCGAAGGTACGCGGCGGGTTGAAGTTGGCGTAATCGCCCAGCACGCCTGAATAGTTGAGGCTGCCGTTGTTGTTCACCGTCGGCACGCTGTTGGCGTTCGAGCGGCGGTAGATGTGTGCCTCGTTGAAGAGGTTGCGGGTCCAGACGCTGATCGTCGCCTTGGTGCCGTTTGCCGTCATCGGGATATCAGTCAGCGCCAGACGAGCGTTGACGATGAAGGCCGATTCCGTCTGCACATCCTCGTTCTGGAAGCTGTAGGTGGGATCCGAATAGTTCGCGTCCATGTGCAGCGCGATCGACATGCCCTGCGCCCCGATCGACCGTTCATAGTCGAACGAGCCAGACGCGGCGTGCTTGGGCGTGTAGACCGAGAACACCTGATACGGCACGCCAAACAGCGGCCCCGCCAGCGGGTTCGGCGTCGCGGGCACCTTCACGTCGGTATAGGCATAGCTCGCGCCCAGCGTGAGGCCGGTCATCGGACGCACCGTCAGTTCGGCCTCCACACCGCGGATCGGCGAGTTGCCGGGCGCGTTCGCCGTTTCCTCGGTGTGCTTGTTGAAGAACGGGTTGGGCGTCACGCCATCGCTGAGGAAGCGGTTGGTATCGACGAAGTCGAAGTCGATCTGCGTGCCCGAGCGGTCCATGATGTAGCCCGCCAGGTTCAGCCGCACGTGGTGATCGAGGAAGTCGGTCTTGGCGCCGATTTCGTAGGACTTCACCGCTTCCGGCGCGAACTGGCGGAACGAGCCCGAGCGCGAGTTGGCACCGCCGGCGCGGAAACCGGTCGAGTACTTGGCGTAGAGGTTGATCCCGTCCGCCGCATCCCACGCCAGCGTCACCATCGGGTCGAAGCGGTTGTTCCGGTAATCGAGCGTGCCACCCGCGAAAGGGGCATTGTTGATCACCGTCAGCGCACCCTTGCGGGTCTCGTGGGTATAGCGCCCGCCCACCGTCAGATGCACCATGTCGAAGCCGGCTGGGGTCCACGTCGCCTGACCGAACAGGCCGTAGCTCTTGCCCACGGCCTCGCTGTCACGCTGGATGAACCAGTAGCTGCGGTCCCAGCCCTGGTTGCCCGAGGTGATCGGCGCGGTCGGATCGGCAGGCACCTGATTGACGAAGGTATAGCCCGTGCCGTCCGCGTTCCACTGCATCGGGTTCGGCGTCGCCGCGCGCTCGTTGACGTGCTCGTTGAAGTAGTAGCCGCCGAGCACGAAATCGAGGTGCGGCAAGCTGCCGACAAGCTGCAGTTCCTGGCTGAACTGGTGCTGGTACAGCTCGGAAAGGCTGTACCGCCCGAACTGGCCATTCGGCGAGAACGTGCTGCGATGCGCGCCGGCCGAGCCATCCCACTGGTGCGTTTCCACTCCGCGCCACGCGGTGATCGAGCGCACTTCGAGGTCGGGCGTCAGCTTGTACTTGATGTTCGCGCTGAAGCCATGCGTCTCGTCCACGCTGGGCTGCTGGATGACGCCGAGATCGGCCACGTCCATGCGGTTGTTGCCGCTCACCTGCACGATCGGCGCCTTGGGCGCGATGCACGGACCGGCGCCCGGGCAGACCAGCTTGCCGCCGACAAAGCTGCCCACGTCATAGCCATTGGGATTGAAGTTGATGAGCTGGCTGTAGAACGGGGTGTTCTCGTCCTTGGCCCGGTCATAGGTCAGGTCCACGGTGAGGCCATCGACCGGCTTCCACTCGCCAGTCACCCGCCCGCCGACGCGGTTGTGATAGTTCCAGCCATATTGCCCGCTGGCCGGGTTCTTAGTCGTCGCGTCCTGATGGTCGATCAGCCCATCCAGCTTGAGCGCGAAGTTGGCCACCGCCGGCAGGTTGATGTGGAACTCGCCGTTGTAGGAGCCATAGTTGCCGACACCCGCCTCGACCCGGCCGCCAAACTCGCCGGTAGGCGCCTTGGTCACGATGCTCAGCGCGCCGCCTTCGGTATTGCGGCCAAACAGCGTGCCCTGCGGCCCGCGCAGCACTTCGATCCGCTCCACGTCAAACAGCGCCGCGTTCAGCCCCTGCGAGCGGCCGAGATAGACGCCGTCGATATAGACACCCACGCCCGGCTCACGCGCGACCTGGTTCTGATCGAACGGCACGATGCCGCGAATGCCCACCGTCAGCGCCGATTGCCGTGCCTCGAACGTCGCGACCCGCAGCGAGGGCACCCCGCCGTCGGCCAGATCGATCAGGCTCTGCACATGCCGCTTTTCGACGATGTCCGCCCCGATCACCGAGATCGAGATCGGCGTCTTCTGCAGATTGGTCTCGCGCTTGGTGGCGGTGACGACGATTTCGGTGAGCCCCGTGCTGCCTTCACCAGCAGCCGCGGCATCCGCCGCCGGTGCCGGAGCCGGAGCCGGAGCATCAGCCACCTCGGCGGCATGGGCAGAGCTAGCCAGCGCCAGACCGGAGACAGCCAGCATCAGCGTCCAAAGCTTGGAATCAGTCATTTGCGTATTCCTCCCTGGAACGGTTACAGGGCGGCACCCTGACGGCTGCCCTCAACGTTCGACGGGAGCGCAACTGACTTTGGTTAGTTACAGTATGACGACACGCTTCGTTGCAGAGCGGCAACTTTAGGAAATATTTGCGTGCCGTGCCGCGCAGCCCGGGAGTTTGAAGGGGGTGGCAAAGGCAGGCTGCCAAGGCTCCCTCGCCCTTCGCGCGCACCGCTTGCATCCCGATGCAGATCAACCCGTGACATAGGCCGCGACACGGCGTAGGGCCCCCCGATGTCGGCGCAGCCACGCCGCCACGCCGGTTGAGCTATAAGGCGTGGGCGTCGCTCGCCGCCAGATGCATCCTGGCGGATTGCGATCCCATTGCACGGAACAGCAAGCGCCCCCATCGGAGACGACCCCGTTTATGGCAGGTTACAAGGAACCCGGGCTTGAGGCCCGGCGCGCAGCCGCAGCGTCTGCGCGAGAACAAGCACTCGCAAAACTCAAGGCACGAGCCCCGCTCGATCCCGCAACGCAGGCCGAGCGAATCGCGGCGGCTGAGGCACGTGAGAAAATGCAGGCCGAAAAGCGCGAGTTGCTCAAGGCGAAAAAGGCCCAGGAACTTGCCGAGAAGGCCGAACGTGCCGCCAAGGTGGCGCCTGCCCTTACCGAAGCGGAACGCAAGGCGGCTCGGGACGCAAAGTATGCGGCCCGCAAGGCGCGCAAGAAGTAGCGCTTGAAGCATCCTGCCAGTGCCAAGGGCATGTCCGCTTTGAACGTCGGCGAGCACCTCGTCGACACCGCTTTCGTTCCGGATGGGAGCAGGCTTCGCCTGATCCGGAATGGCACTGATTTCGCGATCCTTCTCGATAACAACGAATTGATGAGCACAGACCTTTCGGCCTCGGAAGGTGTGCTCGCCAGCGCGGTGTGCGCAGAGCTTGGCGGTCGCCACCCGGTTCACATGCTCATCGGCGGCTACGGCATGGGCTACACGCTGCGATCCGCTCTCCGGGTGCTCGGAAGCGATGCTGAAGTGACGGTCGCGGAAATCGTGCCGAAGGTTGTCGAGTGGGCGAAAGGGCCCATGGCGCGCATCACCGATGGGTGCCTCGATGACCCGCGCGTGCAACTGGTGCAGCAAGATGTTGCGGTGCTGATTGCATCGGCGGAGCAAGGTTACGATTGCATCCTGCTCGACGTCGACAATGGGCCAGAAGGCCTCACGCGCGGGGCGAACGATTGGCTCTATTCGAGAGAAGGGGTAGCAGCCGCGTGGTCCGCCTTGAAAGAGGGCGGAATACTCGGCGTCTGGTCTGCGTCGCACGATGACAGATTTGCCGGAGCACTCGCCCGGAGTGGCTTTGCGGTTACGGTGATAGAGACCGACCGGGGCCCGACCTCGTCCCCGGCCGCGCAATCCGAACAGCATGTGATCATAATGGCAATCAAGCGCAGGTAACGAAGCGCGCCGGACGGCATAAAAAATTGGCCCGCCCCGCACGAAGGCGAAAGGCGGGCCAAGGTTCGCTCCGGAGGGACTGGCGCCCGGTGGAGGTATGAGGAAACTCAGCCGATCCCGCAGGCTTTCAGCATCGCGGGGCCCAAATCGCCAAGGCCTACCTCCCGCGCGGCAGCACCCGCTTCGATAGCGGCGCTCGGCGCTTCGGCGACCATCGCGGTAGCGCGGTCCTGCACCAGCGTGTCCTGCCCGGCATCGCGCATCAGCCGGAGGCCGCGGGCGCCGTCGGTGCCCATGCCGGTCAGCACAGCACCCACCGCCGGCACCGCGCCGCGCGCGATCGAGCCGAACAGGAGGTTGGCGGATGGGCGCGCGCCGTCAACCGGATCGCGCTCCATCAGCCGGATGCGCGCCGGCTGGCCGGGTTCGACCACCACGTGGCGGTCGGGATCAGCGGCAATGTGGATCGTGCCCTGCGTCAGGTTGGCGCCGTCCTTGGCCGCGCGCACGTTGCACTTGAGATCGGTGTCGAGCCGCTTGATGAAAGTTTCCACCACCATCGGTTCGGCTTGCAGGCACACCAAGGTCGGCGGGCAGTTGGCGGGGAAGCCGCCGAGGATCGTCGTCAGCGCGTCGATCCCGCCCATCGAGGCACTGAACGCCGCAATATGGCCGTTCCACGCGAAGGGCACGTCAGCGGCGGCCTTCTGCTCGGCGCGGCCCTTGCGATCGTGCACGTTGCTGTTGGCGGCGGCGAGCACGATCTTGCCGAGTTTGCCGACCGTCTTGCTGAACTGCTCCGGCGTCGCCTTGAGCGGCTTGGGAAAGCATTCCACCGCGCCCAGTTCATAGGCCTTCAAGGAGGTTTCGGTGCCCGCCTGCGTGAGGCTGGATAGCATCACCACCGGCAGCGGATTGGTTTCCATGATCTCGGCGAGGAATTCGATCCCGCTCATGCCCGGCATTTCCACGTCGAGCGTGATGACGTTGGGCTTCAGTTCGGCGATCTGTTCGCGCGCGGCTCCGGCATTGGCTGCCACGCCCACCACGCGGACGTTTTTCGCCTCGTCGAGGATGTCGGAAAAGAGCGCGCGCATCGCGGCTGAGTCGTCGACCACGAGGACCCGGGCTTCGTGCATGGGGAGGCTGACCTTCCTGTTGTGCGCCACGTGTGGGCGCTGCTTCAGCGCGTGATAGGCCCTCCCCTCCCTGCAATTTCTCTTCCCGCCGTTAAGTATCTCACCGTAAGCCCCGGGCAAGGCGACATTTGCCGCTTCCCTCGTAAGCCAAGGGTGAAAGCGTGCCCCTGTCTGGGGCCAGCGAGGGAACCCGCCTCTATGCCGACGATCACCCTGCCCCCCCGGTGCGACCGCGCCGCAGCCGAGGCCCTGCTGCCGGAAATGGTGGCGGGGCTCGGTTCGGGCGCGCTCCATATCAATGCGCGTGATTGCACCCAGATCGGGCAGGCCATGCTCCAGCTTCTCGTCAGCGCGCGCCGGACGGGCGATGGCGCGGTGATCGATCCTTCCGATCACTTGCTTGAGACTGCCCGCCAGCTCGGCCTCGAAGCTGAACTCTTCGATGGAGTAGCGGCATGAACGCGGAGGAAATCCAGGCCATCTTCTTCGCCGAGTGCGAGGAATCGCTGACGGCAGCGGAATCCGGCCTCGCCGCCTGCAAGGCGGGCACGCAAGACAGCGATACGGTCAACGCCGTGTTCCGCGCAGTCCATTCGATCAAGGGCGGCGCGGGCGCGTTCGGCTATGTCGCGTTGCAAGCCTTCACGCACATTTTCGAGACTCTGCTATCCGATGTGCGCGAAGGCACCGTGCCTCTCACCGAGCCGCTCGTCGATCTCCTCCTGCGCGCACTCGATAGCCTGAGCGACCACGTCGGCGCCGCGCGCGGGCTTGGTGACGTGCCCGACGATGCGGGCCTGCTGGCCGAACTCACCGCTGCGCAGGCCGCGAATGCAGGCGCGGCACCAGCGCCTGCTCCAGCGCCCGCCGCAGAGCCTGTCGCCAGCACCTCGACTTACGATGACGACGGCGGCGATCCCTTCGACCTCGACGCCATGCTCGATGACATCACCGGTGCGATGGATGCCCCCGCGCCCGCCCCCGCACCATCATGGCTGCTGAAGGTCCGCCCCCACACCGGCGCCATGCGCAACGGCGGCGAACCGCTGCTCCTGCTGCGCGAACTCGCCGCCCTTGGCGCGCGCTGCATCGAATGCGATTGCGGCAGCGTCCCCCCGCTCGATACGCTCGATCCCGGCACCGGCTATCTCGGTTGGGCCTTCGCGCTCGATGCCGACATCAGCGAGGCGAATGCACGCGAAGTCTTCGAATTCGTCGGCGATGACTGCGGCCTCGCCATCGGCAGCGATGCGCCGATGCCGCCTGTCCGCCCGGCACCTGCACCTGCGCCCGTTGCAGCGCCAACCACAGCTGCGCCTGCCGCCGTCGCCGCCACCGCCGCGCAGGCTCCCACCGCTGCACCGCCGGCTCCGCCCGCGCTCGGACAGTCGATCCGCATCGAACTCGGCAAGCTCGACAAGCTGATCGACGCGGTAGGCGAGCTTGTCATCGCGCAGGCGATGATGGCGCAGCGCCTTGCGGGCGACGGCCTTGCGGTGAAGGAAGAGCTGACCATCCTCGAAGGGCTCACCCGCGATATCCAGGAATCGGCGATGTCGATCCGCGCGCAGCCGATCGGTTCCGTGTTCAGCCGCGTTCCGCGCATCCTTCGCGAGCTCACCGTCTCCACCGGCAAGCACGTCCGCCTCGAAGTCTCGGGCGAAAGCACCGAGCTCGACAAGACCGTGATCGAACGACTCGGCGAGCCGCTCACCCACCTCATCCGCAACGCGGTCGATCACGGCATCGAAAGCGCCGAAGCGCGTATCGCCGCCGGCAAGCCAGCGGAAGGCACCCTCACCCTTTCGGCCGAGCACCGTTCGGGCCGCATCCTCATCCGCATTGCCGACGATGGCGCCGGCATCAATCGCGAGCGCGTCTTTGCCAAAGCGGTCGAGAAGGGCCTCATCGCGCCGGATGCCCAGCTTTCGAAGGAAGAGATCGACCACCTGATCTTCGCGCCCGGCTTTTCCACCGCCGCAGCGATCACCAATGTCTCCGGCCGGGGTGTCGGCATGGACGTGGTGCGCCAGAACGTAAAGGAACTCGGCGGGCGCATCACCATCGACAGCGAGCCCGGCAGCGGCACCACGTTCACGCTCACCCTGCCGCTCACCCTCGCCATTTCGGACGGCATGGTCGTCAACGTCGGCGATCAGACCCTCGTCGTGCCGCTCGCCAACGTGGTCGAGAGCCTGCGCCCGACACGGGACGAAGTTCAGGGCCTTGGCGCCTACCGCGCGATGATCAACGTGCGCGGCAAGTTCATCCCGGTTCTCCCGCTCCATGCCGCAGTCGGCGCACAGGGAGCGATAGAACATGCGCATGAAGGCGTGCTGATCGTGGTTGAAACCGAAGGCGCGGGCCGCGCGGCGCTCCTCGTCGATGCGATCTGCGATCAGCGGCAGGTCGTGATCAAGAGCCTCGACACGCACTATCGTTCGGTCGAAGGCGTCTCCGGTGCCACGATCCTTGGCGACGGCATGGTCGCACTGATCGTCGATGTGGACAGTCTCGTCGCGCGCAGCCTGTCCGGCCAGAGCCTCAACTCCTTGCTCGCCGAGGCCGCATGAGCGCGGCGCTCGCCCCTCCCGAGACGCTGCCGAGCATCAGCCCCGGCGTCTACAGCGCGGCGGATTTCGCGGCGGTGAGCGAGATCGCGCACCGCGAGGCAGGGATCGTGCTGGCTGAGGGCAAGGCCATGCTGGTCTATTCGCGCCTTGCACCACTGGTGCGCGATTCGGGCTGTGCCACCTTTGGTTCCTACATCCTGCGCATCAGCGAGGATGCTGCGGAGCGCAATCGCGCCATCATGGCGCTCACCACCAACCACACCTTCTTCTACCGCGAGGCGCACCACTTCGAGCACTTCGCCAGCCAGGTTCGTCCCGGCCTCATCGAGAGCCTCGCACGCGGCGGCAAGGTCCGCCTGTGGTCCGCCGGAAGCTCCAGCGGCGAGGAAACCTGGTCGTTGCTGATGACCCTGCTCGGGCCGGACCGCGGGGCCGGCGAGCGCATCGCGCGGAGCGATGTGCGGCTGCTTGCCAGCGACATCGCCGCTCACGCGCTGCGCAAGGCCGAAGCCGCGCGCTATCGCGCAGAGGACGTGAAGGCCGTGCCCGATGCGCTGTCGCGCATTTGGACCGTGCCCGATGGCGATGAAGTGGAGATCGCGCCACCGATCCGCTCGATGGCGCGATTTCGCACGCTCAACTTGCATGGCCCCTGGCCGATGCAGGGCAAGTTCGATGTGATTTTCTGCCGCAACGTGATGATCTATTTCGACAATCCCACCAAGGAGCGCCTCGTCGCACGCTTTGCCGAGGCGCTTGCGCCCGGCGGCTGGCTTTATGTCGGCCACAGCGAACGCGTGACCGGCCCGGCACTCCAGATGCTCGCGACTGCGGGCCCCACCATCTATCGTCGGAGCGAGACATGAGCCGAGTGAGCAAGCCCATCCGGGTCGTGATCGTAGAGGATTCGCCAACGATGCGGGCGATCCTCCAGGCCCGGTTCGAGCGCGAGGACGATATCATCGTCGTCGGTGCAGCTGCCAATGCGCTGGAAGGCCGGCAGATGATCCGGGAGCTCGATCCCGACGTGGTCACGCTCGATGTCGAGATGCCCGGCATGAACGGGCTCGACTTCCTCGAGAAGATCATGGCGCTGCGCCCCACGCCCGTCATTGTCGTTTCGGGCTCGACCCACGATGGCGCCGAGACCACTGCCCGTGCGCTCGCGATCGGCGCGGTCGGCTGCTATGCCAAGAGTGAAGGAGCGGGCAGTTACTCGTTTGACGATCAAGGCAAACTTGCCGACCTGATCCGCGACGCCTCCAAGGTCCGCTTCGTCACGCGCCCTGCACCGCCGCCGCCCGCGGCCCCGCCCCGCACGTCGACTGCACCGCGCAGCCCGGCACTGATCGAACGGCCACGCCTGATCGCAATCGGCTCCTCAACAGGCGGGGTCGAGGCATTGCAGGTCCTGCTTGGCGGTTTCCCGGTCGATTGCCCGCCCACGGTCGTGGTCCAGCACATTTCGGCGCGCTTTGCCCCCGCCGTCGCGCGCACGCTCGATCAGTCCTGCCCGCCCCGGATCGTGATAGCAGAGCCCGATCTGCCGCTGCTTGACGGCCATATCTACATTGCGCCCGGTGACGACCGGCACTTTACCGTCGGCGGCCGGAGCGGGCACCTGTATCAGCGTTTGCGCCGGGGCGAGCCGGTATGCGGCCACCTTCCCAGCGTCGACATGCTGTTCCACTCCGTCGCCGAAGTGGTTGGCGCGGGAGCGGTCGGCATCCTGCTGACCGGCATGGGCACCGATGGCGCCGAGGGCATGCTGGCGCTCGCCCAGTCCGGCGCCCGCACGATCGCACAGGACGAAGCGACCAGCACGGTGTTCGGCATGCCGCGCGCGGCCATCGCGCTCGGCGCCGCCGGGGTTGTCGCGCCGATCGAAACCATCGCCCGCCACGCCTTCAGCAAGGCGGCTTGATCCGATGTTCGAACGCCGCATTCCCGGAACCATCGAACGCAAGATCGAGCGCGTGACCGTCATGCAGGGTCAGGCGCTCGTCAGCAGCGAAGCGCATATCGAGTTCTCGACCGTGCTCGGCAGCTGCGTCGCCTCGTGCCTCTATGATCCCGAAGCGCGGGTGGGCGGCATGAACCATTTCCTGCTGTCCGAGCCGCCTGCCGCGCTCGCCGCCACGACCGCCGTTGACGAGCATTACGGCGTCTATCTCATGGAATTGCTGGTCAACGAGATACTCGGCTTCGGCGCGCGCAAGTCGCGGCTCAAGGCGCATCTCTACGGCGGGGCCAACGTCAACCGCAACATGATGCGCATCGGCACGGCCAATGCCGAGTTCGCGCAGGCCTTTCTCAGGCGCGAAGGCATCATGGTCATGCGGGAGGATCTGGGCGGCACCAGTGCCCGCCGTGTCGATTTCCGTCCGGCCTCCGGCCAGATCCGTTGCCGCACGGTCGAGGATCGCCTCGCCCCGCCGGTCAATCCCACCGCCCGCCCGGAACGCGCGTCCGGCGATGTCGAACTCTTCTGATTGCAACAAGCGAGCCTGACCATGAACCAGACCACCCGAATCCTGACTGTAGACGACAGCCCCAGCATGCGGGCCCTGCTCAACCACGCGCTTTCGACGCAAGGCTTCGAAGTGGCGCAGGCTGAGGACGGTCTTGCGGCGCTAGATTGGCTAGCGCTCAACGAAGTCGATGTCGTGATCACCGATATCAACATGCCGCGCCTCGATGGCTTCGGCCTGATCGAGCGCCTGCGCGAGGGCACCCGCCACCGCGACCGGCCGATCCTCGTGCTCACCACCGAAAGCTCCGACGAGAAGAAGGCGCGCGCCCGCGAGGCCGGAGCAACCGGCTGGATCGTCAAGCCGTTCGATGCTGCCAAACTCGTCGCCGCCGTGCGCCGCGTCGCCCACTGATCTACTCCTGACCAAGGAACGCCCACGATGATCCGCGAACTCATAACCTTCGAAGTCGAAGGCCAGGTCTTCGGGCTCGACATCATGTCGATCCGCGAGATCCGTGCCTGGACGCCGACCACACGCCTTCCGCGCGTGCCGCACTATGTCGCGGGCGTCGTCAACTTGCGCGGCACCGTGCTGCCGGTTGTCGATCTCGCCGCCCGCCTTGGCTGGCGCGCGACCGAACCGACCCCGCGCCATGCGATCATCGTCACCCAGCTTGGGGCGCAGGTCGGCGGCTGGATCGTCGATTCGGTGAGCGACATCGTCACCGTGCCCGATCAGACGCTGCAGGCTCCGCCCCCGGGTGTCGGAAACGACAGCGTGGTCCCCTTCCTCGAAGGGCTCGCCGCGATCGAGGACAAGATGGTCATGGTGCTCAACCTCTTCGCGCTCAGCGACGGGGCGCAGTTCGCTGCTGCCGCCTGATCACCTGCCCGCCGTACTGTTCAAGGATACCGTGCCGATGGCCCCGATGGCTTCAGTGGCCGCCGCCAACACCGCCTCGCATCGCCAGATCGCACTGGTGCTCGAGGAACTGTCACAGGAAGTCGAGGCTCTCGGCGCCTCGCTCTGCGGTGATATGGACGTGGCCATGCGGCACATGGACAGCTTGCAGGCGATCGACCTTATCGCCCAGAAGCAGCGCAGCCTGGCCAAGCTGCTCGATGCCGATTGTCTGGAAACCGAAGTCGAACGCATCGGCCTCGATATCCTGCGCGAGCGGATGCGGTTGCTGCGATAGGAGGTCCAGCGTCCCATGCCGGGATCCCGCTCAGGCCCTCAGTTGCCATTCGGCCACGATTGTTCACTATGCCCGCCATTCAACGAACGGCGGGAACAATGGCGGTCATCGCAGTTTACAGCGTCAAAGGGGGCGTCGGGAAAACCACCCTCGCAGTAGACATGGCGTGGCGATCGGCGACGCTGTCCGGCCATCCGACCCTGCTGTGGGATCTCGATCCGCAAGGCGGTGCGGGCTGGCTACTCGGCCTGCCCGATCGCAACGAAAGCAGCGCGGCTTCGGTGTTCCGCAAGGACAGCAAGCCCGGCGATCTGATCACCCCCACGCGCTACTCCGGCCTTGCCGTGCTGCAAGCCGATGAAAGCATGCGCAGCCTGCCCGCCACGCTCGCACGGATCGGCAAGCGCAAGCGGCTCGCCCGCACGGCTGCCGCACTGTCAGGCGCCTATGAGCGCATCATCATCGACTGCCCGCCCGCGATCAACGAGATCAGCGAGCAGGTCTTCGCCGCCGCCGATCTCCTGATCGTGCCGCTGCCGCCCTCGCCGCTGTCCGCCCGTGCGCTACCGATGATCCAGGCCGAGATCCTCGCCAACCATCCGCGCCATCCGCCGATCCTGCCGGTGCTCTCGATGTACGATGCCCGCCGCAAACTGCACCGCGACGTGCACGCCGGCTTTGCCGCAGGCTGGCCGGTAATCCCGATGGCGAGCGCCATCGAGCAGACCGCTGCCCGCCGCGCACCCATCGGTACTTTCGCGGCATCCGGCGACGTGAACGGGCGCCTTCAACGCCTGTAGGAAGGTATCGAGGCGAAGCTCGCGATGCAGCAGCAGGCGCTCTAGGCGTTCATGAAGGCTTCGAGCGCCTCGCCTGCTTCGATCCACTTGGCTTCCGCCGCTTCGAGCTGATCGGCCACTTCGCGGCGCTTGCGCCCTAGTTCGGCCACACCCAGGCCGGCGAGGTCTGCCGCCGGCTTGCCCGAGCCCGCCAGCGCCGAATCGATCGCCGCCAGCCGCGCCTCGGCCTTGCCGACCGCCGCTTCGGCCTCGCTCACAGCCTTTTGCAGCGCCTTCATTTCCTCGCGGCTCTTTGCCCCGCCCTTCGGCTTTGCACCGCCCGAGCCGTTCTTGCCCGCATCTGCTTTCGGCTGGTTCCGTCCGAGCACGAAGTCGATGTAGTCCTCGATGCTCCCCGGATAGTCCTTCGCCGTCCCGCCATCGACCAGCACCAGCCGGTCCGCTGTCAGTTCGACCATGTGGCGATCGTGGCTGATCAGGATCACGGCGCCCGCATAATCATTCAGTGCCTGCACCAGCGCCTCGCGCGCATCGACATCGAGGTGGTTGGTCGGCTCGTCGAGGATGAGCATGTGGGGCGCATCGCGCGTCACGAGCGCCAGCGCCAGCCGCGCCCGCTCACCACCCGAAAGCGTTGCCGTCTTCGATTCGGCACGCGGCCCGGAAAATCCGAAGCGCCCCAATTGCGCGCGCACCGCCGCCGGGGTCTTGCCCGGCATGGCCCGCGTCATCAGTTCCAGCGGCGTCGAATCCGATGGGAGTTCCTCCACCTGATACTGCGTGAAGTATCCGATCTTGAGCTTGCCCGTAGCGGTCATCCCGCCCTCGGTCGCCGCCAGTTGCCCCGCCAGCAGCCGCGCCAGCGTGGTCTTGCCGTTGCCGTTGCGGCCCAGCATCGCGATGCGGTCATCGGGATCGATCCGCAGGTTCAGCCGCCGCAGGATCGGCTTGTCCGCACTGTATCCGGTCGCCGCCAGATCGAGCGTAATGAGCGGCGGGCGCAGTTCGTCCGGATCGGGGAAACCGAAGCTCAGCGTCGGGTCTTCCATCATCGCCGTCACGGGCTGCATCTTCGCCAGCATCTTCGCGCGTGATTGCGCCTGCTTGGCAGTGGAGGCACGCGCCGAATTTCGCGCCACATAGTCCGCCAGCTTCTTGCGCTGGGCATCCTGCGCGGCCTTCGCGGCGGCCATCTGCGCCGCGCGCTCGGCCCGCTGCCGCTCGAACGCGTCGTAGCCGCCCGCATAGAGCGCAATCTTGCCGCCCTGCAGGTGCAGGATCGTATCGACCACGTTGTTGAGCAGATCACGCTCGTGGCTGATGATGACCATCGTGCCGGGATAGCTCTGGAGGAAGCTTTCCAGCCACAACGTCGCTTCGAGATCGAGGTGGTTCGAAGGCTCGTCGAGCAGCAGCAGGTCGGGCGCCGAAAACAGCAGCGAGGCCAGCGCCACGCGCATCTTCCAACCGCCTGAAAAGCTGTCGAGCGGCATCGCCTGCATCGCCTCGTCGAAACCGAGGCCGATCAGGATGCGCGCTGCCCGCGCGTCCGCCGTATAGGCATCGATGGCGATCAGCCGGTCATAGACCGCCGCCATCCGGTCCGGATCCTCGCAAGTCTCGGCCTCGGCCATCAGCGCCGCACGCTCGACATCGGCGGCAAGCACGGTTTCAAACGGGGTCGCCGCACCGCTCGGCGCGGACTGCGCAATGTAGCCCAGCCGCATCCGCTTAGGCATGTCGATCGAGCCATCATCGGGCTCGATCTCACCGATGATCGCCTTCATCAGCGTGGACTTGCCCGCACCATTGCGGCCGATCAGGCCCACCTTGGAGCCCGGCTGGATCGTCGCGGAAGCGCGGTCGAGGATGGTGCGCCCGCCCAGCCGCACGGTGAGGCCCTGAATTGTCAACATTCGCGCGCCCCTAGCAGGGTGCCGCCGGTGGCGAAAGGCACGAACAATCCTCCGAAAAATCCGCCGCCTCGCACATGCCCGCACTGGACTTCGCAAGGCCCCCGCGTACATGGAAACGAACCATGTGGCAGATCTACCAATTCCCGCTGTGCCCGTTCAGCCGCAAGGTGCGCCTGCTCCTCGCTGAAAAGGGCGTGCCCTACGAACTCATCCGCGAGAACCCGTGGGAGCATCGCGAAGCGTTCCAGATGCTCAACCATGCCGGGCGCACGCCTGTGCTGCACAATCCTGAAAAGCAGATCACCCTCGCCGATAGCCGCGCGATCTGCGAATACTTCGAGGAAACGGTCGACAAGGCGCCGATGATCAACGGCACCGCCACCGGCCGCGCAGAGATCCGCCGCCTCGTTGCGATGTTCGATGAAAACTTCTTCGCCGCTGTCACCCAGCCCCTGCTGGAAGAGCGCATGAAGAAGCGCCTCGTCTACCGCCAATCGCCCGATAGCCGCGTGCTGCGCGATGCGATGCGCCTTGCCAACGATCACCTCTATTACATCGACTACCTGATCGATAACCGCCCGTGGCTGGCGGGCAGCACGATGAGCCTCGCGGACCTTGCCGCCGCCGCGCAGATCTCGGTCGCGGACTACCTCGGCGGGATCGACTGGTCGCTCCACGAACAGGCGGCGAGCTGGTACTCTGTGTTCAAGAGCCGCCCCAGCTTCCGCCCGCTCCTCACCGAGCGGATGGACGTCATCCAGCCCCCGTCACACTACGCCGACGTGAACGCCTGAGGGCCTAGGCCACGAGAAAGTCCGCGTAGGTGAGCGCAAGCCCCGAGGCCAGAGTGGCGAACTGCACCGCACTGGTCGCCCCGTCGCCGTCGCTGTCGAAGAACAGGGCGCCGGTAGCGCTGTTGTAGATGATGCGATCGGTGGACGCATGCGCCGCGGCGCCAATGTAGAACGCGCTCGCATCGAGCACACCCGCGACGAGCCCTGTGAACACCGAACTCGCCAGCTGGATCGTATCATCGACCACGCTGAAATCGGTGATCGAATCGATGTTGGCAGGTGCCAGCGCGGTCGAGAAAATGAACGTGTCTGCCCCGGTGCCGCCAGTGAGGGTATCGGATCCCAGCCCGCCATCAATTCTGTCATTGCCGCCGAGGCCGGACAGCGTGTTAACCCCGGAATTGCCGGTGAGTACGTTGTTGAGGCCGTTCCCGGTGCCATTGATCGCAGTGCTGCCAGTAAGCGTCAGCGCCTCGACGAAAGTGCCGGTGGGATAGAGCGCGCCGCTCAGGGCATAGGTGACCGAGCTGAAAACGCTATCGAAGCCTTCGCCATTGAGTTCGTTCACCTTGTCGCCGACATTATCGACGATGTAGGTATCGTTGCCCGCACCGCCGATCATCGTATCGACACCGCCCGCGCCATTGAGCGTGTTGGCAGCACTGTTGCCGGTCAGTGTGTTGTCGGACCCGTTACCGGTGCCGTTGATCGCGGCATTGCCGGTCAGCGTCAGCGCCTCGACACTCGTCCCCGTCGGATACATCGCCCCGCTAATAGCATACGTCACCGAACTGAAAATGGTGTCGTAGCCTTCGCCGTTGAGCTCGATCACCTTGTCGCCGACATTGTCGACGATGTAGGTATCGTTCCCCTGTCCGCCGATCATCGTATCGGCACCGCCCGCGCCATTGAGCGTGTTGGCGGCGACGTTGCCAGTCAGGGTATTGGCGAGCCCGTTACCAGTACCGTTGATCGCGGCACCGCCGGTCAGCACCAGGTTTTCGATGTAGGTGCCGGAAGGATAGAGTGCGCCGCTGAGGGAATAGGTCACCGAACTCCTGACCGTGTCCGAACCCTGGCCGTTCAATTCGTTTGCCACGTCATTGACGTTGTCGACGATGTAGGTGTCATCGCCAAACCCGCCGTTCATCGTGTCCGCACCGCCGAGGCCATCGAGCGTGTTGGCGGCATTGTTTCCGGTCAGGGTATTGGCAAGCCCGTTGCCGGTGCCATTGATGGCCGCGGCCCCTGTCAGCACCAAGTTTTCGATGAACGTGCCGGTTGGGTACAATGCGCCGCTCAACGCGTACGTAACCGAACTGCGGACCGTGTCGGTTCCCTGTCCGCCCAGTTCGATCGCCTTGTCGCCAATGTTGTCGACGATGTAGATGTCGTCGCCAAGTCCGCCGGACATCGTGTCCGCGCCGCCAAGGCCATCGAGCGTATTGGCGGCATTGTTACCCGTCAGGGTATTCGCAAGCCCGTTGCCGGTGCCGTTGATGGCCGCGGCCCCGGTCAGCACCAGGTTCTCGATGAACGTACCCGAAGGATAAAGCGCACCACTGAGCGCGTAAGTCACCGAGCTCTTGACCGTGTCCGTGCCCTGGCCGCTCAGTTCGATGGCCTTGTCGCCCGCGCTGTCGACGACGAAGGTATCGTCGCCAAGACCGCCGGTCATCGTATCATCGCCTGCGCCGCCGTCGATCAAATCACCCCCAACGCCGCCGTTGATGGCATTGTTGCCCCCATCGCCGGTGAGCGTGTCCGCCGAAGCTGAACCGATCAGATTTTCAATCGAATTGAGGGTATCGGAACCGGCTCCACCGGTTGCCTGCGCACCGGAAATGGCGAGGCTGACAGTCACGCCACTTGCCGCCCCTTCATAGCTGGCGGTGTCCGATCCGCTTCCGCCGTTCAGCGTATCATCGCCTGCGCCGCCGTTGATCACGTTGTCGGCATCGTTGCCGGTAATGGTGTCATTGCCCGATCCGCCGATCACGTTCTCGATAAGCGACGCATTGCTGCCGCCGAAGGTCATCGCATTGTAGATATTGCCGCGCGCGGAATTCCCGTCACCGAGATCAGCAGCCTGCGCCGCGTCGAACAGCGATGAGCCGCCCGGGGTCAGATCGATCCGCATATTGGTGGAATAGGCCGACAAGTCGTAGGTATCGATGCCGCCGCCGTCCCAGATCGTCGCGAAAATGACATTGGCACCAGGTGCGATCGCGACCTCGCCATTGATCACCGTGTTACCGTTGGAAGGGGTCCAGATGTAGGTCGTGTTGCCGCTGTTGACGGTATAGTCTGCGCCATAGAGCGTCTGCAACGCCGCGATATCCAGCATCATGTAAGTCTGTGGAGCGCCCCAAACGCCGAAATGGATATAGTCGATCGGCGCACCGGCATAGCTGCGGTACGACATCACCGTGAATTCCGAATTGTCGTATTCGAAAGGCACAGCCACGTTCCCCGGACCGCCCGTTTCCTGGCTATGCTTCAGGCCAAGCGAGTGGCCCATCTCATGCAGATAGGTGTACCAGGCATAATTGCCGGCCACTGGCGTCTTGAGTGAAGCGGTCGGGTAGGGATCATAGAAGTTTCCGAAGAACGAATCCCCGCCATAATTCGAATTGGACGGATAGTAGGCATAGGCCGTCCCGGGATCGTTCGAGTTGGCGACGCGAATGGTCGCAGTTCCATTGCCCGCTCCAGCATAGGAAATGTCGAGGTTGGTGAACGAAGCCACCGAGAGTGCAACTGACGCCGCCGACTGCTGGTTGTAGAGCGTCCCGCTCAGTGCCGAATGCAGTGCCTTCATCTGCTGGGAGTTGAACTGCGAGAAGCCCTCGTTCTGGGCGCTGATGCCATTTCCGTCGCCGTCACTGTAGTAGCCGGCCTGATAGTCGGTCGGTGAATCGGTATCGGAATAGGTGATGGCGCCATTCCACTTGGTCCCGGCCAGCATGCCGTCGATCATGGCGTTTCCGGTTGCCGAAACCGAGGCAATGGTGCTGGCGCTGCCGTTTTCCTGCGGAAAGCTCGCGGCCGCCGGGGAATTCGTCGTGGGGCTCTGCAAGACATCGGGCTGCGCCGGATGCAGGGGCGGGAACGCGGGCGGCGCGCCGTCGGTCACGGGCGCGATGACATCGCTGGAAACGGCGGGATTCCCAGCACGCGCAGCGCTGCGGGCAAGAACGTGATCACGCAAAGAAGGCATCAGACGGTCCCCATGAAGATGAATTGAGCAATGGCACGAGCGATGCCCGCTGCTTTTCTTCGGCGACCTAGACTAGGGATTATCACTAAGCTGGAGTTCGGTCGATCCATACTTGACCCGCAGGGAACATTCTTTGTTGCACCAAACCGGAACAGGCAGCTGGGCCGGCACCTCGAGCGCCAGCACCGCCGCATCCCGCGCGCGGCACACTTTCCTACAAGGCGATGATCTGCGACCCTGCGTGCCCGGTTACCCCTCGCCCACGTTGTCATTCCTGCAGAGACCGAGCCACCATGCCTGGAACTGTGGACACACCAAAGCAGCCCCTTGATCGCTTCATTCGATCAAAAGCACCTCACTGATCGAATGCTTTTATTCCTCAGGACTGTGTCAACTGTGTCAACTTGTCAGGAATGCCGACAGGTGCGGCGCCCGCACTGGCCGGGTCTCAGGCTGCCTTGCCGCGCACGCCGAATCGCCCCGCCTTGCGGAAGCGCAGCATCCAGCGGTCGAGGAACAGGCCCAGCGGGCGCGCCTGCACGCCGAGATCGGCAAGGCCGGGGAGAGCACCGCTCACCACGTTGCCCTGGCGCAGCATCGTCCACTGGTCGCGGCTCATCGGTGCTCCCGGGAGCCAGCCGGTCAGCGCCGCGAAAGCCGCCGAGATACCATCGGGCAGCTCGAGGAAACGGGGCGCACGGCCCGCAGCCTTGGCAATCCGGCGATTGAGATCGCCGATGGCAATCACCTCCGGCCCGCCGAGTTCAAAGGTCTTGCCGGCAAAGGCCTCCGGCGCGGCCAGCACATTGGCCACTGCATCGGCCACATCGTCGACAAATACGGGCTGGAAGCGCGAATCGGCCGCGAACACCGGCATGACCGGCGCGCTGGCGATGAGGCCCGCGAAGAGATTGATGAAGGCGTCATCCTCTCCGAACACGACCGAGGGTCGCAGGACGACCGACTCGGGAAACGCGGCGAAGACGGAAGCCTCGCCAGCCGCTTTCGTGCTGGCATAGGCGACGGCGGAACCGGCATCGGCGCCGATCGCCGAAACATGGACGAAAGCCTTGGCACCCTTGGCCCGCGCAATCGCGGCAAGCTGGCCCGCGCCCGAACCCTGCACCGCATCGAGCTTGCCCTTGAACGCGCCCACAAGGTTCACCACCGCGTCGCATCCCGTCAGCGCGACTTCGAGCGTATGCGGCTTGGTCACGTCGACTGCCACCAGCTGCACATGACCCAGTCCGCCAAGCGTCTTCAGCCGATAGCCCCGCTCCGGATGGCGGCTGCACACACGCAGCCGCGCACCGCGCGCCAGCAGCGCCTGCGCCACATGCGTGCCGATGAAGCCGCTACCGCCAACGACTGCGATCAACTGCCCTTCCAGATCGCGAACACCGTCCTTGCTCATGCGTTCCATCCCATTTCCAGTTCGCGCGCCCTTTGCCACACCCGCGCCCTCCGGTTCAATGGGTTACGCCGCCTCAACGGTGCAAATGCAAACCGCGGTTGACAAGGTGGCAGACCGTAGCCTATCGGCCCGCTCCTACCCGGCGAACAGCGCACTTGCTGCTCGCTACCGTGCCCAGATGGCGGAATTGGTAGACGCACCAGCTTCAGGTGCTGGCGCTCGCAAGGGCGTGGAGGTTCGAGTCCTCTTCTGGGCACCAGTCAACCACTTTATCGTGTTGTTTTTACACGATAAAGTGGAGTTCCTGAGAAAGTGATCCCACATTCATTCCCACATTTTGTGTGGGTCGTGGTGATCCTCGTTGGTCCTTGCCGGGACGCCAACTCGCCCTCGCCAATACCATCATCTGCTTTTGGGCTGCGACACAGGACGAATCTTGACAGTGCATCGCACAGGCTGCTGCGAGAATGCAGCGGTCTTCTGGCAAGCGTCAATGGCCTCGCGGTTGTCGCGCCGGATGTCAGCGGCCTGCACCAGTGCATTCCAGGCCTCGGGGCTGTCGCTCTGCATCAGCCGCGCACCTGCATCCCATCGTGTGGATTCTCCAACCATCCGCGCCGCCAAGCGCTCTGGCCAGTGCCAGCCTTCCGGCATCGTTCGGGCTAAGGTGCCGGGAAGGAAAGACCATAGCAGTATTCCGGCGAGCAACGCTCCGCCTGCCACCTGGTAGAGTTGCAGCCGCTGCTCTGCGGCGGTGCGCGCTTGGGCCGTGACGCTCCGCATTTCCTGGGCGGCGTGGTTCAAGTCGCTCCGGGCTTGGCTGATCCTGTCATGGTCGCTGCGCCGTGCTGATTCTGCTGCGGCGGCGATCCGCTGGCCAATGCTGTCAGGTGTCATCTGCATCGCGGGATGGCTCGCCATGCCCTTCAGGCTCTCGCCCATCGCCCCCATCCGCTTGGCCATGTCGGTCAGGGTCCCGCCGTAGTCGGGAATGACAATGTCAGCGCGCTCGGCGGCAAGGTGCTGAACCGCTCGGCGCATCAAGGCCAGCTCACCTTCAAGGCGGGCAAACGCCTCGGCGGCGGGATCGCCTGCCGCATCCGGGACGGGCGCGTCGGGATCGGGTTCCGGCTCGGGCTCAAGGTCTAAGGTCAGTTCCACTTCATCAGCATTGGTATCCATCGCGCTTCTCCTACAGGCCCATGCCGATTGACCGGCTCCGCTCCATCGAGATGGAGGCGGCAAGGTCGCGGGCCAGATCGCGACCGAGTTCTGTCTTGATGCCCAGCTCGCGGGTGCGGCTGCGCAGCAGGGATTCGACCTGCGCATCGCGCTCCAGCCCTTTCGCCATTTCCGTCATGCGGCCCGTGAGCCTCTGCGCGCCCTTGCTGTCGCCATCGCGCTGCATCGCTTGCCGTGCTTGCCCCAGCCGCTGCCAGTCGCTGACAAAGCGGTCGGCGCGCTGCGCGGGATCGACGCGCATTTCAGCCTCGAGCTGCATGGCGCGGATTGCGCCCTGGCTGCGACCATCGGCGGCCTCACGGGCCAGCGAGGGCTGGCGCTGCAAGGCGCTGGCTAGATCCGCTGTGCTATGGGGCCGGATCGCGTCGAGCGCCTTTCCGGCCTTCTCCAGTGCGTCGCGCTGGTGTGGCAAGACGGGCAGTCCCTGCTCGCGCATCTGCCCGATGTCGGCGGCGGCGCGAGCGTAGCGTTCGACCGCCCGGCGCTGATCGGACAGATCAGCCTGATCGGTCGGCAGTGCTTCGAGCTTCTGGGCCTGCGGACGGAAGCCAGCGAAGATCGACTTCGCTCGTTCCGGCAACTGCCGTGCAATCTCGACAATGCGTTCGCGGAAGGTGATGCCGCGCCGTTCGGCAAACTGCTGCTCGGGCTTGTAATCGCTCGCCATGTCCTTGCCGCGCTCGCGGCTGAGGGTGCGGACCAGTTTCGACTGATCGGCGAAGTCGTCGCGCCCATAGTACAGGGCAAGGCCGTCACGGTGGCGAGACATCGCGACATATGCACCGTGGCTGTCCATGCCCGGCGTCGCCAGCACGTGCGCCCGGTCCACGGTCATGCCCTGCGCCTTGTGGATCGTCGCTGCATAGCCGTGATCGATGTGCGCATAATCCTTGGTGTCGAAGGCGACACTGCGACCATCGTCGGTGCGGACCGCCATGCGCTGCGGCGTCACCTGTTCTACAGTACCGAGTGTGCCGTTTTTGACGCCCATGCCCCGCTCGTTGCGCAGGAACATGATGCGGTCGCCGCTGGCGAACTGACGCTCGCCCCGTTCGGCGCGGATGCTCACATCGTTGCCCAGATTGCCACTGGCGCGCAGCTTTCCGCGCGCCGCGTCATTGAGTTCGCGCACTTCGTCGTTGGTGTGGGTGAGGATGATCCGCGTATCGCCAGAGCTGGCCTGCCGGTCACGATCCCAGCGCTCGATCAGCTCGCCGCGTGCCGCTTCCCGCGTGTCGGCAGCATGAACCATGCCCCGTTCGCCATAGGCCTGAATGGCAAGGCCAGTGCGCCCGGTGGCAAGGTGCCGGGTGGCGTCCTGCTGCCAGCCTTCGTGCTGTCGGCGAACCTCGCAGATTTCGACGCCGCCGTGGCGTTCGTGGATCGCGCGGAAGGCGGCTCCGGCTTCGATGGCCTGGAGCTGCTGCGGGTCGCCGACCAGGACAACTTTCGCGCCTGCATCGGCGGCATGGGAGAGGACGCGCTCCATCTGGCGCGTACCGACCATGCCTGCCTCGTCGATGACCAGAACATCGCGCGAGGTGAGCATTTCGCGGCCCTGGCCCCACTGATGTTCAAGGCTGGCGATGGTGCGTGAGGCGATGCCCGAACCGTGCTCCAAGCCCTCGGCGGCAATGCCGGACAGGGCGGCACCGCGAACGGTGTAGCCCGCGCTCTCCCATGCCTCGCGCGCAACGCCCAGCATCGCGCTCTTGCCGGTCCCGGCATAGCCGACGACAACATTGAGGCCGCGCTCATCTGTCACATACTCGAACGCCGCGCGCTGCTCGCCGGATAGCACCAGCCCGCGCTCCGCCGCGCGCGCCAGCGCTCCTTCCCGGCCACGATCTTCGACCTGATGCTGCTCGCGTTCGGCCAGCAATTCCGATGCGCGGCCAAGCCTCTGTTCGGTCTCGATCATCTGGCGCGATGTGAACCGACCTTCGCCGTGTCCGTCCTTGCCCAGTGCGATCAGGTCGGACGATCCGCGAACCGCGTTCATCACCAAATCGAACTGCTCTTTCCCGTCGCTGTGCCGGTGCACGAACATGGCAAGGTCGCGGTTGGTGAAGGTGGCCTGGCTGTGCGTGATCGCATCAAGCGCGACAGCGGGATTGGCGATGATCCGCATCCCGTTGCGCTGTGCGACAGCGCGGTGTTCCTCGATCCGCTCTGCCTCCAGCCCGCGCACGCCCATGCGCGATGCGGCGGGGCCGATCTTGTCCTGCGGCTCCAGCGCAATGCCCTGCGCCTCCAGGCTGCGGTGATCGATCCGCGCATCGATATCGAGTTCGGCAAGGCGCTGGTTGACGTGATCGGCCCAGCGCTCGCGCCATTGCTCGACCAGTTCGGCCTTGTTCCACTCGCGAACCTTCGCGCCGAACCCGTCCTCCCCGACTTCGCGCATGGTCAGCATGACGTGGGCGTGGGGCTTGGGCTGACCGTCCGCACCAATATCCCAATGGACATTGAGGTCGGCGATCATGCCCTTATCGACGAACTCGGCCTCGGCAAATTCGCGCGCCAGCTCGATGCCCTGTTCCTTGGTTAGCTCGCGCGGAATGGCGAATTCGACCTCGCGGGCAAGCTGCGCGTCCTTGCGCTTCTCGGCAGCCTCGACCGCATTCCAGAGCTTTTCGCGGTCGGCAAATTCCTCCGGCGCGCCTTCCGGCAGCAGCACTTCGGAATGGATGACGCCGTCCTTGTTGGTGAAGTCATGGTCGCGGTCGAGGCGTTCGTCGTGCAGCCGCTCGGCTCCGCGATAGGCCGCTGCCGCCACGGCGCTGCGCCCGCTCGACCGGCTGATGACTTTGACGGAGAGGTGGAAGATCGCCATGACGGCAATCCATCTACTCGCATAAAGCGACGTCGGCACGACGTATAAGCGCGCCCTCCCATGATAAAATCCTGCTCGGGACTATTCAGTATCAGGCCGTCTCGACGACTCTACAGCATTGGGAGAGCATCGATATTATCATCAGCGCATCACCTCTCAATGGAGAACTTCGATGCGCAAACCACGAGACTTTGATTCGGAACTCAAGGCGCTTGCCGACAAGGCGAAGCAACTGAAGGAACGCCGCGTGCAGCAGCTCGGCGAACTGGTGATCGCCACCGGGGCAGATACGACCGATGCGGAAACCCTGGCCGGTGCGCTGCTCGTCATCGCGGAAACCAGCGAAGCCCAGAGGAAGGAGGCGTGGCGCAAGCGCGGCGCTGCCTTCTTTCAGAACAAGGCGCGCAAGCGTGGAGACGGAACTGAGGGCCAGCCGGATGGCGCTCTCCCGCTTGACGGCGGCGCGGCATCGGCTTGAGGCAGCGAAGGCACGAACCGACATGCGCGAATGGCAGGTCAAACGCCGCGATCGCACGCGGCAACTGATCGAACTGGGCGGCCTGGTCGTGAAGGCCGGTCTGGTCGAACTGGCCGACGATGACCGTGCTACACTTTACGGCGCGTTCCTCACCGTCGCGGCCAAGTTGAAGGGCGAAGAACGGGAGCAAGCGCTGGTGCTGTGGAAGCGCAAAGGCAAGCGGGCGTTTGAGATGGTAAGCGATCCCAATCTATAGCGCGTGGGTCGGAATGGCGCCTGGAAGGCTATCTTCAGTCGTCTCTGTGCCATCCCGCCTGCCCGTCGCAGAATTCGCATCCACTGTGATAACTGAATTCAAGATCGCCACCGCCGATCTGCATTTCGTTGCACCACCCACACAATGCGATTTCTTCCTCGAAGCTAAGGCACTCTGTGCAGACGTAGCTCTCGCCGTGTTGGACGACAGAACCCAGCGAGCAGCAAAATGCGCAGTTCATCTGCACAAAATCCTCGTGGGCGACGTACTCGGTACTCAGCGCATCCGTCAGTTCCTCTTGCGAAACCACATGGCCGCAGTCTTCGCATTGTCGGTGGCTGCCATGGTCAGCATCAATGGTAATGTCGTGGCCGCATCCAGACGGACAGGGCATCTGGAGATAGCCGCCCGTAAGGCCGCACACGCGGCATGAAAGACTGTGCAGCAAGTCTGAAACATCATCCACCTCCGCAGCCGCAAATCCACATCCGGCACAGTCGTGGAAAGCAACGCCATTTGCTGCGTCAGTGTCGATCTTCGGCTTCAATTGTTCAAATTTCACCGCTAGAAACTGCCTGTTGCGCTTCATTGCCCAGGCAATGCGGGTGATATCATCATCCATTTCGGCAAACTGGTCAGACCATAGCCTGAGCAGGCGTTCCAAATGAAACCAGCACAGGCACTGCTCCCGTGCAATTCCTTCCAAGAGTTCGGCGGAAGCCTCATTCGCGCCCGCCTCATGAAAGAAATGAACCATGCGGTTGCGATGCGTGGCCAGGCGATTGAATTGTGTAACCGCATCGGCCGGAATGGACTGACCCGCGATTTTCGACAGACGGCGGATCGCCTCCGCCGGGCTGACCGTCCTGCAATCGCCCGATAGAAATCGTTCCACATCTGCATCCGATGTCTTTTCGACCACCAGTGCCCAATGCTCATGCATCAGCCGTGCTTTCAGGATCAACTCGACTGCCGTCGCGAAATGGATGACCGAATATTTCGGGTGCTTTTCGATTTCATCAACCGCGCGCTTCAGGAAGTCCATCGCACTTTCGGCAATGCTGACCGTTGCCAGGGCAATGCGCTCCTTGGTCATAACAATAAATCACTCCGCCAAGGAACGAATCGCATCGAGATGATGCTTGTCAGACAATTGAACCTAAAAACGTTGGCTGCACGACTCTTGTTCACGGTAGCAGCGCCCTTTCAAGCGCATCGGCCAGTTCACGCCGCTTTCCGGAAGGTAGCCTGTCCAGATTGCGCTGCTTCCAAAGGACAGCTGGCAGGTGCCGAGCATCCGGTATCCCGAGAAGTTCCCAGTCCGGCTCGCCGCGCTTGAAGCCGACAAGGAAATGCCGATGCGCTTCGGGCATTTCGGTGACCATCGTGGCGATGATTGCCTCACGCGCGGCTTCGAGATCGGCAAGAGCAACCGGTTCATGCGTCATGCCGACGAAGCCACGCGCGAATTCCTCTGCCAGTGGCTTTCGGGTCGGTGCCAGGACTTCGGCCATCGGGCGATTGTGGCTGATGAGATAGACAAGGAATGCGCGCCGCAGTTCGTCGCTGATGCCTTCGCGTGCCAACAGGTCACGTACATCGAAGAGATCGCGCGGATGCTGGCGGTCGAGCGCTGCCACGATCTTGCCTGCATACAGGTCGGCGAACGACACAACCTGCATTTCAGCAAAGCCGAACTCGTCCTCTACGGTCGGCACCACAGATGTCACCACGGGATCGTACACCGTGCCGCGCAGCACTGGCGTTATCTCGATCTTGATCTGCACGTCCCCGGCACGGACGATCAGCTTCGTGACGATTTTCTCATCCGCCGAACGGGAAGGATTGACCTTCGCGCCGGGGATTCCAGACTCGATCTGCTCCGCGATCCGCAGCATGGCTGCGTCGATTGCGGCAAGCGATGTGGTGCGATCCTCGACGGGCAGATAGGTCAGGTCAATGTCCACCGACAGGCGCGGCATATCGCGCACAAACAGGTTTATGGCCGTGCCGCCCTTGAGTGCAAATGCTTCCTCCTTCGCCACAAAAGGAATGGTGCGAATGAGAAGTGCGACCTGTTGCCGGTAGGTGTCGAGAAAGGCCATGACGTCACTGGCCTCCCAGATCGGACGGCACGGTTATATGGTAAGTGGGGTCGAGCCTGCCGCCTTTGGCGAGGACGCGCTTGCCCGATCCGAGATCAACGCGGGACACGTCGAGCCGGGATCGCCAAGCATGGCGGTGCCGATCGGCAAAGAACAGGAAAAGCCGCTTCACCTTCACGCTGGCGCAGGCTTCCAATAAGGTTTGCAGGCGGCGTGGGCTCAGGTCGCTCAACCCTTCCATCAGGGCATCAACCTGGTGGAAGCTTTCACGCTCGGGCAGTTCATCCAGTAATTCCAACACCGCGCGTTCCTTGCTCGAATATCGTATCGGCAAGTGCATCCCTGCTGCGCTGAACATTACGGGACTGGGCTCTGGCGGTGCGTCGGCATCGCCCGGGAACAGGCGCAGGCTGTTGTGCCAGTGGAATTTCACGTCAAGTGGAAGATCAGTTATCCATGTCGGGGTCCGCTTCGGCCCGTAGAGGTGGATTTCCTGCACCTTCGCCGAAAGGTAGTGCGCATAGCCCAGTTGCTCAAGCGCCGTGCGTCCGCCAACGGCCAACGGTAAATCCAGCAATGCCTGGAGGGATATGACGACCTGCTGCCATGTCAGTGGCGTACGCGAACGGCGATAGACGCGCCGCGCCGGGCTATCGAGCCACCCGGCACGGACATACTGGCTGCGCAGTGCCGATGAATAGCCGTGAGCCTCTAGCCATCCGGCATCGGCCAAGAGGCCCTCCGGGAGTTCCTGTTGGAGACGGTTTAATTTACTGTCAGATCGCGTAGCCATGCTTAGCGTTTTGCCACACTTTCAAACCAATGTCGAGTTTATAGAATCGGCATTATGCAAAGCCTGACTTAGTGAAATGTCGATATGATAAACCGCGCGACCCGCTCTCGCAGGGAAAACGTCAATCGGACGCATCGTAGTGAATGGCATCGACAAGCGCTGCCCGGCAGTCCCAAGCCTCAGCATCCGGGCCTTCTGGCCGAGGAGCATTATACCACTTAGCCAACTTTATCGGCTCGATCACCCGCTCCCAGTAGTTCTCCAGGCTCAAGGTTGACGGAGCAAAATGGAGCGCTTCGGCCAAGCTGGCCCTGTTCCCGTTGTTCACGCAAACGAACACATCGGGCCGCTTCATTGCGAGCAATCTTGTGGCTGTCGGCGTGCGCCCCGTCCTAGCTGAATCTGCGAAGGCAGATTCAAACAACGCGCAAAACCGGTTGAAATCGCGCTCTCTGACAGGGCCTCGGCTCGGGATGCAGTCAATTGCCTTGGCAACCCGACCATCCTTGTTTGCAATGAGTTTCGTGAAAGAGCCGGAGCCCTGCATCGAGCCAAACCAGCCGATTTGATACTTCTCCAGCCCGGAGTCCGCGACGGCATCCGGATGGACGATACCTGCGACCGCCTTCCATTCCGGCACGGTCAGATCGTCGAACGACTGCGCCCTGGCAAAGAGTGTTTGCAGATAACGCAAGAACCTCATGCGTGTTTCGAAATGATGGTTGGGGTCCTTCCGCGCCTCGTGGATAAAGGCGGCCCAGTCCATTTTCAGAAGGTCGGAGTCGATCCGTTGGAAGTCAGCCTTGTCGCTCGGCAGGATTGGAGATGGGGCGCGGGGACGACTAGCTGCGATCTCGGCCTGCCGCCGGTAAGCGTCAGCCAGTTGTTTCGTGACCGGCTGACGATGTGGCGCGTAGGATTCCATCGTGGCGAGCAACTCAGCGACTGCTGGCTCACTGGTGTCGCAGCTCAGATGCAAGCATGCCTCGACGTTGTTGCCCAGCCCGCCGGAAGTGAAATTGGCACTACCGACGATGGCTTCTGCACTCTGCCCGGACACAAACAGGTAGATTTTCGGGTGGAAACAGGCACCGCTCTTTTTGAACACAAAGGCGTTCGGTACTTTGCGAAGCGAGTCCACGAAATCTGGATCGGTAGCGCAAAAATCCAAGCCGACCGTCACCGACCTGAATTTATGCTTGTTTTCGATCAATTTGTCCGCGACCGGGCCCGCATGAGCCCAGGCCACTGCCATGTAAATCTGGTCGTGTTTCGCAATGAGCCGCGGCAACGCCTTCCGGAGCGCCTTCGCGTCAAGAACTGAGACCTTCACGAACCCCTCCTTATGGCAATGGCGGCAGGCCCAATTCCTTCAGGAAGGCGTTGTGCTGCTCCCTCGCTACAGCAATTTCGCCCTCAAGCGCCGTCAGCTTCTCGTGAACCGCGCCTAAGTCGATCTCCTCGTCCGCCGTCGCCGTGCTGATGTAGCGGGAGATGTTGAGATTGAAGTCGTTGCTCTCGATCTCTTCCATCGAGACGCAGCGAGAATACCGCGGCTCTTCAGTCCGGTGCTGATAGGTCGAGACAATCTTGCCGATGTGGTCCGGCTTGCCGTCCTTCCCGTCGCCAAGGTAGTTCTGCCGCTTGCCCTTCTCGAAATGCTCCGCCGCATTGATGAACAGCACGTCATCGGGCTTCTTGCACTTCTTCAGCACCAGGATGCACACCGGGATGCCGGTGGAGTAGAACAGGTTCGCGGGCAAACCGATCACGGTATCGATATGCCCGTCCTTGAGCAGCTTCTTGCGGATTTCCGCTTCCTTGCCGCCACGGAAAAGTACGCCGTGCGGAAGGATGATGGCCATCACCCCATCGTCCTTGAGGTAATGGAAGCCATGCAGCAGAAACGCGAAGTCGGCGGCGGACTTTGGCGCAAGACCGTAGTTCTTGAACCGCACGTCCTCGCCCAGCGCTTCACTGGGGTCCCAGCGATAGCTGAAAGGGGGGTTGGCAACCACGGCATCGAAACGAGGCATCTTGGCCGGATTCGTTTCGCGCAGGATGTCCCAGTCGTTGGTCAGCGTGTCGCCATGGAAAATCTCGAACTCGGTATCCTTTACCCCGTGCAGCAGCATGTTCATGCGCGCCAGGTTGTAGGTGGTGATGTTCTTTTCCTGTCCGAAAATCTTGCCGATCCCGTGCGCGCCCATGCGGTGGCGCACATTGAGCAAGAGCGAGCCGGACCCGCAGGCGAAATCCATCAGGCTGTCCATGTGGGCGCGCTGGCCGCTCTTCGGCTCCTGCCCGTCAAGTGACACGATCTGCGAAAGGATATCTGACACGAACTGCGGGGTGTAAAACTCTCCGGCCTTCTTTCCGGACCCGGCGGCAAACTGGCCAATCAGATATTCATAAGCATCGCCCAGCGTATCGCTGTCGGTTGAAAACTCCTTCAGCCCCTTGGCGATCTCGGTGATGATCTTGCACAAGGCAGCATTACGCTCAGCATAGACCTTGCCCAGCTTGTCCGATGCCAGATTGATCTCCGAGAACAGGCCCCGGAACGTGCTGGCGAAGGATTCTGTCTCGATATACTCCAGCCCTTTCTGGAGCGTGTCGAGCAGTTCCACGTCCTGCTTGCGCGCAAGTTCCGCGATGCTGGTCCACAGATATTCGGGGCGGATGACGTAATGCACCTTGCGGCGCATCTGCTTTTCAAAGGCCTCGGTGTCCTCGGGATTTTCTGCGTACCAAAGCGACAACGGCGCGCGCTTGTCTTCAAGCTTCAGCTTAGGGTAGTCCGATCCGAGTTCCTTGGCGGCGGCGATCTCGTAGTTGTCCGAAAGGTAACGCAGGAACAGGAATGCCAGCATGTAATCGCGGAAATCGTCCGCGTTCATTGCCCCGCGCAACGTGTCGGCGATGGCCCACAGGGTCTTACC
>NZ_BJYR01000025.1 GCF_007991615.1 Novosphingobium sediminis | reverse complement strand
ACAATGCCAAGGCCGCAACGGGGAAGAGGCTTTTCTGTCCAGATGGCGGGCGCGGTCTGCGACATTCGTCAGCCTAGACGGTGCAGATCGACCGAGGCACCTTTCTTATTCGCCTTATCCAGCATGCTGCCGCAACAAAGGCGTTGACGGTCGATATGACGTGTCGGAATGCAGGTGCAGTTTGTTTAAGGGGAGCGATTGTCGTGCCGATCGAAACTGTAAATATCGCGAATATAGTTCAGTCGGCGGTGGAGAAGGCCTTTAGTGAACGGGGGTTTGTAAATGTGCTCGTCATCGGCAAGACCGGTACGGGCAAGAGCACGCTGGTAAACGCCGTGTTTAACGGGAGGATCGCCGAGACCGGTCAGGGGCGCCCCGTTACCCAGCGTATGAAGCGCTACACCAAAGAAGGCAGCCCGGTATCAATCTATGACACCAAGGGATTAGAAGTCGCCGACTACAAGGGCATTTTGAACGACCTGCGGACGAAGGTGCGCGAAATCAACCGCTCCGACCGTCCGGAGGAGCATATTCACGTCGCGTGGCTGTGCATCGCTGAAGGCGCTCGGCGGATAGAGGCGGCAGAGCTCGAACTTATGAAGGTGCTCGAGGACATTGACGTGCCTGTCGTAGTCGCGATCACCACTGCAGTGTCGGACCAAGGCTTTCAGGCTCAAGTGCGCGAGGCGTTTCATTCGGCGAGTAACGTGGTGCGGGTAAATTCGGAACCGTACGTCATGGACGAGGCGGCGGTGATCCCGGTTAAGGGCCTTGATGTCCTCGTTGACGTGACCATGGAAGTCGTACCCGAAGGGCAAAAAAGCGCTCTAGCGGCCGCGCAGCGGGTTAAAGTCGACCACAAAGTCGCCCGCAGCCACTCCGTAGTTGCGACAGCTGCGGCGTTGGCCATGGGCGCGGGTGGAGTCCCAGTACCGTTTTCAGACGCCGCAGCAATCGTCCCGGTTCAGGTCGGAATGATTGCGTCGATAAGCGCCATCTTCGGGCTGAACGTTACCACCGGATTTCTGACGACGTTAGTTACCTCGTCATTGGGCTCGACCACCGGCACACTCGCTGGCCGTGCTTTGGTGGGCAGTCTTTTGAAGCTAATCCCCGGCGCCGGATCGATAGTCGGCGGAGTTGTTTCAGCGAGCGTTGCGGGTGCGCTGACCACAGCCTTCGGCGAGGCGTACATCGCTGTTCTGAAACAGCTAACAACTGAAAATCCCGACCGAGAACTCAGTGCTCATGAGATCGCGCAGGCGTTGAAGGATCGGCTGACTGTGAGCCGGTCGTAAATGGGTCATGATGACACGAGTGCCTTTAGTCATCATCTCTCCCGAAATGGAATGGAAATAGGCTAAACGAGATTGGCGGCAACTCGCTTTAGGACTTGCTCGTGTACGGTGCTGATATCGTACAAGTACTTGCTACCTTTTGCGACGACCTTCGGCCTTCGGTTGAGATTCGGTCAGCGGGTTTCCTCCCCGACCCGGAATCAGCGTGCGGAAAACTCAACCATCGTCCTGATGGCTTGCCCGTTTTTAGCGCCGCCTCCACCGCAAACGATCCTACTGATGCGCCGGTTTTTGTTTGTGTCGCCCGTCCAGTGCAGCGTGCAGCTGCCGCTACTGGCGGGAATCGGATGAGGTGATCCAGCAATGTAGATCCGCACTGCATCAGCGATCTGTACGGCATGCGCCGCCAAAGCTTGTCCGCCTTCCAGCGGCCCGGCAAAGCTAATGGCGGGCGCAGCATTTGTCTGCTTTATTCCAAACGCTATCAGTAGTCCGTTCTCCGTTCGAGCAATCATTGCGCTGTCGCAGCGCAGGGGCACCTGCCTCGCATTACCCAGCTGGGTCCAAGAGCTAGAACCGCAGTTTCCGTCGACAATGAGCGGCTGGTTGGCGGGCTGCTCCGACCGGCGCTCTAGGCGTTGTTGATTCTCCGCGAGAATGTCGGCGTATGGCCGCCCATCGATCGTGAAGCGGCCTATAAGCTCGCGGCTGCTGATGTCGGTTCCGTCGAGTCTGGCAGGCAGGTCTTCGAGCCGAACATTGTAGCCCCCTTGCAGCGGGGCAATGCGGTAGTAGCATCGCTCGATGCGGACGGTGTAGGCCTTGCCCTGGCGAACCTTAACGAGGCTGAAGCTTGCAGCGCAGATCAAATAGCTCCTGTTGGCAATAGCGACCGAGGGCGATTGCACTTCGCCGAAACGCGCATCTTCGCCGATGATCACCCGGGCGAACGGGTAGCCCTGAGACCACTCGCCGATCGCGTTCACGACCGCCTGACGAATGCGCTGGTCGAGGCAAAGATTTTCGGCATTCGCTGGTGTGATTTCGGGCGGGCCCATTCCGGTTGCTGCCATGGCGAGCACTAGCGTTGAACCAATCATCGCGTGGTTCCTTCTTGGCTCATCGCAACGAGCGGTTGTGGATCGCTATTTCGGTGCCACCGATCATAAGTCCGAATGCAAGCGGGCCTGAGACTCTCCGCATGACAAGCGATGTCCCCGCATCGGTGATGACAGCATCCAACCACGTTGCGAGCGCGATCAGGCCAATGCCCAGTGCCAGGATGACCCACGCCGGTGTAGCGCGCACAAAGTACTGAGGCCTCTCACCCAGCTCGCCCGATCGCCCGAACCGCACAGCCAGTAGTGTGAGCGCCAGAAGTGATGATGCGATCCCATAGCCCCTACCGATTGTGTCGTTCATGACAGCTGCTGCAAGGGTGACAATTAGAAGCGACAGAATGGTGATCGGCATATCCATGTCCCCTGAATCGGGAGGGTTTGCGTGAAGGCGTGGCACTTACGCGCACGCACGGTCACGCCGCTTCCCGACTAGTTGTTATGCGGTGCATAGAGGTCGTCTTCGCTTGGGCTGCCTTGTGCGCTAGGCTTTTCGACAGCCGCAGCGGCAGCCTCTCTGGCATCCTTTGCCGCGTCGTCGGCAGATGTTTTGGCTTGTGCGGCCGCCTCCTCAGCTGACTGCGCATCGCCGAGTGCTTGGTCTGGTGGTGGGCCAGACTCTTCCTTCGCCGCTTCGGGCTGATCATCACGGCTTTGGCTCTGAGGTGGCGCTCCGTTCACCAAAAGCCCATTGCCAATGCTCTGTTTATCGATGGCGATCGTAAAACTTGCATGTTCGGGATCATCGGTGGGTTCGGTGAAGTTGATCGACCACCGCAGGTGCGGCATCGTTATGATGTCTTGCCCAAAGCGCGTCGAGCTTGCGTCGATCTGCATGCTTCCCCCGCATACAACTTGTTGGAGCCGAGTCCCCGTTATCAAGGCCGTTGGGGTATAGGTGCCCACGTCGGAGAAGCGCACGCGTGCGTCCTCGAAGGCCTTAGCGAAATCAATTCCGACCATCGCCGCCCAGAACAGGCGGTTGCCGTCGGCCTGCGATAACATCTGGTTTCGGACCTCCTTGCCGACGACATCCTGAACTTCGGCTCGCTGGCAAGCTTTGGTCGCCTGATCGGTAAACTGCTCGGAGACCGGCCCGCAGCCGGCGAGCAGCATGGACAGCGCCCCGGTCACAATGATGTATCTCATGACGTAGCTCCGGATAGGAATCTGGCGAATCGCACGGTTCAGACGATGCACTGATGAAACGTGACGCCGCTTATGCTGACGACGCCTGGGGACACTTGCTCTACCTGCATGGTGACGTCTGGTGTCGGCTGAAGGTCTTCATCTTTGAGGCCGCCTTTGACGAGTGAACGCACGGTGATAGTGCCGTTTGGCTGATCGAACGCGAACTTGCCGTGGAACTGGACATCGTTGTCGGCATCGATCTTGGAGAACCGGTCGTACTGCGGGTTGTTACCTTGCGCCGCGTTTGGATCCCCGAAGGCCATGACCACAGCGCCGTCCGTCCCGCTACAGAATTCACCGACCATGCCCGATCCGTTGGTCAGGCCCAGTTGCGTGGTGCGGGGACTGCCGGTCACAAACTCCGCCAAGTCGCTGAGCATCTGCTCAGGGGTAGATGGTGCAGCCGCTGCCGAGTTGTCTTCGGCTGATGTCGTGCTCTCTGCGCCGTCCAGCGAAGACGTGCCCGAACTGCACATGCCAAGCGTCAACATGACCGAAAAAGCGACGAGGATGACCTTGCCCATCGGGGGCATGTCTTGCCACCAGCCTCCTAGGCCTGGCCGTAGCGGTTCTGCCGCCTCATCAACTTGCGGGTAGCTTGCTCCGCCTCGCGCATCGTATGTTCCACCCGTGCGATACCGGGATTGCTGTTCCGTGGAAGTCGGCTCCAGTTGCTGTCCTGTCGGAGGCTGTGAAGCGCCACCAATCCGCGAGTTGCGCTGCGCTGCCATAGCCATTCGCTCGAGCGAGGGCATGGCAATCGCTGCCTTGATCGCCCCAACAACGCGCTCGAACGGCTCCAGCTGCTGCTTGCTGAAGAACAGGGTGTTTTCGTCGGAAGGGCTCCCTGCTTTGCGGCCTGAACCGCCGCCTTCGACGGCCAGCACGAGGCGCCCGCGGCTAGCAAAGCCAGGGCGGTGGAATTGCAGCGACTTGATGCTGGAGAGAGGGATGAGCTGCTCAGCAGGCGGTCCGTCGAAGATCAGGCCCGGCTTGCGCCTCGTAATCACGAGATGGTTATCGAACACTTCGATAATGGCATCAGCGCCATAGGCGCGGAGACTAAAACCGCTCATCGCATCAGCCTCCGAGGTTTCGTGGTTGCTGCGGTGCGATGATCAATCGACCGGGAACTGCGGGAGAATAGTCTCAGCACTCGTGCCCCTATCCAGTGTGGAGGCACCCGCCGAAGCCGAGTGTTAGGAACCCTGCGCACGCACAAGGCGCCGCCGCCTTTGGGCGAGCCTTGGACATGCGCGACGGACACCCGGCCGAGAAATCTCGACCGGTGCGCGCGACAAGAGGTTCCTACGCCTCTCCAGCGGGATAGACCGCTGGTAGGCTTGCTATGCGTTGACTGGGCGTCCCGATCAAGGCCTTGCTGCGATTGCGTGACGTGCACCATGACCATCCTCACCAATCTGATGCCAGCATCACCGTGAGAACGCGGTGCGTGACATCAGGGTCTGTGGGATCATCTGAACCGAACTGAAGTTCGGTGTCGTAGTAGTCGATCTTCCAGATCAGATCGTATCCCCACAACGTCAGGTCGCCAAAGTCGCGCTCTCCGTGGGGATTGTTGCTGGCATCGAAGCCGCCGCACTCGGCAAGGGCTTTGGTCAGAACGGTCGCGTCGAAACCGGTGATGCGCGTCAGGTTCGTCGTGATCAGTACGCTGCCGCCTTTCCCGGTCTTGCGGAGTTTGTCGTTGAGCAAGGCAATGGCTTCGGCTCTCGGCACGGTGGTGCCGTTGGTCTTGGGCATAGCGATCGTCCAAAATGCTGCGTAGCCGCCATCACGATCCCGCGATCGATGGTCTGGCGGCATGGCATTCGTTGGAAGTGCGCTTCGTGCAGCTGCGTCTTCAGCTGTGAAGGCAGGCCAGCTGCACGAAGCAGTCGTGTGCTAGTTGCGCTTGGCGGCGCTACGCACCTGCTCGAGCAGCTTGTCGAGCGCTGGCTTGGCAATGATGGCCTGCGCCATTGCTTTGCCGAACGGCTCGACCACCGGCGTCAGGTCATTCTGCTCGAAGGCCTGTGCGAGTAGCTCGCCTGGGATGTGTATGGGCACATACAGAACAAGGTTCTCTTCATCACGAACGAACCCCTGTTTAAGGAGCGTTGCGATGGCTTTGGCATCATCGACCACGGTCTCGGCATAGTCCTGCAACCCGCGGCGAAACTTGAGCTCGATGCAAAGCTGGGTCGGTCCCGCTCTGGTCGCGGCGGCAATCCAGGTGTGCTCGTTCTCCTCCTCGTCGGTGGAGATCTCCGATACCTCCAGCCACATATCGCCGGTCCCAACGCCCCTGACCATTTTCCATTCGGGGCATACCACTTGCGGCGTCCATTCGTTCTCGACGACCTGCCACGGTTCTTTCACGACCTTCTCGATCGCCAGCGCGCCCTCGGTCATCAACCGCTCGCTGAGGTGGTTGGCGGCATGGTAGAAGTCATTTTCGATATGCCCGATGTTCCTGACGACGCGGGCGGCCCATTCTGGGTCGAGCAGATTTGCGATTTTGGTGCGTTGTTCGTGATCCATTGCAGAGTGCCTTTTGCAGAGGTGGAGCCCACAAGGGGGACCTCCTCCGACACGGCGTCGAAATTGCAGGTGGATGTCAGCGAGACGGGGCTAAAGTTCCCCCGGTTCACCGCCGCATACAGTTACCCAGCCGGAAACAACCCGGCTATCCCACTCGTGAACCTCATTTTCGGGATTGCGCCGCTTCCGGAATTGCGTGTGGCAGCGGCATCAGCCCCGCCAGAAATTCCATAGTTCGACGCACTCTTATTGTAGCGGAATCGGCCAAAAATGTCAAAAATGGCCAAACTGAGCGGCGGATAAAAGGTATTTTAATTCAAAAGTTTACGTTTTCTCGGCGGCGTTCTTGGTCTGATTCGCGTCACGAGATGAGCTCTTGCGTGGCGGCAATCGTGGAATTCATTTTTTCGCAAGTTTGGGCGTGCCTATTTGCCTTTTAGTTTTCGCCCGCCGCTTCGCCGGAGCGAATGCGCTGCTCACGAAACTGCCGATCTCGTTCGCTGCCTTCAAGGCCGGATCGGTATCAACATGCGCATACCGCTGCGTGGTCTGAGCCTGCGAATGGCCGAGAAGTCGACCTATGACCGGAAGTGAGGCCCCCTGTGCGACCGCAATGCTGGCAGCCGTATGACGTAGATCATGCAGACGGACACCATCGATCTTCGCGCTCAAGCAAACGCGCTCCCATGGTTTTCGCAGATTGATGTAGGGTTTCTTTGGGTTGGATGCCGAAGGGAATATGAACAGCTTGCTGGCAACTAACGCCTTTTGCCGTTTGAGCACTATCTTGGCCTGCTCGCTCAGATAGACGGGCTTCGCGCCTGTCTTGCTGTCTGGCAGGTTTAACACCCCCTTCTTCAAATCGACCCATTGCCACTTGGCGGTGAGAATTTCGTTGAGCCGGGCACCCGTGAGGAGGAGTAGCTCAATAGCATTCCGTGCCGTCGAGGTGATGGTTCCATCCGCTTCTAGCTTTGGAAGGACGGTGCCGAGCCTCTTCAATTCGGCGTTGGTCAAGAACCTTGTTCTTGCCCGCTCCTCGAACCGAGACACGTATTTGCAGGGGTTGGAGCCCTGCGTCCGCCATTCCCAAGCTTCTGCAAGGGACATCAGCCGGGAAAGCAGAGCGAGCGCTCGATTGGCGCGATACGGTGTGTCGCGGTAAGTTTTGTGGAATCGGTCGATGTCGCTGCGAGCTAGCGTCTCTACCTTTGACGTTCCAAACTTTGGGCTGATGATGTCATTCCAGATGGCGCGGTAGTCGCGTTGCGTAAGCGCCTTTTTCTGGGGCAACTCCTCCGCTTCGAAACGATTCCAAGCATCATTCAGAGTTGGCGCAGCCCGTAAGCTGCTTTTCCTACCCTGCGGATCTCCGCCGCGGGCTATCTCCGCGTGCGCCTGTCGTGCCAGATCACGCGCCTGATCGAGAGTTATTGGTCCGTATGTGCCGATAGTGAGCCAGCGTTGTCTCGCACTCCTGCCGCCACCGTCTGCGCGATACTTCAGAATGAAGCGCTTCGGACCGCTTGGAAGCGCCTTGATGCCGAACCCAGGTACTGCGTCATCCCAGAGATAAGCGGGAGAGTTGCCCACAGCAGTGAGAGCATCAATCTCACGCTTAGTCAGCTTAGCCATCGGACCATCTCAGCAACCACCTAACAACCACGCAGCAGGGCGCGCAGTGCCACTGTATGGCAATTCGAACGTGATGTTGAGACAAAAAATCACGAAAATATAGTAACTTTGAGCACAGAAAGGTACTCAGGGATATTGCCGCTGTACTTGCCAAAAATGACTTTTAATCAGTAGGTCGCTGGTTCGAACCCAGCAGGGCTCACCACACAAATGCTTGAACCTCAGGGCAATTGCCTGGGGCCCAAGCCGGCGGTCGCCCCGCGGCGCTTCACCAGAGCCGGCAAGTGCTCTTGCGGGTTTCGCGTATACCCTTGAAACTATTCGGCATGTTCCTGCGAATGGGATTGAACCTTGTTCGATCCTGTGGAGCATCATGACCCAATTCCCCCTTTCGCGCCGATCCGCGCTCCAGCTTGCCAGTGCGGCGCTGGTGCCTGCCCTTTCCAGTCCGGCCGAGGCTGGATCGGGTTCTATCCGGGCGCTGGCTTTTGATGGATTTACCATCTTCGATGTGCGTGCGGTCGCTGCTGCGGTGGTCTCGCGGTTTCCCGAAAAGGGTGCCGCGCTGGCAACCGCGTGGATGAACAAGCTCTTCGCGCTGTCGTGGCTGGAGACCTCGGCTGGGCGCTACAGCGGGTTCGAGGCGGTTGCCGATGCCGCGCTGGCGTTCAGTGCGGCGTCTTTGCATCTGAGCGTGACCGAAGCGGAGCGACGCGATCTGGTAACGGTGTTTGCGCAGCTGCCACTCTGGCCCGATGCCCGGCCTGTGCTTGAGACGATGCGGCGGGCAGGTTTGCGGCTGGCATTCCTCTCGAATCTGAGCGCGCCGATGCTGCAGGCCGCCATGCGGGCGAACCATCTCGATGATCTGATGGAACCGCCGCTGTCGACCGACCGGGTGCACGCATTCAAACCGTCGCCCCGCGCTTATGCAATGGGGCCGGATGCCTTCGGCTTGCCGCGCGAGGCGATCGGCTTCGTGGCATTTGGCGGCTGGGATGCGCTCGGGGCTACCTGGTTCGGCTATCGTACCGCATGGATCAACCGGCTGGGTGTTCCGGCCGAACCACTCCCCCCGGCTCCGGCGTTGACCGCGCCGGATCTCAGCGCCGCGCTCAGGCTGGCAGGCATCTAGCGCGCCGCAGTCTGCTGGCCATGCCTCTCAAGCCAATATGCTGCGCCAAATCATGATGATCTATTCCGCTTGGGCATAGGGCAAATCGCGACGGGAAATCTGCCGGAATGCGGCATCGCGGGCCATCAAGGGGGCACGGCAACCACGCCGCCCTCTTGAAGGAGCCTGACGATGACCGCTTTCACTGTCCCCACCCGCGATACCGTTTCGGCTGGCAACCAGAGCCTGTTCGATGGCCTGAAGGGCCAGCTCGGCTTTGTGCCCAATCTCTATGCCACCCTCGCGCATTCGAACAACGCGCTGGGCACCTATCTTGCGCTGCAGTCGGCCAAGTCGTCGCTCAATGCCAAGGCCCGCGAAGTGGTCAACCTCGTCGTCAGCCAGGTCAACGACTGCGCCTATTGCCTCGCTGCGCACACTGCGCTGGGCAAGCTGAACGGCTTCTCCGATGCGCAGATCCTCGAAATCCGCGCCGGCAGCCTCGCTGCGGACGTTAAGCTCGATGCGCTGGCCCGGCTGACCCGCTCGATCGCAGTGAACCGCGGGCAGGCCGATGAAGCCCTCGTCGATGCGTTCTTCGGCGCCGGATGGACCGCGGAAAACCTCGTCGATGTCATCGTCACCATCGGTGACAAGATGATCACCAACTACCTCCACGCCGTGACCAAGGTCCCCGTCGATTTCCCGGCAGCCCCTGCGCTCGAAACCCACCTCGCCGCGTGAGCCGCGCCTTCTGAACGGGTTTCGCCCGCTCGCAGCCGCAAAAGGATGAGTCCATGACCGAAGATCCCCTGTTCCAGCCCATTCGCTATGGCGCGATCGAGGCTGCCAACCGCATCGTGATGGCCCCGCTCACGCGCACCCGCGCCAATGCGGATGAAGCCCCGCACGAACTTCAGCAGATCTACTATGCGCAGCGTGCCAGCGCCGGGCTGATCGTTTCGGAGGCAACGCATATCTCGCCGCAGGGCAAGGGCTATGCGAACGCGCCGGGCATCTACAGCGAGCGTCAGGTCGAAGGCTGGCGCGAGGTGGCGGATGCGGTCCACGCTGCGGGCGGGCGCATGATGCTGCAGCTCTGGCATGTCGGCCGGCTGTCGCACCCCTCGCTCCAGCCCGGCGGCGCGCTGCCCGTCGCGCCCAGCGCCATCGGCCTTGAGGGCCATGCCCACACCTATGAAGGCCCGCAGCCTTTCGTGGTGCCCCGCGCGCTTGAGCTCGCCGAAATTCCGGGCATCATCGAGGACTACCGCCGCGCCGCGATCAACGCCAAGGCCGCCGGTTTCGATGGCGTAGAGATCCACAGCGCCAACGCCTACCTGCTCGACCAGTTCCTGCGCGATGGCACCAATCACCGCACCGATGCCTATGGCGGCAGCATCGAAAACCGCGCCCGCTTGACGCTCGAGGTAACCGATGCGGTCGTCGGCGTGTGGGGTGCAGACCGCGTCGGCATTCGCCTCTCGCCCTCGCTCACCATCAACGGCATGAGCGACAGCAATCCCGCCGCCGTCTTCGGCTATGTGGCGCAGCAACTCGGCAAGCGCGGCCTTGCCTATCTCCACTGCGTCGAACCGAGCGATCCGCGCGGCGATCCCTTCCAGCGGATTGTCGATCCGCAGCTCGTCCGCAAGGCGTTCGGCGGCAACTACATCGCCAACGGCAGCTACACCGGTGAGCGTGCCCGTGAAGCGCTTACCGCAGGCGAGATCGATGCCGCTTCCTTCGGGCGCCTGTTCATCGCCAATCCCGATTTGCCGCGCCGCTTGGCGGAAGGCCTGCCGATGAACCCGCTCAACGCCGCGCGCATCTATGGCGGCGGGGCCGATGGCTACACCGATTACCCGTTTGCCGCCACCGCACGCGCAGCCTGAACCGGGCGCAACCCCTGCCTGCCTGGCGGGGGTTGCACCGGCATATCCGTTTCAGCCCCATCCGTTCTGGACAAGGCTGGCGCCTGCCAATACCGCTGTGGCGGACATGCCAGAGCCGCACTTTTGCGGCCCGGCAGAGGTTGAGAACCACACACGCATGGCAAGCGATGCATTGATGAAGACCCGGTTTGATTGGGCGATGGAGCACCGGTCGGCAGAGCGTTTGCAGGCCGTGCTGCGCGATAAGGGTGCGCTGGTCTATGGCGCGGGCGGCTATGGCAGGCAGGTCGCCGCCAGCCTTGCCGCGCAGGGTTACCCGGTGCAGGGCTTCATCGATGGCGCGGCGCGCCCGGGGCAGGAAATCGATGGCCTGCCCGTGTTCGAACGCGCGGCGGTCGATCCGCAGCGGGCCGGTGATGCCGTGCTCGTCATGGCGATCAACAATTTCCGCACCCCGATCGATGAAGTCGCCGCTTGGGCGCGCAGCAGCGGCTTTGCCGAAACGGTGTTCGTGCCCGAACTGCCCGATGTCGTTGATCCCGCGCTCGGCAACTACTGGCAGGCGAGCCGGACCTTGCCGGTCGATCAGGCCGAAGCGATAGCGCGGGTCCGCGCCCTGCTTGTCGATGATGCCTCGCGCGCGGTGCTGGATGGGCTGGTGGCCTATCGCATCAGCGGGCAGCCGGAAGATCACCCGGTGGTCGATCGCGATCGGCAGTATTTCCCCGCAGACCTGCCCATCGGCAAGGATGCGATTGCCGTCATCGATGGCGGTGCCTTCCCCGGCGATCTGCTGGAAACCGCCACCAAGGCCGCCGTGCGCCTCGAAAAGTGGTACGCGTTCGAGCCTGACCGCGCGAATTTCCGCCACCTCGGCGCCTTCGTGAAATCACGCGCCGGCGATCTGGGGGAGGCGGTGCTGTTTCCTTGCGGTGTCGGCGCGGAAACCGGCGTGATTACCTTCGCGGCCGGCAATGCCGATGCCTCGCGCGCGGTGGATCCTGCGGCGCACACCGATGTCGAGATCGTGCCGGTAGTGCGTGTGGACGATGTGCTGACGCTCGAACGGCTGGACATGGTCAAGCTCGATATCGAAGGCTTCGAGGCTGGTGCGCTCGATGGCATGGCGGGTCTGCTCTGCCAGCATCGTCCGCGCATCGCCATCGCGGTCTATCACAAGCCTAGCGACCTGTGGGAACTGCCGCTCAAGATCGACGGCATGATCCCCGGTGGCCGTTATGCCCTGCGCCAGCACGGCTACAATGGCTATGACACGGTGCTCTACGTCGATTGGAACTGAAGCGAGGCCGCTTCAGCCGCGCTTGTAGAATGAGGCTGGCAGCAGCCGCGCATCGCGCCGGAAACGCCGCCGCTCGCCAAGGCCGTCCTGCCGCATGTCTCGCCAGACTTCGCTGATGGTGCAGCACGACATCGCGATGGCGATGCCGATGAGGATGCCCGGCCGCAGGAACATGCCGAGGCCCACGCCCATATTGATCTCCACCGCGCGCCCGGCGAGGTAACTGTCGCGCACGAATGGAGGCACGGAGCCGATGATGATGTCTCCCGGCAGGCACAGGACGTAGCACAGGACAATCGCGATCGGCCGGGCAACCCCACGCCACGGCTCCATGAACACCAGCAGGATCACCAGGATCTGGGTATAGCCGCCCGCTTCTGAACTGATCAGCGCCATGGCCGTGCCGAGGAACACCGCGCGGCTGGATGAGACGGCTTCTGGGCGCAGCCATACGGCGATCGCGGCCAGCAGGATCGAGATCTGGCCAGCCGGCACCAGCACGCTGATGAGCCTCAGCCCGATCTCGGCCGTTTCGCTGCCGACGATGGTCGTCACCGGAAAGACGCTGCCCTTGAGCAGCGAGACCAGCGGCGCATAAGTGATCGAGTACCAGATATCGAGCACCTGACCCGCCTCGAAGCCGGACGAATAGCGCGTGATGTTCTGGATCACCTGCACCGGCGTGCCTGTGCCGAGCAGGAAATAAGAGGCGGTGTAGACCAGCACGGTCGCTATGAGGGCGCCTTCCACCCAGCGCCAGCGGCGTTTGAGCAGCAGGGCGAACACCGCTCCGAGCAGGTAGACCTTGAAGTTGATGGCAAGCCCGGCAGCCACCCAGCGCAGCCGTGCCGAATGCAGCAAGGGGCCGAAGGCAAGCAGAAAGCAGGTGAACGTCAGCAGCAGGATGTTTCCCCGCTCCAGCGCGAACAGCATCGGCATGCCCAGCGCAAGGGCCACCGTGCGGGGCAGCGCTGTCTTGCGGTCGATCTTGCGGAAGGTGCGCGCGATCAGCACGATGTTGATCGCGAAAATCACATGGATCGCCACGATGCCAAGCCAATCGCAATCGCGGATCGTCAGCATGTCGCTGGTCACTGCGCTGCGCCCGTAGCACGAATCGATGCCCAGCAGCCGGATGACGACAAACGACAGCGGCGGGTAGATCGTGCCCCACACGTCATATGTGCCCGGATCCCGGGCCCAGTAGGCCGTGTTGAACCAGTCCATCCAGGTGTCGGATGGTTCGTAGAAGAACGGTTGCGGCAGGTAGCCGTACTGGTGGAAATTCCACGCCGCCCGCGCGATCAGCGCCACGACCGCCAGCGCGAAGGCGATCTCCACCCGTTTGCCCCAAGCCGCAGCCGGGCGGGTGCTCATGCCGCGCGCGTCCTGAAGACCAACCGCTTCAGCACCACGAAATTGATCGTCGATACGAGCAGCGCGGTGCCGATCCCGGCAATGTAGGGCGATGCGATGAAGCGCGAGAGGCCGTAGAGCACGACGAGGTTGAGCAGATAGGCGCCGACGTAGGACATGGCGAAGCGCAGCTTGGCGGGCTTGGCCCCGGCGAAGACATGGCGCGAATAGGTCATGTAGTTGAATGTGCTGCCAAGCACGTGGGCCACCGCTTGCGCCGCGAAGAGGTTCATCCCCAGCCAGACGAGCAGCGAATAGAGCGAGATGCCGAACGCGGTGTTGATGATCGCGGCCTGATAGAAGCGCACGATCTGCCGCAGATGCTCCCAGCCGGGCACCCGCGCGGCGAGGCTATCGAGCGTTCGCGCCAGAAAGCCGCTGCCGCCCGCCATCAGGGGCGGCCGGCGTCGACGTAGGCATCGGCGAAGTTGATCCGCTCGCGTTCGATCACCAGTGGCGTGCGCCGGGTGCGTTCCGAAACGATGCGGACATTGTCGCCCAGCAGGCCGAGGAAGCCGAACAGCAGCGCAAACTGGAACTGGACCACCGACGCGATCAGCCACCCGGCGATCGGGCGCCCGCCAAAGAAGGCAATCAGCCCGCCCAGCAGCATCAGGAAGGTCATCACGATGCCGAAAGCGCCGATGTACATCGGCACGCGCAGCAGTTTCTTCGATGAACCCGCCAGCGCCGACATGGCAAAATCGAACAGGGCGAAGAAATTGTTCTTCGATGCCCCCGCCGCACGGGGTGGGCGGGCATAGGGGATCGTCTCCAGCTTGAAGCCGGTCTCGACCAGCATGCCGCGAAAGAATGGCTCGGGCTCGGCAAGGGTGCGCGTCGCGTCCACCACGCGCATGTCATAAAGCCCGAACCCGGTCGCCTGCGGAACGATCGGATAGTCGCCGAAATTCTTGGCCAGCGCGTACGACATCTTGCGCAGCGCGCCGTGGATGGCGCCGACTTTCTCCACCTCGCGCACGCCGAGGACGATGTCGGTTCCGGCCCGCCAGCGTTCGATGAACTGCGGGATCATCTGCGGCGGGTCCTGGAAATCGGCGCAAAGGCCGATCACCGCGCGCCCGGTGGCCTGATAGATCGCGTGGGTCGGCGATCGCATCTGGCCGAAATTGCGACTGTTGACGATCAGCTTGACGCGCGGGTCCGCCGCGCAGAGCCGCTTGATGATCGCCACCGTCGCATCGGCGGAATCATTGTCGATGAATATGATCTCGAAGCTGACGCCCACCGCCTCGAGTTCGCGCGTGGCGGCCCGGCAGATCGCCTCGGCGTTCTCTTCCTCGTTGTAGCACGGGATGATGACCGAAATGTCGGGCCTCACGGCAGGAGACATCGGGGCATTCACGCTTTCTTCTCCGGTTCGAGCGGAGGCCGCAGTTCATAGAACTCGATCGCCCCGGCAAGCAGCAGGATGAGCACCGCAAGGACCACGAAGGGCAGGTTATACTGCCGTTCGCTGTCGATGTAGGCCGGCTCGAGGATACGCACGTTGGCGGTCGAGGTGAGATCCTCGACCGAGGTGCCCTGCAGGTAGCGCTTGTAGTTATCATACAGCGCTTGCGCGAGATCGAGATCGCGGCGCAGGCGATCCACTTCTGTGGACTCGCGAACGACCCGGCCGACCGAGTTGTCGTCACCCGGCGCGATCGAACGGATCTTGGCAAGCTGCTGCTGCAGCGCGTCGATCTCGGCGAGGACTTGCCGCACGTTCATGTTGTCGTCGGTGTAGAACTGGCGAGCCGCCGCCAGCTGGATGCGCTTCGACTTGATCTCGTCCTCAAGCTTGGGGACGCGGTCGCCGACAGCCAAGATCGCGGCTTGCGGCGAGCTGTAGCGGGTGCGCAGGCGGAAGGTGTCGTACGCTTCCTGCGCCTTGCTCAGGCGCTTGCTGGACTGCTCGACAAGGTCGAGCAGAATGTCGCGCTTGTAGGCGGTCTGCGTACGCGAAATCGTGGCGAGCTGCTCGCGCACGGCCGAGGCGTAGGCATCGACCACCCGCCGTGCCAGCGCGCCATCGGGCAACGTCAGCTCGAACTCGATGATGCCGCCGCGCAAGGCGTGAACGTCCACCTTGCGATCAAGCCAGCGCAGCGTATCAACCCGCTGCTTGCCGAGATAGTCGTCGAGCTTCACTCGGTCGGCGACCTTCGAGCGCACATAGTCGCTCCGCGCGATGCGCAGGCTGACCTCGACCGCGGCCTGATTGCCGAACACGCTCTGCACCGCGCCAAGCTGGCCCAGCGTGCCGGAAAGGCCCAAGCTGGCCGGATCGGTCGGGGTCAGGGTGACGGCTGCCCGGTGCTTCTCCGGAAAGAGCGCGAGCAGCACGGCGATGATGAACGCGCCGCCGAGGATCGCACGGCGCAGCCCCGGCCGCGCGAACGGACCGAAACCGGCAACCACGCCGATCAGGCTGCGATGGCGGCGGCTCACCTGAGCGCCGCCACGGCTGCGGCGCCAAGGCCAAGCTGGAAGATCACCTGGCTGATCCCCGTCAGCTTCTCTAGCAGCGAGCTGGACTGTGTCTTGACCGGCACGAACACCACGTCGCCCGGCTGCATGCGAGCGTTCATCGCGCCGCGCCGGCGGGTCAGCACCTCACCGCTGGCGCGCACGAGGAACAGCGAACCCCTGTCACCCGCGCGCTGCACGCCGCCAGCCTTCTCGATGATATCCCTGACCCGAGGCGGATTGGCGCGGTCGAGCAGGAACGAGGCCGGGCGATAGACCGAGCCGAACACGCCGACCGTCGCCACCACCGGCGGGATGGTCAGCTGGTCGTTGTTTTCCAGCAGGAGATCGCCGGGCAGCGCTGTGGCGCCGTAGGGGATCGGCAGCACCAATCGCCCATCCGGCTCGCTCGCCCGCAAGCGTTCGAGGATCCGCCGGCCAGCTGCCAGCTGATCGGCGCGGTTGGCGGAGGTTGCGATTGCACTGTTGTTGAGGGGTGCCGTGGTCAGCGAGATCTCGAACTGGTCGATCGCTTCCTTGAGCGACACGCGCTGCTGCGCGGCAACGCTCGCGCGGGTCAGCTTGGTGCCATAGACATAGGCGCGCGGCGTCAGGCCGCCCGCCATTTCGACCACCGTCGCCAGCGGGGTATTGGGCGCGACGTAGTAGTTGCCCGGGCGGTTCACTTCGCCTTCGATACGCACGATCACCTGCTGGCGCTCGAGCGGCATGACCAGCGACCCCTGCGAAAGGACCTGCAACACGTCACCCGGGTCGACGGCAAAACCTGTCGTGTCCGACCGCGCAATTTCCCGGCTGCCCAGCGTCTGCTTGTCGGACAGGCGGTAGAGGATCACGCGCGAGGCATCGCCCAGCACGTTCGCGCCGCCCGCATAGCGCAAGGCATCGGCGATGCTCTCGCCCGGCTTTAGCTCGTAGATGGCCTCTTCGTTGACGCTGCCGATGACCGCGGCCTGCGTGCCGACCGGCGGGATGAACAGCACGTCTTCGTTCTGCAGGATCGGATCGCGTGAGCGGTCGCCGCTGCGGATCAGCGCATAGAGATCGTAATCAGCGACCACGCGGCCATTGCGGATGACCTGCACCGAACGGAAACTGCCCCCGGCATTGGGCCCACCCGCTGCGAGCACGGCATTGACCAGCGTCGAGAGACTGTTGAGCGAGTAGGCGCCGGGGTTGTTGGCAAATCCGGTGACATAGACCCGCAGGCCGCGCAGCTTGGAGATGGTCACGCTGACATCATAGCCGCGATACTGGCGGCCGATCGCTGCGGAAATCCGGTCGCGCACATCGCGGTAGCGCACGCCGGCCAGTTGCACGGGGCCGACCTTGGGAATGGTGATCCGGCCATCGGTATCGACCACAAAGTTCGCGCTGCCCTCGATCGATCCGGTCAGCGAGACGGAGATCGTGTCCCCGACATTGACAGGATAGTCGGGCGGAATGGTCGCCTGCGCGGGGACCGCGAAATCGCGGGCGGCCTCGGTCAGCAGATTGGCGCCGAAGCGCGGCACCTTGTGGCCAACAGCGGCCTCAATATAGCGCTCGTACTCGCCCGGCTTTGCGGGCTTGGCCATCACCTTGCCCTCGCTCTGGAGCGTGCGCTTGCTGTCGTCCCGGCTGGAGTTGCCGTTCTGCTCCTGATCCTGCTGGTTGCCGCTATTGATGCTGTCGGAGCGATAGGGCTCGTAGGATTGGCCCTGATTGCCGCCATTGTTGCTGTTGTTGCCGTTGTTGTTCTGGCGCGGATCCTCGGTCTGGCTCGGCTGGCTGTTGGCCAGCGGCGATCCGCTCGGGATGGAGTTCTGCGCAAGCGCGGGCTGCTGCACGGCGGCGATCCCGGCAAGGCACGCAAGCGCGAGCCGCTTCAGCAACGCCGGTCTTGCCGATGCGGCCATGGACATACCGATCCGCGCGGTCTTCATGGTCTTGTCCTGACGATCATTGGCTGGCTCGATTCAACAGATTGCGGCATTGCTACAGGACAGCCTGCAGCCTTGGAAGGGGTGGGCATGGCGTCTCAGCCTGCTCCAGCCATGCTCTTGGCGGTTAGTGCCGTCAGCACGGCATCAAATTGATCGAATGCGGAAAACCGCGCATCCACCGGATAGCAGTCCGCGCTGACCGGCCCGTACCCGCCCTCGAACAGCATGAACCGGCAGCCTGCGGCCTGCGCCGCTTCGCCGTCAACATCGCTGTCGCCGATCATGATCGCGCGCTCTGCCTCGCCATCGGGCGCAATCGCGGCAAGGGCGCGGTGCAGCGGTGCGGGCTGCGGCTTGCACACCGTGCAGGTATCGCCGCCGATCACCGCGCCGAAAAGGCCGTCCAGCCTCTGTTCGCGCAGCAGGATCCGCGCGAGGCCTTCTGGCTTGTTGGTAACGATGGCCATGGGATGACCGCGCGCCTGCAGCGCTGCGAGCGCCGCGGGCACGCCGGCGTAAAGATCGCCGGGTTCGGCCGGCAACGCGGCCAGCACGGAGCGGAATTCGGCGATGTCGGCTTGCGGATCGCCTGCGAATGCGCCCAGCGCGGAAGCCACCACCACGCCCACGCCGCGGCTCACCAGCGGGCGCACGGCCTCTGCCGTGATCCGGTGGCCGCCGCGCGCGATCGCCACGCTGCTCAGCGCGGCGGCAATTGTCCGCGCGCTGTCAACAAGCGTGCCGTCCAGATCGAACAGGAGTGGCGCGGGAGCAGCCATCAGTTCATCGGCGGAATGATCATGTTCGCCATGAACTCGTCGCGCGGCAGGAACGGTGCCAGGTCCTCCAGCGGCGCGGTGACCATGGTGCCATCGTCAAGCCGGCGCGAAGAGAGCTTCGGCGAGAAGTTCTGTTCCTTGTCGACCATGATCTCGCAGATTGCGGCGCCCGGTGCGGCCAGCGTCTCGGCAATCGCGGCGCGTATGTCGTCGTGTTCGCTGGTGCGGCGGAAGGCGAAGCCGAAGGCTACCGCGATCTTCTCGAAATCGGGGAAAGTCACGCCCGAATCCGGCCCGCAACCCACCGAGAAGCCCGCAAAGTGCGCCTGCTGCGACTGGCGGATCGAGTGGTAGCCCGAATTGTTGTAGAGGAAGATCTTGGCCGGAATGTTCTGCCCGACGATCGTCTGAAGCTCCTGCAGGTTCTGCATGATCGAACCGTCACCGGCCATGCAGATGATCCGCGGCGAGCCCGCGGGCATGGCGTACCACGCCCCGATCGTCGCGGGCAGGTCATAGCCCATCGATGCCGCGCCGGAGTTCGAATAGAGCCGCTGGCCCTTCTTCAGCCGCGCTGCCTGCACGGTGACGACGGCTGCGGTCGCATCCGCCATCACGATCACTTCGTTCTCGGCCAGCTGCTCGAACAGCGCCTCGGTGAAGCAATAGGGGTTCACCACGCCCTTGGTGTCCCAGTATTCCGGGAGGACGGGATGGTACTTGCGCCGCCGTTCCATCGCCCAATCGAGATAGGTGCGATGCGCAGCAGGCACATCATGACCCGCCAGCGCGCGCTCCAGCGCGGGGAGAAAATCGCGCAGGTCGGCGTGGACCGGCATGTCGATCGAGAGCGTCGGCTTGGCGAGTTCCGCCGCATCGACATCGACCATGATCTTCTTCGCCGCGCGCGCGAAGGAGGAGAAGTTGTAGCTGATCTGGCGGATGTTGAGCCGGCAGCCCAGCACCAGTACGCAATCGGAGTTCTGCACCGCGAAGTTGCCCGAACGGTCGCCCACCGTGCCCGGGCGGCCAACGTAGAGCGGGTGATCTTCCGCGACGAGGTCCTGCGCGTTCCACGCTGGCGCGACCGGGATGCCGAGCAGGTCGGCCACCCGCAGGAAGGTTTCGTACTGGCCGCTGATGCGGATGCCGGTGCCGGGCAGCAGTACCGGGCGCTCGGCTGCCTTGATCGCCTCGACAACCTGCCGGGCAGCCGCATCGAGTGCGTCTCCGCGCAGCCAGCCGTATTCGGCGGGCAGGGCAAACGGGCGGCCATAGCCTTCGCGCACCGGGTCGAACCCGTGCAGCACAGTCGGATCGATCGGCGCAGCCTGAACGTCGATCGGAATATCGAGCCACACCGGGCCGGGCCGGCCGGTCTCTGCCAGCCACAGCGCCTTTTCGACGAGGTAGCGGATGTCGAGCGGATCGGTGACCGTGGCGGCGAACTTGGTGATCGGAGTGACCATCGAGACGATGTCGACCTCCTGATCGCCGAGCTGGCGCAGGCGTACGGGGGCGCGGCTCGCCAGCGTCTCGCGTTTTACCTGACCAGACACAACGAACATCGGAATGGAATCGGTGAAGGCGCCGTGCACGCCGTTGAGCGCGTTGATGCCGCCCGGCCCGGTCGTCACGTTCACCGCCGCAAGGCGTCCGGACAACCGCGAGTAGCTTTCGGCCGCCATAGCCAGCGCCTGTTCGTGATGGCAGCAGACATACTTCAGCCCGTCGACGCGCCCCATCGCATCGTTGAGGTGCATCGCACCGCCGCCGGTAAGCATGAACACATGGCGTACGCCATGTTCATGCAGGCGCTGAGCAACATAATCGGACAAGCGAACCGTGGACATCTGCTCGTATTCCTGAAGCACCGCCCCGGACAACCCGGAGCGGTGCGAAAGCGGACAGTAGGAAATGCGTGAGGCGGTGTCAGCCCACCGCAGCCGCGGCCGGTGCCGAAATCTCGCGGGCGAGGCCGCGGGTCGGGATCAGGCTGCGCACTTCGATATCGGTGCTGTAAGGGGCGTCGATATCCTCGAGCAGGACCGGAGCATTGGCCGGGATCGGCGCCTTGGTGACTTCGCCCGCTTCGAACTCACGGGTCGAGATCTGGCCTTGCAGCAGCGGCACGGCAAGGAACACGTCGTCCTCGGTCAGCACGTGGCCTGCTGGCAGATCGCGCTTCACATAGACGCCGCGGACCAGCGCATCGAGGTAGACGCGCTCTTCGGTCGGCACGTCGCGGCGCGCCTCGGCCGAGCCGCCGCACATCTCCTTGGCCTTGAGGAACGCCTTGAACCACACGTCGGCCTGTTCGGGACGGGTGCAGTACGGGCTCACCGGCACGCCTTCGTAGTCGATGTCGATGTGGCGCTCGAACGTGCGGGCACCCTTGCCGTAGGCGATCAGGATCGAATCGTGCCAGTCACGCTGTTCGTGCGTCGAAAGGCCGATCGTCGTGCCCGGATAGCGCGCGCGCATGTAGTCGATCTGGTTGAGCTCGAGGTCGCTGTCTTCCGAAGGATAGAGCGACACGCAGTGGTTCAGCGCAAAGGGAATGCTCTGCGAGGTGAAGAACGACACCAGCTTGTCGATGTGATGCTCCGCCGCGCCGCCCGAGGAGGCGATCACCGGCTTGCCGGTCGAGGCGATCTTGCGCAGCAGGGTCTTGTCGCGGATGTCGGAGCTGGCGATCTTGAGGATGTCGACGCCGAATTCCACGCACTTGTCCACCGAGGCTTCGTCGAACGGCGTGACCATGGTCAGCATGCCGCACTTGCGCACTTCCTCGATCATCGCGCGCAGGCTTTCCCACGGCAGCTCGGTGGCCAGCGTCTTCTTGATGTAGCGGAAATCGGAAAGGCTCCGATAGTCGGGGTGGATGAAGCTGTCCACGTCGCGGAATTGCAGCTTGATCGACGCCTTGACGCCGTTCCGCTGGACCACTTCGGCGAAGTCGCGAATGATCTTCAGGCCGCGTTCGAGCTTGCCCCAATGGTTGTTGGCAAGTTCGAGAACGAACAGGTCTTCAAAGATTTCGTGGGTCATGATTTCACCGAACTTTCTTCAAGTATTGCGCGAACCTGCGATCCGCGTTTGGTAGCTTGTTGTGTGGATTGCAGGACCGGACCCGTCCGCGCGGCGGACGAGTGATCCAACAGCCAGTTGATTGTGTCCCGGATGCATGACGGCAGCGGGCTGAGCTTGAGCCCCAACTGCATCGCCAATGCCTTTGTCTGCGAAAAGTTGCCGAGATATGCGCTTGTCTTGGCGGTATCGACCGGGTCGCGCAGAATGCGGACGTTATTACCAAGTGCCCCACTGACGGCAAGTGCAAGATCGTCCATTTCGACAACTTCGGCGCCGCACATGTCGACAGGGCCTGCGCGGACGACGCCGGCGAGCCCCGCCTCGAGCGCCAGGGCGCACAGATCGTCGACGTGCAGGAACGAACGGAACACCGGCACGCGCGCCGCGATCGTGATCGCCTGCGCCGTCATCGCCTGATTGATCATGTTGGAAATCGCGTAGGATTCCACCTTGTTGATATAGGGGCCGGCGATGTTGAAGATGCGCCCCGCGATCACCGGCACGCCGCTGCGCTGCCCCCATTCGAGGAAGCGCGCTTCCTGCCGCAGCTTGGCCACGCCGTAGGGGTGGAGGTCCGCACCCGCAGCCGCCAGTGCCGCCGCGCCCGACGAGGCGACGAACAGACTGGCCGGACGCGCACCCTCGATCGCGCCCATCAGCGCGTCGTCGATGGCAAGGTTCGTGTCCATGAACCGGCGCTCGCCGAGCTGGTCGGCCTTTTCCTTGGTCAGGTAGGCGAGATGGATGACATGCGCCCCGGCAACGTCGTCCGGCCCTATCGTGTCGAGCGCACGCACCGGCAGCGTTTCGCCCCAGGGCAGGTCCATCACCCGCGCGGAAGAGGCAAACGCGCTCACTTGTCCGCCCAGCGCCAGACCCGCCGTTCCGGCCGCCGCCGTGCGGCCCGCGACATGCGCAAGCATGGCCTGGCCGATCCAGCCCGAAGGGCCAGTCAGCACAATGCGCGTCCGGGAGTCGAGGCGGGGGAGGGCGGTCAACGCGTGCGGTGCCCTGCCACGTACTGGCTCAGCACTTCGGCCATGTAGGAAAGATGGTCTTCGGTAAGCCCCGGATAGACGCCGATCCAGAACGTGTTGGTGGTGACGAGATCGGCATTGGCGAGATCGCCCACCACGCGCACATTGCGGCCCTTCATGTAGGGCTGGTGCAGCAGGTTGCCGCCAAACAGCAGGCGCGTGCCGATCTTCATCTCGTTGAGGTACTGGACGAGGTGCTCGCGGTTGATCCCGGCGCCGGGGCGGATCGTGATCGGGAAGCCGAACCAGCTCGGTACGCTGCGCGGGGTTGCCTCGGGCAGGATGAACACGTCTTCCAGCGGGCGGAGCAGCGCCTTCAGCGCGGCAAAATTGCGCCCGCGCGCTTCGATGAAGCCGTCCAGCCGGTCAAGCTGGGCAAGGCCGACCGCAGCCTGCATGTCGGTGATCTTCAGATTGTAGCCGACATGGCCGTACGTGTACTTGTGGTCATAGCCCACCGGGAGCGTGCCCAGCCGGCGGCCGAAGCGCTTGCCGCAGGTGTTGTCCTGCCCCGGCGCGCACCAGCAATCGCGGCCCCAATCGCGGATCGATTCGACCACGCGCTTCAGGCGCGGCTTGTCGGTGAACACGGCGCCGCCTTCGCCCATCGTGATGTGGTGCGCAGGGTAGAAGGAAAGCGTGCCGAGGTCGCCGAAGGTGCCCACCGGCTTGCCGTCGTAAGTCGCGCCCAGCGCGTCGCAGGTGTCTTCCACCACCCACAGCTTGTACTTTTCCGCCACCCGCATCACTTCGGCGAGGTCGAAGGGATTGCCGAGCGTGTGGGCGATCATGATCGCGCGCGTCCGGTCGGAAACCGCGGCTTCGATCATCTCCGGCTTGATGTTGTAGGTCGGGATGTCGACATCGACGAACACCGGCACCAGCCCGTACTGCAGCGAAGGGTTCACCGTGGTCGGGAACCCGGTCGCCACGGTGATAACCTCGTCGCCCGGCTTGAGCGCCTCGGACCGGTGATAGTGCGAGGTCAGCGTCGCCAGCGCCAGCAGGTTGGCCGAGGAGCCCGAATTGGTCGTCAGCGCATGGGCAACGCCCAGCCGCGCCGCCAGCTTTTCCTCGAACGCCGTGTTGAAGCGGCCCGTGGTGAGCCACATGTCGAGGCTCGCGTCGACAAGATTGCGCAGTTCGCCTTCGCCCACGACCTTGCCCGAAACCGGCACGATGGTTTCGCCCGGAATGAACGTGCGCGGGGCATGGAAGCGGCGCGCATATTCGCCCGACAGCGAAAGGATCAGCTCGCGAAGCTGTCCTTCGTCCGCGGTTGCGGCGATATCGGCGAGGGAAACATGGAGGTCGGTGGTCATTGCGACTAGGCTACCTGATCAAACTTGAATGAACGCGGAACGGTAATCGGCCAGCTGGGCGCGCGTCACGGCGCGGGCGTCCGCACCGCCGGCCACGTCCTTGTGCCATGTAACAATGCGCGAAAGCGCCTCATCGAGCCGCCACGCCGGGCGCCAGCCGAGCTGGGTGCGCGCCTTGGCGCAATCGAGCCGCAACACGTTGGCTTCGTGCGGTCCGCTGCTGCCTTCCGGATGGATCCAGCCCGGAGCGCCCCACTGCCGCGTCATGTGGTCGGCGATCCATGAAACGGGCTGCGTATCGTCGTCAGCCGGGCCGAAGTTCCAGCCGTCCGCAGCCGAGCGCTCACCCCGGGCGAGCGCCTCGGCGATCAGCAGATAGCCGCCCAGCGCCTCAAGCACGTGCTGCCACGGGCGGATTGCGCGCGGATTGCGCACGATCGGCGGCTCGCCCACGATCAGCGCCCGCACGATGTCGGGAATCAGCCGGTCGCCGGCCCAGTCGCCGCCGCCGATCACGTTGCCGGCACGCACCGATGCGATCAGCGCCGAACCTTCGCTGCTGAAGAAGCTGCGCCGATAGGCCGCGATGATGAGTTCGGCCGCGCCCTTGCTGGCCGAATAGGGATCGTATCCGCCCATCGGATCGCTCTCGCGATAGGGCCACACCCATTCGCGGTTCTCGTAGGCTTTGTCTGAAGTGATGCAGACCACCGCGCGCAAGGAAGGCGCGCTCCGGCAGGCGTCGAGAACGTGGACCGTACCCTGAACATTGGTGGCGAAAGTTTCCACCGGCATCTCGTAGGAGAGGCGCACCAGCGGCTGCGCGGCGAGGTGGAACACGATCTCGGGATCCGCCGCGCGCACGGCATCGCGCACGGTCTCGATATCCCGGATATCGCCTTCGCGGTGGTCGACCAGTTCATCGATCCGGGCTTGCCGGAACAGGCTGACAGGTTCGGCAGGCAAGGAGAGGCCGAAGACCTTGGCGCCCATCTCGTGCAGCCACAGCGCCAGCCAGCTTCCCTTGAAGCCGGTATGGCCGGTCAGCAGGACTCGGCGTCCTGCCCAGAAGGAAGGATCATGCGCGTGCGCCATGGCCCGGATTACCAGACCTTCCACGGCGCGGTGCCTTCGGACCACAGCCGTTCCAGCAACTGGCGATCGCGCAATGTGTCCATCGGTTGCCAGAACCCCTCGTGACGGAAAGCGGCCAGTTCGCCGCTGCGCGCCAGCGCTTCCATGGGGCTGCTTTCCCAGATCGTGCCGGGCGTGGGAATAAGGTCGATCACCGAGGGATCGAGCACGAAGAAGCCGCCGTTGATGAGGCCGCCGTCACCGGCCGGCTTTTCCATGAAATCGACCACCTTGTCGCCATCGAACTCCAGCGCGCCAAACCGTCCGGGCGGCGCGACGGCGGCAATGGTCGCCTTGAGGCCGTGCGCCTTGTGGAAGGCGATCTCGGCGGTGATGTCGATATCAGCAACGCCGTCACCATAGGTGAAGCAGAACGGCTCGTCGGGGGCGAGGTGATCGCGCACCGCCTTGAGCCGGCCACCGGTCTGCGTGTCGGCGCCGGTTTCCACCAGCGTGACCTTCCAGGGTTCGCTCTTGGCGCGGTGGATCTCGATCGAGTTGCTGGCAAGGTCGATCGTCACGTCGGCCGCGTGCAGGAAGTAGTTCGCGAAGAACTCCTTGATCACATAGCCCTTGTACCCGAGGCAGATCACGAACTCGGTCACGCCGTGCGCAGCGTAGATCTTCATGATGTGCCAGATGATCGGCATGCCGCCGATTTCAACCATGGGCTTGGGGCGAAGCGATGTTTCCTCACCAAGACGAGTGCCAAGCCCGCCCGCCAGTATCACCGCCTTTGTCAAACTACCCTCACAAAGCCAATACGGAGACTGAACTGGTCAGTTGCGGCTGGCATACCGGCGTTCACCTATTTTGCAAGCCTGCACGTAGGTATTAATCGTCAGGCAATTTCCACCAAATTGGAGGTAGTCCAGTATGGTTAATAGGCGGTTAATACTGTGACATTTTGTTGACGCCGCCAAACCGCACGATCCGCACGACTGGTCCATTTTGGAGGTATTGTGCAGGCCGGATCACCGCCACAGTCCTGCCTGCCTGGATCAGTTCCCGATAGGCCTTGGCCTGCACCGGAAAGTCCGCCGCCTCGGCCGCATAGCGATCCGCCTGGCTCAGGATGGCGTAATCGGCGCGGCAGCTTTCGAGGCGAGCCGTTGCCACGGTGCCATAGTCGATGTTGGAGCGTCCCGCCCGCGCGCGTTCGATCACGGCATTGTCGAACTTGCCCGCCAGCAGCGCCCGCGCGTCGACACAGCCTGCCTCGCCCATCGGGAACAGCACGCGCCAGGGCTGGGAATAGAGATCGAAACCGAAGTGCTCGATGAACACGGTCGAGCCGGCCGGAATGTTAACGGCTGCCCAGGCCGAAGCGATCTGCCGCGTATCGTTGGCGCGGGCCTGCGCCTCGCGAAACGCGGTAACCCCCAGCGGCAGCGCGATCAGTCCGGCGGCGATCGTGCAGGCCAGCGCACCGCGCCATGCCGTGCCGCGTTCCAACTTGCGCGAAGCCTCGGCCAGCGCGGCGCCCGCCAGCATGGCCACGAGCGGCAGCAGCGGAATGATCCAGCGCTCCCACACGATATGTTGCGAGCCGATCAGCAGCGCAAAGGTGATGGTGACCGGCACGATCATCGCCGCGGCCTGTGGCCGCCGCGCGGCGAACACCACCCCGGCTGCCGCCAGCGCGATGCCGGCCACGCCCAGCGCATCGACCATCGGGCCTTGCAGATACCACGCCAGGTTTTCCGCCAGCGTCCCGCCGGTTGCCCCAAGGTGCCGCGTCTGCGCCTCACCCTGCAGGTTGCGGGCCACGGTATCGCGCGCGATCACCAGATAGGGCGAGATCACCAGCAGCGCGCACAGCATCGTGGCGATGAAGGCCGCCAGCCGCACCGCCGCATCGCGCACCCGGCTCGATCCATCCGCCAGTTGCCAGCCAATCACCGCGATCATCGCCACGCCGCCCACCGCAAACGGCCATTTCGTGGCAATCGCGGTGCCCAGCCACACGGCTGCGACGATCAGGTCGCGCCAGCCGCCGCCGCGCGCATGGCGCAAGGTGGCGAGCAGGCACGCCAGCATGAAGGTGGTCGCCATCACATCCGAACGGATGATCTGCGACCAATGCACCGCGACCGGACTGACCGCGAGGATCAGCGCGGCCACCAGCCCGGCGCGCCGGTCGAACAATGCCGTGGCAAGGCGCCCGGTCAGCCACACAGAGGCCGCGCCGAAGGCGGCCATCGCGATCCGCCCGGGCAGGATCAGCAGCGAAGGGGAAACGAACACCGCATCGACGAATTCGCGCTGCGAATGAAACCAGCCCAGCGCGCGCCCGGTGCCGTAGACGGCGATGTTGCACAGCGCGAGGAGGTACATGGTTGTCGTCGCGGGGTGGCCGAACCAGCCGGGGTTGAGCGTCCCCGTGCGCAGCATGTGCACCGCGCCCAACTCGAACATGAGCTCATCGGGATCGTTGATCGCCGGCAGGCCGAAGCCGATGTGAAACAGCCGCAGCGCCAGCGCCAGCGCCACGATGGCGCCCAGCGCAGCCCGCTGCATCAACGGCTTGCGAAACAGGTTCAGCACCCGGGCACAAACCTTCCTGCGGTGCACCGCGGGCGGGTATGGCATGGCGTGGCAGGTGCGCTGAGGGTTGATTCTGCGGCGTTACGGCCGCCGGATCTGGTGATGGTCATGCTCGCAGCACCAAGAGCCTCTCGCCGGCGGATCAATCGGCTCCGGCATAGGAGTTTTGCTCCGGGCTGCCAATGCCGCGAAAGCTCCATAACCGTGAGAGGTCGCGATGTCTCAAAAATAATGTTTCGGAATCAATCCATTGGCATAAGCGTCGCGCTCCAGTTCCTCGCGGAAGTCGGGATGCGCGATGGAAATCATCGCCTTCGCGCGCTCGGCCACGCTCAGACCTTTGAGGCAGACCATGCCGTATTCGGTCGCCACATGCATCACATCGGTGCGCGGCACGGTGACCACGGTCCCCGGCGCGAGGCCCGCCACCACCCGGCTCTTGCGCACCCCATGTTTCTCATACGTCGAAGGCATGCACAGGAACGCGCGGCCACCTTCCGATTCATACGCCGCCCGCACGAAACCAAGCTGCCCGCCAGTGCCGCTGAAGTGGCGATAGCCATCCGCTTCCGATGCCGCCTGCCCCTGCAGGTCCATCTGCCCGGTGCTGTTCACGGCAACCACATTGCGGTTCTGCGCCACGAACTGCGGCAGATTGGTATAGTCCACCTGCCGCGCCACGAAGGCGGGGTTGCGGTCCAGCGTGTTGTAGATGTCCGCCGTGCCAATGGCGAAGGCATAGACCGCCTTGCCCACATCGACCTGCTTGCGCGCGCCGGTGGCAACGCCCGCCTTGACCAGTTCGACCAGCCCCTCGACCATCATCTCGGTATGGACGCCAAGGTCCTTAACCCCCGCACCCGCAATCGCGCGCCCGACTGCATTGGGCAGGCCGCCGATGCCCAGTTGCAGGCAGTCCCCGTCGCGGATTTCCGCCGCCACCAGCCGCGCAATCGCAAGGTCCACATCGCTCGAAACTGCGCTCGGCAGTTCGGGAGCGGGGAGGGCGGGCACCTCGATCACGAAGTCCACTTCGCTCTCGTGCACCGCGTTATCCGGCCCGTAGCAATAAGGCAGAGCCGGATTGACCTCGACGATCACCACGTCCGCCTTCTCCACCAGCGAGCGCAGGTAGGAGGCCGAGATCGAGAAGTTGTAGAACCCGTCCGCATCCTTCGGGCAGACTTGGAACACCGCAATGTCCACGCGCTCGCAGAAGCGCTTGTAGAGATCGGGCCACTCGCCAAGGTTGAGCGGCACATAGACGCAGCGCCCTGCGTCGAACTGCTTGCGGTCGTATCCGCTGAAGTGCCAGCTCGCCGAAAGCATATGCGCGCCTTCGGGATCGGCTTCCTGAAACGCGCGCGGCCTTGTCGTCAGGCAGCTGCGCACCTTCACGCCCGAAAGCTCATGCACCCGCGCGGCCAGCGCCTTGTCGAACGCTTCCGTCTGCGTCGCACCGAACCCGTAATCGAGCCACATGCCCGGCTTGACCAGCGCGGCGGCTTCCTCTGCCGTTATGATCTGAGGCATGTCAGGCGCGCTTTCCCGTGCGCAGCAGCCAGAACGCCGCCGCAAACAGCGCCGCCACCAGCAGGCTCATCCACAGCTGGCTCGCAAGGTCAGGCTGCAGCCCCATGAACACCAGCACCGCCAGCATCGCCGCCAGCGCGGTCAGGGTGCCGAAGGGGTGGAACCACATCTTCAGCGTCAGCTTCTCCGGCGCCTCGCGCTCCATCCGCGTGCGCTCCTTCAACTGCGCGATGCCGACCAGCCCATAAAGCAGGATCATCGTCACGCCCGATGAATTGACGAGGAAGCTGAACACCGTGCCCGGCGAAAGCCACTGCGCCGCCAGCGCGCCATAGGCAAACAGGCTTGCGGCAATGATCGCCCGCGCCGGCACCCCGCGCGCGTTCACATGCACCAGCCAGTCCGGCGCATCGCCAAAGCGGGCCAAGCCGAACAGCGCGCGGCTCGTCACATAAAGCCCGCTGTTGAGGCACGAGAGCACCGCCACCAGCACCACCGCGCTCATGATCGTCTCGCCGCCCGGAATGTGCATTGCGGCCAGCGTCGTCGCGAAGGGCGAATGCCCCGGCACGATCTGCGTCCACGGCACCACCGCCACGATCAGCCCGATGGCGAGCACGTAGAAGATCACGATGCGCAGGGCGACCGAGACGGTCATCCGCGCGATCACCTTGGCCGGATCAGGCGATTCCGCTGCCGCAATCGTCGCGATTTCAGCGCCGCAGAGCGAGAAGATGGTCGATGCGACCCCCGCTAGCACCGGCCCCCAGCCATGCGGCGCAAAGCCGCCATGTGCGGTCAGGTTGCCGATGGAAAAACCCTGCGGCGCGGTGATGCCAAACACCCACAGCGCGCAGATCAGGCTGAACACGAGGATCGCCGCCACCTTGATCGAGGAAAACCAGAACTCGAACTCGCCGTAGCTGCGGGTGGACATCAGGTTCACGCCCGTCATCAGCGCGGTCAGCCCCGCGCCGATGGCCCATTCCGGCACGCCCGGCAGCCAGCCGCCGATGATCTTGGCCCCGGCAATCGCCTCCACCGCGACGACCACGACCCAGAAATACCAGTAGAGCCAGCCCGAGAGGAACCCCGCCAGATGGCCAAGCCCGGCGCGCGCAAAGTCGGGAAAGGTCCGCACGCCTTCCAGCACGATGGCCATCTCGGCGATCATCCGCATCACCAGCAGGATCAGCAGCCCCGCGATCAGGTAGGAAATCACCGCCGCCGGCCCGGTCAGCGAAATCGTGGTGGAAGAACCGACGAACAGACCCGCACCGATGATCCCGCCAATCGCGATCATCGAAACGTGCCGCGGCAGCAGCGTCCGGCTCAGCTCCACGCCGCTTCCTTGCCCTGCCTCTGCGATCCCCACTGCGCCCACGCAAATCCCCCTGATTGAAGTGCGCATAGGGATAAGCGGCAGCGCCATCCTGTCAAATCCCGCGTTGCCTGTTGCTAAATAGAATATATCGTCTAGTTTGGCCGTAAAACGTCCGGGAGAGCCTGTCGCCATGTCCATCCGCCTCGCGCTTGCCGTCGCGCTCTCGCTCCCTGCTGCCGCTCAGGCGCAAGGCATCGTCTCCACCACGCTCGGCGATGTTCGCGGCACGGCGCAGGCTGGCGCAGAGGCCTACCTCGGCATCCCCTATGCCGCCCCGCCGGTCGCCGCGAACCGCTGGCGCGAACCGCAGCCCGCCGCGCTGTGGCAAGGCGTGCGCGATGCATCGCACTATGGCCCCGCCTGCCAGCAGGGCGTGCCGGCTGCTTGGGGGCCCTATACGGACGAATTCCTCGCCGCAGGCCCGATGAGCGAGGACTGCCTCACCCTCAACGTGTGGAAACCCCGCAAGGCGGCAGGCAAGCGCCCCGTCCTCGTGTTCATCCACGGCGGCGGCTTTGGCGGCGGCAGCGGCAGCCTGCCGATCTACAGCGGTGCAAAGCTCGCGGCGCAGGGCGCTGTCGTCATCACGCTGAACTACCGCGTCGGCGTGTTCGGTTTCATGGCCCACCCCGCGCTCACTGCCGAAAGCCCGCTGGGCTCCTCGGGCAACTATGGCCTGCTCGATCAGATTGCCGCGCTCCAGTGGATCAAGGCCAATGCCGCGCGTTTTGGCGGCGATCCCTCCAACGTCACCGTCTCGGGCGAAAGCGCGGGCGCGGCCTCGGTCGCCGATCTCCTGATCTCGCCGCTCGCCAAGGGCCTCTTCACCAAGGCCATCGCCTTCAGCGGCGCAAGCATGGCGATCGATGTCCCCCCGCTCGCCACGAACGAGCAGATTGGCGCCGATCTCGCCGCCAAGCTTGGCGCGGCAACCCTTGCAGGCCTGCGCGCCGTGCCTGCCGAAACCTTGATCGAGGCCACCCGCTACGTCCCCGGCAGCGGCCCGCCGCGCCTGCTCTTCGTCCCCAACGTCGATGGCAAGGTCGTCCCCTTCGATCCCGCCCGCGCCAGCGGCCCGGTCGTCAGCCCCGTGCCGCTGATCTCCGGCTACAACAGCGCCGAGATGATCGACCCCACGGTGCGCACCCCGGCCCAACTCGAAACCGCTCTGCGCGCCCGCTACGGCACTTTCGCGGACCGCCTCCTCGCACTCTACCCCCACGCCACCGACGCGGAAGCCGCCGCCAGCAATGCCCTCATCGCGCGAGATCGCTACATGGCCGGCCTGCTCCTCTGGTCAAAGGAGCGCACTCGCAGCGCCCGCCAGCCGGTCTTCGCTTACCTCTACGATCACGCCTATCCGGCAGCGAAAGGCGGCAAGGCATGGGGCGCCTTCCACTCCTCGCAGCTCCCCTACGTCTTCGGCAATCTGGGCTTCGGCCCGCGCACCTTCACCGCCAAGGACACCGCCATCAGCCGCCAATGGCAACGCCGCCTCCTCGCTTTCCTGCGCACCGGCGCGCCTGGCTGGCCCGCCGTCGGCAAGGCCACCACCACGGTCATGGGCCTCGGCGACAAGGAAGCCCCGCGCCCCGCCGTCTCGTCCGCCGCCCGCCTCGAAGCCTTCAAGGCCTACGCCGAAACCGGCGGCAAACTCGGCCTGATGTAGCGCCAAAAAAGCCCCTTTCTTCGCTCATCCTGAGCTTGTCGAAGGACAGAGGAGGGGGTTGGGGGTGGTGAGGTTCAGCAAAGCGCAAACCTCAAAACCCCAGCGGCGCATTCTCCTTCACTTCCTTCATTACGAAAAACGTCCGCGTCTGCCGCACCCCCGGCAGGGTCAGCAGCCGCTGGCCATGCAGCGCATTGAAATCGGCGATGTCGCGCACGCGGATCTTCAGCAGGTAATCGAAGTCCCCCGCCACCAGATTGCAATCGAGCACTTCCTTCATCCCCAGCACCGCCCCCTCGAACGCGGCGAAGCTCTCCGGCGTCGAGCGATCGAGCACCACGCCCACCATCACCAGCGTGCCGAGCCCCACCACGCCCGGATCGACAAATCCCCGAAACCCGGTGATCGCCCCCGCCTCCACCAGCCGCGCCACACGCCGGTGGCAGGTTGCCGGGCTGATGTTGGCGAGGTCCGCCAGCTCCTGATTGGACCGCCGCCCGTCCGCCTGCAGCATGCGCAGCAGGTTGCGGTCGATCCGGTCAAACTCAATGGAAGTTTCTTTCATAGAAATGATATTTAGCGGAAGGTAATATAAATAAAAGCGCCATTATGACTGAATTACGCTTTCAGAGTCGCCAACTTTGCAAGCACCTTCCAAGCACTTTCGATTAGCTTCAGCGCCGAATCAAACGCCAAGCCGGAGCCACCATGTCCCTGCTCTCGAAATTCGAACGCTACCCGCTCACCTACGGCCCCACCCCCATCGAGCGCCTGCCCCGTCTCAGCGAAGCCCTCGGCGGCAAGGTCGAGATCTGGGCCAAGCGCGATGATTGCAACTCCGGCCTCGCCTTCGGCGGTAACAAGCTGCGCAAGCTCGAATACATCGTCCCCGATGCCATCGCCTCGGGCGCGGACACGCTGGTTTCCATCGGCGGCGTGCAATCGAACCACACCCGCATGGTCGCCGCCACCGCCGCCAAGCTCGGCATGAAGTGCGTCGTCGTGCAGGAAAAGTGGGTGCCGCATTACGACGCCGTCTACGACCGCGTCGGCAATATCCTGCTCACCCGCCTGATGGGTGCAGACAGCCGCCTGGTGGAAGATGGCTTCGACATCGGCATCCGCCAGAGCTGGGAAGACGCCATCGAGAGCGTCAAGGCCGCCGGCGGCAAGCCCTATCCGATCCCCGCCGGCGCCTCGGTCCACAAGTACGGCGCGCTCGGCTATGTCGGCTTTGCGGAAGAAGTCGAGCGCCAAGAGGCCGAGCTCGGTTTCAAGTTCGATTACATCGTCGTCTGCGTCGTCACCGGCTCGACGCAAGGCGGCATGATCGTCGGCTTCGCCGCGCAGGACCGCGCGGACCGCGTGATCGGCATCGACGCTTCCGGCACGCTCGAGCAGACCCGTGCGCAGGTCCGCATGATCGTCGACAACACCGCAGAACTCGTCGGCCTCGGCCGCCCCATCCGCGAGGACGAGATCGTCATCAACCCGGACTACGCCTATCCGGCCTACGGCGTCCCGTCGGACGAAACCAACGACGCCATCCGCCTCGCCGCCCGCACCGAAGCGATGATCACCGATCCGGTCTACGAGGGCAAATCGATGCAGGGCATGATCGACCTGACGCGCAAGGGCTTCTTCCCCGAAGGCAGCCGCGTCCTCTACGCGCACCTCGGCGGCGCCCCCGCGATCAACGGCTACAGCTACTACTACAAGGATGGCTGAGGGGCCGGGCGCGGTACCGATCGTTAAGGGTTCGTCCGCTATTCTCGGGCCGTGGTCTGGAACATCACTTCTAGCCCGGTCCGGATGCTGCTTGCCGGCATTCTTGTCGTGGGCCTCTCCATCGGCTGCTCGCTGGCGGCAACGCACGCCTCGTTCCAGACACATGGCGAAGTCACCTATGGCGATGCGATGCTGGTCGCCTTCTGCATCCCCGCGCTCGTCGCGCCGCCCTCGTTCATCTACTTCGTGTGGATCACGCGCCGGATGGAGGCGCTAAACCGGCAGCTCAGTCTGCTCGCCCGGCAGGATCTGCTGACCAGGCTCGACAACCGCCGCGCCTTTGTCGAACAAGCCGGCGCCCGGCTGGAAGGCAGCAAGTCGCAGATGCTGGTCATGGTCGATATCGATCATTTCAAGCACATCAACGACAGTCTCGGCCATGCCGGGGGTGATCTCGCGCTCCAGCACGCCGCCGCCGTCATATCCGCTGCCGCCCCGCCAGATGCGCTGGTGGCGCGCCTCGGCGGTGAAGAATTTGGCCTGCTGTTTGCGCTTGAGGCGGGCGAACGCGCCCGCGCAGCCGGTGAACTGGTGGTCGATGCAATCCGCCTGCGCCTCGAAGCCCTCCCGCTGATCACGCCCGCAGGACTCACCCGCATGACCGCCAGCTTCGGCATCGCCATCTCGCGCGCCGACGAAAGCCTCGATCACCTGCTCTGCCGCGCCGACAACGCGCTCTATGCCGCCAAGAATGCCGGTCGCAACCGGCTCGCCGTCGCGTCCTAAAGCCGGTCGAGCGTCAAGAGCCGCCGATCCCCCAGCCACGCCCGCTCCAGCGCCGCATCCGCTGCCCGCGCTTCAAGCTCATGCCCCAGCGCTCGCTCGGCCTTGGCGAGGCCCCACAGCGCCCAGCCATTCCCCGGCGCAACCAGCAGCGCCTGATGGAACGCATCGCGCGCCTCTGAAGGCTTTCCGCCCGCCAGCAAGGCCGCGCCCAGCGATTGGCCCACCGGGTAGTACCAGTACGGCGGCTCCTGATAGGGGATCGTCCCCTCGATCGCCTGCGCCTTGCGGAAGTGCTCCGCCGCGCCCGCATAATCGCCGGTCGCATAGGCCAGCCGCCCGCGCATCACGTGCTGCGCCAGATGGATGAGGTCGGTGCCCGGCACCCCGGTGCCCTCCAGCACCTTGATCCCCGGATCGGCAGTCAGCCGCTCCATCGCCGCCAGTTCCGCATCGAGCGCCCGTGGCTGCTTGAGCCGGGCAAAGGCCACCCCGCGGGCATAGTGCCACATCGCCAGCACGTAGGGCAGGCGCGCCGTCGGCTTGGGCAGGCCAAGGATCTGCGCCGGCGTCCCCCCTTGCGCAAAGGCGAATGAAGGCGCGGCCACCACCGCCTGGATCCAGCCCAGCTCGACTGCCTTGTCCTCGGGAATGATCCGCATCAGCTTGCGCGCCTGCGATACCGCGAGCCCGAGATCGCCCGCCTGCTGCGCCGATGTCACGATGAAGTGGATGTTGTGCGGATAGTACCCGTAGCGATACATCCCGTCGTCCGGCACTTTGGCCAGATAGGCCTCGTCCGATTTCGCCGCCGCGATATTGGCGCGGATCGAATCCTTGTAGCGCCCGATCCGGTAATAGATGTGCCCAGGCATGTGGACGAGGTGCCCCGCCTCGGGCATCGCGCTCAGCGCCAGCGCATCCGCCGCCTTCTCGCCGCGTTTCGGATCGACGTAGTTCTCCATCAGGTGGATGGTGAGGTGCGCCGCTTCCTGATGGCCGGGATGCCGCGCCAGCACGCCTTCGACCAGCGCCACCGCCTTGTCGATCCGCGCCCTTGGCTCGGCGCGGCCCGGTTGCCAGTAGTTCCACGGGCTGGTGTCCATCGCCGCTTCGGCCGCCAGCACGGCCATGTCGTCATTCGCCGGATGCGCCGCCGCCAGCGCCAGCATGGCATCGGCATAGGCCGCGTCCATTGCCGCCCGGTCCGCCTTGGGATCGGCGGAATAGCGCGCCGCCAAGGCCCCCACCAGCGCCCGGTCCAGCGCCGGCATCCCCGGCGCCAAGGACTGCGCTCTCGCCAGTGCATTCAGCGTCGGCGCGAGCGCCTTGGCTTCCATTGGCGCGTTGATATTCGGCCCCTGCACCAGCGCCTCGCCCCAGAAGCACAGCGCGCAACCGGGCGCCAGCGCCTGCGCCTTGCGGAACGAGGCGACTGCCGCCGCATGGTTGAAATTGTAGGCCATCTCGAGGCCCTGATCGAACCACGGCCGCGCCGCGGGCGTCATCCCGCCCGGCTCCAGCGCCGAACGCGGCACGCCGCCATAAAGCGGGAATTTGCCCGGAACGACCGGGCCCATGAGCGCGGCCGCCTGCTGCAAGCGCCGCAGCAGCACCGGCTCGCTCGCCCGCGCGCGCTCGGCACAGGCCGCCGCCGCCAGTCGCGAAGGATCGAGCATGGCGAGCGCTGCGGCGTCGCTGTGCGGCGCGCGGTGGAGGGTGGTCGCCGCGGTCGCAGCTCCGCCAGCCAGCAAGGCTAGCCCCAGCATCCGATACAAGCGCATGATTTTCCCTCCCTTGCCCCCGGGAGGATCAGCCTATGCCTGCGGCGGCTGCGGCGCAATCATCGCCGCAGCCCATGCCGATCTTACTCGGCTGCTTCGCGCTGTGCCTCGCGCGCGAACATCTCGACCAGATCGTCGTCGCTCGCTTCGAGCAGCTTTGCCGCCCACGTGTGGAACACCTGACCGCCGCGCTCGTTGCGGCCAAACAGCACGTCCTTCATCAGGCCGCTCTGCAGCGCTTCGTGTTGGCGCTTGCCGGTCTTGTAGTCCTCGTCGCGCACCACGATTTCAAGGAAATCGAACTGCTCGTGCGCGGCCTTGATCGCCACTTCGTCGCTCGGCTTCTTTTCCATGACGTAGAACTGCGTGGTGAAGCTTTCGCCCACCTTGTCGCCCGGAAACAGCTGGCTGATCATCGCGCCGCGCAGGCCGCCGCCGTAGAAGCTGGCGATCGAGATGTGCGGGAAGATCGTCCAAACGCCCTGCACCAGTACTTCGTCCGGGATTTCCTCGTCGGAAAGCTTGGTAAGGTCGATCTGGCCATCGTCGTCGGACTGCACCTTGATCGCGAACTTGGACGGGGTCGAAAGGCGCTGGTGCGGGCCATATTCGTAGTAGTTGGCGCGGTTGTAGAAGTCCGCACCGAAGGTGTTCGCGTGGAGCACGGGCAGGTGGTAGAAATCGAGGTAGCCGTCGTAGGCCGTCTTCCAGTTCGGGCCCGAAAGCGTGCGCTGGCTGAACAGATACCAGTCCTTGAAGCCGAAGGCCTCCAGCAGCCCATCATAGCCGCACAGGTAATCGGCAATCGAAAGCTTCGAATTGGGATCGAGCGTCGCCCAGATCAGCCCTGCGCTTTCATAGACGGGGAACTTGGTCAGGCAGAGCGCGGCCTTGTCCACCGCGCCGAAGTCCTGCGGGCTGGCGACGCCGATCAGCGCGCCGTCGTTCTTGAAGGTCCAGCCGTGATAGCCGCAGGTAAAGCGCGTGGCATTGCCGCTGCCCGAAGCAACCGGGTTGCCGCGGTGGGTGCACATGTTGAGGTACGCGCCGACGCTGCCATCGCGCTGGCGGGTAAGCAGCAGTGGCACGCCCGCAATGTCCATCGCCTTGTAGTCGCCGGGATTGGGCAGTTCGCACGAAGGCGCGACCATCAGCGGCAGGCGGCGGAAGATCTGCTTCTTCTCGCGCTCGAACAGCGCCTCGTCGGTATAGGTCGAGGCGGGAATGCGCACGACTTCGTCTGCCAGTTCCATCGTGCCCGCATCGCCGTGGGCGATAAGCGAACGGGTCATTTCGATCAGCTGTTCACGTGACATGTCGTTATCCTCGAATCCCGGGGCAGAGCTTTTCCGGCTCACAGTGATCTCCGGCAGCCCTGCCTGCAATTGTCATTTTTGCTTGGCGTATTGTTAAGTTGAGGCGGCACCGGCCCGGTGCCGCCCTGTTTCGGCCCACCCTGTTTCGATTGGGCCGAAACAGCAATCAACGCGAAAGCTGCTCGTTCAGCAGTTGGTGGAAATGCCGGATCTTCGTCTCGCCATAGTTGGCAAACACGATCTCCTTGGACTTGATCGATTTCATGCCCCGCTGCACGTGCGGCAGATTGACCACGTCCTGGTTGAACACCTTGGCCAGCATGCCCAGCTCCGCCGCGTCGCAATAGTCGTCGTCGAAGTCCAGCCAGTGCACCTTGGCGGGGGCAGGGCGCTTCTCGCCCTTCTTCACGGGCATCATGAACATCGTCTCGTGGATGCATTCCTCCGGATTGTCGCCCAGCGGACGGAACCGGTAGAAAATCGGATTCAGGCACCCCCACGGGCTGATGTTGGGGAAGAGGTTGTAGTAGATCGTGTCGACGAACTCGGCGTCGGACATCTCGTCGACTTCATCCCCCAGCAGACCCCGCCACCGCTCGCGCGATTCGTTCGCCATCGCCTTGCGCCGGTCGGGCACCGGGCCGGTCGAGGTATGGTCCTCTTCCAGCTCCCAGCCGTCGGGCAGACGGCCACCGACCCAATCGCACAGCTGCACGTCGGCGTGGTCAAGCTCGCCTTCGATGTGGTGCGCCTGATGGTCGAAAATACCCGTGCGCCCATCGCGCGCGGTCACCTTCACGCGGTCCTCGCTAAGCCGTTCATAGACATTGCCGGAAAGCGCGTGGCGCACCTTGGCATAAGTCTTCGCGCCCTCCAGCGGCTCCGCCACGAACGCCGGGTTCACATGCGGGCTGAGGAGGCCATTGGGCGAGATCGCGCGCGACATGTTGCCGAACACGTCATACTTGGAATTGGCATCGCCCATCACATCGAGCAGCGTCGGGTGCGTCGCCACCACGTGATAGGCCTCCATGAAGGCCTCCTGCGCCACCTTCCAGTTGCAGCGCAGCTTCTTCGCCACGTGCACCGCTTTGTAGCGCCGCTCGAACGGGATCGGCTGGAAGTGCCGATCGATGTCGCCAAGAAACTGCTCGAAGGGCTCTGCGTTGTCATCGGGATTGATGAACACCCAGCCGCCCCAGCGGCCCACCCGTAGCGGCGGCAGGCTGTGCGTCTTCGCGCTGACCGAGGGGAAGTCCCACTGGCACGGCACTTCCTTCAGCGCGCCGTCGATGCCCCAGTTCCAGCCGTGGAACGGGCAGCGGAAATCGCGCACGCCCTTGCTGTCCTCGGTCAGCAGCGCGCGGCCCCTGTGAAGGCAGGCATTGGGAAACGCCTTGATCTCGTCCGGCCCGGTCCGCACCACGATGTAGGAAAGGTGGGCAATGTCATAGACATGGCTGTCGCCCACGTTCGGAATATCGTCCTCGTGGCAGGCCATCTGCCACACCCGCTTCCACAGCCGTTCGACCTCGAGATCGAAGAAATCGCGCGAATAGTAGATGCTCGGATCGACGATCGTCGGCCCCGGCGCGATCGGGCAATCCTCGCGCAGCCGCTCGGGCACCGCATGGGTGTCCATGTCCAGCAGCGCATCGTAGGTGATGCCCTTGGAACGGTTGGTGCCGGTAAGTGTCTCGACCATGGATGCTCTCCCTATTACGGTTCAGGCGGGATCGAAGCGCAGCGGCAAGGACTGCATGCCCCGCAGAATGTGGCTGGCGGCGAACTGGAACGGGTTGTCCGGATTGGCGAAGCGCAGATTCTTCAGCCGTTGCAGCAGGATCGGCAGCGCCGTGCCCATCTCCACCCGCGCCAGATGCATGCCGAGGCAGGTGTGCACGCCCGCCCCAAACGCCACGTGCTTCTGGACATTGTCCCGCTTCACATCGAACTTGTCTGGCGCATCGAACACCGCCGGATCGCGGTTGGCCGAACCATAGCGCAGCAGCATGGCCTCCCCGGCCTTCAGCGCCACACCGCCCAGCACGGTATCCTCCTTCACCACCCGCCACATGTTGTGCGAGGGCGAGAGGTGCCGCGCGGTCTCCTCGACCCAGCCCGGCACAAGGCTATCGTCGGCCATGATCGCGGCCATCTGCTCCGGATTGGCGAGCAGCTGCGCCAGCGCATAGGCGAGCGCATGCGCGGTTGCTTCCTGCCCCGCCGTGAAGATCTGCTGCACGATCGAATAGATCTCGGCATCGTCGAGCGGGCGTTCAGACCCGTCATCCTCCGGCAACCGCGCCGCCAGCAGGTCGGAGATCACGTCCGTCCCCGGCTCCGCCCGCCGCTCCGCCATGATCCCCCGGAAATAGGCCTGCATCGCGATTTCGCTGCGGGCAAGATCAGCGCGCTGCTCGGGCTTGGCATTGCCATTCAGCCTCAGGATCGCCGCGCGGACCCAGTTCTGGAACATCGGGATGTCATCGCGCGGCACGCCCAGCACATCCGCGATCACGATCCCCGGCAGCATCTCGGCAAACTGCGATTTGAACTCGACTTCGCCTTCCTTGATGAACCTGTCGATCAGCGCATTGGTCACTTCGGCCACATAGGGCGCCATCGCGTTGACCCGGCTCAGCGGCAGTGCATGCATCGCGATCCGCTTGTAGCGCGAATGCTGCGGCGGATCGGCGGTCAGCATCGTGTTCCGGCGCGGCATCCCCTGATTCAGGATCGCCGTCTCCTCCGCATCGAACGTTCCCGAACCACCCGAACTCAGCAGCGCTGAAAAGTCGCTGGAGAAAACCTTGGGCTTCTTGTTGACCTCAAGCACCAGATCATACGTCGAAACCGAAACGATCCCCGTCTTGGGATCGCGGAACACCGGCGCCTCACGCCGCAGCCGGTCGTAATAGGGGTAGGGGTTCTGGAGATTCTCCGGGCTCGTTGCGTCAATCCGTTCCAGCGCTTCCATTGCGGGGTCTCCCGGCATCATCCTCGTCCAGCGTGAAAGATGACGCAGCAGGCCGGTTGCAGGCTTTGACCTGCCTCAAATTCGCGGCCCTCAAAAATGAGAGCGCTCCGTCACGCGGAATCCACAAGGCTTGCAACGCGCGCGCCCATGCGTACCAACAGGCGCACACCACAACGGACCTTCGCCGATGATCCTGAAAAGCTGGCGCGCCCTTGTCGCTCTCGCGGCGCTTCTCCTCGCCGCGCCGCTTGCCGCGCAATCCGCCCCGCAAGGTGAGGTTGTCACCACCGCTTCGGGCAAGGTCGAAGGCTTCGTCCGGAACGGCGTCCTCGAATTCCGCGGCATTCCCTATGCCGCCCCCGTCTCGGGCGATGCCCGCTGGTCCATGCCGCAGCCCGCGCAGCCATGGACCGGCGTTCTCCCCGCGATGCACTTCGGCGGCGCCTGCCCGCAGGCCGCACGCTACGGCCTCACCGAACGCAGCGACGAGGAAAACTGCCTCACCCTGAACGTCAGCCTGCCCACCACCAAGGCCGCCAAGCGCCCCGTCCTCCTGTGGATCCACGGCGGGGCGTTCGTCGGCGGCTCCGCCTCGCTCTACCGGCTGGACCGCCTCGCGAAGGAAATGGACGCGGTCGTCGTCAGCATCAATTACCGCCTCGGCGTGTTCGGCTTCATGGCCCCGCCCGCCGGCACTTCGGGCGCGGGCCATGTCCTCGGCCTCGAAGACCAGCGCCTCGCCATGCGTTGGATCAAGGCCAACGTCGCAGCCTTCGGCGGCGATCCGGAAAACATCACCCTCGCAGGCGAATCCGCCGGTGCCGCCTCGGTCTGCATGCATCTTCAGGCGCCCGAACAAACCAAGGGCCTGTTCCACCGCGCCATCATCCAGAGCGGCGCCTGCGGCACGCCCCTGCGCACCCTTACTCAGGCCGAAGACTTCGCCGCCAAAGTCGCGAAGGAAGCCGGCTGCACCGATCCCGCCAAGAGCCTCACCTGCCTCAAGGCCGTCGAACCGCAGGCCCTGATCGCCGCCGGCACCCGCGCCGCCAAGGGCGAACTCCTCGCCTTCGCGCCGTTCACCGGCAATCCGACGCAGCCGCGCGCCACGCTCGATGCCCTGCAATCGGGCAAGTTCCTCCGCGTCCCCGTGCTCAACGGCTACACGCGTGACGAGATGCGCGTCTACGTGGGCTACGATGTGCAGAACGGCGCAAGGATCACGCCGGAAACCTACCCGCCCGCCGTGCGCGCCCTCTATGGCGAAAAGGCGGAAAAGGTTCTCGCGCTCTACCCGCTCAAGCCCGGCGAACGTCCCGCTGAAACGCTCGGCTCCTTGATGACCGACTTCATGCCCGGCCTTGGCATCACCCACTGCCTTGAGATCGAAAGCGGCCGTCTCCTTGCGGCCTATACGCCGGTCGACCAATGGGAATTCGCTGATCGCACCGCCCCCGTGCGCGGCGTCGGCATCCCCATTCTGCCCGACCCCGGCTTCGATATGGGCGCGGTCCATTCGGCAGAACTCAACTCCTTCTTCCCCGGATTTTCCAACACCTCCGCAATGAACGCGCCCGATCTTTCGCCCGCCTCGCAGGCGATGGCAGACCAGCTCGTCGCAACGTGGGCCAGCTTCATGCGCGGCAAGGTTTCCGCCGCCAATTGGCCCGCCAACAAGGTCATGCGCTTCGAACCCGGCGCCGTCCGCCCGGTCGATGCCTGGGCCGAATACAATTGCGATTTCTGGAGGTCGGAATACCCCGCCTTCTTCGGCGCAACCGCCGCCCAGCCCAAAAAGGACAGCAAATGAACACCGCCATCGTCACCGGCGCCGCGCAGGGCCTCGGCCTCGTCACCGCCCGCCGCCTCGCCGCCGCCGGCTACCGCGTCGTCCTCACCGATGTGCAGGATTGCGCCGCGCAGGCCGCCGCCATCGGCTCACACGCAGTCGCCATCAGCGGAGACATTGCCGATGAAGCTTTCGTCGAAGACATGGCCGCGCGCATTGCGGCAGACTTCGGCGGCGCGCAGGTCCTCGTCAACAACGCCGGCATCAGCATGATCCAGCCCGCCGAGGATACCACGCTCGACCAGTGGCAGCGCATGATGGCGGTGAACCTGCAAGGGCCGTTCCTGCTCTGCCGCGCCTTCGGCAAGCAGATGCTGAGCGCGGGCAAGGGCGCCATTGTCAACGTTGCTTCGGTTGCGGGCCTCGGCGGGGTGATCCACCGTTCGGCCTACAACACCTCCAAGCACGGCCTCGTCGGCCTCACCCGCACCCTCGCGGGCGAGTGGGGCGGCCGCGGCGTGCGCGTGAACGCGGTCTGCCCCGGCTGGATCAAGACCGAGATGGACGTGAAGGACATGGGCTCGGGCGCCTACGACAACGCCGATATCGAAAACCGCGTGCCGATGGCCCGCTTCGCCATGCCCGAAGACGTCGCCGAAGCGATCACCTTCCTCGCCTCCGACGCCGCCGGCTTCATCAACGGCGTCGCGCTCCCGGTTGACGGAGGCTGGACCGGCGACATCAGCTGGGACAGCCTGCGCCTCAAGACCCGCGCCTGATCCCAATCCTCCTTGGGGGGGCGGCGGAAATGGAGCTCTCCATCCAAACCAAGCCTCCCCGGAGGAGGGCCTCAGGCAGGAAAGGGCCGCAGGCCTTACACTCAGGGCGAAGCCGCTAACGACTTCCTGCAAATCGCAAGTTTCTCCTCAAACTGGCGAACGTAGCCGCGGCGGATGGCGATCGGCATCGCCGGGCCGAACCAACCAGCGACCTGACCTGCCCGCATGGCTTCGCGACAGGTCGGTGTGAGATCGTCAATAGGGTCATAGCTGGAAGCGTCAGCCGCATCTGCTCCTTGTCTCAGGGTTCCGAAGGGCACCCGGCAGGCTATTGCCGCAGACGGCAGGTCGGTGCGGACCGCTGACTCGCACGCATTTAGGGAGGATGCCGCGGCAGCAAGGAGCAGGAACAGCATTTGCTTGCGCCTTTAGCTAGCGGCCGAAAAGCCGCCCGATTGGTTGCGCTTCGCCTCGAACTGCCGACGCTGGCATGAGTGGCACGTTACGCGTCACATTTTCCGCATGTAGGCGACCACGCGCCCGAGCAGCTGCACCGAGTTCTCGGAGTCGATTACATCTGGCACGGCGGGATTGTCCGAAAGCAGATGGAGGAGGCCATGCTCGGCCGGACGTAGTCGCTTCACCATGCCGTGATTGTAGTAAGTGAATACCCAGATCTGGTCACCTAGGCCGAGTTCCCGGTCCGAACAGTCGATCAGCAATGTGTCGTCGTCCAGCAGCGTGGGCGCCATCGCGTCGCCTATGCCGTGGGCAAACACGAGCTCGTCTGAGTGCGCGTCTGTGTATTGCCGTATCCATTCCGTCGGGAAAAAGCGGACGTGTGAGGTTATACGCGGGCTGGTGATCCCATCGCCAACGCCGTGTGCAAGATCAAGTTCGCGAATTGGAACAATCCCCAATTCACCGGAAGAGTGGTTCGGTGCAGTCGCATTGTCATCTGCGGATGATTTGGAGTTCAGTAAAATATCTGCGAAATCATTTTCAAAATTTTTGCAATCTATTTGATCTGATAATTCAATTTTCTGGCTTTCTTTAATATTATTATCGAAAAAATTTCTATTAGTGGGATTTAAATTATATTCATTTTCATCAATTTTATTATCAGTTATTCCAATAAGCCAATATAAATTTAACGAAAGTTCATTCGCAATCAGGGGAAGAAGTCGTGATTTTTGCGAGTTACCGGTCAATATCTTGCTGATGGCGCTCTGCGTGCAGCCAATCGCGGCTGCAAGCGCTTCCTGCGAGATGCCGAGCTCTTCCATCCGCTCTTGAAGGCGAACCGCTGTTTTCGACCGTACTCTTTTCATGCTCAGAGTTTTCTAACGTATGTTTGCTTAAAAGTAGGCATGATTTTGAGATTTTTAACCTATTATTTTGGGAATACCGAGACTTGTAACCAAAGCAGAGGCTCCGCCGCGCGGGGCATGGGCAACGGATCGGAGCACTCGATCTACCGGATTATAAATAACAGACGCGTCTGTTATTTATAATCCGCTGTCCTACAGCCACCCCCATGCGGCATGGTTGCAGCGTGTTCCTTGCATCCCCTCAAACTCGCGGTTTCTTGCCGCATTCGGGCAGTCCGGGGGCGCCCGTGCCGGGCTCGCTGTTTTGCCTCAGGACTGTGTCAACCGTGTCAACTTGCAGCGCTTCAGGCCTTGGCTCAGACCTCTTTCCAGAGGCCTCGGTGCCTGTCAGATTGGGGAGTGGAGAACGCGGGCTGGCGGGCGTCTGATCCGCTGCAGGACCGCAAACGGATAAAAAAGGAGGATGCCATGCGTGTTGCTCTGCCCGAAGCCCATCACATGAACCCGCTCGGCCATTTGTCCGAGCACTATGCGCCCGAGATCGTGAACGCCGCTTTCGGGTTTTCCGATGTCACCTACCGCATGTCGAAGCTGCCCACCCGCCTGTTCGAAGGCGCGCGGATGCGCACCGCGCTTATAAACGGGTGCCAGCTTTGCCAAAACTTCCGCGTGCTGCGCGATCGGCCGGATCTCGAACGCACCAACGGCCCCGCGCCGGATGAAGCCTTCTATGCCGCCGTCAATGAATGGCGCACTTCGTCCGTCCTTTCGGAGCGTGAGAAGCTGGCGATCGAATATGCCGAGAAGGTCGGCCTCGATCCCAAGGCTCTCGCCACCGACGAGGATTTCTGGACTCGCTACAAGGCAGCGCTGACGGACGATGAGATCGTCGACCTCGCCTTCTGCGTTGCGGTGTGGATGGGCATTGGCCGCGTCGCCCACGTGCTCGGGCTCGATGCGGTCTGCGCGCTGCCGGCGCTGCGCGAGGTTGCCTGATGGATCGGCGCGGGCTGCTTGGCGGATTGGCTGCAGGCGGTGCCGCGCTGGCTTCCGGCGCCGGCACAGCGGCTGCGGCCGAGCCGCCCGCCGGCCCGCGCCCGGTTCTCGTCTACACCGCCGTCGCGCTGCTGGAGGAGCGCGTCTCCCACGGCAAAACACCCTACGGCGAGCGGTTCCGCATTCCGATCATCGGCGGCACGTTCGAGGGGCCGGAAATCCGCGGCCGCATCGTGCCGGGCGGTGCGGACTGGCAGTTGCTGCGCGCCGACGGCTACCTCGAACTCCTCGCCGATTACTTCATGGAGACCGATGACAAGGTCCAGATCAAGGTTTTCAACCGCGGCCTGATCCAGACCGTGCCCGGCCCGGACGGCCAGCGCTATGCGATGACGACACCGCGCTTCGAGGCGCCGCTCGGCAAGTACGGCTGGCTCAACCAGTTCATCTTCGCCGGGACCGTGGCACCAGGTGAGGGCAAGGTGCCTTCGGTCAGGCTCTCGATCTACAAGCTGGTCTGAGGCTTCCAGAACCGAGCGGAACATGCCACGCTGCACATCTCCGTTTTACCGCGTCCGGAAAGTGCCCGCCCGATGAACACGCCCGATCTTGCCGCTTGGTGGATGCCCTTCACCGCCAACCGCCAGTTCAAATCGCAGCCCCGCCTCCTCGCCGAAGCGCGCGGCATGTTCTACCGCTCTGCGGACGACCGCGAGATCCTTGATGGGACGGCGGGCCTGTGGTGCGTCAACGCCGGGCACGGGCGTGAAGAAATCGCCGATGCGGTCTCCCACCAGATCCGCACGATGGATTTTGCGCCCGCCTTCCAGATGGGCCACCCCATCGGCTTCGATTTCGCGACCCGCCTTGCCGAGATCGCACCCGCCGGGCTCGACCGCGTGTTCTTCACCGGCTCGGGCTCCGAGTCCGTCGACACCGCGCTCAAGATCGCGCTCGCCTACCAGCGCGCCATCGGTCAGGGCACGCGCACCCGCTTCATCGGGCGCGAGCGGGGCTATCACGGCGTCGGCTTTGGCGGCGTTTCGGTGGGCGGCATCCTCAACAACCGCCGCGTGTTCACGAGCCTGCCCGGCACCGACCACATGCGCCACACCCACGATCCCGCGCGCAACCGCTTCACCCGTGACATGCCCGATCACGGCGCGGAACTCGCCGACGATCTCGAACGGCTGGTCCAGCTTCACGGCGCGGAGACCATCGCGGCGGTGATCGTCGAGCCGGTCGCAGGCTCCACCGGCGTGCTCCCGCCGCCCAAGGGCTATCTCGAGCGGCTGCGCGAAATCGCGACGCGGCACGGCATCCTGCTGATCTTCGACGAGGTCATCACCGGCTTCGGCCGCCTCGGCACCCCGTTCGGCGCAGACTACTTCGGCGTGACGCCCGATCTCATCACCACCGCCAAGGGCATCACCAACGGCACCCTGCCGATGGGCGCCGTGTTCGCCAGCCGCGCGGTGCATGATGGCATCGTGAAGGGCCCGGAGAACCTCATCGAACTGTTCCACGGCTATACCTACTCCGGCCACCCCGTCGCCTGCGCCGCCGGCCTCGCCACGCTCGACATCTATGCGCGTGAGGGACTGCTGACGCGCGGTGCGGCGCTGGCGGGCTTGTGGGCCGATACGCTCCACGCCTTGCGCGATGCACCCCACGTTACCGACGTGCGCACCATCGGCCTCGTCGGCGCCATCGAGCTTGCCTCGCGCGATGGCGCGCCGGGCGCGCGGGCTTATGACGTGTTCACCGATTGCTTCCGCGCCGGCCTCCTCATCCGCGTGACGGGCGACATCATCGCGCTTTCCCCGCCGCTGATTATCGAACCCGATCACATGGGCCGCATTGCAGAAACGATCCGCGCTGCGCTGGAACGCGCCGAATGAGGCACGTTCTGGCTGCCGCGGCGGCGCTGGTTGCAACTCCGGCTTTTGCCGCGCCCATCGGCATGAGCGAGACGGAGCAGGCCGCGCCCGCCGTCCCGCCGATCCTCTCCGCGCGCGAGCGGGCCGAGACCGAGAACCGCATCCTTGCCGAGCGGCTCGACACGGTGATCCCGGCGATCATGCGCGCCGAAGGCATCGACCTCTGGCTGCTGGTCGCGCGCGAATACTTCGAGGAGCCGGTGGTCGCCTCGATGCTCGACGGCGAGAACATGCACGCGCGGCGGCGGACGATCCTGATCTTCCACGATCCGGGTGAGGGCAAGCCGGTCGAGCGGCTCACCGTCAGCCGCTACGGGCTTGGCGGGCTGTTCATGCCGGCGTGGGATCCCGCAAAGCAGCCGGACCAGTGGCAGGCGGCGGCTGACATCATCGCCCTGCGCAACCCGGCGAAGATCGCGGTCAACGTGTCCGATCTCCACCAGTTCGCCGATGGCATGACGGTCAGCCAGTATGACAAGTTCACTGCTGTGCTGCCGAGCGCGCTCCGCTCCCGCATTGTCAGCGGCGAAGGCCTCGCCATCCGCTGGCTGGAGACGCGCACACCGTCTGAAATGGCGCTCTATCCCACGATCGAACGTACCGCCCATGCCGTCATCGCCGAAGCCTTCTCGCGCAAGGTCATCACGCCAGGCGTTACGACCGCAGAGCAGGTGCAGTGGTGGTATCGCGACCGGCTGCTGCAGCTTGGTCTCGACGCGTGGTTCCACCCCTCGATCGGCATCCAGCGGCAAGGAGTGAAGGGGATGCTCGAAGGGCCGGAAGTGATCCAGCCCGGCGACCTCCTGTGGACCGATTTCGGGATCACGTATCTGCGGCTCAACACCGATACGCAGCACCTTGCCTATGTGCTGAAGCCGGGTGAGACGGACGCGCCGACGGGGCTGCGGCAGGGCCTTGCGAACAGCAACAAGGTGCAGGACGCACTCCTGCGCCAGTTTGCGGTGGGGCGCAGCGGCAACGAGGCACTGGCACGCGCACGGGCGGAAGCGCAGGCGGCAGGGCTCGATCCCTCGATCTATTCGCACCCCATCGGCCTCCACGGCCACGGTGCGGGGCCTTCCATCGGCTTCTGGGACAACCAGAACGCCGATCCGCGCGGCGAGGCTGCGATCCATGCCAACACGGCCTGGTCGATCGAGCTGACATCCTATGCCGCTGTGCCCGAGTGGGGCGGGCAGCGGGTGGATTTCCGGGCCGAGGAGAACGCATTCTTCGACGGCAAGTCCGTGCGCTTCATCGATGGCCGGCAGACCAGCCTTACCTTGATTCCTTAGCTCCATCCTGACCGGATCGGCCGCAAATCGTTGTTGCCGGCGGCGATTGTTGTAGTGTGCGCGCCAGCATGTGGAGGCCGACCGCAATGTTCGATTTTCTCAGGAAGCAGTTCGTCGATGTCATCGAATGGCTGGAACAGCCGGGCGACATTGCGTGGCGCGTGCCGTTCGCCGATCACGAAATCCAGCATGGCGCACAACTGACGGTGCGCGAAGGGCAGATCGCGGCATTCCTCAACGAAGGCGCGATGGCGGACTATTTCGGGCCGGGGCTTCACACGATCGAGACGGCCAACCTGCCGCTGCTGACCAGCCTGATGAACTGGGACAAGGGCTTCAGATCGCCGTTCAAGTCCGATGTCGTGTTCTTCTCGCTCAAGGAGCAGCCCGCGCTGAAATGGGGCACCGCGCAGCCGGTGACGGTGCGCGATGCCGAATTCGGCGCGCTGCGGCTGCGGGCGTTCGGTTCGTGCTCCTACCGCCTCGGTGAAGTGGCGCCGTTCGCCTCGCGCGTGCTTGGCACTTTGCCGGGGGTGACCGCCGCCTCGCTGGAGCCGCAGCTGCGCGCCGCGATCCAGACCGCGATGGCGACCGCGCTGGGCAGCAGCGGGATCGCCTTCCTCGATCTCGCTGCCAATCAGCAGACGCTGTCTGATCGGATCAAGCTGGAGGTCGACAAGGCCTTCGCGCAGTGGGGGCTTTCGTGCCTTTCGTTCTATGTCGAAAGCATTTCGCTGCCCGATGAAGTGCAGGCCCACCTCGACAAGGCCAGTTCGATGCGGGTGCTGGGTGATCTAGGCACCTACGCGCGGTTTCAGGCAGCCGAGGCGATCGAGGAGGCGGCAGGGAACGACGGTGGCATGGCCGGAATTGGCGCCGGGATGGCGGCCGCGACCGCGCTAGGCGGTGCGATGTCGCAAAGCTTAGGGGCTCAGGGTTTAGGAACGCAGGGGCCGGGGGCCGCGCCCGCCGCACCAGTCGAAGACCCGGTGGCGATGATCGAAAAGCTGCACAAGCTGGTGACGATCGGTGCGCTTAGTCAGGAAGAGTTCGACGCCAAGAAAGCCGAATTGCTCGGCCGCATTCGCTGATCCTTGCAGGACGGGGGCATGGAAAATCTGACTTGTCCTTCCTGCGGGGCCGCGCTGCCCGTGCGCGATCCGGGCCTGCCTTATTCGACCTGCGCCTACTGCCAGACGTTGGTGCGGCGCGGCGCAGGGAAGGTGGAGGCCATCGGCACCGTGGCAACGCTGCCCGCCGATGTCTCGCCCATCCAGATCGGCACCACAGTGGACCGCGACGGCATCGCCGCCACGGTTGTCGGCCGCGTGCGCTGGGGCTGGTCTGACGGATCGTGGAACGAATGGTTCCTGCGCGCCGCGGATGGGCGCGCGTTCTGGCTGGGCGAAGCAATGGGCATGTACATGCTCACCAGCGAATATCCGGCGGTCACCACTGTCCCGGCGATCCAGAACTTTGCCCAAGGCAATCCGATGGCGCGGGACTGCACCGTCAAGGCCGGGGGCAAGTGGCTGACCGCCAGCGACATCAAGGAAGCGGAGTGCCTCGGCAGCGAGGGTGACCTGCCGTTTCCGGCCCTACCCGGCCGGACGATGACCAACGCCGATTTCCGCAATGCTGCAGGCGATGCGCTGTCAGTGCAGCGCGATGCGGACGGCACTACGGCTTGGCTCGGCGTGTGGAGCGATCTTGCCGGGCTCAAGCCGGGCAATCTGAGGCAGATCGAAGGCTGGACCATGCCGAAGGCGCTGGCGTGACAGGGACAGGTGTCCTCGCATGACAGGTGCGCGCGCCGTGACCTGCCCGTCCTGCGGCGGATCGATCGAGATCCGGGCGGTGGGCTATACGGTCACGCTGGCCTGCCGCTACTGCGGCTCGCTGCTCGATGTCGCGAACGAGGACGTACGGCTCATCACCGCCTATCGCCGCGCAGCGAAGAACTTCGCGATCATGCCGGGTGCTCGCGGCACACTGTTCGATGTCGAATGGGAAGTCATCGGCGCGCTGCGGCGGCGGAGTGGGGATGCGGTGTGGCAGGAGTTCCTGCTGTTCAATCCCTATTCCGGCTATCGCTGGCTGGTGGCGGCCGATGGCGAATGGCAGTTCGGCACGATGCTGCTCGACCGGCCGGAGGAGGACGGGCGTTCGGTCAGTTGGCGCGGCCAGCACTATGTTCTGGACGACAATGCCGAGATCGAGACCGTGATGGTGATCGGCGAGTTCTATTGGCGCGCCGCGCGGGGCGACAAGGTGCAGGGCGCCACGTTCGCCAATGGCCGCGAACAGCTCTCGCGCGAGACCTCCGCTGATGAAGTGACGTGGACCCAGCTGATCCCGATCACTGCCGAATGGGTCAGCGAAGCCTTCACGGTCGAGCAGCGCCACATGCCGCGCCCGCCCCGGCCTGACCTGACCGAAGGCTTCCGCAAGGCGCCGGGCGTGGCTGAGGGCGACCTCGGCAATATGTTTCTCGTCGCCCTCGCCGCGCTGCTCCTGATCCTTGCAGTGCAGGTGCTGCTGAGCGGCCCGCAAGTCTGCGCCGATGGCCGGGCGACGGTTGATGTCGGCGGCGCTACCACGATCCACCGCATCGGTACGGTCGAAGTGCGGCGGCCCTGGCAGTTCGTCACCATTACGGTGGACAGCGACAGTTTCACCAACCGCTGGGTCGATCTCGACTACAGCCTCGTCAATCGCCAGACGCAGCAATCCGTCGATGCCTATGGCCTCGTCGAGTTCTATACCGGCACCGACAGCGACGGGCCGTGGAGCGAAGGCAGCCATCAGGCCGAAACGCTGTTCTCCCGGGTCCCGCGCGGCACTTACGATGTCTTCGTCGATGTCGGCGCGCATGGCTGGCCCAGCGACCCGGTTCCCGGAACCGTCGATCCGCAGAACCCCTGGGGCCATACTGACACGGTCGCGCTGTGGTTCCGTTCCTGCACCGGCGGCTTTTCGTGGGGCATGTTCTGGCTGATGGCGGCGCTACTGTTCAGCGTGCCTGGCCTGATCTTCTGGTGGAGGCATCAGGACTGACATGAGCAAGCGCATGACCCTGTTCACCGCGTGGTGCGCGCTGCTCGTGGTGCTGTCCGCCGTGAGCAGCTGGTTTGCATGGACCCCGTTTTCCGACGAGGAGCGCCCAAGTTCCTCCTCATCCGGTTACTACCGTGGGCCCACCCACAAATGATCGCCCCCTCTCTCCCGCAGGAGCTTTGCCGATGATCAGCCTCGATGTCTTCCTCGCCACGGTGATTTATGCCGGCCTTGGCATCGTCATCTTCATCGTGAGCTTCGTGCTGGTCGACAAGCTGACCCCGGGCGAGCTCTGGCGCGAGATCATCGAGCGCAAGAACATGGCCGTGGCGCTGCTGGCAGGTGCCGTTGCCATCGGCATTTCCAATATCATCGCCGCCGCCGTGCATGGCTGAACAGGAAGCCCCGGCGGGAGGGTCTGACGAGAGCGCGCCTGCCTCGCTGGCGGTGATCCTGCTCGTTTCGGTGCTCGTCGTCGCCACCTGCGGGCTGGTCTACGAATTGCTGGCCGGCACGCTCGCCAGCTACCTCCTCGGCGATAGCGTCACCCAGTTCTCGACCGTCATCGGCACCTACCTCTTCGCGATGGGGGTGGGCAGCTATCTCTCGCGCCATGTGCGTTCGAACGAGATCGGCGTGTTCGTGCGGGTGGAGATCCTCATCGCGGCGCTGGGCGGCTGGTCTGCCGCCGGGCTGTTCCTGCTGTTTCCGGTGGTCGAGGATTTCCGCGTTGCGCTCTATGGCCTTGTCGTCGCCATCGGCGTGCTCGTCGGGCTGGAAATCCCGCTCCTGATCCGCATCCTGCGCTATCGTTTCGCCTTCCGCGATCTCGTCTCCAACGTCCTGACATACGATTACATCGGTGCGCTGATCGCCTCGCTGCTGTTCCCGCTCGTGCTGGTGCCGCGCCTTGGTATGATCCGCACCGGGCTTGTCTTCGGCCTCGCCAATGTCGCGGTCGCCATCGCACTGCTGGTGGCGCTGCGCGGGCGGCAGAAGCTGACGGGTGATCTGATCGCCGCGCTGGCCGTGCTGCTCTCGCTGCTCGCGGGGCTTGCGGGGGCGGACCGTATCCAGCGCTGGTCCGAGGTCGCCTTCTACGGCGAGCCGGTGATCTATGCGCGCTCCACGCCCTACCAGCGCATTGTCTTTACCCGGCGCGGGGAAGACCTCAGGCTCTACCTCAATGGCAACCTCCAGTTCTCCACGCGCGACGAGTACCGCTATCACGAGGCGCTGGTCTGGCCGGTGCTGGGCCGGGTGGCGAACCCGCGCGAAGTGCTGATACTCGGCGGCGGCGATGGCCTTGCCGCGCGCGAAGTGCTGAAGGATCCGCGCGTCGCGCACGTCACCCTCGTCGATCTTGACCCCGAGATGACGCACCTGTTCCGTGACGAGCCTTCGCTGGCAAAGCTCAACGGCGGCTCGCTCGGTTCGCCGCGGATGCACGTGATCAACGGCGATGCATTCCGCTGGGTGCGGCAGGCGCGCGGGCGCTATGACGCGATCCTGATCGACTTTCCTGACCCCACCGAATTCTCGCTCGGCAAGCTCTATACCGAAAGCTTCTATCGCGAAGTCGCGCGGCTGCTGGATCCTGCGGGCGTGCTGACCGTGCAAAGCACCTCGCCGCTGGTCGCCCCGCGCTCCTACTGGACCGTCGCGAGCACGCTGGAGGCGGCGGGGCTCAGCGCGCGCGGCTATCATGCTTATGTGCCAAGCTTTGGCGAATGGGGCTTCACCATGGCCGCGCACCAGCCCCCCGGCGATGCGGTGCGCCTGCCCTCGGGCCTGCGTTTCCTGACACAGGCGAGCGAGCGCGCGATGTTCGATTTCCCGCCCGACATGGCACGGAGGCCAACCCCGGTGAACCGGCTCGACAACCAGGCGCTGGTGCGCAGCTTTGCCGAGGAGTGGGGCCACTACGATGGCTGAACCGACCCGGCGCGAGGTGCTGAAAGGTGCGGCTGCCGGGGCGGGCGCGCTGGCGCTGCCTGGCTGCGCGGCGCAGTCCTTTCCCGGCTCGCTCGGCGGCGCAGACTGGCAGCGCGGGCACCGCGTGCGGGACGGCGGATTTCCCGCGGCGCAGGGCAAGGCCGAGGAAGCGGCCATCGTGATTGCGGGCGGCGGCGCGGCGGGCCTCGCGGCGGCATGGCGGCTCAAGGAAGCCGGTTTTGCCGATTTCGTCCTGCTCGAACTGGAAGATACCGTCGGCGGCAACGCTCGGTCGGGCCGCAATGCCGTCAGCGCCTATCCGCTCGGCGCGCATTACCTGCCGGTGCCAAACCGTGAGGCACGCGCGCTGCGCCACATGCTGCAAGGCTTCGACATGATCGTGGGCGAGGAACAAGGTGCGCCGGTCTACGATCCCTATCAGCTCTGCGCCGATCTCGAGGAGCGCCTGCTCTGGCGTGGTAGCTGGCAGGAAGGGCTCTATCCGGCGAGCGGCCTAACGGCAGACGATGCGGCCCAGCGCGACCGCTTCTTCCGCGAAATGGCGGAGTTCCGGCAGGCGGTCGGAGCGGACGGCAAGCCTGCCTTCGCCATCCCGCGCGCCGGTTCGAGCAGCGATCCGCGTTTCATGGCGCTCGACGAACTGACCTTCGCGCGCTGGCTTGAAGGGCGCGGCTTCACTTCACCGGTGCTGCGAGCCTACCTGCGCTATTGCTGCCGCGATGATTATGGGACCGAGCCAGAACGCATTTCGGCGTGGGCCGGGGTTCACTATTTCGCCGGGCGGCGCGGCTGGGCGGCAGGGGGTGATGGAGACCGCGAGCTGACCTGGCCGGAAGGCAATGGCCGCCTCGTCACGCTGATGGGCAAGGCCGTCGCCCCGCATGTCCGGTCCGGGCATAGCGTGTTTTCGGTCGTGCGCGAGGGTGATGCCGGCGCGCGCGTCGCCGCGTTCGACCATGCCGCCGGGATCAGCCGCCAATGGCGGGCGCGCACCGTCATCATGGCGATGCCGCACTTCGTGGCGGCGCGCGTGGCGCCCGCCGAAACCATCAAGGGCGCGCTGCGCTATGCTCCGTGGGTCGTTGCCAACGTCACTGTCAGCCGCCCGCCGCGCGGACGCGGATCGGCGCTTGCGTGGGACAATGTCTCCACCGGCAGCGAGAGCCTCGGCTATGTCATCGCCACGCATCAGAGCGGGAGTGCAGGGGAGGGTCCAACGGTCCTCACGTGGTACATGGCGCTCTCACGCGAGGAGCCTGCGGCGGCGCGCAAGCTGCTGGCGACGCGCTCTCTCGCGGAATGGCAGCAGATCGTGGCAGACGATCTGCTCGCGATGAACCCCGATCTTGGCGGTGCGATCGAGCGGATCGACGTCTGGCGCTGGGGTCATGCGATGGTGAGCCCCGCGCCCGGGTTCCTCGGCGATCCGGCGCGGCTCGCCGCCATCGCCGCCAAGCCGCCGGTGCTCTTCGCGCACTCCGATCTGTCTGGCCTGTCGCTGTTCGAGGAAGCGCATTATCGCGGCGTCGTCGCGGCAGAAGCTGCGCTTGCCCACCTTGGTCACCGTTTCGAAAGCCTTGCTTGAATGGCGCACCTTCCCGGCACCAGCATCCACCTGATCGCCGATCTGCGCGGCGGGACCGGGCTGGACGATGTGGCGCGGGTCGAAGCGGCGCTGCGGCAGGCTGCTGCAGCGGCAGGCGCGCGCCTGATCGGCCTACACGTCCACGGCTTCGGCGAAGGGCTGGGCGTGACCGGCGTGGCGCTCCTCGCCGAATCGCACATCTCGATCCACACATGGCCCGAATCCGGCCTTGCGGCAGTCGACCTTTTCGTCTGCGGACATGACGTCGACGCTGAGGCCGGGCTTTCGGCAATCCTCACAGCGTTCGCTGCGGAGGTGACCAACCTTCACCGCATTACACGGCTTGCTGAGGGAGAGGTTTGATTTAAGCCTCGCTAGCGCAAGGTGGCAGGATTTGTCCGCTCATGATAAATCGATCATTACGAAAGCGGATCATCGGGTCAAAACATGCCACAGCAACTCCGGCCGATAAGCATCTATACCGATAGTATTAATCAGGATCTCGATTCAAATCGGACCGATCAAGAAATTGGCGTGGTCGGACTCAATTGGGCAATGGAGGCTTATGCCCGTTCCACTTAAGTTCTCCTCACGGCGACATCCGTAACGGAACTTGCCGATCATGTCTGCGAGGAGATTGTTCGGCATGATGGCTATGCTTTGGCGCTGGTTGGCCTGCTTGATCCATCGTCGGAAGAGATCAACATCATCAGGGCTGCCGGCGCTGCCAAAGGATATGCCGATGGCCTCGTGCTCAGCATCAACGAAAATGCCCCGGGCGGGCAGGGGCCGACTGGCACCGCGATGCGGAATGGGGGGATTCAGGTCGTCGAAGATGCATTGACCGACACGCTCTATGCCCAATGGCGTGAACGTGCGCAGAAATACGGCATTCGATCTTCAATCTCCGTGCCGATCATGGCCGATGGAGACGTATCGGGCATTCTGATCGTTTACGCCGTAAAGCCGCGGGCGTTCTCGGAATTGGATATCAATATATTTATCGATCTTGCGCGAAAGATAAAAATATCGATTGATATATTAAAAAAGAACGAAACTATTCGAAATAAATTAAATACGATGGCGCGGCAATATCGACAGTTTGAAAGCATCATGTCTTCCACCTCGGAAGGTTTTATAACTGCCGATCTTGAAGGAAAAATCGTCAATGTAAACAATGCATATTGTAACGATCTTGGTTACGAAAAATCTGAGCTGATCGGGAAAAGTATATTGTTTTTGAGCGAATCGTTCAGCAAAAATGAAATTCTGAAGGATATACGATACATAAAGAAGTTCGGCTCGCTCTCGTTCACGACTGTCCACCGGCACAAGAACGGTACGCTGGTTCCGTTTCGCGTCAACGCTACATACGACGACAGCCTTGAAGAGCGTATTTTCGCGTTCTTTCACAACATCTCGGATATCGCCGAGGTAAGCGAGGAACTGGAAGATCTGCGAAAATCCCATCGCGAGCAGGAGCGTCAGGTCAGCGAAACGCGGCAATTGCTCATCAGTGTCAGCGAAGAAACGCTGCGGCAGATCGGGCACGATCTCCATGATGATATCGGGCAGATTCTGACCGGTGGCGCGATGCTCGCGGCAGACCTGAGCAAGTCGATTTCCGCCTGCTGCCAGGGCGCTGTCGGCAATCGCGCGTAAGTTCTCACCGGAATGCTCAGCCAGGCGACGCATCGCCTGCGGGCAATCACGCATGGACTCTACCCTGTGGCGATCGATGCGGCGGGCTTGTTCGGGTCGATCCAGTCACTCACCAACGGCATGCGGACGCTCACCGGATGCGAGATCAGTCTCGATTGCGGCGGCCCGGAGCCAGTGCTGGATGAGGAGACGCTCCTGCACATCTACCGGATCGTTCAGGAGGCAACGGCAAACGCCATCAAGCACAGCCAGGGCTCGGCGATCGACATCTCCCTGCTTTGCGACAGGGCGAACCTTCGTTTGACCATTTCAGACAATGGCCGCGGGATTGTCCGCTCCAACCGCAGAAGGGTGCGGCAGGGCATCGGCATGGCAACCATGAAGGCGCGTGCCAGCGCCATCGGCGCAAAGTTGAGCGTGACATCCCCGCGATCCGGCGGCGTGCGGGTCAGACTACAACTGCCACTGAAGGCGTAGGAGCAGCAGGTGAAGAACTCCATCCGTCGCGACGTCCTGCTTGTCGACGACCATGCCGTTGTCCGCGCCGGCCTCAAGGCCATCATCGATGGCACGCCCGACCTGTCTGTATGCGGCGAAGCTGAAGACGAGGCGCAAGCCCTCGCTTTACTGCGAGACCAGCCGGTTGAGGTCGCTGTTGTCGACCTGATGCTGGGCAAGAACTCTGCTTTGGCCTCGATCAAGCGCTTCTTGCAGTACAAGCCCGATTTGCGCATCCTCATGTTCTCGATGCATGACGAAGAGGTCTATGCGACGCGGGCCCTGCAAGCCGGCGCGCATGGCTACCTCATGAAGGGGGCCGATAGCGAAAGCTTGATCGTAGCCATCAGGACCGTCGCCTCCGGGCGCATCTACCTCAGTCCCCGCGTGCAGAGCGAGATCTTGTTCAACATGGCGGCCGGCCACCCGGCTTCCGCGGCTGGCAACGTCAATGTGCTCACGCAGGCCGAACTCGCCATTCTGCAGATGCTCGGCTCCGGACAGAGTGTGAAAGAAATCAGTAAGACACTCGGGCGTAGTCTCAAGACAATCGCAACCCATCGAAACAATATCCGCCTCAAGCTTGAATTACCATCGAGTGCTGCCTTGGTGCATTTTGCAACCCGCTGGGTGCAGGCCAACGAAGTCGCTTGATGTGTATGCGGAAGGTGATTAGGTAATTCGCGTAGTGAACGTTCGCTTTGTCGAATCTAAGTCAATGACTTAGGTTTCAATAAGCCAAATGCCTAACCTCGAATGAGATGTAGGCGGAGTGCTGATAGGCGGTCGGGGAGGTAAATCCCTGACATGAACATCGCTATCACCACCTCTGGACGTGCTGCTTTCGCAGATGCCTCGCAGCGCTTTGCCCCACGCGCGAAGACCGCGCAGGTCGGATGCCTCGCGGATGCGAGGAGCGAGGCACGCACAAGTGCTGCGCTGGCGGCGAAGGTGCGGACGGAGCACGGCGAACAACCCGGTTGCATCCGCAACCTGTCTGCGCGCGGCGTCATGCTGTCGATGGAAAACCCGCCAAAGCGCGGCGATATCGTGGAGATCGTTGCCGGTCGCGAGTCGCTCATCGGGCAGGTCCGGTAGGCCAACGACAATCGCGCGGGTATTCGCCTGAGCGAAGCCGTGGATGTGGGTTCCGTGCTGTTGGGGAGCGCCGGTTCGATCACGGCAAAGCCCAGGCCCGTTCGCAAGGCGATATCCTTGCCCGCCGTTGTTCACAGCCCGCGGGACAGCCACATCATCGCCCGCCAACTGCAGTTTGCGGCGATCATCGTCTTCGGTGCGTTTGCCGCCCTTGCGATCGCCATTTGCGTCAACGACCTGCTCACCGATGTGATCGGCCTGGTCAGGACAGGACTGCCGGGATGAACGCCTGTTTCAAAGCCAACGAGATGGTCTCGGCGAACTCTGATCTGGAATTCACCATGCCTGAAGGATTTCCGTGCCGCAGGGCCGCAATCGGTCCGCTTGGCGAAAAGTTGACGCTGGAATCGCTCCCGCCCCCGCAGTGCAATCGCTGGACTCCCCGGCGCAAGGCGGAAGTGGTTGCTGCGCTGACGGGCGGGCTGCTCATGGAGGATGAGGCCCGGGCGCGATACAGCCTCAGCCTTGAGGAACTTGCCGGATGGCGGCGTGCGGTCGATCGGTCGGGCATACCGGGACTGCGCGCAACGCAGGCGCAATTCTACAAGAAGCTGCACGGACGCGTTCAGGCCAGCGACCGCGCCTGACCGCGCGGCGAGCCCGAACCATCGCGTTGAAACCCACAAGCAGCTCATGATCCCACCGGCCTGCAACAGGCCGGGTTCGGTTCGATATCCAGGCAAGGCGTAGCCGCGTTATGTCAATCCTATCCGATAGCCCTGTAGCGTTGCCGTGCCGCGCTTGCTCAGAGTCCCCGATCGCCTTGGTGGATGGCGCTTCTTCGATCCCCACACGTTACCTCAAGGTGCGTGATGAAGCGTCGGATAACCGTGAGGCGTTTGTCCGTTCGGTTTTCAGTGATCTGACATGCTTACCCTTTTTCGATGAGGGTACTTTCGCGCTGTCTCGTGCTGACACCGACTATGACATCCTGATCCTTGATTCGTCAGATCCCGTGCGCATGGCCCGCTATCTGAGGATCAATCGCGCGCTGCTCCGCAACGTCGCGAAGTTTGCGATCATGCAGGAAAGTTCGCCGTCACGCCGTGCGCGGATGCTGATGGCCGGGTGCGACGATGTGTTCGATTGCGCGCGGACCAGCCCGGAGGAAGCCGCGGTGCGGGTCAATGCAGTGATGCGTCGGTACAAGGCCCGAGAGACCATCCGGCAAGAAGGCATGCGCACGGCGGCAGATATGGCGCAATTCGCGGCCCCTCATACGCTGACACCGCGCGAATGTACCTTGCTTAAGGCACTCGCGGGGCAGCCGGGCAAGGCCATGTCCGCAAGCCAATTGTGCCGGTTCGTGGCACCGCAAGATTCAGCGCAGTTCAAACGCTCGCTCAAGTTTGCGATCTCCCGGCTTCGCGGTAAGCTCTATCCGCATTGGCGCATCAGGACCGCCGCGGACACCGGCTACACTCTGGTTCGCGTCGATGCGGGGATCCCCGAGGTCGGGGTGACTGGCGAAGCCGTTCGCCGGAGGCAACCCAGGATAAGGCTACCCCAGCAGGAATTACCGGCGTCGGCATTCGACCAGACCAGATCTGCCGCCTGAGAAAGCCAGATGCCCGGCGCAGCCGTTATGCATCGGCTTGCCGCGGCCTGCGACAAGATCAGCCCGCTCCATGTGACTTGCCTGCATCGGATGGCCTGGAACGGCTTGAAGCACGAAGCATCAACGCCTGCCTGAAAATAGCAGATCGCTGCACTTCTACATGCTCTTGATGCCACTCCCGCAGGAGTTTTGGTGCCAGAAGAGGGACCGTGACGTGCAGACAAGGCGTTACATCACAACGCTTTATCGCCCTGATTAGCTGATTCGATACCGTCAAAAGTACCGTATCGCGCTCCGGCTTGGTCCTCGGAGAGGACTCAAACCGCTGCGGGCAGTGTTTCGACGCTCAGCGACCTCCCTTGCAGGTGTCGGCCCTTGCTTTGGCCAGAAGGGCTTTGAGCGCATCGACCGTCACCAAGGTGCACCTGCCGATCTTGATCGTTTCCAGGTCGCCCGATGCGATCAACTCGTAGAGCTTCGACCGGCCTATTCCGGTCATCCGCACGGCATCGGGAATCCGGACGGCGAGCGGCTCTGCGCCGTTGCTCCTGGTTGCGTTGGGGCGACGATCGAACGGGAGTGCCAGCTGTTCGTCGCTGGCAGGCGGCTTGGCTTCCCGGCGCTTCATTCTCCCTGCTCCTGTGCGAGCTTGTCCAGCTGCCGCTTGTGCGCTTCATGCACTTTTGCTCGGAGTGTCGCATCGGGGTGGGCCAGCAACAGACCGTCGAGAGCGCACATGATGAAGATCAGCCGACGCTTGATGAACTCGGCGTTCTGCCTCGCCTCCTCGCGCAGCTCCTGCCCCTGGAACAGGTCCGTGACGATGGCGCCGATCCACTGGCTGCGGCTTTGTTTGGCGCGGGTGGCTTCGTCCTGAACCCAAGCTGCGACATGCTTGGGCAGGTAAGTCTGGATGGAAACATTGCGTGTCATGCTGGACTCCATGTGGGCGGAGCCTGGAACACACTGCGAAAGGCAAGTTTGTTCTACTTATGTTCATTCTCGCCGTCAAGCTAGTTGGAGCTGGCGAATTTCCTCGCCTTTTCGCCAGGTGTGATTTGCGGGAATGCCAAAGGCTGATCGCAAGTCAGATTTGACGGAGAAGCTGCCAATTTCTCAGATCCTGGTCATAGCATTGATATATTGATGTTTCTATCCGGGTTTCACCTGCGATTTGTCGCGTAGGGTGTGCTCTGCACTGTACCCAACTGCGGGGATCGGGCCGGCCTTATTCGCATAATTGGAAGGCATGTGTTTTTCGTCATACCCTCGGACGACTGAAGCCTCGGCGGCGGTTGAGCCGAGGAGGCACCCACACATTCATTAGCGAACCGGCAAGGGGGGCAAACGGATGTTCGCTCGTCCATGCAGCGCGCCTGCTTTCGGAGCAGGGCGCGCGGTCGACGGGGGCTCGACGAGAGGCCAATCGTTCGATCCCGTTTATGCATTCTTCCGTGACCAAAATCGTCGTGCATGCTAGTGCAAATTGGTGCATTCTGGTGCGGGAGAAGTTTCATCATGTCATTGTTGGCGAAACAGAAGCGATTTACCGTATCAGTCGATCAGGCCGACTATGAAGCTCTCGTCGCGCTGGGCCAGTCGGTAAGCCCTCCGCTGAATCTGCAATACCTTGTCCGCCTATCGGTAAGAAACTTGCTAGAACAGCATGCCGCCCAGCAACTGTCTTTCCCGCTGGAGCGTAGGCCATGAGGTTCATAGATCTGTTCGCTGGTCTCGGCGGCTTTCATCAAGCACTGCAAAGCTTGGGGCACGAATGCGTATTCGCGTCTGAACTCAATAGCGATCTTGCCGACCTTTATAACCGCAACTTCGGCGTCAGGCCGCACGGGGACATTCGTCAGGCGATCAACGAAGTGCCCTCGCATGACATCCTATGCGCAGGCTTCCCTTGTCAGCCTTTTTCAAAGGCAGGCGAGCAGAGGGGGTTTGACTGCCCTCAATGGGGTGACTTGTTCGACTATATGATCCTGATTCTAGAGCGCCATAAGCCGAGTTACCTCATCATCGAGAATGTCCCAAACATTATGCGGCACGATAGCGGCAACACCTGGCAAAAGGTGAAGAAACGCCTGCGAGAGGTCGGCTACGACATCGAGTCAACGCTGCTTTCGCCGCACATGTTCGGCGTGCCCCAACTTCGCGAGCGTGCCATTATCGTTGGGGCTCGCAATGGGCTGGGCCACTTCGTATGGCCAAAGGCAACACATGATGGAAGCGAGGTTGATATTCGGTCAATCTTGGACAAGTCGCCGAACGACGCTAAGCCGCTGCCACCCTCTTTCATCGGCTATCTTGATGCATGGCAGGCGCTCCTCGACGCGCTGCCCACGACCACGGAGCTCCCCTCCTTCCCGATCTGGGCAATGGAGTTCGGTGCAACCTATCCTGCCCGGACAGGCTCACCTTTCGGGCATGGTCTCTCGGAGATCCGCTCATTCCGAGGCGCATTTGGACGAACGCTTTCCGGTTTGTCAGAGGCTGAAGTCCTTGATGCACTGCCTCCGTATGCGCGCGACACGAACGTATCCTTCCCAGATTGGAAGATCAGGTTCATCGAACAAAATCGCCAGTTCTATCGGGAGCACAAGGCAGTAATTGACAGGTGGTTGCCAACCATCCTGAACTTTGCCCCCAGTTTCCAGAAGCTTGAGTGGAACTGGAAGGGCGGCCCACGCGACCTGAACCAATGCATAATCCAGTTCCGTGCTTCGGGCATCCGAGCAAAGCGCCCGACTGCAGCGCCATCGCTGGTCGCGCTAACGACCAGTCAAGTGCCCGTCATCCCTTGGGAACGGCGCTACATGACCATGCGTGAGTGCGCTCGCCTTCAAAGCATGGGTGAACTGCAATTTCTTCCTGAAACACAGACCGGGGCATTCAAGGCGCTCGGAAATGCTGTCAACGTCGACGTCATCAGGGCGGTTGCGGGGGCGCTACTCGGAAGGGACGATTCGAAGGTTGGATACCTCCAGCTATCAGTAGATAACCGCCCATCATCGCTTGAGGCAGCTGCCTGAGCCATAGCGGCCGAAAGGGGAAGATGCCTTGGAAGACTTGGATTTTGACCAAATTGCGACGCTGCTTTCGGAGTTGTCGCAGCCGAGCTTGTTGCCCAAGCTGGAAGGGGGCCGCAAGGGTCCGCGCTCGTTCGATGGCTCGGACATTGACTTCACCTCAAGCGCTTGGCTTGCCCGCGTCCTAGAAGTCGCGATTTGGCTCAACCTGGACTCTACCTTCGATGACCAAGAGTCGCCCAAGGCCGCAGCCCTGCGGCTGTTCGATGAACTCTCCCCAGGAAAGGCTGAAGCAAGCTTTGAGGTGAGTGATGGACATGTCCTCCTGACCGAGATGGGCGCTCAAACCCTGGAAGAGAGGCTCAGCCGCGCAGTCAGCAATCGTTCTGCCTTCGTTCAGATGCTAGAAGATGAACTGTCGGTGCCAGCCGCCACCGAAGCATGGATCGACGCTTGGAACGAGGCTCCAGCAACCGAGCCACTATCAATCAATGCGACGGTAGACAAATGGCGCATCTACGACCTGGCTGGTAGGGCGCAGCAGGGACAGCTTGAGCTAAATCCGACTTACCAGCGCGACTTCGTCTGGTCGAACGCAGACTCGCAGATGCTGATCGAATCGATCCTGCGAGGCATCCCACTACCTTCAATTATTCTAGCTCGGGTTTCGAGCAGCCAGCGCTTCCAGATTGTAGACGGCAAGCAGCGTCTGACGGCGATTCTCCGCTTCATGGGCGCACATCCGGAAGGCCGTGAAAATGCTAAGGGAATGAAAGAATATCAGCTCTTTGATACGAACTTCAGCCAGTTTGCTCGACGCAACAACCTGAGAGCAACTGACATCCGGGAGAAGTACCTACCCTTTAAAACTAAAAAGTATACCGATGACAATGACCCGCTTAAGCCGCTTGGCGGTCGATACTATTGCGAGATCAAAGATAAGCAAGTTAGGATCGCCGGTGAGTCCATCACCGTAGCCGACCTGTTTGAGCGCGCCTGCGACTACTTTATCCCTGTGCTCATTTACCGCGATACTCAGGTTCGCGACATCCACAAGGTCTTTCGCCTCTACAACCAACAGGGGATGAAGCTGAACGCAGAGGAGATCCGCAACGCGGTCTTCAACCATCTGATGATCTCACGGCTGATGCTTTTCGTAGGCGGCGACCGTCCCGAACCCGAGATCGCCCCGGAACTCGTGAAGGCAGGGATTGACCCGACCGAAGCGCACGAGAACATCAAGGCGCTGGGATTTGGCATCACTCGGTTCAAGCGCACCAAGGTTCTGTTGTGGACCGTGGCAACGCTGATCCTTAAGCCCGCCCAAGGTCCCGATAAAGCTTATCGCACACCGTCCACAGCCAGCCATATCGACGAATTCCTGCGCTCCATCGACAGCGATCGCCTCGCGCAATTCCGGTCGAAAACTACGCTCGAAAACTTGGCTCGTGATCTTATCGCCGCCTTGGACCTTCACCAGCAGACCTCCGATGCTTGGCACCCAAAGTTCCGGCGCAAAGGCAAGAGTGAGATGGCCTCTCGGTGGGAGGAGTTGCCGGTCGTGGCCAGCGTGCTGGCCTGCCTCGTGCTCGTCATCACCGGCGAGAATCAGAAGCTGGAGGATGGCATTGACGCCGTCCGAGACCTGACCTCGAAGATGGTTGGTCCCCAGAGCACGCAAAACAAGACCCAGTGGGCGCACATCGCGAACGCCTCGACCAGCATCCTGGAGACACTCGGAGTTAACATCGCTGACGCGAATGCGGCAGTGCGCGACCGATACGGAGATAGTGCAATCGAGGCACTTCTTGAGATCCGCAAGATCCCGATGATCTGATATGACTGTAGGTGAGCCCAGCGTCGGCCCAGTGACGATTGTCCCAGTAGGTGGGCTTGTTGAGGCACATGACGTAAGCACAGAAACTTCGCGCGACGAAGCCTCTTGGTGGGCGCGCTATCGTGCCAATGTTTCAGGCCGGCTGTCTGGAACAGCCTTGGCTGCGCTGGAAGCTGACGCGCGCTACGTGGTCGAGAGAGCGCTGCCTAGCGTTGACGGGGCGCTTGACGAAGCAGCTTGGCCGACCTCACGGGTTCGGACAGGCATGGTCGTCGGCTCGGTGCAGTCCGGCAAGACCGCAAGCATGCTCGGTGTTGCTGCGCTCGCGCTCGATGCAGGAGTTGACCTACTGATCCTCCTCGCTGGCACCAGGGTAAGCCTTTGGTTGCAGACCTACGAGCGTTTGCTCGCGCAACTCGACGGTTCTACGCCGGAGAATGCCTACCGTCGGCGCAACCAGCGCCTGATTCTTCCCCAACCCGCCGACATCCTGCATGAGCAACGAGCGGACCCGGCCCGCTATCTGCAACGACCAATGGCTCGACAAGCGTTGAAGGCGGGCCGGCCAATCGTTTGCGTCGTGCCCAAGGAGGACGATCACCTCATCATGCTTCGACGATTCCTCGCCGACGTCGTGACGCAGGACGTCCTCGATGCACGAGACAGGCCCTACGCAATGGTGCTGCTCGACGATGAAGCGGACGACGCAAGCGTGCTGGATAGTGATCGGTCACAGAAGCTGACGCCTCGGCTCATCGCCTCATTGTGGAGCGGTGACCCGGACGAGGCTACGACGCGACACCCCAACCTGCTTGCGACCTATGTCGCCTACACCGCGACACCGCAGGCGAACTTCCTGCAAGCTACGCACAACCCGCTTAGTCCGCGTGATTTTAATGCGGCCTTGCGGACGCCCGGCGCTATCGGGTCGCTTGAGCCAAGATCACTGTCTTATGCAGAGTTGGCCGGGGTTCGCTCCTATTATTGCGGCGGTGAGATCTTCTACGAGAAGTTGCGGCACGCAGGAACCGGGGCGCTCTGCCAAACCTCGCTGTTCCCGGACCTGCGCCCCGGCGAGAGCGAAGCGGAACTTTCTGCCCGCCGCGATACGCTACGCTGGAACATGCTCTCCGATGCCATGCGCTGCTTCCTTGTGGGCGCTGCAGTGCGGAGTCTTCAGCCAGGTTGGGACGCGGCATATGATCACGATCGCCGCTACATCACGGAGGCGGACGCGCGCCAAGCTGCCCCTGGTCCCCACACCATGCTGATCCACCCCTCGGCCCGAAAAGAAGATCACTTCAGCACCGCGCAGGATATCGTTCGATGGGCCTTAGCCGAGCCGGGAAAGGAGGCGGACATCGAACTCGACGATGAGGTTTCCGAACTGCTGGTTGTGCCGCGCGACGCGCTTGCTCGGCGGCTCAGCTTAGAGGAGGATCAGTGGTCAGCGTGGCTCGCTCGCTTTGAGGCAACTCGTATCGGTTTGGCCAGCCTTCCGCACACGCCGTATCAGCCAATCTCTCCAGCAAGCTGGCCACAGGTCAGAGCAGCGCTCGTCGATCATGTCTTTCCCAACCTGCGGGTCCGTGTGCTCAACAGCGATCCTGCTTCCGATGACCGGCCTCGGTTCGAGGTCGGCGAGGATGAGGCGGGATTCCACGTGCCGCCGGATAGCCTCTCGATCTTCGTCGCCGGCAACGTCCTGTCACGCGGACTTACGCTTGAGGGGCTCACGACCAGCCTTTTCTTGCGCGGCGCAGCTGAGCCTGCCGCTGACACTCAGATGCAGATGCAGCGATGGTTTGGCTATCGCGGTGACTTCCTGCCGTTCTGCCGCGTCTTCACCTATGAGGACCAGTTGCAGTTGTTCCGCCGTTATCATGTCAATGATAATGCACTGAAGTCCGAGATCATCTCCGTCATGGATGGCGATGACGAAGTTAGTGGCCCCGCCCTCGTGCTGCAGGGCGCAAGCTTCGTCGCCACCAGCAAGGTGGAGGCGCGCAAGGTTCCCCTGTCACCTGGGCCGCGCCCTTCGATCCGCCTCGTCGAATCGGAGGACGACGACCTGGCACGTCACAATATCCAACTCGCGGTGGACCTGCTGGGGGACGGTGAATGGGTGCCGTTAAAGGACGATAATGGGTTGGAGCGTGGTATCATCCGCTCCGAGCCCGTAAGCGCTAGGGCCCTTGCCGACCTACTAGATGGGCTTCGCTACTCGCATCATGACCCCGACCTAGGTAACGAACTCAGCCAGCGCTGGGACCATTACGCTCGCTTGTTGGGGATCGATGACCCTCTTTTTTCGCCGCCCATGCGCAATTCTCAAGGTTATGGCACTGAGCCGCAATCCTGCCCATATTCGATCGCGGCGTATCTGCGTTTATGGGCCTCGCTGACCGGCGACCACTCGGCTCCCGGCTTCTATCCTACCGACCGGCCGGAGGTTCCATGGAACTATTCCGACACGATGCACGCAAGCATGCCTGACTTCTACCTCGCCTTTCGCCACGGCCAAGCACAGGCGCGTGATCCGCGACTTGCGGCTCTTGGCATCCGGGCGGTGACTAGAGATCGCAACGCAAGCGGCGCAGCATTGCAAACCTTATGGGGCACGCGAGGCTATGGCGGCTCATATCATGGCGACGAGTTGGTGGACTATTACTACCACCGCACGACGCCAGTCCCTAGCATCCAGGGTGGGGCTAGTTGGCGGCCTAGGGGGCATCCAGGTTTGGCTCTGCTTCATGTCGTCAGCGCGCCTGAGTTGCCGACCGATCTCTTGGCGATCGGCTTGGGGTTACCGCATGGTGGCCCAGACCATATCGCGGCGCTTCGAACATGAGTGACCTTCACTTCGAGGCGCTGCGAGCCGAATTGGAGGCACTGGACGTTCCTCAAGGGCAGGCCCGCAAGATGCGATGGCTCGCCGTACCCTTGGGCATCGGTCGTACGCCATCTGGGGACTTTGAGATTTTCATTCGCGGGGCTGAGGTGCACGCTTCGTCACCTCTCGTTCGCCGTCAACTCCAACACGGCGATTGGCGTCCAGAGGAAGGAGGTGAACCCTTTTCCGCTAGTCGGATCGTCTTGCCCGCCGCGCCGCACTTTGCCTCAGTGGCTGCATTAATCGCGATCGAGTTGTTGCGTGCAGGGATTGCAGCTCCGCACGGTCCGCAACCCGCATTCAGCGACGTCGAGCCGATCATCGAGATGGCGATCCGCAGGGGCGCATTGCCGGAAAATGTGGTCATCGGCCTGATCGGCGAGTTGACCGTGCTTAGGCAATTGCTGCTGACGCGCACAAATCGTCCCACTGAGATGATGCGAGCGCTCGAATATTGGCAGGGCTGGCAAGACGGCGGTCGTGACTTTCGTTTCGGTGACCATGCTATCGAGGTGAAGACGACGCAGTCGAGCATCTCTGCCCACGAGTTCAGTGGATTGCACCAGCTAGAGCCCACGATCCTACCTTCAGGGGGACGGGAGCAACTTCATCTACTCAGCATCGGTCTTGTCGCGTCGACTTCGGTTGGAGAAACACTTCCGGCGATCGTCGACAGCATTATTGGATTGTTGAGCCTAACGGCGGCTCCTGAGATCGTCGATGAGATGT
>NZ_BJYR01000024.1 GCF_007991615.1 Novosphingobium sediminis | reverse complement strand
TTCGCAAGGTATCCTTCGGCAGGGCTGTCGGAGATCGCCGTCGCCGAGTGCCACAAACGCCGCGCGTTGGAATTGAAGGCGCTTTTTTCCGGTCGATCAGCGGCCACGGCACCAGAGCCATCGAACAGGTCACGGCTGCGAACACCCTGGCGGTCCAGTGCCGCAATGACCTCCTCGTTCGAGCATCCTGCGAAGCAATGAAACAGGATCGCTTTCCGACCCAGTGTCACACTCAGCGAGGGGGTACGGTCGTCATGCGCTGGGCAGCAGCACATACCCTTGTTCTGGCGCCATGTTCCGCCCAGGCTTTCGACTATCGTGCGGGCGCGGCGTTCGAGTTGATGAACTTTGTCTAACGGGGGCATCGACCTTCTCCGGTTGAGGTGCCCTCCCCGCGCAGCCTCCGCTCTGCACTCGCGCCAACCCAGTTTTCCTACATCGCTTGTTCTTTATATGTTCTCACTCGATTCGGCTAGACAAGGATCGAGAAATGACAATCAAAACTCTCTTGATCGCGGGCATCGCGATCACTTCTGGTATCCCGGCCAGTGCTCAGGATATAACAGCGCCAGCTACGAACGGCGCTGCGGCCAGCCACTCCGAAGGCATTCGGATTGCGGAAGCATCAAACGGCTTTCAACTGGTCGAGCATGGGCTCTGGCGTTCCTCGCAGACCGCCCCAGCACCGCGCCTGTCAGTGGCGGACGATGGCCGGGTCAACCTGCCATACAGATACGAACCCAATGCCAAGCCGGCCCCATCCGGGTTTCGGCGAGCAACCTACTTGCCTCACATCTATGCCGCGGAGGCGAAGTACTCATTGCCCGCGGGCCTGCTTGATGCGCTCGTATGGACAGAATCTCGTTACAACCCTTTGGCTGTCAGCCCGGCGGGTGCCGCGGGCCTTGGGCAGCTGATGCCCGCTACGGCAAAAGAACTCGGGGTCTTCAATCGCTTCGATCCAATGGCCAACATCTTCGGCGCAGCGCGATACCTGCGGCAGATGCTCGACAGGTTTGGCGTGGTCCACCTCGCGGTAGCTGCCTACAATGCAGGTCCCGGCGCCGTTGAGCGTGCAGGCGGCATTCCCCGCAATGGCGAGACTCCTGGCTATGTCCGCGAAGTGCTTCGCCATTGGCGCTTTTAGCGGTCGCTCCGAATTGTAGAGCGACGCTCAAGGTGAGAGTTTGCCTCTCGTCTCAGTTGCTGCGCGAGAGCATCGGTAAGCTGATCCCACACTCAAGCCGGCGGGACTGCCTTGTCCGCGCCCGTCGCCACCCCTAGGCAGTAACGCCCCCAAGCTGCCATCAACTTCACGCGGGCGCCGGGCTGGTCGGGTGTGCCGAGATAGGTTGTGCGGCGATAGGCCGCCTGGACAGCGTCGGGCGTCTTGTGCGCGAGAGCAGCTTCTACCACGGCATCGGGGATGCCCTCATTTGCTGCCCAATCGGTGAACGCAGAGCGGAAGCCGTGGACGTGGTATGGTTCGCTCATGTCCCGCAGCACCTTGAGCAGCGTCATGTCAGACATAGGCTTACCAGCTACGCCGGGAAACACGACGTCGCTCTCAGACATCCGCAGGGCATCGGCTTTTGCAAGCACGGCCAGAGCCTCGTCAGACAGCGGCACGATATGCGCCTTGTTTCGCTTCATGTGCTCGGCGGGGATCGTCCACAACCGGCTCTCTAGGTCAAATTCGGACCATGTCGCCAGGCGGACCTCCTGGCTGCGCACTCCAGTCAGGATGAGCAACTCCAGCGCAAGCCGCCCGAAGGATGGTTTGCGCCGTAAGGCGGTGAGGAATCCGGGCAGCGCGACATACGGCATGGCTTTGCGATTCTCACGCACCTTCACTTGCCGTGGCAGCCCGCGACCCGCCTTCAGGCTGCCATTGCCCGACGGGGCCTCGCGGGAGCGCCAGCCCTTCGCGTGGGAATAATCCAGCACGGCGCAAATCCGGTTGCGGACCTGGCGGGCGGTATCAGGGATTTCCTGCCAGATTGGCGTCAGCACGGCGATGATATCAGCACTGCTGATGCTGCCCGTCGGCATGTCACCCAGCTTCGGAAAGGCATAGTTTTCGAGACTGGCGAGCCACTGGCGCGCATAGACCGTGCTTTTCCAGCCCGCTTCGTTTTCGCTGTGGTACTGAGTCGCGGCAGCCCGGAACGTCACCTTGGCGGCGGCCTCGTCTTTTTTTTCGGCCAGAACATCGCGGTGGTCGACCTTAACCGCCTTACGCAAGACCGTGGCTTTTTGCCGCGCTTCTGCAAGTGTCATCTGCTTGGCGCTACCCAAGCCGATATCCTGTCGCTTGCCGTCTCGCTGGAGCCTTAGGACCCAATAGGCTCCACCACGCTTATCGACCCTAAGCACCAATCCATCGCCATCCTGATAGGTTCCAGGATTCGCCATCGCTGCCTTGACCGCTACCGCCGTGAGCTTGCCCATTTCTTCCTCCCACACTTTCAAGCCCACCTTGGGAGGGGTGCAGTGTGGGAGTAAGCCAACTTACTCCCACATCCCTCCCACACTAGCCTCTGGCTGCATGCAAACAGCAGCGGACAAATGCGGGCCAAGAAGTGCAGAATACCCTAGGTTTTCCGGGATTTCCACGGTCATTCATGGATGCTTGCGGATAAGGGGGTGGTGGACAGGGCTAGATTCGAACTAGCGTACGCTTGCGCGGGCAGATTTACAGTCTGCTGCCTTTAACCACTCGGCCACCTGTCCACACCAGATTTGCCGGTCCGGGAGCGGGCCCCCGATTGTGCGCCTTGCTTCGTTGAAAAAGCGCGGCTCCGGCCGAGTGAGGCGCCCCTTTGGCGAAGCGGCGCGAACCTGTCAACAGCCTTGCCTGTCATTGGGGCTACTGGCATGGGCCAAGGCCTATTTTGAAAAGCATGGAAAGCACGGCAATGGCCAAGCGCGATGAGAACGGTGGACGCAGCAAGCCCATGCGGGGGCGTGCCGGGCGCATGCAAGGCGGACGTGGATCGGGGCGGGCTTCAACCGGCGCTGTGCGGCTGTGGGGCCGCCATGCAGTTGAGGCAGCGCTCACCAATCCGCTGCGCAGCGCCAAGAAACTGTGGGGCACGCGCGAGGCGATCCAGGCCATGCTCGACGATCACGACGCCGAACTCCCCCCTTCGCTTCCGGTTGAGTACGCACAGGCCGCCGATCTCGCACGGCTTGTCGCGCGTGACGCGCCGCATCAGGGGCTCGTGCTCGATTGCCTTGCGCTCGACGACGTGGCTCTGCCCGACATTCTCGACGAGGCGGAAGGCCGCACTCTGGTCCTGCTCGATTCGGTGACGGATCCGCACAACGTAGGCGCCATTCTGCGCAGCTGCGCAGCCTTCAACGTTGCCGCCCTCATCACGCAGGACCGCCACGCACCGCCCGAATCCGGCACGCTGGCGAAGTCTGCCTCCGGCGCGCTGGAAGTGGTGCCGTGGGTGCGCGTCGTCAATCTGGCGCGTGCGCTCGAGCAGATCGCCGAGGCGGGCTACTGGCGTATCGGCCTTGATGGCGATGGCAGCGCGGTCTTCCCTTCGGCCGTTCCGGCCGGGCCGGTTGCGCTCGTGCTTGGTGCCGAGGGCGAAGGGCTGCGCCAAAACGTTGCGCAGCACTGCGATGCCATCGCGCGGCTGCCGATTGCTTCCGCAGTGGAAAGCCTGAATGTTTCGAATGCGGCAGCAATTGCACTCTATGCTGTCGCGACTCGGGGCGAGACCGACTGAAGAAGCCGGCGCTCACCCTTTGTGCAAAAGGGGGATGAGCCATGAAGTCTAATCGCCGGATCGCCGCCGTGGTCGGCACCATTGCCGCGCTGCTCCTGCTCGCGGGCTGCATGGTGCTGCCGGGCAAGTTCGCCAGCGATCTCCTGCTGCGCCGCGATGGAACCTTCACGTTCCACTACAAGGGCGAGATCATTCTGGCAGCGCTGGCGCAGGGCAGCAAAACGGCCAAAGCGGAACCATTCCAGCCCGAACCGTTCGAGCAGCAGCCCTGCACCGATCCGCAAACGGACGAGACGCACGATTGCTCGGCGGCTGAAATCGCCCAGCAGCGCGCGAAGTGGAACGACGAGCAGAAGGCGCGCAAGGCATCCAAGGCGAACGAGGACGCGCAGAACCGCAAAATGGCGCAGGCCTTCATGGGCGGCATCGATCCCGATGATCCGCAGGCCGCCACTGCCTTTGCCCAGCGCCTCGCACGGCAGGAGGGCTATGCCTCGGTTGTCAGCAAGGGCGGCGGCAAGTTCCTGGTGGATTACACGGCCAGCGGCCGGCTCGATCACGATTTCACCTTCCCCACGATCGAGCGCCTGCCGATGGTCATGCCGTTCGTTTCGATCATCCGCCGCGCCGATGGCTCGGTCAGGGTCGATGCACCGGCCTTCAGCACGGCAGCGGCTAACCCGGTGATGCCCGGCCTCGGCGCAATGGCGGGGGCGATGGGCGGCATGAAGGACAGCTCGAAGCCGGGCGCCAAACCCGCTGCAGAAGGCCCGCCAATTGCCGATGGCATCTTCACTATGCGCACCGATGGCCAGATCCTGGCCAACAACACTGACGAGGGTCCGCAAGCCGACGGTACGAGCGGCCTGTCGCGGCTCGACTGGAAGGTGGATGCACGCACCGCATCGGCACCGACCGCTCTGGTAAAACTGAAGTAGCCCCCTCCCCCGGCCCTGCCCGGAACCAATGAGGGCCAGCCGCACCAAAACCAAAAACGCCGCCCCGGCATCCCGGCGCGGCGTTTTTGCTGCAGCTCGCGCGCGGCCGGCAAAACCGCTGCGCAAATGCCTATTCTGGCTTAGTTGACGGCGTCCTTCAGGCCCTTGCCAGCCTTGAACTTCGGCTGTGCCGAGGCCTTGATCGACATCGGTTCGCCGGTACGCGGGTTGCGGCCGGTCGAGGCCTTGCGCTTGGCAACCGAGAAGGTACCGAAGCCAACGAGGCGCACTTCATCTCCCTTGGCCAGCGCAGAAGTCACGCTGTCGAAAACGGCTTCGACCGCCTTCGTTGCGTCACCCTTGGAAAGGCCGCTAGCGTCGGCCACTGCGCTGATCAGATCGTTCTTGTTCATTGCGAAACCCCCATTGGCTTTTATGCAAACAACCTATTGCCTGAATCGAAATTCGGGTGGCGGAAAGAGAGCCGAGAACAAATGCTCTGTCAAAGCCAAAAACGCCCAGAATCGCCGAAAAAGCGGCGGAATCTGGCGTGATATTGATGCGAAAGGCCGCCCCCTGCCGCTGTAGGTTAGGGACGGCCTCCACAAAGGTTAATGCTGCAGCGCGAGGGTGCAGCATGACAATTCATGCTGCACCGCAAAAATAGCACACTCAGTGCGCGGTCGGCACCGTGGTCCCGCCGCCGATTGCTGCTGCCGGAGCGGCCGCCACGTCGTCCGCCTCGGTCCATTCGATCGCCTCAGTCGGCGCCACCAGCGCACGCGCCAACACCTCGTCGACATGGCTCACGGGGATGATGTCCAGACCCTCGCGGATGTTCGCGGGGATCTCGGCGAGGTCCTTGCGATTCTCTTCAGGGATCAGCACCGTCTTGATGCCGCCGCGCAGCGCCGCAAGAAGCTTTTCCTTGAGGCCACCGATCGCCAGCACCCGCCCGCGCAGCGTGACTTCGCCGGTCATCGCCACGTCCGCGCGCACCGGGATACCGGTGAGCGTGGAAACCATCGCCGTGACCATGCCCACGCCCGCGCTTGGCCCATCCTTGGGCACCGCGCCCTCGGGCAGGTGGATGTGCAGGTCCTTGCGGTTGAAGACCGAAGGCTTGATCCCGTACTGCGGCCCGCGCGCCTTGACGAAGCTGAACGCCATCTGGACGCTCTCGCTCATCACTTCGCCGAGCTTGCCGGTGGTCTTGACCGCGCCCTTGCCGGGCACAGTCACGCTTTCGATCGTCAGCAATTCGCCGCCGACTTCGGTCCACGCCAGACCCGTCACCGCGCCGACCTGGTTTTCCTCATCCGAGACGCCGTGCCGGAACTTGCGCACGCCCGCGAAGTCCGAAAGGTTCTCCGGCGTGACGGTGACCGAGGTATCCTTCTTCTCGAGGATGCGGCGCAGTGCCTTGCGTGCCAGACGGGCGATCTCGCGCTCCAGCGTGCGCACGCCGGCCTCACGGGTGTAGTAGCGGATAAGGTCGCGCAGCGCGGCCTGCTCGAGCGTGAACTCGCCCGCCTTCAGCCCGTGCGCCTCGATCTGCTTTTCGATCAGGTGGCGCTCGGCGATCTCGACCTTTTCGTCTTCGGTATAGCCCTCCAGCCGGATGATCTCCATGCGATCGAGCAGCGCCTGCGGCAGGTTGAGGCTGTTTGCAGTGCACACGAACATCACGTCCGAGAGATCGATATCGAGCTCAAGGTAATGATCCTGGAACTTAGCGTTCTGCTCCGGATCGAGCACTTCGAGCAGCGCCGAGGCCGGGTCGCCGCGGAAGTCCTGACCCAGCTTGTCGATTTCATCGAGCAGGAACAGCGGATTCGACGTGCCGGTCTTCTTGAGATTGGTCACGATCTTGCCCGGCAGCGAGCCGATGTAGGTGCGCCGGTGGCCGCGGATCTCCGCCTCATCGCGCACGCCGCCCAGCGATTGGCGCACGAACTGGCGGCCGGTCGCCTTGGCGATCGACTTGCCAAGGCTGGTCTTGCCCACGCCCGGCGGGCCGACGAGGCACAGGATCGGCCCCTTCAGCTTGTTGGTGCGTGCCTGCACCGCAAGGTATTCGATGATGCGGTCCTTGACCTTGTCGAGCGCGTAGTGATCGGCATCGAGAATGGCCTGCGCCGCCGCGATGTCCTTCTTGAGCTTCGACTTCTTGCCCCAGGGCAGGCCCAGCAGCACGTCGAGGTAGTTGCGGATGACGGTCGCTTCCGCGCTCATCGGCTGCATCGTGCGCAGCTTCTTGAGCTCAGCGGTCGCCTTCGCGCGCGCTTCCTTCGACAGCTTGAGGGTGTCGATCTTTTCCTGCAGTTCGGCAATCTCGTTGCCTTCACCGTCATCGCCGCCGCCCAGCTCCGACTGGATCGCCTTGAGCTGTTCGTTGAGGTAGTATTCGCGCTGGGTCTTCTCCATCTGGCGCTTCACACGGCCACGGATCTTGCGCTCCACCTGAAGCACGCCAAGCTCGCCCTCCATGAAGGAAAGCACCATTTCGAGCCGCTTGAGCGGGTCGGCCTCGGCCAGCACGGCCTGCTTTTCCGCGACGCGCGCGGCGAGGTTCGCGGCAACGGCGTCTGCCAGCTTGCCGGCATCATCGATATCGCCAAGCTGCGATCCCGCATCCTGCGGCAGCTTTTTCGAAAGCTTGGCATATTCGGCGAACTGATCGACCACCGAGCGCATCATGCCGGCGATTTCAGGGCCGGACACTTCGCTGGGTTCCACCAACTCGACATCGGCCAGCACAAGTTCGCCTTCGTTGGCGGTCTCGGTCGTCAGGGCCTTGAGTTCGGCGCGCTGCTGGCCTTCCACGAGCACACGCACCGTGCCGTCCGGCAGCTTCAGCAGCTGCAGCACGGTGGCGACCACGCCGGTATCATAAAGGTCATCGCGGTCCGGATCGTCGCAGCCCGGATCGAGCTGGGCGAGCAGGAAGATTTCCTTCGAGCCCGCCATCGCGACTTCAAGCGCTGAGACCGACTTTTCGCGGCCGACGAAGAGCGGCACGACCATCCCGGGGAACACGACGATGTCGCGCAGCGGAAGCAGGGGGTATTGAGCCATATTCACCAATTCCATTCCCGCCGCGCCGAAAGCCGGCTGGCGGCATCTTGCCTACGAATATGGGTGCCCGAATGCCCGCCCGCAATGGCCCCTTGTGCCGGTATTGTGGAGTACCTCCATCCGGCGAGCACGACGCGCTGACCTGCCGCATCCCGTTTCCAAGAACGCGCAGGCTGCCCAGCGATATAGCCCCGGTCAGGGAATCGGCTGCACCACCGGTTGCGAAATGAACACTGGCGGCGGGGGCGGTGGCGGCGGTGCGGGAGGTGCAGGCGGCGCTGGCTCCGCAATCGGTGCAGCGGGCGCTTCAGGCGTTGGCGCTGGCGTTGCCCCGGCCGCAGCGTCCGCTGCCTCGTCTTCCTGTTCCATCACGCGCTTCTCGGCCGCAGAAACCGGGGCAGCCGCAGCGCCGATCGGCCGGGCGAACGGTCCGTAGCGGGTCTGCCCCTTTGCCAGCGGTCCGCGCCCGTGCAGCGCCTCGATCTGGTCGATGCGCGATTGCAGGTAGACTCGGCGATAGGTCGAATAGGGATCCGCCGCATTGCGCAAGCGCCGGAAATCCTCGTCCGCCTCATTGCGATAGTCGAGCGCGTCGATGACGCCGATGGGCAGCGCATACCACGGCTTGTTGAACGGCGTCCCCACGGCAAGCGGCACCGCCAACCGGTCTGCGACAAGGCCGACAAGGTCGCGCACTGTGGTCGGGCCGACCAGTGGCAGGAACAGGTAGGGCCCCGGCCCAACGCCATAATAGCCCAGCACGTTGGCAAGGCCGTTCTGGCGATAGGGCAGGTTGAACGGCTTGCTGCGCGCCACGTCGATCGTGCCGCCAAGCCCGATGGTCGAGTTGACCGCGAACCGGCCAACCGTCTCGAACGCCTTGCCGGGCTTGAGCTCCAGCACATAGGCCGCCGCAACCACCGGCTCGCGCACGTTGCGGATGAAGTTGCGCAGCGCCATGCGCAGCGGACGCGGCACGGCCTTCTGGTAGCCGCTTGCCACCGGGCCGACGAACACGTCGTCCACCTTCTGGAGGACCTCGTAACTCGTCTCGTTCGCCTTCGCGAGCGGATCCTCGGACGGAGCCTTCACCGATCCCGAAACGACGATCTCGCCTGCCAGTGGAGGAAGTGGCTCCTTGGCCGGTGGTTTAGCATGCGCGGCAGGCGCGGCTTGGTCGCCAGCCGGAGCCGTTTGGGCCGAACCATCGGCAGGTGCGGTACTGGCCAAGGCGGCAGCGGCAAGCAGGGATAATGCGCTCAGGGGGAAACGACCTTCATGGGGCAGGCCAACAAGAGGTCGGCCGCCCGTTCAACTTTTGTGACAATCCATATAGCGCCTGTGCCCCCCCGGCGCCAGCCTGCCCCGCGCGCCGCGCACGGCAGAACGAGCCGTCAGAACGGCAGCTTGAAGCCCGGCGGAATTCCCGCTGCCATCTGCACCTTCTGCATTTCCTCGGCCGCAGCGGCATCGGCGCGCTGGCGGCAATCGTTGAAGGCAGCGGCGATCAGATCTTCGAGAATGCCCTTTTCTGACTTCTCCATAAGGCTGTCGTCGATCGCCACGCCGATCACGCGGCCCTTGGCCGAAGCCCGGACCTTGACGAGGCCACCGCCGGCCAGCCCTTCGACCTCGATCTGGTCGAGCCGCCCCTGCGCGTCCTCCATCTGCTTCTGGATGGTCTGGGCGGCAGCCTGTGCGGCCTGGATCATCTCTTCCATCGACTTCATGCGCGTTTGCTCCAGGATTTGCTTTTCGGCGCCGATATAGCGCTTTCATCGATCATTTCAGCCCCCGGAAACGCAGCAAATGCAGCGCGCACCAGCGGGTCTTCACGCAGCGCCGCTTCCGCGCGCGCCGCAGCTTCCGCGCGGGCTTCCTCGAGGCTCGGTGTCGCCGCGGCGAGATCGCTGCTGCGCTCAACCTGCCAGTGCCCGCCCGTGGCACCTTCAAGGCCGCGCCGCATATCTCCGCTCGGATCGCCCGGAATGCCCGGCGCCAGCGCATAGACGAGGTGTCCCGGCTTCAGCGAGACGACGCGCACCGAAAGGCGCATCGCTGATCCGATCAGCGGGGAAATCTGCTCGACCTGCTCGACGAGTTGCTCCCACTGCGCGAGCACCATGTCTGCGCTCGGCGGCGCCGCGGCGACCGGTGCGGCAGAACCTGCAGGCGCTGCGACCTGAACCGCCGGCGGATTGGCGGCAAACGCTTCGAGCTGCTTGATAAGGCCGCCCGGATCGGGAAGGTCCGCCGCATGCATAACCCGCAACAGCGCCATCTGCGCCGCCACCAGCGGATCGGGCGCGCCGCGCACTTCCTCGTAGCCCTTGAGCAGCAGCTGCCACAGCCGGTGCAGTGCGCCCGCGCCGAGCTTTTTCGCCCAGCCCTCCAGCGCCTCACGCTCCTCGGTCGAACGCGCATCGGCAGCGCCTGAAATCTGCGCCACGGTCACCTTGTGGACGAGATCGAGCTGCGCCCGCATCATTGCGGTTGGCTCGATGCCAAGCGCGAACTGGCTCGCCACTTCCTCCAGCACGCCGTCGCCCTTGCCGCCGATCACCGCGGCGAACAGGCGGCGCTGCATTGTCTTGTCAGCAAGGCCGAGCATTTCGCGGACCTGCTCGGCGGTGACCGTACCGCCAGCATCCCCGTCACTGGCCATGTCCGCATGGCTGATTGCCTGATCGAGGATCGACAGCCCGTCGCGCACCGAGCCTTCCGCCGCCGCCGCGATCATCGCCAGCGCCTCGTCCTCGGCCTCGACCTGCTCGGCCTGACAGACCTTGCCGAAGTGCGCGGCGAGCACCGGCGTCTGGATGCGGCGCAAATCGAACCGCTGGCACCGTGAGAGCACGGTCACCGGCAGCTTGTCGACTTCGGTCGTCGCAAAGAGGAACTTCACGTGCGCTGGCGGCTCCTCCAGCGTCTTCAGCAGCGCGTTGAACGCGTTGCGGCTGAGCATGTGCACTTCGTCGATGATGTAGATCTTGTAGCGCGCCGAAACCGCCGCATAGCGAACCGCCTCGATGATCTCGCGCACATCGTCGACGCCGGTGTGGCTCGCCGCGTCCATCTCGATCACGTCAATATGCCGCCCCTCGGCAATCGCGACGCAAGGCTCGCACTTGCCGCAAGGATCGATCGTCGGCCCGCCCTGCCCATCCGGCCCGATGCAGTTGAGCGCCTTGGCGATCAGCCGCGCGGTCGAGGTCTTGCCGACCCCGCGCACGCCGGTCATCAGGAAGGCATGCGCCAGCCGCCCGCGCCGGATCGCGTTGCCCAGCGTCTGGACCATCGCGTCCTGCCCGATCAGCTCGGCAAAGGTCTGCGGCCGGTACTTGCGCGCCAGAACGCGGTAGGGCTGGCCTGAAGGCGCGGGAGCAGGAGCAGGCGCGGCTGCCACCGGCGCAGGTGCGCGTTCCTCGCGCACGGCATCCGCACGCGGCGGCGCAGGATCGCCAAACATCGAGCTCTGCCCAGCAGCCTCGAGCTCCGCAGCCGAGGGCGCTTCGATTTCAGGCTCGTCCGGGACGGGATCGCCAAACATGTCGGTGGAATCGACCATGCGCACTGATTAGGCGCTCGGCAGCCAATTGTCGAAGCCCCCGGACGCAACTCGTCGGGGATTGGCGCAAGCACGCACATCAGCACGCGGCGTACCGGGGAAATCAGCGACCAGATTGAAGGGGATTGAAGGAGCCGGGCGACCCGCCGCACATCGTTGTGGCTGCTTCCTTCCGGACCTGACCAGGTTGGCGACAGCTAACGTCCGCCCGACTCCCGCGGCGCATATGGCGCGGGGTGAACGAAAATGCAATCCTCCCTAGATCCTCCCCATTTTTGCGAAGCACAAATGGGGAGGTGGCCCGCGAAGCGGGTCGGAGGGGTTCTTTTTACCGAAAATTGTCCGCGTAGCTCTGCAGCTTGAGCCGCTTGGGCGGCACGGGGCTGACATGCGCGGCAATGCCGTACTTGTCGGCATAGGCCTTGGCTTCGTCCGCCGAGGCAAACGTCAGCACGACCTGCACCTGCGTATCGCCGGAACCGGACCAGCCCATCAGCGGATCAGGGCGCCGCGCCTCAGCCGGAGCGAACTCAAGCACCCACTGATCGGTGCGCGACTTGCCCGATTGCATGGCATTCTTCGGGCGCTGGTAGATGCGTGCGGTCATAGCCGCCCCATGCCCACGAATCGGCTATGAAATCAAGGCCGGACAAGCCCTGCTCACCGCTTCCCCGCCACGAACGCATTCTTCGTCCGCAAACTCGCCTCTTCCTCCCACGGCGCTTCCGGCCAGCGGTGCCTGGGGTAGCGCCCCTTCATGTCTTTCACGACATCGCGCCACGAACCGCGCCAGAAGCCGGGCAGGTCTGCCGTCGTCTGGATCGGCTTCTGCCCCGGCGAAGTCAGCGATAGCAGCAGCGGCCAAGCCGGATCGCCCACCATCGGATGCCGATCCAGCCCGAACAGCGCCTGCACCCGCAGTTCCACCATCGGCCCGCCCTCATGCGCATAGTCGATCGCATGGCTCGTCCCGGCGGGTGAGGTGAACTCCGCCGGCGCCAACCGGTCGAGCGCCGCGCGCGCGTTCCAGTCCAGCCGCCCGAGCAACGCCTCGTGCAGCTTGCCTGCCCCGATCTGAAAATCGCGCCGACCGGCGAGCAGCGGCCCCAGCCACTCTTCGGCTTCGGCCAGCAAGGTCTCCTCGGAAAGCGCCGCCAGCCCGGCGTACCGCGCCCGCTCGATCAGAGCCAAGGCCTTGTCGCCGAGCGGCAGCAGCGCCAGCCCCTCGGCCCGCAGCCGCTCGATCAGCAGTGCCTCGACAGCCTCCGCCGGCGGCGCAGGATCGGGCACCCGCGCCAGCACGATGGCCCCCAACCGCCGCTCCAGCCGTGCTTCGACCCGCCCCTCGGCCGCATTCCAGTTCAGCGCATGCCGCGCTTCGATCCGGTGCGCGAGGTGGCGGGTTACCTCGGCTTCTTCCAGCGCCAGCGCCGCGGTGATCCGCGCGCCCTTGGCCTCGCCCTGTGCATCGCCGATCACCAGCCACGGCGCCCGGACCAACGAACTCGCCGGATCGAGCCGATACCCGCGCCCGCCCGAGGCGAGCCATTCCTCGCCGCTCGCGCCGCGCGCCCGCGCGATGCGGTCGGGGAAGGCTTCGGCGAGGAGCACGCCGAGCGGCAACGTAGCGTTTGATGCTTCGACAAGCTCAGCATGAGCGGTGTTGGTAGTATCCAAACCTTTGACCCGCTCTTGCTGTGCCTGTCGAAGCACCTTCACCGCACTTGCCGCCCAGCGCGCCGCCAATTTGCGCGAGGCATCCGCCCGCCCGCCGCGCTCGCGCGCCCAGCGCTCCAGCCGCGCCGCGAGATCTTCCCCGCGCCCGCCAAGCCCACGTTCCTGCAGCAACAGCGCCAGCCGGGCTGCATCGTCAGACCGCCCCCGCGCAGCGCCAAACAGCAGCATATGCGCGAGCGCCGGCTCCATCGGCAGCGCAGCCATCGCCCGCCCGTGCGCCGTGATCTGCCTCGCTGCATCGAGCGCCCCCAGTGCTGCCAGAGCCCCCCAAGCCGCTGCCATGGCCGCTGACGGGGGCGGATCGATCCACGCCATCGCCGCCGGATCGCCCGCGCCCCATTGCGCAAGGGTCAGCGCCAGCGGCGTCAGGTCGCTGGTCAGGATTTCCGGCGGATCAAACGCCTCGCGCCCCGGATGCGCAGCCTCTTCCCACAGGCGATAGGCCACGCCCGGCCCCTGCCGCGCCGCACGGCCCGCGCGCTGCGCCGCCGAAGCCTGGCTCGCCCGCACCGTTACCAACCGCGAGACACCCGCCGCCTTGTCGAACTCCGACCGCCGCGAGAGCCCCGCATCGACGACGATCCGTACGCCGTCCAATGTCAGCGATGTCTCGGCAATGCTCGTCGCGAGCACCACGCGCCGCCTCCCGCCGGGATCGCGCCGGATCGCCGCGCGCTGCCCCGCGGGCTCCACCTGACCATGCAGCGGCAGCACCAGCGCCGAAGGCAGACGCCCCGCAAGAAGGTCCGCGCACCGCTCGATCTGCGCAACGCCCGGCAGGAACGCGAGAATATCGCCATCTTCCTCGCCCCATGCCTGCACGATGGCGCTCGCCACCGCTTGTTCGGGCTTCAGGTCCGGCCGCGAACCCAGCCAGCGAACGCTGAGCGGATGCGCCTTGCCCTCGCTCTCGACGACAGGGCAATTCCCCAGCAGCCGCGCAAACCGGGCGCCGTCCAATGTGGCGGACATCACCAGCAGCCGCAGATCATCACGCAGCACGCCCTGCGCCTCGATGGACAAAGCCAGCGCCAGATCGCTGCCCAGCCCGCGCTCATGCGCCTCATCGAACAGCACCGCCGAAATGCCATCGAGCTCGGGATCGGCCAGCAACGCCGAAACAAAGATCGCCTCGGTCATCACCACGATGCGCGTTCGCGCAGAGCGCTTGGCATCGAGGCGGGTGACGTAGCCCACCGTCTCACCCGCCGCTTCGCCGAGCAGTTCGGCCATCCGCTCCGCCGCCGCGCGCGCTGCAACGCGCCGGGGGGAGAGCACGATCACCTGCCCTGTGCACCACGGCTCCCGGATCAACGCAGGCGCCACGGCAGTCGTCTTGCCCGCACCCGGCGGCGCGATCAGCACCGCCGAGGGCTGCAGGCGCAGGGCCTCCAGCAACTGTGGCAAAATGGCATGGATCGGAAGCTCACTCACACCCGCTGCCCTAAGCACCCTCTGCGGCCCCTGCAATCCATGCTAGGCCGCGCGGCATGAGGACCAGCCTCGAAATCCTCATTGCGCTCCTCACCAGCATTCTCGCCGGCGGCGCTGTCGTTGCCGCGCTGATTGCCGTGGCTGCACTGCTGGCCGCCAGCGCCGTGTGGTGGCTGATCGGCAAGCGTTCCTGACCGCCCGCACTTTCAATAGCCGCGTCACTCTTTGCCTTGGCACCGCTTGACCGGCCTCCACAGCCGCGCCACCTTGCGGCAAACCTCTGGGAGCAGATCACACATGCAACATCGCCGCCTCGGCACGTCACCCATCGTCGTCTCCGATATCTGCATGGGGACGATGACCTTCGGCAGCCAGGCCGATGAAGCCACTTCGATGCGCATCCTCGACATGAGCTACGATGCCGGCATCAACTTCTTCGACACCGCCGAAGGCTATCCGGTGCCGCCGGATGTGAAGTGGGTTGGCCGTACCGAAGAAATCGTGGGTAAGTGGCTGAAGACCAAGCCGCGCGATGCGATCATCCTCGCCACCAAGGTTTCCGGACCCAGCCACATCTGGTTCAAGAGCCCCAAGCGCAACGGCATGACCGCGCTTGATCGGCACAACATCATCAAGGCTGTCGAGGAGAGCCTCCAGAAGCTCGGCACCGATTACATCGATCTCTACCAGACGCACTGGCCCGACCATGACACCGCCTACGAAGAAACCATGGAAACGCTCGACGAGTTGGTCCGCGCGGGCAAGGTGCGCATCCTCGGCTGCTCGAACGAAACCTCGTGGGGCCTGATGAAGTCGATCGAGGCCGCGAAGGCCGTTGGCGCCGCGCGCTACCAGACGATCCAGAACAACTTCAGCCTCAACAACCGCCGCTTCGAGGATGAACTGGCGCAGGTCTGCCGCAAGGAAGGCGTGAGCCTCATTCCCTATTCGCCCATCGGCGGCGGCGTGCTCGCCTGCAAGTACAGCGGCGGCGCGCGGCCTGAAGGCGCGCGCTTCTCGAAGTATCTCGAAATGGGCGGCCGTCAGGCCAGCATGGCCCGCCGCTTCGTCAATGAGAAGTCAGTCGAATCTGCCGAACGCTTCGCCAAGATCGCTGCCGAACACGGCCTCGATCCCGTCACCTTCGCGGTCGCCTGGTCAAAGCAGCACGATTTCGTCGCCTCGACCATCGTCGGCGTGACGACCGAGGAACAATGCGCCCCGATCTTCGCGGCAGCTGACGTGGTGCTTTCGGACGAAGCGATGAAGGCCGTCAACGCGGTGAGCCGCGAGATCATGTATCCGATGGGGTGATCCGGCACTGGCGGGCAAGGGGAATGCCCCTTGTCCGCCACAGGCAGATCAGTACCGCCGCGCTACCGCGAATTCCGCCGCTTCGGTCATCGCCGCCTTGGCCGCGCTGGCCGGGAACGCCGCAATCGCGTCAATCGCGCGCTGGGCATAGTGCCGCGCACGTTCGCGGGTGGCGTTCACCGCTTCGTGCTTGCGGATGAGGGCGACGGCGTGCGCCAGATCGGCGTCGCTGTTGCGGTCTCCGGCAATGGCTTCCTGCCAGAACGTGCGCTCTTCCGCCGTGCCGCGTGCATAGGCGAGGATCACCGGCAGCGTCATCTTGCCTTCACGGAAGTCGTCGCCCTGGTCCTTGCCCATTTCCGACGCGTCCGAATCGTAGTCGATCGCATCGTCCGCCAGCTGGAACGCGATGCCGAGGTTGCGGCCATAGGAATCGAGCGCGAGTTCATCCGCCTCGCTGCGCTCCGCCACCACAGCCGCGATGCGGCATGCGGCGGCGAACAGAGCGGCGGTCTTGGCGTTGATGATCGCGAGGTAGCGTTCCTCGCTCGTCTCCACCTGCCGCTGCGCGACAAGCTGGTCGACTTCACCTTCCGCGATGACGGCAGACGCGTTCGAGAGGATCTTGAGCACCTTGAGGCTGCCATCCTCTACCATCAGCTCGAAGCTGCGGCTGAACAGGAAATCGCCCACGAGCACGGTGGCCGGGTTGCCGTAGATGATGTTGGCCGCCTGCTTGCCGCGCCGCATACCGGAGCCATCGACGACATCGTCATGCAGCAGCGTGGCGGTGTGGATGAACTCCACCGTCGCGGCCAGCTTGTAGTGCCGGCTGCCGCCGTACCCCAGCAGCGAAGCGCTCGCGAGCGTGAGCATCGGGCGCATGCGCTTGCCGCCGCCCGCGATGAGATGACCGGCCAGCGCGGGGATCAACGGGATGCGCGATTGCATCCGACCGAGGATCACTTCGTTGACACTGTTCATGCCATCGGCCACGAGCGCCATGAGCGGCTGCAGCGACGGCTCGGCGCGGCGGGGGATTTGGTGGATGGTTGCGGTCATCGCCCGCTCGCTTGGCCTGCCCATAGTCGCTTGGCAAGATGCAAGTTGTGCCACTGTGGGCTTCTGGGCTCAAGCGGCGGGGCGGATGGACGGAGATTTGGGATGAGCGAAGACCCGGTGCTGGCAGGTTATCGCCAGTCCATCGACAATATCGACGCGGCGATGATCCACATTCTGGCCGAGCGATTCCGCATCACCCAGGCTGTGGGCGCGTACAAGGCAGCACATCAGTTGCCCGCCAGCGATCCCGGCCGCGAGGAGCGCCAGATCGCTCGCCTGCGGGCGCTCGCTGTCGATGCCAAGCTCGATCCCGAATTCAGCGAGAAGTTCCTCCGCTTCATTATCCAGGAAGTGATCCGCCACCATGAACAGGCGGCCGAGGCTGGAACCGGAGCAAAAGCCTGAACATGGGCCTCGGCGCCGAGGGCTTCCTCCGCAACGCGTGGTACGTCGCGGACTGGGCTGATGCGATCACCGATGCGCTGACCTCGCTTGAAATTCTCGGGACACGCGTGGTGCTTTACCGCGGCGTGGACGGCATGCCGATTGCGCTCGAGGATGCCTGTCCGCACCGCAAGCTGCCGCTCTCGATGGGGCGGCGTGAGGGGGACAGTCTCGTCTGCGGCTACCACGGCCTCACTTTTGATCGCACCGGCACCTGCATCGCCGCCCCCACGCAGGGCAGCCTGCCCAAGGCCTGCGTTCGCAGCTATCCGCTGGCCGAGCGCTACGGCCTCGTGTGGATCTGGATGGGCGATCCGGCAAAGGCGGACCCGGCGGCCATTGTCGACATCCCGCAATGGGGCTCGCCCGACTGGGGCACCAACCGCGGCCCGGTGATGCATGTCGATTGCCACTACCTCTATGTGGTCGACAACCTGCTCGACCCCACGCACGTAACGTGGGTTCACCCCGGCTCGTTTGGCGATGCATCCTGCGCCGCCGTGCCGATCGAGACGATTTCGGCGCCCGAAGGCGTGACCGCTGCGCGCTGGCTGCTCGATACGGAGCCCGCGCCGTTCTATGCCAAGTTCCTGAAGTTTCAGGGCCGCGCCGATCGCTACCAGCACTACGAAATGCGCTATCCCTCCAATGCGGTCATCAAGGCCGTGTTTGTCCCCGCAGGCACCGGCGGGCATGGCAGGCCGCTCCACGATGAAGCGTTCCTGATGGACAGCTTCAACTTCCTGACGCCGGTGAACGGGAAGCAGACCCGCTATTTCTGGTTCCAGATGCGCAACTTCGCCCCTGACGACGCAGCGATCTCGGCAGAATTCACCGCTGACGTGAAGCACGCTTTCGAGGAAGACCGCGTGATCCTGAACGCAGTGCAGATCGGCATGGACACCAGCCCAACGCCGACCATCGACCTCAAGAACGACCTCGCTTCCTTCCGCTTCCGCCAGACCCTCGCGCGGATGATCGCGGCAGAGGGCTAGGCACTCCCCTCCCGCTTGCGAGAAGGGCCGGGGTGGGCCAGCGGCCTTAAACCGCGATCAGGAAATCCGTGAACGCCAGCGCCGGGGCGCCGGTCAGCACTGCGACCTGCACGGCGGCTGCCGCTCCCGTTCCGTCGGCATCATACCACAGCGCGCCGGTCGTGGTGTTGTAGATGAGCCGGTCCGTCGCATCGTGCGCCGTGTTGACGCCCGCGCCGGACCAGAACGCATCCACGCTGATCGCCCCGGTCGTGGCAAAGCCGGTAAACACCGCGCGGCTGAACGAAAGCTTGTCGGTGCCCGAGGTGAAGTCCTGCACCGTATCGAGATTGGTCAGGGCACTCGGCGCCGTATCAAACACGAAAGTGTCGGTCCCCGTGCCGCCGTTCAGCACGTCGTTGCCCGCCCCGCCGACCAGCCGGTCGTTGCCGATCCCGCCGAGCAGCGTATCGTTGCCCAGACCGCCCGTCAGCGTATCGTTGCCATCAAGGCCCGAAAGCACGTTGTTGCCGCTGTTGCCGGTGAGCACGTTGTTGAGCGTATTGCCGGTCCCGTCGATCGCCGCGCTGCCGGAAAGCGTCAGGTTCTCGACATTCAGCGCCAGCGTCCAGCTGAGTGACGCAGTGACGAGATCGGTCCCGCCGCCAGCCGCCTCGGTCGTCACGTCGCCCACATTGTCGACCACGTAGCTGTCGTTGCCGCTGCCGCCGACCAGCGTATCCGCGCCGAGGCCGCCGTTCAGCGTGTCACTGCCGGAATTGCCCGTCAGCACGTTGTCGAGTGCATTGCCGATGCCGCTATGGGTGATGTTGTTGGTAAAAGTCAGGCGCTCGACGTTCGCGCCGAGTGTGTAGCTGGCCAGAGTGGTCTGCACCGTATCGGTGCCCTCACCGGCCAGTTCGGTCACCACATCGCCGCTCGCATCGACGACGTAGGTGTCATCGCCAAGCCCGCCGATCAGTGTGTCATTGCCCGCGCCGCCGTTCAGCGTGTCATTCCCGCCAAGCCCCGTCAGCACGTTGTTGCCGCTGTTTCCGGTCAGCACGTTGGCATCGTTCGTGCCGGTGCCGTTGATCGCCGCGCTGCCCGAAAGCGTGAGGTTCTCGATATTGGCAGCCAGCGTCCAGCCAATCGAGGCCGTCACGAGATCGGTGCCCTGCGCGGCGAGTTCGGTGGTCACGTCGCCCGCGTTGTCGACCACGTAGCTGTCGTTGCCGGCGCCGCCGATGAGGGTATCCGCCCCGGCGCCGCCATTGAGCGTGTCGCTGCCGCTGTTGCCGGTCAGCACGTTGTTCAGCGCATTGCCAATGCCGCTGTGCGTCGCGCTGTTGGTGAAGGTGAGGTTCTCTACGTTGGCGGCAAGCGTGTAGCTGGCCAGCGTGGTCTGGACGAGATCGGTGCCTTCGCCGGCCAGTTCGGTCACCACATCGCCGACCACGTCGACGACGTATGTGTCGTTGCCCTGCCCGCCGATCATCGTATCGACGCCCGCGCCGCCGTTCAGCGTGTCGTTCCCGCCAAGCCCCGTCAGCACGTTGCCACCGGAATTGCCGGTCAGCACATTGGCATCGTTGTTACCGGTCGCGCTGTTCGCCGCCGTGCCCGAAAGCGTGAGGTTCTCGATGTTCGCGCCCAGCGTGTAGCTGACCGAAGCCGAGACCAGATCGGTGCCCTGCCCGGCCAGTTCGGTCACCACGTCAGCGGCATTATCCACCACATAGCTGTCGTTGCCGAACCCGCCGAGCATGGTGTCCGCACCCGCGCCGCCGTTCAGCGTGTCATTCCCGGCATTGCCGCTGATCACGTTGTTCAGCGCGTTGCCGATGCCGGTATGCGCCGAGGTATTGGTGAAGACGAGGTTCTCGACATTGGCCGCCAGCGTGTAGCTGGACAGCGTCGTCTGGACGACATCGGTGCCTTCACCCGCCAGCTCGGTTACCACATCGCCTGTCGAATCAACAACGTAGGTATCGTCACCCAGCCCGCCGATCATCGTGTCGCTGCCCGAACCGCCGTTGAGCGTGTCGTTCCCGCCAAGGCCCGTGAGCACGTTCGCGCCCGAATTGCCGGTCAGCACATTGGCCGTGTTTGTGCCCGTGCCATTGATCGCCGCGCTGCCCGAAAGCGTCAGGTTCTCGAAGTTCGCGCCAAGGGTCCACGTGATCGAGGATGTGACGAGGTCGGTGCCCTCACCGGCCAGTTCGGTCACCACGTCGCCCACGTTGTCGACGACGTAGCTGTCATCCCCCAGCCCGCCGATCATCGTGTCCGCGCCCGCACCGCCGTTCAGCGTATCGTTGCCGCCGTTCCCCGTCAGCACGTTGGCTGCGCTGTTGCCGGTGATCACGTTGGCGTCGTTGTTGCCGGTGCCGTTGATCGCCGCCGATCCGGAAAGGGTCAGGTTCTCGACGTTGGCTGCCAGCGTCCAGGTGAGCGAGGAAGAGACACTGTCGGTCCCCTCGCCAGCCGCCTCGGTAGTCACGTCCCCAACGTTGTCGACAACGTAGCTGTCGTTGCCCAGCCCGCCGATCATCGTATCCGCGCCCGCACCGCCGTTCAGCGTGTCGTTGCCGCCATTCCCCGTCAGCACGTTGGCTGCGCTGTTGCCGGTGATCACGTTGGCATCGTTGTTGCCTGTGCCGTTGATCGCCGCGCTGCCCGAAAGCGTCAGGTTTTCGACATTGGCCGCCAGTGTCCAGTTGATCGAAGAAGAGACCGTGTCCGTCCCTTCACCCGCGGCTTCGATCGTCGTGTCGCCCGCGTTGTCGACGTAATAGGTATCGTTGCCCAGCCCGCCGACCATGCGATCAGCGCCTGCGCCGCCGTTGAGCACATCGGCCCCGCCGCCCCCTGTGAGCACGTTGTTCAGCGCATTGCCGGTGCCCGAGTGTGCCGCATTGTCAGTGAAGGTCAGGTTCTCGACGTTGTTGCCCAGCGTGTAGCTGGCCAGCGTCGTCTGCACCGTATCGGTGCCCTCCCCGGCCAGTTCGATCACCGCATCGCCCGTCACGTCGACAACATACGTGTCGTTGCCGATGCCGCCGATCATCGTGTCGCTGCCGGTGCCGCCATCGAGCAGGTCATTCCCGCCGAGGCCGGTAAGCGTATCGTTGCTGGCAAGGCCGATCAGGTGATCGTCGCGGGTGGTGCCGGTCAGCAGGTCCACACCGTCGGTGCCATTGATGACATTATAGGCACCGTAGTTGTAAACCTGCGCCTTGATGCCGGTGCCACTGGCGTCGCCGCCCAGCCCGCTGTCATCGCCCCACGCAATAACGAAGCCGTCGCCGGTCACGCTCGCGATCACCGGACGCTCCTGATAGCCCGTGGTCACCGAGTTGATCAGCATCTCGCCGCCCAGCTTGGTGCCGTCGCCATCAAAGACCTGCGCCTTTATGTCGCTGTTGGTGGGGCTGATGAAGTGCTGCCAGGTCACCACGAAGCCGCCGTTGGGCAGGCCCGCGATCGAGGGGAAGTCGCGCTCGCCAGCGCCAGCGCCGCTCACCACCAGCGATGCGCCAACCTTGGCGCCCGCCGCGCTGAACACTTGCGCGCGGATCAGCGTATCGGGATCGCCCACGGCCGGGCTCGAATCCTGCCACGCCACCACGAAGCCGCCGGTCGCAAGACCTGTCACCACCGGCAGCGCAGAATCGCTCTGCACTTCGGAATCGACCGTGATCTCACCGCCGACCTTGGCGCCCGCCGCGCTGAAGGTCTGCGCCTTCATCACCGTGCCAGCCGGAGCCGTATCCATCCACGTCACGACATAGCCGCCGCCCGAAAGGCTGGTCACGGTCGGCTGGGTCTGGTCGCCGCTCGTCTGGGTATTGACGAGGACTGCGCCGCCCACCGGCGCCCCCGCCGCGCTGTAAAGCTGCGAGAGGATCCCCGCGCCGCTCGCATCGCCTGCCGTCCCGGCATAATCCTGCCACGTGACGACAAAGCCGCCGCCGGACAGCCCGGTAATCGTCGGGTTGTGGTTGCCGGGCTGGTTGTTGCCGCCCTGCTGCGCCCATGTCGTGCCGTTCACGAGGAAAGCGGGCGTCACCACGGTGCCGCTGGCGCTGTAGACCTGCGCCTTGATCTTGTAGTCGGACTGGATGCCGGCCTCGGTCCAGGTCACCACGAACCCGCCGTTCGCGAGGTTGGTCACGGTCGGGAACGACTGGTCGGTGGCCGCACCGCTCGCCACTGCAAACTCGCTGCCCACCTTGGTGCCGGCAACGCTGTAAAGCTGCGCCTTGGCGATGCCGAGGCCACTCACGTCCGAATAATCGGTCCAAGTCGCCACAAAGCCGCCACCGGAAAGACCGGTGATCGAGGGCATTTCCTGAAAGCCCGTAACCTGCGTGTTGACCAGGAATTCGCCGCCGACCTTGACGATTTCAACCATTCTGCGTCCCCGCTCGCACCACGCCAAAACCCCTGCAGCGGCAGCGCTGCTCGCAAAGGCACGGTAGGTACAATCCAATCCGTTGCAGGACGGGTTAGCGGATAAGGGTTAAATTTCTCCCCAGCCGCCCGGCCATGACACGGCGGAGGCGGGACTGGAAAATGCCCGAAAATAGGCCAATCGGGGCACAACCTGGCCTTTCGCGAGCCCCGCAGACATGCTTTCTGGTAAAATCCGGCCTTCTACCTAGCCAGCATGGACAGGTGTGGCGGTTGGCGGAGCGGCCGGGATTGGTGGGGAGCGGACCAGCGGCTTTCACGTAATGGGCGCCTGAAATCTGCCTTTCAGCAACCGACCCCTAGGCGGACGCTCTTTGTGTTCTCAATAGAGGCCAGTATGATGGCCCTATGTTGACAGGCAGCGATGATTTTCTCGGCCGAGGGTGGGTACCACTTACGCTTCTAGCAATTGCTGGGAGCTTGGCGGTGATGATGCTGATCGGTTGGGTTGGGCCAGCATTTTTGACGGCCTCGGCGTTGGCGGCATTGTCTATCACCGCTCGCCTTACGTGGGACAAGCGTCGCCAACCCGGTTACCTTCGGGCGATGCTAGGGCTGATTGCTGTGCAGATGCTCATCATCATGGAGTTTGGCCCACACGTTCATAGAAACACGGGTGCGATGTTTATGTTCGGAGCGCTAGTCGAAGCCATTTTCATGACGACTCTACTTCGCTCCGTGCTTTAGCAATGGCAGCTGACCACCCATTTGCGGTCGTGGGCGGGACTGATGCACGATCCTGAATGCGGAATGGCGCCTTTTAAGCGACACTGACGTTCCCAAGAGTGCATCGTAACGGCATCAGTTCGGCGAATCCGGCCGTTCGAACGTGCCCACGCGGCCTGATACCGGCGGAAAATCACCACTGTTCGTCATTGCGAGCGTAGCGAAGCAATCCAGAGCGGTCCTGCGCGGCGCTGGATTGCTTCGCTACGCTCGCAATGACGAGCAGGCGGATTGTGGGCCTCGCGGTCTAGTCCACGCTATCCGGCAGCACCGGCTTCTTGTCCGGCGCGGCGGGCTGCACGAAGGTCGGCGGGGGCGATTTAGCCAGTGCGTCGAGCGCGATGCGCACGCCCGCTTCCAACTGCGGGTCACGCCCAAGCCGCATCTGCGCCGGATCCTGCACAACTTCCAGATCCGGCGGAATGCCGATGTTCTCGACTTCCCACTGCCCGCCTGTGCCATAGATTGCCCAGCGCGGCGCGGTGACCATGCCGCCGTCCATCAGCGACGGATAGCCGCCGATGCCGACCAGCCCGCCCCATGTGCGGGTGCCCACCAGCGTGCCCACGCCCGCCTTGCGGAACAGCCACGGCAGGGCATCCCCGCCAGAGCCTGACATCTCGTTGATGAGCATCACCTTCGGCCCGAAGATGGCCTGCGCCGGTTCGACCATCGGCTCTCCCTCGCGGGTTGAGTTGACCATCTGCGGGGTGCGCTTCAGCTGATCGACGATGTAATCGGCAATATCGCCGCCGTGGTTGAAGCGCTCGTCGATGATCATCCCCTGCTTGCCCACTTGCGCGAAGTAGTAGCGGTTGAAGTTCACGAAGCCGCCGCCCCCCGTATCGGGAAGGTAGACATAGCCGAGCTTCCCGCCCGAAAGCTTGTCGACCAGCTTGCGGTTGCCTTCCATCCAGCTGTGCAGCCGCAGCGGGATATCCCGCGCGATCGGCACCACCTTCACGTCGCGCGAACCCGTGCCATCGGCGTTCGGCCCCACCGTCAGGACCGTCTGCTTGCCGGCCAGCCCCTCGAAACCCTTGTAGACTTCGTTGGCCGGATCGACGGGGCGACCATTGATCGCGAGGAGATATTCGCCCGCCTTCACCTCCGCCCCCGGCTGCGCCAGCGGCGCCTGCAGGCCCGGGTTCCAGCTTTCGCCCTTGAGCACGGTGCGGAAGCGGTAGTGCCCGCCCACCTGTTCGAAATCGGCGCCGAGCAGGCCTGTCGAGACCGCGCCCTGCTTCGGCCCCTCGCCGCCGTTCACGAAGGTATGGCCAACGCCGATATGGCCTGTCATTTCCTCGAACAGCACGTTGAGTTCGCTGCGGCTGCCCAGCCCCGCAAGGAACGGTTCGTAGAGCTTCTCAGCCTTAGCCAGATCGAGCCCGTGCGCCTTGGGATCGTAGAGGAAGTCCCGCTCGATCCGCCAGACCTCTCGGTACATCTGCCGCCATTCGGCCATCGGATCGACGCTAATCGAAGCCGCGAACTTCACCGCCGCTGGCTTGTCACCATCCGAAGGCGCCCCGGTCGAGGCAAGGAAGCGCTGCCCGCGCTTGGCAAAGAGCAGTTTCTTGCCATCCGCCGAAATAGCAAGCGAACCAGCATCCGCGCCATCGACCAGCGTTGCCGACTTTCGCGCCTTGGTATCATAGCGCACGACCGCGACCGGCGTCGGCGCGTCGCTCTCGTCGATCAGGTCGTGGTCGGTCGCCACCACCGGCGCGGTGACGGCGAGAAGCGTCCCGGCTTCGGCGGCAAACAGCCCGACATAGTGCGCAACCGGCAGATCGAGCGCGACGATGCGCTGGTCGAGCCCGGCGAAATCGATCTGCACCGGCTTGGGCCCCGCAGCCGCATTGCTGTCCTTGCTGCCCTTGCCTTCAGCGGCCTTTGCCGGCTTGTCACCAGTCTTGGCATCCGCAGCAGCCTCCTCGTCGCTCTGCGGCGCGGTGGGCGCTGCCCCGTCCTTGCGCAGCACCGCCGCATAGACCGCACCATCGCTCGCACGCCCGAGGCTCGACATGTCTAGCCAGCCCGCGCCCAGCCCGCGGCTGGTATTGGCGATGAAGTAGAGCGCCTCGCCATTCGCATCGAAACGGGGCGAGACGGCATCGCTCATTCCGTCCGTCAGCGCCTGCGCGGTGCCGGTGGCGACCGTGTGGATCATCACGGTATGGAGGTGGTTGGTGCCCTGCACCGAATAGGCGATGTAACGGCTATCGGGCGACCACGCCGGATCGAAATTGAATTCCGGGCTGTCATAACGGTCGGTCGCGATCTTCGCGGGCTTCGGTGCCGCCGCCGTCAGATCGACCAGCCACAGGTTCAGACGCTTGTCGTGGAACACGATGCGCTTCGAATCCGGAGACCACAGCGGCGCATAGAAGTACGAACCCGGCGTGCCGAGATCGATCTTGCGCACGGCGCCGGTGCCGTCCGCCGCGCGGATATGGAGCGCGTATTCCCCGCTCTCGTCGCTGAAGTAGGCCACCGACTTGCCATCGGGCGAAGCCGCCGGATCGCGTTCGGCAATGCCCGGCGTCTGCGTCAGGTTGCGGGCATCGCCCTTGTCGGCGGGCACCGAGATGATCTCGCCGTGCGCCTCGACAACCATGCGCTTGCCCGATGGCGTCAGCGCTGCCGCCGCGATATCGCCCGCATCAAGGTCCTTGATGTGCGGGCGCAGCGAAGGCGCCTCCGCCCCGATCGTGATGGCCGGCCGCGAAACTGCGCCGGTGGCAAGATCATAGATCTCGATCTTGCCGAAATGGTCGATCACGATCCCGCCCGGTCCTGCCGCCGCAGACGCCATGTCGAACCCGCGATCGTTGCGGATGACCTGGCTCACCGTCCCGCTCTTCATCCCATAGCGATAGAGCGTGCGCGGCCCTTCGCGGTCCGACAGGAAGTAGACGTCGTCGCCCACAAACATCGGATTGCGATCGTTCGAATTCTCGCGCGGGATTTTGACGACCGAGCTGTCCTTGAGGTCCGCGATCCAGATCCGGTCGGTCTGTCCGCCGCGATACTGCTTCCACGCCGGCTGCCACTGATCGAACGGCGTATAGGCGATGCGGCTGCCATCCGCACTGAGCGAGCCCTCGTCGACCGAGGTGAGCGGCACCGGACTGGGATCACCGCCGCCGACAGGAACGAGATAAACGCGCTGCAGATCGCGCACCGTCTCGCGCGAGGAGCGGAACAGGATGCTCTTGCCATCGGCCGACCAGCCAAGAGCGACATCGGCCCCCGGATGCCAGGTCAACCGCCGCGGCACACCGCCTGCCGCCGGTACGACATAGACATCGCGATTGCCATCGAACCGCCCGGTAAACGCGATCATCGAGCCATCGGGCGAAAACACCGAGCGGCTGTTGTCGCCCTGCCCCGTAACCAGCACATGCGCGGTCCCGCCACTGCGCGGCACTGACCAGATCGCACCGGCATAGTCGAACGCGATCTCGGTGGCAGAAAGGCTGGGGTGCTGCAGCAGGCGCGGCGGTTCCCTCCCTTGCGCGGCAGGTGCCCCCACTATCGCGGCAAGCAGCGCTGTCGTGGCTAGCAGGGTGCGGCGCATGGGCAATCAACTCCGATCACGTTTTCACGAGCCGGGAGTGTTAACGCGGCCTGCGATGTTTACCTAATGCTTCGGCGACAAGAATTAAATCCGAAGCGGTGAGGCCCGGCACGCTCAATCCTCGAGCGGAACGCCCGGGAGCTGCTTTGCCGTGCGGATGGTCAGCGATGTCTTCACGCTCGCCACATTGGGCGCCGGCGTCAGCTTGCTGGTGAGGAATTCCTGGAAGCTCTGCAGATCGCGGCTGACGATCTTGAGAATGAAATCGATCTCGCCGTTGAGCATATGGCATTCGCGCACTTCGGGCAGCGTGCGCATGTGTTCCTCGAACTGGCGCAGCGATTCCTCGGCCTGGCTCTTCAGGCTGACAAGCGCGAACACGGTGATCGCAAAGCCCAGCTTCGAAGGGTCGAGCTCTGCATGATAGCCGCGGATCACGCCTGCTTCCTCGAGCGCACGCACCCGCCGCAGGCAAGGCGGCGCTGTCAGCCCGACACGCTGCGCAAGCTCGACATTCGTCACTCGCCCTTCATCCTGCAATTCGGCGAGCAGACGCCGATCGATCCCGTCGAGAGTTGCCATGTGCTCTGTCTATCCTGCGGTCGCTCGGATGGCCTGTGGTCGGATCGATTGGTTAACGAGGCCCCTTGTCATGCTGCCACAATAGCCTGCATGAAGGGAGCTGTCCGACCAATCTTGGTAACTTTCCACACCTTGTGGGGCTGCCATCGATAATTATGTTGTTTAATATCGCAATCGTCCCACAATGCAACGCAATCAACAGCCCCCTTCCCGTCCACCCGCATTTTGTTAGGGTCCCGGTAACCAGCGCGGGCGCGCATTTGCGCGTGCTGCGATGCTTGGAGAACGCATGATTGTCGACGATCGCCTCGAAACCGTGCTGCGCACCGTCGCGGCCGGACCGGGCGCGCTCGCCACGCAAATGCGCCAGTTGCTGGACCTGCTCGGCCGCACGCCTGCCGAACGCTGGACCGAACAGCACATCGCTGCGCTGAAGCGCCTCGATTCGCTGATCGCCGCGCTGGGTGAGCCATCGAGCGCAGCCCTTATCGCCGCATCAGCACTGCGTTCACCAATCCTTGTCGAGCATTTTGCCGAGGCCGGTCCCAAAGTGGCACTCGCTGCGATGACATCGGCACGCCTTGCAGAGCGCGACTGGCTTCGGCTTATTCCCGATCTTCCGGTGCAGGCGCGTGGTTTCCTGCGCCATCGCCGCGATCTTGGTCCCGTGGTGGAAAAGGTGCTCGCCCGGCTCGGCATCACCGATTTCGCGCTCCCGCTGCCGGCCGGCTTCGAGCAGCAACAGGAGCAGGAAACTGCGGCCCGTCGCCCCGAAGCGCACATCGTGTCGCTGCCGCAGATCGGCACGCCGTTGCCCGCTGGAGAAGCGCCACCCAACCCGGCAGGTGAAGGCATCGGCGCGATCATCGCGCGCATCGAAGCGTTCCGCCGCGCACGGGAGTTTCCCGCCGCCGCAACCGCAGCAGGAGGCAGCGCGCAAGGCGCAGGCCAGAGCCGGCTGCCCTTCGCGGATGAAACACCGCCAGCTCCGCCCACGATCACCGCGATCGATATCACGCTCGATGCGGATGGCACGGTGACGGCTGCTAGCATGGGCGGCAGCAGCATGGCCTTCGCCGCTGCATTTGTCGGGCTGCGCCCCTTCGCGGGCGATCCCGATGCCCCCGTCGTCTGCGATCCCGGCACGATCGGCGCGGCGCGGGCGCGCCTTCCGGTGATCGGCGGCCGGCTCGAACTCGAAGGCCCCGGTCCGGTTGAAGGGGCATGGCGCATCGATGCCGTCCCCGGCTTCGTGCCCGATACCGGTCATTTCCTCGGCTGGAACGCGCGCTTGCGCCGTCCGCCTGCCCCGCCCGTAGCGGCCACCCCGGGCGCCGCAGACGATGCCGCGAAACGCAGCACCGATCGCCTCCGCCAGATGCTGCATGAACTGCGCACGCCCATCAACGCGATCCAGGGCTTTGCCGAACTGATCCAGCAGCAGTTGCTCGGCCCCACCCCGCACCAATACCGCAGCCTTGCCGCCGGGATCGCGTCCGATGCGGCGCGCATGCTCGCGGGGTTCGAGGATGTGGAACGGCTCGCTCTGCTCGAAACCGCCCCCACCCAGGCCGACGCCACTGCTGAGGGCGAGACCGATCTGACCGCGCTGCTGACCCGCCTGATTGTCCAGCTCGATCCACTGCTCGCCCCGCGCGAAGTCGTGCTCGTCCACGATCTCCCGGATGGCCCACTGCCCGTCGCCATGTCGGCGGAAGAACTGGAACGCACACTCTGGCGCTTGCTCTCGCTTGTCGCGAGCAGCGCGACGCCGGGCGAGCGCTTGGAATTGTCGCTACGGGTCGGCGCAGGACCGAGGGGCTATGCCGTGCGCCTGAGGCTCCCGCTCCCCGCCTCGCTGCAGGCATCGGCTGACAGCGCGCCGATCATTTCCGACAGCCTCGCCAGTCCGGGCGGGATGCTGGGCAGTGCCTTCGCCTTGCGCTTGTGCGGAGCCGAACTTCGTGCGGGCGGCGGACTCATGGTGCGCGAAGAGGCAAATGTGGATGTAACTCTCCCGCTCTTGACCGCCGCACTTCGTACACCTAGCCAAAGGGAGTTAACCGGCGGTCAGACCGGTTAAGGGGACCTATTCGGGCGTGGCTCAGCCAAATATTCTCGATTTACCGGGTGCGAGGCAGCACGTGCGCTTCGCGGCGGGCTTCGGGCAGCGCTTCATCGTCACGGTCGATACGGAAGAGGAATTCGATTGGACGCAGCCGCTTGGCCGTACCGGTCACGGCCTCAGCCACGTCCCTCGGCTCGCCCGCTTCCAGCAGTTTTGCGAAGGGCTGGGCGTCGCCCCGGTCTACCTGATCGATTATCCGATCGCGACCGATCCGGCTGCGGTCGAAGCGCTGGGCGCGGCAGTTGCCGCAGGGCGCGCCGAGATCGGTGTCCAGCTGCATCCCTGGGTCAATCCGCCGCATGACGAGGACGTCAACATCTTCAACAGCTATGCCGGCAATCTCCCGCCGGAGCTTGAAGCGGCAAAGTTCAATACGTTGAGAGATGCTATCGAAAAGGCCTTCGGCAAGGCTCCGCTGATCTACCGGGCCGGGCGCTACGGCATCGGCCCCGCAAGCGCCGGGATCCTGTCGCGGGCCGGTCTTGCCATCGATACGTCCGTTCGCTCCCGCTTCGATTACAGCTCCACCGGCGGCCCCAATTTCCGCGATCACCCGGTCGCGCCGTGGTGGGTCGACAAGCCCGGCGGCCTCATGGAACTGCCGCTGACCACGGTATTCTGGGGCATGCTGCGCCAGCAGGGTCCGCTGCTCTATCCTTCGCTTTGGCGTATGCCCAAGCTGCGCGGCCTGCTGGCGCGCATGGCAATGCTCGAACGCATTCCGCTGACCCCGGAAGGCGTGAGCATCGAAGAAGCGATCAAAGGGATCGACATCGCGCTCGACGATGGCCTGCCGATCCTCGTGTTTTCCTTCCACAGCCCCTCGCTGCGCCCGGGGCTAACCCCCTATGTCCGCGACGAGGATGGACTCGATCAGCTCTACGATTGGTGGCGCGCGGTGTTCGCCTACCTCAAGCAGCGCCAGATCCGGCCTGCCAGCGTGGCTGACATAATGGCTGCGGTCCAGATCTGAGCCGCGCTTGCCATTCGTAATTCAGCGCACTAACCGTCGCGGCAAGGTGGGCCTGTAGCTCAGCGGTTAGAGCTGGCCGCTCATAACGGCTAGGTCGCGGGTTCGAATCCTGCCGGGCCCACCAACTTGCGCGCACCCGGCCATTGCGCCGGGCGCTCAGCGCAATCCGGTCAGCGCCGCCGCTGCGATTGCCGGGCTCTCGAGGCTCGCGACCGGCCATGCGCAGTAGTCTGCGGCATAGTAGGCGCTTGGCCGGTGGTTGCCGGAAATGCCCACACCGCCGAACGGAGCCGAGGATGCGGCGCCGTTGGTCGGCCGGTTCCAGTTGACCACGCCGGCGCGGCTGGCGGCCCAGAACCGGCGATAGAGCGCCTCGTCCCCGCCGATGAGGCTGGCGGCAAGGCCGAAACGTGTGGCGTTGGCGGCCTGCATCGCGGCGTCGAAGTGGTCGACACGGATCACCTGCAGCACAGGGCCAAAGATTTCCTCGTCGGGCACTGCAAGGCCGGTCACATCGATGATCGCAGGCGAAAGCAGCGGCGTGCCCTCGCGCAGGCGCTGCAGCGGGCGGATCACCTTGCCGCCCATCGCTACCAGCGCATCCCACGCCTTCTCGACGCGGGCCGCCGCATTCATGTCGACAACCGGCCCCATGAACGGCGCAGGCTCGTCAAACGGTCCGCCCGCGATGATCCGATCGGATATGGCCGCAACCGCATCGACCAGTGCGCCGCCATCCGGCCCCACGATCAGCCGCCGCGCACAGGTGCAGCGTTGGCCCGCTGAAAGGAACGCCGATTGCAGCACGAGCGAAGCTGCCGCATCCACCTCCGCATCGGCAATATCCCAAGCAATCAGCGGGTTGTTACCGCCCGTTTCGATTGCAAGAATACGGTCAGGCCGCGCGGCAAAGGCCTGGTGCAGCGCAAGGCCGGTGTTCGAGGAGCCAGTGAAGAGCAGCCCGTCGAGTTCCGGATGCGCCGCCAGCGCGCGGCCTGTATCGGCGCGGCCCTGCGTCACCATCAGCACACCTTCGGGAAGCCCGGCATCGACCCACAGGCCGGCCATAAACGCACCCGCAGCGGGGGTCAGTTCGGACGGCTTGAACACCACCGCGTTGCCCGCCAGCAGCGCCGGCACGATGTGCCCATTGGGCAGGTGCGCCGGGAAATTGTAGGGCCCAAGCACCGCCAGCACGCCATGCGGCTTGTGGCGCAGCGCCTGGGGCACACCCGCTGCCTCGCCGTGGCGTTCGCCCGCCCGCTCCGCCTGCGCCGTGATCGAAATGGCGACCTTTGCCGCGACTGTACCGACTTCGGTGCGCGCTTCCCACAACGGTTTGCCCGTCTCGCTTGCGATCACACGGGCAAATTCCTCGGCGTGGGCCTTGACCACCTCGGCGTAGCGTTCGGCAATGGCGATGCGTTCGGCCAGCGGACGAAGCGCCCAGGCCCCCTGCGCGGCACGGGCTGCGCTGACCGCCGCATCGACGTCCGCGTCCTCGCCCTGCCACAGCACAGCGCCGGTCATGGGGTCGGTGGAAGTCCAGGTGGTCATGCTCGCTCCTCTTGGCTCAGCGGGTCGGTATTACCCGCTAGCCAATTGGGCGCGCGCCACCCGAAGGTCAACCACCCGGCGTCAGTCCTCCTCGACCGCCGTGCTTGCGCTTTTGCCGCCAATCGCATGGCGGTGCACCCAGCGACCGTCGGCACTCTTTTCAAGCTCGATCCCGCAATACTTGCACGGCCCGACTTTCAGATGCCCTTCATACCGCACCGAACGCCGCGACGGCGAATGCCTACCCACCAGACAGCGCAACCGCTTCAGAAACTCCGCCATTCCTCGATCTGCTCCCAATCGCCCGCAAACTGGCCCCTCAGCGCAGCACGAGCCACCATGTCAGACCCATGTGCAAATACCTATGATCGAATTTGCCGGTATTCCGCCAATTTTCGATTGCGCCTTGCCGCACGGCCACCGCATGCTCTAGGGCGTGCGGCGTCGGGGAGTAGCGCAGCCTGGTAGCGCATCTGCTTTGGGAGCAGAGGGTCGCAGGTTCGAATCCTGTCTCCCCGACCACACATGCTCCGGAAAAACATCATTCTCGCGGTGCCACACTCCTGATTGTTCGCAGTCAGGTCTGCCGCCGTGCCCTCAATGCTTGATCGTGCCGCCGTCGCAGACCAGCGTCTGTCCTGTCATGAACCCGGCGCCTTCGCCTGCGAGGAACAGCACGGCATCGAGCACGTCCTGCGGCAGGGCGACCCGCGGGATCGCTTGCGAGGCGACCGTCTGGGCGACGACTTCGGGTGCCTGCGCCTCGACAACGGCAGTGCCTTCGGTACGGGTAAAGTTGGGCGCGATGCAGTTCGCCGTAATGCCAAAACGGCCGTATTCAGCGGCGATCGAGCGCGTCATGCCGATCACCGCGCCCTTGCTCGCGATGTAGTGGGCGAAGTTGGGCAAGCCCATGAAGAAAGTGTTCGAGACGATATTGATGACCCTGCCCCACCCGGCCTGCCGCATCGCGGGAAGCGCGCATTGGCAGGTGTTGAATACCGAAGTCAGGTTGGTTGCCATGACCCGGCTCCAATCCTCCGGAGAGATCGTTTCGAACGGCTGCATCGGATAGATGCCTGCGTTGTTCACCAGTATCTCGATCGGTCCCAGTGCTTCCTGCACTGTGCCGATCATCATCTCCACGCTGGCCCGGTCGCCCACGTCGCAGGCAATGCGGAGCAGATCGCTGCCCGCCTCAACCCCGGCGTAAGCGCGGTCGGCTCCGGCGACCCGGTAGCCGCGCCGCGCAAACTCGGCGGCAATCGCGGCTCCGATCCCCTGCCCGCTTCCCGTAACCAGGACGACCTTTCCCGCAGACCTTTCAGGCGAAGCCGGAAGCGCCACGGAGGCCGTCCTCAGAACCGGTAGCCCAGCCGCACGTACCAGTTGCGGCCATTGGCATAGTTGCGGCCCGCGTACTCGGGGACCGAGCCGAAGAAGCCGGTCACCCAGTAGGTCTTGTCGAACACGTTGTTGAGGCCTGCAGTCAGCGTCACGCGGTCCGCCATGGTCTTGAAGGTCACGCTGGTGTTGGCGACGGCATAGGCAGGCACGATCTCGGAATCGAGGTTGGCGACGCCGAGACCGTTGAACTGCTTGCCCACCCCGTCGACCGATCCGGTGAGCGAGAGGCTGCCCAGCTTGCCGATTGGCTGTTCATAGGTGAACCCGGCGCTGAAGCTGTAATCCGGCGCGGCCACCGGCTTCGCGCCCAGCCCCGGCGCAAAGCCATAGAAGTCCGGCGCGAAGATCGGATGGGTCGGGTCCGCTCGGGTGTACTTGGCATCGAGCAGGCCAAGGTTGCCGTAAATCTGCAAGGCACGGATCGGCGACCAGTTCACCTCAAGCTCGATGCCGTTGATCCGCTGGTCCGACAGCGCAACCGTCTGCGGCGAGATCAGGTCCGCGTGGTTCTTGAACTTGCTGCTGAAGGCGGTGAGGTTCGTGCGCAATGTGCGGCCAAACCATTCGGCCTTGATGCCCGCCTCGAAAGTCTTGACCGTCTCCGGCTCGAGGTAGTTCGAGGCCGGCCCCGGGCTCGTCGCGCGGTCGCCCTCGAGGTTCCCGGCCTTATAGCCTTCGGTGTAGGTTCCGTAGAGCAGGATGTCCGGCGTTGCCTGCCAGTTCAAACCGACGCGCGGGGTGAAGCGCGAGAAGTCCCGCGCCGGATTGACCGGGAAGCCGGGGTAGCGGGTCAGGTTGTCCTCGAAGCGGGAATCATAGCTGATCCGCTTCTTGTCCCAGGTTTGCCGCGCGCCGCCGATCAGCGAGAGGTTCTTCACCAGCTCCCAGCTCGCGTCAAAATAGATCGCATAGCTCTTCGAATCGAGATTGGTGTCTTGATACGAGCCGCCGAAGCGCTCGGTGTAGCCGGGGTACGCAACGGGCGAGAATTCGACCGGCACGCCGATGGTCGAGCCATACTGCAGCTGGTGCCACTGGTTGCTGAAGTAATAGAGCCCGGCGGTGTACTTGAACTTCTCTGCAATCGAGCCGGTCAGCTGGAACTCCTGGCTGAACTGCTTGTAGTCCTCATGCGTCTCGACCGTGCTGCCGATCGTCACGCCGAAAATCGTCGAGCGTGAGCTGCGTCCGCTCAGCTGCGTGACGTAGTCGCCGGTGTATTTCCGGTAGCCGGTGATCGACTTGAAGGTGCCGAGGCCGGTGTCGATGCTGCTTTTGAAGACGATGCCATAGCCATCATAATGCGAGCCCGGCCATTTGCGGAAACCGCCCTGCGCGGTCAGCGGCTCGAACGATCCGCGGTTGGGCCCATAAAGCGGGCGGAAGTTCGAGGTGCCGCTTTTCGAGAGGAGCTGCGCGAACGAGGTCGGATCATCCGGCACGATCGGCGTGGAAAGGTTGGTGCCGTCGTCCTGCTTGTAGCCATCGACGTTGAGTTCGAACTCGACACCTGAGGTCGGCTGCCACAGGCTCGAGAAGCGCGCGCCATAGTGCTTGGTGCGCGAAACGTCGTCGCTGAGAACCTTGTTGCTGTTGTCGACCAGCTTCATGAAGCCGTCGTTCTGGGTGAGATAGGCATCGAGCTTGATCGCAAGCTTGTCGGCAATCAGCGGCACCGAGACATAGCCCTTGATATCGCGCCGGTTGTTGCTGCCGGCAGCGCCAGTCAGCGAGGCCTGCACGCGGCCGAGGTCAGGCCGGCGCGGAATGAACTTGATCGCGCCGACTGTCGCGTTGCGGCCATAGAGCGTGCCCTGCGGCCCGCGCAGTACCTCGACCCGCTCGAAATCGATCTGGTCGATGTAGGCCGCCGCGGTCGATTGCAGGTAGATATCGTCGACAAACACGGCGACGGCGTTCTCTGCGTTCCAGTTGTTGTTCGCGCGGCCTGCACCGCGCAGGTAGAACTGCGGTGCCGAGAACGAGACGGTGTTTCGCGGCGCCTGGAAGTTGGGCACGACCGACGACATATCCATCACGCTCTGCACGTCGCGCCGCTGCAGTTGCGCGGCGGAAAGCGCGGAAATGGCGATCGGCACTTCCTGCAGCTTTTCCCGCCGCTTGCGCGCGGTGACGATGATTTCCTCGATCCCGCCCTGCGAGCTCTCCGCGCTGACCCCTGCGCCATTGGACGCGCCATCGGGCACCTGCTGGGCCATGGCAGGCACGGCTGGCACGAAGACCAGTCCGGCCACGGCAGCGCTGGCAAACAGAGGCCAATGGCGACGTTGCGACTTGGCGGTTGGATTGATCACGGCAGCGCTCTCCCTCGGTTGCTGTTCTCGATTCGGCATTCCTGATGGCGCAGGTGCAAGGGCGGCTCACCTTACTTTTGGATAGATTGCACCTTCGGACGAATTGCACTTCGAATTCCAGCTAGCCGCGCAGAGCCAGTCGAAGCGGGGCATTGCCTGCGCCGTGCTGATCCTGTCCGAAAGAAAGGTGGCTTTCGCACCGCCACAGCGTCTCATCGCCTCACAGGACGGCCCGATCCGGCTCACCGGTTTCCTCCGCCGCCGAAAACCTTTGAGGGAGATCGCTATGGAAGTCGCATTCTTCATTCCGCCGACCGTTGGTTCGCGGGAAGAACTGATGGAAGGCCTCGCGGGTCGCCGCACCGACCTTTACCAGCGCATGCTGAAGGACCTCACCGAGATCGCCCAGTTCATGGACGAATACGGCTACTTCGGCATGGGCTTCACCGAGCATCACCTTTCGGTCGAAGGCATGACGCTTTCGAACAGCCCCTCGATGCTCGGGCTCTATCTCGCCAACCAGACCAAGCACCTCAACTTCGGCGCGCTTGGCTATGTGCTGCCTGTCCATGATCCGCTGCGCGTCGCCGCCGAAGTCACGATGCTCGACCAGATGACGCAAGGCCGTGCCTTTGCCGGCTTTGCGCGCGGGGTGCAGACGCGCTGGATCAACACGATGGCGCAGCACCGCTACAGCCTTGCGGACAACATCACCGATCCCAAGCAGTACGACGATGATCGCAGGCGGCTGTTCTACGAACACCTCGAGATCATCCTCAAGGCGTGGGACAACGACACGTTCTCGCACAAGGGCGATTTCTGGACGATCCCGGCACCGAAAACGGCCTGGCCCGGCCAGCGCATGAGCCGCGAGATGGGTGGCCGAAGCCTTGATGCCGATGGCAACCTCGTCGAAGTCGGCGTTGCGCCCGCGATGTACAACCGCAAGCGCCCGATCATGTTCGAACCGTTCTCGGTCAGCCACAGTTCGATCGAGACCGCCGCATCCAACGGCCTCATCCCCATCGGCATCATGTGCGATCCCGAAATCGTCTCGCAGCAGATCGATGCCGCACAGCGCGGCTGGGAGAAGGCCGGTGTCAGCACGAAGCGCGGCGAGAAACTTGGCTTCGCGCGCTACATGATCGTCGGCGAAACCGACGAGGAAGCGATGGAGTTCGCCGAGCTCGCCATGTTCGAGTGGACCTATTTCTTCGCGCAGTTCGGATTCAACGCAGTGCTGGCAAAGCAGGGCGAGGACTGGCGGGACATCCCATCGACGATCCCCGAATTCATCAAGCGCGGCATCCTGTTCTGCGGCAGCCCCGATACCGTCAACCGCCAGCTCGAGGCGGCGCTCAAGACGATGCCGATCGAATATCTGTGGCTGTTCACGCCCAATGAACTGCTGCCGCAGAAGATGATGATGAAGCACCTCGATCTGATGACGCGCAAGGTGCTGCCCAACTTCACCGACAAGATCGGACCCAACATCCACCGCAAGGCGGCGGCCTGAGGGGAGCGGCGGGCATGGATTACGCAAGCCTTTGGGGCGATGTGCACCGCGCGGCGTTCGAGCAGGGTTATCTTGACGCCGGCGGAGTGCGGACCCGCTACATCCGCGCGGGCGATCGCTCGGCGCCCAAGCTGGTGTTCCTGCACGGAACGGGCGGCCATGCCGAAGCGTTCCTGCGCAATCTCGATGCCCATGCCGCACATTTCGATACGGTGCTGATCGACTATCTGGGCCACGGCTGGACCGACAAGCCGGACGTTGCCTACGAGATGCCGGACTACGCCGCGCATCTTGCCGCCACGCTCGATGCGCTGGGATTTGCCAGTGCATCGATCTGCGGGGAATCGATGGGCGGCTGGATCGCCGCATGGTTCGCGATCCATCATCCGGACCGGGTCGAGCGGCTCGTGCTCAACACGATGGGCGGCGCAACGATGAACTCGGCGGTGATGCAGACGGTCTATGACAAGACGCTTGCCGCCGTGGAGGAACCCGAGACACTCACCCGCCCCCGCCTCGAATGGCTGATGGCCGATCCCTCGGTGGTGACCGACGATCTCGTCGCCTGCCGCACCCGCATCTATGCCCAGCCGGGCATGAAGGAGACGATGCGCCGCATTCTCTGCCTGCAGCAGGAAGAACCGCGCCGCCGCAACCTGATGACGCCCGCGAACATGGGCCTGATAAAGGCCCCAACGCTGGTGATCTGGACAAGCAAGGATCCCACCGCCTCGGTCGAAACGGGGCGCGAGATTGCGAGCTGGATTCCCGGCTCCGAATTTGCCGTGATGCAGAACTGCGGCCACTGGCCCCAGTACGAAAAGCCCGAGGAATACAACGCGCTCTCGCTGGGCTTTCTGCTCGGCGGACGCAGCGAGGGCGCCGGCTGATGCCCGCACAGCTGATCTGCATGAGCCATGGCGGGCTGATGAACTTTCCCGATCTGCTGAGCGAGGACGAGGACGGCGACGTCTCCACCGCGATGGATGCGGCGCGTCAGGCCGTCGCGGACTTTGCGCCCGATCTCGTCATCAAGTTCGGCAATGATCACAACAGCGGCTTCTCGCTGCGACTGATGCCGGCCTTCCTCATCGCGCTGCGCGCGCGCACGCTGGGTGATTTCGGCACGACCGCAAAGCCGCTCAGCGTGCGCGAGGATATTGCCCGCGCACTTGTCAGCCACCTGCACGAGGCCGGGGTCGATATCGCGACCTCCTACGATGCGCTGTTCGATCATGGCATCGTGATGGCGCTGGACAAGTTGTTCGACGACGCGGCAACGGTTCCGGTAATCCCTGTCTTCACCAACTGCGGCGGCGATCTGCGCCCCCCGCTCAAGCGCTCGGAGGCGCTGGGGCGGGCGATCGGCGCGTATCTGCGCGACGAGCGGCCAGACCTCAAGGTGCTGTTCCTCGGCTCCGGCGGCCTCTCGCACGATCCGCCTCTGCCCACCTTCGTCACCGCCCCGCCGGAGGTGCAGCGCCGGATGATCGAGGGCACCAACTGGAGCGAGGAAGCGCTGGCCCAGCGCACGGCCAATGTGATTGCAGCCGGGCGTGAGCATGGCCGCGGCGAAGGGCCGCTCCAGTCGCTCAATCCGGCTTGGGATGGCTGGCTGCTCGATCGGTTTGCTTCCGGCGATCTTTCAGCGGTGACCGCGCAAAGCGATGCAGAAGTGATCGCGATGGGCGGACGTGGCGGCAGCGAGATCCGCAACTGGATCGCCGCCTGCGCCGCGCTCGATGAATACACGCGTGGGGCCACCCGCATCGAGCGACGCTATTACCGCGCATTGCCCAGCTGGATCACCGGGTTCGGGCTGATCCATGCCAGCGAACGCGCAACCGTATCGGCATGACGCCGCATCTCCCGCACACCGCGTTCCTGATCTATCGTTCGCAGCTTATGCCCGTTGTCCTCACACCCCTCGGAAGCCCCGAATGAGCGAGCGCGTCGATTGCGTGGTGATCGGTGCGGGCGTGGTCGGCCTCGCCTGCGCGGCTGCACTGGCCGCTGCGGGCCGAGAAGTGCTGGTGCTCGAAAAGGCCGCGCTCATCGGCAGCGAGACCAGCAGCCGCAATTCCGAAGTCATCCACGCGGGCATCTATTATCCGCCCGGCTCGCTCAAAGCCCGGCTCTGCCGTGCGGGCAAGGCACGGCTCTATGCCTATTGCGCCGCGCGCGGCGTGCCGCATCGGCAACTCGGCAAGATCATCGTCGCGGCGAGCGCTGCGCAGGAGGACCGGCTTGCCGCGATCCGTGCCAATGCCGCTGCGAACGAGGTGACCGATCTCGAATGGCTTTCCGCAGCTGACATCGCCCGGCTCGAACCTGAAGTGCGCGGCCACCGGGCCCTGTTCTCGCCCTCGACCGGCATCGTCGACAGCCATGCGCTGATGCTCGCGCTGGAAGGTGACCTCGGCACGAATGGCGGCATGGTCGTCCTGGGTGCGGAGGTGGATGGTGGGCGCTGCGAAGCCGATGGCATCCACCTTGCCATCGGCGGTGCCGAACCGATGGACCTTGTCGCACGGACGGTCATCAACTGCGCCGGCCTCCATGCTCCGGCCCTCGCCGCGCGGCTCAGCGGCTTGCCGTCCCAACACGTGCCGCAGGCCTTCTACGCCAAGGGACACTACTTCCGCCTCAGCGGCCGCGCGCCCTTTGTGCATCTGGTCTACCCGGTGCCCGAGGCGGGCGGCCTTGGCATCCACCTTACCCTTGACCTGGGCGGGCAAGCCAAGTTCGGCCCCGATGTCATGTGGATAGACGCGCCCGACTACAGCTTCGATGCGAGCCGGCTGGAGCGCTTCGTCGCCGCCATCCGCACCTATTACCCCGGCCTCGATGCCGAAAAGCTGCACCCGGACTATACCGGCATCCGCCCCAAGATTGTCGGTCCCGGCGTGCCCGATGCCGATTTCCGCATCGAGGACGTGCGCGTCCACGGCGTCCCCGGGCTCGTGAACCTTTTCGGCATCGAATCCCCGGGGCTCACCGCATCGCTCGCCATTGCAGACCTAGTCGCAGGCCTCGTTACGCGTTGAAGGCAAGCTTGAAGCCGGGCCGCGCCCAGCGTGTCCTGACCAGCTGGCCAGCGCCCGAAAGCGTGATCCATGCCGTCTGCATGTCATCGCCGCCAAAGGCGATGTTGGTCGTCGCGGGATCGCCCGTTTCCACCAGTTCAACCGATTGGCCATCCGGCGAAATTACCCGGACGCCCCCGGTCGCCAGCGCGGCCACGCAGACATTGCCGTTCGCTTCCACCGCCATCGAATCATAGAGTTCGAAGCCCGGCGCACCATAGAGCAGCGCCTCGGGATTGAGCAGTCCGGCCGGCACCTCGACCACGCCGGGCGCGGTCACCTTGTAGCGCCACACCCGCCCGGCCATCGTTTCCGAGACATAGAGCGTGCCGCCATCGGGCGATAGGCCGATGCCGTTGGCGTGGCTGGTGGGATAGACCTGCTCGGAAATGAACGAGCCATCGCACCGCGCGTAGTAGACCGCGCCGACATCCTCGTGGCGGGGATACCGCTTGCCGTTGTCGGTGAACCAGAACCCGCCGTGCTCATCGAACACGATGTCGTTCGGCCCCTTGAGCGGCTCACCGTTGCAATGCGTGTAGAGCGTCTCGACGGCGCCAGTTGCCAGATCGACGCGCTGGATGCTGCCGCCGGTGTAGTCCTGCGGTGTCAGCCCCGGCAGCAGCGCCCCGTTCACTTCGTGCCACTCGAAGCCGCCGTTGTTGCAGACATAAACCTTGCCGTCCGGCCCGATTGCCGCGCCATTGGGGCCGCCGCCGGTCTCTGCCACGACCTCGACCTTGCCGTCCGGCGTCGCCCGGCTCAGCGTGCCGCGCGCGATCTCCACGAACAGCACGCTGCCATCGGCCATGACGATCGGCCCTTCGGGAAACATCAGGCCACTGGCGATCACCTCAAAGTCCGTCATGCTCTCCTCCCCCATCGGTTGAAGCACCGCGCTACGACACGCCTTGGCCCAATCCACCCGCTGAAAGTTAGGTGCCCGCCTGCGAACCTGCGCTAGATTTGCGCGGAGTGGGCATTGGGAGAGGCCGGCATGGGCGAGCAGCTGAAGAACAAGGTCGTGATCGTGACAGGCGCAGGCAGCGGGATCGGCCTTGCCGCCGCGCAGCACTTTGCCGCCGAGGGCGCGAAAGTCGTCGCAGCGGGCCGCACCCTCGCTTCTGTAGAGCAGGTCGCGCACGAGGTCGGCGCGGCAGGCGGCACCTGCATTCCCTGCCGCGTCGATGTCGCTACGGGCGCCGACTGCGAAGCCATGGTGGCGCTGGCGGTTGCAGAGTTCGGGCGGCTTGATGGCGCCTTCAACAACGCCGGGGTCGATGGCCCGCTTGTGCCCGCCGCAGACTATCCGGAGGATGCGTTCGACGCGGTCATCGCTGCCAATCTCAAGGGTGTGTGGAACTGCATGCGCTTCCAGATCCCCGCTATGCTGGCGGGCGGCGGCGGCGCCATCGTTAACAATGCGTCCAGCCTTGCCGAACTGGGTCAGTACAACATGGTCGCCTATTGCGGCGCCAAGGCAGGCGTGCTCGGCCTGACGCGCGGGGCCGCGCTTGATTACGGCGCGCGGGGCATCCGGGTGAACGCGCTTTCCCCCGGCGTGATTGAAACTCCGATGATGACCAGCCAGATGGCCGCCTTCGATGGCCTGCGCGAGATGCTGCTGGCCCGCCATCCGATCGGACGGCTCGGCGCCCCCATCGAACTCGCCAAGGCCGCCGCGTGGATGCTCTCCGATGAGGCGAGCTTCATGCTGGGCGCCAACATGTCCGTCGATGGCGGCTACTCGGCCATCTGAAGCCTCCAGCCCTGCAGGAGTTCTGCGTGAATCATCCCGCCCTGTTCACCCCCGTAACGCTCGGCACGCACCAGTTGCCGAGCCGCATCGTCATGGCCCCGATGACCCGGCTGCGCGCGCCAGACGCCATGCCCAATGCCGTGATGGCCGAATACTACGCGCAGCGCGCGGGTGCGGGCCTCATCGTGACCGAATGCGTGATGATCTCGGATACGAGCGCGGCCTACATGGGGGCCCCAGGTCTCTACGCCGATCGCTTCATCGATGGCTGGAAAGGCGTGACCGATGCCGTCCATGCGCGCGGTGGCAGGATCTTTGCCCAGCTCTGGCATTCGGGCCGCGTCGCCCATGTCTCGCTGATGCCGGATGGACAGGCCCCGTTGGCGCCCAGCGCGATTGCCGGCGTCGGCGAACTGCACACCCCCGCTGGCAAGCAGCCGCTCTCCATGCCGCGCGAGCTTGCGATAGAGGAAGTCGCCGGGCTCGCCCGCGCGTTCGGCAAGGCAGCCGACCGCGCGCGCCGTGCCGGGTTCGATGGGGTCGAGATCCACGGAGCATTCGGCTACCTCGTCGATCAGTTCCTGCGCGATGGCAGCAACCAGCGCGCCGATGCCTATGGCGGCCCTGCCCGCCATCGCGCACGCTTCCTGCTCGAAGTCGTCGCCGCCGCGCAGCAGGCCTTCGGCCCTGATGTCGGGGTAAAGCTCTCTCCCGCCAGCCGCGCCCACGGCATGACCGACAGCCGCTCGGCCGAAACCTTCGCCGAAGTGCTTGGGCTGCTTGGCGATGCCGATCTTGCCTACCTCCACATGATGGAGCCGTTGGCCGGCGACGATCAGCCCGACTTGCTGCTCGCCAGCCCCTCAGCCTTTGCGCGCAGGCACTATGTCGGCACGCTGATCGCCAACGGCGGTTTTTCGGGCGAAACGGCAGCACACCTCATCGAGCAGGGCGGCGCCGATCTCGTCTCATTCGGCCAGCCGTTCATCGCCAACCCTGATTTTCCGGCCCGCCTGCAGACCGGCGCTTCGCTCGCCATGCCCGATTACGGCAGTGTCTACGGCATTCCCGGCCAGCCGCTCGAAAAAGGCTACACCGACTATCTGGAGGCCGCAGCAGGCTAGCGGATCAGGCCCAGTTGGCGCGCCTTGAAGGTGGCCTCGGAGCGACGATTGACCCCCAGCTTGGCGTAGATCTGCTGGAGATACCACTTCACGGTACCCAGCGTCAGGCCGGTCTCCTCCGCGATCTGGCTGTTCATCATGCCCATCGAGATCATCAGCAGCAGTTCGGATTCGCGGTCGTTCAGCGAATCGTACTGCCCACCGAGTTCATCGATATCGACCGCCGGAATGCTCGGCGCACTGTTGCCGCTCATCAGTTGCTGCAACTGGGAGAGGTAGGGCACGATTTCGCTGTCCGCCCCTCCTGCCGTCAGCCGCATCTGCTGCAATTGCGCGCGGACCGCCTCGTTGCTGTCGAGGAACGTTCGTCTGAGGCCGCCCTTGGCACCGAATTGCAAGGCTGTCCGCAAGGTGCGGTGCGCGGACTTTGGCTCACCCATCACGATCTGGACTTGCGCAAGGAGGATGCCGAACCGCGCGCCGAGCCGGATGCACCCGCGATCCGCCAGAAAGCGCAGCCACCGCCCGAGCAGCGATTCCGCCGCCGAAAGGTTGTTCTCGATCTGGGCCACGATCGCTGCGGCAAAGGCGCGGGCCGCTGCCGCCGTCGTCATGTTGCGCGCCGGTGCGAAGCGTTCGATGTCGCCGGTCAGGTTGTTCAGCGCCCCGATCCGGCGCACATCGGCAACCTCGCCCGCCGAAGCGAGCAATTGGATGCGCTGCGCGACCAGAAACGCGCTGAGCCGGTCAAAGTCGCGCGCGACGCCGATTTCCTCGCCCTCATCAAGCACGCGCAGCGCAGCGCCGACCGAGTCCAGCGCGGCGATGCGCACCCGCGTCTGGTATCCCGCAACGAGCTGGTCGACGAGCCCGGTCTGCCCGGCAAGCGGCAGGAACTCGTCGGTGAGCGCCCGTGCCGCTTCGACATCGTCGCTTTCATAGAGCACCTCGGAAAGGTGCAGCGCCGGCATAGCCGTGGTTGGATTGGTCCGTCCGACAATCTCGAGCGCGGTATCGAACGCCCCCTGGAAGATGCTGCGCGAACGCTCCAGATTGCCGACCTGGAGATAGCCCGCACCGATAATGCAATCATGCCAGATGGAACCCCAGCGGTTGCCATAATCGACGAACACCGCCCGCGCCCGGCTCGCAGCCGCCAGCGAGCGGCAATCGAACTGCTCGCGCTGCGCGTAGATCAGCGAGGTCTGCGTCACCGCATCGTCGAAGGCGGTGTAGTTGCCTTCCATCTCTAGCCACTGCCGGGCCAGCGCCTCGGCAGGCACCATCTCGTCGCGCAGGATCGCCAACTGCATCTCGCAGTAGACCTGCTTGCGCAGCACTTCATCGACATCAAGCCCGGCAGCCCGCCATTTCGCCATGCGCGTGCCGTTCATGAGGTTCGCACGGACGCTTTGCAGGATGCGGCGGGCCTCGCTGAAGTGCCACGAGAGCGTCAGCGAGTAGACCTGATCGAGTTGCAGCGCGGGATAGTTGTCGAGCAATTCCTGCGGCAGGCTGGAACCATAGCGCACCAGCGTCGCCCCGCGCCCGGATTCGACCAGCGCGCGCGAAACCCGCGCGAGGATACTCGCGGCAATCTCGGGGTTCTCGGTGGCGAAGGCATGGCGCGCCGCGCGGCCCGGAAAGCCCTTCTGCTCGAACCATTCTGCTGCCGCGCGGTGCAGTTCGGCCTCGCGCCCCGGCGCGGCGCGTGCGCCGATCGTCATCATCGCATCGCTGAACAGGCGGTGGAAACGAAACCAGCCGGACTGGCCCACCCGGCTGATGAAGAGCTGACGCGCCTCAAGCTCGTCGATCATGCGCATGCTATCGCCGCGTGCCAGCACCGCGTCGCACAGTTCGGCGGAGAACTCCCCGATGATCGCCATGTCGCGAACGAAGTCGGCAATGTCAGTCGGCAAGCGCGCCAGCACTTCGTCGCGCAGGAACTCCTCGACACCGAGGCTGGTTGCGGAGGTCATCTGCGGCAGGCGTACCCGCTGGTCCTGCCGGAACGACAGTGCCGCGAGCTTGAGCCCGACGACCCAGCCCTCCGTCCGTTCGTAGACCTGATCGACGAACGCCTCGTCGAACGGCTCGCTGGAAGTCTGCATCAGGAAGCGGCGCACCTCCTCGCGGTCGAACTGGAAATCCCGCGCGGAAAGCTCGGCACTCTCACCCAGCGCCCTGAGTTTGGTTAGGCGAATGCTCGGCTTGCTGCGCGAACTGATGACGAGGTGGAGGCAGCAGCTGCCCGAATTGGCGAGCAGGCTGATGACCTGCAGCACGTCGGGATGCGAGACTTCATGCAGATCGTCGATAATCAGCACGACCGGCTGGCCCGTCGCCTCGATCGCATTGATGATCGCGGTGGAGGTGATGCGCAGGTCCACGTCCATCCGGTGCTCGATCACACCGTGCAGCGCGCCGCGCAGTTCCGGGATGTTATGATCGATCGTGGCGACGAGATGATGCGCGAACATGCCCGGATCGTTGTCGAGATCGTCGACCGTGAGCCATGCCGCCGCGATCCCGCGCTCGCGCAGCTTGAGGTACCATTCGCCAAGCGCCGTCGATTTGCCGTAACCCGCCGGTGCCGTCACCACCGTCAGGGTAACGTCCAGCGCCCGCTCGAACTTGGCCACCAGAGGCTGGCGGGCAATGATATCGCTCAGCCGCAGGCGGGGCGGTGCGATGCGGGTCGCGAGCAAGGCGCTCGGGCCGCTCCAGGCAGGCGCGCCTCCGCGCTGCTTTGCCGGATTCTGCGATCTGGCCAAGGCCGTCATTTCCCCCGTGGACCGCATGTTTCTGCAGCCTCCATCTAGCCGAGTATACGTGCCCGGCCGGTTTGTTGTCAGCACTCATTACCGAGAGGAGGCGCAGCCGTTGCCAGCCGAAAGTAAGGTGAGGCCCGGGCAGGCAGAGTTTTGTCATTGGCATGAAAGAACCTGCCAGCCCGCCCGCTTCCACGGATCTTCCGGCCCAGCTCCGCACGGCGATGCGGCGGCTCGCAGCTTCGGTGCCGGTGACGTGATCCTCTCCGGATCGCTCGGCCGGTGCACCGCGAACTTCGTCTAGCGGTAAGCGCCACGCGCCGCAGTCCGCACCGGTGCGCCTGCGCTTGACTTGAAACCAGCACTGCCCAATAAACCGGATAATTATCGGATCAATGAGGGGTTGGCATGGCGGCGCAGCAGGAACTCAGCGGCCCCGCGCCCAGCCGCATTTCGCTTGGAGCCTGCCTGCTCATCGGTGCCGCAGGGCTCCTCGTCCTAGGCGTACAGCCGCTGCTTTATGGCGGCTATGTCCACGAAGGCCGGATTGGAGAGGCCAGTCTCGGCCTCCTTGCGGCCATCGAGATCGCGGCAATCGCGCTGGGCAGCGCCGGCGGGATTGCGCTGCTCGCCCGCGTGCCGGCGCGCATGGTCGCGCTGATCGGCATCGTCGTGACCATTGCGGCGAACCTGCTGCCCGCCGCCGTTCCGCTCCTGCTCGCGCGAGCGATCTCGGGGGGAGCCGGCGGCTTGCTTGTCGGTGTCGCGGCGGGTGCGATTGCTCGGTCGAAGGGCCTAAACGCAGCCGCCGCCGCGTTCCTTTTCCTCCAGGCAGCGAGCCAGTACGCCATCCTGCAATGGTTCGCGAGTGCCGCGGCCCCCGGATCGGCAGCCGATGTCCAACACGCCCTCGCGGTGATTGCCGGGTGCGCCGCGCTGACCCTGCCGCTTGTCCCGATGCGGATCGCACCTGCGGCCCACGCCGAAACCGGTGCAACAAAGGGCGCGATACCACTTTCGGGCTGGACCGGCCTTCTGGCGTCGGCGCTGCTGGTCGGCGCAGTCGTCGGGATCTGGGCCTACATGGGCCTGTGGCTGGAAGCGCGTGGCATCGCGCCCGAACGCATCGCACCGATGTTGACTGCATCGATGGTCGGCCAGATGGTCGGCGCGCTGGTCGCCATAGCCGTCGGGGAACGCGGCCATGCCGGGCTGCGGGCCGTCGTGACCGGCCTCGGCCTCATCCTCATCGTCGCGCTGCTATTCCTGCGCGGGGCCGATGGCATGATGGGCTGGAGCCTCGTCGTCGGCTACGGTTTTGTCTGGATGGTCCTCACGCCTGCGCTCACCGGCTTCCTGCTGGAAGCAGACCCGACCCGCCGCAGCCTACCCTTCGCAGCCTCGGCACAGCTCCTCGGCGCAGCGATCCTGCCGACCGTGGCGGGCCAGCTGATCGAAGTTCAGGGTATCGATACGGTGCTGATCGCCTGCTCCGCCGCAGTCATCCTCGGCCTCGCCATGATCGGCGCGGCGCTCGGTCTCCGGCCCCGCGCCTACGCTGGAACGTAAGGCTCCACCGGCAGCCCCTCGAACCGCGCCTTCAGCTGAAGCCCGAGGTACTGCGAGTAACTACGCGCCATCGCGAGGTTTCCGGCCATGAACCACAGCCCCGGCTCCGCCGTCGGCTTCCACAGGTTCTTCATCTCGCCTTCCCACGGGCCTTCATCACCGGGGAAGCCCGAGCCATAACCCCAGGTCTTGCCGATACGCTCCGCCACCTCGGGATTGATGAGGCGCGAGACCCACTGCTTCATGTCGCCAAAACCGGTTGCGTAGATGATGCGGTCCGCCCGCTCGTGGCTGCCATCCGAAAGCACGAGGCCCTTCTCGTCGATACGCTCGATGGTAACGCCGGAGCGCACCTTGATCCGCCCGTCCGCAACCATCTCCGAAGCGCCGACATCGACGTAGTAGCCAGACGACGTGCGCTGGAACTTCATCGCGATGCCGGTGCCGTCCGGCCCGAAATCGACCTGGAAGCCCGCATCGGTCAACCGCTGGTAGAACGGCGCTTCCGATACCCGCAGCGCATCCCACGTCGCCTTGTTCACCTTTTCGGCAAGCCGCAACGGCACCGACGCGCCGAGAAGGTCAGCCTTGTCCGTGGTGAGCCCGGAATCAAAGGCCTTCTGAGAATAGGCTCCTGCCAGCAGCGTTTCCATGTTCGACTGCCGCACGATCAGCGTCGAGGAGCGCTGGATCATCACCGGCTCGGCGCCGTGGCTGACGAGATCGGCGCAGATATCGTGCGCGGAATTGTTCGCGCCGACCACGATCACGCGCTGGCCTTCCAGCCCCTCCCCGCCCGGATGCGCGCTCGAATGGCACTGGTGCCCCTTGAACGTCTCCTGCCCCGGGAAGGTCGGTGTGATCGGGAAGCCGGCATTGCCCACCGCCATCACCACGTGTTCGGGTCTAAGCGTCACCGGCTTGCCATCGCGCACCAGCGAAACCTGCCACTTGCCGGTGGCCGCATCGCGCGAAATGCCCTTGCATTCGGTGCTGGTCCAGATGCCCAGCTCCATGATCCCGGCGTAGTATTCCAGCCAGTCGCCCATCTTCTGCTTGGGCGTGTAGACCGGCCAGTGATCGGGAAACGGCACGTAGGGCATGTGATCGTACCACACCGGATCGTGCAGCAGCAGCGACTTGTAGCGCGAACGCCACTGGTCGCCCACGCGCGGGTATTTGTCGATCAGCAAGCACGGCACGCCCAGCATCTTGAGCCGCGCGCCGAGCGCGAGGCCGCCCTGCCCGGCACCGATCACCAGCACGTAGGGCGGATTGCTCTCGCTCCACTGCTCCACATCGTCATGCCGCACGTCTTCCCAGGTGCGCTTGCCCGTTTCGTCGACCACGCCGGAGTTCCGGCGCCCGCGAAGAGGCTCCTCGAAGCCTTTGAGTTCCTTGAGCGCGGTGAGCAGCGTGAAGCACTGTTCGCCCATCAGCCGCACATAGCCTTCGCCGCGCCCCAGCGTGGTTTCGAAGGTGATGAAGCCCTCGGTCGCGCCTTCCGGCACGTCGCTGGAAAACTGGCCGATGCCCGATGCGGCCCCCCGCGCATTGGCGAACGTGGTGATCGCGTCCGCCCCCTCATGCGTCGCCAGCGTCCAGCCAAGCGCCAGATAGTCGCGCCACATACCCTCGGGCAGGAACAGGCCCGCCACGGCCGCGCCGTCCCCCGCCTTCAGCGCCGCGCCGAACTTCTCGAGCCAGCCATGTACGTCAAGCATCAGGAATTTCTGCCTTTTCTTGTTCCGGTGCGCCGATCAGAAATGCGCGACCAATTGGACCCCGAAGGTACGCGGATCGTTGTAGTTGATCTGGTCCTGCGTGATGACTGGCGCAATTGAGGATATGTAGCGCGAAGAGTTGAGGTTCTTCACCCACAGCGCCGCCTCCCAGATCTTCGAGGGCGCCTGATAGGCGAGCCGCGCATTGATCCGCCCGTTGCCCTTCACTTCGGTGCTCGGCGCATTGTCCGGGAACAGCGCGATCGAGGACACATAGGTGCCGTCCACGCGCGCCTTGATCGCCGCGCCAGTGCTGAGCGGCACCGTCAAATTGATCCCGCCCGAGAAGGCGAACTTGGGGGCATTGACCAGCCGGTTGCCGTTGTAGCTGACCCCGCCGAGCGCCGCGAACTTCTTGTATTCACTGTGCATGAAGGTCGCCGCGCCGAATAAGTCGAGATTGCGGGTTGGCCGCACCGTCAGCTCCGCCTCAAGGCCATAGATCTCGGCATTGCCCGCGTTGAGCTTGCGCTGCACCGGGATCGGCCCCGTAAGATCGAACACGAAGACCTGCAGATCGCGGTAGTCATAGTAGAACGCCGAGGTGTTGAACCGCACCTTGCGGTCGAGGAGTTCGGTCTTCAGCCCCACTTCGTAAGCGTAGAGCTTCTCCGAATTGAACGGCACCAACTGCAGCGGATCGGTCGAGGCGCCGCCGGCAAACCCGCCGCTGTTGTAGCCCTTGGAGAACGAGGCATAGACCAGCGTATCACCCGTCTTGTAGTTCAGCGCCGCCCCCCACGAGAGGTCGCGGAACGACTTGGTGCCATTGAAATCGAGCAGCGGCAGGGTGATGTTCGAGTAGGCCTTGACCGGCACGATACCACCAACCGCGTCGAACAGGCTGTGGTAATCCATGTTGATCCGGTCGTTCGACCAGCGCAGGCCCACGGTCGCCGTAAGCTTGTCCGTCAGCTTGTAGTCCGCCTGCCCGAACAGCGCCACGCTGCGGGTGCGCTGGGTATAGGGATAGCGCAGCAGGCCGAGCGAATTGACCGGATCAAATGTGCCGAGCAAGTCATTGGGATCTCGCAAGGATCGCAGCAGATCGAAGCTGCTGTCGGTCGCCAGTTTATCGTGGAAATAGTACCCGCCGATGATCCAGTTGAGCTTGCGGTCGCCGGTCGATTGCAGCCGCAGTTCCTCGCTCCACTGGCGCGGGCGGTCTTCGTAATAGGCTACCACGAAATCATTGGGGCTGGCGTCGGTGTCTTCCAGCGTCGCGCGGTTGACCTGCTCGTAGGCGGTGATCGAGGTAAGCTGCACGCCGCCGAAATCGATCTGGCCGAGCAGCGAGGCGCCGAACACGCCGATGCGCTCCTTGCCCTCAACGTTGTAGTCGCCCGCATAGACGTTGTTGTCGGTATCCGCGTAGCCGAACGCGTCAGTCGGCGTGCCATCGGGCAGGAACGACGGGTTGCCGAAGAAATCGACGCCCTGCCCGCGGTGCTGAAACTGCCGCGCGCCGCCGGTGTTGTTGCCGCCATGGACCGAGAGGCGCAGCAGCACGTTCGGCGCGGGCGTAAAGTCCGCGATCCCGCGCACAGCCCAGAGGTTGATATCGTTGACGCCGTGGCCGGTCACCCGGTTGTAGGTCGTCCCGTCGCGCCGGTTGTAGAAGCCCGAAACGCGGACCTTCAGAAGATCCTTGGCGATCGGACCGCCGATCCCGGCTTCGATCTGCACCTCGTTGAACCGGCCATAGAGCGCCGAGACATCCCCGCTCAGTTCGTCCGTCGGCTTGCGGCTGGCAAAGCGGATCGCACCCGCCGTTGTGTTGCGGCCATAGAGCGTGCCCTGCGGCCCTTTCAGCACTTCGATCCCCTCGGAATCGAACACGTTGAAAAGCTTGCCCGCATTCGCGCCAATGAACACATCATCGACGTAGACGCCTACCGCGCCGGTGGTGTTCGAATTGAAATCACCGATGCCTACGCCGCGAATGAACAGCGATGTGGTGGAGGCCGCGGTGCCCGCCTGCATCGAAAGGCTCGGCACCAGCAGCGTCAGATCGCGCGGATCGCGGATGCCGGTTTCGGTGAGCGAATCCCCGCTGATCGCCGCGATGGCGATCGGCACGTCCTGCACGTTCTGCGCGCGGCGCTGCGCAGTGACGACGATTTCCGCGATGCCGCCGCCGTCTTTCGCGGGCGGTGCAGCCTCCTCGGCCCACGCAGGCGCCGAGAGCGCCATCGCGCTCCCCGCAAGGAACATTCCAAGACACCGCTTCCGATTGGCTTGCTGCATGGTGATCTCCCCGCTTCGGCACCGCGGCGCTGGCGCGCGGCTTTCTTCCCCTTGAAACGGAAGCTGCCGTGCAGGAGCCGGAGGCGTCAAGCTGAATCTGATATAAATTCGGATTTTTATCCGAAACTGGGTTGAACCGTTTGCACCGCGTGCTAGTCTTGCAGCATGGTCACGATCATTCCCCGGCCCGCGGCGTCCAGCACTGCCGATGCAATCCGCCGCCCGCGCCAGAAGCGCAGCCAGCAGCGTTTCGAAGCGATCCTCGATTCCGCTGACCGCCTACTGGAGACGATGGAGCCGGAGGCGATCAGCATCTACACGCTCGCCGAGGAAGCCAGGCTGTCCGCCCCCTCGATCTACCATTTCTTCCCGGATGCGGGGCAAGTCTTCGTCGCGCTCGCCGAACGCTACACGCGCCAGTTCGTCGATCTGCTCGACCTGCCCCTGCCGCCCGGCATTACCTCTTGGCAGCAGTACATGGCCGCCCGCTACGGCCACGGGCGCGATCACTACAACGCCCATGGCGCCGCGCGCCGCCTGCTGCTTGGCTCGGGCCTATCCGCCACGATCCGCGCCCGCGATCTCGAGAACGACAGCGTGCTCGCCCAGCGCAGCATGGCCGAGCTCTGCCAGCTATTCGACATCTCCCCCAGCGCGGACCTCATTGATCGCCTGATCGAAGTGGTCGTGATCAACGACGCGATCTGGACCCTGTCGGTTCACCGCCATGGCGTGATTACCGATGCTTATGAAGAGCAGGCCCGCCGCGCGCGCGAGGCCTATTGCCGCACTTTCCTGCCCGAATACCTGCCGCTGCGCGCGGCTTCCGATCAAGCCGCCTGAACCAGAATAGGGAGAGCCCGATGACCACCAACGCCGCCGACCAAGCCCTGCGTGAGCGCGCCATGAAAGTCGTGCCCGGCGGCATGTACGGCCACGAGGCGACCACGCTGCTCCCCGCCAGCTATCCGCAATTCTTCGAGCGCGGCGAAGGCGCCTATATTTGGGACGTCGATGGCAATCGCTACCTCGATTTCATGTGCGCTTACGGCCCCAACCTGCTGGGCTACAACAACGGCCAAGTGAACGACGTGGCCGTCGCACAGCTCGCCAAGGGTGATACGCTGACCGGCCCTAGTGCGCATTTTGTCGACCTAGCCGAAGCGCTTGTCGGCATGGTCAGCCACGCCGATTGGGCGATGTTCTGCAAGAACGGCACCGACGCCACGACGATGGCGATGACCACCGCCCGCGCCCAGACGGGCAAGCGCCGCATCCTCGTAGCGGAAGGCGCCTACCACGGTGCCGCCCCGTGGTGCACGCCGATGCCCGCCGGGATCGTGCCCGAAGAGCGCGCGTTCATTTCCAAGTACCAGTACAACGACGTCGCCAGCCTCGAAGCGACCGTTGCCGAAGCGGGTGACGACCTCGCCGCAATCTTCGCCTCGCCGTTCAAGCACGATGCCTTCATCGATCAGGCCCTGCCCGATCCCGCTTATGCCAAGCGCGCCCGCGAGCTCTGCGACGAAACCGGCGCCATGCTGATCGTCGACGATGTGCGCGCGGGCTTCCGCCTCATCCGCGATTGCAGCTGGGAACTCGTTGGCGTGCGGCCCGACATGAGCTGCTGGGGCAAGTCCTTCGCCAACGGCCACCCGATCTCCGCCCTCCTCGGCAACGACCGCTGCCGCGAGGGCGCTAGCCACATCTACGTCACCGGCTCGTTCTGGTTCGCCGCCGTGCCGATGGCCGCAGGCGTCGAAACGCTGCGGATCCTGCGCGAAAGCGACTACCTCGAGAACTCGGTCCGCCTCGGCACGATGTGGCGCGAAGGCCTCGATGCGCTCGCCGCCAAACACGGCTTCGCTTTGCGCCAGACCGGCCCTGTCCAGATGCCGCAAATCCTCTTCGACAACGATCCCGACTATCGCACCGGCTTCGCGTGGGGCGAGGCGATGCTGAAGCGCGGGGTCTACGTCCACCCCTGGCACAACATGTTCTTCTGCGCGGTGATGACCGAGGCCGACATCCAGTTCGCTCTCGCCGCCGCTGACGATGCCTTTGCATCGGTCAGGGCGCAGATCGGCAGCATCGAGCCGCATCCGGTGGTCCTGATGTTCCTCACCGCCATGGCCGGCACACACTGACCGACCGGTCCTCCCCATTTTTCCCCTGAGCTTGTCGAAGGGGCAAATGGGGAGGTGGCAGCCCCGCTCATCCTGAGCCTGTCGAAGGAAGGGCTGACGGAGGGGTCTTCTCGCGCTAGCAAAGTCGCATGCCCAGCTGGATTGCCAAGTTCTACCGCGCCGCCGCCATCTATGGCTTCGTCGTCCTGACGCCTGCCTACTTCGCGCCCTGGCCAGCCGAACAGCCGCATATCTACCTCGGCTTCATCGGCCTCGCGCTTGTCTTTCAGGCGGTGTTCTGGATCATCGCGTCGGACCCGGTGCGCTATCGGCCGCTGATGGCCGCCTCGGTGTTCGAGAAGCTCGTCTTCGGCTTGCCCACCCTGCTGCTCTTTGCGCAACACCGCGTTGGCGCACTCGATGCCTGTTTTGGCGTCATCGACCTGCTGCTCGGGCTCGGCTTCTTCCTTGCATGGAGAGCAACGCCAAAAACCTGATTCAAGGCTTGGCAAACACGGCCTCTTGCGTCTTATAGCGGCCCAAATCCAACCTGCTGCGAGAGGAAGCGCCCATGAGCCAGACCACCTACCCGGTTCCCGAGAGCTGGGCCAAGGGCGCCCTGATCGACGACGCGCGCTATCAGGCGATGTATGCGCAGTCGCTGGAGCAGCCGGAAGAGTTCTGGCGGACCGAGGCCAAGCGCCTCGACTGGATCAAGCCCTTCACCAAGGTCAGCACCACCAGCTTCCACGAGGCGGACTTCGGCATCCGCTGGTTCGAGGACGGTACGCTCAACCTCGCCGCCAACTGCCTCGACCGCCACCTTGCTGAGCGCGGCGACCAGATCGCCATCCTGTGGGAACCGGACAGCCCGGAAACGCCCGACCGCCGGATCACCTACCGCGAACTGCACGAGAGCGTCTGCCGTTTCGCCAACCTCCTCAAGTCGCGCGGCGCCACCCGCGGCTCGCGCGTCACGATCTACCTGCCGATGGTGCCCGAAGCCGCCGTCGCCATGCTCGCCTGCGCGCGGATCGGCGCAATCCACTCGATCGTCTTCGCCGGTTTCTCGCCCGATGCGCTCGCCGGCCGCATCACCGATTGCGACAGCCGCCTCGTCATCACCGCCGATGAAGGCCTGCGCGGCGGCAAGAAGGTGCCGCTGAAAGCCAATGTCGATGAAGCGCTCACCCACTGCCCGGGCGTCGATACGGTCATTGTCCTCAAGCACACCGGCGCCGATGTGCCCCACGTTGCGGACCGCGATGTCGATTGGGCCAGCGGCATCGCGGCGCAGTCCGCCGATTGTCAGCCTGAGGAAATGAGCGCGGAAGATCCGCTGTTCATCCTCTACACGTCAGGCTCCACCGGCAAGCCCAAGGGCGTGCTCCACACCACCGGCGGCTATTCCGTGTGGGCCTCGATGACGCACGAGTACGTCTTCGATTACCGTCCCGGCCAGATCTACTGGTGCGCGGCGGATGTGGGCTGGGTCACCGGGCACAGCTACGTCGTCTACGGCCCGCTGCTCAACGGCGCGACGACCGTGATGTTTGAAGGCGTGCCCAACTTCCCCGACCCCAGCCGCTTCTGGCAGGTGGTCGACAAGTTCGGCGTCGAGATCTTCTACGGCGCCCCGACCGCGCTGCGCGCCCTTATGCGCGAGGGCGACGAGTGGGTAAAGAAGACCAGCCGCCAGTCGCTGCGCCTCCTTGGCTCGGTCGGTGAACCCATCAATCCTGAAGCCTGGGAGTGGTATCACAAGGTCGTCGGCGAAGGCCGCTGCCCGATCGTCGACACCTGGTGGCAGACCGAAACCGGCGGCGCGATGATCACCCCGCTTCCGGGCGCGACCGCATTGAAGCCCGGCTCGGCAACCCGCCCGATGTTCGGCGTGAAGCCCGCCCTGCTCACCGGCGAGGGCCAGCTGCTCGAAGGCGCGGCGGACGGCTGCCTTGTCATCGAACAGAGCTGGCCCGGCCAGATGCGCACCGTCTGGGGTGATCACGAGCGCTTCTTCCAGACCTATTTCACTACGTTCCCCGGCCACTACTTCACCGGTGACGGCTGCCGCCGCGACGAGGACGGCTACTACTGGATCACCGGCCGCATCGACGACGTCATCAACGTCTCGGGCCACCGCATGGGCACCGCCGAGATCGAGAGCGCGCTCGTCGCTCACAGCAAGGTGGCAGAAGCCGCGGTTGTCGGCATGCCGCACGAGATCAAGGGCCAGGGCATCTACGCCTTCGTGACGACCAACGCCGATGTCGAGCCGGACGAGGCGCTGCGCAAGGAACTGATCCAGTGGGTTCGCCACGAGATTGGTCCGATCGCCACGCCCGACGTGATCCAGTTCGCGCCCGGCCTGCCCAAGACCCGCTCCGGCAAGATCATGCGCCGCATCCTCAGAAAAATCGGCGAGAACGACGTCGGCAATCTTGGTGACACATCGACGCTGGCCGATCCGTCTGTCGTGGACAACCTGCTGGCCAACCGCCCCAACGCCTGACGCATACAAGGGCCGGAGCGCAAACGATCCGGCCCAAGAGGCCCGTCTCAGGCCACAGCTTGTGCTGCGCTTGGCACACCGCCGCACGAGTCAACGCTCGTGCGTTTGTCCAGAAAATGCAGGGAAAAACAATTCAGGACACCCGGCGCGGTGCAATTTTACGCATCCTCTCCCAAGGCCGCGCCGGGTGAACGACTTGTTATGCACCTACCGAATTACCGCATTGAAGAAGCAGAGTCATCATGAAATTGCGCACACCCTGCTCTTTGCGCACAATTTAGAGCCGCGCGGCCGCTAGCCCTGCCGCCGCAATTCCTTCACGATTGCTGCGGCGATGCTGCGCCCTTTCCCTGATCCCGGCGAAGGACGATCTTATCCGCATTGATTCCATCCCGTTCGGCGATGGCCAAATACACCCGCCTTGCCCTTGCCGCCCTTGCGTTTGCCGCAACCGGCCTTGCCGTTCCTGCTCCGGCTGCAGCGCAATCGGTGGTGGAATTCGGCGCATCCTACACCGCTGACGTACTCACCGCCGCGTCCGGGAGCCCAGTCCGCGGCACCGACCTGGTCGGCCGCGCCGATGCATGGCTCGATTTCAAAGGTCCCGTCGTCGGCCTCGACGCGTTGTCCGCGCACCTCGATCTCATCGCCGTCCATGGCCCGGATTTTTCCGGCAATCGCATCGGCGCCTACCAGACGGTAAGCAGCCTCGAAGCCGATACCCTGCCCCACGTCTACGAAGCGTGGGCGCAGTGGAAGCCGAACGACTTCGTCTCTGCCAAGGCCGGCCTCATAGATCTCAACGCCGAATTTGATATCCAGAACACCGGTGCGATCTTCGTCAACAGCGCCTTCGGGATCGGCCCCGATATCTCGCAAAGCGGCCTCGCCGGTCCCTCGATCTTCCCGATGACAAGTTCGGCATTCGTGCTGCGGTTGCAGTATGGGCGCAAGGCGCTCGCGCTCGGTGCATTCGATGCGGTGGCCGGCGCCCGCGATGATCCGCGCAAGGCTGCCGTGCGCTTTCCCGGCACGACCGGCGCACTGCTGATCGCGGAGACGCGTCTGCCCATCGGCACATGGCTGCTGCAGGCGGGCGGATGGCATTATACGACGCGGTTCGATGCGCTCGATCCGGCCAAGCCGCCAGCGGTCTCGCGCGGAGCCTACGCCATGCTCGAGGGCGCACTGACCCGCAAACTCAGCGCATGGATCCGCTTCGGCATTGCCGATGCACGCGCCAATCCGGTTGCCGCCTATCTTGGCGGCGGTGCGGTTGCCACGCTGGGCAATTGGCGGGTCGGCGTCGCAGCAGCACATGCCCGGCTTGGTGAGGCGGCGCAGCAAACCCTGTTCGCGCCAGAGCGCGCGCGCCTTGGCGAAACGGTCCTCGAATTCACCGCGCAGCGCCAGCTAGCGCCATGGCTCAACATCCAGCCCGATCTGCAATACGTGATCCATCCCGGTTGGGATCACACCGCGCGCAACACGCTCGTGCTCGGTATGCGCTTCAGCCTCGCCATCCCGGAGTAGGCGCCCCGCGCGAAAGGCATACTCTCCGCCTCGCGACATTTTCATCGTTGCAAACAGCCTCCCGTCGGTGAAGGTCTGCCCCACACCATTCCCAGCGCCGAGGTCGTTGAAGTCATGCCGCAGTACCCGTTCCAGCTTGTCGATGTTTTCGGTGAAAGCCCGTTCACGGGCAATCCGCTGGCGGTGATCGCCCTCGACGCCGACCGGGATACCGCGCAGCTCCAGGCCATCACCCGCTGGCTGAACCTCTCCGAAACAGCCTTCCTCCTGCCGCCGACCACGGATGCGGCCGACTACCGTGTGCGCATCTTCACGCTCGACCGCGAGCTGCCGTTCGCCGGGCACCCCACGCTCGGCTCGGCCCATGCTTGGCTTACGCTGGGCGGAAAGCCGCGCCATGAAGGCAAAGTCGTGCAGCAATGCGGCGCAGGCCTGATCGACGTGCGGCGCGGAGCCGATGGCCTTGCCTTCGCCGCACCGCCGCTGCTGCGTTCAGGCCCCGTCGCTGCGGACAAGCTGGCGGAGGCCTGCGGTGTGCTTGGAATCGCCACCAGCGATGTCGTCGCCGCCGAATGGATCGACAACGGCCCCGGCTGGCTCGGCATCCAGCTCAAGGATGCGGCGTCGGTGATCGCGGTCGAACCGGCGCGCTCGCATGCAAATCGCATCGATATCGGCCTTGTCGGCCTGCATCCCGCAGGCAGCCCCTTCGCCTACGAAGTGCGCGCGATCTTCAGCGATCCCTATGGCGGGCTGATCGAAGACCCGGTCACGGGCAGCCTCAACGCCTCGGCCGCCGAATGGATGCTGCGCCTCGGCCACGTTTCAGCGCCCTACACCGCGACGCAGGGCACCCGCCTCGGCCGCTCGGGCCGCGTCCGCATTGAGCACGAAGCGGGCGGCCCAATCTGGGTCGGCGGCGCGACGGCGACCCTGTTTGCGGGGACGACGGGCGAGGCCGCCTTCCCCGACTGATCAGCGCGCGGCTGGCTTGCCCGTCCGCATTTCAAGGCCAAGTGCCCAGCGCCGCTGGAACCCGCGCCAGAAGTTCGGCTGGTCTGCCGAGGCAGGCTTGCCGCCCACGTTCTGGAACGGCGCGAGCGGCCATTGTCCGTCACCGGCGAGCGGCGGCGTCACGTCGAGATAGGCCTGCTTCGCCGCTTCTCCCTTGAGGTGGAGATCGAGGAACGCGGTGATGAAGTGCTGGTTGATCGCGTTGATCCGCTCCGCGCGCCATACCGGCTCGGCGAAGTATTCGCGCGTGGAGAAGTCCGCGTCGGCTTCGGGCGGCGGCGGGTTGCCTCCAACATTGTGCCGCGCGTTCTGGTAAAGCAGGAAGTTGCGCTGGTTGCTTGCCATGTGATCGAAGATCCACGTCACGCCGCCCGGCGCATCGACGATATCATCGTGATCGCCGTCGATCATCAGCACTGGCTTGGCAAACGCCGCAAGTGTCGCCTCCGACCAGACCCGAACCGGCGGGCTGCCGCCAAATGGCGCCAGCGCGACCACGGCCTTGATCCGCGCGGCAATCGCCTTGCCAGCCGCTTGGCTTTCCAGCAACTGGTCGCGCGCAGGTGCCGGCAGCTGCGCAAACACCGGGCTCGTCGGCGCATAATCGAGGCCCGCCGCGCCCAGCACGCCGAACCCGCCCATCGAATAGCCGACAAGGCCGATCTGGCCCGCATCGATTTCCTGCCCCAGCGCGTCTCCGGTCTTGCCGGCGCGGCGCGTGAGATCGTCGATCACCATGCGCACATCGCGTGCGCGGTGGACCAGCACATTGCCGAAGGAGACCGGAAAGTCCGCCGGGTTCACCACGCGCTGATCGGCATGGTCGATGGCGACGACAACATAGCCCTTGGTGGCAAGGTTCTCGGTCAGCCAGGTCATGAATGTGTCCCAGCCGTTGTAGCCGTGTGAGACGATCACCAACGGAAAGCGCTTGCCCTTGAGCGGGGCGGCGGATTCGACCGCAAGGCTGGGAATGACGAAGGGGCCGCCGGTGCCATCGGGCTTTGGCAGAACATGCGAAAAGCTCGCCCGCGCGGCGCCAGGTGCCGCGTCTGCCGGATACCAGACCCGCGCCTTGATCGTTCGGGTGGTTCGGACGAGGCCGGTGGCTGAAAGCACCACACTGTCCGGCGCATCGACCGCCATGGCCTGCGTGCCGATTGCATAAGTGCCGAGCGCCGCCAGTTCCGGCGCATCCAGCGGCGGCACCGCATAAGGTTGCCGCACCGGCTCGGCATGCGCCGTTCCCGCCAGCAGAAGTCCTGAAACTACAAGGCGCCAGAGAGCTTTCATCGCATTCCTTCCCGCAAGATCACTGTAACTTGACTGCCTGCGCGAAAAAAAACGCGCCCATGCAGGTAAACCGCATGGGCGCGCCTTCACGTCCGGAGGGGTTGGACGATCAGAAGTTCAGGCGGACGCCGGCGGCATAGCGCGCACCGGTATCGACATAGTCGAGCACCTGATTGTTGAAGCGACCGGTGGTGATGTTCTTCGCATTGGTCACGTTGGTGCCCTCGGCGAAGACCTGCGCGAACTTCTTGATGTCGTAGCTCACGCGCACGTCGACCTGGCTGTACGGACGGCGGAAGACCGGGTCGCCGCCCTGGCCGGGCGTGACGAGGTATTCAAGGAACCGGCCGCGGCGGTTGTAGGCGACGCGGGCGGCAAAGCCGTCCTTTTCGTAGAAGCCGGTCAGGTTGTAGCTGTTGCCGAGACCTTCGACCGCAACCGACTGGTCAAACCGGGTTACGTCGAATGCCGCGCTGCTGTCCACGAACGTGGCGTTGGCCGACAGACCCAAGCCATCGAGCGGCGCGGGCAGATAGTCGAAGGTGTGCGTCACGTTGAGTTCGACACCGCGCACCGAAACGTTCTCGGAGTTGCGCGGACGGCGCACGTTGAACGTCGCGGTGGTCGGACCGGTGATACCACCACCGATCGGCAGGCCGCTGGCGTTGGCGATCGTGAAGTTCTCGGCCGAACGGGTCTGCACGATGAAGTTGTCGATGCTCTTGTAGTAACCGGCAACCGACAGCGTCGTGGTCGACGTCGGGTACCATTCCAGCGAGACATCGAAGTTGTTCGCCGTGTAGGGCCGCAGGTTCGGGTTACCGCCGCTCGCGTCGAGGCTTGCAGGACGGGTCACGTCGAAGTTGGTGCGCGGCGCGAGGTCGCGAATCTGCGGGCGGGTGAGCGTGCGCGACGCAGAGACGCGCACGATCCACTTGTCCGTCAGGTTCACCTTCACGTTGATGTTCGGCAGGAAGTAATCGTAGCTCGACCGCTGCGCCGTCGAGACCGGGACACCGCCGTTCGCGAACACCGCCTGGTAGATCGTCGGATCGTTCGGAACCGCAAGCAGATCGGTCAGCGCCAGCTGGCGGCCGCTCGCGGTGATTTCGGTGTGCACGTAGCGCGCACCGAGGTTGACCGTCCACGGCATCGCACCAAGGTTACCCTTGAGATCGGCTTCGAGGTAGCCAGCGAACACCTTCTCCGACACCGCGAACGAGTTCGGCTGGACCGTGGCGGCAAAGCCGTTGGTCGCTGCCAGCAGCGCTGCGGTCGTCCCTGCGGGCAAGCCGCGCGCCTGATCGCGCGCTGCAGCCTGGGCGGGGCTTTCAAGGAACTTGAAGTAGGCGTCGGCGTCGTAGCCGAGGATGTTGGTCGGCACGCTGCCGGTGCCGCTCGGTGCACGCAGCGTGAGCTTGCTCAGCAGCGCTGCCGAAGCCGGCTCATTGTAGCCGCAATAGAGGCACAGCGTATTGGGATCGGTCGCAATGCTCTGGCTGTTCTTGCTGCGGTTGGTGTTGACGAAGCCCAGACGGATCGCATCGAGCGCGCCGCCATCAGACTTCCACTCGGTGTCGAGCTTGTACTCGAGCACGCGTTCGGCCTCGCTGTTGCCCTGGCGCAGCGCGATGTGCGAACGGCCCAGCGCAGCATTGGTGAGGTCAGCCGTGTAGCCGGTGGTCGAGGGGAAGCCGTTACCCGTCGCCTGCTGGAAGCTGTAGGTGCTGGGGATGCCGATCACGGTGAAGTAGTTGCGACCGCCTGCCGAATCCTTGGCGCGCGACCACGAAACGTCGGCCTTGACCGTCAGCTGGCTGTTCGGCTTCCATTCGACGTTGCCGCCAAGCGCGTACGTCTTCACGTAGCGATTGTTCGACGTCTGGATGAGGTCCGCGTTGCCATTGGTGGTGAGCGAAGTGACCGTGCGGTTCGAATCGATCGCCGCCGCCGTGTAGCTCGAAGGCTCGAACCAGCTGCCGAGCGCCTGAACGCGCGAATCGACGTTGAACTGGTTGTAGAGGCCGTCGACCGTGAAGGTCAGCTGGTCGTTCGGACGATACTGCGCCGTGCCGGTAAAGCCGATGCGCTCACGCGACTGATCGTCCTGGCCAACGTCCTGGTTGCGCGGAGCAAACACGTTGGTGATGGCGTTGGCACCGGTCCCGACCGTGGTACCGGGGATATAGCCGCGGTTCTGGGTGTAACGGGTCTGCGCATCGCGCTTCTGGTACGAAACCGAGGCGAGCAGGCCGAACTTGCCGTCAGCGAACGTGTCGCTGATGAGGCCGAAACCCTGCGGCGTCACCTTGTCGCTGTTGCGTTCGTACTGGCCCTTGGCCGAGACAACCGCCTTGAAGCCGCCCAGATCGAGCGGACGCGGGGTCTTGATGTTGAGCGTCGCGCCGATGCCGCCGTCCTGGAGACGAGCCTGCGAGCTCTTGTAGACTTCAGCGCCGCTTATCAGTTCGGCAGCGAGAAGGTCGAAGGAGAATTCGCGGCCCTGGTTGTCGCTGGCGAAGGTGCGGCCGTTGACGAGGACGGTGTTGAACGCCGGACCAAAGCCGCGGACGGTGACGAAACGGCCTTCGCCGTTGCTGCGGTCGATCGACACGCCCGGGATGCGCTGCAGCGATTCCGCGACGTTCGTGTCGGGGAACTTGCCGAGGTCTTCCGAGCTGATCGCATCGACGATCGCCAGCGAGTTCTTCTTGATGCCGGCCGCGCTGCGAAGGCTGCTGCGAATACCGGTGACGACGATCGCTTCGGGCTCCGAAACGCCAGCAGCAGCAGAATCCTGCGCGAATGCGGGGGCGGCGCCGCCAACGATGGCCAGTGCGCTGCAGCAGGCGAGGGCCTGGCTGCGCAGGCGCGACATAGCAGTTAAATTATTGAATTGAGACATAAACTGGCTCTCCCTTGCTGCCGCCCGCCATGTCAGATCGGGACGTGCTAAGTGCTTCGACGCGAGGTACCCCGCGCCGTTGGGGTTTGACTGATATGTTTTATCAGATAAATCAAATGAAAGTTTTTTGGGCAGCTGGATTGCCTAGGCAGTGGTGCTTATTTGCTGCACCTCACACGGCAGCGGACGATCTGGGCGAGACTTGCCAAGGCGTGCAAGGCAGCGGAAATAAGGGTTTAGGGAGCAGGACATGAACGACAGGGTTCGGCAGATAGTGATCGTCGGCGGAGGCTCGGCCGGCTGGATTGCCGCAGCCCGCATTGCTGCAGCACACCGCCCGGATGGTGACAACGGGGTCTCGGTCACGCTCATCGAATCAGAGACCATCGGCACGATCGGCGTTGGCGAAGGAACCTGGCCGACGATGCGCAACACACTGCGCAAGATCGGTATTTCGGAAACCGAATTCTTCCGTTCGTGCGATGCCGCCTTCAAGCAGGGCGCACGCTTCACCGGCTGGGTCACGGGCAAACCGGGCGATAGCTACTACCACCCGCTCAATCCGCCGCAGGCCGCCACCCAGATCAATCTTTCGGCGCATTGGCTGCGGCGGCAGGATGGTGCCGGCACTGATTTCGCACATGCCGTCGATTTCCAGTCCGCGCTCTGCGATGCGGGCCTCGCGCCAAAATCGATCAGCACGGCGGAGTACGTTGGCCTAGCAAATTATGCCTATCACCTCGATGCGGTGAAGTTTGCTGCACTGCTCAAGAAGCACTGCATCGAGAAACTGGGCGTGCGCCATGTGATCGACGACGTGACCGGCGTGAAACTCGACGATGCGGGCTTTGTAACCGGCGTCGAAGCGCGCGAAACGGGGCTGCTCTCCGGCGATTTCTTTATTGATTGCACCGGCTTTGCCGCACTGCTGATCGGCCAGACTTACGGGGTGCCCTTTGTCGATTGCGGCGACGTGCTGCTCGCCGACAATGCGGTCGCGCTGCAGGTGCCCTACGAGCACGAGGATGATCCCGTCGCCAGCCAGACCAATTCAACCGCACAGGACGCCGGCTGGATCTGGGATATCGGCCTGCCTACCCGGCGCGGCACCGGCTATGTCTACTCGAGCCGCCACACCAGCCACGACGAGGCCGAAGCCACCTTGCGCGCCTATCTCGGCCCCGTAGCCGAAGGACTCAATACGCGCCGCATCCCCATCCGCTCGGGCCACCGTCAGCGCTTCTGGGAGAAGAACTGCGTTGCGGTCGGCCTCGCCAACGGCTTCCTTGAGCCGCTTGAAGCGTCCGCGCTGATGCTGATCGAGACCGCGGTCGATTTCATCGTCGATCGCCTGCCGCAGAGCCGCGCGGTCATGGCCCCGCTCGCCCGCCAGTTCAACGCCGCGTTCGAGCATCACTGGGCGCGCATCATCGATTTCCTCAAGCTCCACTATGTCCTGACCAAGCGCGAGGACACCGCCTTCTGGCGCGACAACCGTGATCCCGCGACGGTGCCCGACCGCCTCCTCGAGCAACTGGAACTGTGGCGCCACCTCCCGCCCGGGCCGCAGGATTTCCCGCATCAGCCCGAAGTGTTCTCGTGGCCGAGCTACCAGTACGTACTCCACGGCATGGGCTTTGAATGCAATCTTGCGGCAGGCAGCCAGGTCACCGCCGAAGCCGCGCTCGCGCAGCGCTGCTTCATGGCGACGCAGCGGCAGCAGGAGCAGGCTCTGGCCGCGCTGCCGTCGCACCGCGCGCTGCTTGATGCCGTGCGCGTCCATGGGTTTCAGGCGGTATGAGCGGCGCAGAAACCCTCGCCGCCGTCCGCCGCGAGCGCCATGGCAGCGTGACAATCGGCCACGGCACCGATCTTGCCGCAGCCGCCATGCTTGGCCATGTGCCGCTTGGCTTCAGCGAAATCCCGCTCGCGGTTTGCGACTATCCGATCGTATTCATCAAGGACGGCGCAACCGGAGCCTTCCGGCTCGTCGCGCTGCTGGGCTTTGCCGCAAATCGCAACCTCTTCGTGATCGGCGGCAGCTGGGCGGCGACCTACCTGCCCCTCAACGTGCTGCGCCTGCCCTTCTATCTCGGTGCGCCAGACGGCGGTGAGCTGGAACTATGCATCGATGAAGGCAGCAGTCTGATCGGCGGCACCCCCGGCAACGCGCTGTTCGAGGCAAGCGGCTCTGAAACCGCCTTCCTCGCTGGCCGCCGCACGCTCCTCAACACCATGCTCGCAGATGCCGAAAAGACCGCACGGTTCGTGAGCACTGTCACCGCCGCGCGCCTCGTCACCCCGATGACGATCACGCTGCACCATGCGGACCAGCGCCAGCAGGATATCGCCGGCGCCTACACCATCGATCCGCTCGCGCTGGAATCGCTGGACGGCGAAACGTTGCAAAAGCTCCACCGCGATGGCCATCTCGGCGCGATCTACGCGGTGATGCACAGCCTTGGCCAACTCACCCGGCTAGAACAACTCCACAATGCCCACGGCGAGCACCCGATTGCGCGCAGCGCGGTGCAGCTTCATTTGTAATCCGGTCCATGTCGCACATAAGGTTGCTCTTGCAGCTTGCTCTTGCCGCGCCGTAGGCGTAGCAGCTCGTGATATTATAAATGCGACAATTTACCGCATAACGAGGATGCCATGGCAGGACGATCCACCGTAACGAGCTTCACCGCGTCCGCACCGGCAATCTGCGTCGCCCGACGGATGGCTGCAGCGTGAGCGCCGCCGCCACTCCGGTCGTGCCGGTTTCCATCGGCAGCAGCGCACAGCTCCTCGCTTTCGCGCTCGTCATCCTGCTCGTCGGCAGCCTCACGTGGTGGCGCACCCGCGCCAGCCACGCGCACAGCGCCAATGAAGATCGCGAGTTCTTCCTCGCCGGCGGCAGTCTCACCTGGGTCTACGTTGCCGGCTCGATCACCATCACCAATCTCGGCACCGAGCAGCTTGTCGGCGCCAACGGCAACCAGATGCTGCTCCTCGCGTGGTGGGAACTCGCCGCCGTGTTCGGCCTGCTCATCCTCGCCTTCGTGTTCGTGCCGATTTATTACCGCTACCAGTGCGTCACGACGACAGAACTGCTCGAACGGCGTTACAACGACGATCGCATCCGTACGATGATCTCGACGCTGTTCCTCTTCGGCAACCTGTTCATCTCGATGCCCAGCGCACTCTATACCGGCGCGCTGTTCCTGCGCAGCGTGTTCGGAATCGATCTGCCGCTGGTTATGGTCGGATTCTGCATCGCCGCCTTGGGCGCGGGTTATGGCGTACTCGGCGGCCTTCGCGCCGTCGCGATTTCCGAGACGTTCAGCGGCGCGAGCCTGCTGTTCATCTGCCTCGTGCTCGTGTTCCTTTCCCTGCAGGCGATTGGTTTCGATTTCTCAGGTATCCCGGCCGAACGGCTGACCCTGATTGGCGGCAATGATTCGCCGATCCCCTGGCACACGCTGCTGACGGGCATGCTGTTCATCCAGATCTTCTATTGGTCGACCAATCAGGCGATCACCCAGCGCGCGATGGCTTCGCCTTCGGTGCGTGAGGCGCAGAAGGGCGTGCTCGCCGCCGCCGCCATCCGGCTGATGATCGTTCCGGCGATTGTCGTCCTTCCCGGCATCGTCGCCTACAAGCTCTATGGCAATGTCCACGATGCGGCGTTCGGCAAGCTCGTCGGCAATATCCTGCCCGGCTGGCTCGCGGGCACGTTTGCCGCGATCCTCGTCACCAGCGTCGCCACGCACTTCGTCGCGATCCTCAATTCCTCGGCGGCGCTCTACATCTGCGACATCCACCAGAAGTACGTGAACCCGAAGGCAAGCGTGCGCACGCTCAACATCGTCACCTCAGGCGTGATGATCGTGATCGCCGTGGCGCTGATCCCGATTTACGCCAACGCCGTCAGCATCATCAATCTGCTCCAGCAATTGAACGGCTTGTTCTCGATGCCGATCCTCTCGGCCTTCATCGTCGGCCTGCTGTTCCGCGATGTTGACGCCCGCGCGGCGATCGGTGCGGTGCTGTTCGGTATCTCGCTCTACGCGTATTTCACCTTCGTCCAGGCGCCGTTCGGCCTGCACTACATCCATCTGATGTTCGTGACGCTGTGGTCCTCGATCGGCTTCTCGCTGGCAGTGAACCGGCTGGTCTTCGGCAAGCGCGCGTCGCTCATCCGCTTTTGGCAGCGCGAGGAACCCAAGGCGCCCGACGTCACCTACATCTGAGGTCAGGTGGTCACGGTCGCCTCGGCCTCGCCGATCAGTTCCAGCACATCACCGATCAGGCGGCGCATCGCGCAGCGCGCGCCCTCGCAGTCGCGCCGCAGGATGGCGTCGTAGACCGCGCGGTGATCCTCGATGCTGGCCGAGCGGCCCTTGATGCGGTTGGTGAAGTGGATCGACGTAGCCAACGCGCTCGCGACCATTTCGCGGAACTGCTTGTAGAACGGATTGCGAGAACCTTCGAGCACGGCCACATGAAACGCGATGTCCGCCGCCAGCGTGTTGTCCGCGCCTGCTTCAGCCGCCACCATCCGGGCGAGGCCCGCACCGATGGCCGCGCGTTCCTGATCGGTCGCCTGCACCGCAGCCAGCGCTGCCGCTTCGGGTTCGATCGCCACGCGAAGCTGGTTGAAATGACGCAGCAGTTCGATCGAGAACTTCCGCTCCAGCAACCAGTGCAGCACATCGCTGTCAAACAGGTTCCACGAAGACTGCGGCTGGACGATCGTCCCTTGTCGCGGCCGCGCGCTGAGCAGGCCCTTTGCCGTCAACATCTTGACCGCTTCGCGGGTTACAGCGCGGCTAACGCCATGCTTGCGGGCAAGCTCTGCCTCTGTGGGAAACGCGACATTGTCATACTCGCCGATGACGATGGCCCGCCCGATTACATCGAGCATGCCATAGGTCAGATTGCGGCCAAGGCTGGTGCGCATTTCAGAGGGGAAGATGTCGGTCGAGATGATGCTGACTTTCCTGTTCACCAAGCGGGGTAAGGATTACGCATTTAGAGCGCATAATTCAATTCCTCCTGATATCAAAGTCAGATAGATATGATAATTGAGTAAACATGGAAGCGGAATCGACTTTGGAAGCCACTACTCTCGCCGTTGATTGGGGTTCGACCAATCGCCGCGTTTTCGTGCTCGCGGCTGATGGAACCGTGCTGGAAACGGCGCAGGACGACCGCGGGATCCTCGCGATGGATGGCAGCGGTTTCGCTGCCGAAGCGGCTTCCATGCGCGGGCGCTGGGGTGATCTGCCGATGCTGTGTGCCGGCATGGTCGGCTCGAATCGAGGCTGGGTCGATGCGGGGTATGTTTCAGCGCCCGCCAGCCTTGCTGCCATTGCAGCGGCGGTTCACTGGGTGGAACCGGGCCACACCGCCATCGTGCCCGGCGTCTCGCGCGACGGAAACGGCCGCGCCGATATCATGCGCGGTGAGGAAGTGCAGCTGCTCGGTGCCGCTGCTGCCGGTCTTGTCGCCGCCGATTCCTGGCTCTGCCAACCGGGCACCCATGCCAAGTGGGCGCGGCTCAAGGGCGGCGATCTTGTCGATTTCACCACGGCGATGACGGGCGAGATCTTCGCACAGCTCGGCCGCAGCGGCCTTCTGGCGGACGGACTCGATGGCACCGTGCAGGATGGCGCGGACTTTCGCGCCGGCGTGCAGGCCGCGCGTGGCGGTGATCTGCTCGCCCGCCTGTTCGGTGCCCGCGCCTCGCTTGTCCTCGGCAAGCGCGACCGCACCGATCAGGCCTCCTACGTCAGCGGTCTGCTGATCGGCAGCGATTGCGCCGCGCGGCTGGACAGCGATTTCGCCGATGCCCGCGCCGATGGCGTGGACGTGCTCGCCTCCCCCGCGCTGGGGAACCTCTATCTCGCCGCACTCGATGAACTCGGTTGCGCGGCCCGGTTGGTCGATAGCCATGCGGCTTTCCTCGCCGGAATCACCCAGATCTGGAGTCTGCTCAAATGACCACTGCCGATGCCTTCAACGCCGCTTTCGCGGCCATGCCACTCGTCGCCATCCTGCGCGGCCTGACACCCGAAACGGCAGACGATATCGGCGATGTGCTGGTCGAGGCCGGCTTCACCCTGATCGAAGTCCCGCTCAATTCCCCCCGCCCGCTCGAAAGCATCGCCCGCCTCGCCAAGCGGCTCGAAGGGCGCGCCCTTGTCGGCGCCGGCACCGTGCTTGATGTGGCCTCGGTCACGGCGGTGGCCGAAGCAGGCGGCACGCTGATCGTCTCGCCAAACACCAACCCCGCCGTGATTTCCGCCGCCGCAGCGCGTGGTTTGATCGCTGTCCCCGGCTTCCAGACGCCCAGCGAAGCCTTCGCCGCGCTCGAAGCCGGTGCCCGCGCGCTCAAGCTCTTCCCTGCCGAAGCCGCCAGCCCGGCCGTGCTCAAGGCCATCCGTACGGTCTTGCCTGCAGGCACTGCAGTGCTCCCCGTCGGCGGCATATCGCCCACGACGATGGCGTCCTGGCACGCGGTCGGCGCGGGCGGGTTCGGCATCGGCTCGGCGCTCTACAGCCCCGGTGTGACGCCTGAGGTTCTGGCCGAGCGCGCCGCGGCGTTCATCGCGGCATACCGGGCACTCTAACGCTTGAGGTGCAGGATCACCGCCGTGCCCGGATGGAGGCGCGGCGGCTGGAACCCCGCCTGCATCAGCGCAGCCCCACGGAACCGGCCGCCATCCTTCAGCGGCCATTGCGCCTTGAGACGCGGCGGCCACACTACGCCAAGCTCGTAGTCCGCCGCCAGATCGAGCCCCGTCAGCCGCAGCGGCTCGGCGAAATACCCGCGCTGCTCGGTCAGCATCGTGTAGGAAACCAGCGCCTCGCTGCCATCCTCGGCAACAAGGGCAAAGGCGTTCACGCCCTCTGCGGCATCGATCCGGTGCAGCGCGCCGGTGTGGATCAGCGCCCGGTGGGCCTTGTGCAGCGCGACCCCGGCAGCGAGATCGGCGGTCTCCTGCGCATCAAGCTCGCGAAGATCCGTCTCGATCCCCATATGCCCGAACAGCGCCGTCGCCACCCGCAGCGGCATTGAAAGCGTCCGCCCGGTGATGTGGCAATGCGTCGGCCCGACATGCGCGCCCATGAGTTCCGCAGGGAAGAAGTGCGAAAAGCCGCGCTGGATCGAAAGCCGGTCGAGAGCATCGTTGCTGTCGCTGGTCCAGACCCGGTCGGTCCGCGCAAGCACGCCGAAGTCCGCACGTCCGCCGCCCGAGGCGCAGCTTTCGATCTCAACTGCCGGGAACGCCACCCGCAGCCGATCGAGCACTTCGTACAAGCCCAGCACATGCGCGGTCGCCCCCGCGCGGCCATCGGCACCGCCGGGTTGGCTGAGATCGCGGTTCATGTCCCACTTGAGGTAGGCGATCGGATATTCTTCAAGCAGCGCAGCCACATCACGGTACATCCGTTCGCGCACTTCCGGCCGCCCGAAGTCGAGCACGAGTTGGTGGCGGAACGGGATCTGCGGCGCGGGCGGCGTAGCCAGCACCCATTCGGGATGCGCGCGAAACAGGTCGCTGTCCGGATTGACCATTTCGGGCTCGACCCAGAGCCCGAATTCCATGCCGAGCCCACGGACCTTGTCGATCAGCGGCCCGAGCCCATCGGGATAGACCGCCGGGCTAACCTGCCAATCACCCAGCCCGGCGCGGTCATGCCGGCGGCTGCCGAACCAGCCATCATCGAGCACGAAGCGTTCCACGCCGACCGCTGCCGCGCGTTCGGCAAGCGCCATCAGGGTTGCCGGATCGTGGTTGAAATAGACCGCCTCCCAGCTGTTGTAGTGCACCGGGCGCGGCTTTACGCGCAGGCGCTGATGTTCTGGCCGCGCGCGCAGGAAGGCATGGAACTGGCGCGAAACCGCCCCCAGCCCCGCATCCGAAACTGTGGCATAAACCGCCGGCGTGGTCACGCTTTCCCCCGGCGCGAGCGTGATCTCACCCGGCAGGTAGAGCGCTTCCATCGCCACAGACCGCCGCCCGTCCGCCAGCGTCTCCACCGCAAGCCGGTGATTGCCGCTCCAGCCCAGATGAAAGCCATAGGCCAAGCCGCGAGTCTCGTTGGCATCCCGCTCGGTCGCCAGCAGCCCCGGAAAGGCATCGTGACTGGTGCGTCCGCGCCGGTTCTCGCGCAGCCATGTGCCCATCGACAGCGCATGTCGCTGCAACTGGAATTCGCCCGACCAGCGCCCTTCGAACCCGATGACATCGCCGACAAACCCCGGCAAGGGCATGACCGGCGCGGCCAGATGATCTACCTGCAGCCCCTGCGCGCCCGCATTCGTCAGCCGCGACGACGCCACCAGCACATCGCCGGAAAGCTGCAATGCGTGCACGAGTTCAAGGCCATGCGCATCATCGCGGCTGGTAAAGGTGAGGCGGTCCGAGGCCTGCTCCACATCCACCAGCAGCGCAAAGCTCGCCCAGTCCTGCCCGCCGCGATGGGCGGCAAGCCCCGGTCGGCCCGGAAAGCCCTGCCCCGCCTGCGGCGTCAGTGCCAGCGGCGCTTCATAGGCTGGCGAAGCATTCGCCTCCGCCCGTGCCGCCAGCGCGGAAAGCTCTTCCAACGCCAGATCGTCCGGCAGCCGCGGCCCCCAGTAGCGCATGGCTGGAACCTCCGCGCAGACCTCCACCACCAGCGTGACGTTTGCGCCATCAAGGCGATAAGCGGCGGAAAAGGGTGCGGTCATGGCGAGCTTTCGATGGCAAAAGTATATTTATATGATAATTGAACGGTGCCGGGTTACCGCTGACCAGCGCTGACCTGCAACCCATTTCTGAAGCCCTCAAAACTTCGAAGGATCGTCCCTCCATGCTTGGCGTCTGCTATTATCCCGAACACTGGCCTGAAGCGTGGTGGGAGGAGGACGCCCGCCGCATGGCCGCGCTTGGCCTTACCTACGTGCGCATCGCCGAGTTCGCGTGGAGCAGGATCGAGCCCGATCCCGGCCGCTTCGAATGGGATTGGCTGGACCGCGCGATCGAGACGCTGGGCAAGGCGGGGCTCAAGGTCGTCATGTGCACGCCCACGGCAACTCCGCCGAAGTGGCTGATCGATCTCTATCCGGAGATCCTCCCCGTCGATCCCGAAACCGGCCGCACGCGCGGCTTCGGCTCGCGCCGCCACACCGATTTCTCCAGCCCCGTCTGGCACCGCGAGGCGATGCGCATCAGCACCGCCGTTGCAGAGCGCTACGGCGAGAACCCCTATGTCGCCGGCTGGCAGACCGACAACGAACTGTGCTGCCACGATACCGCAATCAGCGCTTCTCCTGCCGCACACGCCGGCTTCCGCACCTGGTGCCGCGAGCAGTACGGCGACATCGCCGCGCTGAATGCGGCGTGGGGCAACGTATTCTGGTCGATGGAATACCGCAGCTTCGACGAGATCGAGATGCCGGTCGGCGCGGTCACCGAAACCAGCCCTGCCCACCGCATGGCGTGGCGCCGCTATTCGTCGGACATGGTGGTGCGCTTCCATGCCGACATGATCGCGATCATCCGCGCCCATGCGCCGGGCCGCTGGGTGACGCACAACTTCATCCCGATGCCCGAAACCGGCGTCGACAACCACGCCCTCGCCGCCGATCTCGATTTCGCGGCCTATGACAACTACCCGCTCGGCCGCGCCGATCTGGCGCTCGCCAAATCCACGGCTGATGAATTCGCGCCGCTGATGCGCACAGGCCACCCGGATTTTCAAGGCATCCTGTTCGATCAGACGCGCGGCCTTACGGGTCGTCCGTTCTGGGTGATGGAACAGCAGCCCGGCCCGGTGAATTGGGCCAACCACAACCCCCGCCCCGCCCCCGGCATGGTGCGGCTGTGGTCGTGGGAAGCCTTTGCCCATGGCGCGGCGGTGGTCAGCTTCTTCCGCTGGCGGCAGGCGCCCTATGCGCAGGAACAGATGCACGCCGGATTGCTTCGTCCCGATTGCACCCACGCCGAAGCATGGCCCGAGGTCGAGCAGCTGCACGCCGAACTCAGCGCGATCGATCTCCCCGCCCCCACCAAGGCACCGGTCGCCATTATCGTCGATCACGAATCCGATTGGCTCGGCCAGATCGAGCAGCAGGGCCGCGGCTACAACTACCAGAAGATCCTCACGGCGTGGTACGGCACCACCCGCCGCCTCGGCCTCGATGTCGATTTCGTCGCGCCGGGCGCGGATCTTGCCGGTTATGCGATGGTGCTCGTGCCTGCGCTTGCCCTGCCCACGGTGGAAGCGGCTGCGCGGCTGCAGGCGGCGGACGGTCTTGTGCTCATCGGCCCGCGATCGGGCGCCAAGACCCACGACGTAACCATCCCCGAAGGCCTCGCGCCCGGCCGCCTGCGTCCGCTCATGCCGATCCGGGTGCTTGCGGTCGAGACGCTGCGGCCCGATTGCCCGGGCTCAATCGCCATCGGCAACGCATCCTACGCCAGCGGTCTCTGGCGCGAGACGATTGAGCCGGGCGAATGCACCGTGCTCGGCCGCTACGAGGATGGCGCCCCCGCCGTGGTCCGCCATGGCAAGGTCCACTACCTCGCCACGCTGGTCGAAGATGCCGCGCTTGATGCCATCGTTGCGGCGATGGCCACCGAAGCCGGTGTGGAAACCACGCCGCTCAATGGCATGCTGCGCATCCGGCGGCGGGGCAACCTGACGTTTGCGATCAACTATGGCGCGGAGCCTGCCGAAGCACCCGCCCCCGAAGGCGCGGAGTTCCTGCTCGGCACCCGCACCGTGGCCCCGCGCGATCTCTCGATCTGGCGCGCGGCCTGATCCTGTTCAAAAGGCGAACGGATCGGTCTCGGTCCGTTCGCCGAGCAGGAACGCATCGGCCACCAGCGCCATCGGACGCAGGTCGCAATCGCTTCTCCCGGCGGCAACCAGTTCGGCGAACCTGCGATAAAGTGCCGGATATTCACCGATTCCATCCGTGCGCTGCTCCTCGCCATCGATCCACAGCCGCGCCCCACCTTCCGTCAGCATGAGCGTGCCCCGGTCGGTTTCGACCGTGATGTCCCAGCTCTGCGGCCAGGTCGGGCGGAAATCGAAATCGGCCGAGACGGGCGCAGCCTCACCAAGCACCATCGCCAGCCCCGCCGCGATCGGTGCACCGCGACCCGCCGGAAACACCAGCTTCGCGCTTTCGAGCCGCAGCGCTCCGGGCAAGATCGAGGTCACAATCGAAAGCGCATTGATGCCCGGATCAAACACGCCCAGCCCGCCGGCCTCCAGAATCCACTCCTGTCCGGGATGCCAGACGCGAATATCCTCGCGCCACACGATGGCCGCTTGCTTGATCTGCTTGTCTGCCAGCCATGCCCGCGCCGCATCAACCCCCGCCGCGTGGCGCGAATGCCATGTCGCAAACAGGCTGCGCCCTGAGCCCGCCGCCGCCTGCGCCTGAAGCTGATGCACTTCCGCCAGAGTCGCCCCCGGCGGCTTTTCCAGCATGACATGCAGTCCGGCAGCCAGCGCCTGCGCGGCGATCCGGTGCCGGCCGACCGGCGGCGTGCACAGCGAGACCGCATCAACAGGCAATCCGCTTTCGATCAGCGCAGCGATATCGTTGAAGTTCGGCACGCCTTCGACGCGTCCGCTGCGGCTCACGGCCGCCACCAGTTCGAAGGCATTGTCGGCGGCAATGGCCGGCAAATGCTGATCGCGCGCGATCTTGCCGATGCCGACCAGCGCCAGCTTGATGCGTTCAGCCATGGGAATCTCCGGTTGGGAATATTTTATCTGATATATATGCTATAATCGAGAAATTGGCTATCGCACAGCAGATGATGTTGCTTCATCATTGCTGGTGCGGACGGAGCACGATCCTGGCGGATAGCGGCACGAGACCGCTTCTCGCCGGGCCGTGGGGTGGCCGTATGGTGTGGGATAGCAGGAATGATCGCCGTTTACCGGCATTCCTGGCGCAAGTCCGGGTGAGGCCGATGAGCGGCCTTTCCCTGGCCATGCGCAGTGAGCAGAACCGAGTTGGGGTAGAATTGGCATGACAGAACAGAACACTGAAATCGGCGCCACCCGTCTGCGGTCGCGCTCCTGGTTCGATAATCCAGGCAACCCCGATATGACCGCACTCTATCTCGAGCGTTACCTCAGCTTCGGCCTTTCCGTGGCGGAACTGCAATCCGATCGGCCGATTATCGGCATCGCCCAGACCGGCAGCGATCTCGCACCCTGCAACCGCCACCATCTCGTGCTGGCAGACCGCGTACGGGACGGTATCCGCGACGCGGGCGGCATCCCCATCGAGTTTCCGATCCACCCCATCCAGGAAACCGGCAAGCGCCCGACGGCTGCGCTTGATCGCAACCTCTCCTATCTCTCGCTGGTCGAAGTGCTCTATGGCTACCCCCTCGACGGGACTGTCCTCACCGTCGGCTGCGACAAGACGACACCGGCCTGCCTGATGGCCGCGGCCACCGTCAACATTCCCGCCATCGCGCTGTCGGTAGGCCCGATGCTGAACGGCTGGTTCAAGGGCGAACGTACTGGCTCGGGCACGATCATCTGGAAGGCGCGCGAATTGCTCGCAGCGGGTGAGATCGACTACCGCGGCTTTATCGAGCTGATCGCGTCCTCCGCCCCCTCGACCGGCTATTGCAACACGATGGGCACGGCGACGACGATGAACTCGCTCACCGAAGCCCTCGGCATGGCGCTGCCCGGTTCGGCAGCGATCCCCGCGCCCTATCGCGATCGCCAGCAAGCCGCCTACGAGAGCGGCCTCGCCATTGTCGAAATGGTCAAGGCCGACCGCAAACCGTCAGACATAATGACGCGCGCCGCATTCCTCAACGCAATCCGCGTCAACAGCGCCATCGGCGGATCGACCAATGCTCCGATCCACCTCAACGCCATTGCGCGCCACATGGGCGTCGAACTCACGCTCGATGATTGGCAGGACCATGGCGCGGGCGTGCCGCTGCTGGTCAACCTGCAGCCGGCCGGTGAATACCTCGGCGAGGACTATTACCGCGCCGGCGGCGTGCCGGCCGTTGTCGGTGAACTGCTACGCGCCGGATTGCTGGATGGCGACGCCCTGTTCTGCAACGGCAAGACCCTCGCCGAAAACTACGCCCATGCGACCATCGAGGACACCCGGGTCATCAAGCCCTTGACCGAGCCCTTGCTCGACAATGCTGGGCTGACCGTCCTGAGCGGCAATCTGTTCGAATCTGCGGTGATGAAGTCGAGCGTCATTTCCGACTCGTTCCGCGCCCGCTATCTCTCGAACCCTGACGACCCGGAAGCGTTCGAAGGCCGCGCGATCGTGTTCGATGGTCCGGAAGAGTACCACGCGCGCATCGACGATCCCACGCTGGAGATCGATGAGAACTGCCTGCTCGTGATCCGCGGCGTTGGCCCGATCGGCTATCCGGGCGGCGCTGAAGTCGTCAACATGCGCGCCCCGGCAGCGCTGATCCGCGCGGGCGTCGATGCGCTCCCCTGCATCGGCGATGGCCGCCAGTCCGGCACATCCGGCAGCCCCTCGATCCTCAACGCAGCGCCCGAAGCCGCGGTTGGCGGCGGGCTTGCCCTGCTCCAGACCGGTGACCGGATCCGCATCGATCTCAAGCGCCGAACCGCAAACATGCTGGTTCCCGAGGAAGAACTGCAGCGCCGCCGCGAAGCGCTCGGCGTGGGCGTGGACGTGCCTGCCCCGCAAACGCCGTGGCAAGAGCTTCATCGCAAGATCACCGGCCAGTATCCGGGCGGTGCGGTGATCGAATCCGCCGTGCAGTATCAGCGCATCGCGCAGGAACGCGGCCTCCCCCGCGACAGCCACTAAGCCATGACGCCAGAATTGCCCGCCGTCCGTGCGATCCCACGCGACACGCGCGATATCCTGGGCGAAGGCCTGCTGTGGAGTGCGCGGGAGAACGCGCTGTTCTGGACGGATATCCTCGGCCGCAAATTGTGGCGGATGAGCCTGGCTGATGAAAGCATCCGCCACTTGGATATGCCGGAAGCCATCGGCTGGATCATCGAGCGGGCAGTCGGCGGCTTCGTCGTCGGCCTGACATCGGGCTTCTACCGCCTCGATCTTGACCCGTTCAGACTGGAATTCATCGCCAACCCGCAGCCCGAGCGCCCCGGCAACCGTCTCAATGATGCGAAGGCCGACGCGCGAGGGCGCATCTGGGCCGGCTCAATGCCCTTTGCCGATCAACCAGCAACGAACTGGCCAGCCAGCGGCGCACTCTATTGCCTCGACGCCTCGGGCGGGATCACCCGGCATGACGATGGCATCACGATCGCCAATGGCCCGGCTTTCAGCCCTGACGGCGCGGTGCTCTATCACACGGACAGCCGCCTCGGTCAGGTCTCGAAGTTTGCCCTCCATGCCGACGGCACACTCGGCCCACGCGAACCGCACCTGCAGTTCGATACCGCGCAAGGGTCGCCGGACGGCATGACCTGCGACCGCGAAGGCGGCCTGTGGATTGCCTTCTACGCCGGCGCAAAGGTGGCCCGCTTCAATCCTGATGGCAGCCTCGACCGCGAGATCGTGCTGCCGACACCGCAGATCACCAACGTGTGCTTCGCAGGGGAGGATCTGTCGCGCATGTTCGTCACGTCCGCTGGCGATGGCCTTCCTGACGATCCCCTTGCCGGAGCCCTGTTCGAGATCGATGCAGGGGCCACTGGGGTGATGGCACACCAGTACCTGGGGTAATCGCGGCATTTGTTGTGCTACCGGCTGGCCCGGTGATCAGCGTCTGATCGACGTCAGTGCACCGCTGTGGCCCGCTTGAACAGATCTCGGCCCGCCGGCTCGACTGGCGGTTTAAGCAGAAGCTCTACCGCAGGCATATGCAGCGAACGCCCAAACCCTAAG
>NZ_BJYR01000023.1 GCF_007991615.1 Novosphingobium sediminis | reverse complement strand
CCGGCCTCAACGCCCCGCAGATCGTCGATACCGTTCTCAAGGCCCTCCGCCACAACAGCGCAGGCGTACAGGAAGCGCGGGCTTGATGGCACGCCGCCTGCTCCCTGCCCTCGCGCTTGCGATAGGATGCACGGCGTCCGCCGCCGTGCTCGCGCAGGCACCCGGCCGGACCTTGACGATCAACGTCGGCAATGTTCGCGTCGCCAAGGGCAACATCCATGTCGATATCTGCCCGCAAGAAAAGTTCCTGAAGGACGATTGCCCGTGGTCCGGTGACGCGCCCGCCCGGCTCGGCACGACGCAGGTGATCGTCCGCGATGTGCCGCCCGGACTCTACGCGGCACAGGCCTTCCATGATGAAAACAGCAACACCAAGGTGGACCGCGCGCTGTTCGGCATTCCCAAGGAAGGCGTCGGCTTCTCCAACGATGCGCGCATCTCGTTCGGCCCGCCGAGCTGGAAGAACGCCGTGTTCGGCTACCATGTCCCGCAGGCGACGATCACGTTCAAGCTGCGCTACTTCCTCGGCCCCAGCGGACCGCCTGCCGCAAAGTGACCCGTTCGAAGTCCCTGCTCCAAACGGTGCCAGCCTCGCTGGTCACGGTCAGCCTCAGGCGGCCGTGGCTGACGCTCGTCATCGCGCTCGTGGTCACCCTCGCCGCACTGGGGATTGCAGCGCAGCGCATCGAGATCACGACGGACACCTCGCAGCTGATTTCCCCCGATGTTGCCTGGCGGGTGGAGGAACGGCGGATGGAAGCCGCCTTCCCGCAGCTGCGCGATGTGATGCTGGTGGTGATCGACGGCAAGACACCCGAACTCGCCGAGGATGCGGCCACCCGCCTCTCCACCGCGCTTTCCGAGGACAAGGCTTCGTTCCGCCGGATTACGCGCCCGGACGGCGGCGATTTCCTGGCGCGCGAGGGACTGCTGTTCGGCTCGACCGCCGATGTCCGCAGCACGACCAAGGCGATGATCGACGCGCAGCCGCTGCTCGGCCCGCTTGCCGCCGATCCTTCGCTGCGCGGTGTGACAAGCTCGCTCTCGACGATGATCGACGGCGTGAACCGCGGCGAAGTGACGCTCGCCCGGATCGACAAACCGGTGAGCGCGCTTTCCAAGGCTATCGACGGCTCGCTCAGTGGGCAGAACCCGGCGTTTTCGTGGCAGGAACTGTTCGACACCGGCAGCGGCGGGCTCACGCTGCCCAAGCGGCGCCTGATCCTCGCCCAGCCCGTGCTCGATCACGCCGCGCTGATGGCGGGCGAAAACGCAGCCGGCGCAGTCCAGCGCGCAGCGCAGGCGCTCAAGCTTGACGAAGCGCACGGTGTGCGCGTGCGCCTGACCGGTGAAGTACCGCTCGCCGACGAGGAATTCGCAACCCTGCAAGAGAATATCGGCGCGGTGGCGATGGTCATGGTCGGCGCCATGCTGCTCACGCTGTGGCTGGCGACCCGCTCGGTCAAGCTGGTCGCCGCCATCATGGGCGCGATCGTCGCCGGCCTCATCGTCACCGCTGCGGTCGGCCTGCTGGCGGTGGGCCGGTTCAATCTCATCTCGGTGGCTTTCATCCCGCTGTTCGTCGGCCTCGGGGTCGATTTCGGGATCCAGATATGCGTTCGCTTCAATGCCGAACAGGCAGACAGCAAGGATCCGACCGAAGCGCTGAGAAAGGCGGCAAGCGCCCTTGGCGCGCCGCTTTCGCTGGCGGCGGGAGCGATCTTTGTAGGGTTCGGGGCCTTTCTGCCGACAGCCTACATCGGGATCACCGAACTTGGTGTGATCGCCGGGCTCGGCATGATTATCGCATTGATCGCCAATCTGACACTGCTGCCCGCGCTGATCGTGCTGCTGCGGCCTGCCGATCCGCGGCACGATGTGGGCTTCCCGCAACTGGCCCCCATCGACCGGTTGCTCGAGAGCAAGCGGCGCTGGGTGCTGTGGTCGTTCGCGGTGGCCATGGGGCTGAGCATCGCGGCGCTTCCGTGGGTACGGTTCGACTTCAACCCGCTGCACCTGCGCGATCCCGAAGCGCCCGCCATGCGCACGCTGAGCGACCTGACGCAGGATCCGGACCGCACCCCCAACACCATCGATGTGCTGGCGCGCAATCCCGCCGAGGCGCAGGCGCTGGCTGCAAAACTCGAACGCCTGCCCGAAGTCTCACACGTGGTTTCGCTCGGCACCTTCATTCCGTCAGATCAGGATGCCAAGCTGGCGCTGATCCAGGATGCCTCGCTGCTGCTCGATCTGACGCTGACCCCCTTCGATATCATGCCCGCGCCGTCCGATGCGGAAATGACCGCCGCGATCGCGGAGACGCAGGCCAAGCTGGCGCCAGTGCTCGCGGCTCACCCGGGCCCCAATGCGGCTGCCGCGCGGCGACTGGCGGGTTCGCTGGACCGGCTGGCCAAGGCTACGCCGGAGAAGCGCGCCGCCGTGGATCACATGCTGGCAGAGCCGCTTGGCGTCATGCTCGGCCAGATGCGCCTGGCGCTGCAGGCAGAGCCGATCACGCGCGAAAGCCTGCCGCCCGACATGATCCGTGACTGGGAGAGCCCGGATGGCTTGTCGCGGCTGCAGGTCTTCCCGCGCGGCGACGCGCGCGACAACGATGTGCTGCGCCGCTTCCGCGATGCGGTGGCCAAGGTGACGCCGGCCATTTCCGGGCTGCCGGTGGCGACGCAGGCGGCGGCTTCGACGGTTGCATTCGCTTTCGTCGAGGCCGGGATCATCGCTTTCGTACTGGTGAGCGCGCTGCTGTTTCTGGTTCTGCGCAGCGTGCGTGAGGTCGCCTTCACGCTGGCGCCGGTGATCCTCTCGATCTTCCTCACGCTGGGCAGCTGCCTCGTGATCGGCCAGCCGATCAACTTCGCCAACATCATCGCCTTCCCGCTGCTGTTCGGCGTCGGCGTCGCGTTCCACATCTACTTCGTGATGGCGTGGAGCGTGGGAGCGCGGAACCTGCTGCAATCGAGCCTGGCGCGGGCGGTGATGTTCAGCGCTCTCGCCACGGGGACGGCGTTCGGCAGCCTCTGGCTCTCGACCCACCCGGGCACGGCGAGCATGGGCAAGATCCTGATGATCTCGCTGATCTGGACACTGATCTGCGCGCTGATCTTCGAACCGGCGCTGCTTGGCCCATCGCCGGAGGGCAAGACCAAAGGCGCCTAGGGCGCATCGGGAGCGCGTCTAGGGCGTGTCAGGCGCGGCGGCGGGATCGGTCAGGGGATCGCTCAGTTCGGGTGCCAGGGACGGCGCAGCGGGCTTTGCATCACCTGGTTGCTGCGGGTCAGCCAATGGATCGTCGAGTTCAGGCTGATCGGCCCCGGTCGCTTCCGCCTGATGGCTGCGAAGCGCATCGATCTGGGCGACCCGGTTCTGGAACCACGCCGAGCGCAGCGTTGCATAAGGATCGACCGCGCCGGACAGCAGCGCCTTCAACTGGTCATCGGCTTCGGCGCGTTGGTCGAGCCCGCCCACCACACCGGTGGCGACCTGATATTCGATCTTGTTGAAGGGCTTCCCCACTGCCATCGGCAGGACAAGCCCCTGAGCCGCAGACCCGAACAGATCGCGCAGGGTGCTGGGGCCGAGGAAGGGCAGGAAGATATAGGGGCCCGGCCCCACGCCATAGAGCGCAAGCGTCGAGCCGAAGCTGTTATCGCGGTGCGGCAGATTGATCGACTTGTCCTTCGCGACGTCGATCACCCCGCCGATGCCGATGGTCGAGTTGATAACGAAGCGCGCCAGAGTTTTCGAGGCGCGGCCGGGCTTTCCCTGCAGGATGAAGTTGAGGAACACGAGCGGTTCGCCGATGTTGCTCAGCACGTGGCGAATGCCGGTCCGCAGCGGCTTGGGCGTCACGTGCTTGTAGGCGAGCGCTGCAGGCCGGTAGGCTGCCTTGTCGAGCGTCTCCCAGACGCCGAACATCGCGCGGTTGAAGCCTTCGAGGGAATCGCCGCGGGCATGGCCATGCCGCGCCGTTGCCACCGGCTCGGGCACCGGCGCCTCTGCCTTCGGCGGATCGGCGGGAGCGGCCTCGACCGGAGTTTCCACCTGCTCGGCAGGGGCAGCCAGAGCTGGCGCCATTGCCTCGGCAGCGAACGCGGGTGCCAGCCCCAGGCCCAAGGTGATATCCGCCGCTGGAGGAGGTGCCGGCGAAGTGGCCAGCACGACCGGAATGATCAGCGAAGAAGGCAAGATCAGCTTCCGCCCTTCGCCGCGATGGCATTCATCCGAGTGACCAGCGCCCGCGCGCCGCCTTTCTGGAGAACGGTGCCGAAATCTGACCGGCGGGTTGCGATCTGGCTGACTGCATTCATGTAAAACACGTCGATGATCCTCCAGCCTCCGCCGCTTTGCCGCAAGCGATAGGCGATCGAGACCGGCGCGCCCTTGGGCACCTTCAACACGGTCCGGACCACCTTGTCGCCGCCGCGGCTTTCCACTTTGGGCGAGACATCGAAGGTTTCGCCGGAGAAGCTGTCAAAGTTACGCGCATATTCCGCGATGGTCATGCGCTTGAAGGCATCGACAAGGGCCTGCTGGTCCGCAGGGGACTGCTTGACCCATTCCGGGCCGACGGCCAACCGCGTCATCAGCGCAAGATCGAACGTCCGATCAAGCACAGGCGCGATCACTTTGGCCCGCGATGGCGCGGTACCGCCCGCGCGCATCGTCCGCAGCAGGCCGGCATTGAGATCCTGCACCGTCGAAGCGGCGGGATCGGCGGCCTGCGCCGTGCTCACCGCCGGCTGCATGGTCACCGCAAGGGAAGTGATCGAGGCAATCGCTAGAAGGAAGGAACGCATATCAAGCCTTGTCTGGTAAGAGCCGGTCCGGACATCACGACACCGCAAACCGCCACAGTCTGCCCGTCCGGCGCTTTGCAACATGCCGCAGGTTTGCACCTTTCATCCTGAGGCCGATAGTCCATCCGCACCGAAACCGTCTATCCCGGATAGGATCTGATATCGCAGCGTAACGGCTAGCGGGGCTCAACCGAACTGGGAATGAACGGGCTGCGGCCCGCGCATCTGGAGTCCACGCTCCAGTTTCTTCAACTGCCCTTCCCGTTGCAGAAACAAGTCATTATAGAGCAACGCAGAGGGCGTGCGCTGCAGGGAGTTTTGAGCATTGCAGGAGATGTCGCGTTCGGGTTCAATGCCTCACCTTCACGTCATTCTTGCCAATCCCCGCGGCTTTTGCGCCGGGGTCACGCGCGCCATCGATATTGTTGAACGTGCCATCGATCGCTTCGGCGCTCCCGTCTATGTGCGTCACGAAATCGTCCACAATCGTTTCGTCGTCGATCAGCTGCGCGCCAAGGGGGCGGTCTTTGTCGACGAACTGACCGATGTCCCCTCCGGCGCCACCACCGTGCTCAGCGCGCACGGCGTCGCCCGGTCGGTCGAGGACGAGGCCGAGCGCCGCCAGCTTCCGGTCATCGACGCGACTTGCCCGCTGGTCACCAAGGTTCATATCCAGGGTCGCCGCTATGCCAAGGCGGGGCGCCGCATCGTGCTGATCGGCCACGCCGGCCACGCCGAAGTGATCGGCACCATCGGCCAGATCGATGCGCCGGTCCTGCTTGTCTCCTCGGCCGAGGATATCGCCACACTCCAGCTCGATCCGGCCACGCCGATTGCCTACGTCACCCAGACCACGCTGAGCGTTGACGACACGCGCGGGATCATCGCCGCGTTGCACGCGCGCTTCAGCGATGTCATCGGCCCCGATGTCGACGAAATCTGCTATGCCACGCAGAACCGGCAGACCGCGGTGCGCAAACTCGCCGAAGTCAGTGACATGCTGATCGTCGTCGGTTCGCGCAACAGTTCCAATTCGAACCGGTTGAGCGAGATCGGCACCGAGATGGGCATTCGCAGTTATCTCGTCGATGGCGGTGACGATATCGATCCGGCATGGCTGGAAGGCGTCGAAACAGTCGGCGTCACCGCTGGTGCTTCAGCTCCGGATGCCCTCGTCGATAGCGTGATCGCCCGGCTGCGGCGCTTGCGCGAACTCTCCATCACGCAATTGGAGGGGGTGAGCGAGAACGTCGAATTCAGCCTTCCGCCGATCTTTCGCCGGCCACCAGTGGCCGCCAATGCCGCTTCCAATGCCCCTGCCGCCCGCATGGCGGCCCGATAGGATACCCGATGACACTCCCGCTTTCCCAGCTCGCCCGGATCGGCGCCTACACCCTCACCCAGCACATCAAGGGTGGGAAGTATCCGCTCGTCCTGATGCTCGAGCCGCTGCTGCGGTGCAATCTGGCCTGCCCCGGTTGCGGCAAGATCGATTACCCGGATGCGATCCTCAACCAGCGGCTCAGCTATGAGCAGTGCATGGAAGCGATCGAGGAATGCGGCGCGCCTGCCGTTTCGATTGCGGGCGGCGAGCCCCTGCTCCACCGCGACATGCCGCGCATCGTCAAGGGCTACATCGAGCGCAAGAAGCTGGTGATCCTGTGCACCAACGCGCTGCTGATGAAGAAGAAGATCGACGACTACAAGCCCTCGCCCTTCTTCACTTGGTCGATCCACCTCGATGGCGACAAGCAGATGCACGACCACGCGGTCGATCAGGACGGCACCTACGAAGTGGCGATCGAGGCCATCGAGCTCGCCAAGTCCAAGGGCTTCCGCGTGCAAGTCAATTGCACCGTGTTCGATGGCGCCGATCCCGAGCGGCTGGCGAAGTTCTTCGACGAGATGGAAAAGCGCGGCGTCGAGATCACCATCTCGCCGGGCTATGCCTATGAGCGCGCGGCGGACCAGCAGCACTTCCTCAATCGCGAGCGTACCAAGCAGTTCTTCCGCGATGTGTTCAAGCGCGGCAAGGGCGGCAAGGCGTGGACCTTCACCAATTCGCCGCTGTTCCTCGATTTCCTTGCCGGCAACCAGACCTACGAATGCACCCCGTGGTCGATGCCGCTGCGCACCGTGTTCGGCTGGCAGAAGCCCTGCTACCTCATCGGCGAAGGCTATGTCTCGAGCTTCAAGGAGCTGATGGAAGGCACCGACTGGGAGCAGTTCGGCGTCGGCAAGTACGAGAAGTGCTCGAACTGCATGACGCACTGCGGCTTCGAAGGCACTGCCGCGACCGATGCGATCCGCAATCCGCTCAAGATGTTCCAGATCGGCCGCAAGGGTGTGAAGACCGAAGGCCCGATGGCGCCTGACGTTGACCTGTCGAAGGCGCGGCCCGCCGAGGACGTCTACTCGTCACACCTCGAGCGCGAACTCGCCAAAATCGCGAAGGAAAATCCCACTGCGTCCAAGCGCGTCGTAAACGTCGCGTAAGACCCGGTGCGCGAGGCCTGCATGGCGGCCGGTGCGGATCAGCGCCGGCAGCTGGGCAGGTCTGCGTGCCAGCGAGGCCAGTACCGCGCCTAGCGCAATCCCGCCATCCGGCCTCATGCCGACGAGCGCGGCAGGGGGCAATTCCTCGTCAGCAGCGTCCGAAATAACCCGGATCGCGGCGAACGGGACGCCATGATGCCGCGCCACGCGGGCAGCGATGTGGCTTTCCATATCAACGACCGCCGCGCCGGTGGCCTGACGCAGCGCGGCCTTGCCGGAAATCCCGGTGGCAATGGCATCCTGACCGATAATGCGCGCTCGGATCGCAGCGGGGAGCGCCGAGCCAAGTGCTTTTACCAGCGCCGCATCACCATCGAGAACGAGCGCTCCGACCGCCAGTTCGGGATCAAGTCCGCCGCCTAGGCCGGTCGACAGGACCAGCGCCGGACCGGCTTGCAGCAGCGCCTCAAGCTCCCGTTCAAGCCGCGCGCCATCGCCGCCGCCCGCCAGCACGGCAATGCCCGGACAGCCGCGCCGGATCGCCTTGGCCTCGCTGTGGAGGCCGCAGACGGCAATGGTGCGCGGCCTCACATCCCGACCGAAACGCGGCGGTCGTTCGAACGCTTGAGGTTGCGGTAGCGCGCCATGGCCCAAAGCGGGAAGTACTTGGGATAACCGTGGTAGCGCAGGTAGAACACGCGCGGGAACCCGCCGCCGGTGTAGTGCTCCTGCCCCCACAGCCCGTCGGCATCCTGGTTCGCGGCGAGCCACGCCACGCCGCGCTCGACTTCCGGCGCATCCGCCTCACCCGCCGCCATCAGGCCGAGCACCGCCCATGCCGTCTGCGATGCGGTCGAGGGCGCGGGCGTGTGGCCCTTGCGATCCAGCGCATAGCTGTCGCAATCCTCGCCCCAGCCGCCGTCTGGGTTCTGGACCTGCTTGAGCCATGCAACGGCCTTGGCCACCGCCGGGTCTTCAGGCGGCAAGCCCGCAGCATTCAGCGCGCAAAGCACCGACCACGTGCCGTAGATGTAATTCACGCCCCAGCGGCCGAACCAGCTGCCTTCAGGCTCCTGTTCGCGGCGGAGGTAGTCGATGGCGGCGGCCATGCGCGGGCTATCGAGCGGCTCGCCAAGCTGCGCCAGCATCGAAACACAACGCGCGGAGACGTCTGCGGTCGGCGGATCGAGCAGCGCGCCGTGATCGGCAAACGGCAGGTTGTTGAGGTAATCCGCCGTGTTGTCGGCATCGAAGGCGCCCCAGCCGCCGTTCTTCGATTGCAGGCCAACGGTCCATTCGAGGCCGCGCTCGATCGGCATGCGGTCAGCGACTTTTGCGCGGTCCATCGCCATAACGACGACCGCCGTATCATCGAGATCGGGGTAATGCGCGTTGTTGTACTGGAAGGCCCAGCCGCCGGGGCGCACGCCGGGGCGCTGGTCGATCCAGTCGCCTTCGACATCGAGCACCTGAAGCGGCTTCAGCCAATCGAGCCCGGCGTGCGCACGCGCGACATTGGCCTCGCCACCGGCTTCCATCATCGCGTGGGACGCGAGCGCGGTATCCCAGACCGGGGAGACGCAGGGCTGGCAGTAGGCCTCGTCCTCATGGATCACGAGGAGGTTTTCGACCGACTTGCGCGCGATGGCGCGGTGCGGGTGATCTTCGGGATAGCCCAGCAGATCGAACATCATCACGCTGTTGGCCATCGCCGGATAGATCGCGCCGAGGCCATCTTCGCCATTGAGCCGTTCAACGACCCAGCTAACGCAAGTATCGATCGCCTTCTTGCGCAGGCCCTTCGGCCACAGACTGTCACCCGCCTTGAGCACGTGGTCGAGCGCATTGAAGCCGGTGGTCCACAGCCACTTGGGATCTTCGGCCTGCGACAGGCGCGCAGGCTTCCTGCCACTGTAGAGCTCATCGACCTTGATGCCGCGCCGATTGCGCGCGCAGGGCTGCAGCGCGCAGAGCACCAGCAGCGGAACGACCACGGTGCGCGCCCAGTATGACATGCGCGAGAGGTGGATCGGGAACCAGCGCGGGAGCAGGATCAGCTCGGGCGGCATGGTCGGCACTTCGGACCACGGCCCGGCGGCAAACAGCGCGAGCTGAATGCGGGTAAACACGTTGACCGCCTCTGCCCCGCCAGCGTTCAGGATCGCCTCACGCGCGCGGACCATGTGCGGCGCATCGACGGGATCGCCGATCATCTTGAGCGCGAAGTAAGCCTTCACGCTTGCGCTCACATCGAAGCCGCCGTCGTGGAACAAGCTCCAGCCACCGTGCTTTGCCGACTGGATACGGCGCAGGTAGCGCCCGATCTTGGCTTCGAGTTCGAGATCGTCCGGCTCGCCAAGGTAATGGCGCAGCAGCACATATTCCGCGGGGATCGTGCAATCGGCCTCGAGTTCGAACACCCAGTGGCCATCGGGGCGCTGCGCCTTGGTCAGGGCGCTCGCAGCGCGATCGACCGCGGCGTCGACAGTTGCCAGATCGAGGCGGGACGGAGCTTCAAGCGTATCAAGCATGGGCGCCTTCTAGCCTCGCTGGGCGGCAATCGCCAAGCCCGCAGCTTTCTCACCGGAGCGCAGCGCGCCCTCGATCGTTGCCGGCAGCCCGGTCTGCGTCCAATCGCCAGCCAGCAGAAGATTGGGCCAGCGTGTCTGGGCGGGCGGACGCTTGGCATCCTGCTCCGGCGTGGCGGCGAAAGTGGCGCGCTTTTCCTTGACGATCTGCCATGCCGGGAGGCTGGCGGTGAAGCCGTAGGCGCGCTGGATCTCATCCCAGAAGGTGCGCGCGAGCTCTTCGCGGTCGAGCCCGACAATGTCGTCAGCGGCAGAGACGGTCACCGAAATGCGGTCCGGAAAGGCGAACAGCCACTGCGCCTTCGCGCCAAGCAATGCGAGCATCGGCGGCGCTTCGGCGGGCGGCGGAAAGGCGAAGTGTGCGTTGACGATGGAGTTGAACGCATCAGGCGTGCTGATTTCGGGCAGCAGACCCTTCGCGATCCATGGCGGAACGGCGAGGATGACGGCCTCGTCGGTCACGTCCTGCCGCGTATCGCCCCAGTCCAGCGCTGTCACGCGATTGCCGTCCGTCTCGACCCCGCGTAGCCGCTTGCCCAGCGCAACGGGCGATCCGTGCTCTGCCAGCCAGGCAAGTGCCGGCTCGATGAAGGCCGCCGCCAGCGTCGGCTCGGCGATGCGCGGAAGTGTCGCCTTGCCTCCGCGCAGCAGGGTTTCGCGCAGCACGGCGGCCGTCAGCGCGGCGGAGCCTTCGGCAGGCGGCGTGTTGAGCACGGCAAGGAGCACGGGTTCGAGCAGCTTGTCCCACACCGGACCCGCCGCGCGAATGCGCTGACCGACCGTCTGGCCCGGGGCCATGGCGAGCAGCTTTGCCAGCGGGAGGTAATCGCCAAGGTGGCTGCCGGGCACACGGCGGGCGGTGGAAAGCACCCACCACGGCAGCGGCCCATCGTTGATGCCAATGGTCCAGCGGGCGCCGGTGGCAAGATCAGCGAAGGCGAAATCGGCATGGTCCGGCCCGGCGAGCGGAGTATTGGCCCCAACCGTCCGCCGAAAACGGGCAACCGCCCGATTGCCTTCGAGAACGAGGTGATTGCCGTTATCGATGATGAGGCCGAGCTGTGCATCGTGGTACGACCGGCACCGCCCGCCCGCCTGCGCCGCCGCTTCGGCGATTTCGACCTTGAAGCCCGCCTCGATCAATCGCACCGCCGCCGATAGTCCGGCGAGGCCAGCACCGACGACAATCGCCTTGCCCATGGTCAACGGGTCGCCAGCAGCCAAAAGACCGTGAGCAGCAGGCCCAACTTGTTCGTGCTGACACGCTCGCGCGGCGGCGCCCAACCGATCCGCTCCATGGTGCGGAGCATGCGGGAGTAAGCGATTTCCATCAGCCGCGGGGCAATCAGGTGCCCCTTGGGCTTGGCCGCAAGGATGGCCGCCGCTTCCTTGTAGTGCTGCTGCGCTCTGGCCGCGACGCGCCGGGCGGCGGCATCCATGCGCGGATCGGTGACAATGGCCTCGGGCGTGGTGGGCTCGATACCAGCGTGGCGCAGCGCTTCGAGCGGCATATAGACGCGGCCAATGGCAGCATCCTCGTCGATATCGCGCAGGATGTTGGTGTACTGAAGCGCGCGGCCCAAGTGATACGCGAGCGCAAGGCCCGGTTCATCGTCCATGCCGAAGATCTTCACCGAAAGTCGGCCAACGGCTGAGGCGACGTGGTCGCAATAGGTATCGAGCTCGGCTTCCGTGGGCCAACGCACATCCTGCGCAACGTCGATGGCCATGCCGTCGATCACCGCGATGAAATCGGCCCGGTCCAGCGCGAAACGGTGGACGGCCTCCTTGAGGAAGGCCGCCCGGCCCGGATCGCGCCCCTCGTAGAGCGCGTCGATATCCGCGCGCCATGCGTCGAGCTCGATCTTGCGGGCGGCGCGGTCGCCATGCTGGTCGTCAGCGATATCATCAACGAAGCGGCAGAAATCGTAGACCGCGTACATCGCATAGCGCTCGTCCTTGGGAAGGACGCGCATACCGGCGTAGAACGAACTGCGGGTGGCCTGCGTGGGTGCTGTGCTGGCCGTGGTCATGCCGCGCGCCTCAGCAGGGCGGGCAGTGCCGCGCCAGTGGCGAGCCACAGCGCTTCGACCTTGGTATGGTGAACGCGCTCGCTGAGCGGATCACGGCGTTCGAGACGGTCGCAGAGGCTTTCCGCAAGCCGCTGGATTATCGCCACTTCTGCCGAGAGGCGGCGATCACGGATCATCCGCGAGAACGGGGCGGATACAGCCAGCAGACCGCGCGTGCGACGCGCTAGATCGGCAATGATCGCGCGCAGCTGCGCACTCGCCTTGTCCTGACCAAGCTCATCCACATCGATCCCTGTCTCGAGAGGAATGTAGACCCGGCCAAGCTGCCGGAAGTCCTTGGCGCAATCCTGCAGGTGGTTGATGATCTGCAATGCCGCGCAAAGGGCATCGTTGCCATGCCAGGTCTCGCGGCTTTCGCCGTGGACATCGAGCACGTAGCGGCCGACGGGCATCGCGGAGACGCGGCAGTAGTCGATGAGATCATCCCAGGTCTGGTAGCGCTTCACCGTCACGTCGCGGGTGAAGGCCTCGAGCAGATCGTGCGCATGGACCGGATCGATACCGCGCTCCGCCATCGCCGCGCGCAGCGCCATGGCTTCGGGCGCGCCATCTCCATCCAGCCCGGCACGCATCGCAGCCAGCAGGGCAAGCTTCTGCTCAAGCGGTGCGGTGGGATGATCGGCAATATCGTCGGACGCACGGGCGAACCGGTAGAACGCCTTCACGAGGCCGCGATGCTCGGCCTTGACCAGCAAGCTGGCGACCGGGAAGTTCTCGTCGCTATCGCCTTTGCCCGAGGCTAGAGTATTGGAATCCATTACAATCCTGCCGCTGCCTGGGCTCGCCCCTTCCACATGCCGCCCCGCCCGCGCAAGTGTTGCCATGCCGATAGCATGGTGCAGCCTAGGTAAAAAGCCGCAATCCCGGGAAGCGCCACACCCCACAGCGGGGAGCGTCGGTAGAAGCGGAGCATGGGTTGGAACGTCAAGGACATGATCGCCCACGCCGCAAGCCCGAGCCAGCGGGCGAGCCCATCCCCGAACAAGGCGAGCACGGGCGGCGCGAGGTAGACGAGGACCATCCCGAACACGGTTCCGGCAAGCAGAACCGGCGAATAGCGCAGCTGCGCATAGGCCGAACGCGAAATCATCGCCGCAACCGGCGCAAAACCGCGATAGGGCCGGATACTGCGCGAACGGCGCGTCAGGCCGAGCCAGACCGGCCCCTGCCGCTTGAGCAGCGCACCGAGCGTGCAATCATCGATCAGCGCGCCCCGGATCGCGGCAATCCCGCCAGCAGCCTCGAGCGATGTGCGCCGCACCAGCATGCACCCACCCGCCGCCGCGCCGAGGCCTGACGGACGGTTCACCGCGCCGAAGGGATAGAGCATCTGGAAGAAGAACACGAAGGCTGGGACAAGCATGCGCTCCGGCGGCGTCTCGCAGTGGAGCAGCGCCATCAGCGAGACGAGCGAGAGCCCGCCTGCTTCGCCGCGTGTGACGAGCATCCGCAACGTATCTGGCGCATGTTCGATATCGGCATCGGTCAGCCAGAGGTAGCGCGGCGTTTCGCCAGCGCGCGCGACGCCTTGAGAGACGGCCCAGAGCTTGCCCGTCCACCCGCGCGCAAGCGGCGCACCGGTTAGCACTTTGAGCCGGTCTGAGCCCAGTGCGCGGGCGATATCGGCAGTACCGTCGCTGCTCTGATCGTCGACAAGGATGACGCGGAAGGGGCCGGGATAGTCCTGCCGAAGAAGGCTGCCGACCGAGCGCGCGATGACGTCTGCTTCGTCGCGCGCGGGAACGACCGCGACGACTTCCGGCCACGCCTGCGGCTCGGGCGGCATCGCGTGGGTATCGCGTTCGCGCGCCAACCAGAACATGTCGCGCCCCAGAAGAAGCACGAGCCAGATTATCAACGAAAGCGCCCCGAGCGCAGGCAGGATCATCCGATCATGCCCGCTTGCCGGAACCAGCCAATCGCATCGCGCACCGCATCGCCCCATGGCCGTGCGCGGTAGCCGAGTTCGCTGGCCGCCTTGTCAGACCGGAAGAACATGCGGTGGCGCGACATGCGCAGCGAATCGAGCGTGAGGAAGGGATCGGTCTTGCCGGTGGCGCGCGACCATGCCTCGTTGAGCCACGCCAGCGGCATCAGCGGCGCGACCGGCAGGCGCACCCGCGGCGGGCGGCGGCCCATCTCGGCAGCGATGCAAACGAGCATGTCCTTCAGCATCACATCCTGCCCGCCAAGGATATAGCGCTCGCCCACCCGGCCCTGTTCCAGAGCAAGGCGGTGACCATGCGCCACATCGTCGACATGGACGAGGTTCAGGCCGGAATCGACATAGGCGGGCATGCGGCCATTGGCAGCCTCGACGATGATCCGCCCCGTCGGCGTCGGCTTGATATCGCGCGGGCCGATGGGGGTCGACGGGAGGACGATGACCGCTGGCAGCCCCTGCTCGGCGACCATCTGTTCGACCAGCCGCTCCGCCACGACCTTGCTGCGCTTATAGGCGCCCACGGCCTGATCCGGGCTGGCGGCGTTTCGCTCGTCAACCGCGCCAGCATCGGAGGGCTTCAGCGTGGCGACGCTGCTGGTGTAGACCACGCGTTCCACCCCGGCCTGCAAGGCAGCGCGCATGACCGCACCGGTGCTGGCAAGGTTGTTGCGCACGATCTCCTCCGGATCGGGCGCCCACAGCCGGTAATCGGCGGCGACGTGGCAGAGGAACTGGGCGCCTTCCATCGCGCGGACAACGCTCGCTTCATCGCGCGCATCGCCTTCCATAAGTTCGCCGGGAAAATCGACGAGATTGCCGCGCGGACTTGTCGCGCGGACAAGACCGCGCACCCGGTAGCCGGCCTCTGCCAGCTGCCGCGCGACAGCCGAGCCGACGAAACCCGACACGCCGGTTACGAGCGCGAGACCCCGCGATTCGTCCATCAGCGCTGGTATTCCTTCATCATTGAAACCACGGGCGCTTGATTGACCGGTGATGCCCCGGTGGCAAGGGCATTGGCGCGCGGATCGCCGGTTTTAGTCAAATGTTTTGCTTGGGAGCCGAACTTGACTAGGACTGCGCACCATGATCGCCGCCGCCCAAATTGCTTCCCTGATCGGCTGGCTTGTGCTGGCGCTGGCGGCAGTCGGGACGCTCTATTGGGCCTTCGCCACGTGGGTGCTGGCGCGGTTCCTGCAGCAGGAAAAGCCGGCAGCAGCCCGCTTCGATGCGGTCACGCTGCTCAAGCCGCTCTATGGCAGTGAACCGCAGCTCGAGGCCAATCTCGCGAGCTTCCTCAGGCAGACGCACCAAGGGCCGCTGCAGATGGTCTGCGGAGTGCAACGTGCGGATGATCCCGCGGCGGATGTCGTCCGCGCGCTGCAGGCGCGGCACCCGCAGGCGCGGATCGATCTCGTCGTGGATCCGGCGCGGCACGGCGCGAACGCCAAGGTCGGCAATCTGATCAACATGATGGCCCGCGCAGAGCACGATGTGGTGGTGCTGAGCGACAGCGACATCGCGGTCGAGCCGAACTACCTCGCGCAAGTACTCGCTGCGCTTGAGCGACCGGGGATCGGCGCGGTCACCTGCCTTTATCACGGACGCGGCGACGGCGGTTTCTGGTCGCGGCTGGCATCGGCAGGGCCGAGCTATCAGTTTGTGGTGGGCCTCGTGTTTGGCAAGGTGATGGGCCTTGCGGAGCCGTGCATGGGCTCGACCATCGCGCTGCGCCGTTCAACGCTGCAGGCCATCGGCGGGTTCGAGGCTTTTGCCGATGTGCTGGCGGACGATCATGCCATCGGCGCTGCAGTGCGGGCGCAGGGGCTTGGCATCGCGATCCCGCCGCTGCTGCTGGCGCATGCTTCGGCCGAGCAGACACTTACGCAGGTCTGGCGGCAGGAACTGCGCTGGGCGGCAACGATCCGGGCGCTGGCGCCTGCCGGCTATGCCGGTTCGCTGATCGGCTTTCCGCTCGCGCTGGCCATGCTGGGGAGCCTGTTTCACCCCCTGCCCTGCCTGTATCTGGCCGCGGGCGCCTTTGCCGTGCGGCTCTCGACCAAGCGGGTGGTCGATCGCCATGCCGGGGCCTCAACCGCGCCGTGGTGGCTGCTTCCGCTGCGCGATGCGCTCAGCTTGTCGGTGTTTGTCGCAAGCTATTTCGTTCGCGTTGTTGATTGGCGCGGAACAAGGCTTAGAATGGAAGATGACGGGCAGACAGTCAGCCCCGCGGAGAACTTCAGCTCATGATGCGTACCCTTTTCCTCCAGGCGCCGTCGTTTGACGGGTATGACGGCGGTGCGGGCGCGCGCTATCAGATGAAGCGCGAGGTCAAATCCTTCTGGTATCCCACCTGGCTGGCCCAGCCGGCGGCGATGGTCGAAGGCTCGAAACTGATCGATGCTCCCGCGCATGACCTGAGCTGGGAAGACATCGCGCACGAATTCGACGAACGCGATCTCGTCATCCTCCACACCTCGACCCCGAGCTTTGGTCAGGACATCCGCACTGCGGCGCTGATCAAGGAGCGCAACCCGAAGATCGTGATCGGTTTCGTCGGCGCCAAGGTGGCGGTCGAGCCGGACAAGAGCCTTGCTGCCTCGCCTCACATCGATTTCGTCGCGCGCGAGGAATACGACTTCACCATCGTCGAAATCGCGGAAGGCCGCCCGCTGCGCGAAGTGGACGGGATCACCTGGCGCGATGCCGATGGCAGCTTCGTGCGCAACAAGGACCGCGCGCAGATCGAAGACATGGACGTGCTGCCGATGGTCTCGCCGATCTACCGGCGCGATCTCGATCTCAGCAAGTATTACGGCGGCTACCAGCGCCACCCCTACATCTCGTTCTACACCGGGCGCGGCTGCAAGAGCCGCTGCACGTTCTGCCTCTGGCCGCAGACGATCTCGGGCCACCGCTATCGCCACCGCACGGTGCCCAAGGTGATCGAGGAAGTGCAGTACATCCTCAAGGAAATGCCCGAGGTGAAGGAGATCTTCTTCGACGACGATACCCTTGCCGATGCGCACGATTTCGTTGTCGAGCTTTCGGGCGAACTCGCCAAGCTCGGCTTCGGCAAGCCGGGCTTCCCCGTCACCTGGGGCTGCAACGCAAAGGCAAATGTGCCCTACAACGTGTTGAAAGCCATGAAGGAAGGCGGCTGCCGCGTGCTGCTCGTCGGCTATGAAAGCGGCAACCAGCAAATCCTGCACAACATCAAGAAGGGCCTGCTGACCAAGGTCGCGCGCCAGTTCACCAAGGATGCGCACAGCCTTGGCCTGACGATCCACGGCACCTTCATCCTCGGCCTGCCGGGTGAAACGCTGGAGACGATCGAGGAGACGATCCGTTATGCGATCGAGCTCAATCCGCACACCATCCAGGTCAGTCTCGCCGCGCCCTATCCGGGCACGTTCCTCTACAAGCAGGCTACCGAGAACGGCTGGTTCGACGGCAGCGATCACCTGCTGACCGACGACGGCAACCAGATCGCGCAGCTTTCCTATCCGCACCTCTCGTCGAAGGTGATCTTCGACAAGGTGGAGGAGTTCTACAAGCGCTTCTACTTCCGCCCGCGCAAGATCGGCGCGATCGTCGGCGAGATGATCCGCGATTGGGATATGATGAAGCGCCGCCTGCGCGAAGGTGTGGAGTTCTTCGACTTCCTGCGTCGCCGCAAGGAAGCGGCCTGATCCATTGCCATGGGCGAGGCCCGACGGCTTGTTGTCACTGCGGATGACTTCGGCGCCTCGCCAGAAGTCAACGCGGCAGTCGAGCAGGCGCACCGCGACGGTATCCTGACGGCGGCAAGCCTGATGGTGGCGGGCGGTGCGGCGGACGACGCAGTGGAACGTGCGCGGCGGCTACCGGGTCTTGGCGTCGGGCTGCATCTCGTGCTGGTTGAAGGCCGCCCGATGCTGCCGCCGGAACAGATCCCGGCGCTGGTCGATCACACCGGCCAGTTCCGCAGCGATATGGTCCGTACCGCGCTCACCATCTTCGCATCCCCTTCCGCGCGGCGGCAGTTGGCGGCGGAGGTCGATGCGCAGTTCGCAGCCTTTGCTGCGACCGGCCTGAAGCTCGATCACGTCAACGCGCACAAGCACTTCCACCTGCATCCGACGATCGCTTCGGCCATCCTGCGCGCGGGCAAGCGCCATGGGATGACCGCCATGCGTGCGCCGATCGAGCCGCCCGCGGTGATCGCCGCCATCGATGGCACCCCTCGCCGTACTGGGATCGAGCATCTGTGGGCGAAAGTCCTGCGCCGCCGCCTGCGAAAGGCCGGGGTTACCGTGCCGGATCAGGTCTTCGGGCTGGCATGGTCGGGTGCGCTGACCGCGCCCAAGCTGCTGGCGCTGCTGGACAAGTTGCCGCCCGGCCTCACCGAAATCTATGCCCATCCGGCAGAGGGGCCCTATCCGGGCAGTGCTCCGGGCTATCTCTATGCCGAGGAATTGGCCGCGCTGACCGATCCTCTTGCCAAAGCGGCGATCGCGCGCAATGGCGTGGCCACCGGACACTTTGCTGACTTTGGCAGGACCAGCCCATGACCATCGCAAGCACCTGGGAGGATTGCGGCAGGACCGCATCGCTACGTCGTCCAGCGCTGATCGAAGTCAAGGTGGTCGCGGTGTGGCTGTACCTGATCCGCCCGCGCTTTGTGCCGGGTGAGATCCGCTTCGTCCTGCGGTCCCCGAGGACGTTTGAGGCAGGAGCACGCAGCTGAGCATCTGGAGCCGGGTCGGCATCCTTGCGGCCACATTGCTGGGGCTTGCCATCGCGGTCTGGACGATCGGCGACGTGGGCCTTGCAGAAATCGCGCAGACAGCACAGCGCATGGGACCGGGCGGGTTCGTGGCGATCTGCGCATGGTCGCTCGTCACCTCTTGGCTGCTCGGCGGCGCGTGGCAAGCCGCCGCACCGGGCGAACCGCAGCCCCCCCTTCTGCTTTTCGCGTGGGCCCGCCTCGTGCGCGATGCGGTATCGAACCTGCTGCCCTTTTCCGAACTCGGCGGCATCTACATCGGCGTGCGCACGTTGATCCGTGCCGCAGTGCCGGCCCCGCGGGTCTATGCTTCGTTCGTGGTGGACCTCACGACCGAGATGGCAAGCCAGCTCGTCTATACCCTGTTCAGCCTGCTCGCGATGGCCCCCTTGCTGATGGGAGCCAGCGCGGCTGGGCTACGCCCGGCTATCATCGGCGGCACCGCCGTGATGGTCGGCTGCATCTTCCTGTTCATGCGCATGCAGAAAGTGGTGCTGGCCCTGGCCGCGCGCATCGCCGCCCGCTTTCTGCCCGAAGCGACCGTGCTCAGCGAAGTGGAGGCAGAGCTCTCGCGCATTTACGCGCAGCGGGGCCGTGTGCTGACCGCATTCCTGTTCAATCTCGCCGCATGGACCACCAGCGGCATGAGCGCGTGGTTCGTGCTGAAGTTCATGGGGAGCGACATCGCCCTGTGGAAAGTGCTCTCGCTGGAAGGGATCATCTTCGCCCTGCGCAGCATGGCCTTCGTCATTCCGGGGGCAATCGGCGTGCAGGAAGCGGCCTATCTCCTCGTCGCGCCGCTGTTCGGCCTCGCACCCGAAGCAGCGTTGGCGCTCTCGCTGGCCAAGCGCGCCCGCGATCTGGTGATCGGTGTGCTCGCCCTGCTCGGCTGGCAGATCCGCGAATCGAGAGACATTCTCGCGCGCCCGTAGTCGGTTTGGCTGGCCTGTGCAGCAAGACCGAGTTTTCAATAAGAACAGCGCGACAACCGCTAACTGCGTGGACTGCGACTCTCTGTACACGCGAGGTTATAGGCAAGTTGGATACCGGCCCAGTAACCAAACGTAATCCGGTTGACTTGGCTGGCTTTCCCGCTGACATTCCATGCGGGTCGAATCAAATCAGACAATATGGTTTTGTGCCGATAGCGGAATAGTCATCTACTTTTCGGCTCGTCCTGACTTAACGAAAAACATGATGATCGGCACGGCGCTCTCCGTCCACCTGCGTGGAGACGGATAATTTCTGGCCAGATCGCCGGGAGATTTCTCTGACCTTGGGAGAGGATTGCGATGGCCGAGGAAGGCAACGCAGAGTCGGGTGATTTTCGCGACAAGCTGCGGCGGCAGTCGGCCCATTGGCTGGTCTTGCCCGAGCTGTTCGAGCACTTTGAAGACTATGCGCAAGACGGCCGGGTCAGGGTCATCGCAGAGCTCAACATCATGTTCAAAGGCGGGCTCGAAGCGGCAAGGGCAGCCGCGCTCGCGGTACTTGCCGCTGCGAACATCGACAGCAAGCGCCTGCGCCAAGCGAGGCAGACGCCCAGCAAGCTCAACCTTTTCCTTTCGCTGACCTTGGCCGAACTCAGGACACTGGATCAACTGAAGCGCGGGCGGCGTCCCGATCCGTTTCCCATCTACAAGGTATGGGCGGACCAGAAGCTCAAACCGTTTGCGGGTAAGCCGCTGCGTACGATCAAGGCCGATGCCTGCCTTGCTACGTTCAACGCACATGGCCGCGATATCGTGGTGGCGGTGGCTGACAGCGGCATCGACGGCAGACACGCCCACTTTGTCCAATACAAGAACCTTGAAAATCTGCCGGATGGGCTGAGGCACTGCGATTTTTCCAAGGATGGCAAATCCCACGGGCGATCGGCTTTGAGGGACGAATACGGCCACGGCACCCATGTCGCGGGCATCATCGCGGGCAGTTACATGGCGCAAGGGGAAGGAGCTGTGACGATCCTGCGGCAGGAGCATATCGAGGATAGCGAGCACCTCGGCGACGAAGGCGAAACCCAGACAATCGCGGAGCACAACAAGAGCCCGATCGAATTGCGCGGCGTGGCGCCCGAAGCCAAGCTGTTGAGCCTGAAAGTGCTCGATGCCGATGGCAGCGGCTATGCCAGCAACCTGATTGCGGCGCTGGAGTATGTCTTTGATCTCAATGATTCCGGCCGGAAAACCAAAGTTCATTGTCTCAATCTCAGCCTTGGCTATCCCTTCGAGGCTGCCTGGTATGCGGCTGGCCAGAGCCCGGTTTGCGTAGCCGTCACGCGGCTGGTCCGCAGCGGTGTCGTCGTGGTTGCGGCGGCAGGAAACGACGGCTCGATCATGCTGCAGCCGGAAGGGGCAGGCAGGGCCAAACGCATCGGGCTGGCGCAGTCGATCAACGATCCCGGCAACGCGGAGGCGGCGATCACGGTGGGTTCAACGCATGGCGAATCCCCGCATCTCTACGGCGTATCGTACTTTTCCTCGCGCGGTCCGACGGCAGACGGGCGGATGAAGCCCGATCTTCTCGCGCCGGGCGAACGCATCCTTTCCTGTTCGCCGCGATCAGCCGTGGAACGGCAGGTCCGCACCGCACCCGGTACAAGGATCACGGCAGAGAGCATCTGCTACCGGGAGGAAAGCGGCACCAGCATGGCGGCGCCCCACGTGGCGGGCGCGGTTGCTGCTTTTCTTTCGGTCCAGAACGAGTTCATCGGCCGCCCGGAGGAGGTCAAGAAGGTGTTCATGGACACCTGTACTGACCTTGGCCGCACGCGCGAATTTCAGGGCGCGGGGCTGATCGACATGATGCGCGCGATCCAATCGGTTTGACGGAGGCCGGAGCCATGGAAGCACTTGCCAATCTGCCTTTCATTCGCCTCTCGACGGACAAGGCAGGCGTCCTCGAAGCCGGCAGCGCCCTGTCTCTTCCTGCAGGCACCACGGATCTCATCGTGATGAGCCATGGCTGGCGCAACGACACCGACGATGCCCTCACCCTGTACAGCACGCTGATCGGCAACGTGAAGCAGGCTGCGGGCGCTACCTTTGCGGCAAACAACCGGTCCTGGGCCGTCGCCGGAGTGTTCTGGCCAGCCTATCGCTTCGAGCCGGACCTGAGCATCCGCGCCCAGCCACAGACTGGTGCACCCGCACCCACTGGCGGTGCGCTGGCCATTGGCGACAACGATCTGCCGGAGCACGACCTGCGGACCTATGCGGAAGAGTTCGCAGAACTGCTTGACTGCGACACCGATGCTTTCGCTGCGGCCGCATTGAAGGGTGCCAATGGCGGGAAATCAGCCAACGACTTCTTCAAGCTCTTGCGCAGCAACCTGACGCCCGATCCCAAGCTGAAGGGCGAGCACAAGCGCCTGCTCACGGCGCGGGGCTCGGAATTTCTGAGCGACCTCAAGTCTGCTGCCACCGCGCCGACGCAATTCGACACTTTGGAACCCGCCGCAGGTGCTGGCGAAGCGGCCGGTTTCACGGACATCATCCGCCAGGTCCAACGCGTCTTTACCGGAGGACGCGCGGCCGTCGCGACCGCGCTGAACTATGCGACCTATTACGAGATGAAGGCCCGCGCCGGGGTCATCGGCAAGGCGCTCGCTCCGGTTGTAGAGCAAGCGGCGGGCAACGGCGTGCGGGTTCACCTCATCGGCCACAGCTTCGGCGCCCGGCTGGTGACATCGCTGGCGAACGAATTGGCATCGCTCAAACCAGCCTCGATGTCGCTGCTCCAGGGAGCGTTTTCGCACAATGCGCTGGGCATCAAGAGCAACCAGCCTGGGGGCGCTGCGACGGACGGCTTGTTCCGCAAGGTGATCGCCGGAAAGCGGGTGTCAGGCCCATTTCTGGTCACCCATACCCGGCGGGATACGGCTGTGGGCTTTGCCTATCCGGCGGCCTCGGCCCTCTCGGGCACGACTGCTGCGAATTTCATCGAGGCAGCGCAGGCCTACCTCGGCGGGCCGACCGATCCCTACGGCGGCATCGGCGCCAACGGCGCGCTTTCGCTCAAGCCCGGCGAGGACGTGGCGCATGTTGCTGTGTTGCGGAACGGCAAGCCGCTGCTCGCCCCGCGCGGCAATCCGGGAGCTGCTGCAGCGCCGGTACTGTCGCGCGGGCTCGTGAACAACGTGCTCGCCGATGCGATCATCAGCGAGCATTGGGATGTTAAGAACCCGAACGTCGCTGCGCTGGTCTGGGCAGCGATCGGGTAATCCGGTCAGCCGAATTCCCGCCAGACGTTGAGGGTCCGCTGGATGACAGTGATCGCGCAAAGGCCAGCATAAACGAACGCGATCGTCGCAAACTGTGCGGGCCATAGGCACATCAGCACGAAGGCGGCGATCGTCTCGGTCCCTTCGGCAAGCCCGGTGTTGTAGAAGAAGCTTTTGCGGCCGTGCGCACTCGTTTCGATCCCGCGCTTGGCGGCGATGGTGGCGAAGGCGAGGAAACTCGTGCCCGTGAGCGCGAATGTGGCCAGCAGAACCGCTGCGGGAAGCGCATTGGCCGGGGCTGCGAAGGCAAAGCCCAGCGGCACGCCGACGTAGAACACGAAGTCAGCGACAATATCGAGATAGCCGCCGAAGTCGGTCAGCCGCGTCGCCCGCGCCACCGCGCCATCAAGGCCATCAAGCAGGCGGTTCAGCAGGATGCCCACAAGGCCGAGGCCGATATGCCCCGTGGCAATGGCCATCGCCGCTGCCGTGCCGATTGCCATGCCAGCCAGCGTCACGCCGTTCGCGCCGATACCCAGCGCGGCGATTCCCTGCCCGATCCGGTTGAGCACGGGGTCGATCAGTGGGCGCAGCTTCGCATCGAACATGGGAATCAGACCGGCGTCACAAGGCCGATCATCGCGCCGCACATGGCGGAGGCGAGATTGCCAGCAATCCAGCTCTTCATGCCAAGCTGCGAAGCCTCGCGCCGCCGCTCTGGCGCCAAAGTGCTGACGGTCGTGACCAAGAGGCCGACGCTCGCCAGATTGGCCACGCTGCAGAGCGCATAGGTCACGATCAGTTCGCTGCGCAGGCTAAAAGTCCCCAGCGGCACCTTGGAGAATTCGAGGTAGGCGACATATTCGTTGAGGATCGTCTTGGTGCCCATCAGCGCCCCGGCCGCTGGCGCCTCGCCCCATGGCACGCCGATAGCCCACATCAGCGGCGCGAACAGCCAGCCGAACGTGCGCTTCAGCGTGATCGGAGCGCCCGCGATGGCGGGCAGGTTCGCAAGGATCTGGTCGGCCAGATTGACCAGCGCGAAGATGACGATGATGATCCCGATCACCGAGAGGACGAGTTGCACGCCCTCCATCGTTCCGCGCAGGATCGCGTCCATCGTGCCGTCATAACGGACCTCGGGCTCTGCGGCGCTGCTGTCCTTTTCGGTGGCCGTGCCGGGCACCATCATGCGCGCGATCAGGATGGCGGCCGGGAGCGAGAGGAACGAGGCCACGATCATGTGGCCCACCGCATCGGGCAGGATCGGCGCCAACGTTGTTGCGTAGAGCACCAGCAACGCGCCCGAAATGTTGGCCATCGAGAGCACCATCACCGCAAACAGTTCGGCGCGCGACATCGTGGCGCAATAGCTGCGCACGATCAGCGGAGCTTCGACCACGCCGAGGAAGATGTTGGCCCCGGCATTAAGGCCCACCACCCCGGTCACACCCAGCGTACGCCGCAGGATCCACGACAGGCCGTTGACCAGCCAGCGCAGCACGCCCCAGTGCCAGAACAGTGCCGTCAGCGCAGAGAACACGATGATCAGCGGCAATATCTGGAACGCAATCACGGTTGGCGGAGTGGCGCCTGGCTTCAGCACGAAGGGCAGCTCTGCCCCGCCGAGATAGCCGAACATGTAGCTCGATCCCGCCAGCGTCGCCTTCTCGATGGCCTCGACCCCGTGGTTGATCACACCAACGGCCCGCCAGATCACCGGCACTCGCACGAAGGCGAGCGCCATGATGATCTGCATACCCAGAGCGCCCGCAATCCAGCGCGGCCCGGGCATCGCCTTGCGATCTTCCGACAGGCCCCAGGCCAGCGCCAGAATCAGCGCGAGGCCAATGAGCCCCTGTCCTTGCTGCAAGATCGCCACTGTTCCCCCTGATGCCCGTTGACTGACTGGTATCAGAACTTCCACGCCGCGCCGAACTGGAACTGGCGCGGCGGCCCGGCATTGCGCTGCACGAAGGGTGCGCCGCCGCCGAACTGGATCTGGTTGGAGGTGGTCGCAGCGTTGGCAAACCCGGACTGGTTGTTGGCGTTGAACAGGTTGAACACGTCGGCGCTCAGCTCAAGCTTTCCGGCAAAGGCTGGCAGCGCATACCGCAGGCCGAGATCGACCGTCGCCGACCACGGCAACCGCGCCGAGTTGCGCTTCGCCCCCGGATAGCGATCCGAATTGCCGACGTAGTTCTCGCCGAACGAGGCGCCGTCGCCGTTGAGGTCCTGCGTTCCGAAGATCCGCGCGTCAGGCACCAGATTGACCGGCTGGCCCGATTGGAACAGCCCCGCCATGGTGAAGGTCAGCCCCTCCAGCGGATAGAGGTAGCCGACCGCGGAAATGACATGGCGCCGATCGTTGGCGGATGGGCCCCATTCGGTGCTGAAATCATTGGAATTGGACGCGCGGAAGTTGATGTCGTCGGTGTTGTTCTTGAGGCTGGAGAGCGTGTACGACAGGCGGAACGCATAGAAATCGCTGCCGCGCGCCTTGTTTGCCTGCAGGATCAGGGCCTTGTACTCGGCAGTTCCCGCCGTTTCCGAAACCGTGATCTGCCGCGCGCCCCCTGCAATCAGTGCCACGGGCCGTGTCGCGTCGGCAGCGGCCTGGCTGCGCACCAGCCCCAGCGACTGCGCCAGCGCGAAGCGCGCGGCGTTGTCGGGCTGGTTCCTCAGCAGTGCGATATTGGCATCGGTGAGGTTTGCCAGATTGGGCGTAAACGGCGCTGGTGCGTTGAGATCGCGCAGGCGCGCAAGGTTATGCGTGCGACTGTAGATCGCATCGATGCTCAGCGTTAGCGTGTCGCTCGCCTGGAACTGGTAGCCGCCGCTCAGTTGCAGGCTCCACGGGCTTTGATACCCGGCGGGATTGAGGATCCGCCCCTCCCCCAGCGTCGCCGTGCCGCGCAACGCCTGCACCTGCGCCGGGGTCGGGCAGGCGGAAACCGTGGTGCAGTTCGGCGAGACGGTGAGGTTTCCGTCGAAGGTCACCTTGGCGAGATCGCTGTCCTTGGGAATGATCCCGGCCGCCTTGAGCTGGTTCAGCTGCGCCAGGAACCCCGGCGAGGTCGTGTTCCTCTGGAGCGCATCGGAGATCACCGAATACGTCAGCTTGCCCGTGAAGATGCCCGCGCCAAAGCGCAGCGCCGAGCGGGAATCCGGGCGGTAGTTGAGCGAAAAGCGCGGGGCGAAATTGTTGTAATCACCGCCCTTCCCGCCCTTGGCCGTCAGGCTGTCGTAGTCCCAGCGCAGGCCCAGCGTGGCCGTCAGCTTGGGGCTGAGCTGCCATTCATCCTCGACATAGGCAGCAACCAGCGTCTGCCCGGTGCCGAAGGACTGCGGCCTGAGTTCGACCGAATAGCCGCCCGGCGCGATCGCGGGATTGAGCGCAAGGACATCCTGCGCGGTGAGGCCGAGCCCCTTTCCGCTGCTAGCGAGGCCGGCCAGCTGCGCCGAGGTCAGATCGACGGTGTAGTTGCCATCGGGATTGCCGCCACCGAGCAGGGCGAACCGAGAGTGGATGAGGTCGGCACCAAGGCTGAGCTTGTGATTGCCAAGCTTGCGCTGGAGCCGCTGCGTGGTCTGCCAGGTGCGCTCGAAATCATTGAACACATAGCCCGGATGGCCGACGACGCCGACCGTCAGCCCGCTCGGATCGCGGATCGCGACTTGCGGACCGGCGGGGCCTTTGGGCTTGCCATAGTTCCAGCGGAAGCTGCTGTACTGCACCGCGCCGTCATAGCTCCACTCATCGCCGGAATAGCTCGCCGTCGCTGCGATCAGCGTCGAAAAGCGGTCCTGATCCGATCCGGCGGAAGGGAACGTAACATTGCCGCCGCCGAGCCCGCCGCCGGGCCGGTCCACCGTCACGCGGCCAATGTTGGCGCGCAGGCCCAGCGTCCAGTCCTCGGTCAGGCGGTGATCGATGCGGATCGAGCCGAGGTAGGCCTGATTACGGCCGCTGACGTTGGCGACCGTGCCCAGCGCCGGAGCATCGACAACCTGCAGGTTGCGATCACGGGTATACTCGAAGTTGGCGTAGAAGAACGTCTTGTCCCGGACGATCGGCCCGCCAATGCTGCCACCCGCCTGATAGCGCTCGAAGCTCTCGCCAACGGGATTGCCGGTCAGGTCACGGCGCGGATAAGCCGAGGCGGAATCGAGCGGGCGGCCGGGGCGCACCAGTGTATAGACCTCGCCGTGGAAGTCGTTGCTGCCAGAAGGCGAGGTGTAGTTGACGATCCCGTTGGGGGTGCGCCCATAAGCCACCGAATAGCTGTTCGCGAGCACCGTCACATCGCGGGTGAAGCCCAGCGGCACCGGAAACTTCGGCCCACCGAGGAAGTTCTCGTTGTTGTCGAGCCCATCGACCAGATAGTTCGTGTCGAGCCCGTTCGAACCGTTGATCGAGATCCCCGGCGATTCCGGGAAAAACCCGGTCGAGGCGACGACATTGGGCAGGCGCACCAGCGCACCGATCACATCGCGCCCTTCAATCGGCAGCGCGGCCAGCTCGGCAGGCTTGAGCGATGCCGAGACTTCCGCGTTGACGGTGTTGACGCCCGTGATGCCGCGCTTGCCGGTCACCACAATCGCAGCCGTGCTTGTGGGCGAAAGGGGCAAGGTCACGCTGCTGGCGAAGTTCGAACGCAGCGAGACGCTTACCGGCGTGCTGGCCGAGTAGGCGGCCGAGGCTTCTACAGAAACGCGGTAATCCCCGGCGGTCGAAAGGCCGTCGAGTTGCACCATGCCTTGCGCATCGCTGCGCAGAACGCGCTTGTAGCCGATGCCCGAGTTTTCAACCGTCACGGCGACATCGGCAGCCGGTGCGCCACTTTCTGCGTCAACAAGCGCGATGCGGATGCCGGCCTGCTGTGCGAGTGCCGGATGGGCAAGGCCAAACGCGAGTGCGGCGATGCTGGATGCAGCGGCAATGCGGGGGAAAGATAGCAACAGGGATCTCCGCTAAGGCACCGCGATCATAGGCGGTTTCGTGACATGGTGCCTATTGGTCTTGCAAGCTCGGCAATTCTTACAGGTTGCCTGCCTCAGCCGCGCCGCCACGCATGATACTTGCCCACCAGCGCAAGCAACCGCTGGGGCGCGTGCTTCTTCTTCCACTCGCCCGCGGCATACTTGTTCGCTTCCGACATGGTCGGGTAGGTGTGGATCGTGCCGAGGATCTTGTTCAGGCCAAGGCCGTGCTTCATCGCCAGCACATATTCGGCGATCAGTTCGCCCGCATGATCGCCAACGATCGTCACGCCAAGGATGCGATCCTTGCCGGGCGGGGTGAGCACCTTGACGAAGCCCTCCTTCGCGGTCTCGGCAATCGCGCGGTCGAGTTCGTGCAGCGGGAATATCGTGACCTCATGCGCCACGCCTGCTGCTCGCGCATCCTGCTCGTTAAGCCCGACGCGCGCGATCTCCGGATCGAGGAAGGTCGTCCACGGGATCACCCGGTAATCGGCCTTGAACCGGCGGAACTGGCCGAACAGCGCGTTGACCGAGGCATACCACGCCTGATGCGCGGCGACGTGGGTGAACTGGTAGGGCCCAGCCACATCACCCGCTGCGTAGATGTTCGGATAGAGCGTGGCGAGATAAGCGTCGGTCACGACCGTACGCTCCACCTCGACCCCGAGCTCCTCAAGACCATAGCCGGTCAGCCGCGCCTTGCGGCCAACGGCGAGGATCAGCGCATCGAAGGGGATCGCGACTTCGCCATCCGCACTCGCCGCGATCAGGCGCTTGCCATCTGCATCGTTCTCGATCCGCAGCGCGGCATGGCCGGTCAGCACCTTTACGCCCGAGGCATCGAGTGCTGCACGGGCGAGATCCGCCACATCGGCATCCTCGCGCGGTAGCAGGCGCTCTCCGCGATCCACCTGCGTCACTTCGGCGCCCAGCCGCGCGAAGGCCTGCGCAAGCTCGCAGCCGATCGGACCACCGCCCAGCATCACGATGCGGCGCGGCATTTCATCGAGCTTGGCATACTCCTCCCACAGCGTGTCGCTCGTCACATAGCCCGAGCCTTCCAGACCCGGCAGATCGGGGACCAGCGGCGCAGCACCGGCAGCGATGACAATCGAGCGCGTCGTCAGGCGCTGCGTAGCGCCATCCTCGCGGGCGATTTCGACGGTCCAGGGATCGACAATGCGGGCATAGCCCTTGACCACATCGACCCCGAGCCCCGTATAGCGCTCGACGCTGTCGTGCGGCTCCACCTCGGCAATGACCGCGTGGATCCGGCGCATGACCTCTGGGAAGCTGAAGGACGGCTCCATCGGCGTAAGGCCGAAACTGTCTGCCCGCCGCATCGCATCGGCAATGCGCGCAGACTTGATGAGGGCCTTGGAAGGCACGCAGCCATAGTTGAGGCAGTCGCCGCCCATCTTGCCGGCTTCCACCAATGTCACCTTGGCCTTCACCGTGGCAGCGATCAGCGAGGAAACCAGCCCGGCCGCGCCCGCGCCGATAACGACGAGATTGCGGTCAAACTGCTTGGGCTTCTGCCAACGTGCATAGATCCGCCGCCGCACGATCATGCCCATTATCGCTTTGCCCGCCCATGGCAGGAGGCCCAACGCAGCAAACGAGAGCAGCAACCCCGGCGTTGCGATGTCACGCAGGCTGTCGATCTGCGCGAGCTGCGTGCCAGCGTTCACATAGACCACAGTGCCGAGGAACATGCCAAGCTGGCTGACCCAGAAGAATGTGAAGACGCGGATCGGGGTGAGCCCCATCAGCAGGTTGATCGCGAAGAACGGCACCACCGGAACCAGTCGCAGTGTGAACAGATAGAACGGACCGTCGCGGGCCATGCCGGCGTTGATCGGACGCAACCGGTCAGCAAAGCGCGCCTGCACTGCATCTTGAAAAAGATAGCGCGAGGCGAGGAAGGCCAGTGTCGCCCCGATGGTCGAGGCGAAAGAAACCAGCAAGGTCCCGATCGCCAGCCCGAAGATCGCTCCTGCCGCAAGGGTGAGCACACCCGCACCGGGTATCGAAGCCCCGGTGAAGGCCACGTAAACCAAGAAGAACGCGCCAATCACCATGAGCGGGTTGTCGCGATAAGCCGTGGCCAGCCACGCCTGCTGGGACTTGAGCGTCGCCAAGGTGAGATAGTGCCCGAGATCGAGCGCAAACCATGCGGCGACGACCGCCACCAACAGAAGCAAGATACCTAGACGTTTCAAAAACCTGCTCCTGCATACGGGTTGGCCGGACACCGAAAGGCGCCGGCGCCATGCGCCCTAGTCATCCGTTTTACCCTTGTGCGCGGCAAACGCCTTGGCCGCGCCCGAAATTGTCTCAAGCTGGCGCTCGAAGTTGGTGCAGTCACTGCATATACTGGTGTGGATGCGCACTTTCATTCGCTCCGAAAAGGTCAGCTTGCGCTCGCGGCCCTGCGAAAAAAGGAACGTGGCATCATGGCAATTCAGCATGATCAGGCTCCTTCCTGGAACCAGTTGATCTGCAAGCATGCGCGCAAGGCAAGGCGGGCACGGTGCAGGATGACATGGACGTTGTTGATGGTCAGGCCAAGCTCGGCACAGATCTCCTCGGTGCCCAGTTCCACAACTTCGCGCATCATGAACACGCGTCCCTGCTGCGGTGGCAGGCGGTTGAGACAGGCATCGAAGACCGCGAGGAACTGCGTTGTGTGCAGATCGGCCTCGGGGTCGCTCCACCGCGCCGGCCGAGCCGCATCGTGCCACATACCGCGCTGATCGAACACCGCAGGCAGAGGGCCTTCCTGATCGGGCGCCGCCATCTGGCTCGCGGCAAGCGGCAGGCGCTGCCGCTTGCGCAGGATATCGGCGACCTTGTTCTTCAGGATCGCGATGATCCACGTCTTCAAGGCAGCTTCACCGCGAAAATCGGCGGCATTGCGTAAAGCACCCGCGAGCGCTTCCTGCACCGCATCTTCCGCCTCGTCATCGCTGCCCAGTTGCAGCCGGGCGAACCGCAGCATGTCCTCGCGCATTTGCGCGAGAAACTCCGGCGTTGCGCTCGCAACATTGCCCTTGATACGGACGGTCGGGTCCATTCAGCCGTTCCCCGCGAGGCGCGCCCTGCCCGCGCTGTAACTGGAGACGAGAAACGGCACGAGATAGTTGAGCCCGAAGCGCGGCCAGTCCACCCCGGCACCGTGCCAGATCGCCGATCCCTGATTGATCGCATTGAGGCACGTGCCAACGACCAGCGACACCTTTACCGCACCCGTCACGGCGGGTCTCGACATCATGTGGGCCAGCAATGTCGTCACGGTTTCCCCCGGCGCGTGGTCGTGGCGCCGGGTGCGGCGCTTCCGTGGCTGGTGTATCGGCGAACGAACGAACGGTCGATCCAATCCTTGAGGCGCCATGCCCATCGTCCGGTGCCAACGATCGGCCCCCACGAAAAGATCGCCCGTCGGTCGCCGAGCGCCAGGAGATACAGTGTGCGGCGGCGCGGCTTGTAACGCTGCACAGCGCCCTGCCCCAAGGCCGCGCGAAGATTGGCTGCGAGCACGGGGCCGGCCTTCACGGCATGGACCCCCGATCGTTCGAGCCGGCGGTCGGCACGCTCGATAATGTCGCCCGCAGCAAAGATAGCGTCATGCGAGGTGCTGCGCATGTCCGGCCCGACCGCGACGAAACCCTCCGGCGTGCAAGCAAGGCCCGATTGGGCGAGCCATAGCGGCGCGCGGCTGCCTGTCGCGGCGACGATGCAGTCAGCCGCCAGGAATCGGCCGTTCGAGAGCAGCAAGCCGCCTTCCGTGCCGACTGCATGGGCGAAATGCATGGTGATGCCGCGCTCAAGGAGAGCACACTTTGCCAGCGCCTGCACACGCTCATCATGGCCGGCGAGAAACCGTTCCTCGGGCGTAACGATCGAAACCCGGCCCATTCCTGCTGCACGGCGGTGGGCAACGCAGATCGCGAAGGCCAACTCGACGCCCGCAGCGCCGCCACCAACGACGACAATCTCCTGCGGCGGGCTTCCGGTGTCCGTTGCAATCCGGCCGCGCCATTCTGCGATGAAGCCGCACATGGGCCGCACCGGGAGCAGCCGCTGACCGGCAACAGCGAGCGCAGAAGTATCGGTTTCGCCTCCGGTCGCAAGCGACAGCAGATCGAATTCCAGAGTTTCTCCTGTCGACAGCGCAAGCTTGCGCTTCTCCGCATCAAGGCCGATCACATCGGCAAGCACCAACTCGGCACCTGCGCGTTCTGCCAGCGGCGCAAGATCGATCATCAGATCATCGGCGCTGTAGAAACCTGCCAGCCAGCCGGGAACCATGCCGGAATAGGCCGTGTAGCGCGAGGACGTCACCAGCCAGCGCCGCGCGGCGGGCAGCGGCTTGCGCGCCCAGTCCGCCAGCACGGCCAGATGCGCGTGCCCGCCGCCCGCCAAGACCACGCGCTTCATCGATTGCGAATGCATTTGCGAGCAAGTTCCGTCAGTGAAGATCAGCCATAGTCGCGCAGTATTCCAGAACCTTACAGACCACATGCCACGCTTGCACGGCCTCATTGACCGCAGGCCCGTTTCCTGATGATATCCGCCGATGGCTTCACATGCACCTGCTCCCGGCTCCAGCCGCCTCGCGCGCTGGACAGTGTTTCTCACACTGGCCTCGCTCCTCATCGCGGTAATCGGGCTGACCCTCGCGCGATACGACCTCATTCCCAAGCTCGCCGGATTCGGCGCACTCGTTGGCGGCGCTCTTGTGGCGCTGATCGCATTGTTGCTGGGACTTGCGGCGCTGATCACCACACGCCGGCGCCCGGAAGCGCGTGGCGGCAAGCTGATTCCAGCGATTCTTGTTTCGCTGGTATACGTCGGCTTCATTGTCAGCAGGCCGTTTGCCGCAGGATCGGCGCCGACCATCCACGATATCACGACCGATCTCGCCAATCCGCCGCAGTTCGAGACCATCCATCTGCGCGCAGACAATCTCGTTGGCGTGGACAGCCTCGAAAACTGGCGCAAGATCCACGGCGCGGCTTATCCTGACCTGCAGACGGTCACGATCGCCAAGCCCGTTGCGGAGGCAACCAGCCTCGCCCTGCGTCTGGCCAACGAGGCAGGATGGGAGATCGTCAGCAGCGACCCCGCGCGCGGCCATATCGAGGCAACCGCGAGTGTTTCCTACATCCGCTTCCATGACGATGTGGTGATCCGCATCGCGCCTTCGGACGATGGCAAGTCCTCCCGCGTCGACATGCGTTCGGTCAGCCGGGTCGGTGTCGGTGATCTTGGGGTCAATGCTCGCCGGATCAGAACCTTCCTCGCGGCACTCCGCGCAGCCTGAGGGGTTACCAGCCGGTCAGGGGCGGCCCGCTTCGCCGGGCCTGCCCGTTTGCAAGCAAGTTCGCGAACGGGCAACATCAGGGTGACAATCCGACAGGCTGCGCCTATAGCCCCCCCATGGGGCGTTTGCGCGCATATCTTTGCAGTCACTTCCGGCTGGCGATGCTGCTGATCGCGGTTGCGCTCGTGATCAAGGCTGTGGTGCCCACCGGTTACATGATCGGCAGCCAGGGCAAGGCGCTTACCATCCTCGTCTGCGGTGACGCCTCGGGCGACCACCTCGCCAAGCAGATCACCATTCCCGGCAAGAGCGAGGGCACGGCCAAGCCCGCCGAAACCTGCCCTTATGCCTCGCTGTCGTTCGCCTCGCTCGATGCGGGGCTTCCGGCGTTCGTGGCGCTGGCGATTGCCTTCCTGCTCCTGCTCGGATTTGCGCCCATCCGCATTCCGGCACTGGCAGGCATACCCTACATCCGTCCGCCCCTGCGCGGACCACCGGCCCTGATCTGACAGACAAAGCGGCTGCGCCCCTTGGCGCGGCCACCTGACAGATCGCACCGCGCGCGTTCCGGCGTGCGGGCCATACCGGATACCCGTTCCATGAAGACTTCCCTGATTGCGCTCGGCCTTGCGCTGAGCCTCGCTGTGCCCGCCCGGGCGCAGGACACGACCATTCCAGCCGCCGAGGCGCCGGATTCCTCCAGCCTCCCCGAGTCCTCCATCCTCGTTGTCGGTCAGCGCGATGCCCCGATCGAGATCGCCCCGCGCGGCCTCGCCGTCAGCCTTGGCGCCGAACAACTGGAGGCGGTCAACGCCTTCAACACCGAAGACCTGATGAAGTACGCGCCCGACTTCTTCGTGCGCAAACGCTACTCCGGAGACAGCAACGGTGTGCCCGGCTTCCGCGGCACGCACTCAACCCAGAGCGCGCGCACGCTGGTGATGGTCGATGGTTTCGTCGTCTCCAACTTCCTCGGCAACAGCTTTTCATTCGCGCCGAAGTGGGGCGTGGTCGGTCCCGGCGAAGTCAAGCAATTCGATGTCGTCTACGGTCCCTACTCCTCGCGCTACATCGGCAATTCGATGGGCGGCATCGTCAATATCACGACACGCGATCCGGACAGCACCGAGGCCTTCGCTACCGTGCAAGGCTTCGTTCAGCCCTATCGCCAGTTCTCGACGCGGGACGACTACTACGGGTTCTCTGCCGAGGGCGGCATTGGCCTGAAGCAGAAGAGCGGGCCGTGGTCGCTGCGCCTGACTGGCCGCTATTTCCGCAACACCGGGCAACCGATGACGTTCCTTGGCCTGAACCCGGTGGCGGGCACCGGCGGCACGCCCGTGAACGGCGCTGTGGTCGATCCCGAGCATGTTCGCGCCGCCGCTGCGGGAACCGGCATTCCCGGCGCGCCGGGCAACGCATCCAATCCCTACTTCGCCGCCCAGTCACCCGCGCGGATCACGCAGGAGCAAGCCAAGCTCAAGATCGGATATGACAATGGGCCGGTGACCGGGCAGTTCCTCTTCGCCTACTGGCACAACGAGGACAGCCAGACCGCGCCGGACTGCTATCTGCGCGACGCGGCTGGCAATGTAGTGTGCGAAGGGCGCGTTTCCATCAGCGGGCAGAGCTACACCGCCTCGGGCGCCAATTGGTCAAAGACCCTGCGCGACGAATACCTCGCCGGCCTCAAGCTCGCGGCAGACATCGCGGACAACACGACCGCTCGGCTCGCCATCTCGACCTATCAGGTTCCGCGCACCGAAACCTTCACCTCGAACGGCTACGTGGCGGGCAAGACGAACGGCGCCGGCACTCTGGCGGCGCAAGGGCCGACCGGCTGGTGGACCGGCGATCTGACGCTGGAAAACAAGACCGGCCGCCGCGCCTTTGCACTCGGCCTCACCGCCAATGCCTATCGCACCGATCAGACCCGTACCAACCTCGCCGACTGGACCAGCGCTGCGGGCCAGACCTTTGCCTCGCGCACCTTCGGCAAGACGCGCCAGCTTTCGGCCTGGGGCGAGGCACAGGTGTTCCTTGATGCGCTGACCGTGACGGCGGGCGTGCGTTATGACAACTGGCGTGCCTACGATGGCGGGCTGGCGCGGCTCGGCACCGGACCGCTGGCGGGCCAGCCGGTCGCCAATACCTATGCCGCGCGCAGCAGCGACGGCGTAAACGGAAGCCTCAGCTTCGAATACCGGCTCGGCGATGGCACCTCCTTGCAGCTCAGTCTTGCGATGGCGACGCGCTATCCCACGGTGGGCGAGCTGTTTCAGGGCAGCCTCAACGGCGATGGCAGCTTCAATCCCAACAGCTTCGACCCCGCGCTCAAGCCGGAACGCAGCAAGGACGCCAACCTTGTCGTTGCGCATGATTTCGGGTGGGTGAAGCTCACCGGTTCAGCCTTCTTCCAGCGGGTGGACAATACGATCTTCTCGTTCGTCGGCTTCAACCAGAACGGGATCACCACATCCTCGTTCAAGAACATCGACCTTACCCGCCAGTTCGGCTTCGAAGGCATTGCCGAGACGCACAACTGGCCGCTTGAGGGCATGAACATCGATTTCAACGCAGCCTACATCGATAGCAAGACCCTGCGGAATGCCGCCGCACTCGCCGCGGAAGGCGTGCAGTTCCCGCGCATCCCCAAGTGGCGGGTGAACGCGAACTTGCGCTATGATTTGACCGACAAGCTGCAAGGCTCGGTCGGGCTGCGCTATGCCAGCCGCCCCAATACCGACCTGTTCGGCCTCCAGCGCGGCGACACGTTCGGCTTCACCTCGGAACTCTTCGCGCTCGATCTGCGGCTCAACTGGCAGCTGACCGAGAAGCTGCGCGTTTCAGCAGGTGTGGACAATCTCACCAATGATCGCGCCTGGGTGTTTCACCCCTATCCCCAGCGCACCTTTCTGATCGAAGCCGGATGGAGACTGTAACGATGGACCGGACGCTTCTCTATCGCACGGTATGGCGCTGGCATTTCTATGCGGGGCTGTTCGTCATGCCCATGGTGCTAGTGCTGGCGCTTACCGGCGCGGTCTACCTGTTCAAGCCGCAAGTCGATGCCTGGGAGGAACGCGCATGGCGCGATCTTCCTGCGGCGACGACGGTCTCCGCCGATCAGCAGGTCAAAGCCGCGCTCGCCGCCTTTCCGGGCAGCCACTTCAGCTCCTACCGCCTGCCGGCAGCGGAGAACGACGCGGCGCTCGTTCACCTTGCCTTGCCGGACCACGCCATGCGCGATGTATTCGTCTCACCCGATGGCAAGGTGCTCGGCTCGCTCGATCCCGAATGGCGCGTGATGCAGGTGGCACACGATATTCACGGGCAGCTCTTCCTCGGCAAGCGCGGCAGCTGGCTGGTCGAACTCGCGGCCAGCTGGGCCATCGTGATGATCCTGACCGGGCTCTACCTGTGGTGGCCTGCCGGGCGCGGACCGGCCGGGGTCATCTGGCCCCGGCTTGCCAGTGGGCGGAAAGTCCTCTGGCGCGATCTCCACGCAGTGACGGGTTTCTGGGTTTCGGGTCTGGCGCTCGTGCTCCTCGTTACGGGCCTGCCCTGGGCGGATGTCTGGGGCAGCGCCTTCAAGGCGGTGCGTACCGAACTCGGCTGGGTAAAGGGCCAGCAGGACTGGACAATCGGCGGCGCGCCTGCGGGCGGCGACGAGCATGCCGAGCACCAGCATGGTGCGATGGCGATGGGCACTTCCGCGATGCCGATGGGCGCGCACCGCATGCCGGACGGGACGCTGATGGCGATGTCGGGCGTCTCGCTCAGCGAGATCGTGGCGGAGGCGAAGGGCCGCCACCTTCCGTTCCCGGTGATCGTCTCTCCCCCCGGCACCGCGCCGCGTTTTGGCGGCAAGGCGAAAAGCGAATGGTCGGTCCGCTCCGACACGCAGAACCGGCCCCAGCGCGTCTCCTACACCTTTGACCCCATGACCGGCCGCGAGACCAGCCATGAAGACTTTGCCGGCAAGCACGTGATCGACCGCGTCGTTGGCTACGGCGTCGCCTGGCACGAAGGGCAGCTGTTCGGCCTCGCCAACCAGCTGATCGGGGTGGCGACCGCGCTGCTGCTGGTCACGATGTCGGTCACCGGCTTCATCCTATGGCGCCGCCGCAAGCCGGCGGATCGGCTTGGTGCACCTGCCCCAACCGCCACGCCTCCACGCATGGGCGGAGTGGTGCTGATCGTGCTGGCGCTTGCTGCGCTGCTGCCGATGCTGGCGATCTCGATGGTGGGCATGCTCGTGATCGAGTTTGCCGTGCTGCGCCGTCTCCCGCGTGCGGCGAACTGGCTCGGCCTACGCATGACGGAGGCCGAAACCGGTTAGGCGCCTGGCGCACCGAAGACCGCCGCGAAGTTGTCCTCTGGAATGGCGATGGGTTTGATTGCCCTTGAACCTTCAGGCCGTTTCCCCGTTATCGATGACGAGCGATGCGCCGTTGACATGCCGTGCCTCGTCGGAAGCGAGATAGAGCACCATGTTGGCGACGTCGGACGGCTGGCCCTGGCCGTGGCCTTCCAGTTCTTCGAAGCTCGGACTGTCTTCGGGCATGTCCGCCAGTGCCCGCATGGTCATGGGCGTGCGGATGGAGCCGGCAACGATGGCGTTGCACCGGATGCCATTGGCCTGCTCGCGGCAGTACACGGCCACGCAGCGGGTCAGGGCATGTATGGCGCCCTTGGCGGCACAGTAGCCCGGGATTGCACTCACACCCTTGATCCCGGCGATCGAGCCCATGTTGATGATCGAGCCGCCGCCGCCAGCCTTCATCAGCGGAATGGCAGTATGGCAGCCGAGGAACGTGCCTTCAGACATCACCGAGTTGACGAAGCGGAAGCTTTCCAACGTGCATTCTTCGATGGTTCCGAAGTTCACGACACCGGCATTGTTGACGAGAATGTCCAGCCGGTCATGTTCGCTGCGGATACGTTCGATAATAGAGCGCCAGGCCTCTTCGCTGCGGACGTCATGAGCAATGAAGGTTGACCCGGGGATCGATGCTGCCACCGATTGCCCAAGCGCGGTATCGACGTCCGTAAGATAGACCGTCGCACCTTCGCTGGCGAGCAGCGCCGCATCCGCAGCGCCGAGGCCGGAGGCTCCACCCGTTATCAACGCAATCTTGCCAGCAACACGGCCCATCGATCTTCTCCCGATATTCGGCGGGGCACCCGCCCGGCTTGATCGGAGGCTGCCAGATAAGCCGGCACCGCACCATGCCGCTGGGTGAGCCTGACCTTGCCCAGACCTGTCATGCGCCTGTCTGCGCGTGAACGAGGCCGTAATGTCTTCCTGTTCAGGCAAGGATGCTTCGTAGGCAGGCAATCCGATTTGCCATAATCATCCGATCAGCAAGCAGTCATGCCGCCCGAGGAGCAGTTCAATGGCCACCGATGCGATCAGCTTTCTGGACCTCGATATCCGTCGCTGCCCGCATGAGGCGCATCGACAGCTCAGGGAGCAGGGTCCGGTCTACTTCGATGCATCGTGCGGCTTCTACATGGTGCTGGGCTATGACGAGGTGCGCGACATCTGCGCCGATCCGCTGACCTTCTCCAGCGTCACCGGGCAGTTGCTGGTCAAGGAATCGAGCGAACAGGCGCGCATCAACGCGGTGTTTGAAGAGCACGGTTTCGTTCCCACCAACACGCTCGTCGTGGCCGATCCGCCGCTGCACACCTTCCACCGCTCGCTCGTCGCCAAGGCGTTCAATGCGCCTGCGATCAAGCGCATGGACGATCTTATCCAGACGACGGTAGCCCGGTTGGTGAGCGAGTACGTCGCAAAGGGAGGCGGCGATTTCTACACCGATGTCGCAGCCGTCCTCCCCTCGTTCGTGGTGGCCGATCAACTTGGCCTGCCCTCGGAAGACTTCGACCTCTTCCGCACCTGGACCGATGCTGTCGTCGCCGAAGCCAATCCGGACAACACCGAGGAAGAGCAGATCGCGATCACCCGTACGATCTGCGATCTCCAGCAATACGTCTCGAAAAAAGCCGACGAATACATTGCCAATCCGGCGCCGTGCCTGCTCAGCGATATCGTCAATGCCGATGTCGACGGGAAGAAACTGACCCGGCAGGAAGTCGTCTCGATCTTCACGATCCTCATCGCCGGATCGCATGACACCACTACCAGCGCCCTTTGCGGTGCGATCTATCGCCTCGCGGTCGATCCCGCGCTGCAGGACCGGATCCGCAGCGATCCTTCGAAGATCAATGGCTTCGTCGAGGAAGTCTTCCGCTACGAAGCGCCGGTTGCAGGCCTGTTCCGCCGGGCGACCAAGGATGTCGTGGTCGGCGGCACGCCCATTCCGGAAGGCTCGATTCTGATGCTGCGCTATGGTGCGGCCAATCGCGATCCGAAGATGTTCCCGGAGCCAGAGCGCTTCGATCCCGCCCGCGCCAATGCCTCGCGCCATTTGTCGTTCGGCCACGGCCCGCACTTGTGCATCGGCAATCTCATCGCCCGCGCGGAACTGCGCTCAGTAGTTGGCACGCTGCTTCAGACGACGCGGAAATTCAGCCTGCGCGGCGGAGAGGCCGGTGTCTCATGGCTCACCAACTTCATCGTGTACGGCCCCAACCGGATCGAGCTCGATCTCGATCCGGCCTGAAGCGCGGGCCTCAGCTTTGGTGAAGGTCGAGCGCGCCGCCAAGCAGGTCCAGCGCGTCGCGGATGGGATCTGAACCGTCCCAGCCTAGCGCCGCATCACGCACGCCGTCGTAGAGCGCAGCGACAGGGCCGGCGAGCATAAGCTGAGCAAGGATCCGATTGGGCTGCCCTGCACGCTCGACATAAATCTCGAAGGCCGTCCCTTCAGGATCGATAAATTCCTGCACGATGTCGAATGTCACACCGTCCTCAGCCGCGCGGGCAATGACCGAGGCGAAATCATCCACCCAGTAGGCAAGCAGGGTGAGCGAGGAGCGGATCACCGCCACAGGATCGCGGTGCGTGATCACGATGGTCGCATCGGGAAACACGGTGTGCAGCGGGATGAGGTTCTCCATGTTCGGCGGAGCTTTGGTCAGCCAGCGATTGGGCCCGCGCATCCAGGTCAGCGCCTGCATCATCTTCTTCTCGTAGGCATAGTGCGGCGTCTGGTCGTGGGCGAAGTAATAGTGGCTCCAGCGCGGTACTCGGGCACGCCATTCGATCTGGTAGGAACTAAAATCCATGCCCTGGAACTCGATGTTCTCATGGACATGGTCGGGGTGCATTTCATGTATCGCCGCCATGTAGGGCAGCACCACATTGTTGTTCTTCCACATCTCCTTCGTCATCTCGAAGCGCGGGCTTTGCTCGATCGGACCGGGCTGTTCGCCGGGCAGTGGGAACGGGAAGCACATCTCCCAGAGCTGCGAAGATCGCAGCCGGGGGTCTGCCGCAAGCATGTTGACGAGGTGTGTCGTACCCGAACGCGGCAGGCCCGCGATCATCAAGGCCGGTGCGCTGCGCCGCGGCGGCGAGCACCTCCTCGGCCGTCATCTCGACCGGACTGCCTGAGCGATAGGCCTCCTCTTCCACCGCGTTGCGCACCGGCTTGTCGAGGTCGTCGAGATAGATCTTGGCCACGTCATCCAATGGACATCATCGCTGAGCAAAGTGCCCACGGCGGGAAGCCAGGCAGGATCAAACTGCTTGAGCCCCTCAAGCCCGGCCTCCGCCCAATTGCGAGCCCCGTAGTCATTCGGTTGGCGGTGCGTCCACGCCATGAACACGATGTAGGGACAGTCACGCCGGTTGCCGAACAGCCGGTACTCATGCTCCGGGTCGAACTCGGCAAACAGCTGGTCCTGCATCGGCGAAGTGCAGTTGATCGAATGCCGCCACGCCATCTCGACGAGTTCCAGCCTACTCCGATCGCCGGCCTCAACGTAGCGTTCCAGCATCCCGCGGGTGTAGCGGGACAGGCAGCGGAACCACTCGGTGCGGTCGAGTTCGTCAAGATCATCAAACCGCTCGACGGTCTGCCCGGCAATCTTGAGCACGTCGCAGAAGTCGCTCCATGCTTGCCCGCTCAGCAGTCTCTCGGCGGAAGCGCTGGCCATATCAATGCACAGGATCGAAGCGGATGCGGACCGCTTTGAAGGCGTGCGCCAGAACATGCGGTTCGCGGCGCTTGGCATAGACTGCCTTGATGTCCTCGTAGCGCGTTACGACAAAACCTTCCTGACCGTCGGCCATGCGCGAACGGAACACCGGGTCGTGCTGGCGCGCTTGGGCGAGCATCGGCAAGGGATCGGTGAGCGCAGCTTGCGTGAAGAAACCGTCCACTTCAGGCGCCTGCATCGCAGGCCTCCCAAAGGCTCCAATGGCTCCTGCTGCCGCCCGGCCCCGCAACACCGTTCATTAGGAAGCCCGCTCGGCTTGCGAATGGACTTCATGGCAGGGAAAGATCCGCAGCGATGGGCGGTCGAGGAAATGCTCCTCATCATCCATGAAGATCTTGCCGATCACCGGGTCAGCGATGATCCGCTGCATTTCGAGCCATGCTGCATGGTCTTCCAGCCAGATTTCGGTGATCGCATCGAACGGACTGTCGGCGACTGCGGGGTTGGGCTCCTCACCGACCTGTTCCAGAACCGGCAGCGGGTAGTTTCTGCGATAGTCGACGAAGAGATGGCCGAGATAGCGATGGGCCAGCACGACATGGCTGTTTTCGTAGTGATCCACGAAATCGGCATGGCTCATGCCGGCCTTGCGCTTCAGCAGGATCATGACCTTCATGGCCAGTCGCCCTCCCCATGAGCCACGGCACCGCGGCTGAAAGGTGCCCCGTCAGTGGCCGGCCAGTGCAAGGGCGCACCAACCGGCCATGACGCAGCCTCAGAACCGGTAGGTAACCTGTACCTGCACAGTCCGCGGCAGCTGGGTGAGGAGGAACGTGTCGGACTGCTTGCCGCCAGTCACCGTGCCCGTGCCGCTGCCCGTGCCGGTGATATCGAACACGCCGGTCTTGTACTGGATATTGGTCAGGTTCTTGCCGATGACCGCGAACTCCCAGCCGACCTTCTCGGACCGGAGACGGATCGAAGCATCAATGGTCGAATAGGCCTTCTGAAACCCGTTCGGCGAATCAAAGGCCGATGAGTTGTAGCTGCTGCTGAAGCGCCAATCGGCACTGAGACCAAGCTGGATGTCACCCGAAACCGGAACATCGTACTCGGCGCCTGCCGAGCCCGTCCACCGCGGTGCGTTCGCTGTCGCCACCCCGCCCAGTTCCTGCAGCAGCTGGTTGCCTGCCTGCCCTGGAAGCGGCTGCAGCACGCAGCCTTGCCCGATCGACTGCCCCTGCCAGCACGGCGCGAGGAAATTGACATAGCGCGAGCGGTTGTAATTCAGCGTGCCGCGCAGCGTAAGTCCGTCCACAGCGCGCGGCACGTACTCAAGCTCAAGCTCGACGCCGCGCGTGCGCGAGGAACCGGCGTTGCGGGTGATGTAGCGGATCGAGAGCGGATCGAAGTAATCGACCTGCAGGCCGCTGTAGGTATACGTGTACAAGCCGAGGTTGAAGCGCAGCTGACGATCGAACAGGGTCGTCTTGACCCCACCTTCAAAGCCCTTGGCCGATTCCGGACCGAACGACATGCCATCGCCGCGCGGGTCAGCAGGTGAAAGGATGCCGCTGTTGGAGAAACCGCCCGACTTGTAGCCTGTCTTGTAGGCACCGTAGACCGTCACGTTCGGGGTGGGCCGCCAGGTCAGCGTCGCCTCAGGAGACCAGTTGTCGAACGTCTGGTTGACGCGGAGCGTGGTCGCAGGATCGCTGGTCTGCGGCGTGAACAGGCCGGCAAGGGCCGGGTTCACGTAGGGCTGAAAGAAGCTCGACCGCTTGGTTTCATGAATATAGCGAACGCCGCCCGCAAACTCGAGGTTGGGCATCACTTTCCAGATCGCCTGACCGAAGCCCGAGATCGTCTCGCCATGGGTGTGCGAGAACTTGGTGAACGCCAGGTACTTGTCTCCGGGTGCCGCTGCACTGTTGATCAGGCCGATGAAGTTGACGAACTCGTCATGTTCGCGTTCGGTGGTCTGATAGTAGGCGCCCACCATGATGTTCACCGGACCATCGAACGAGGTCAGGATGCGGGATTCATTGGAGAAAGCCTTGAAGTTCGAATTGATCGCCGCCCACACGCCAGCGTCGCTCTGCTGGCCGTAGTCCTGCAGATAGCGGACCTTGTTCTTGTTGTAGTTGGTAACCGTCGTGAAGGTCACGTCGTCGGAGAGCTTGTAGTTGAAGGTGTTGTTGATCGCGAAGGAATCGTAGTCGCTGTAAAGCTCGTTGTCCTTGATGCCCGTCGCGCCCTTGTATTCCTTCGGCAGGTTGTTGAAGTAGGTCGTGAACTTGGCACCGCACACCAGATTGGGATTGCGCTGACCGGTCGGCCCGGCGCAGCCCAGGATCGTGCTGAAACCAGAAGCGCCGCCGCGGCTGTGCGTGCCGCTGACCTTGAGCGTATCGGTGAGGTTCTCGGTCGGCGCCCACTTCAGCGTGAGGCGGCCGATCAGGTCCTTAGTGCCGGGCTGGTCGCGGTCCGCCGGTGTAGCCAGCAGCGCTGCTGTCGCGCCGGTCGCGATATCGAGCGTGTTGTAGAAGGCATTGGTGGCAAGGTTCTTGGTGTAGCCACCGAACATGTTGGAACCGCGCACGGCCAAGCGGATACCCAGTGTCGAACTGACGGGCCCGGACGCCATGACTTCGCCGTAGAGCGACTTCGAGCGGAATTCGTAGCCGATGCGCGCCATGCCTTCGAACGAATTGCCGGGATCGGCAGTGGTGATCGAGACCACGCCAGCGGTCGCGTTCTTGCCGAAGAACAGCGCCTGCGGCCCCTTGAGCACTTCGACCCGCGCGAGATCAAAGAAGCCTTCGTCGATCGTGCGGCCATGCCCATAGTAGGCACCGTCGACGATCACGGCGACCGATTGCTCGACACCGACGCTCGAGAAGTTCGAACCGACGCCGCGGATCGTAAGCGAAGCGCCCGAGCCATTGGACGAGCGCGCGATGATGAGTTCGGGCGCCTTGGCGGCCAGTTTTTCAAGGCCGGTGATATCCTGCCGCTGGATCATCGCGGCATCGACCGCGCGGATCGAAACCGGGATCGTCTGGACATTCTCCGACCGCTTGCGCGCCGTCACCACGATATCCTGAATGCCGCCGGTCTCGGTTGCCGTTGCGGCAGGTGTCGTCGCGGCTTCGGCAAACGCGGCGCCGGGCAGTGCTGCCAGAACCGCGATGCAAGTGCCGGTCAAAAGGCCGCGCTTTGTCTTTGTGCTGCAAACGGTCATTGAGACCTCTCCCCCTGATATCTAACAGCGACCGGTTTCGTCCGGTCGCCGCACCATGCTTGGGAAGTTTATTATCTTAACGCAGGCCGCACTCCATGATTGGGGGCGCATCAGACCTTGCCCCTTTCTGCACCTGCGCGAAACATCGTGCATTTGTCGGGGTTTTTACGCTGCTCTCCATTGGATCATGACAGCCATAGGCAAGAATGGGCAGCAGAGTTCGCCGTCAAACGGTTGAGGCCCCGTCGATGGAATGGTCAGCGCCAGAGATGTATGCGCTTTCGTCCGAGATCAGGAACCGCACCAGCAGCGCCCTGCCTTCGGCCTCACGGATATCGCCGATCATCACTTGTGCGCCTTCGGCCACGAACAACCGCGCCTCGGCAGCGCCCATCCCGCGCGCGCCGCCACTGATGGCGATCACTTTTCCCTGCAAGCTGCCCAAGGCCGTTTCCTCCCGATTTGAGAGCCCGTCAGCGCGGCGCCATGCGCAGCGCTCCATCGAGCCGGATCGTCTCGCCGTTGAGCAACGGGTTCTCGATGATCTGCGTCGCCATGAGGGCATACTCGGCCGGCGTCCCCAGCCGTGGTGGATGCGGCACCGATTTCGCGAGCGAGGCTTTCACCTCTTCGGACAATCGCGCCAGCAGCGGCGTATCGAACAGACCGGGCGCGATGGTGCAGACCCGGATCGCCTTGCTCGCCAGATCGCGTGCCGCCACGATCGTCATGCCGACAATGCCAGCCTTGGAGGACGCATAAGGGATCTGCCCGATCTGCCCCTCATATGCCGCGACCGAAGCCGTCATGATCACGACCCCGCGATCACCATCCAACGGCTCGTTGCGGGCCATCGCCGCTGCCGCCAGCCGCAGGACGTTGAAGCTACCGATCAGGTTGGTGCGGATCACGCCCTCGAAATGCTCCAGCGAGCCCGGATTCCCCTCGCGGTCGATCACCCGCATGGTGTGGCCCCGACCTGCACAGTGCACCACTGCCCTCAGCGGCGCCTGTGCGATCGCTGCGTCAACCGCCGCCTGCATTGCCGCTGCGTCGGTGATATCGGCTGCCACGAACTGGACGCCGCCGCCGATCTCGCGTGCCACCTCCTCGCCGCGCGAGGTCGGCAAATCGACGATAGTGACTTTGGCACCCAATCGTGCGAGCCGCTCCGCGCTGGCCCGGCCCAGCCCCGATGCTCCGCCGGTCACCAGCGCACCAATTCCGTTAATCTCCACTTGCTCTCTCCTTCTACAGGCGTTCAATGATCGCCGCGTTGGCCATGCCGCCGGCCTCGCACATCGTCTGGAGCCCGTAGCGGCCACCCGGCTTGCCCCGGGCCATGGGCTTGCGGACAGCATCGATGATAAGGGGTTCGGCCATTTCGGATCCTCCACGCGCTAGATCGACCGCGCGATCAGCAACTTCATGATTTCATTGGTGCCGCCATAGATGCGGTAGCCGCGGGCATCGCGGTACATGTCGGAGATCGGGTATTCGGCCATGTAGCCGTAGCCCCCGTGCAGCTGCAGGCACTCATCGATGATCTTCGCCTGCGCCTCGGTGATCCAGTACTTGGCCATCGAGGCGGTTGCGGCGTCGAGCCGGCCTTGCAGCAGCTTTTCGGTGCAATCGTGGAGGAAGACCTTGGCGATGGTCGCCTGCGTCTTGCACTCTGCAAGCTTGAACTGCGTGTTCTGAAAGTCGAACAGCGCCTTGCCGAAGGCTCTGCGCTGCTTGACATAGGCAACCGTCGTTTCGAGCGCGGCCTCGATCATCGCCATTGCCTGCCAGGCGATCACCAGCCGCTCTTGCGGCAGCTTGTCCATCAGCATGGCAAAGCCCCCGCCTTCGCGGCCAAGCAGGCAATCGACCGGCACCACCATGTCCGAGAAGAACAGTTCAGCGGTATCGCGTCCGCCCTGCCCGAGCTTGTGCAGCGCCGGACCGCGCGCGAAACCGGGCGTATCGGTATCGACGATGAACAGCGAGATGCCCTTGGCCCTCGCTGCCGGATCGGTCTTGGCGGCCACGATCACCGTCTCGGCGACGAGGCCGTTCGAGATGAAGGTCTTCTGACCGTTGATGACATAGTGATCGCCCTCGCGCCGGGCGGTGGTCTTCATGCCCTGCAAGTCCGACCCGGCAGCGGGTTCGGTCATCGCAATGGCGAGAATGCGTTCCCCGCTCGCGGCAGACGGCAAGTAGCGTCGCCGCTGCGCCTCGGTGCCATACTGCGCGATATAGGGCGCGATCACCGCCGCATGGAGCGGAACCGCAAAGTTCAGCGCGTTGTGGCGGCCAAGCGCCTGCATCACCACGACATCGAAGCGGAAATCGCCGCCGCTGCCGCCGTATTCAGCCGGCAGCGAAGCGCCGAGCAGCCCCGCCTCGCCAGCTTCGCGCCAGAGCGCCCGCGGCACCATGCCTTCATCACGCCATGCCGCAGTCTGGGCGGGCCCGGCCCATTTGCGCAGGAACTGATCGACTGCATCCGCGAACAGGCGCAGTTCGTCGTCTTCCATGAAGGCAGGCTGCGGTACGTCAATGGCTGGCACGTGATGCTGTCCCGATGGCTTGAATGCGGGAAGACCCCCGCCTTGCAAGGCCTGACAGTGGAGAGAACCGGGCGCGGGTGAAAGCAGTTCCGCCAGCCAGACAAGCCGCATTTCCGGTTCAGGCAATCCCGGTCAGAACAGCACGTCGCGGTTGAGCAGGCCTGCCGGATCAAGCGCCGCGCGCACCGCCCCCATGACCGTCATTTCGCCCGGATGCTTGTGGTCCGGCAGGAAGGCGCGCTTGAACTGGCCAATGCCATGCTCGGCCGTCAGCGCCCCGCCGAACGTGCGCAATGCATCGAACATGATGCGTTCGACGTTTGGCTCCTGCGCCAGCGTATCCGGCCCGACATGGAGCGCGAGGTGGATGTTGTTGTCACCGAGGTGGCCGAACGTCGCGGTCCGCACGATGGGATAGTGCTCCGCCAGCCCGCTGCGCACCAGATCGACGAACCGTGACACATCGCGCACATCGAGGCTGACGTCGGACGAGACGAACGGGCTCATTTCGCGCACGATGCATTCCGCGCCTTCGCGTACACGCCACAGCTCGGCGATCTGCTTGTCGGAAGCCGCCAGCACGGCATCGACGACAAGGCCATCGGTGTAGACACTTTCGAGGAAGGCCTCGAACACTTGCGCATCAAGCTCGCGGTCATAGCCCATTGCTTCGATCAGGACATAGGCATGGCGGCCTTGTGCGAGCGGGCGCCGGTCCGTCCCGCTTGCCGCGACGAGATCGTAGTAGTCCGGCCACATCACCTCGAACGCGGACAGCGTCGGCAGCTTTCGCGCGCGCCCGAGCAGGTCCAGCAACGCCTGCTCGCTGTCCACCGCCACGAAGGCGACCGATTGGCTGGCCAGCGCAGGCACCAGCCGCATGACCGCGCGCGTGACGATCCCGGTCGTGCCTTCGGCGCCGATAAAGACCTGTTTCACATCGTAGCCGGTGTTGTTCTTGATCAGGCGGTTCATCGCCGAAACCACCGTGCCGTCCGCCAGCACCGCTTCCAGCCCCAACACGTTCTGCCGGGTCATACCCCAGCGCAGCACGCGGTTGCCGCCGGCATTGGTGGCGATACTGCCGCCGATCGTCGCGGTGCCCTTCGCGCCAAGATCTATCGGATAGAACAAGCCCTGCGCGGCCGCTGCGTTCTGCAGCGCTTCGATGGTGACGCCCGCACCCACGACCGCAAGGCTGGTCACCGGGCAGATTTCCTCGATGACGTTCATGCGCTCGAGCGAGATCGCGATCTCGTCTGCCCCCACGAATGCGCCCCCGGCAACCCCCGTCCGCCCGCCGTGCGTGACGACGCATTGGCCGCGTTCATGGCACAGCCGCATCACCGCAGAGAGTTCTTCGGTGGACGCCGGCCGTACGATCAGCGGACCTTCGGGAGGCACGTTGCGAAACGGATCGCACGAACGCATGCGCACATCGTCCCCCGTGAGGAGGCCGCGGTCACCGACCAGCGCGCGGATTTCAGCAGCGAGATCCACGTTCAGCCATCGCCCGCCACAAAACCGGCAGTCTGGATCAGCTCGATGGCATAGCCGTCCGGGTCCTTTACGAAGGCCAGCGCAGGCGCGCCGGGAAGCAGATGCTTGGGCTCGGTCGTGATCGCTACGCCCGCCGCGCGGAGCCGGTCGCAGGTTGCGAACACATCCGGCACGCCGATGGCGACATGGCCATAGCCGCTGCCGTGCGTGTAGCCCTCGGCGTTGGCAGGGTGATCCCAATTGTAGGTGAGTTCGATGGCGCCGCTATCGAAATCGTCGGTGAAGTTCACGAACACGATGGAGAACCGCGCGGCCTCGACATCGACCCGGCTCAGCACCACCATGCCTAGCTTGTTGCAGTAGAAATCCAGCGAGCGGTCCAGATCGGCAACGCGGATCATCGCATGCAGGATGCGCGGCCGCTGCGCATCCTTGCCCCAGATCCAGTATTCTTCCTTCAAGGTGCAATTCCTCCGCAATCGGCGTCACCCAAAGGTGAACGAGAGAGAGCTTACCCGAGGGCGCAGCGCAGCGGCGTATCTGAACCTCATCCGCAACTTGTCTGAGAGTGAAGCGGCCCCCGCGCGCCACATTGCTCTGCCCCGCACTGTCTTTTGCTCCCCATCGCAGAGCGGGGGTCAGACGCTGGCCATTGCGTGCCGATGCTGCAAGCACGGGAGCACTCGACACGGCAGCGAAAAGGCACCCCATGAACTTCGACATTGCGCCAGAGGACGAAGCCTTCCGCGCCGAGGTGCGCGCCTTCATCACGGCGCACCTTCCGCCCGATATAGCCCGGCGCGGCCAGCACGATTACCATAGCGCGCGCGAGGATGTGCAGCGCTGGATGCGCATCCTCAATGCCAAAGGGTGGAGCGCGCCGCACTGGCCTGCCCGTTTCGGCGGCACCGACTGGAGCCCGCTGCGCAAGTACATCTTTCAGGACGAACTGCGGCGTGCCCGCGCGCCAGTGCTCGATCGCTGCGCGCTTGATCTGCTGGGCCCGGTGCTGTGCACATTCGGTTCGCCGCAGCAGCAGGCCCGCTTCCTGCCCCCGATCCTGAACGGCGACGAGTGGTGGTGCCAGGGTTTTTCCGAGCCCGGCTCGGGATCAGACCTCGCTTCGCTGCGCACCCGTGCCGACCTTGATGGTGATCACTATATCGTCAACGGCCAGAAGATCTGGACCTCGGAGGCCCACTACGCCGACTGGATCTTCGCGCTCGTGCGCACCGATCAGACCGTGAAACCGCAAGCCGGCATCTCGTTCCTGCTGATCGACATGAAGTCTCCGGGCATCGTGCGCCGCCCGATCTGGTCGATCGACGAGGGGCTCACGCTCAACGAGGTGTTCTTCGACAACGTGCGCGTGCCGGCGGAGAACCTGATCGGAGAACCCGGAAGCGGCTGGGGCTATGCCAAGTTCCTCCTCACGCATGAGCGGACCACGTCGGCCGTCGTTTCGCATACCAAGCGCGATGTCGATCAGGTTCGCCATCTCGCCGCCCATGCCCGCGCAGGTGATGGCCTGTTGATCGATGAACCGGCCTTTGCCGCCAAGCTGGCCCGGCTGGAGGCAGAAGTGATCGCGCTCGAGTGGTCGGTCATGCGCGTGCTCCATGCCGCGGAACATGATGCGGCGGGCAATGCAGTGGCATCGCTGCTCAAACTGCGCGGTTCGGAACTCAGCGAGCGGGCCGCGCTGCTCGCGGCAGAAGCGCTGGGCGATCACGGACTGGCGGCCATGCCCGATCCCGAGGGGCACCACATACTTCATGGCGACGGTCTCTCGCCGGGCTTGACCGATGACGAGGCCATCGGCGTGACGGCGAAGGCAATGTTTCGCCGCGCCACCACGATCTACGGCGGCGCCAGCGAAATCCAGCGCACGCTCATCGCCAAATCCATTCTGGGACTCTGACTGCACATGGACTTCAACCTTTCCGGCGAACAGCAGGCTCTGGCAGACAGCGTCGCCCGCTTCACCGCGCGCGACTACAGCTTCGAAGCGCGCCGCCGCCTTATCGAGGCAGGCACCGGGCTTGACCCGCAGCACTGGCAGACCTTCGCCGAGCTTGGCTGGCTGGGTGCGGGCCTTGCCGAAGACGCGGGTGGCTATGGTGGCGGCCCGGTCGAGAACATGATCATCATGGAAGGGTTCGGCCGGACGCTGGTGCTGGAACCGTTCCTGCCGGTCGCGCTGTTCGCCGCCCAGACCCTCGCCGCGCTGCCAGCTTCGGCACTGCGCGATGAGCTTCTCACCGGCATCGTGGCAGGCGATGCGCTGATCGTTCCTGCTCACGGCGAACTGGCCGCGCGGGGTGCTCCAGATCATGTCGAAACCACTTTCGCCAACGGACGGATCACCGGAACCAAGTCGCTGGTCATCGGTGGACACGCGGCGACACAGCTCATCGTTTCGGCGCGCAGCACGGAGGGCATCGGGCTCTATCTGGTCGACCCGGCAGCCGACGGCGTTTCAGCGCGGCGCTACCGCCTGCTCGACAACCAGCATGCCGCCGACCTGCAGTTCGACGAAGCACCGGTCCTCGAAACACTCGCCCACCCCGGCGAGGGTCTTGCGGCAATCTCTACCGGGCTGGCGCACACTCTTACGGGCCTGTGTTCCGAGGCGGTCGGCGCGATGGACACGGCCATCCGCATGACACGCGACTACATCACCACGCGGCGCCAGTTCGGCACGACGCTCAGCACATTCCAGGCCCTGCAACACCGCATGGCGGACATGCTGGTCGAAATGGAACTGTCGCGCTCGATCCTCTATCAAGGCATCGCCGCGCTCGACCAACCCGGCGCGTCACGCGACCGTGGGCTCGCCGCGATGAAGGCCATCGTCAGCAGTGCCGCGCTGTTCGTGGGGCGGAGCGCGGTGCAGCTCCACGGCGGGATCGGCATGACCGAAGAGCTCGCCATCGGGCACACCTATCGGCGCCTCTTCGTAATTGCGGGACAGTTTGGCGGGGAGAGCCTGCACCTCAAGACGCTGGCGGGCCTGCCTCGGTCTTTCTGGCAAGAAACAACCTCGCCTGCCGCCTGCTGAGCGGAAAGACAAAACCCCCGATCCAGCAAGCCGGATCGGGGGAGCATGGCCTTCAGATGTTGGTTCCAGTCCGGGAGAGGCTCCGGCCGGTCACTTCAAGCCATTGAGGTATCGATAGTATTCATCGAAGAAGTGGCGAATGCGGATTTCCTGCTCGCTGTAGACCGCCCCCTTGTAGCCCTTGGAGTGCAGCCCCTTCTGGACGCGCGGCACAAGCGCTCTGTCCTGGCTGATGACCGGCCCAAGGTTCACCATGTCGTTGGTGTCGATATAAGTGCGCGGCAGGACTTTCTTGCCCGATAGGTCTGCGTTCTCGACCGCCATGAACGAGGGCAATTCGCCAATCCCGGGCACTGCATAGACCTGCACAGTGTAGATGCACTTTTCGGGGTCGCTCGGATGCGGGAGCCAGTTCTGGATGAAGAACCCTTCGGGGTGCAGAAACATCTCGGTCGTCGGGAACACGCCGAAGCTCCAGTCGTCCACGAGCTGCCCTTCGGTGAACTTGGAGTAGTCGATCGCGTAGTCCTTCTTGGCGAGCTTCGCCTTGATGATCGCGCCGGGCACCTCGCTCCAGTGGGTCGGCCATTCCGCTTCGGGAATGCCGGCCTCGCGCAGGAAAATCTTGTGCTCCTCGACCAGACCGCCCGGCAAACGGCTGATGTATTGCGGGCTCGGGCTCATGAACTGGTAGACGCTGATGCCGTGGCCGTTCTCGAACAGGTCAGTCTGGGCGTGATAGGCATCGACCGCCGGGTAAAGCTGCGGATGGGTGGCCTGAACGTGGTAGCCTTCGATGAAGGCCTCGTGCGCCGTCTTCCAGTTGGCTGGCCATTCCTGCTGTACATCGCGGATGCGGATGACCTTCTCGAGGTCGTAGGGCTCCATGTGCGCCAGAAAATCCCGGCCAAGCCAGTCCTCAAGCTCGGGCGCTTCGTCGTTCAGCGTCATGAACACCCAGCCGCGCCAGACGGCGGTCCGCACCTTGGGCAGGTTCAGATCATGGCACAGCGCTTCCTCGCGAAAGGTCTCGCGGTCCTCGATCTTCAGCAGTTCGCCAGTGTTGGAAAACTCCCACTTGTGAAACGGGCAGACGAACTTCTTCGCGGAGCCGAAGTCCTGCTCGATCAGCCGCGTGCCGCGATGCTGGCAGACGTTGTACATCCCTCGCACCGACTGGCCCTTGCCGCGCACGATGATCACGGATTCAGGCCCACGATCGACCTTCATGAAGGCATTTTCCTTCGGAATGTCGTTGAGATGGCCAGCCAGCAGCCAGACCTTCGACCAGATCAGATCCCACTCCTGCTGCATCACCTCGCGCGAGTAGTAGACGGCCGTATCGGTATGCCGCGCCGTGCCCAGATCGCGCGAAGGCCGCTTCTTGTGCAGCGCGCGCGTATCCTTCCATTCCGGCAGGACGTAGCTTTGCCGGTATGGTTCGTAATCGAGCGGCTCGTAGGGCTCCGCGAACCGGAGATGGTCATCATCGCGAACGCGTTCTTCGGTCATCCCAGCACCCATTTCCTGCGTACGCCGGTTCCGGCGCCAACAGCTTCAGGTTTTGCCAGAATCGCGATGGCAGTAAATGGATGCGCCCGCGCGCGTCTTGCCTAGAACTGCACCCTTCGGTTTCTGGCAGCCCCCGGCAGGACGGCTAGGCCTTGCGAGCCTTCATCGCCGCCTGCGCAGCCTCCACCGCGCCGCGTACTTCCTCGCCGCTGATCACATCCATCTCGTATGCGAACGAAAGCTCGAACGCCGCGCCAAAAAGATCCCGGCTCAGCCGCGAGAACGCCCGCTTCGTGCCCCTCACGCCGCAGCGTGGCAGTGCGGCAATGCGGCGCGCGATGGCCTCTGCGGCGGGCAGCACCTCCTCTGGCGTCTCGACCAGATCGCTCACCATGCCCATTGCGTGCGCTTGCTCTGCGGTGATCGCGTCACCCGTGAGCAGGTAGCGCTTGGCCCGCATCACGCCCACGCTTTGCGACCACGCCATCAGCCCGCCGTCTCCCGCCACCAGCCCCAGCACGACATGCGGATCAGCGATCTTCACCTGCCGCGCCGCCACCACGATATCGCAGCATCCGATAACCGATGCCCCCAGCCCGACAGCGGCGCCCTGCACCGCCGCGATGACCGGATAAGGGATCGCCAGCAGCCCTTCGATGATCGCCAGCCCCTCGCCGGTCAGCCGCAGCCGTAGCGCTTCGGACTGATTGGCGCGCAGCATCATGTCGAGATCGCCACCTGCCGAGAACGAACGCCCCTCAGCCGAAATGACCAGCGCAGCAAGATCGGTGCGCGCCGCCAGCGGTGCGATCGCCTTAGGAAACTCGGCGTGCTGCGCCTCATCAAACCGGTTGTGCAGATCGGGCCGGATAAAGCGGAGATGGCCGATCCCGTCTTCGACACGGAACGAAAGCGTTGTGAATTCCACAGGTCCAATCCTCCTCAGGCGGCAACAGGTTCGCGCACGCTGGCAGCGGCATTCTCGAACGCGGCCCGCAGGGCTGGAAGGCGGGCTTGATAGTCTTGCAAGCTGGCATGCTTCACCGGACCATAGCCGCGCACGTCCATCACCGCAGCCACAAGCTCCGTCGCCGCGGCAAGGTTCGCTGGCGACAACCCGCCAGCCACCTCGCGCACCAGCGCGCGGTATTCGGCAATCAGCGTACGCTCCGCGCGGCGCTCGGCGGTGTAGCCGAAGGGATCGAACGCGGTGCCGCGCAGGGCCTTGAAGCGCCGCAGCACACCGAATAGCAATCCCGCCCAGGCACCGAAGCGGATCTTGCGCGGCCGCCCGGTGACGGGATCGGTGCGGCTGAGCAGCGGCGGCGCCAGATGATAGCTCATCCGGAACGGCCCCTCGAACTGCTCGGTGAGCGCCTCGCGGAAGCGCGGATCGGCATGGAGCCGCGCCACTTCATACTCGTCCTTGTAGGCCATGACCTTGGCCAGCCCGAGCGCAGCGGTCCGCACGAATTCATCTGCCCCATCGCCAGCGCTGCTGCGCCCCACAATCCCGGAAATCTCATCGATGAACGCGCGGTATTCGGCAGCATAGGCTGCGTTCTGATAGTCCGTCAGCAGGGCCGTGCGGCTTTCCAGGACGCCGTCGAGGGTTGCGAGTCGCCGCGCGAGATCTGCCGCCGGATCATGCGCATCGAATGCCTCGGGCCGCACTGCCGCCAGTCGGCCCAGCGCCAGCGTGCGCAGGTTTCCGGCTACGTTCGCGCCATTGAGCCGGATCGCCTCCTCCAGCGCATCGAGCGAAACCGGCAATAACCCCTTCTGCAGCGCAAAGCCCAGCATCAGGAAATTGGTGGCAATGCTGTCTCCGGTCAGCGTGGTTGCGAGGCGGGTGGCATTGAGATCGTGGATAGCGCCGCCGCCCAGCGCCTCGGCCACGATGGCGCGCAAGGCATGTTCGCCCATGTCCGCATCGCGGTTCGTCTGGAACTCGCCTGTGGGCGTCACATCGGCATTGAGCACCGCCACAGTCACGCCGGGCCGGACGGTCTTGAGCACGTCCGCGTGCGAGGCGACGACGAGATCGCAGCCGATGATCACGTCGGTCATGCCCACGTCCAGCCGCGCAGTGTGGAGCGCACTCTGATCCGGTGCGATCCGCAAATGACTGGTCACCGCACCGCCCTTCTGCGCCATGCCAGTCTGATCGAGCACGGTGCAGCCCTTGCCCTCAAGGTGCGCCGCCATGCCCAGCACCGCGCCGACGGTGAGCACACCCGTCCCGCCGATGCCGGTGATGAGCACCGAGTGGACTGCGCCCTCCCCCGCGATGGCGGGCCTCGGCAGGTCGGCGATCATTGTGTCGAAATCCGCGCTTCCTGAATTGCCGCGCTTGGCAATCTTCGCACCCTCGATTGTCACAAACGAAGGACAGAAGCCCTTGATGCAGCTGAAATCCTTGTTGCAGGAGGATTGGTCGATCCGGCGCTTGCGGCCAAACTCGGTTTCCAGCGGCTGGATGCTGACGCAGTTGGACTGCGCCGAGCAATCCCCGCAGCCTTCGCAGACCGCCGCGTTGATGAACACGCGCTTGTCCGGATCGGGAAAGGCTCCCTTTTTGCGCCGACGGCGTTTCTCGGCAGCGCAGGTCTGGACATAGACGAGGCCTGAAACCCCTTTTCGCGTCCTGAGATCGCGCTGCACCGCATCGAGCGCATCGCGGTGATGGACCGCAACACCGGGCGGCGGGCGGTGATCGCCGGAAAAGTCTTCGGGCTGGTCGGTCACGATCACCACCGGCGACACGTTCTCGGCGAGCAACTGGCGGACGATATCGAGCGGCGTGGGCGCGCCTTCGACCGGCTGGCCGCCCGTCATCGCCACGGCATCGTTGTAGAGGATCTTGAACGTCATGTTGGCGCGGGCCGCCACCGCCTGCCGGATCGCGAGCACGCCGGAATGGGCATAAGTGCCATCGCCCATGTTCTGGAAGATATGCGGCCGATCAAGCAGCGGCCCTGCCGAAACCCATGGGATCCCGTCGCCGCCCATCGGCATCGGCATCAAGGTCCGCCGCTCCGGCATGAACGCGGCAAGGCCGTGGCAACCCACCGCGCTGATCGCGATGCTGCCATCGGGCAGGCGCGTCCCGGTGTTATGAGGACATCCCGAGCAATAGTAAGCCGGGCGCAGCTTGGCCCCGCCACCGATCCGCCGCGCGCGTTCCGCCATCTCGGCGAAACGTGCCGCGCGGTCCGACAGATCATTGCTCGCGATGCCGAGCGCCTTGAGCCGCCGCACCAACGCTTCGCGCACACTGGAGGGGTTCAGTTCACCCACGCTGGAGAGCAGCGCTTGCCCCGCCTCATCGCGCTTGCCGGTAAGGATCGGGCGTTCGCCCTCCGGCAGCGCAAACAGCAGCCGCGCGGCCTGCTCCTCGATCACCGGGCGCTTTTCCTCGATGATCAGGAGTTCACGGCTGCCCCGTGCAAAATCGATCAAGCCTTCCGGCTCCAGCGGCCAGATGAGGCCCGGCTTGTATACCCGCACCCCCAGCGCGGCGCAGGCCGCCTCATCCAGCCCCAGATCATCGAGCGCCTGCCGCAGATCGCGGTAGACCTTGCCCGCCGCGAGGATCGAAAGAACGCGGCGCGGCGCATCGATCACCACCCGGTCGATCCCGTTGGCCCGCGCAAAGGCTTGCGCGGCCGGGAGCCGCCGGTTCACCGCCCAATCCTCCTGCGCCAGCGGGGAGCGCATCTGGCGCAGGCCAAGGCCTTCGGGCGGGAGTGCGAACCCGGCGGGCCGGATGTAGTCCTGATGCGGATCGGGGAGCGGCACCGAGGCGGAAAAGTCGAGCGTGTCGGTCACGGTCTTCAGCGCGACATAGAGCCCGCTGTAGCGCGACATTTCCCAGCCAAGCAGACCGAAGCTGATGATCTCCGCTGCATCGGCCGGATAGAGGATCGGGATGATCGCAGCGATCAGCGCATGTTCGGAGCCTTGCGCACTGGCCGAGGATTTCCCGCCATGGTCGTCCGCCGCCACCACCAGCACGCCGCCATCGGGAGACGATCCCTCAAGGTTGCCAAGCTTGAGCGCCTCCATCCCCCGGTCTGCACCGACATGCTTGCCATACCACAGTCCGAACACGCCCTCGAACTCGGACTTGCCCATCCAGGTGAGTTCCTGGGTGCCGCGCACCGCCGTTGCAGCAAGCTCTTCGTTGAGCCCGGGAAGGAAGGTGATGTGGTTCTGCTCCAGCAGCGCCTTCGCCGCCCACAACGCCGCATCATAGGTGCCGATCGGCGATCCGCGATAGCCGGAGATGAAGCCGGCGGTCCGCTTGCCCCGCGCCGCATCGCGCCGTGCCTGATCGAGCGGCAGCCGCGCCAATGCCTGGATCGCGGACATGAAGACCCGCCCATGGCTTTGCGTATACTTGTCGTCGAGCGTGACAACGGATTTGGTCATCGATGTTCCAGACTTGGCGTGGCACCATCTTCTACAGCAGACAGCCCGCGCGGTGAGTGGCGCATTCTTGTCTGGGCCTGCACTGCACCTAGGGCAGCAGGCGCCCGCCATCGACCACGAGCACCTGGCCGGTCATGTAGGCCGCAAGGTCCGAGGCAAGGAACAGCGCGGGCCCGGCCATATCTGCTGGTGTGCCCATGCGGCGCATGGGGATCTTCTTGAGCTGCGCCTGCAAGCGCTCCGGCTCGGCGGTGGTGATGCGGGTCAGCTTCGTATCGACCAGCCCAGGCGCGATGCCGTTGATGCGGATACCAAGTTTCGCCCAAGTTTCTCCCAGCGTACGCACCAGCATGTGCGTTCCCGCCTTCGAAGCCGCGTAAGCTGGATTGCCGATCGAGCTGTGCAGCCCGGCAATCGAACCGAACACCACTGCCACGCCTTGCGACGCGGCTAGCAGCGCTTCCACTTTCATGCAGCAGGCCATCACGCTGTTGAGATTGACGTCGACCACCTTGCGGAAGGTCTCCATCTCGAATTCCTTGCGCGAATAGGCCACGGTGCCTTGGCAGGTCACCAGAACGTCAAGCTTCTCGAACGCAAGCGGCTCGCGTGCCACCGCATCGAAGTCCGAGACGTCCACTTGCGCGTAGTGAAGCCCGGTCAGGTCAGAGCCGTCCTCGGCGCGGTAAGCCTCGCGCGGGCGGGTGCCCCAAACGTGGACCTCGGCTCCCTGTGCCCGAAAGGCCTGCGCCACGCCGTTGCCAATCCCGCTCGATCCGCCCACGACGAGCACCGTACGTCCGCTGAAATCAAGCTCGAGCATGGGCTTCTCCCGAAGCAGCGCCGACCATTTCGGCCAGATGGAGCCGGATGAAATCTGCGGTCGTGTCGACAGGCGCACAGCGCCGAACGGCTCCCAGCCGACCAGCCCAATAGCTTTCCGAACCGAACGCCAGTTGCCACTGTTTCAGGCGCCGGGTCAGCAATTGAAGATCGTATTCCTCGGTCACGCCGATTGCCCCGTGCACGGCATGGGCAATCGCGACAACCTGATGCGCTGCCTCGCCCGTCCGGGTTTTGGCCATGGCCACCCGCACCGGATCGAAATGCGCACCCGCCATACCGATCCGCGCAGCGACTTGTGCCGAAACCACTTGCTCTGCCATCACGGCCAGTTGCTGCTGGATGGCTTGAAACTTGCCCAGCGGGCGCCCGAACTGCACCCGCTCGTTCGCATAGCGTACCGACATCTCGAGCAGGCGGGCCATCGCACCTGCCATCTTGGCTGCGGTCAGCCCGGCAGCGAAGACCGCCAGGTCGATCGATCCTGCTGGCACCGCAAGCACCTCGGGCGCATCTGCGGCCACGCTTCCGCCGCCTGCGCCGAAAGGGTCCGGGCCGACATCGCCAAGCGCGACCAGCGCGATGCGATCATCTTTCGGCACCAGCGCATGGGTCGCGGCGGCGGCCAACGGGATGATCGCAGATGGCGGTGCAAGCACCACAACTGCATCCTCCGGGAGCGCCGCACCGCGCGCGGCCAGCAAGGCGCGTGCCGTCATCGTCTCGGCAAACGGAACCGGCAGGCACACCGCGCCAGTCGCAGCCACCAGCGCAAATACGTCGTGCAGTGCCAACCCTGCGCCGCCTTTGTCTTCCGGAACCAAAGCATCGAGAAATCCCGACGCGACCAGATCCCGCCACATAGGGGGTACTCCGCGGCAGCCTTCCGCTGCACGCACCGCTGCGGGAGGGGCAATGTCCGCCAGCAGGCGCCGGAACGGCACTGTCAGCATGGCGTCCATATCGCTCATCGCAGCCCGAGCCCCCGCGCAATCATGCCCCGCAGAATCTCGCGCGTTCCGCCGCGCAGCGAGAACACGTGATTGAGTTGCAGCAGGAACGCGAGCGTGCTCATGAGGTTTGCATTGCACGCGAGGTCGGGCCGCTTGCCGATTGCATCGACGATGCCCACCGGGATCGCCTGTTCCAGCTCCGTACCCAGATCCTTGATCAGCGCCGCTTCGGTCAGCGGCGATTCTCCGGCAGCGAGCTTGCCGGTGATCGCAATCGACATTGCCCGCAGCGATCCGAGCCGCGCCACCAGCCGCCCCAGCAACTCGATATCCGCTGCGTCGGCATTCTCATCCAGCGTACTGGCCCAAAGATCGAGCAGCACGAGGCTGGAATACATCCGCTCCGGCCCGCTGCGCTCGAAGGCCAGTTCGGCGTTCACCTGCGCCCAGCCATTGCCCTCCACTCCCACCAGCGCATCGGCGGGAAGCGCGACATTGTCGAAATGCACCTCGCTGAAATCGCTCTCGCCCGTGCCGAGCCTGATCGGTCTTACCGTGATGCCGGGGAGCGCAAGGTCGATCAGGAACTGCGAAAGGCCGTTGTGCCGGTCCTCCGGCGTTCCAGCCGTGCGCACAAGCGCGATCATGGCATCTGATTGGTGGGCATAGGTCGTCCAGATCTTCGATCCGTTCAGCCGCCAGCCATCGCCATCGCGCACCGCCCGAGTGCGCACGCTGGCAAGGTCGGATCCAGCATTGGGCTCGCTCATACCGATGCAGAAAACGATCTCACCGCGGCAGATTGCGGGCAAATACTTGCGGCGCTGCGCTTCGGTTCCATAGTGCAGCAGGAGGGGGCCCGATTGGCGGTCGCCGATCCAGTGCGCAGCGATCGGTGCTCCGGCCGCGAGCAATTCCTCGACCAGCACGAACCGCGCAAAGGCATCGCGCCCGCCGCCGCCATACTCCTTCGGCAAGGTCAGCCCAAGCCAGCCACGCTCGGCAAGATCCCGGCTGAATGCCCGGTCAAAGCCCGTCCAGGTGCGCGCGCGGTCCCGTCCCGACATTCCGGCGAGACGCTCTGCGAGGAACGCCTTAATCTCGCCGCGCAAGGCTTCAGCCTCGGGCGGCAGCGCCGTCTCCGGGAATGCGTCGATCAAGGCCAGCATGGAGCGGCCCCCATCATTCGTTGTTGTCCAGAGTCCGCAGGGCCCGGCCGATCAGGCTCACCGCCCCCTGGTGCAGACGTTCTCCGACATCGCGCGCGGCAAGACCAGCACTGGCGCGGGCGTAGGTGCCTTCAAGGATGATCGCCAGCTTGTAGCAGGCCAGCACTTCGAACCACACGAGATCATCCATCGCGCGGCCCGTGCAGGCGCCGTAGTGCGCGATCAGTTCGTCCCGCACCGGAAACGCGTCCCAAGGTTCGACCTTCAGGCTGAGCGGCCCTGATCCATCAGGGTCCGGCCACGCGGCCAGCAATCGGCCCAGATCGAGCAAGGGATCACCCAGCGTCGAAAGTTCCCAATCGAGGATCGCGGCGAGGTCCCCCTCGGGCGAGAACAGCACGTTGCCGATGTGGAAATCGCCGTGCATCAGCCCGCGCTGCCACCGCAGAGGCTGGTGCGCCGCAAGCCACGAGCCGAGCACATCTACCCCATCAAGCCCGCTCGGGCCTCGCCAATCGGGAAACTGCGCATAGCTTTCAAGCTGCTTGCGCCAGCGCGGAACCTGCCGCTCGATGAAAGTATCCAGCTTGCCGAAATCGGCCAGCCCCACCTCAAGCGGATCGACGGCAGCTATCGCCGCAATGCCCTCGACCATCGCCAACCCCATCCGCCGGCGCACGGCAGAACTGGCGAGCGCTGCCTCACTCAGACCAAGCGCCGCATTGAAGCCAGCAACTGCATCGGTCAGCAGGAACGGAGCGCCAATCAGGTCCTTGTCGGCCGAGTGCCCACGGAAACGGGGATGGGGAACCGCCGTGCCGGCGAGACAGGCAAGCACGCGGGCTTCGCGCAGAATTGTCTGTTCAGCCTCGGGCCGCGCATGGATGGCCGGGCGGCGCAGGACCAGCTCCTCGCCGCCGATGGCAATCCGCAGCAGGATATTCTGGGTGCCTCCGCTCAGCTGCTCCACCGACGTGATCGCACCCGTGGCGATCCCGCCGGCATTCAGCCACACCTCGAGCCGGGATCTGCTTGCCTCGTCCATCTCGGCGTGATCCCAAAAGCCATGGCGGCGCGCAACGCACAAGACTTGCCTCTGGAGGACATGAGGCTTGGCTTGGCGTTTTGCCGAGTTGCAGCGATGGGACACGCTGATATGTTTTGCCTCGATCCGACGAAGACTTCGGATCGGGAAGTCCAGCGGGGCGAGCTGTGCCACAAGGTGATAACGAGAATGGACGGCAGGAACCGCGTATCGGCACGGTCGCGTCCACGGTCGCCATTCTGCGGCAGCTTGCATCCACACCCGCGCCGCTCGGCGTCAACGCCATCGCGCGCTCCCTATCCCTGACACCAAGCTCCTGCTTCAATATCCTCAAGACGCTGGTCAGCGAAAACATCGTCGATTTCGATCCCAACACCAAGCTCTACACACTCGGCGCAGGGCTGGTGTCGATCGCGCGCAATGCGCTTGATCCGGATGCCGCCTATGAGATCGTGCGGACACGGCTTGAGGTCCTCGCCGAAACCTGGGGGATGACCGCAGGTTTGTGGCGGGCGCATTCTGACCGCATCCTGCTGGTCGGCTATGTTGCGGGCGCCCGCATGATGCGCATTCAGATGACCGTGGGGCAGCGCTTGCCCAAGCTGATCGGCTCTGTCGGCCGGTGCATGGCCGCCGCGATGGACCTTGACCGGGAAGAACTCGCCCGCCGGTTTGCGGGGCTCAGATGGGAAAGTGCGCCGAGCTTCGACGAATACTGCGAGCAGGTGGAGGAAGCAAAGCGGCAGGGCTGGAGCATCGATCGCGGGCAGTTCGTGCGCGGCGCGACGACCATCGCCGTGCCGCTGCAGCGTGAGGATGGCGATCTCAAGTACTGTCTCGTCTCCACGATGTTCACCGGCCAGCACGATGACGACAAGGTCCCGCTCATCGTCAAGGAACTCCAGCAGATCGCTCGCTGGGCTTCCCGCCCGATCGACGGGTCGGGCGTCATCCAGCAGCCGCCCTTGCGGCAGTCAACGCGCTCCGTCTGATCCCGCGTCGGCTGCGGATCGCGCATTGCCTCGCCCCATCGCCGCATCGCGCCCTGCCCTCCGGCCCGAGAATACCCCGTCCGCCAGCGAGAGCCCGCTGATGTAGCCATTTGAGGGCAGGCCCATGGCCGCGCGTCCGGCTGCATATAGCCCGTCGATCGGGGATCCGTCAGGCCGCAGGACCACGCCTCGCAATTCGTCGACCGCAAGGCCGCCGAGCGTGAAGAAGATGCAGAACGAATAGGGATTGCCGACCGAGGTATTGAGCGCCCGGTAGGGCCCCCTGCCGAGCGGGCGCACGTAGTCGGGGTTCTTGCCCATCGGATCGCCCTGCCCCGCGGCAATGGCTGCATTCAGCTGCGCAACACTGGCTTCCAGCCGATCTGCCGGAACACCGATCCTGCCTGCCAGTTCTGCCAGCGTGCGCCCCTTGCGCGTGCCGCCAAGAAAGAGGTTCAGCAGCGCTGGCGCGAGGTAGGGCTTGAAGGTGCCATCGCCGGTCGGGATGCACTGGCGCAGCAGCTTGCGGTGCAGATCGCGGTCGATGATGATCCAGGCATCGCCATCGGGCTGGTCCATGATCGCCCCGCCCAGCAGCGCGTTATACGCATCCTCGTTGACGAAGCGCTCGCCGCGGCGATTGACGATGATCCCCTGCACCAGCGCATCGGGCGGCGCGATCATCCGGCTCAGAAACGCGTGATCCATCTTGCCGACCGCGCCGCCCGCCGAAACACCCAGCTGAATCCCCCCGCCGCTGCATCCCATCGAGCCGAGCCGCATCAGTGCGTTGTTGCGATCCGCAAGGCACGGCATGTGCGCCCGCACCATGCCAACGTTGTAGCCAAAGCCACCGGTCGACAGGATCACACCGCTGCGTGCGCGGATGCGCTGCCGCCGCCCGACCAGCAGTTCGAATGCCAGCGCCTCGGCAATCGCCTTCTCCGCGCGCGCCGTGTTGAACGGGCGCATCGGATCGACTTTGGCATAGAGCGCCTGATGCTTGCGGCGGTCAGCCGGATCGACAATCTCGATGAGCTCGACACCGATCACTGCACCTGTGCTATCGAGGACAAGTCGCTGCACCCGGCTATGCGTCCTGACCGGAATGCCGAGGCGCTCGGTGGCCTGCCTGAGGCCATCGAAATAGGCATAGCCCGTCCAGCCGGCCCCCTTGGTCCGGTGCCCCCGCGCGGCAGGCGCCGCCCTGGCCGCAAAGGCCGGTACTTTCTCGTTCCCCGCGTAATAGAGATACTTGTCCTCGGGCGGATAGTTGGTCTTCCCGCTGTAGAGCGATCCTTCAAAGCCCAGCCCGTGCCCGGCCAGCCACTCGATGTTGGCCACGCTTTCCTCGCAAAAGCGCCGCAAGGTTGCCTCGCTCACCGCACCCTTGCACTCCTGCTCCAGGTAGCGGAACATTTCTTCCGGGCTGTCGGCCACGCCCGCGTCCTGCTGAAAGCGCGTGCCGCCACCGGCATAGTAGACACCGCCCGAATTGGCAGTTGAGCCGCCGCCCTCGAAGCGTTCGACGATGAGCACGCTCGCGCCCCGTTCGCAGGCTTCCAACGCCGCAGCCGCGCCGGCACCGCCAAAGCCGACCACGACAACATCTGCAGTGGTGTCCCACAACAGATCATCGGCAGACCCGGTGACCAGAGGCTCCTCAGCCACAAGGCCCCGCCCCGCCACCGCCGCCAGCTCCGTATGTGCCATCCTGCTGTCACCTCCCCGTCAGCCGCCATCCTAGCCTTCACCGCTGTGCAAGGTGTTGCCCCATCCTGCGCCCTGCATTGCTTGGCGCTGCATCCCGCCGCTTCGCGCTTTGCAGCCGCCGCAGGTGCATGAGACGCAAGGCTTCGGACCAACGTGGGAGAAGGCAGATGGATCGCAGCGGGCAGGTTGCCCTCGTCATCGGCGGAACCGGTGCGCTGGGTGCAGCGATTGCGGCGCGCCTCGCGTCCGAAGGTGCGGACGTGGCGTTCACCTGGCACCGCAATGCAGACAAGGCCGCCGCGCTGGAGAAGACCATCGTTGCCCACGGCCGCCGCAGCCACGGCGCACAGGTAGCGCTAGACGATGCCGCAGCGGTCGGCGCATTTGTGGGCGAGGTGGTCAGCCGGTTCGGTGGGCTCGATACGCTGGTTTACGCGTCCGGACCGGCGTTCGAGCTCGCTTTTGTCGCCAAGGTCCCGCCCGCTGACTGGAGCCGGGTCATCGATGCCGATCTCAAGGGCTGCTTCCACGCCGTGCACGCCGCGCTGCCGCACTTGCGCGCGCGGCGCGGGTCGATTGTGGCGGTCACCGCTGCCGGAGTGGAGCGCGCCATTGCCCGCGACATCCTCTCGCTCGCCCCCAAGGCCGCAATCACCGCGCTCATGCGCGCCATCGCGCTGGAGGAAGGGCGCAATGGCGTTCGCGCCAATTGCGTGGCGCCGGGCTATATCGCAGGCGGCATCGGGCAGGACATCATGGACGCCGTCGGGCCAGAGATGGCCGCCACGCTGGTCAAGGCCGTGCCGCTGCGGCGCATGGGCACTTGCGAAGAAATCGCCGACGCGGTCGCCTATCTCAGCTCGGCACGGGCCGGTTACATAACGGGCAACACCCTGTTCGTTTCGGGAGGCATGGAGCTTTGACCGGGCCCGCGCGCATCACCTATCGCGCCATGCCCGGCGGGTGGAAGGTCCGCTGGGACGAAGACCGGGCGACGCGGGCACGCGCGGCAGGTGTCTGGCCGGATCGGACCATTGCGGACATGGCAGCCGATCTTGCCGCACGCAGCCCAGAGCGCCTGCACATGATCGACGGCGACCACGCGATTACCGTCGGCGAGGTCCATGCATTGGCGAGCAGGTTGGCCGGCGCCTTCATTACGGCCGGACTTGCGCCGGGCGATACGATCGCCTTCCAGCTGCCCAACTGGTGGGAAGCAGCCGTCATCAACCTTGCTGCCGCAATGACCGGGCTGGTGGTCAATCCCATCGTCCCGATCAACCGCGATACAGAAGTCCGCCTGATGCTCCAGACTTCGCGGGCAAAGGTGGTCTTCATTCCGGGCGAGTTCCGCGGCTTCGATCATGCAGCGATGCTGGACCGGGTGCTGCCCTCGCTCGACATGGCGCCGACAGTCGTTGTGGTGCGTGCAGAGAAAGGCCGGTTTGCGACTTTCGACGATCTCCTCACCGCGCCGCCGCTGGCTGTCGTGCGCGAAGTTGATCCCGATGCGGTCAAACTGCTCATGTTCACCTCGGGCACGACCGGGCGGCCCAAGGCGGTGCTCCACAGCCACAATACGCTCCATGCCGATAGCGTGCGCATGGCTGCCGCGATGGCGGTCACCGCTGACGACACGATCTTCTGCCCCTCGCCGATCACCCATGTCAGCGGCTATCTCTGGGCGCTCAACATGCCATGGGTAACAGGTGCGCCGGTGGTTTCGCTGGATACCTGGAAGGCAGGCGCGGGGTTTGAGTTGCTGCGCCATCACCGCTGCACCGTGATGCTGGGCGCGACCCCCTTCCTGCGCGATATCGTCGATGAAATCGAGGCGCGCGGGGAAACGCTGCCCGATCTACGCAACTACATCTGCGGCGGGGCTGCAGTCCCGCCCGCCTTGATCCAGCGCGCAGCGGAAGTGCTGCCCAATTGCATCCCATGGCGCACCTTCGGCGCGACCGAGACGACCACGATCACACGCGGCCCTGAAACTCGCGCAGACTTGCGTCTGGGCGCCGAAAGCGATGGCCGGCTCTATGGCGTGGACGTGAGGCTGAAGGACCCGGTGTCACTTGCCGAACGAGGACTGGATGAGGAAGGCGAACTCTGGGTGCGCGGACCCGGCGTGACGCTGGGCTATGCCGATCCTGCCGACAATGACGCCGCGTTCGATGCCGATGGCTATTTCAGGATGGGCGACCTCGTGCGGATCGTGGAGGGCGATCACATCGTCTGCACCGGCCGGGTCAAGGATCTCATCATCCGCGCGGGCGAGAACATCAGCGCCAAGGAAATCGAGGACGTGCTGCTGGCCAGTCCGCTCATAGCCGAGGCCGCCGTCGTCGCCATGCCCAGCGCCCGCACCGGTGAAGCGATCTGCGCCTTCATTGTCGCCGCGACGGGCGCGCTGCTGACCCGCGAGGATATCGATACGGTGATGGCGGCAGCCCTGCTCGCGCGGCAGAAGATGCCCGAGCACGTGGAGTTCGTGACCGATCTGCCGAAGACCGCAGCGGGCAAGGTCCGCAAGGATGACCTGCGCGCCCGTGCCGCCGCCATCGCTGCATCGAAGTCAGCCTAACTGCGCTTTCCGCGCGTCGGGCCGACCGTCAGCTCCGTCGCCACGCGCGCAGGCGGGCGCTCGATCACTTCGAAGATGCGCTGGTAGCCGATGCTGGCGATCAGCCATTCGCCCGCTTCCTTGCGGTATGTCTCGAAGTAGTAGCCCGCGCCGGTCATTTCCTCGCCGCCTTCGATCCGGGCATAGTCGAACACCGGGTTCGCCTCGGTGAAATAGACGATGTCCTGCAGCCGCCAGATGCCCTCGGCGGTCGTCGGACCAGTCAGTTTGATCTCGGGATGCAGCGCGACATGGCTGCTGACAAAGGCTGGCGGGATCAGTTCCCGCAGGAAATCGACGATCTGCCGCCGCCCGGTGTGCGTGAACGCGCCGCCGGTATACCACGCGTGGGCATCCTCGGTGAAACAGGCCTCAAGCACGTCCCACTGCTGCGTATCGAGCCCGCGCAAGTAGCGATACTTGAGCTGCGTGATCTCGTGAAACTCGATCAGGTCCTGCACCGTCGTCATCGTGGTAATCCGCCCCTCCCGGCTTGCCGCGCGGTCATGCCGCGCAAAGGTTTCCGCCATCGATGCGAAAGTTCGATCCGGTGATCCAATCACCGCCCGGCCCGACCAGAAAGCCGACCATGGCGGCGACTTCTTCCGGCCGTCCCAACCGCCCGAGCCTGACCCCTACCATCTCGGCAATCGCCGGCTCGATTTCGGCCCAATCGCGCCCGGCGTTCTCGGGCATGGCCATGAAGTAATCCTTGAGCAGGGGTGTCACGATGTAACCGGGCGAAACAGTGTTCACGGTCACGCCCTCTCCCGCCACGGTCATGGCCAGACTGCTCGTCAGCGCGGCGAGCCCCGCCTTTGCCGCGCAGTAGGCCGGAACCTGATCGGGCATCGGACGCTGCGCTGCGATGCTGCCGATCTGGACGATGCGTCCCCACCGCTGCCGCCGCATCTCGGGAAGGAAAGCATTGATCAGCCGCACCGCGGAGGCCAGATTGGTCTGGAAGCTCTCTTCGAAAACTTGAGCCGAACTGTTTGACCAGCCCTCGTTGCCGGCGCCGCCAGCGACGTTGACCAGAATTTCGATGGCGGCCACATGGCCCAGGGCTTGCTCGGCAACACGGCCAGCCGCCGCATCATCCGTCAGATCCCCGATTGCCACATGGGCCGAACCGCCTGTCGCCCGGATGGCCGCCGCAACGGCTTCGGCCCGCGTTCCATCGCGGCCATGAACCACGACGACCGCACCTTGCCGCGCCAGTTCGGCCGCGATGGCTGCACCAATGCCAGACGAGCTGCCCGATACAAATGCCGTGCGACCTGCCAACGTTGAAGCCATCGCGCTTGCCCTTCTCGATCAGGCCCTCTGGCCACAACACGAAGATGGCAGCGGCAGAACAGCGCGAAAATGCACCTGCATGCAGCCGCGATTGTCCGTCCCTGCATTCCGCGCACCCGAACCGGCAGGACAGCGAAGCGGGTTTGCACGCAGGCGCGAGACACGGGCGCAACCATGCGCAAGTCCATGTTCAGTGTGCAGAATTACCCGAAATAGGCCTTCAGGCGATCTGCCGAACGGCCCTTGGCAACAACGCGCGACTCATGATACACATTCTGCTCATTGGATAACTATTCTCAGAATTGCCGGAATCCGCGCTTTCGATGAGTTCTTGAGCGACGGCCTCGCCCGGACAAATTCCGGGAGATCAAGGTCGGACCGAGTTCATCCACGGTGCGACAACGATGAGCCAGAAAATGCCAGAGAGTGCCAACAGGCACCAGCGGCCAGAGGGGTGAGGATCGGCGCATGCGAACGCTATTCAATTTCCGCGGAAGTGATGCCCAGGAAATGCGGCAGACCTACAGCCGTCTTGTCCGCGAAGAGTTTTACGATGGCGAGCTTGGCACCGATACATCCGATGTCCTCGACCTTCGCGTGGACAAGGCACTCGGCGATCCGATCGGTCTGCTGCGCGTGCGCTCGAACATCGGCATTTCCTACCGCCGCACCTGGTCGCATATCCGCAGCAACAATGTCGGCGTCCGCGTGATCTGGTTCATCCGGCGCGGTTCGCTCAAGCTCGTGAGATCGCAAAACTCCTGCTCGATTTCGACCAGCGAATGCGCGATCCTTGATTCCGGCCAGCCGTTCTTCGCGCAGGCCACCCCTGATGCCGAAGGCGTGTTCGAAGCGACGCAGGCCGTCGTCCCGGCGCGCCTGTTTTTCTCCCACCTCCCCGGCGCAGTCGAGTTCGACCAGCCCTTCACGATCGATTCCGAAGACCACAAATTCATCTGGAAGCTGCTCGATCTGCTCATGGGTGAAGGCGAGCACATCACCAAGAGCGCGGCGGAACCGCTGGTCACGGCCTTTCTTGAAGCCCTCGCCAGCAACATCAGCGCACTGACCACGCCGCTTGCCAACCGCAAGGAAAAGCTGGTCGACAAGCGACTGGCCGATATCGAGGCCTATATCACCAAGCATGTGACCGACCCGGACCTGATGTACGACGACGTCGCCATCAACTGCGGCATTTCACCGCGCTACCTGTGCTACGTGCTCAAGGCCAACAACACCTCGTTCTCCAATCTCCTGTGGGGCCAGCGCCTGCCGTTGGCGCGCGAATGGCTGGCCAAGCCGGAACTGCAGGATTTCCCGATCCAGGAAATCGCCTTCCGCGCCGGGTTCAAGAGCGCGGCGCATTTCAGCCGCATGTTCCGCGCAGCCTACAAGGTTTCGCCCAAGGAATATCGGTCAATGGCCCTCGCCAACAACACCCTGTTGCAGGATGGCGGGCGGGTGGCTGCCAATGACGAGGCCTTCGGCATGATTGCCGACGGCCTGCCGAGGAACCGCGCCGAGGTGAACTGATCTTGGCGCGCGGTGCCTTAGCGCTGCAAAGATTTGCCCCTGCCCGCAATCACGCTTGATCGGGGTTCCGAAGCCTCTTGTCTGCAGCGTGCCGACCCCGCATCGATCAGCGGAGGGACGGCGACAGGCAATGTCCTGGAGAGGCTGATATGTCTGACAACAGCATACTTGCGCGGCTTGATCGGCTCGAATCCTGCGAAGCCATCCGCACCTGCCTCCACCAGTACGCCCGCGCGATCGATCGCCGTGACGGCAAACTGATCGACACGATCTTCTGGCCCGATTCCACGGTGGAGTATGGCATCTACAAGGGCACCGGCGGTGAATTCTCAGGCCTCATCCACGAATGGATGGACGGCGGCTTCAAACTGACCGACCATCTCCTCGGCAATGTCACCATCACCGTAGAGGGTGACCGCGCCCACAGCGAAGCCTATCTGCTCGCGTTCCACCATCTCGTCCGCGAGGATGGCACGATCTTCGACTGGCTGGTCGGAGGCCGCTATCAGGACCGTTTCGAGCGCCGCAATGGCGAGTGGCGCATCGCCTTCCGCCGACTGATCTATGACTGGTACCGCGAATGGGACGACACGCGTGACTGGGCGGTAGGGCTGATGGGCGTGACTAGCGAGCACGCGCAGACCGGTGTGCGCGCACCGGATGGCTGGCTTGAGCGCGACACGGTCTTGAACGCCGACCTGTCGTAAGCTCGTTTGCATATCCCCACGACTCTCCGAGCACCGCAGTGACCGTCCCGGAACGAGCGAAGACGGACGAGATGAAGCGCAAGAGGTTTGCGGACGAGCAGATCGTTGGCGTGTTGAAGGAGGCAGAGGCCGGCGTGAAGTCCGCTAACCTGGCACAGCGGCAAGCCACGGATGATGGCCAGCGACGCGGAAACGATCTTTGCAATGGGATCAGGCATGCCTCATCCCACGGCTCTAATCAGAACTGAATGAAAGTCCCGTGGCAGGTCAGCCATTTCAACATCAACCTGAATCATGAACTGACATCATGGCAAAGCTCGGATAGCCACAAAGCAGCCAAGGCTGAACCTTCACATGCCGAACTCTGTCGGGATCATCTTTGTCGGACGGAACAATCGCACCAAGCGATCCGATACACTTGAAAAGGTGGAAGCGGCACTCAAGGCCGATGGCGTAAGCGTTCACTCGTTCACCGCGCCCCGCATCATAGCTTCCGACCGCATCAACAAGAGATTAGCCCAACTCTGGCCGGCAGTCGCAGCGAGTTTCGATCGCACGCATCCATTCCATCTTCGAATGCTGAGGTTGCTTCTCAAAGGCTTGATGGTCCTTTGCGCGAATGAGCGCTGGGATTTCGCCAGGGCGCTGTTTCTGCCAAAGTCGCTCACGGCAGTGCAAGAGCTAGCACGCTTTGTAAGCCGCTCCCCATTTCGCAAGGTCCACCTGATTACACACTCGGCTGGAGGGATCACGGCTACGAAGATCTCAAAACACCCCAAGATCGTGAGTATCTGCTGCTTCGGCTATCCCTTCAAACACCCAGAGCACCCGTCAGAAAGCTATCGCGTCCGACATCTGGCCGAGGTTTCCAAGCCGTTCCTGATCGTTCAAGGCACTTCCGATGAGTATGGGCCGCCCTCGCCCAGCCTCAGAGCGATACTTCCGCCTCATGCGCAGATCGTCGCACTCGACTGTGGTCACGACTATGCCACCATCAGCGACGCTGAGTTTGAGAAAATGTGGATCGCCCTGCAAGATCTCATTGCCGAACCAAAAGGTGCCCCGAACGCTCGTCAGCTTCAAGGATAGCTCGGCCTATCGCCTCCGGCTGCAGCAGACCTAACTGCGCAGCTCAAAACTGGGCAAATGGCAGCATGACATTGGCGGCACGGGCTTTCCGAGGGTTCAACCGGCGCTCATTCCGCCATCCACTGAGAAGTTGGCGCCTGTCACATAGGGTGCTTCGTCCGACAGAAGCCAGCAGATGGCGCGGGCCACGTCTACCGGCTGCCCCAGCCTTCCAACTGGGATCATGGCATCAAGTGCATGGGCATCACCACCGGTTGCGCGCAGCAGGTTGGGGGTTTCCGTCGCACCGGGGCAAACCGAATTTATCCGAATGCCGCTGTTCGCATAATCCAGCGCGGCGGCTTTGGTGAGACCGACAACCCCATGCTTCGCCGCCACATAGTGCGCGATTCCGGCCACGCCCTTCAGGCCGAAGATAGAGGCGTTGTTGACAATCGCACCGCCGCCACCTCGCAGCATCAGCGAAATCTGCGCCCGCATTCCGTTGTATACGGCCTTCAGGTTCAAATCGAACACCCAGTCAGACTCGTCGGCAGGCGTTTCGTGCAGTGGCTTGAAATCGGCGTGCCCGCCTGCATTGTTGACCGCAAGATCAAGCCGGCCTAATTCCTGTCCGATCCATTCCATAAGACCTTCCAGATCGGCCCGATCGGCTACGTCGGTCGCGCGGATTACCGCCTTGCCGCCATTGGCCTTTATGCGATCCGCCGCAGCGCGAATGCGTTCCTCACTGCGCCCGGCAAGCACCACCGTTGCCCCCCGCGCGGCAAGGAGCTGTGCAGTAGCTTCCCCCATGCCACTGCCGGCTCCGGTAACGACCGCAATTTTCCCCTGGAACGGCATGAACTTCGATCCTCTAACGTTGGTGATCAGACAGGCTGGGCCATAGCTTTCGAGCCTGCATACCTGCGTCGATGCGACCATCGATACGTCAGTTTCTGGCTTCCACAAAATCGATGCCGGGATTTTGATGTTCAGCGCATCCAGCTTTGTGCTTGGGAACGGCTAGGGCGGTAAAGCATTAAAAAACTTCAAAAACTGATAAAATGTTGGCTACCCAGCGCCCGTAGCTCGGCTGCGCGATTGACCGCCCAGCACAGCCCAAAACCATGTGATAAGCCTTGCGACTGGATTTTCACCATCTCGGACCACGCAAATCACTGTTGCCATTTGGAAATTAGGTAGCGGCGGAGAGCTCTTTGGCAGGGCTATAAGCAATTGATATCAAATTTCTTTATTAGCCAACTCTCGTCAACACCCCCTGCCCTGCGACCTTTTCGACGACCATTGCGCGAACCGAAATCAGCCGATTTCCAACGTGGGCGCGGACGGCATCGAGCATGTTCCGCCGACACCCATGGCATGGTGTCGGCGGTGTGTGATCAATTCGCTCGGGCCGCAGTTGCGGCAAAGGGAACTTATCCTTCGATTGCGTGTGCCTTGCCGCCCGAAATGTACGGCACCTTCACGCCCTTGTTCGCGCCGGTCCACATCTTGATCAGATCCAGCACGGTTGCGGCATCGAGCGTCGAATGGAACTGCCCATCATCGGTGAAGCCGATGTTGGACCCGTGCACGATGAACAGGACGACGGTGTCCTCGGTGTTGGTCGCCGGCACTTCGAAGGTGTGCATCGAGGATGCGGGCTCATAAAGGTACGAGCCCGGCACTTGCACCTGATCGGGATACTCGCTGTAAAACCAGCTACCCTTGAGCGTGTAGCCATGGACCGAACCGGTATGAAGGTGGGTTGGCATCGTGATGCCGGGGGCAAAGATGCCCATGACGACCCAGACCCCCGCTTCCGCATCGATCATCAGCGGCTGGAAGCTGATGCCGGGGCCGGCGCCATCCTTGAGGATCGGAATATCGTTGACGTTGAGCGTCAGGAGCTCGTCCTGCGGCAAAAAGCTGACGGGCGCGTTCTTGGCAGCTTTGGTCTGGGTCATGCTGGTCTCCTGCAATGGAATGGGCCTGCCGTGATCGGCGAGGCTGGTGTTCACGGGACGATCACGATCTTTACGTCCTGTTCGGGGTCCTTGAGCCGCGCGAACGCGTCTTCCACGCCGTCCAGCGGAACATGGCCGGTAATCAGCGGGGCGACATCGAGCTGTCCGGAGGCGATCATGCTGAAGGCCTGCGCATATTCCTCCAGCGTGAAGGCGATGCAGAAGACCAGGTCGACTTCCTTGATGATGCCGTAGGACGGGTAGAACTGGTCCAGTTCCATGCACAATCCGGCCACGACGATCTTGCTGCACGGCGCCGCCCCGTTCAGGATCTGCTGGATCATGCCGGGGATGCCGACGCATTCGAACACGATCGACTGGCGATAGGCATGGCCGGGGAACATCTGCGTCTGACGTCCGATATCGGCGACGTCCGTGGCACCGGCCAGCGCCTTCCAGCTGTCGTAGGGCGAGGTTTCGCGCGGATCGACGACCACATCGGCGCCCATGCGATGCGCCATGGCGCGGCGTGAAGGCGAGAAGTCTGCCGCGACGATCGGGCCGATCCCGCGGGCCTTGAGCACCGCGATCACGGCAAGGCCGATCGGGCCGCAGCCGATCACGATCGGCACGTCCTTCATCCCCGGATTAGCGCGGCCGACGGCGTGGATGGCCACGGCCAGCGGTTCTGCCAAGGTCGCCAGATCATTGGGCACATGGTCCGGCACCGGCATCAGGAAGGGTTCGGACAGCAGCATGTATTCGCTGTAGCCACCCGGCGATTGCGGGCTGCCGAAGACGAGCGAGGCCGGTGGATCGCGCAGCAGGAACGGCACCGAAACCGCGCGCGAACCGGGGGCCAGCGTCTTGCGACAATCAGGCCCGTATTCAAGCACTTCGGCGCAGATTTCGTGGCCGAGGATGACCTTGTCGTCGAAACCGAACAGATCGATCCCCGCGACCTTCTTCGCGCTGTCGAGCAGTTCCCGGCCATGCGCGACGCAGTGGATATCGCTGCCGCAGATGCCGCAGGCTAGGGTCTTGACCAGCACTTCGCCGGGGCCGGGCTGCGGGATCGCGAATTCCTCGACCGCCAGCTTGCCCGATTGCATGACAACGGCGCGCATTACCGCATGCCCGTTTGAGCGCGGCCGGTGCGGCAGCTCGGCGTTGAGAGCGTCTTGATCATTTCAGTCCTGTCCCTGCAGCGGCATCGGATGGCGTGCGCTTTGTTCAGTGGATAGGACGATACCGGCTGAAGGTCGTTCCAGCTTGCCTTTCAACGAAGAAAATTTGATTTTTGACGACGCAGTTTTACATCGGCCTCAGGACCTGGCGAGGACGGCCTGCCGGTTCTGCCGCGAAACAATGAGCTGCCGCGGGGTCATGCCATACCAGCGCTTGCAAGCACGGGTGTAGACGCACTGTTCAGCATAGCCGAGCATGGCAGCGATCTGCGAGACGCGGTTGATCCGGCCCGACAATTGCCATGCCATATCCTTGCGCACGCCATCGAGGATCGCCTCGAATGTCGTCCCCTGCTCGGCCAGCCGCCGTTGCAACACGCGGGGGTGCACGATCATCGCCTTGGCCACGCTCGCTAGGCTGGCCTGATCGATCTTGAGCATGCGGTGGATCAGTTCCTGCACATGCTCAACCAGCGGCAGCGCCCCGGCAACTTGCGAAAGATAGTTTTCCGCCAGCGCAAGGATTGTCGGATCGCGGCCGGGGATCGGCTTGCTCAGCATCGCCAGCGGGAAGTGGATGGCATTGTGTTCGCAGGCAAATTCCACCGGGCAATGGAACACGTCGCGGTAGACCTCGCGCGGCGACATTGCGCGGTGCTGCATCGTCACGCGGATCGGCGCGAAATCATCGCCGAGCATCAGGCGCAGCGCATCCATCGTAAGCGCGAGGCCCTTCTCGATCCAGTGATCGCGGAACGCCATCTGCCGCAGCGCGATTTCCAGCGTGAACACGGCGGTGCTCTCGCGCCGTTCGAGCTTGGCGATATCGGGCGGCGCGCAGTGATAGAGGTAGCGGCACACTCCATCGAGCGCATCGGCCACGGTGGCGGCATGGCGGATCAGCACGGCCACCGGGCCGAGGCTCTGCACGCCCTGCCGCTGTGCCAGCCGCATGGCGAAATCGGGGCGGCGGAGCGCGTCCGCCGTCACGCCCATCAGCGTTGCCACGTCGGTGTAGTTGACCAGCCGGTCCGGGCAGCCTGCCGCCGCCACATCGATCCCTTGCCCGGTGAGCAGCGCCTCGGGATCGCCTCCCAACTCTTTCACGAGCGGGATGTAGTGCAGCAAGACGGTTCCGCTGATCAGGTCCATGTCGTCAAAAGCTAAATCAAATTCGCTTCTTATCAATCTTGTTTTTGTGCGCGTCGCCCTGCTGCCATGACCACAAGGCAGAGTGGCATTTTTCTGCGATGCCCATTATATATGATGCTGAACATGAAGCGGGTTCGCCCGATCGGAGTTACGTGGAATGAGAGTGAGTCGCGAGCAGATGGCGGCCAATCATGCGGGTATCCTTGAGGAAGCCAGCCGCCAGTTTCGCGAACGCGGCTTCGATGCCGTTACCGTGGCGGATGTGATGAAGGGAGCCGGGCTGACGCATGGCGGCTTCTATGGCCACTTCGAATCCAAGGACGATCTGATCGCCAAGGTGCTTCAGCACCTCCTGGCCCGCGGCGAAGGGCCGATCGACGATCTGGCCGCGTGGCAGCAGACCTACCTTTCACCAAAGCACCGCGACGAACCCGCGCTCGGCTGCCCGGTCGCGAGCCTCGCTGGCCTCATGGGCCAGCAGACGCCTGACGCGCGAACAGCGATGGCCAAGGGCATTGAAAGCCAGATCGAGCGCCTTGCGGAGGCTATCCCGGGCTCGACCGCCGAAGAACGCCGCCGCGCTGCCATAGGGCAGTGGTCCGCCATGGTCGGCGCGCTGGTACTCTCCCGCGCGGTGGGCGATGCGCCCTTGTCGCACGAACTGCTGGATGAAACGCTGCGTTGGCTCGATCAGCGGAACCATGTGCCCGAACGGACGGCCTGAAAGATGGTCAGGCCATAGACTACCAGTCCTAGTGCAATTCCGGCGAACAGGCCGTCCACAGACCCAGTCAGGCGCACGAGCATCCAACCGCCGCCAAGCGCGATGAAGATGCGTACGAAGCCCGCCATCAACGGCCAGGTCAGCCGCCCGGCCCCTTGCGAGGCGAAGTAGAGCGAGAGGCCCAGCCCGAAGAAGCCGTAGAACGGTCCGACCATCCGGAGATAGGCGCTGCCGGTGCGGATCATGTCCGGGTCCGTGCTGAACAGGCCGAGCCAGGCACCCGGCCAGACTGCGGCGATCAGGCCGATGGCTTCAGTAAGCCCGAAGGCCATTGCGCCGCCCGCCAGCGCGATCTTCACCGCCCGTTCCTGCTGGCCCGCACCGATATTGGTACCGACGAGCGCCACCAGCGGCGCACCGATCCCGAAGATCATCGGCACAAGCAGATATTCGAGCCGCGCGCCGGTGCCGTATCCCGCCACCGCGCCAACGCTTGCAAAAGAGGCGACAAGGGCGGTTGCGCCACCGATGGTGAGGTTCGTCTGGATGGATGTGATCGCCGAAATCGCGCCGACCCCGAGAATGCTGCCCAGCGCCGTGCGATGCAGGCGGACCCAACGGAACCGCACCGAGCAGCGCCCCGCCAGGATGTACCAGGCCAGCGCCGCCGTGCCGAACACGTAGAACAGGATCATCGCGACCCCGCCGCCGGCAATGCCCATCGCCGGAACCGGTCCGAAGCCGAAGATCAGCAGCGGCGAAAGCGGTACGAGGAACACGAGGCCGATGCAGATCACCACGGCAGGAAACAGGATGTTGCCGGTGCCCCGGATCACGCTGGCAAGCGCGTTCATGATCCAGATGAACACGTTCCCGCCGAACACGATGGTCGAATAGACAAGCGCCGCTTCAAGCTCGCCGCCGCTGCTGCCCATCACCCGATAGATCGGACGGCCAAATAGCAGGAAGATTGCGGAAAACATGAGGCCGATGGCGGTGTTGATGACCAGCGCATGGAGCACCAGCCCATCGGCATCGTCGCGCCGTCCGGCCCCAATCGCCCGCGCCACGGCCGAGGAAATGCCCCCGCCCATCGCTCCGGCGGAAATCATCGTCATCAGCATCACCGGCGGGAACGCCAGGGCCATGCCCGCCAGCATATCGGTGCCGAGCCGCGAGACGAACCACGTCTCGATCAGTCCGGTGGAGGATTGCGCCACCATGATGAGGATATTCGGCCAAGCCATCGCCAGCAGCAGCGGCACGATCGGAGCCTGCAGCAGGCGCTGCGTGCGCAGGTCTGCCCGGGTTGCGGTGGCGGGTGTGGACGTTTCTGTCATGGCTCAGGACCGCCGATACATGATGTTCAACATAAAAAGTCAAGGCGCGTTTACGCTTCCTGACAGCACGCTGCGCATGCGTTCTCCAGGTCGTGAAATGCAAAATAATGGTCACGGGAAGGCAAGCTCTGCTGCGGGGCTTCTGCCATCCTTTCGCGCCGGAAAGCGGGCGCGCCTTGCTGTGCGCAGGCCGCGCGCTCCTGTTTCATCACAGATCGGAAGGCTCCACGGCGATGCACTCGGAATGGCAAACTCGCAGCGTTCAGGCGAATGGCCTGCGCATTCACCTCACCATGGCCGGATCGACCGGGCCGGTGGTCCTGCTGTGCCATGGCTTCCCGGAATCATGGTATTCGTGGCGGCACCAGATGCGGGCGCTGGCAGCAGCCGGGTATCGCGCCGTGGCGATGGACATGCCCGGCTATGGCCGTTCCTCCAAGCCGACGGCCCCCACCGCCTACCGGGTGAACGCCATGGTCGAAACCTGCGTCGGCGTAGTCCACGCGCTGGGGGAAACCGATGCCATCATTGTCGGCCACGATCTTGGCGCTCCGATTGCCTGGACGGCGGCGTGGACCCGGCCCGAAGTGTTCCGCGCGGTGGCGGGCCTCAGTCTGCCGTTCGGCGCACGGGGTATTGCCTGCCTGCCCGGCAACCCGTTTGGCGAGAAGCGGCCCGAACAGGCGGTGCGCGAACTCGCCGGGCCGGGGATGATGTTCTACCACGAATACTTCACGCTTCCCGGCGATGTTGCCGCAGCGGAGGCCGAGCGCGATATCCGCAACTGGCTTACTTCCACGCTCTACACGCTCTCTGCCGACCGCCCCCTGCCGCCCGAACTCGCCGGGATCGACCTCACCACTCTGCCCGATGAAATAGTGCGCCAGTTGGTGCGCGCAGCCATGGCGGTGCCGCAGGGATCGGCGCTGGGCTCGGTGCTCGAGCTGCCGGACGTGCTGCCGCAGTGGCTCGATCAGGCCTCGCTCGATTTCTGCGTGGCGGAACTCGAATACAGCGGCCTGCGCGGGCCGCTCAACTACTACCACAATGCCGAACTGGACTGGGAAACGCTCGGCCAGCATCAGGGCACGCCGCTCACCGTGCCTGCGCTCTATATCGGCGGGGACCGCGATATCGTGACGGTGTGGAGTCAGGAGGCTCGGACCCGCGCGGGCGAGGTGATGACCGACCTGCGCGGCGCGGTGATCATTCCCGAATGCGGCCACTGGATCATGCAGGAACAGCCGCAGGCCACCAACGAAGCGCTGCTCGGCTTCCTCAAGACGCTTTGATCGCTGACGGGAACCCTCCCGCTGGAGGGTTCCCGCAGCTTGCTCAGAACTTCATGCGGGCCTGCACTGAAATCTGCCGTCCCTGTGCGAAGATCCCGGTCAGGGAATTGGAACCGAACAGCCCGGCCGCAAGCGGCACCGCGCCGCCATAAGTCAGCGGGCGCTTGTTGGTGACGTTCTTGGCAAACAGGGCCAGCTGCCAGTTTTCCGAATCCGGCGAGAGCGCGAGGCGAAGGTTCACCATCGCATAGGCGTTCTGCACCGCCTTGGGATCATAGAGCGGCGAAGCGTCGTACCGACCCTTGTACGAGACGTCCGCAGCTGCGTTCAGCTTGTAACCCGTGAACACCGGCATGGTGTAGTCAACTGTCGCGGTCCCTTCGAACTTCGAAACGAGCTGAGCCGGCTTGCCGTTGTAGCTGCACAGATCAGCCACCCCATCGCCGTTGAGATCGGTGGTCGGCGTCTGGCCGAAATAGCACTGGCCATTGGGATAGTTGGTGAACTTGAAATCGGTGAAGGCGCCGGCAGCCGAAATCGACAGGCGAGGTGTTACCGCCCAGCGTGCGTCGAACTCGATCCCCTTGACCTTCGCGGCAGCAGCATTGCCCACATTGTACCCGAGAATGCCGTCGAAGATCGCGACCTGCAGATCCTTGTACTTTGTCAGGAACGCGGCGACATTGAGCTGCACGTTGCGTCCGAGGCTGAATTTTCCGCCGACTTCATAGTTCGTCGCCTGCTCGTCGCGGAACTGGAATGAATCCGCCAGCGTCGCCGAGATCGACTTGTTGTTCGAGCGGAAATCGAACCCGCCCGATTTGTAGCCGCGCTGCCACGTGGCGTAGACCATCTGGCGCGGCGCGAATTCCCAGCGCACCTTCACGTCAGGCGAAAAGCGGCTGGTGCTGAACTTGCCCGAAATCGGAAGCTGGCCCAGCTTGCCGATGAAGAACGCACCCACCGGGCCAAGGTTCGCAAGGTTCTGCGAGGTGATGCCGAACAGGTTCGCATAGACCAGCGGCGCCGCGAACTGCGCGGCTGACAGATCGGCCCCATTGATATCGAGGATCGCGAGTGAGCGGTCGGCGCGCTTGCGATCATAGGTATAGCGTCCGCCCAGCTGGACAGTGACGCTCGGCAGGACGTGAATGTTGGTCTGGGCGAACGCCGAATAGACATCACCCACGATATGCGCGGTGCGGGCCGCCTGGGTGTCGGCGATCAGGTTGCCGAAGCCGGGCGCCTGCGCGTTGATCGCGCCAATCAGCAGCGAACCATTCGGCACGACGATCTGGTCCGCGTACTGCTGATCGCTATGGCCGTAGTAGGCGCCGAGGATGAAATCGAACTTGTCGTATTCGGGCGAGATCAGCCGGATTTCCTGGCTGGTCTGGTCAAAACGCTCGTCGAAACCGGCGGTGAAGATGTTGGCACCGGTGAAATCGCAGTCGCAGTTGTCGTAGTACTTGAGCCGGGTGAAGGCACTCAGGCTCTTGAGCGTGTAATCGCCCAGCTTCCAGTCCAGCCCGAGCGAATAGGTCTCAAGCCGATTGCGCGAGGTTTCGCCAATTGCGGCCCTGCGGCCATCGAACTTTTCATCCAGCACGTTGTCGGGCTGGCCGAACACGTTGAACAGGATCTGGCCATAGGTCAGGCCCTTGAACGGCCCTGTCGCGATCGGATCTGAGACAAAGGTTTCGCCGGTGCGGCCCTTGCGGTTGAACTGCGAAATCTCGACCTTGGCGGTGGCTGTCAGCGTGTCGGTCACATCAATCTCGGCCGTGCCGCGGCCGCCAATTTCCTCGAGCGCCGGATTGCGCCGCCCGGTCGCGAGATTGCGATCAAAGCCCTGCGAGGAACGATAGCGCAGTGCGCCGCGTACGCGGATCCGGTCGCTCAGCGGCCCCGAGATGTGGCCTTCGGTGGTGAAGTCCCGCGCGTTGAACTCGTAGGAGGTCGAAAGCCCGGCTTTCAGCGTGCTCGTTGGCCGGGCCGTGGTGATCGACAGGGCCCCCGCCACGCTGTTCTTGCCAAACAGGATCGACTGCGGTCCGCGCAGAACCTCGATCCGGTCGAGATCGATAAACGGCGCCTGCACTTCCTTGGCACGCCCATAATAGACGCCGTCGATGTAGAGGCCAACGGACTGCTCGAAGCCCTGATTTTCGCCCGATCCGATACCGCGAATGAAAATGCTTGTCGTGATGCCGACCTCGGTGAGCTTCAGGTTCGGGACGAAGTACTGGATGTCGTCGATGCGATTGAGGCCCTTGGATTGGACCGCCTTGCTATCCACCACAGAGACCGAAACCGGCACCGTGCGCAGGCTTTGCCCGCGCGCCTGCGCCGTGACGATGATTTCCTGAAGCCCGCTAGTCGTATCCGCCGTTTCCGCAGAGGCGGCAGAATCTGCTTCCGGCTGCGGTGTTGGCGCGGCGGTCGCTTCCGCCCAGGCCGGTGTGGCGCAAATCGTGGTGAAGGCGGCACCCGCCAGCAAGATGGTCTTGTTCATTTTCCCGCTCCCATTTTCTGCGCCGCGGTCTTGAATGCCGCCGCGCCCTGCTTGTTTCTGATCGGACCGGGGGCAGTGGCTTCAGGGCGCTGCCTGCCGATTTGGCACAGCCGCGCCTGCAAGCGCCGGGCTATGCCCATGCGCCAGATGCATCCTCAATCCCCCGCAGGCCGGTGTTGTCCCGCTTCTTGTGGTGCTGGTTACTGCCCAAATGCAGCGCGAGAGACTTGTCTTGAGGTGAATATAATTTGATATTTCACGACAGAGTGTGAGCCTGATCCGCAGCTCAAAATAGGCTCGCGAGAAATTCCGCGGGGCGCATTGACATATTGATGATGAGCATCATATTCCAACAAACATGATATCTGTCATCAAAAAATCACCCTCGAAAATTCGTCTCGAAAGGACACCCACGAAATGACCAAACCCGCCGTCCTCATCACCGGCGCCTCCTCGGGCATCGGCGCGACCTATGCTGATCGCTTCGCCCGCCGCGGCCATGACCTCGTGCTCGTGGCGCGCAATGCCGATCGCATGGAAGAACTGGCCGCGCGTCTGCGCGCAGAGACCGGTGTCACCATCGATGTGATGCAGGCGGACCTCGCGGTGGACGCCGATGTCGCCAAAGTCGAAGCGCGCCTGCGCGATGACAAGCGGATTGGCGTGCTCATAAATAATGCCGGCTTGGCGCTTGCCGGGGCGTTCGAAGCCCAGACTGCTGCCGACCTTGCGCAGCTGGTGGGCGTCAACACCGTCGCAGTCCTGCGGCTGGCCCACGCGGTCGCCCCGCGCTTCGTCGCTGAAGGCGCGGGCGCGATCGTCAACATCGGCTCGGTTGTCGGGCTGGTGCCGGAATTCGGCCAGACGGTTTACGGCGCGACCAAGGCCTTTGTGCAGTTCCTTTCGCAGGGCCTCGCCCACGAACTTGGCCCCAAGGGCGTCTATGTCCAGGCCGTGCTGCCCGCTGGCACCGCCACCGAAATCTGGAGCCGCGCCGGCGCAGACCCCTCGCAGGTGCCGCCGCTGATGGACGTCGGCGCGCTTGTGGATGCCGCGCTCACCGGGTTTGATCGGCGCGAGGCGGTTACCATCCCGCCGCTGCAGGATGGCGCACAGTGGGATGCCTATCAGGGTGCGCGCCTTGCCATGGTCCCGAGTTTTGGCGCGACGGTGCCCGCACCGCGCTATCTTGAAGCAGCCCAGTGAAGGCATACCTCCTCGATCGCTACGGCAAGCAGCAGCCGCTGCGGCTTGCCGTAGTGCCCGATCCCGTACCCGGCGAGGGCGACGTGTTGATCGAGGTTCACGCTGCCGCGCTCAATCCGCTCGACAGCAAGATCCGCGATGGCGCGTTCAAGCCCCTGCTGCCCTACAAGCCGCCGTTCATCCTCGGCCACGACGTAGCGGGGCGCGTGGTGCAACTGGGCAAGGGGGTTACGCGCTTCGCGGTGGGCGATGAAGTCTATGCCCGGCCGCGTGACGGGCGGATCGGCACGCTGGCCGAACTGATCGCGGTTCCCGCCGCCGATGTGGCGCACAAACCGGCCAACATCTCCATGATCGAAGCCGCGAGCCTTCCGCTCACCGCACTCACCGTTTGGCAGGCGCTGGTCGAGGATGGGCGCGTGGCGGCAGGGCAGAGCGTGCTGATCCATGCCGGATCGGGCGGAGTCGGGGTCGTGGCGATCCAGCTGGCTCGGCATCTTGGCGCAATCGTCGCAACTACGGCGGGCAGTGCCGGGGCAGACCTCGTCCGATCGCTCGGTGCCGAGCATGTGGGAGACTACCGCAAGCAGGATTTCGCCGCAGTCCTGCCGCCGCAGGACCTGATCATCGCCAGCCAGGATGCCGCCACGCTGGCCTGCTCGGCCGATCTGCTCAAGCCCGGCGGGATGCTCATCTCGCTGTCAGGGCCGCCCGATCCCGCCTTTGCCCGCGCACAAGGGCTGAACGCGCTGCTCCGGCTGGTGTTCACGGGGATGAGTTGGGGCATCCGGCGCAAGGCCAAGGCGCGCGGCGCGGAATACCATTTCCTGTTCATGCGGGCGAACGGTGACCAACTCGCCGAGATTGCCAAGCTGGTCGAAGCGGGCGCGATCAAGCCGGTCGTCGACCACACGTTCGCCCTCGAGGCCGTCAACGAGGCGATGGCCTACCTCGATCAGGGGCGGGCCAAGGGCAAAGTGGTGATCGATTTCGCCCGCTCTGCTTGAACCTGCTCGTCAGCCACCAAGCGTTCGTAGATGACCTCGAGAGCGATCGCGCCCAGCAGCAATACCCGTCATCGATCGGTCTCCTTGTTGGCAGCAGGGGCCAGCGCCTGCTTCAAGAAGGCGATGGTGCGCGGCCAGCCATCGGCGCGGGCAGCGACGTTCCCTTCTTTGCTGCCTCCAAACATCGTGATCATCGCCGGCACGCTATCACCGGCTGGCAGTTGCGGCCCGACCCCGAAATGACCGGCATCAGGATAAGCAAGCAAGGTTGTCGCCAGCGCATTGCCTTGCTCATCACGGCGGGCCTTGACGGCGCGCGCCATCCGGCAGGAGGGCCACAGTTTGTCGTCCTCACCGCACAACAACAGCACTGGCCCGGCGATCCGCTCAACGGGAATCGCTGCCTCGGGATGTTTGGCCGCATCGGCCAGCGCGGGGCCGTAGATGTCGCCGTTCCAGCCCACCGTGGTGATCGGCAGATAGGGAACGGGCTTGCCGCCCTCGCTCCAGCTTGAGGTCTTGACCGGGGCGAAGCTCCAATCGAACCCCTGCCACGCGACCTGCGAGGGCACGGCTGCGACGACAGCGGTGATATCTGCCCTCCGGCTTGCCACCAGCAACGCGGCTTCGGCTCCCTTGGAGGTGCCCATGATCGCGAGCCGCGCGGGATCGACACCGCTGTGGGCCTTCAGCCAGTCGAGCGCGCCGGTCAAGGTCTCGAGCGGAACCAACTCGAAGCGCTTGGGCTGGCCGGGTAGGCGGTAGTAAGCCAGCGCGAAGACCGCAAAGCCTTCCTGCGCCAGCAGACGAGCCTGCCCGTCAACCGCAGCGCCGAGCCCCCCTTCCGACCCGCCCAGCAGCAGGATTGCAGGACGCCGCCCCTCGCCTGCGCCGGGATAGAAATTGCCGACCAGCGTCGGCAGGCGGATCGGGGTGCCGCCTGCTCCCGGATCGACAAGTTCGATCGGTGGACCCCAGGGATGCGCCGCCAGCCATGCCCCGCCCGCGGTAACCAGAGCCACGCCGAAGCCGAGCGCGATGGCGCCCCGTTTCAATGCCTTGCGCATGGCTCAGCTCTCCTGCGCCGCAGGGCGGGTGAACCACCCCGGCAGAGGTCCAATGTCCTCGCCCCGGTCCATCGCCGCCCGCGCCGCGGTCATGATAAACTCCCACACGCGGCTGCTGAAACCAGGATCGACCTTGCCTTCCCAGTTCGCCATGTCCGCATACATGCGGGTCGTGCCTTCCCACATTGCCGGAGTCGCGTTGCGGCTGAAGGGTTCGAGCAGCGCGAACCACTCGCGCACGAAGACGAGCGCGGCATCGCTGCCCGGCTCCAGCGGCAGCGCCGCCTCGATCCTTGCACTGAGCGCGCGCCACTGCTGCTGATAGGCCTCTTGGCTGAACTCGGGCACCTCGGCCATGCGCTCGCGCCAATCGGCCTGTTCTTCGGGGGTGTAGTACTGGTCCACCACGTCCTGCCAGGCTTGGGACTGGTCGGTCATGAGTTTCTCTCCATCACGAATGAGCGAGCAAAGCGTCGCGGCATCGAGCGGCTCGCCTCGGCCGATGCGGGACAATGCGGTGTCGATCAGGCCGATGGCGTCGGCGATCTCTTCGGCCTGTTCGGCGAGTCGCTTGCGCTGCGCGCCCAGCATGGCGGCCAGATCGATCGGCTTGCGATCGAACAGGCGCTTGATGTCGCCAAGGCTGAGCCCGGCCTTCTTGAGTGCTACGATGCGCTGGATCCGTTCGAGCTCCTCGGGCCCGAACCATCGCCGGCCCGAACCGGTCCGCAGCGGCGTAATCAACCCGCGCGCCTCGTAAAAGCGCAACGCGCGAGAGGTCAGGCCGGTGCGGCGGACAACTTCATCGATGGGGAACGAATCACTCATGCGCCCTGTCTAGCGGTTGACGCTGGGTCAACCTCAAGCTCCGAATTCAGGGATATTGTTGACCGCGGTCCAAGTTGGCTTTGTGGCCGCATTCATGGTCAACTAGGTCGGCCCACTAATTCTGTTCGTATAGGTTCGTAGGTCATGGCCTTCGGACTGGGGTTGAATTGTAGCATCGCCAGATGGCGT
>NZ_BJYR01000022.1 GCF_007991615.1 Novosphingobium sediminis | reverse complement strand
AGTGTGGCAAAAGGCCGATCGCGAACGCTTCAACCTCAAACAATGCTCCTGCTAGCGCATCGTCGAAGCGGCAATGACCGGGCGCTAAGCGCCTGCCGCGAGAAACAGGGCGAGTGCAGAGGCTTCGGCGGCAGCGCCTACCTGGCCGGAGCCGCCGCTCCAGAGGCCATCGATGGGCTGGCTGCCATCTCCTCCACCAAGCGACCACACAGCATCGCTGTTATGGCTGAGCCAGAGTCGAAGCTCGGTGCGTTCCGGACTGTCGGGCATCGATTCGACCAGATGGCCGAGGTGGGTGACGAAAACTCCCTTGAACATCGGCCCATCAGCGCCGAGCTCGTCGGACGGTTCGGTTAGCAGCCCTTCCGGGGTGACCAGTTTGCGTATCGCAGCGAGTGCGGTGTTCAGTGCGGCGGTGCGGTATTGCGGGGCGCCGGTGATCGCCGTCAGGTCGCTGAGGCCGCCCATCAGAACGCCTTGGTTGTAGGTGTAGCGCGGCTTGCCGTTGTTGCGGCACTGGGCGTCCAGCCCGTCGTTGACCAGCCCATCGGGCCCGAACATGCCCGAAGCTGCGAACCAGTTCCAGGTGCGCAACGCCCAGTCGCGATAGGGCTCCTGGCCCGTGGCGAGATAAAGCCGGGTCGCCGCGGTGAGCAGCAATTCATTGGTAATCGCGTTCTTGTAGGTGTGCTTGGAATCCCACCAGATGCCGCCGGAACAATGGTCGTCCCAGTGATCGGTGACGAGGCGGCTGAAGTTCGTCGCTGCCCAGTTCAGCAGTTCGGGATCGTGATCCGTCTGCCATGCATCCACGCTTGCGATGACGGCCCAGAGGTCGTCGTCGTTGAGGTAGCGGCCTTCGCGGTTGCGCACGGCGGAGGCGATCTTGGCGGACCAGCGGAAGTCTGCCGTGCGGCGCTGGTAGTCGATCAGGACGTCCACGATGGGGAAACGCTGCCAGTTCTCGCTGGCGTTCCAGCCGCCGTCCTTGCCCCAGATGCGATCGAGCGTCTCGGCGACGATGGCAGCGCGGGTCTGCCACACCGGCGTTTGGGCGTGCGCTGTGGTCGCACTGAGTACGAGCAGCAGGGCGGCCAGCAGGCGCATCGGTCAGGCGGCTTCCCGGCGGCGGAGGAGCAAGGCGCCGCTCACCAGCAGCACCATCAGTCCGGTGAAGATTGCCGCGAGTTCGCGATTGTTCCACGCCATCGTGATGAGCGCGAGGCTAGCCATGACGAGCGCGAAGGCCGGCGCTAAGGGGTAGAGCGGCGCGTGGAACGGGCGGACGAGATCTGGCTCGGTAGCGCGCAGGCGAAACAGGGCGGCCATGGAGACGACGTACATGAGGAGCGCGCCGAAGGCCGATAGCGTCACCACGCTGGCCGTAAGCGACTGGCCTGCGATGCTCACGAACGCGTCGCTGTAGATCGCGGCGATGCCGACCACGCCGCCCGCCAGCGTCGCCACGTGCGGCGTCCTGAAGCGGGGGTGGAGCCGCGCGAACACGGCGGGGAGATACCCTGCGCGGCCCAGCGCGAAGATCTGGCGGGCATAGCCCATGATGATCCCGTGGAACGAGGCAACGAGGCCGAACAGGCCGAGCCACACCAGCATGTGCAGCCAGCCGCTCGACGCGCCCACCGCGCGCTTCATCGCCTGCGGCAGCGGATCGTTGAGGCTGGAAAGCTCGGCCCAGCTGCCCGAACCGCCGGCAAAGAACATAACCCCGAAGGCAAGCACCGTCAGTGTGAGAATGCCCGAGATATAGGCGCGCGGGATTGTGCGGCGGGGCTCCTTGGCTTCCTCGGCGGCCATGGCGACACCCTCGATGGCGAGGAAGAACCAGATCGCGAAGGGGAGCGCGGCGAAAATTCCGCCAATCGCGGCGGGGGTGAAATGGTCTTGGCCGGCCCAGCCCCCGGCGAGGAAGTTCGACCAGCGAAAGGCGGGGAGGACGACGGCCATGAACACGAGGAGCTCACCCACTGCGAGGAGCGTGACCACGACCTCGAAGCTCGCCGCAATGTGCACGCCGACGATGTTTAGCGCCATGAACACCGCGTAGGCCCCGAGAGCCGCGTGTTTAGGCTCAAGCGCCGGAAACTGAACATGGAGATAGGCGCCGATGGCGAGCGAGATCGCGGGGGGCGCAAACAGGAACTCCACCAGTGTGGCAAAGCCCGCGACCGCACCGCCCAGTGGGCCGAACGCGCGCAAGCCATAGGCGAAGGGGCCGCCTGCATGCGGGATCGCCGTGGTCAGCTCGGTGAACGAGAAGATGAAGGCGATATACATCGCCGCGACTGCCACGGTGGTGACGAGGAAGCCCAGCGTGCCCGCGCTGGCCCAGCCATAGCTCCAGCCGAAGTATTCGCCCGAGATGACGAGCCCCACGGCGATGGCCCAGAGGTGGAACGGACCGAGGCTTTGCTGCAGTTTTGGCTCATTCATGCGGGGCCGTGGTCCTCGAAGGGCAGGGCAGGGGTCTGGTCATCCTTCAGCGCCACGCCGGAAAGCTCCAGGCGCAGCGCCTCGCGCAGCAGCCAGCCGAGCGTGCGCGCGGCGTCATTGGGCGAGAGACCGCCCGCGCCGTGGATGTTCGAAATGCAGTTGCGTTCGGCATCGCTGCGGCCGGGGCGCGGGGCGAAGGTCATGTAGATGCCGAGGCTGTCATGCACGCTGAGGCCGGGGCGTTCGCCGATGATCATCACGGCAACGCGCGCGCCCAGCGCCTCGCCGATCGGATCGCCCAGCGCGACGCGGGCCTGCCGCGCGATCACGACCGGGCCGATGGCAAGATCTCCAAGCCGCGCCGCGCAAGCTTTGAGCAGCGTGGCCGCGCCGGCCTGCACGCCGGTGGCGGAAAGGCCGTCGGCGATCACGAAGGCGACATCGCAACGTTTGCCTTTTGCCGCAGCCAGCAGCGCAGCGGACTGTTCCGACAGGCGGCGGCCAAGATCGGGGCGGCGCAGATAGGTTGCCCGGTCCGGCGCATCGCTGGCAACATGCAGCACCGGCAGCGGCGCCAGTTCTGCCTCCAGCGCTGCGGTATCGAGCGCGGCGTGGACGGCATCGCGGGCGCGGGCATGGGCCAGCTGGAAATCGAGCACTTCACCCAGCGGCAGGGCATGCCCGACACGGCCAAGCGCGATCCGCGCCGGGGTCGTCCGCCGCAGCCGTGCCCACAGTTCAGCGTTTATGGGTTCGCCCGGCGCCACTTCGGTCAAGAAATGGTCTCCGCAAGCTGGCGCACGAAGGGTGAGGCGCCGTCCGCCAGCGCGCGCAGCGTGCCGTCTGGTGCGGCAATGCCGGCTTGCTCGAGCCACGCTTCGAACTCGGGCGCAGGGCGCAGGCCCATTATGCTGCGCAAGTACAGCGCGTCGTGGTTGGAGAGGCTCTGGTAGGACAGCATCACATCATCGCTGCCCGGCACGCAGATGAGGAAGCTGCAGCCCGCGACCGTGAGCAGCGTCATCAGGCTGTCCATGTCGTCCTGATCGGCTTCGGCGTGGTTGGTATAGCAGACGTCGCAGCCCATCGGCAGGCCGAGCAGCTTGCCGCAGAAGTGGTCTTCCAGCCCTGCGCGGATGATCTGCTTGCCATCGTAGAGGTATTCGGGGCCGATGAAGCCGACGACCGTGTTGGCGAGGAGCGGATCGAAGGCGCGTGCCACGGCATAGGCGCGCGCTTCCATCGTCTGCTGGTCGACGCCGTGGTGCGCATTGGCGGAGAGCGCTGAGCCTTGCCCGGTCTCGAAGTACATCGCGTTCTGCCCCACCGTTCCGCGCCCCAGCGCCTGCGCGGCGGCGTGGGCTTCGCGCAGCACAGCGAGATCGATGCCGAAGCCGGCGTTGGCCGCTTCGCTCCCCGCCACCGACTGGAACACGAGGTCGACCGGCGCGCCGCGCTCCATGATCGTCAGCGCGTTGGTGACATGGGTGAGGACGCAGGTCTGGGTGGGGATGGCATAGCGCTCACGCAATTCATCGAGCATGCGGATCAGCGTGGTGGCGGCGGGCACACTGTCGGTCGCCGGGTTCACCCCGATCACCGCGTCGCCGACACCGTGGAGCAGGCCGTCGAGCACCGCGGCGGCAATGCCGCGCGGATCGTCTGCCGGGTGATTGGGCTGGAGACGGGTGGAAAGGCGGCCGGTGAGGCCGATCGTGCTGCGAAAAGCCGTCACCACCCGGATCTTCTTCGCCACCGCGATCAGATCCTGGACTCGCATGAGCTTGGAGACGGCGGCGGCCATTTCCGGCGTCACGCCGCGTGCGATGGCGGCGAGCGCGGCTTCATCTGCTGCCTCGCTCAGCAGCCAATCGCGGAAACCGCCGACGGTAAGGTGGGCGATCGGGGCGAAGGCGGCGGCATCGTGGCTGTCGATGATGAGCCGGGTGACCTCGTCGCTTTCGTAGGGGACGATGGCCTCGTTCAGGAAGGCCTTGAGCGGCAGATCGGCGAGCACCCAGCGCGCTGCGACCCGCCGCGTGGCGCTGGCGGCGGCAAGTCCGGCAAGTTCATCGCCCGACCGCAGCGCACTGGCGGCGGCGAGCACGGCTTTCAGATCCTCAAAGCTGTGTCGTTCGCCGCCAAGATCGCAGGAAAACGGCAAGATCGGGAACCTCTCACAGCTGGAACCAATGCCGCGATGGTAGGCCCCGATCTTGCTGCAATGCAATGTCCGTTTGGGGACGTTACTCCGGAATCCTCCAGCGGATCACGTTGGCATAGCGTCCGACCACCAGATCGCCGTTCTCGTCACGCGCGGGACTGAACTGCGCCCGCTCGCTGACTTTGGCACAGGTCGCGGCATCGAGCGCGGCCGAACCGCTGGAGCGCGTGATCCGGCAGTCACGCACGCGCCCGTCCGGCCCGATCGTCACCTCGAAACCAGCCGCGCCCTGCTCGCCGCGCCGCAGCGCTGCTGTCGGGTAGTCGGCATCGGAGACCCATCGTCCCGGCATACCGAGCGGCGCTGCCGCGCGCGGGGTGAAGCGGGGGCTGGGCGATGCCGTGGGGGGCGGGGGCAGGAGACCGCCGTCAAGCCCGGAGCCGATGGGCGGAAGCGGGCCGGTCTCGATCTTGAAGCCGGGATCTCCAATCGGCGGCAGGGGCACCTGCGGGTCGGGCACCGGCAGCGTGTCGCGCGTGTGGGATTTCGGCGGGACCGGCTGTTCGGGATCAGGGCGCGGCGGCGGGGGCGGCATGTAGTCCCAGGTCGGCAACCAGGTTTTCGGCGGGGTCTTGATGATACCGCCGGCAAAGCCGGTGAGCAGCGCCACGGCCAGCACGCCGTGCACGGCGCCGACAGCGCCTAGCGCGACGATCCTTCGCCGATTGGTCTCGGGGGTAACATAGGCCATGCATGCTCTCCTCGGCTGTGCCGGACAGACCGGGTTGCGAAGACGAGCAGCGGGAACGAAACGAACAATCCCGATGCAAGCAACACGGGCCGTACGACGTTTAATGGTATAACGTTACCATGCCTCGAGGCTGCGTGCGAGAAGAATCTCAACCGTATTGGTGGAGTATTGCGTTTCGGAGTGCAACCGATCGGGAATCAGCCGCCGCTGTTCACGTAGTCCCACACTTTCGAGATCACCACCGAGCCTTCGCCCACGGACGAAGCAACGCGCTTGACCGAGCCCGAACGCACATCGCCGACCGCAAAGATGCCGGGATGCGAGGTGGCGTAGGGCGACGAAGCGCCGACGGTGGGGCCGGTCAGGACGAAGCCCTTGTCGTCGAGCGCGACGAGGCCCGAGAGCCATTCGGTGTTGGGCGCAGCGCCGACCATGATGAACAGGGCGCGGGTGGGAATATCCTGCGTCTCGCCTGTCTTTGCATTGCGCAGCGTCACCCCTTCGAGATGCGCGCCGCCGTGGAGCGCCACGACTTCGGAATTGTAGGCGATGGCAATGCTGGGGTCCGCTTCCAGTCGTTCGGAAAGATAGCTCGACATCGAAAGCGCCAGCGAAGGCCCGCGCACCACGACATGGGCGCAGCGGGCGGAGCGGCTGAGGTACATCGCCGCCTGGCCGGCGGAATTTCCGCCGCCGATGATGACCGCTTGCGTGCCCTTGCAATAGCGCGCCTCGATCTCGGTCGCGGCGTAATAGATGCCGGCGCCCTCGAATTCGGCGAGGCGGGGGATCGGCAGGCGGCGATACTGCACGCCCGTCGCCACGATCACGGTCTTGCCGCGAACGCGCTGGCCGTTGTCGAAAGTGGCGCAGAACATGCCGTCTTCCAGCTGCTCGAGCGCAGTAACTCGCCGCGGCAGGGCGAAGCGCGTGCCGAACTTCATCGCCTGCACTTCGCCGCGCCAGACAAGGTCGCCGCCCGAAATGCCGGTGGGGAAGCCCATGTAGTTCTCGATCCGGCTGGATGTGCCCGCCTGCCCGCCGATGGCGAGGTCTTCGATCACCAGCGCGCAAAGCCCTTCGGCCCCGGCATAGACGCCCGCCGCCACGCCAGCCGGTCCGCCGCCGACGATCAGCACGTCGAAGGCTTCATCGTATTGCAGTTCGCGGTTGATGCCGAGAAGGTGGGCGATCTTGTCCGGCGTCGGTTCGGTCACCACCATGTCGCGCCCAAAGATCACCGCCGGGACCGAAGCCTCGATCGAGCAGGCCTGCGCGGCGGCGAGCGCTTCGGCGCTTCCCAGCTTCAGCGAGCCATAGGGAATGCGGTTGCGGCTGGCGAACTGGGCGACACGGCGGACGGCGGCGTCCTGCTCTTCGCCGATCAGCTGGAGCGAACTGTCGCGCTCGTCGAGCTGGCGGCGGCGCCGCGCGGCGAAAACGGTGATGACGATGTCCGACAGTTCGGGGATCTGCGCCATGAGTTCGAGCATGGCCTCACGCGGGACTTCGATCACCCGCGTATCCTGCGCCGCGCGCATCGCCATCGAGACGGTGCCGCCACTGAGGAATGCGATCTCCCCCATGAACTGCGTGGGGCCGAGCGAGGAGGGCAGGTGGCGCTCTTCGGTCAGCGGATTGACGACCTCGATCTCCCCTTCCTCGACATATGTGAACTTGTCGGCGGGGTCTCCGGGCCGGGCCATGAACGTGCCGGCTGGATAGGTCTTTACGGTGCCGGCGGCGCGCAGCGCATCCACGTGGCTGTCATGAAGCGGCGTGCGCTGCATCGCGCGAGGATCGGCACCAATCGATTCCATGTGAGGTCGGTTCCTGCTCTGCGCCGGGTGGCGATGCCGCGCGGAGTCGCGCGGCCCGAGCATAACGTAACGCCCCGCCGCAGCGCTACAGCCGGTTGGCTGCAGGCTGCGACGGGGCGCAACTCCGTTCGGCGATCAGCGCTTGGACTTCACCTGCTTGTCGTAGAAGCTGATGATGTGGTCCGCGATGTAGGGCAGGTTGTCTTCGGTTGCGAAGTGACCGGCCTTCAGGCGGTGGAGTTCAGCCTTGGGCAAGTCCCGCAGGAAGGCTTCACCACCGGCGGGGGTGAAGAACACGTCCTGCTGGCCCCAGAAGATCAGCGTCTTCGGCTGGTTGTCGCGCAGGAACTTCTGCCACACCGGGTAGAGCTCTGGGTTGTGGCGGTAATCGTAGAACAGATCGAGCTGGATGCGCAGGTTGGTCGGCCCGGCAACGTTGGCAGCGTCGTACTCATAGCTGTCCGGCGAGACCAGTTCCGGGTGCCCTGCACCGTTGAGGTAGACGACGTTCTTGATCGCATCGAGCGTGTTGAACGCAACCAGTGGCGCTTCGGTCTTGGCACTGCGATCGAGCCACAGCGCCTTTCGGAAGCCGTCCCAAGCGGCCGAAAAGCCTTCTTCGTAGGCATTGCTGTTCTGCACGACGAGCCAGTCGAGCGCCTTCGGATTGCGGCCGACGATGCGGAAGCCGACCGGGCCGCCATAGTCCTGCACGAACAGGCCGTAGTGATCAAAGCCCTTGGCGGCGAGGAGCTTTTCCATCGTCACGCTGATGGCATCGAACGAGTACTGATAGGTGGCCGGATCCGGGCGTTCGCTATCGCCGAAGCCCTGATAATCGGGAGCGATGACGTGGAAGCGCTTCGACAGCGCGGGAAGCATGTTGCGGTACTGGTGCGAGGACGAGGGCCAGCCATGCAGCAACACGAGCTTGGGCAAGCTCGGATCACCCGCTTCGCGGTATGCAATGTTGAGGCCGTCGATCTTCATCGTGCCGAAGCGGACCTGATCCGGGCTGACCGAGGTGGTGATGATCTGCGCCGCGGCGGGCATCGGGGCGGTCTGCGCCAATGCAGGGAACGAAGCGATCACATTCACTGCGAGGACCGATGCCGAGACGGCGGCGGTTACGAGGCGTGACTTGAACGACATGGCTGGATTCCTTCGAGAAACTAACGGGCGCCCGCCCGGAGTGGGTACAAATAGGCGGGCGCCCGCCCGGGGATCAGGCGGCAAATGCGGCGTTGCGCGCGTTGACCACCGGGAAGTCGATCTCGGTCGCGAAGGCCGAGTTGACGTAGTTGGTCCAGGTGTTGAGGGCGACGTGCTGGACGATCTCGAGCAGCTGCGCGTCGGTGTAACCGGCAGTGCGCACAGCTTCGACATCATCGGCGCCGACATGGCCGCGGGCCTTCACGAGCTGGACGGCGAAGCGCACTGCGGCATCGGCCTTGGGATCGTTGGAGGCGCCGTTGCGGTTGGCGGTGATTTCGGCGTCATCAAGGTTTGCGACGTTCTTGCCGAGGTAGGTGTGCGCCGAGAGGCAGTAGTCGCAGCCGTTGACCTCTGCGACGGCGAGCGCGATCCGCTCACGGGTCTGGGCGGGCAGCTTGCCCTTGCCGAGTGCGCCGTTCATGGCGAGGTAGCCTTCGAGCGCGGCCGGGCTGTTTGCAACGAGGCGGTGCAGGTTCGGCACGGTGCCGATGGCCTTGTTCACGGCTTCGAGCAGCGGGCGCGAAGCTTCGGGGGCATCGGCGATCGTGGCGGCGGTGGGGATGCGTGACATGGGACTGACCTTTCCTTGGAGGCTGGCCGGGGGGCGGCCGCTGAGGAGGAAGTAGGCCCTTTCGCCGGATGGCAGTATCCGCTAGCTTGGCAATCCAGCCTTCCACAAAACGGAAACATCAAATGGACCGGTTCGAGGCCATGCGCACCTTGCTCGCGGCGGTGGACGGGGGCAGCCTGTCCGCCGCGTCGCGCGCTCTGAACACGCCGCTGCCCACGATCAGCCGCCGGGTTTCGGATCTTGAGGCCCACCTCGGGGCGCAGCTGCTGGTGCGCACCAGCCGCAAGCTGATCCTGACCGAGTCAGGCGAGGCTTTCGTCGCGGCGACGCGCCGGGTGCTCGACGATCTCGCGGATGCAGAACGGGCGGCAAGCGGCGAATACCGGGTGCCGCGCGGCGAACTCATGGTCACCGCGCCGATCATGTTCGGCAAGCTCCACGTCGCGCCGGTCGTGCATGCGTTCCTGAACGCCTATCCCGATGTCACGGTGCGGCTGGTCCTATCGGATTCGACGATCGATCTCGTCGAGGCACATGTCGATGTCGCGGTGCGTATCGGCCAGCTGCCCGATAGCGATCTGGTCGCCCGCAAGGTGGGGGATATCCGCTGGACCGTTTGCGCCAGCCCCGAATACCTTGCCCGGCGCGGTCCGATCACAGAGCCCGAGGAACTCGAGCGGCATGATTGCGTCGCCTTCGAGGGCCTTCATTCGACCCGGACCTGGCGGATCGGCAATGCCGCATTGGCGCGCAGTGTCGAGATCACGCCGCGCTTCTCGGTCAACACCGCCGATGCGATCATCGATGCCGCCGCCGCCGGGGTTGGTGTCGCACGGATCATGTCCTACCAGGCCGCGGCGGCGGTTGAGGACGGCAGGCTTGTTCCGCTTTTCACTGAACTGGGGTGCGAGCCGGTGCCCGTCCACCTCGTGCACCGCCGCCAACGCAGCCAGCCGCTCAAGCTCAAGGCTTTCCTCGATTTTGTCGCGCCGCGGCTACGCCAGACTCTCGAAAGTGTCGCCGGCTGCTTTTCCTGAAGACGAGAAGACCCGGCCACCTCGAGAACGAGGCGGCCGGGCCTCAACCGACGGCGGCGACCACGCCCTCGGCCAGCCACCGACCCAGCAGCGTTCCTGCCGTGGTGACCGCAGCTTCTTCACCAAGCGTATCGGCAAGCCGGGCGCAAATGGCGGCAAAGCCTTCGCCGGTAGCGGACCATGCCAGCATATCGCACTCATGCGCCTCGGCGCGGCGGAACACGGGTTCGAGCCCCTGCCGCCAGACCAGCAAGGCCGTGCCGGGCTCGGCCAGCTCGGCACCCGGCGGTGTTTCCTCGGTGGCGAGAGCCTGCCAGATCGCATCGGCATTGGTCCTGATCGGCAGCACCTGCAGCGAAGGCACGGCGTGAATCCTCGCAGTCTCCCAGTCGGCGACGGCGAGGGCTTCAGGCTGAAGGGCTTCGGCATCCGGGCCGACGAAAACCTCGCCGACAGTCCAGTCAATCAACGCGATTTCGCCGACTTCGGGATCATCGGGCCACATCGCCGCGACGAAATCGGTGAAATGTTCGCCATAGGCATCGAGCGTCCAGCTCGAAGGCGGGCGTGCATCGATGTAGCGCGCGGCAGCCGTCTCGAACGCCTCGTCGCCGAGCCAGAGGACAAGCCGCTGAAACGTTTCGGCGAGGCTGGAGACGAGCGCGGTGCGGTAGTTGTTCTGGTAGACCGCCGTGCCGGGGCCGCCGCCCAGCGCCGCCGCTGCGCGGTCATCGCCGGTTACCAGCCAATCGCGGAAGTCGCGTTGCAGGGCGAGCAGGCTCATGCCGCGATCCTCGCACCAGCCGCATCGGCGCTGATGCTGCGGGCGACATCGAGTTCGGCGCAGAGTTCGCCAAGCTCGGGGATGTTGTCATCGCGCTCGATCATCGTCGGCACGGCACCCGCCAGCGCGGTCGCGGCGCGGTAGACTGCCCAGACTTCATCGGGCACCGGCTGGTCGTGCGTATCGATCAGCAGGTGTTCGCCCCGGACATGGCCGGCAAGGTGGATCTGGCCGACAGCGTCCATCGGAATGCCGGCGAGATAGTCTGCGGCATCGAAGCCGTGGTTCAGCGCACTGACGTAGATATTGTTGACATCGAGCAGCAGGCCGCAGCCGGTGCGCCGGGTCATCTCGGCAAGGAATTCCCACTCGGTCATCGCGCCGGGAAAGGCGATGTAGCTCGAAGGGTTTTCGAACAACATGCGCCGGCCCAGCGTTTCCTGCGCGTGGTCGATGTTGCGGCAGACCACGTCCAGCGCTTCCTCAGTATAGGGCAGCGGCAGCAGGTCATGCGAATTGAAGCCGTCGATGCGGGTCCAGCACAAGTGGTCGGAGACCACCGCGGGCTCCATCCTGTCGACCAGACGGCGAAGTTCGGTGAGATAATCGTCCCTGAGACCATCGGCCGAGCCGATCGACATCGAAACGCCGTGCAGCGCGAGGCTGTAATTGCCGCGCGCCTTCATCAGCGTATCCAGCGGCTTGCCACCGGGGATCATGAAGTTTTCCGAGATCACCTCGATGAAATCGACGGGCGCGGTGCCATCGATATAGGACCGGTAGTGCGGCCTGCGCATGCCAAGGCCAAATCCGGCCAGTTTCTCAGACATCGCGCGCCTCGGTCATCAGGGGTCTCGGGAAAGGGGTTTGCCCGCAAAAGAAGTCCGGGGCCCCCGTGGCGCCGGGGAGGGGGGGCGGCGCCACTGGGCAGCTGGGCAAGCTACTGGAGTAGGGAGCCCCGGCCAGGTCAATGCAGCATCAGCCGTGAGGGTGCGCGGCTGGGCTGGAGGAGCCTTACTTCGGCTCGGTCAGGCTGCCGCCCTGCGCAGCGCAGGCGTCCTTGGTCAGCGCCTTGAAGCCCTGGCCCTTGCATTCGTTCTGGCCCTTGCAGCTGTGGCTGCCGGCGGCGCAATCCGAGGTGCCCTTGCAGCTGTTCACGCCGTAGCAGTGCACGACTTCGGCGGACTTCGCCTTGGCGATCGCCGGGGCGGGGGCAACGGCCATGGCGGCGGCAATGAGCGCAGCGTTGGCGGCGATGGCGAGGCCGGACTTGAGGCCAGAATTGAGGGTGGTCATGGGTCGTCTCCGTAGGGTTTCGCCGAATGGCATTGTCGGATTCGCCGCATCCACCGAGCGGGTTACAGGCTGCACACATTTTTTTGTGCAGCCGATAGATTCGCGTCAGGCGCGGTTGCGCATCAGCCACTCGCGAAACACCGCGAGGGCCTCGGGCATGTTCTTGCGGCCAAAGCCGATCCGGAAATGGTCCTGCGGCACGGGGCCAAGCTCTGAGCGATAGATGCTCGAGGGCAGCAGCAGCACGCCCGTCTCCTCCACCAGCCGCTCGGTGAAGCGCTCGACGCCATCCTCGCCCTTGTAGCGGATGAACGCCACGCAGCTGCCATCGGGTCGGCGCCAATCGAACAGGCCGGGGAAATCGGCAAAGAAGCTGTCAAGCAGATCGAGGTTCCAGTGCGCCAGTTCGCGGTTCTGCCCCACGATGGCTTCCCGTGCCTTCAGCGCGATTTCGGCGAGCAGCTCTGAAGGTGCGGAATTGCAGATCGAGAGGTAGTGCTTGTAGCGTTCGCACTCCTGCAGGAAGGCACGGTCCTGACAGGCGAGCCAGCCGATGCGCAGGCCCGGCAGACCATAGGACTTCGACATGACGTTGAGCGACACGCCGCGCTCGTAGACATCGGCCACTTGCGGCACGCGTGCGTCAGGGCGGTGCTCGATGAGGCGGTAGACCTCGTCGCTGAACAGCCAGATCCCCCGCTCGCGGCAAAGCTCGATCAGGCTGGCGAAGGTTTCCTGCGAGGGGATCGCGCCGGTGGGGTTGTTGGGGAAGTTGATCGAGATAAGCTTCGTATTGGGCCGCAGCGCCGCGCGCACGGCATCGAGATCGAGCGCCCACCCGGCGTTCTCGTCGAGCGCGACCCCCGTCACCGCGCAGATCGAGAGCGGGATCGTCTCGGCCGCCTGGTAGTTGGGAGTGATGACGATGCAGTGATCATCCGGCTGCAGCAGCACGCGCATCGCCACGTAGATGCCTTCCTCGGCGCCCGCAAAGCACAGCAGCTGGTCGGTGCCGACGCGCTCGTAGGTCTGCGCGATCTGCTGGAGGAGGGGTTCGGCGCCGAAGGTCTTGGTATAGCCGAGATGAAGATTGTCGAACCGTTCCCGGTCTTCCGCGGAAGCGTGGGAAAGCAGCTGCGAAACCGTCATGCTCTGCGCGTCGGATGCGGTGAGATGATACTTTGCGGCGAATTCCCACTTCGAGAAATACACCTCCAGCGCAAAATTCCGCACGGGCCAATTGTCCTTTCAAGGCGCTGATTTGTCTTGGCTCTCCTAGGATTTATGCTGCGCGGCGTCCAGCGCCGCGGAAATATTGCTGCGGGCGATGTAACCCTGCTGCGGTGCCTTGCGAACTGGTCAACGTGGCCGGCGCGAGCATTTCCGGACACACAGGACACGGCGGCGGCGCACTTCTTCTCCGCCCGCGTTTCTGGTTTCAGACCGGACCATTGCGGTCCGCTTCATTCAAAGGATCACATCATGAAGATTGCTGCTTCCGCTTTCGCCGCTTCGATCGCTCTCGGCCTTGCTGCCGGTGCCGCCCACGCTGCCGATACCAAGCCCGCCATGGAAAAGTGCTACGGCGTCGCCAAGGCCGGCAAGAACGAATGCGCTGCAGGCCCGGGCACCAGCTGCGCCGGCACCTCGAAGGTCGATTATCAGGGTAACGCCTGGATGCTGGTCAAGGCCGGGACCTGCACCTCGATCAAGACGCCCAAGGGCAACGGTTCCTTGACCGCCAAGGCGCACTGATCGGTCTGCGTGATGGCGCTGCCTGATGGCGGCGCCGAAGCGCGAGCCGGACCATTCGAGGTATCCCCGCATGACCGCTCTCGTATCCATATACAACCGGCTGGCAGAGCTGGCCGGGCGCCTGCTGCCTGAGACCTTGCTGCTGCTGGTGGCGCGGCTCGGCATTGCGGCGGTGTTCTTCCAGTCCGGCCGGACCAAGGTGGAAGGCTGGCTGACGATCACCGACAGCACCTACTACCTGTTCGAAACCGACTACAAACTGCCGCTCGTGCCACCGCATCTGGCCGCCCACATGGCGACCTATTCGGAGCACCTCTTCCCGATCCTGCTGGTTCTGGGCCTCGGCACGCGGTTTGCCGCGCTGGGCCTGCTCGGCATGACCACGGTGATCGAGGTCTTCGTCTATCCCGATGCCTGGCCGACGCATCTGAGTTGGGCGGCTATTCTCCTGCCGCTCATCGCCAAAGGCGGTGGAGCGTTCTCGCTCGATCGCCTGCTGCGCCGGGGCTGAACCCGCGCCGCCCGCTCCGCGCAGCGACCGGCCTGTGTTCCCTTAGGCTTGTTCCATAGGGCACACGGGCCGGTCTTGCGGGGCGAAACCAAAGATGCAACGGACCGGGAGCCGCCAGCCAGAAGTCGGGCGCGGCGATGCCCGGTCAGGTTTCCTTTCGGGCGTGACGGTGCAGTGAAGGAAGTGTCATGTCCCGCGATCCGGACGAATCGTCCATCGAACAGACAATCGAGGCACTGGTCGGGGATCTCCGGCCGGTCGTGCCGGTGCGTCTGTGGCGCGGGATGATCCTCGGCCTCGGGCTGACGGCACTGTCCGTGGGCGGGGTGTGGCTGACCTTCGGATTGCGTCCCGATGTTCTCACCATGCATCCCGCGCCCATCGTGATTGCGCGCGGAGCGGCCTTGCTGGCAGGTGGCCTTGCCCTGCTTGTCGCCGCGCTGCGGGCCGCGCTGCCAGGCCGCGCCGATCAAGGGGCGACCACGCTCGGCACGATGATCCTCGGTATCTTGCCGATTGGCCTGATGGGCCTGCTGCTCGATGGCATCGTGGCAAGGCAGCGGCCAAACTTTGCTGAAATCCAGCCGTTTCTCGGCATGCGCTGCCTCGGCGTTTCGCTGGCGGCTTCGCTGTTGATCGGTGGGGGCCTCGCGGCGTGGATGCGGCGGGCCGCGCCAACCGACCTTGCGCGTGCCGGCTGGCTTACCGGATGGGCGGTTGCGGCGCTCGGTACCTTTGCCTACAGCCTGTTTTGTCCGTCGCAGACCATGGCCTTCATGACCGCCGTCTATCCCACGGCGATGTTGCTGGCGGCGATCGTCATCCGCTTTGCGATACCGCCCTTGCTGCGCTGGTAAGTCTCAGCCCGCGCGCAGAGCGGCGAGCACCTCGGCCGGTTCCGCACGTTCGCGGAAATCGGCGTCCGCATAAGCGAACCGCACGCAGCCAGAGGAATCGAGCGCGAAGGTTGCCGGAACCGGGAGAAATCCGCTCGGCGAGCCATAAAGCTCATGCATGTCGACGCCGGCCTTCCCGTAGAAATCGAGCAGCGGGTCACCGGCAAAGAACGCAAGGCCGAGCGAGAGCGCCACGCCATGATCGACATCGCACAGCACCTCGGCAACTTCCGGGTGCGAAGATGCCGCAAGCAACGCGCCCAGCGCTCGCGCGCCGCCGCCGGTCTCTCCGGTGATCTCGACAAAGCGAACCCCGGCCTTCGCCAGCTCCGGCAGCATCTCGGCCCAGATAGAAACCTCGTGCACGCAATAGGGGCACCAGCGGCCACGGCTGAAGTTCACGATCACCGGGCCCAGATCGAGCAGGTCGCCGAGGCGGCGATAGCGGCCGTCTGCAGTCGGCAGGGAGAAATCGGGAAACATCTCTCCCACCTTCGGTGCTGCCGAACCGACACCAGCCTCGCGCAGCGCGATCACGATCTCGTCAAAGAACGGCCCAAGATCGGGGGAGCGCTGCCGGGTCTTCGCCAGCCTTTGCGCAAGCGGCGTCGGAGGAGAGGGGTTTCCGTCCATCATAGTGTCATACGAGTGGCCGCTGAGCAGGGGAAACGCCCTGCGGTGCATCGAGTCCATGCGCGGTTGCTATGATGCCCCATCAGGCGCCTCGCCCGTCGCGAGCGCCCAGTCCTGCGCGCGCGCAGCACGCAGGAATGCTTCTGCGGCTACCGAGCGGCGGCGCCCGGCGACCGAGGCCAGCACGAACCGCGTCTCCACCGAACCGAACGGCAGCAGCGTGGCCGAAAGCGGCGGCGCGGCAAGGCTGCGCGGGGTCCACCCGCAGCCCAGCCCGGCCTGCACCATCTGCCGCAATTGCGCCGCGCCTTGCGCCTGATGCCGCACCTCGATGGCCGCGCCGTTCTGCGTCGCGATCCGGGCGAGTGCAGCGCAACCATCGCCGGCAAGGTCGATCCAGGCCTCTTCTTCCAGCGCGGCGGGCGATCCGGGCGGTGCGGCGGCAAAGCGATGATCGCCGCGGGTGACGACGCACCAGGCATCGGCGAACAAGGGCCAGCAATCGAGCCGTTCGGGCGCTTCTTCCGGCATTTCGACGATAATCAGGTCGAGCGATCCCGCCATCGCCAGTTCGATAAGCTCACGCGAGGAGCCGTTCGCCAGCGCCAGTTCCAGCCCAGCAAGGCTCTTGCCGAGTTCCGCGAGCACGCGTTCGAGCGTGGCATGTTCGACCGTGCGCGCCACGCCCAGTGCCAGCGGCGCGATTTCCGCGCGGCCCATCCCGCGCGCCATCTGCTTGGCGGTCTGCGCAGCCTCGAAGCTGCGTTCCAGATGCGGCAGCATCGCCTTGCCAAGCTCGGTCAGGTGGGTGCGAGCCCGTTCACGCCGGAACAGCGGGGCGCCGAATTCGTCCTCGAGTTTCTGGATCGCCTTGGTCAGCGAGGGCTGCGACACGTTGCACTCGATTGCAGCCCGCGTAAAATTCAGCAGGCGTGCCGCGGCCAGGAAGTACCGGACCTGATGCATTTCCATGGCTGAGCTGCCCTGTGCCTGCAATCGCCGCACCAGTCCGGAGCTATCAGCGCTGAAAGGCAGCGCCAGAGCCGGGAGATGACCGATTGACCCCGCAACAATGGGCGTCAACCGGATTTGCCGCAAGCAGTGCGTAGAACATATGATTTATCCATGAACTGCATCAAACGGGACCGAAATTGATCCGAATGGTGCTTTACCTGCATTGACCGATCGGGCAGGACAGCGGCGTGACCGATATCACCGGCTGGATGCGCACGTTCATCACCGTGGCGGATGCGGCAAGTTTCAGCCGCGCCGCAGCGCGTCTCGAATTGCCGCAATCGACCGTCTCGCGCCAGGTCAGCGCGCTGGAGCGCCACCTCGGCGCCGCCCTGCTCAAGCGCACCACGCGCTCGATTGCGCTCACGAGCGAAGGCCAAGCCTACTACGAAGCAGCGCTGCGCGCGCTCGCGGCAATCGACGAGGCCGCAGCGTCAGTGGGCCTCCACGGCGCGCTTGGCGGGCAGGTGCGATTGACCGCACCGCTCACGCTTGCGCAGTCGCGCGTGATCCCGATGCTGGCGGATTTCCAGCGCCTGCAGCCGCGCATCGAAATCGATCTCAGGCTGTCCGATCACGCGCTCAATCTCGTGTCGGACAATCTCGATTTCGCGATCCGCGTCGGCGCGATCGGAGACAGCCGCGCGATTGCGCGCCGTATCGGCGTTGCCCGCCGCGTGATGGTGGCATCGCCCGCCTATCTCGACGAGTATGGCGTGCCCCATCAGCCGTCGGATCTTCAGGCCCACAATTGCCTCAGCTATGCGCTGCTGGCGACCGGCAACAAATGGGTGCTCGGCAACGATACGCAGGTCGAAGTCAGCGGGACGTTCCGTGCCGATAGCCCCGATGCCCTGCGCGTTGCCGCGCTGGCGGGCATCGGTATCGCGGTCAATGCGCGCTGGCTGTTCGAGGATGATCTTGCCGCTGGCCGCCTCGTCGAAGTGCTGCCCGATCATCCCCCGGCGGATATGCCGATCCACCTCGTCATGCCGGCCGGGCGCTATATCGCCGCGCGCGTGCGGGCGCTGGCCGATCACCTCATTGCCGCCTTCGCTGCAGACCCATTGCTCCGTACGCCCTGAAGCCGTGTAACGAACCGTCTGGCTCCCGCGAACCGCCGTCCAAGCAGTGTGGGAGCTATGCGATGGTTGGTGAAGCAGGCGGCGACGCCGCAATCGGGGGCAGGCGTCCCCATGTCGTGATCGTCGGCGGCGGTTTTGGCGGGCTGGCTGCGGCGAAAGCCCTTGCCGGTGCGCCGGTCGACGTGACGCTGATCGACAAGCGCAATCACCACCTGTTCCAGCCGCTGCTCTATCAGGTGGCGACCGCCGGCCTGTCACCGGCCGACATTGCCGGTTCGATCCGGGCCATCCTCGCGCAGCAGAAGAACGTGCGCGTACTGCTCGATCGGGTCTACGGCGTCGATCAGGCAAGCCGCCACGTCATCCTCGGCGATGGCGAGCCGTTGGCCTACGACTGGCTGATCCTCGCGACTGGCGCCACGCACAGCTATTTCGGGCGGGAGGACTGGGCGCCGTTTGCGCCCGGGGTCAAGACCATCGACGATGCGACCGCCATCCGCCGCCGCGTGCTGCTGGCGCTCGAGCGCGCGGAAACCGAAACCGACGAGGCGCGGCGCAAGGCGCTGCTCACTTTCGTGGTGATCGGCGGCGGCCCCACCGGGGTCGAGATGGCCGGTGCCATCGCCGAACTGGCGCGCCAATCGGTGAGCATGGATTTCCGCCACATCACCCCGCACTGTTCGCGCATCCTGCTTTTGCAGCGCGGTGACCGGCTGCTGCAATCCTTCCCGCCCGCCCTCTCGGAAAAGGCGCGCAAGGGGATCATGGAACTGGGTGTCGAGGTGCGCTTCGAAGCGGACGTCACGGCCATCGATGCCGAGGGCGTTGTCGTCGACGGCGAACGGATCTGCGCCGGTACCACGATCTGGGCAGCGGGCGTCATGGCGAGCCGGGCCGCCCAGTGGCTGGGCTGCAAGGCCGATCGGGCTGGCCGCGTGCCGGTCGGCGCGGACTTGCATCCGGACGGCGATCCCCACGTGTTCGTGATCGGCGATACGGCGGCCTGCACCGATGCGGCGGGGCGCGCGCTACCCGGCGTGGCGCCGGTCGCCAAGCAGCAGGGGCAACATGCGGCACCGCACGAAGTTACACTCAACCAATCCGCTCGAGCGGCTCAACAAGGAGGTCAAGCGCCGCGCCGACGTCGTCGGAATCTTCCCGAACGAAGACAGCATCATCCGCCTCGTCGGGGCTGTGCTGATGGAGCAGAACGACGAGTGGCAGCTCCAGCACCGATACATGCAGATCGAAGGCATGGCCGAACTCAACCAACCCATGATCGAGGAGGAAAATCAGCCCCTACACATCACCGCCAAAGCCGCCTGACGATGGCCCACGGCCACAGCCGAAATTACACCACCTTGACGGACGCGACCCTAGAACTGGCCCCTGCATTGCACCGAAAGCGCATCGAGATGTCAGAGTTTAACCATATATAACAATACTTTGACCGCACTCATTCCCGCCATGCATTGATAATATAACCGGCTGGTGCGTGGCCCGATTGCCGCCGCTCGGGCACTGTTGGTGCATTTAGAGGCAAAGGAGGAAAGCATGGCAAGCCAACTGGAGACCGTCCGGCACGCCGCAACCGGTTCGCGCAGGGGCACCGGCTACGATTGGGAAGCCGCCATGGACGCCAGCCTTGCCGGTGATGCCGCCGCCTATCGCCGCCTGCTGGAAGAGGCGGGCCGCTGGCTCCGCCGCTACTTCGCCCGCCGCCTTTCCCCCGAAATGGTCGATGATGCCGTGCAGGAAGCGCTCACCGCGCTGCACCTGAAGCGCGCCACGTTCGAACCGGGCCGTCCGTTCCTGCCCTGGCTTGCCGCGATTGCGCGCTTCAAGGGCGTCGACTGCCTGCGCAGCGCTGGGCGCAATCGCACCGAAGAGCTCGACGAGGGGTTGCACGGCGTTGCGAGCCACGAAAGCGCCTCGCTGAGCGGCATCGTGATGGCGCGGCTGTTCGATCGGCTGCGCCGTCCGCAGGCTGACGCCATCCGGCTGGTCAAGCTGCAGGGCTTCTCCGTTCGCGAAGCCGCCGCGATGACCGGGCAGTCGGAAGCGCTCATCAAGGTCAACATCCATCGCGGCCTATCCGCGCTGAAGACCTTCTTTGGCGAAGGCGATCTGGCGGTCGATTGATCGCAAAAAAGAAGGGACGGATTGCTCCGCCCCTTCCTCGGCCGAGGGCTCTGTGGCTCCGGTCGTCAACTTGTTCGGTACGCGATTACAGCAGCTTCCAGGTGATCGGCACGGTCACCGAAGTCGCACCGCCCGGCGGGGGCGGCACCGAGCCGGTCCGGCTCGGCAGGGCCAGCGCCTCGCGGTCGAGCGAAGTGGAGCCCGAAGGCGTAACCAGTTCGGCGCGCTCCACCGCACCCGAAGCAGCGACATAGATCTTCACCTTGGCGGTGCCTTCCTCGCCGCGGGCCTGCGCGGCCTTGGGGTAGGTCTGCTTGGAGGCGATGGTGCGGGTGACCTGACGGATCCAATCAACCGACTGGGCGTGGGCGGGGCCGGCAACGCATGCGGCAGCGAAGAGCCCGAGGGCCAGGGTCTTGGCAGTCTTCATCATGGTGGGTCCTTTTGTTTGGCGTCATGAATGGCTGGCCCGCCGTCTGAATGGACGGACCGTGGTGTCGTTTTGGGGTTGCTCCATCTGGCGGCAGGGCCGTTAGAATCGCGCCAAGACGCGGTACGAGCGGTACCGGAGGAGCGATTCACGCCATTTCGGACCTCGCGGGACGGAGAGCCTTGCCTCGCCGCGCGCCTTGAAGGTTAATGGTAGCCCATGATGAACCGCCGATTCGTCCTCGCCGCGCTTCCGCTCGCTTCGCTGCTCGTTGCCGCCGCGCCGAAAAAGCGGGCGCCCGCCGTCCGGGCGACTCCAACGCTGCCCCCGCCCCCACCGCCGCTCGCTGCTGTGGAGCGTGTGCTGCTGACGACCGAACTCGGCACGATCGAACTCGCGCTCGATGGTGCCCATGCGCCGATCAGCACCGCCAATTTCCTGCACTATGTCGATACGAAGCGGTTCGACGGGATCAGCTTCTACCGCGCGATGCATCTGGCCTGGGGAGACCAGCCCAACGGCCTGCTGCAAGGCGGCCTGCGCGATCCGCGCCGCCTGTTCCCGCCCATCGCGCACGAACCGACGAGCCAGACCGGGCTGAGCCACGTGGCGGGCGCAATCTCCATGGCCCGCAATGCGCCGGGCACGGCCACGGCGGATTTCTCGATCATGCTTTCGGATCTCACCAGTCTCGACGCGAACCCCGCCTCGGCCGATCCGGATGGGCAGGCCGGTTATGCCGTGTTCGGCAAGGTGGCGGCGGGCATGGATGTGGTGCGCAAGATCTGGGAAGCGCCGATCTCGCAGACATTGGGCGAAGGCTCGATGCGCGGGCAGATGCTGGAAGCGCCAGTAAAGATCCTCACCGCGCGCCGGCTCCCGCCGCTTTCTCCAGCCTGATCAGTCCGGGCAACCCACAGGCTCGCTCGCCCCGCGCTTGAACAGGATCATCCGCAGGTTGAACGAGTCCCCGCCTGCCGTCTGGTTCGGCCCGGCGATAAGTTCCACCGCATCACCGGCGGCGAGGCTGGCGCTGAGCGGCGGCAGTTGCAGCTGCCCGGTGAGCACCCCGCGCCAGAGCACCTTGCCCGCCGCAGTCACGGTCAGGTCCACCCCGTCGCCCGCTGCCGCCTTGGCAAAGCAGCCGCCGATGTCGATTGCCTGCGCCCCCGGCGCGACATAACGCCAGACCGCGCGGATCGGGGCCGCCGCGGTGCCGCCCGGCGCGGCGGAGGTGGTGTTGATCCGCAGCGGGCGATACCAGCGGTCGCCGAAATAGCTGGTGAACTGGTCGTCGAACAGCGGCAGCCGGTAGCTCGTATCGGCCTTGAGCCGCGCGGCATAGCGCCACTGCGGCGTGCCCCAGCCCATCAGCGTATCGGCGATCCACGTCGATGCGCCAAAGCGGATCGCGGTGGTGCCGGTGATGACCAGCGGGCTCTCGCTGATGCCGAATGTCGGCGCGGGTGCACCCCTTGCATCGCGCACTTCGCCGCCCTGCACCGTGAGCGCGCGGGGTGCGCCCCACACAACGGTGGTGTCCGCCCCGAAGCGATAGGCGAACAGCAGCGGATCCCCGAGATCGAGCCGTTGCGGCCGCCCGCGCGCGAGCAATTGCTGCATCAGGCGGTATGCCCCCGCCTGCGCCTTGGCCGAAGTGCCGGCATAGAGCCCCATGTTGGGGAACCAACGCTGGTCGATCAGCGCATACCAACTGGCCTGCGCCGCGCCGCTCGCGGCAAGCATGGTCGCCTGCTTGACGAGTTCGCCCGCCGCGAGCGGCTGGTTGCGGCTGTCTACGCTGAACTCACTGACCCAGATCGGTACGCGCTTGCCCGCGGCATCCATTGCGGCATTCAGCTGCGCCATTTCCACGTCGAGCCCTTCGGCGCGGAGGCGATAGGGGTGCACCGCGATCCCGTCGACGGTGGGGAGCATTCCGGCGGCGAACAGAGTCTTGAGGAAGCCGGTGCCGATCATGTTGGTCGATCCGCCAAGGATCGCGGCACGCCCGCCGATCCGCGCGCGAACGGCCTTCAGCGTTGCGACATAGGCGGCGGCGCGGTCCGTCCCGGCTGCATATGCCAGCGTGCCGGAACCGTTGATCTCGTTGCCCACTTCGATCGCGGCGAGGCAGGGGCCGAAGCGATCCGCCAGCGCCGCGAGGTAGGCGGCAAAGGCAGCATTGCCCGCCGGGCTCGAAACCCACCCGCCGCCGTCATAGAGCGGATTGGTCGGCACGGCGGTCAGCAGCAGGCGCTGCCCGCCTGCACAGGCCGCCGCCAGCGCCTGCGCGGCGGGGGTGTTCAGGCTGTAGCTGCCGCGCACCTTCTCGGTATCGGCCCAGGGCAGCGAATCGCGCAGCATCGGCGCACCGACCTGCTGCGCCTGCGCCAGCGTTGAAGCGGTCCAGCCCTGGCTGAAATGGGTCTGCACGCCCAGCACCATCGGCGGCAGCTTGGCCTGCTCGGCTGCCCCAGCGGCCTGCGCGGTTCCGATGGGCGAGGTGACTTCCGCCGTGTGCTGTAAGTGCGCAGGCCCGCAGGCGGCCAGCATGGCAACCAGCACCGCAATGCGCAGCGCCGGGCGCACCTCGCTTGCAGCATCGCGAATGGGATCGATCAAGGCACGGCGGACCATGGCACGCTCTCCAGCAAGGGGACGCGGCAAGGATGTGCCGAACGCGCCTTAATGCGTTCCCAGCGGATTCACTTAAGCGGCCATTTTTGTGTGTTGCGCCAGTCTCGCCGAACGCCTCAGGGTTTGCCCTTAGGGAAGGACAGCGCGGACGGCCATTTCGATCACGTCGCCGATCCGGGTGAGATCGGCATCGTCGATGCAATAGGGTGGCATCACGTAGATCGTGTTGCCCAGCGGGCGCAGCAGCACATCCGCCTCGCGGAACAGGGTGAGCAGGCGCGGGGCGAGCGAGGACATGTAGCCGCCGTCCGGCACCTCCAGATCCAGCGCGGCGATTGTCCCGCAGCGGCGTGTGGCGCCAACACCGGGCAGCTTGGCGAGCCGATCGAGCAGCGCCTGCTGCCGCGTGCCTAGGTCCGCCAGCCGGTCCAGCACCGGCTCCTCCTGCCAGATCGCGATGTTCGCCGCCGCTGCTGCGCAGGCGATGGGATTCGCGGTGTAGCTCGAGGAGTGGAAGAACATCTTCGCGCGGTCGGTCGACCAGTGCGCCATGAAGATTTCCTCGCGCGCCATCGTCACCGCGAGCGGCATCGAACCGCCGGTAAGGCCCTTCGCAATGCACAGGATATCGGGCACCACCCCGGCCTGTTCGCAGGCGAGCAGGGTGCCGGTGCGGCCCCAGCCGGTCATCACTTCATCAGTGATCAGCAGCACTTCATGGCGGCGGCAGATCTCGGCCATCGCGCTGAGGAGCGCGGGCGGGTACATCAGCATGCCCCCCGCGCCGAGCACCAGCGGTTCGACGATGAACGCCGCCGGTGCCTCGCGGCAGGCCGCTTCCAGCGCCTCCAGCGTGTTTGCGCCGTCGCCCACCGGGAAGGGAATTGTCCCCACATCGAACAGCAGCGGCTCGTAAGGCGCATTGAACACGCCGCGCTCGCCCACCGACATCGCGCCGATGGTATCGCCATGATAGCTGTGCTCCAGCACCAGAATGCGCCCGCGCGGCTGTCCGGTGTGCGCCCAGTACCCCAGCGCCATCTTCAGCGCGACTTCGACCGAGGTCGAGCCGCTGTCCGAGAAGAACACCCGCGTCAGTTCCTCGGGCATCATCGCGGTCAGCCCGGCAGCGACGCGTTCGGCGGGCGCATGGGTCCACCCCGCGAATATCAGCTGGTCGAGCGCACCGGCCTGCGCGCGGATCGCTTCGACGATGCGCGGGTGGCAATGGCCGTGCGTCGTCACCCACCACGACGAAATCGCATCGATCACCCGCCGCCCGTCAGCGGTGTAGAGCGCGGCACCCTGCGCATGGGTCACCAGCGGCACCGGATCGCCCAGCCCGTGCTGGGTAAACGGGTGCCAGACGGCGGAACCGCTCATGTGAAGTCTTCGAGGTTGAAACCCTGCGCGAAGGCGGTGGCCAGCGCCTGCGAGGTGAGCGAGGGCAGCTGCGGCAGACGGCCGAGACGGCGGACCTGGCCCATCTCGCAGATGGTCGCCTCGTTGTCCTCGTTCGCCTCGCCGACGAAGGCGACGCCGTGGATCGGCACGCGCCGTGCGCGCAGCGCCTCGATGGTCAGCAGGCTGTGGTTGATCGTGCCGAGCGCGGTGCGCGCGACGATGATCGTCAGCAGGCCCCATTGGGCGAAGACATCGGCATAGGTCACTTCGCGCGTCAGCGGTACGAGCGCGCCGCCTGCGCCTTCGACCACCAGCGGGCGCACCTCTGGCAGGGTCAGCAAGTCAGGATCGATCGTCACGAGGTCGAGTTCCGCCGCGCGGTGCGGGGAAAGCGGCTCGGTCAGGCGATAGGCTTCGGGGACGATCCGCTCAGCAGGCAGCGCGGCGAGCGCCGCAACGCTGTCCTTGTCCGCGCCGTCCGCAAGGCCGGACTGCACCGGTTTCCAGTAATGGGCGCCCAGCGCGCCCGTCAGCGCCGCTGAAAACACCGTCTTGCCAATGCCGGTATCGGTTCCGGTCACAACAAACGCACTCATGCCAGCGCCTTTGCCAAGGCCCCGGCCAGTGCGTCAATATCCTCCAGCATGACGTTTCGTGTCAGTGAAATCCGCAGGCGGCTGGTGCCGGGGGCAACGGTGGGCGGGCGGATGCCGCGCACGTCGAAGCCCGCCTCCTGCAGATGCGCGGCAACGGCCATCGTGCGCGCTTCATCGCCAAGGATCAGCGGCATGATCTGCGTGCCGGTCACTTCCGCACCGAGCGGCGCCAGCAGCGCCTCGGCATGGGCGGCCAGAGCCATCAGCCCGGTGCGGCGCTCGGGCTCGTCGGCCAGCATGCGCAAGGCCTCGCGCACGGCAGCAGCCATGAGGGGCGAGGGAGCGGTCGAGAAGATGAAGGGGCGCCCCCGGTTGACGAGGAAGTCGCGGACAACGGCGGGGCCGCAGATCAGCGCACCTTCGCAGCCCAGTGCCTTGCCGCAGGTGCGCAGCACGACCGTATCCGCGCGCCCGTCGAGCGCGGCGGCGAGGCCGCGGCCATCGGGTCCGAACACGCCGGTGGCATGCGCCTCGTCGATCAGCATCACGGCCTCGTGCTGCTCGGCCAGCGCGGCGAGGTCCGCCAGCGGCGCGCGATCGCCGTCCATCGAATAGAGGCTTTCGAAGGCAAGCCATACGCGCCCCTTGCCGCCCGCCTTGCGCCATCCGGCAATCGCGTCAGCGAAGCTGGCCACATCGTTGTGGGCTGCACCGGCCTTGTCTGCTCGGGTCAACGCCAGCCCTTCGTGCATCGAGGCGTGGATCAGCGCATCGTGGACCACAAGGTCGCCGCGCTGGGGCAGGGTCGCCAGCAGCGCCACGTTGGCGGCATAGCCCGAGGAGAGGAATAGCGCGCTTTCCGAGCCGAAGAACCGCGCGGCATCGGCTTCCAGCGCTTCGTGTTCGGGATCGTTGCCGCGCAGCAGCCGCGATCCACCCGAACCCATCGGCACGCCGCGGGCGATGGCCTGCTCCACCGCGCGGGCGAGCCGGGGTGCTCGCGCCATGCCGAGATAGTCGTTCGATGAGAAGTCCCGGCCCTGCCGCAGGATCAGCTGCCGCCGCCGGTCGCGCGCGGATAGACCCTCCAGATCAGCGCGGTGCGCTTGCCACATGGTCATCGGCTGGCCAGCGTCAGCAGCCGCTGCCGCCTCGCTTGTCCGCGCGCATCGGTTCTTCCGCTTCCATCGGCTTCAGGCCGAGCCGGGCGAACAGCGCCGCATCGGCATCGTCGCCTGCATTGGCGGCGGTGAGCAGCCGGTCGCCGGTGAAGATCGAGTTCGCGCCCGCCATGAAGCACAGCGCCTGCGTGGCCTCCGACATCGATTCGCGCCCTGCCGAGAGCCGCACCATCGAACGCGGCATGGTGATCCGCGCCGCCGCCACGGTCCGCACGAACTCGATGTCGTCGATCTTGGCGAGCGGGGTATCGGCCAGCATGTTGCCCAGCACGGTGCCCTTGATCGGCACCAGCGCGTTTACCGGCACGCTCTCCGGATGGCGCTCCAGCGTCGCCAGCGCATGGATGAAGCCCACGCGGTCGCTGCGCGTTTCGCCCATGCCGACGATCCCGCCCGAGCAGACGTTGATCCCTGCCTCGCGGACCCGCGAGAGCGTGTCGATGCGCTCTTCAAAAGTGCGCGTGGTGATGATCTCGCCGTAGCGTTCGGGCGATGTGTCGATGTTGTGGTTGTAGTAATCGAGCCCAGCCTCGGCGAGCTGCGCTGCCTGCTGCTCGCTCAGCATGCCCAGCGTCATGCAGGTTTCCATGCCCATTTCGCGCACGCCCTTCACCATCGCGATGATCGCGGGCATGTCGCGGTCCTTGGGATTGCGCCAGGCAGCGCCCATGCAGAAGCGCTTGGAACCGGCATCGCGGGCCTGCGCGGCCGATTGCAGCACGGACTGCACTTCCATCAGCTTGGTCGCCTCGACCCCGCTGTCCGCCTTCACCGATTGCGAGCAGTAGCCGCAATCTTCCGGGCAGCCGCCGGTCTTGATCGAAAGCAGCGTGCAGAGCTGCACTTCATCCGGCCGGTGATGGCGGCGGTGAACTTCGGCGGCGCGGAACAGCAGTTCGGTAAACGGCAGGTCGAACAGCGCGGCGATCTCTGCCCGCGACCAATCGTTGCGCACCCCTTCGAGGGCCTGCGCGATAGGGGCGGCGGTGCCGGCAGCCTCGCGGGCAGGGATGGTCGCGGCATCGGTCATGAAACACTCCGTCGGGTAGGTCGGGGAAAGGAATCAGGCACTTGCCACTAGCCGAGTTGTGCCGCCCTGCCTTCCCCGAAAATGCAGCCGGATATTTCACAACTGGAAACTGGGCAGTGCTCAGGTGGGCCGGCTGAAGCGCTCTTTGGAATTTTTTCACACCCCCAATGCTAACAGGAGCGCGGTTTGGCGGGGCGCGACCGGCGCCCGGCATCGGTCGGCAAACGCGGACGAAGCAGCGTTCGTGCGGCCAAGCGCATAAGGCAGGTTGTTCAGGTATGAAGGCGTTCGGCAAAATCGGTGTGATCGGGCTTGGCTATGTCGGCCTGCCGCTCGCTGTCTCGTTCGCCCGCAAGCATGATGTGATCGGCTTCGACGTGAGCGAGCACCGCGTCGGCACCTTGCGCGCGGGGCACGACTATACCAACGAGATTTCGCCCGAGGAACTCAAGGCCTCCACTCTCGCCATCACGTCGTCGATCGAAGACCTGCGGGATTGCAACATCCTGATCGTCACCCTGCCGACCCCGGTGGACGAAAGCCGCCGCCCCGATTTCTCCAATATCACCGCTTCCTGCGCGGCAATCGGCCGGATCATTTCGCCGGGCACGATCATCGTGTTCGAAAGCACCGTCTATCCCGGCGCGACCGAGGAAGTCTGCGCACCGGTGATCGAGGCGGCCTCGGGTCTCAAGAGCGGGGAGGGCTTCAAGCTCGGCTACAGCCCCGAGCGCATCAATCCGGGCGACAAGGCCCATCCGATCGAAGCCATCGTCAAAGTGGTCGCCGGGCAGGATGCCGAAACGCTCGATACGCTGGCGGAGCTCTACGGCTCGATCATCCACGCCGGCATCCACCGCGCCTCCTCGATCAAGGTCGCGGAAGCCGCGAAGGTCATCGAGAACACCCAGCGCGACATCAACATCGCTTTGATGAACGAGATTTCGAAGATCTGCGATCTCGTCGGCATCCGCACCAAGGAAGTGCTGGCGGCGGCGGGTACCAAGTGGAACTTCCTCAAGTTCTACCCCGGCCTCGTCGGCGGGCACTGCATCGGCGTCGATCCCTACTACCTCACCGCCAAGGCGGAGCAGATGGGCTATCACCCCGAAGTGATCCTTTCCGGGCGCCGCATCAACGATAGCATGGGCAGCTACATCGCCCAGCGCGCGGTGAAGATGCTGGCGGCATCCGGCCATCCGCTGAAGGATGCGCGCATCGGCATCCTCGGGCTCACCTTTAAGGAAAACGTGCCTGACATCCGCAATTCCAAGGTGGAGGATATCTACCGCGAGCTCTGCGAATTCGGCATCCAGCCGCTGGTCCACGATCCGCTCGCCCATCCGGATGCCACGCGCCACGAATTCGGGATCGAGCTTTCGCCGCTAGAGGCCTTCGCGGGGCTCGACCTGCTGATCTACGCGGTCTCGCACGATCACTATGCACAGATGGGCGTCGATGCGATTCAGGATATGGTCATGCCCGGCGGCGTCCTGATCGACGTGAAGTCGGCGCTGGCGCCCCAGGCCCTGCGCGAAGACATCCGCTACTGGAGCCTCTAAGCGGCTTCGAGAACACGCGCGGCACCCAGCGCCGGAGAATGACATGGCAATCCTCGTAACCGGCAACGCCGGCTTCATCGGCTTCCACACCGCCAAGACCCTGCTCGAACGCGGGGACGACGTCGTGGGGCTCGATGTCGTCAACGATTACTACGATCCGGCGATCAAGGAGGCGCGCCTCGCCATCCTGGAAGAGACCGCGCGCCGCACCAACGCGTCCTACACGTTCGTGCGCGGCAATCTGGCTGATCGCGCAGTGGTCGAGCAGACCTTCGCCGCGAACGATATCCGCCGCGTCATCAACCTCGCCGCGCAGGCCGGGGTGCGTTACTCGATCGAGAACCCGCACGCCTATGTCGAGAGCAACATCATCGGCTTCACCAATATCCTCGAAGCCTGCCGCCACGGCGGGGTCGAGCATCTGGTCTACGCCTCGACCAGCAGCGTCTACGGCGCCAATCAGGCGATGCCGTTCAGCGAGCATGTCGGCGTCGATCACCCGCTGCAATTCTACGCCGCCACCAAGAAGGCGAACGAGCTGATGGCGCACAGCTACAGCCATCTCTACCGCTTGCCGACCACGGGCCTGCGCTTCTTCACCGTCTACGGACCGTGGGGCCGGCCTGATATGGCGCTGTTCCTGTTTGCCAAGAACATCATCGCGGGCGAGCCGATCAATGTGTTCAACTATGGCAACCACACGCGCGATTTCACGTTCGTGAGCGATATCGTCGAAGGCGTGATCCGCGCCTGCGACCATCCGGCGCAGCCGAACCCGGCGTGGGATGCCCGCAAGCCCGATCCGGCGACGAGCAACGCGCCCTACCGGATCTACAACATCGGCAACAACAGCCCGGTGAAGCTGACCGAATATATCGAGGCGCTGGAAGAAGCGCTCGGCAAGAAGGCCATCCGCAATCTCCTCCCGCTGCAGCCGGGCGACGTGCCGGACACTTTCGCCGATGTCTCGGACCTCGAGCGGGAGCTGGGCTACAAGCCTGCGACCACGGTGAAGGAAGGCGTGGCTGCCTTCGTGAAGTGGTATCTCGGCTATATGGGGGCCTCCGCCGCCTGACGCGGGCGGCAAAGTGTGATAGGCGCTCTCTCTCAGAGGAGATCGCCAGCCGATGCAACTGCGCCATTTGCGCTACTTCGTCACGCTCGCGCGGGAGCAGCATTTTGCCAAGGCGGCGGCGGCCTGCGGAATCTCGCAGCCTACGCTTTCCGCTGGGCTCAACGCGCTGGAAGCCGAGTTCGGTCGGCGGCTGGTGGAACGCGACCGCCGCTTCATCGGCCTGACCCAGCATGGCGAGGCGATGCTCCCATGGGCCGAACAGATCCTCGGCGCGGTGAGCGGCATGGCCAGCGCGGTGGCGGCCACCGCCGCGCCGCTCAAGGGTGAGTTCGGCCTCGCCGCGATCCCCGCCGCGCTGCCGCTGGTCGGCCTCCTTGGAGAGGCGCTGCTCGCGCAGAACCCCGGCATCACGCTGTCCGTCCGCTCGGCCACATCGCGCGCGATCGAGCATGGGCTCCACGCCTTCGAGGTCGATGCTGGCCTCACCTATCTCGATCACGAACCGCCAGCGAACGTGCTGTCGGTGCCGCTCTATGCCGAGCGCTACGTTTTCCTTGCGGCGCGCGGGGGCGGGTTTGACGGGCATGAAGCGGTGACGTGGGAAGAGGCCTGCGCGCAGGACTTGTGCCTGCTCCACCAGGGCATGCAGTATCGCCGGATCCTTGATGACCGCCTCGCCGCGCGGGGCCTCGCCGCCACGCCGTGCGCCACGGCTGACAGCCATTTTGCACTCTTCGCGTTGGTCCATTCGGGCGCCTTCGCGACAATTGTGCCCGATGGCTACGCCCGGCTCATGGCAGGCGTGGAATGGGCGCGCTTCCTCCCGTTCGACGAGCCTGAGGATGCGCGCAAGGTAGGGCTGGTGGTGGTCAACCGCGATCCCCTCGGCCCGATGGCCCGCGCGGCACTGGCAGCGGCGCGCGTGCTTGAAGCAGCGGGTTTGCAGCCATGGCCTTGATAGACTTTATCTATCAATCATACCATAATTCGATTTGACCTTCCTGCGGCAATTCCCAAGGCATTTCATCATGACAGACCAAGACGAGCTCGATGGCATCCTTGCCGCCCACGCCGGGCGCGAAGGTGCGCTGCTGCCGATCCTGCACGATGTGCAAGCCGCGTTCGGCCATGTTTCGGAAAGCGCCATCCGCCACATCGCGCAGGCGCTGAACCTCACGCGGGCGGAAGTGCACGGCGTCGTCAGTTTCTATCACGATTTCCACGAAGAGCCGGAAACCCGCCCGGTCCTCAAGCTCTGCCGCGCCGAATCGTGCCAGGCGCGCGGCGTCGAAGCGCTCGCCGCCGCGCTGCCGGACAACCCGCGCGTGAAGGTGGAGACGGTCTACTGCCTCGGCCTGTGCAGCGTCGGCCCCGCCGCGATGATCGGCCATGAAGTCCACGCCCGGCTCGACGCCGCCCGGCTTGGCGCGCTGGTGGAGAGCCTCGCATGACTGTGGTCCGCATCTCGGATGACGCCGCCGCGCTGGCCTGCGGCGCCAATGCCGTCGCCGCCGCGTTTGCCAAGGCCGGTTGCACCATCGAGCGCGTGTCCAGCTGGGGCATGCACTGGCTGGAGCCGCTGGCCGAGATCGACGGGCCCAATGGCAGGATGGGCTTTGGCCCGCTGACCCCGGATGATGTGGCCAGTGTCCTCGCAGGCACCAGCGGCAAGGCCATCGGCACGATTGCCGAGCACCCCTTCATCGCCCGCCAGCAGCGCTTCACCTTCGCCCGCGCCGGCAAGACGCGGCCCTTGAGCCTTGAAGACTACGCCGCAACCGGCGGCTGGGCTGGCCTGAAGCGCGCCCGCGAACTCGGCCCCGAAGCGACCATTGCCGAAGTCACCCAGTCCGGTCTGCGCGGCCGCGGCGGTGCGGGCTTCCCGGCGGGCATCAAGTGGACCACCGTCGCCAAGGCAGCCGGCCCGGTGAAGTACATCGTCTGCAATGCCGACGAGGGCGACAGCGCCACCTTCGCCGACCGCATGGTGATGGAAGGCGATCCCTTCATGCTGATCGAGGGCATGGCCATCGCCGGCCACGCGGTCGGCGCATGCAAGGGCTATATCTACGTCCGCAGCGAATATCCGCATGCCATCGCCAAGCTGAATGCCGCGATTGCGCTCGCCGTCCCGCACATCGCCCCGTTCGAGGTTGAAGTCCGCGTCGGCGCAGGCGCCTATGTCTGCGGCGAGGAAACCTCGCTGCTCAACAGCCTTGAAGGCAAGCGCGGCGAAGTCCGCGCCAAGCCGCCGCTCCCCGCGCTGGAAGGCCTGTTCGGCAAGCCCACCGTGGTGAACAACGTCCTGACCCTCGCCGCCGTGCCGTGGATCATGGCGAACGGCGGCGCGGCCTATGCGGAAGTCGGTTTCGGCCGTTCGCGCGGCACCATGCCGATCCAGCTCGCGGGCAACGTCAAGCACGGCGGCCTGTTCGAAGTCGGCTTCGGCGTCACGCTCGGCGAACTGGTGAACGAGATCGGCGGCGGCACCGCCTCGGGCCGCCCGGTCCGCGCGGTGCAGGTCGGCGGCCCGCTCGGGGCCTACCATCCCCCCGCCGATTTCCACCTGCCGTTCGATTACGAAGCCTTCGCCGCCGCCGATGGCCTGATCGGCCACGCCGGGCTGACGGTGTTCGACGAGACGGCCGACATGAGCGCGCAGGCCCGCTTCGCAATGAGCTTCTGCGCCGCCGAAAGCTGCGGCAAGTGCACCCCCTGCCGCATCGGCTCCACGCGCGGCGTCGAACTGATCGACCGCATCCGCGCCCGCACCGGGCGGCAGGCCGACAAGGTCGAAACGCTCCCCCAGATGCACAACGCCCGCAAGGCCCCGCGCACGTTGGGCGATGAAATCGAACTGCTTGAAGACCTCTGCGAGACGATGAAGTTCGGCTCGCTCTGCGCGCTGGGCGGCTTTACGCCCTACCCGGTCCTCTCCGCGCTCAAGCACTGGCCGGAAGATTTCGGCATGCCCGCGCCGTCGCAGGAAGCGGCTGAGTGACGAACCTGACCTTCCCTCAAAACACCCGTCATGCTGAACTTGTTTCAGCATCCATCCCTCGGTTTGCTCGGAGGCCCGCTGTTTACTTGCCAAGACGGCCCCTTGGTTCCTCACCGCAAAACTCGGCGATTGCGGCGCGATGGACCCTGAAACAAGTTCAGGGTGACGAAGAGCGTGGGATGTGGGCACTATCATGATCCTCGGCGCGGTCCTTGCTGGCGGCCAGTCCTCGCGCTTCGGCAGCGACAAGGCGCTGGCCGCGCTGGGCGGGCAAACCTTGCTTGCCCGCGCGGTAGCCTCGCTCGAAGCGCAGTGCGACGCCGTTATTGTCGTCGGTCGCGGCGAGGTTGCCGATCGCCCGCGCGCCGGAATGGGGCCCCTCGGCGGGATCAGCGCTGCGCTCCACTACGCCGATGTGCATGGCTATAGCGAAGTCCTCACCTGCGGCGTCGATTGCGGCGGCCTTGCGCCCGATACCTTGGCCGAGCTCGCCCCCGCGCCCGCCTATGTCGCGGACCAGCCCGTCATCGGCCTCTGGCCCGCCAGCGCCGCGCCTGCGCTCGATGCCTTCCTCGCCGCCGATGCCAAGCATTCGATGCGCGCCTTTGCCGAAATGATCGGCGCAAGGCCCGTGAATCTCTCGGCCAAGACCGCTAATATCAACACGCGCGAAGATCTCGTCGCCGCGCAGGAGCACCACGATGGACGTTGAACGCGAAACCTATCGCCCGCAGCCCGATTTCGGCACGCCTGAAGTCCGCGGCGCGGCGACCGTCACGCTCAATATCGATGGCCGCGAAGTCTCCGTCGCGCCCGGCACCACCGTGATGCGCGCCGCCGCGCTCTCGGGCGGCTCGATCCCCAAGCTCTGCGCGACCGACAGCGTCAAGCAGTTCGGCTCCTGCCGCCTCTGCCTCGTGGAGATCGACGGGATGCGCGGCACTCCGGCCAGCTGCACCACGCTCGTGGCGGATGGCATGAAGGTCCACACCCAGACCAAGAAGCTCGAAAAGCTGCGGCGCGGTGTGATGGAGCTCTACATTTCCGACCACCCGCTCGATTGCCTCACCTGCAGCGCCAACAACGATTGCGAACTGCAGGATCAGGCCGCCGCCGTGGGCCTGCGCGATGTGCGCTATGGCTATGAGGGGGAGAACCACCTCGCCCAGACGATGGACATCTCGAACCCCTACTTCGACTTCGATCCGTCGAAGTGCATCGTCTGCTCGCGCTGCGTGCGCGCCTGCGATGAAGTTCAGGGCACCCTCGCGCTCACCATCGAAAGCCGCGGCTTCGGCAGCAAGGTGAGCGCGGGGCTGGCGTCCGACAGCTTCCTCTCCTCCGAATGCGTCTCCTGCGGCGCCTGCGTGCAGGCCTGCCCCACCGCGACACTGCAGGAAAAGGCGGTCAAGGAAATCGGCAAGCCCGAGCGCGCCGTGGTCACCACCTGCGCCTATTGCGGCGTCGGCTGCACCTTCCGCGCCGAAACGCGCGGCGAGGAAGTGGTGCGGATGGTGCCGTGGAAGGACGGCAAGGCCAATCGCGGCCACTCCTGCGTCAAGGGCCGCTTCGCGTGGGGCTATGCCCAGCATCAGGAACGCATTCTTTCGCCGATGATCCGCTCGTCGATCGACGAGCCGTGGCGCGAGGTCACCTGGGACGAAGCCATCGCCCACACCGCAAGTGAGCTTAAGCGCATTTCCGCCAAGTACGGCCGCAACGCGCTGGGCGGCATCACCTCCAGCCGCTGCACCAACGAGGAAACCTTCCTCGTCCAGAAGCTCGTCCGCGCCGGCTTCGGCACCAACAACGTCGATACTTGCGCGCGTGTCTGCCACTCGCCAACGGGCTACGGCCTCAAGACCACGTTCGGCACTTCGGCGGGCACGCAGGATTTCGATTCGGTCGAGGACAGCGACGTCATCCTCGTGATCGGCGCGAACCCCACCGACGGCCACCCTGTTTTCGCCAGCCGGATGAAGCGCCGCCTCCGGCAGGGTGCGAAGCTGATCGTGATCGATCCGCGCCGCACTGATCTCGTCCGCAGCCCGCATATCAGCGCCGATTTCCACCTGCCGCTGCGCCCGGGCACCAACGTCGCGGTGCTGACCGCGCTCGCCCACGTGATCGTTACCGAAGGCCTCGCCGATGAGGCCTTCGTGCGCGAACGCTGCGACTGGGAAGAGTACCGCCACTGGGCGGATTTCGTCAGCCTTGAGCGCAACAGCCCGGAATTCCTCGAACCCGTCACCGGTGTTCCGGCAGCAGACCTGCGCGGCGCGGCGCGCCTGTTCGCCACCGGCGGCAACGGTGCGATCTACTACGGCCTCGGCGTCACCGAGCACAGCCAGGGCTCGTCCACCGTCATGGCCATCGCCAACCTCGCCATGGCGACGGGCAACATTGGCCGCCGCGGCGTCGGCGTGAACCCGCTGCGCGGTCAGAACAACGTGCAGGGCGCCTGCGACATGGGCAGCTTCCCTCACGAGCTCTCGGGCTACCGCCACGTTTCGGACGCAGGCGCGCGCGCGCTGTTCGAGGCGGAATGGGGCGTGCCGATCGATCCCGAACCGGGCCTGCGCATCCCCAACATGCTCGATGCCGCAACCGACGGCCTGTTCAAGGCGATCTACATCCAGGGCGAGGACATCCTCCAGTCCGACCCTGATACCAAGCACGTGGCGGCAGGCCTCGCCGCGATGGAATGCGTGATCGTGCAGGATCTGTTCCTCAACGAGACCGCCAACTACGCGCACGTGTTCCTGCCGGGCTCCACGTTCCTCGAGAAGAACGGCACCTTCACCAATGCCGAACGCCGCATCCAGCCGGTGCGCAAGGTGATGGAGCCCAAGAATGGCTACGAGGACTGGCAGATCACCCAGCTCCTCGCGCAGGCGATGGGCCTCGATTGGGCCTACACCCACCCGCGCGAGATCATGGACGAGATCGCCCGCCTCACGCCGACCTTCGCCGGCGTCAGCTTCGCGCGGCTCGATGCCGAAGGCTCGCTGCAGTGGCCGGTGAATGACGCCGCGCCCGATGGCAGCCCGATCATGCACATCGATGGCTTCGTGCGCGGCAAGGGCAAGTTCGTGGTGACGGACTATGTGCCGACTGACGAACGCACCGGCCCGCGCTTCCCACTACTGCTCACCACAGGCCGCATCCTCAGCCAGTACAACGTCGGCGCGCAGACCCGCCGCACCGCCAATGTCGTGTGGCACGAGGAAGACCTCCTCGAAATCCACCCGACCGACGCCGAGAACCGGGGCATCAAGTCGGGCGATTGGGTGCGCCTTGCCAGCCGCTCTGGCGAAACGACCCTGCGCGCCACGGTCACCGACCGCGTCGCCCCGGGCGTTGTCTACACCACGTTCCACCACCCCGCGACGCAGGCCAACGTCGTCACCACCGACTATTCGGACTGGGCCACCAATTGCCCCGAATACAAGGTGACCGCGGTGCAGATCACCCCTTCGAACGGCCCGACCGACTGGCAGGAGGAATACGAGGCGCAGGCCTCTCGCTCGCGCCGCATCAAGGGCCACGAAGGGGCGATGGAGCCGGCGGAATGAGCGCGCATACCACCGAGAAGCTGGTCTACATGGCCAACCAGATCGCGCGGAACGTCACGCACGAGCCCGATCCCGTGGCGATGATCGCCGATCACATCCATGCCTTCTGGTCGGTGCGGATGAAGGCCGATGTGTTCGCCGTGATGGACGGCCCCGAAGGCGCGGCGCTTGATCCGGTGGCCCGCGCGGCGCTGGAACGGCTCGCCGCGCATGCCAACTAACGCAGCCGTCTCGCACACCTTCGCCGAGCATTTCGCCGATGGCCGTGCGCCCACGCCAAGGGAACGCCTGCTGGCGATCGAGGCGCCTGTCGCCATCGAGATCAACGGTCTCGGCTATGCGGTGATGATGGCCACCCCTGCAGACCTTGCCGACTACGCGCTGGGCTATTGCCTGTCTGAACAGCTGATTGCCTCGCCCGCGCAGTTCATTTCTGCAGAGGCGAGCGAAGTCCCCGCAGGCGGCTGGATGCTGCGGATCCAGCTCACCGCCGATGATGCCGCCCCGCTGATGGAGCGCGCCCGCCTGCGCCTCTCCGAAGGCAGCTGCGGCCTCTGCGGGATCGAGAGCCTCGAGCAGGTGCTGCGCCCGTTGCCACCTGTCACCGCGCGGCTCGATGTCGACGATGCCGCGATCTTCCGCGCCGTTGCCGCGCTGCCCGATCTCCAGCCGCTTGGCCGCGCCACCCGCGCCGTGCACGCCGCTGCGTTTTGCGATCCCGATGGCACGGTGCGGCTGGTGCGCGAAGATGTCGGCCGCCACAACGCATTCGACAAGCTGCTCGGCGCGATGGCCCAGGCTGGACTCGCGGCGGGGGAGGGCTTCATCGTGCTGACCGCGCGGTGCAGCTTCGAACTGGTGCAAAAGGCGGTGATCGCCGGCTGCCCGCTCCTCGTCACGATTTCCGCCGCTTCCACATTGGCGGCGCAGCAGGCGGCAGCGCACGGTTTGCGGCTCGTTTCGCTGGCGCGGGAAGACAGCTTTCTCGCCGATTGAGTTCATCGCCGAGGGGATTCCGAAGCGGCTCCGCTTCCCCTAAGGTAGGCGGTGATGAAAACCGGTCCGGCGAGCACCCGCTTCAGCGATCGCCCCGCGCTGAGCCGCAGGACGCGCCTCTGGCTGCTGCTTGTCGTTGCCGTGCTCCACGTCGGCCTTGGTTTCGCGATTTTCACCGGTCTTGCCAGCGGCGCGATCACGATAATCCAGAATGCGGCAACAGCGGCCTATTCCGTACCGCTCGATCCGCCACCCCCGCCGCCGCCGCCCGCGAATCCCGTGCCGACACCCGAACCTGCCGGAGATGAAGGCGCCGCCGCGAGGCGCGCCAAGCCCAAGCCGATTGCCGCACCGCCGGCCCGCATCCCGAACAAGGCAATGACCGCCGCCCCGGCCGCTTCGACCGGGGATGCCACCAGATCGGGTGCAACCAGCGCGGGTGCCGGAACCGGCGGCGGCGCGAACGGCACAGGCACCGGCAGTGGGGGCAATGGCGATGGCGCGGGGTCCGGAGCCAGCCGCGCGGTCAAGATTGCCGGCGATATCACCGCCACGCGCGACTATTCCGCGCGCACTCGCAACCTTCGGCTGGGCAAGAGCGTTATCGTCGTACTCACGGTCGGCACCGATGGCCGTGTCCATGGCTGCCGGATCCACCAAGCCAGTCCGGACCCCGAAGCCGATGCCATCACCTGCCGTCTTGCCACCGATCGCTTCCGCTTCCGCCCTGCGACGGACCGTGCCGGTAATCCGATTACATCCGAATTCGGGTGGCAACAGCGCTGGTTCGCCCCATGACGGATACTTAACAGGATGGCAGTGACTTGCGCATAGTTTATGGCCATAAGCCCGCGCGCCAGCGATTGACCCTGGGGTTGAGCCGCGAAACAGGAACCCGATGGACGCTATCATTCCCGTTGTTCTGTGCGGCGGCAGCGGCACCCGCCTCTGGCCGCGCTCGCGCAAGGCATGCCCCAAACCGTTTCTGCCGCTCGTCGGCGATACCACGCTGTTTCAGGCGACGGTGCTGCGGTGCCCTGCACAGGCCGGGTTCGGCGCGCCCATCGTCGTCACCGGCGCGGCCCATCTGGACCATGTCGAGGCGCAGCTGCCCGATCCCGCGCACAGCCGCGTCATCGTGGAGCCTGAGGGCAAGAACACCGCGGCGGCCATTGCCCTTGCCGCCCTGCGCCTGCCCGAAGACGCGGTGATGCTCGTCTGCCCGAGCGACCACCACATCGGCGATGTCGCCGCGTTCCAGGCCGCCGCGCATGAGGCGGCGGCGCTGGCGCGCCAAGGCTGGTTGGTCTCGTTCGGCATCGCCGCCACCGCGCCCGAAACCGGGTTCGGCTATTTGCGCCGCGGCGAAGCGATCCCCGGATCGAGCGGGTTTGCCGTCGCGCAGTTCGTCGAAAAGCCGGATCTCCAGCGAGCCATGAGCTTCCTGGCCGATGGCGGCTATGCCTGGAACGGCGGCATCTTCGCGTTCCGGGCCGGTACGTTTCTGGCCGAGCTCGCTGAGCATCGCCCAGCGCTGGCCGAAGCCGTGCGCGCCGCTGTTGCGGGCGGGCGGGAAGAGGGCACGCGGTTCCATCCCAATGCTGCCGCCTTTGCCCTGATCGCCGGGGAATCGGTGGATTATGCGGTGATGGAAAACACTGCCCGCGCCGCGATGGTGCCCGCCGCGATGGCGTGGTCCGATATCGGCAACTGGCAGGCCTTGCGCGACGCGCTGGAGCACGACACGGATGGCAACAGCGTGCGCGGCCCGGCAGAACTCGTCGATTGCACCAATGTCCTCGTCGATAGCGATGGTCCGCGCGTGTCGGTGATCGGCGTGCAAAATCTGATCGTCGTGGTCGACAAGGGCGAAGTGCTCGTCTGCACGGCGGATGGCGCCCAGAAGGTCGGCAAGTTGACCGGCGCGGTAAACCAGTGACCGTGCTGGCCGAGCGGACGGTAGAGAAGCCGTGGGGGCGCAGCCAGCTGCCCGCCCCCTTCATGGCGCCCTATGGCAAGCGCATCGGCGAAATCTGGTTCGAACCCGTCGACGCGGTCTATTCGCTGCTCGTCAAATATATCTTCACCAGCGATAGGCTCTCGATTCAGGTCCACCCCGATGATGAGCAGGCCAAGGCGCTCGGCGAATACGATACCGGCAAGGAAGAGTGCTGGCTGGTGATCGATGCGCAGCCCGGCGCGACGCTCGGCATCGGTTTTCGCGAGGAAATCGGCCCCGAGGCGATGCGCGCCGCCGCGCTCGATGGCAGCATCGAGGATCTGCTCGTGTGGCATCCGGTCAAGACCGGCGATTTCTTCTACATTCCGGCGGGCACCGTCCACGCGATCGGCGCCGGGGTGAGCCTGATCGAGATCCAGCAGAACTCCGACATCACCTACCGCCTCTACGACTATGGCCGCCCGCGCACGCTGCATCTCGACAAGGGCGTCGCGGTGGCGAATGGGGCGCCCTATCCCGCCGCACTCCACCGTCATCTGGAGCCGACTGGAACGGTGGAGCTGGCACGCGGGCGCTATTTCACCGCCCACCGCCTCGAAGGCGTGCCCGATGCGGCCATGCTCGCCGAATATGCCGGCCCTACGCTGATCCTGCCGCGTCGCGGAGAACTTGAACTTGATGGGCATGTGCTGCGCCCGGGCGACTGCGCCGCTGCTCCATCGGCTGCCGCCGTGACCTTCAGCAGCGAAAGCCAGGCCATCCTCGTCCGCCCTGCAGGATGATGCATCCCGAACACCCGGTCATGCTGGCACAGACTATCCAGCTTGCGCTGGCGCCGGTCTTCGTGCTGGTCGCCATCGGCAACATCATGAACATCCTGACCAACCGTCTCGCGCGGATGGTCGATCGTTCGCGCCATCTGCAAACGCTCCATGCCGGCACCAAGGGCAGCGAACACGACGGGGTGGTGGCGGAAATGCGCATCATCGACCGCCGCATTGCCCATATCGGCCGCGCCTTGCTTCTGCTCGTGCTCAGCGGGCTGGCCATCGGCAGCACGGTTGCGGCGCTGTTCCTCGGCGAACTGGGCGGGGCCGATCTGGGCATTGTCACCGCGGCGACCTTCGTGCTCGCCATCGCGCTGCTGATGGTTGCGCTGGTGCTGCTGCTGCTCGAAACGCGGCTGGCGGCAAAGACCCTGCGCCTGCCGCCCGAATTGCTCGAACTTGAGCGTGGCGAGCTCTAGCGCGACCTTTAGCGGAGCAAGTGCCCCGTCCGGTCGCGCTTGGTATCAAGGTAGCGCGCGTTGTGCGGGTTGGCAGGCAACTGGTGCGCCACGCGCTCGGTCACTGTCACGCCGACAGCCTCAAGCGCCGCAACCTTGGCCGGATTGTTGGTGAGCAGCCGCACCGCCCCCACGCCGAGCAGATCGAGCATCCGCGCCGCCACCGGAAAATCGCGCGCCTCGCTCGGCAGGCCGAGCCGTTCGTTGGCATCGACCGTATCGAAGCCCTGATCCTGCAATTCATAGGCGCGCAGCTTGTTGATGAGGCCGATCCCGCGCCCTTCCTGCCGCAGATAGAGCAGCAGGCCCCAGCCGCCCGCGTTGGCTTCCTCGGCCATCCGCGCTAGCGCCGCATCCAATTGCGGTCCGCAATCGCACTTGAGGCTGCCGAGCACGTCGCCCGTCAGGCATTCGCTGTGCAGCCGCACCAGCGGCACATGGTCTCCGCTCTGCGTCCCGATCACCAGCGCGACATGCTCGCGCAGATCGTCGCGCGCGCGGAAGGCAATGATCTCGGCATGCTCGCAGGCATCGACCGGCAGCCGCGCCCGTGCCTGAACCGTCAGTTCCAACGGGTCCTTGAACGCGGCAAGGTCATCCACCGAGACCGTCGCCGCCGCTTCCACCCCAGTCGCCACCATGAACGCGGGCAGGATGCCGGCAAGCCGCGCCAGCTCCATTGCAGCGACAGCGGCGGCTTGTGCCGGGCAGGGATCGGCGCGGAATGGCCCGCGCATCGGTTCGGCCAGATCGAGCGCCGGATCGGCCAATGTGCGCGCGGCGTGGAGCGAGAAGGGCTCGGCGCCGTGGATCATCACCGGCATGTGCGGTTCGGCGGCATCGCGCTGGTTGGCCAGCTTGAGCGTTGCAGCGCGCGCGTGGGAGATCAGCAGGCGCGCGGCATAAAGCCCCGGCTGCACGAAGGCCGTCTCCGCCGGCAGCAGATCAAGCGCGCCGTCCGGTGCTTCGACCCGAATCGCCCAGCCATGGCGCAGCGCATCGAGCGCCAGCGCCGCCGCTCGCGGGCTTCCGCTCAAAGCGCGAACTCCGTGACCAGCGGCACGTGGTCCGAAGGCTGGTCCCACTTGCGGGTTTCCTCGACGATGCGGTGCGCAGAGGATTTGTCCGCCAGCGCGGGCGAGGCCCACATGTGGTCGAGCCGGCGGCCCTGGTCCTTGTCGCGCCAGTACGAGCGGTAGGACCACCACGAATAGTTCCGCTCGGGCGCCGGAATATGCTTGCGGCCTAGATCGACCCAGCCATGCGCCGCGCCGAATGCGCCGAGCGCGGCCACTTCCTGCGGGGTGTGGCTGACGACCTTGATCAGCGCCTTGTGGTCGTAGACGTCGCAGTCCAGCGGCGCGATGTTGAAGTCGCCCACGATCAGCGTAGGCCGCTCGACTGTTCCGGCCCACTGCGTCATGCGATCAAGGAACGCCAGCTTCTGGCCGAACTTCGGGTTCGCCTCCGGATCGGGAATGTCGCCGCCCGCCGGGATATAGACGTTCTCGAGGATCAGCCCGCCTTCCGGCGTCATCACTTCCACGCCGACATGCCGCGCCTCGCCATTAGCCTGCCAGTCGTGCCGGTTCATCTCGCGGATCGGCACGCGGCTGATCGTGGCAACGCCGTGGTAGCCCTTCTGCCCGTGCACCGCGCGGTGGGTATAGCCCAGCTGCTCGAACACCTCGTGCGGGAACAGCGCTTCCGCCGTCTTGATCTCCTGCAGGCAGAGCACATCGGGCTGTTGCTCGGTGAGGAAGCGCGCCACTTGTTCGATGCGCAGCCGCACCGAATTGATGTTCCAGGTGGCGACAGAGAGCGTTTGGGAGGCCATCCGCGCGCTTTAGGAGCCTCCGGCGAAGGCGGCAAGCGCATGGTCGTGCAACTGGTGGCTCCCCTCCCGCTTGCGGGAGGGGCTGGGGGTGGGCCTTCGCAGCATCTCAAGGCAAACAAAAACCCTCGGACCGGGGGCATGGTCCGAGGGTTCCTTGTGCGTTCGTCACGCTGTCAGACGGAAGGGGATTGTGGACCGGGTAACAGGGGGGGCGAACCCGGTCAGATCCGTCTTGACCCACCCTCTCTAGGGCCGCGCCGCTTGCTGGCGGATGAACGACCCTGTCAGGGTAGTCCCAAACTCGTCGCAAATTGTCGCAGGATCATGACGGTGGTTTGCCGCGTTGCGACGAGCCGGTGATTACTTGCGCCCAGTGCCGCGCGGATCGTTCCAGCGGAAAATGTTGGACGGCAGCGCCACACCGTAGCGCTGATTCGCGAGGCGCACGGTCGTCCGGCGGTTCTGCGAATCGAGCGCGACCCAGCTGTTGAGCTCCCACCCGCCCGGCGCGCTCGGCTTCTTGAGCATGATCATTGTGATCGAGCCGTATTCCGGATGGCGCGGATCGCGCACGTCGAGGCTGATCACTTCGGAATGGCCGGTGGGATTGAGCGTGGCGAAGCGCGCGACATCCTTGTTGGGATCGAGCAGCGCGCCGAGCGGGCTGTTGCGGATCGGCCAGCGCTGCACCTGGCGCACTTCGTAGTCGATCAGCGTCAGCGCCGCACCGTCGGAGACGATCAGCAGCGGAATGCCGGGCTGGTACTGGAAGCGGATCTTGCCCGGCCGCTGCATGCTGAGCACCCCGGTCAGGCGCTGGCCATTGCGATCGGTCTGGACGAAATCGGCCTGCAGCGTGGTGATCGCGCGCAGCGCCGCGACGGCCTGCTCGACCTGCGGATTGACCGCAGCGGCAGGGGAAGCTGGCGGCGATGCCGCAGCTGAAACGACAGGCGCTGCCAACGCAAGGAGCGCGGCGGCGACAAACGGACGGGAGGCGGTAAGCCGGCGGGCAAGGGAGAGCGTCATCGTCATCCCTATACCACTGCCGAAGGAGCATTGAACCCGGCGTGAACTGTCTCGCCGGGCCACCAGCCGCTTACTTGATCTTGGCTTCCTTGAACTCGACGTGCTTGCGCGCCACCGGGTCATACTTGCGGAACACCATCTTCTCGGTGGTGTTGCGCGGGTTCTTCTTCGTCACGTAGAAGAAGCCGGTGTCGGCGGTCGAGACCAGGCGGATCTTGACGGTAGTGGGCTTGGCCATGGCTTTATCCTGAAAACTTGGGCGCGCTGAAAACAAAATCGGCGGCGCGTTGCCACGCCGCCAGACAGGCGCCGGTCGTTGTGAGCGAATCGAGCAAAAGTCAAGGGGCGGCAAACTGCTTCAGCGGTTTGATGACCCCGAAGCGCTCCTTGGCCAGCGGTTCGTCGAGCGGTGGCAGGGGCGGGACCTTCTGCTCCACCGGCCCCACCGGCAGCCGGTCGAGCAGATCGCGCACCAGCGTCAGCCGGCCCCGGCGCTGGTCGTTGAAATCGACCAGCGTCCACGGCGCATGCTTGGTATGCGTCGCCTCCAGCATGGCCTCGCGCGCCTTGGTATAGTCGCGGTACTTGCCCCGCGCGGCCACATCGATCGGGGAAATCTTCCACTGCTTGCTGGGATCTTCGTGCCGTTCGGCAAGCCGTTCCTCCTGCTCTTCCTGATCGCAGGTGAGCCAGTATTTGAACAGCAGCAGCCCGTCATCGACCAGCATCCGCTCGAACTTGGGCGCTGCCTCCAGAAAGGCCTCGACCTGCTCGTCGGTCGCAAAGCCCATCACGCGTTCCACGCCCGCGCGGTTGTACCAGCTGCGGTCGAACAGCACGATTTCGCCCGCGGCGGGGAGGTGGGGTACATAGCGCTGGAAGTACCACTGTGTCTTCTCGCGGTCGGTCGGGGCGGGCAGGGCGACCGTGCGCACCTGCCGCGGATTGAGCTTCTGCGAGATGGCGTGGATCGCTCCCGTCTTGCCCGCCGTATCGCGCCCTTCAAGGATCACGAGGATCCGCGCGCCGCACTGGCTGGCCCAGCCGGCCATCGCGGTAAGCTCGCCCTGCATCGCATCGAGCGCATCCTCGTAGTCTTTCCGACCCAGCTCGTCCTTGCGCTCAGCCTTGCTCACGCGGCCTCCTCTCGTTCTGCCGGGGCAGACTGTCGCACGCATGCCGCTTTGGCAATCGCCGCCCGTTGCAAGCGGTCACAGCAATCGCTAGAAGTTGCAATTGAAACCATGTCAGGCCTCATCGACCTTGCTGCCGATTTCACGCGGCTCCCCGATCTGCCTTCCGGCGTCTTCACCGCGCCGCTGCAGCGCCCGCCCCATGTGGGCGAGGATTGGCTCGAGCCGCGCCAGACCGAATACACCGCGGATGACCACCGCGTGTGGGACGATTTGTTCGCGCGCCAGATGCAAGTGCTCCCCGGCCGCGCCGCCAGCGCCTTCCTCAAGGGGCTCGACCGGCTTGATCTTGGGCGCGGCGGTGTGCCCGATTTCGCGCGCCTCTCATCCGAACTCGGCGCGCTGACGGGGTGGAGCGTCGTGCCGGTGCCGATGCTGATCCCCGATCACGTATTCTTCTGGCACCTCGCCAACCGCCGCTTTCCCGCCGGCAATTTCATCCGCCCGCGCGAACGCTTCGATTATATCGAGGAGCCGGATGTCTTCCACGATGTGTTCGGCCACGTGCCCATGCTCACCGATCCGGTCTTCGCCGATTACATGCAGGAATATGGCCGCGCCGGGTGGAAGGCCATGCGCTACAACCGGCTCAAGGCCTTGGGCTCGCTCTACTGGTATACGGTGGAATTCGGCCTAATCATGGAAGCGGACGGCCTCCGGGCCTATGGCGCCGGCATCCTCTCCGGCCCGGCCGAGGCGGTGTTTGCTCTCGAAGCGCAATCGCCCAACCGGATCTTCCTCCACGTCGACCGCGTGATGCGCACCGACTACGCGATCGACGATCTACAGCCGACCTACTTCGTGATCGAGAGCTTTGCCGATCTCTACCGGCAGACCGTGGAGCGCGATTTCGACCGGCTCTATCGCGGCTTGGGGGCCGGCTTCACCTATGCCGGCAGCGCGGTGATCGATGTCGACGATGTGCTCCACCGCGGCACGCTGGAATACCACTTGCGCGGCGGCCGCGGTTCAGGCGCGGCTCCGGTCTAGTATTTGTTTCGGACTAGCCGCACTCCGCGTCAGCGGAGCAAATCTACGTCCCAAGCAGCCACGCTAGCCCCGCCGCGCCAAGCACGATGCGGTAGGCGGCAAAGGGCGTGAAGCCGCGCTTGCTGACGTAGCCGATGAAGAACTTCACCACGATCAGCGAAACCACGAACGAAACCACCGATCCGATCGCGATTTCCTTCATGCCCACGGGGCCGCTGCTCGCCGCCAGCTCATGCCGGTGGTCCCACAGTTGCTTGGCGGTGGCGCCAAACATGGTCGGCACCGCAAGGAAAAAGCTGAATTCCGCCGCCGTCTTGCGGTTTTCGCCCATCACCAGCGCGCCCATGATCGTGGCGCCCGAGCGCGAGACGCCGGGGATCACTGCGATGCACTGCATCATGCCGATCTTGATGGCCTGCCCCAGCGGCATCTGCCCCACCGGCCGGTAGGTCTGGTGCGAAACCAGCCGCTCCACCGCGATGATCGCAAACCCGCCAAGGACGAGCGCGATGCAGACGACGACCGGGTTTTCGAGCAGCAGATCGATCCGCGACTTGAACAGCACGCCGACGATGGCCGCCGGGATGAACGCCGCAAGCACGTTGCGCACGAAGGCAATCGATTCGCGCGATCCGCGCAGCGCGCCGACCGCAACGTCCATGAAGGTGCGCCAGTAGAGCACCACCACTGCCATCACCGCCGGCAGCTGGATCACGACGTTGAACACTTCCCATGTCTTCGCGTCATAGCCGAACAGCTCTGAGGCGAGGATCAGGTGGCCGGTCGAGGAGACCGGGATGAACTCGGTAAGCCCTTCGACGATGCCGAGGAGGATGGCGGTGATGGTCGTATCCATGGCGCGCAGGGGTCGCCGCAGCGCAGCATTCTGTCAAGCGCGGACGCGGCTTAAACTTTTGTCATGTCGGGAAAGCCCACCCCCAGCCCCTCCCGCAAGCGGGAGGGGAGCCCGTAGCGCCGTCTTCTCCCCTCCCGCATGCGGGAGGGGTCGGGGGTGGGCAAGCGCCCAAACGCCACCTCACCAGATCCGCACGCGATCCTTCGGCGCGAGGTACAGCTTATCGCCCGGCTTCACGCTGAACGCCGCGTACCAGGGATCGAAATTGCGCACGACCGCGTTGACCCGCGCCACTGCCAGCGAGTGCGGATCTGTCTTGAGCAATTGCCGCGCCAGCTGCTCGCGGATCTTCTCGCGCCACGATTGTGCGTAGGAGAGGAAGAAGCGCTGGTCGCCGGTCAGGCCGTCGATCACCGCCGCAGGCTTGCCCTTCAAGGAGAGCTTGTACGCGGAATAAGCCATCGAAAGACCGGCAAGGTCGCCGATGTTCTCGCCCAGCGTCAGCTTGCCGTTGTGGCAGGTCTTGCCTTCGTCATAAGGGCAGACCTTGTCGTACTGCGCGGCAAGCTTGGCGCCCAGCGCGTCGAAGGTCTTGCGGTCTGCCTTGGTCCACCAGTCCTTGAGCGCGCCGGTCCCGTCATAGCGTGAGCCTTCGTCGTCGAAGCCGTGGCCGATCTCGTGGCCGATGGTCGCACCCACCGCGCCATAGTTCACCGCCGGATCGGCACCCGCGTTGAAATAGGGCGGCTGGAGGAAGGCGGCCGGGAACACGATCTCGTTCGCGGTTGGCTGATAATAGGCGTTCACCGTCTGCGGGGTCATCAGCCACTTGGTCTTGTCGACCGGCTTGCCCAGCTCATCCAGCATGTCCTGCCAGGCCCAGCGCGACGCTTCGATGGCATTGGCGAGCGGCTGGCCCGGCTTGATGTCCATCCCGGCATAGCTCTTGAACTTGTCCGGGTAGCCGATCTTCACGGTGAAGGCGTCAAGCTTGGCCAGCGCAGCCTTGCGCGTCGCGGGGCTCATCCACGCCAGCGTCTTCAGCTTGCCCCCCAGCGCGGCGCGCAGATTGCTGACCAGCGTGACCATCGCCGCCTTGCTCGAAGGCGGGAAGTGCTGCTCGACATAGGCCTTGCCGATCGCCTCGCCCATCTGGCCCTGCACGCTGGAAAGCGCGCGTTGCCAGCGCTGGCGGTCGCGCTCGCGGCCCTGCAGCGTCTTGCCATAGAACGCGAAGCGCGCGTCATCGATGTCGCTCGGCAGCACGGCGGCGTGGTCCATCAGGAAGTGCGCCGTGGTCCATGCCTGCAAGGTCGCGATGTCTTCCTCGCCCAGCAGCTTGATCAGCGCGGGCATGCCGCCGCCCAGCTTGGCGAGGTCGTCCTTGGTCAGCCCCAGCTTGGCAACCTTGTCCGGGCTGGGCGGGATCTCGCCCACGAACACCGATTGGGCCTTGTCCAGCCCCGAGCCATCGAGCAGCGCCGCCACCGGGAATGCGCCGCCCATCGCAACGAGGTCTGCGCGGCTGATGCGGTTGGTGGTGAGCAGCGGGTTGCGCTGCAGGGCCTTGTCCCAATCGAGCACCGCGATCTTGTGCTCGAACTCGTAGACCTTGGCCGCCATGCCCGCCGCATCGGCATAGCCGGCCTTGCCCAGCATGAAGGCCACGAGATCGCGGTACTTGCCCTGCAGCTCGCGGTTGCGCTCGTTGTCGACGAGGTAATAATCGCGGTCGGGCAGGCCAAGGCCGCCAAGGTCGCTGTAGACCGCATTGTCGCCGGGTTTTTCGGCATCGATCTGCACCGAGAAGCCTACTGGCGAGGGGTATCCGGGCGCGGCGAACAGCGCGGCGAGGTCTGCACGGGTTTTGGCCGCCTTGATCCGGTCGAGCCAGGGCTGCGCCGGGGCCATGCCTGCTGCGTCGATGGCGGGGCGGTCCAGAAAGGCGCGGTAGCTGTCGGCGATCCGCTGGCCATCGGTGCCCGGGGCCTGCGGCGTCGCGGCGAGGCCCTGAACGATGTCCTTGACCGCCTGTTCCGCGCCAAGCGTCAGGGCCAGCGCAACCCCGCTATAGGAATACTGCGGCGGGATCGTTTCAATGCGGTCCCACTTGCCGTTCACATAGGCGAAGAAGTCGTCACCCGGCTTCACGCCCTTGTCGATATCCGCGGGGTTCATCCCCCAGCCGCCGAAGGTCTGGATGCGATAGCCGTCGATTTCGGCGGGCTTGGCGGAATCAGCGCGGGCTGCCGTGGCAAAGGCGAGCGAAATCAGCGAGGCAGCGGTGATCGCGCCCTTTACGTGCTTCAGCATGGCTCAGAACGGTCCAATCGGTTGCAAATGTACCTATCTGGGACACTAGCCATCGCTCTGCGCTTGTCCAGCGCCCAGCAGTATTACCTTTTGGGCAGCTTGCTATGCTTCCGCGGTATCAAACTGCAGGCGGGCGAGCCGGGCATAGAGCCCGTCCTGCGCCGAAAGCACGGTGTGCGTGCCCTGTTCGACGATGCGGCCCTTGTCCATCACCACGATGCGGTCTGCCGCGCGCACGGTGGCGAGGCGGTGGGCAATGACCAGCGTGGTGCGCGCCTTCATCAGCCGGTCGAGCGCGTCCTGCACCAGTCGCTCGCTCTCGGCATCGAGCGCGCTGGTGGCTTCGTCGAGCAGCAGGATCGGTGCATCGCGCAGCAGCGCGCGGGCGATGGCGATGCGCTGGCGCTGCCCGCCCGAAAGCCGCGCGCCGTCCTCGCCAAGGAACGTGTCGAGGCCCTGCGGCAGCTCCTTGAGGAAGGTGGCCGCGTTGGCCGCTTCGGCTGCTTCCCAGATCTGGGCGTCGCTCGCGCTCCAGTTGCCATAGCGCAGGTTGTCGCGCGCGGAGGCGGCAAACAGCACGCCTTCCTGCGGAACCAGCGCCATGCGCGCGCGTACTTCGGCGGGGTCTGCCTGCGGCAGCGGCACGCCGTCGATGCGGACCATGCCGGCATGCGGATCGTAGAAACGCTCGGCGAGGAGGAAGAGCGTGGACTTGCCCGCGCCCGAAGGCCCGACGATCGCGACCGTCTCGCCCGGCTCGACCGCCAGTGAGAAATCCTCAAGCGCGGCAACTTCGGGGCGGCTGGGATAGCGGAACGAGACGTTCTGGAACGCGATCTGCCCGCGCGGCGGCTGCGGCAGGTGGAGCGGACGAGCCGGCGCGGTGATTTCCGGCTGTTCGAGCAGGAGTTCGTTGAGCCGTCCGGCCGCGCCCGCGCCGCGCAGAAGGTCGCCGTAGACCTCCGTCAGCGCACCGACGGCGCCCGCGACGATCCCGCCCGTCAGCACGAACGCGGCGATGGTGCCGCCGCTGATCGAGCCGTTGGAGACGGCCGTCGCGCCTTGCCACATCAGCACGGCAATTCCGCCGAACACCAGGAAGATCACGATCGCGGTCATCACGGAGCGGATAAAGATGCGGCGCTTGGCCGCGCCAAACGTGCGCTCGACAGCTTCGGAGAAGCGGCCTGCCTCGCGCTTTTCCTGTCCGAAGGCCTGCACGACCTTCATCGCGCCGAGCACTTCGCTGATCTGCACGCCGATATCGGCAACCCGGTCCTGACTTGAGCGCGATGCCGTGCGCAGCCGCGATCCGAAATAGACGATCGGCCCGACGACCACCGGAATGCCGACGAGCAGCCCGGCCGTCAGCGCCGGGGCCAGCGTGAACAGATAGATCAGCCCGCCCAGCGCGGTGATCGAATTGCGCAGCGCGATCGAACAGGTGGTGCCGACGACCTGCTCGATGATCGCGGTGTCCGACGTCATGCGCGAAGAGATTTCCTTCGGGCTGTTCGTCTCGAAAAAGCTCGGCGGCATGCGCAGCAGGTTGGCCTGCACCTTGAGCCGGATATCGGCGACGACTCGCTCGCCCAGCCATGACACGAAGTAGAACCGCACCGCCGTGCCGATGCCCAGGATCACCACCACGACCAGCAGCCAGCGGAACGAACTGTTGATCGTATCGGCATTGGCGCCCTTGCCGAACGCCTTGTCGATGATCGACTTGAAGCTGGCCGGAACCGCGATGGTCGCGCCGGAGGTGATGAGCAGCGCGGTGACCGCGATGGCAACCTCGCCGGGGTAGGACGCGGCTTGGCGCAGCAACATGCGCAGCGGGCTCAGCGTGCGTGCGGGGCGGGGGGCAGCTTCGGCAGCCGGTGCTACGGGTCCGGAGTTTTCAGGTGTGGCGTCCATCGCCTCCGCCCTAGCCCATGCGCGCAGGGGCCGAAAGGGGGCAGCGGGGCAATCGCTTTCGCCCGGGGGCAATGGTGCGTTGCACAAGGCGCGGATGTGCGGCACACTGGGGCTAATCGGAGCGGTCTACGGCTCCGCAACAATACAAAGGTGTTCGCAGTGCTCTACAAGGCTTACGAGATTCAGCGCTCCATGCTGAACGCAGGCAGCGCTATGGCGTCGATGACCGCCGATATGTTGGCCGATCCGCGCAACCCGTGGGCTTCGTTCGGCGGGACGCAGATGATGGCTTCCGCGCTCGAAGTGTTCGCCCACGCCGCCGCCCCGCGCGGCAAGCCCGCCTTCGGCATCAAGATCATCCACGTTGATGGCACGCCGCATGCGGTGAACGAGACGGTGGAGATCCAGCAGGCGTTCGGCAACCTCCGGAAGTTCACCCACGAAGGCCTCCCCGCCGATGCGCCGCGCCTCCTCATCGTCGCGCCGATGAGCGGCCACTACGCCACGCTGCTGCGCGGCACGGTGGAACGCATGCTCGAACGCTGCGTTGTCTACATCACCGATTGGGCGGACGCGAAGTACGTTCCGCTGCATGAAGGCCGCTTCGATCTCGATGAATATATCGACTATATCATCGGCTACCTCGAGCACATCGGCCCCGGCGCGCACATGATGGCGGTGTGCCAGCCTTCCGTCCCGGCGCTCGCCGCTACCGGCGTGATGGCGGTGCGCGAGCATCCCTGCCGCCCGGTCACGCTCACCATGATGGGCGGCCCGATCGACACGCGCGAAAGCCCGACTGCGGTGAACGACCATGCGATCACCAAGCCTTTCGTGTGGTTCAAGCACAATGTGATCACCACCGTGCCCGCCAACTATCCGGGCGCCGGCCGGCAGGTCTATCCCGGCTTCGTCCAGCTCGCGAGCTTCATGTCGATGAACCTCGGCAGCCACATGAATGCCCACTACGGCCTGTTCAAGCACCTCGTGCAGGGCGACGGCGAAAGCGCGGACGCAACCAAGACGTTCTACGACGAGTACCGCGCGGTGTGCGACATGACCGCCGAGTTCTACCTCCAGACCGTCGACGTCGTGTTCCAGCAGCACCTCCTGCCCAAGGGCGAACTGGTCCACCGCGGCATCCTCGTCGATCTCGCCGCGATCAAGGACACCGCGATCCTGTGCATCGAGGGCGAGCGCGATGACATCTCGGGCATCGGCCAGACCAAGGCCGCGCTCAAGGTCACGCCGAACCTGCCGGAGAAGCTCAAGAAGTACCACCTCGCGCCAGAAGTCGGCCACTACGGCATCTTCAACGGCTCGCGCTGGCGCACCACCATCGCGCCCGTGGTGGAAGGCTGGATCCGCAGCAACAGCGCCGCGCGCAAGCTGAGCGTGGTGGCGTAGGGCGCTCACCACACCGCAAAGGTCTTCATTGCGAGCATAGCCAAGCAATCCGGAGCGCCGCGCACTGGTGCTCCGGGTTGCCTTGCGTCACACGCGATGACTGCGAGAGTCCTGTGCTGAATTGGCACGAACGGCCCTGAAAACGGTCTCAGCCGCGTCCTCCCCACCCCCGCGAAACAAAATGTCGCGCGCCGGCAAACCCTTCGCCGCGTCGCTGCGTCATGCACTGCTCGATGGAAATGTTACCTTGTAACATCGAGTGGGGTCTCATGCCCAAGACGGATGGCCGCCATGATGAGGACGGCGCATCGCACGCGCCGCAGCGGGCACCGCGCGTTAGCGTGGTGCTCCCGGTCCACAACGGTGCGGCCTATCTGGACGCCGCGATTGCATCGATCCTCGCGCAGACCTTCCGTGATTTCGAACTGATCTGCGTCGATGATGGCTCGACCGACGAAACGCCGCAGATCCTGCAGCGCCGTGCGCGCAGCGATCCGCGCATCCGCGTGATTACCAATTGCCCGAACAAGGGCCTGCCCGGCGCGCTAAACACCGGTTTTGCCGTTGCCCGCGGCGCGTTCCACACGTGGACGTCGGACGATAACATCGCGCGGCCTGAAATGCTTGCGCGGCTGGTCGCGGCGCTCGATGCCGATCCCGGAGTGGCGATTGCCTATGCCGATTTCAGCGTGATCGATGCCAGCGGTGCGGTGATCGGCTGCCAGAAGATGGGGCCGGCCTCCGACCTGCTGCTCGGCAACCGCATCGGGGCTGCCTTCCTCTACCGGGCCGCAGTGACCCGGGCGCTCTCCGGCTATGACGAGGCGTTGTTCGGCGTCGAGGACTACGACTTCTGGCTGCGGGCGGTGCGCCGCTTCTACTTTGTGAAGGTCGACGAGGATCTCTACCTCTACCGCCGCCACGAGGCGAGCCTGACCGACCGCCGCGCGCTGCGCATCCACCGGTTGGGTTCGCAGATCATACGCCGCGAACTTTCGCGCGTTCCCAGCCGAACGCTGCGCGCGCGGGCGCTTGTCGAACATGGCCTCGCAAGCCGCCTCGATCCGCGCCTCGATATGCTGGCGCGCGGGTTGCTTCTGTCACCGGGGCTGGCAAGGGGCCGGATCGTCCCGATCCTGCGCCACCTTGCCCATCACCTCGTGCGGGCGATCACACGAAGAACTGCGAAATCCACTCGGTAATCAGCGCGGGCTTGTCCTCGCCCTCGATCTCGACGGTGGTTTCCATCGTCTGCTGCCACTGGCCGGGGCGCTTTTCCTCCAGTTCCAGCAGCTTGAACACGCCGCGCACGCGCTTGCCGGATCGGACGGGGGCGAGGAAGCGCGTCTTGTTGCCGCCGTAGTTGACGCCCATCTTCACGCCTTCAGGGCGCGGGCAATCGCTTTCCGCCGTCAGCAGCGGGACGAGCGAGAGCGTCAGGAAGCCGTGCGCGATCGTCCCGCCGAAGGGGGTCAGCTTGGCCTTTTCCTCGTCGATATGGATGAACTGGAAATCGCCGGTCGCCTCGGCAAACTTGTTGATCCGCTCCTGCGTCACCTCGACCCATTCCGAGGTGCCGACCACTTGCCCGACCAGTTCCTTGATTGCGCTCGGCGCCATCGTCTTCATGCATCGACTCCCGCTGTAAATTTCTTGTCGCCTATCCATGACGACAAGTGGCGCGGCGTTCAACGGTCTCGTTTCAGCGCGAAAGGGCGGTGTTCGGGCTGCGGCGCGGCTGCATGGCATTGAGCGCGCGCTGGGCGGGCAGTTCCACCAGCGCATGCGAGAGGCCCGAGACGATGACGAGCAGCCCGAGGAACACCGCGAGCTTCCACAGGCCAAGCTGCAAGTCGGCGCCAACAAGGAACAGCTTGAACACGATGAACAGACCGAAGTGGCACAAGTACGTCGAATAGCTGACTTCGCCCAGCCAGTGCAGCGGGCCACTGGCGAGCCACCCAGCGATGCGGCCTTGCGCCAGCGCCATCGCCAGCAGGACCAGCAGCAGCATGAGCGGCACCCAGGCGGTTTCCGCCAGCGCCAGCCCAAGGCCGGCCGCACCCGTCATCACCGCGCCAGTGCCGCAGGCAAGGCCGATGCGCGGGGCCGAGGGCAGGGCTTGCCAATGCAGCCAGAGCCGGGCCGCGAATGTCCCGGCGGTGAATTCGATCAGGCAGCGCGGCAGCCCAAGCGAGGTGATCGCATCGCCAAGGCTGGCATGGCCTTGCGCGGCAAACAGCGCAAAGAGCCCGGCGAGGAGCAGGCCAAGGCCGGCGATCAGCGCTGCCGGGCCCATGGCGCGACGGCCTGCCACGGCGAGCAGCGGAAACAGCAGATAGGCCGCCATCTCGGTGCTGATCGACCAGGCCGGATGGTTCCACGCCAGCGCGCCGGTAAAGCCCCAGTTCTGCATCAGCACGACATGGAGCGGCAATTCGGCGAAGGGGTAGCCGGAATGATCGCGGCCAGTAACCGTGAGGAGCATGGCCAGCAGGATGAAGGCCATCAGCACCACCGCGTGAAGCGGCCAGATGCGTGCGATCCGGCGCCACCAGAAGTTCCCGATCACGCCCGGCTCGAAGCGGGCAAGGCGCGGGCCATACGTCAGCCAGAGCACGAAGCCCGAGAGCATGAAGAACAGATCGACCGCGAGGTAGCCCTTGGCGAGGAACGCGATCACCGGCGCGGGCAGCAGCGAAGTGAGCGACAGGCGGATATGGTAGAACACCACCAGCCACGCAGCGAGGCCGCGCAGTCCGGTCAGCGCTTCGAGCCGCAGGGGCTGTGCCGTCATCGGGCAAGGCTCCCTGGCAGGTTCGGGGCTTCGCCCGGCTCAGGCGTCTGCGCCGGTGCGGGGCGGGCCTTGCGGCGTTGCCATTCGGAGGGCGGCGCAAGGCGGCGGCTCACTTGCATGGCGAGTGCGATCTGGAGCCCGATCAGCATGAAGATGAACGGCTGGAACGCGATGCCGACGAACAGCGCGCCGAACAGGTAGACGCAGTGCCCCGATTGCAGCGCCAGCGCGAGCGAGCGGTCCGACCGGCTGTAGAGGTCGGTCCGGCGGCGCAGACGGCGCTGGATCAGTTCCAGCTGCAACAGGCCCGACAGGTGCAGGATCAGCCACAGGGCAAGGCCCGGATAGCCCTGTTCGCCCAGCATCTCGAAGTAGCCCGAGTGGTAGGCGCGCGCCTTTTCCTCGATCCGCTCGGTTTCGATCGCGGTGTTGTTGTCGCCCGCGTTCTCGGCCTTGATCGTGTCGTAGCTCACGCTGTTCTGGCGGTAGGCCTCGAAGCCGCCGCCGAAGGGATGCGTCTTGGCAAAGTCGATCGTCCACTTCCACACCGCCATGCGGGTCGAGGCGGATTGGTCGGACTTGTGGTTCTCGATCGTGTTCATCCGCTCGAGATAGCTTTGCGGCAACAAGGGCACGGCGGCCGTGCCGAACGCAGCGATGATCCCCATATACAGCAGCGGCCGCTTCACCGCGCGCATGGACAGCGCGATGAGGATGACAAGGCAGATCAGGCCGGTGCGGGTCTGGGTGCCGACCGGGATGAGGCTGCACGAAAATGCCAGCGCCAGCGCGAAGAGCGTGACGAGCTTGCCGGGACGGAAAATCGTGCCGTAGCGCGCCAGCCAGGCAATCAGCGGGATCGTGCCGACCGCCACCGTCGAGAGCGTGCTGCCTTCGTAGATGCCGGTATTGTCGTTCACCAGCAGCTTGAGCTGGCCATATCCGCCGCCGCCGAACACCGTCTTGATCCCGCCGCCGATCACGATCGTGCCGAGCGAGAGCACCATGACCAGCGCGAGCGCTTCGATGCGCAGGCGGGTGCGCACCGTCAGCGGCAGGAACAGCGCGAAGATCAGCGCCTTCCACACCCAGCCCCACTTTTCGAGCGCATCATCCGGGAAATCGGCGCTGCGCGTGGTCAGCCCGCAATAGATCAGCAGCAGCAGCAACACGAACTGGCGCGGCGAGAAGCGGATGCCGTTCTTGTCTTCCGCCACTGCCCACGCCGTCACCGCGCCGAGAAAGGCGATGAGGCTGATGGGGATCGATTGCAGGAAGCCCCAGCTCACCTTCTGCGGCGCAACGATGTCGATATAGGCGTAGGCCAGCACGAACACGAACGGCCGGCGGATTCCGGCCGCCAGAAATGCGGCGACAAAGGCGGTGAGGAAGAGGTTAAGCACGCGGCTTTCTCGCGAAGCCCGCCGGCTTCCAGGTCTCGGGCGGGGGCAGCGCCTCGCCAGTGTCGGTAATCACCGGATCCGTGTCGAGATCGTCGCGATGCAGCAGGCGCCAGACGGCTATTGCCATCAGCACATGTGGCAGCACCACGGTGAAGATATCGATCATGCGGTCATGCTCAGGCTGAAACTGCGGCCCACGATCGAACCGTCTCTGCCCCTGCTTTAGGCAAACTCGGTTGACGCGGCGTTAAGTCCTGCCGTGCCATGGCAAACGGCATGACCCGGGTCCTCCACATCCTCGATCATTCGTTGCCGCTGCAGAGCGGTTACACTTTCCGCACCCGCGCCATCCTCAAGGCGCAGGACGGGCTGGGCCATGCGGTGCGCGGCCTGACCGGATTGCGCCACACTGCTCCGCTGACCGGTGTCGAGCCTGAAATCCACGATGACCTCCCGTTCTACCGCACCCCGGGCAAGCCGTCCGGCCCGCCGGGGCTGTCCGAATGGCAGGAAATCGGCGCGATTGCCCGCCGGATCGAAGCTGCGGCGCGCGAATGGCGCCCGGAAGTCCTCCACGCCCACTCGCCTGCGCTTGGCGGGCTTGCCGCCGTGCGCGCCGGTCGCCGTCTCGGCCTGCCGGTGGTCTACGAGATCCGCGCGTTCTGGGAAGATGCGGCGGTCGGCAACGGCACCGGCAACGAAGGCTCGCTGCGCTACCGCCTGACCCGTGCGCTCGAGAACGAGGTGGTCCGCGGCGCGGAAGCAGTTGTCACCATCTGCGATGGGCTGCGCGGCGATCTCGTCGCGCGCGGGTTCCCGGCGGAAAAGATCACCGTCATGCCCAACGGCGTCGATCTCGCGCTGTTCGGCCAGCCGCTCGCGCGTGATGCGGATTTCGCCCGCAGCCTCGGCCTCGGCGATGGGCCGGTGATCGGGTTCCTCGGCAGCTTCTATCCCTACGAAGGGCTGGACGATCTCATCGCCGCGATGCCGATGATCCTTGCGCGCCAGCCCGATGCCCGCCTGCTGCTGGTTGGCGGCGGCCCGGCAGAGGCTGAGCTGCGCGCGGCTGCGGCGGCCTCCTCGGCGGCGCACGCGATCCATTTCATCGGCCGCGTTCCGCATCACGAGGTCGATCGCTACTACGCGCTGGTCGATGTCGTCTGCTACCCGCGCAAGGCGATGCGACTCACCGATCTCGTTACCCCGCTGAAGCCGCTGGAAGCGATGGCGCAGGGCAAGCTCGTCGCGGCAAGTTCGGTCGGCGGTCACCGTGAATTGATCGCGGACGGGATGACCGGCACGCTGTTTCCGCCCGATGATCCCGCCGGTCTGGCCGCCGCCATGGCGGATTTGCTGGAAGATCGCGAAATGTGGCCCGCCCGCCGCACTGTCGCTCGCGCCTTCGTCGAACGCGCTCATGACTGGTCACGTAACGCTGTCCGTTATGATTCCGTTTACCAAACACTGTTAACCCGAAAGCAAGCAATCTCCGGCTCCGCAGCCTGATTCAGGGCGCGGCCTTCCGGGGACACTATTCGACCGGGGTCCGACACGCGCCATGAGTACGTTTCGCCAGAAAATTCAGGCCAGTACGAACTGGGTGAAACCCCATCCGGATGATCTGGAGGCGGCGCCGTCCAAGCCGCGCCGCGCGGCTGCAGGTGCCCGCAAACGGCCCAACGCGCCGGTAACCGCGCATCGTCTGTTCCCGGCCCTTGCGGCTGTATGGTTCGCGGCGCTATTCGGCCTTGGCAGCCTTGCCATTCCCGGTGCCTTGCTCGGCGCCATCGTCCTCAAGACCGGGCTTCCGGCGGTTGTCCCTGCCGCCGCGCCGCCGCTTGGTTTTACCGCGCATCTGCTGGTCGCCTTCGCGCTCGCCCTGTTCGGCGCGGCCCTTGGCCTTGCTCTGGCGCTGCGTCTGCGTCCGCGTACTGCCGCCGAAAGTTCACCGGTTGTCGTCCCCGTTGTCGTCCCGACTGTCGTGGTTACCCCGGTCGCTGAACCGGAAGCTGAAGACGCTTTCAAGGTGCGTGCGCGCGATGCCCACCCGGATGCGCCGCCGCGCCGTCCGCTGGTGCTGGCCGAAGCGTTCGCCGATCCGTTCCTCGAAGAACCAGCCGAACCCGCCGCGCCGCTGCTGCGCCGCAAGCGCAATCAGGCGGTGAGCGAGCCGGCTTCCGACAACGGCCCGTGGATTCCCGAATACGTGCCCGGCGGCACCGGCGTGATCCGCCCGCTCGATCTTTCCGCGCTCGATCTCGATGACCCGTTCCAGCAACCCGCCGCCGCACCGATCCTCCCCGCCGTGGAAGAGATGGTCGAGGCTCCGGCCCAACCTGAACCCGCGCCCGCGCCTGAGGTCGAATCCGAGCCCGAGCCCGTCGCCGCAGCCATCCCGGCTGCCCCCGCGCTGATTGCCGCAACGCCGCAATTGCCCGCCGGTTTCGCCGCCTCGCTGCCCGATGCGCCCGATGGCAAGTGGTCGCCGGTTGCCGGTGCGCCGCTCGAAAATCTCGGCCTCGTCCAGTTGATCGAGCGTCTCGCGCTCGCCATCGCCGAGCAGAAGGCTGCCAACGAGGCGGTTATCAAGGCCGATGAAGCTGCCGAAGCAGCGGCCAAGGCGGCTGCCACCTCAGCCGAAGCTGATGCCGTGTCCGGTCCCTTCTCCCGCCCGCAGATCGCCAGCGTCACCGAAGCGCCCGCAGTCGGCTCCTCGCGCGAAGCGATCCTGCGCCGCCTCAGCGCGCTTGTAGCCGGCGACATGTCCGGCAGCATGACGGAAGCCGCCACCGCGCCGCGCACGTTCACGCGCCCCATGCCCGTCCCCGCGCCTCTTGAAGCGGTCGTTCCGCTCCGGCCGGCCGAACCCGCTGTGCCCTCGCTGTCGCTCGCAGCCGCGGCTTCGGCACCGGGGCCCGAAACGGACGAGGCGCTGCGCTCAGCTCTGGCCACGCTCCAGCGGATGACGGCGCGCGCCTGAACGCACCCGCATGACGCTACGGCAAGGCCGCTGCCAATGCCCGGTAGAAGCCGGGCCTGACCATGCATCCGTATTTCCGACCGGATCGTCGCCGGACCCTTCGGGCAATTCGCGCAGCGGCATTGCAAAATAACTTTCCTGCAGTCATGGGGGGATTCCGCGCAACTTTCGTTGTCCTCTGGGCAGCGTGATTCGCGCTGGGCGTATCAACCGACGTCATCAGACTGAGTGCAGGGCGAAAAATTGTGATGGGTTTTCCGCAGGTTCAGGGCCTTTACGATCCGCGTAACGAACACGACGCATGTGGCGTCGGCTTCGTCGCGCATATCAAAGGCATCAAAAGCCACGGAATTATCGAGCAGGCGCTCGAAATCCTGCGCAATCTCGATCATCGCGGCGCGGTGGGTGCAGATCCGCTGCTGGGTGACGGCGCCGGTATCCTGATCCAGATCCCCGATGCGCTGCTGCGCCGCTGGGCCGAGGCTGAGGGCAAGGATCTGCCTGCGCCCGGCGATTATGCCGTCGCGATGTGCTTCCTCCCGCAGGATGAACCCGCGCGCGATTTCGTGACCGCCTTCTTCGAGAAGTTCATCGCCAAGGAAGGCCAGCACCTCGTTGGCTGGCGCGATGTGCCCACCACGCTCGACGGTCTCGGCAAGACGGTGATCGAACAGATGCCGGTCGTGCGCCAGTGCATCATCCGCCGCGGCGAAAACTGCCCCGATCAGGACGCGTTCGAGCGCAAGTTGCTCGCGATCCGCAAGCAGACGCAGAACCCGCTCGCCGCCATGGCCGAAAAGCACGGGCTGCCGGGCGTTACCCAGCTCTACATGCCCAGCTTCTCGTCGCGCACCGTGGTCTACAAGGGCCTGCTGCTCGCCGATCAGGTCGGCTCGTTCTACGATGACCTGCGCGATCCGCTCTGCGTCTCGGCGCTCGGCCTCGTCCACCAGCGCTTCTCGACCAACACTTTCCCCAGCTGGAAGCTCGCGCACCCCTACCGGTTCATCGCCCACAACGGTGAGATCAACACCGTGCGCGGCAACGTCAACTGGATGAACGCGCGCCGCCGCACCATGGAATCGGAGCTGCTCGGCCCCGATCTCGACAAGATGTGGCCGCTCATCCCGCACGGCCAGTCGGATACCGCCAGCCTCGACAATGCGCTCGAACTGCTGCTCGCGGGCGGCTACAGCCTTGCCCACGCGGTGATGATGCTCATTCCGGAAGCCTGGGCCGGCAATCCGCTGATGGATGCCAAGCGCCGCGCGTTCTATGAATACCACGCCGCGCTGATGGAGCCGTGGGACGGCCCCGCCGCCGTCGCCTTCACCGATGGCCGCCAGATCGGCGCCACGCTGGACCGCAACGGGTTGCGCCCCGCACGCTTCTCGATCACGCGCGATGATCTCGTCTGCATGGCATCGGAAAGCGGCGTGCTGCCCTTCCGCGAGGAAGACATCGTGCGCAAGTGGCGCCTCCAACCGGGCCGCATGCTGCTGATCGACCTCGAGCAGGGCCGCATCATCGAAGACGAGGAAATCAAGGCGCAGCTCGCGGGCGAAGAGCCCTATGAGGAGTGGCTGGCTTCCGCGCAGTACAAGCTCAAGGAACTCGCCGAAGTCGAGCCCGAGGAAGCCGCGCTTCCCGAGCCGACCTCCTCGCTTTTGGACCGCCAGCAGGCCTTTGGCTACACGCAGGAAGACATCTCGCGGTTCCTCGAACCGATGGCGATCAATGGCGATGATCCGCTGGGATCGATGGGCACCGATACGCCCATCGCCGTCCTCTCGGATCGTTCGCGCCTGCTCTACGATTACTTCAAGCAGAACTTCGCGCAGGTGACGAACCCGCCGATCGACCCGATCCGCGAGGAGCTCGTGATGAGCCTTGTCTCGATGATCGGTCCGCGCCCGAACCTGCTCGGCCACGATGCCGGCACGCACAAGCGCCTCGAAGTCGATCAGCCGATCCTGACCAACGCCGATATCGCCAAGATCCGCTCGGTCGAAGCCGCGCTCGACGGCGCCTTCCGAACCGAGACGATCGACACGACCTGGGACGCCAGCACGGGCGCTGCGGGCCTCGAAATGGCGATCAAGGAAATGTGCTGGGCGGCGACCGAAGCCGTGCTGGCGGACAAGAACATCCTGATCCTGTCCGACCGTGCGCAGGACGCGAACCGCATTGCCATGCCGGCGCTGCTCGCCACCGCCGCCGTCCACCACCACCTCGTCCGGCAGGGCCTGCGCATGCAGACCGGCCTCGTCGTGGAAACCGGCGAAGCGCGTGAAGTGCACCACTTCTGCGTCCTCGCAGGCTACGGCGCAGAGGCGATCAACCCCTACCTTGCGTTCGAGACGCTGGAATCGATCCGCGTCAACCGCGAGCTGCCGCTTTCGGCCTATGAGGTCGAGAAGAACTACATCAAGGCGGTGGGCAAGGGCATTCTCAAGGTCATGTCCAAGATGGGCATCTCGACCTACCAGTCCTATTGCGGCGCGCAGATCTTCGATGCGGTCGGCCTGTCGTCGGCCTTCATCGACAAGTACTTCACCGGCACCGCCACCACCATCGAAGGCGTCGGCCTGCAGGAAATCGCGGAAGAAACCGTGCGCCGCCACGCGGTCGCCTATGGGGACAGCCCGGTCTACCGCAAGATGCTCGACGTTGGCGGCATGTACCAGCTGCGCCTGCGCGGCGAGGAACATGCGTGGACTGCGGAGAACGTCGCCGCCCTGCAACACGCGGTGCGCGGCAACATCCCGGACAAGTACCGCGAGTTTGCGCAGACCATCAACGATCAGTCGGCCCGCATGCTGACGATCCGCGGCCTGCTTGAATTCAAGCCCGCAAACGCGCCCGTGCCGCTCGATGAAGTCGAATCCGCGAGCGATATCGTCAAGCGCTTCGCCACCGGCGCGATGTCGTTCGGCTCGATCAGCCGCGAGGCGCACACCACACTGGCTGTCGCGATGAACCGCATCGGCGGCAAGTCGAACACGGGTGAGGGCGGCGAGGAGCCGGACCGCTTCGTGCCGCTGCCCAACGGCGATTCCATGCGCTCGGCGATCAAGCAGGTCGCCTCGGGTCGCTTCGGCGTCACCACCGAATACCTCGTCAATGCCGACGACATCCAGATCAAGATGGCCCAGGGCGCCAAGCCCGGCGAAGGCGGCCAGCTGCCGGGTGACAAGGTCGACAAGGTGATCGGCAAGACCCGCCACTCGACCCCGGGTGTCGGCCTGATCTCGCCGCCGCCGCACCACGATATCTACTCGATCGAGGATCTCGCCCAGCTGATCCACGATCTCAAGAACGTGAACACCAAGGCGCGCATTTCGGTCAAGCTCGTCTCCGAAGTCGGCGTCGGCACCGTGGCTGCGGGCGTTTCCAAGGCGCGCGCAGATCATGTCACGATCTCCGGCTACGAAGGCGGCACCGGCGCTTCGCCGCTCACCTCGCTGACCCACGCTGGTTCGCCCTGGGAAATCGGCCTCGCCGAAACCCAGCAGACGCTGCTCCTCAACAACCTGCGCAGCCGCATTGCGGTGCAGGCGGATGGCGGCCTGCGCACCGGGCGCGATGTTGCAGTCGCTGCGCTTCTCGGCGCGGACGAGTTCGGCTTTGCCACCGCTCCGCTCATCGCGGCAGGCTGCATCATGATGCGCAAGTGCCACCTCAACACCTGCCCGGTCGGCGTCGCCACGCAAGACCCGGTGCTGCGCGCGCGCTTCACCGGCCAGCCCGAGCACGTCATCAACTACTTCTTCTTCGTGGCGGAAGAACTGCGCGCGATCATGGCCGAACTCGGCTTCCGCACCGTCGGTGAGATGGTCGGCCGCGTCGATTGCCTCGATACCCGCAGCGCGATCACGCACTGGAAGGCGCGCGGCATCGATCTCTCGCGCCTGCTCCACAAGGTCGAACCCGCGCCGGGCACCACGCTCGGCTGGAGCGGCACGCAGGATCACGGCCTCGATGCAGCGCTCGATAACACGCTGATCGCCGCCGCCGAACCTGCGCTGGAACGCGGCGAAGTCGTCCGCATCGAAAGCAAGGTGCGCAACGTCAACCGCACCGTCGGCGCGATGCTCTCGGGCGAAGTCGCCAAGCGCCATGGCCACCGCGGCCTGCCTTCGGGCACGATCCACGTCACGCTCACCGGCGTCGCGGGCCAGTCGTTCGGCGCGTTCCTCGCTCACGGCGTCACGCTCGATCTGACGGGCGATGGCAACGACTACGTCGGCAAGGGCCTCTCCGGCGGCCGCGTCATCGTCCGCCCGCCGGCCCATGTCGAACGCGCTGCCGAGGAAAACATCATCGTCGGCAACACCGTGCTCTACGGCGCCATCGCGGGCGAAGCCTACTTCAACGGCGTCGCGGGCGAACGCTTCGCGGTGCGCAATTCGGGCGCCGTCGCGGTGGTCGAAGGCACCGGCGATCACGGCTGCGAATACATGACCGGCGGCGTCGTCGTCGTGCTCGGCAAGACCGGGCGCAACTTCGCCGCGGGCATGTCGGGCGGCGTAGCCTACGTCTACGATCCCGAAGGCCGCTTCCCCGCCCTCTGCAACGCCGCGATGGTCGATATCCTCCCCGTCTCGGCCGAGCGTGACGAGGAAGACGGCACCGGAAGGCCGCAGCAGCGCGGCGTGGACGTGACGGACTTCGGCATGGGCGACATGCTGCGCCACGATGCTGAACGCCTGCGCATCCTCGTCGAGCGCCACCACCTCCACACCGGCAGCAAGCACGCCCGCGCGCTTCTCGACAATTGGGCCGAGGCGCTCCCCCGCTTCGTCAAGGTCATGCCGCGCGATTACGCCCGCGCCCTGCGTCAGCTCGAAGCCGAGCGCACCGCAGCCGCCAGCGTCGCCGCAGAATAATTCAGGGTAGCAAGAACATGGGCAAGGCAACCGGTTTCCTCGAAATCGATCGCAAGGATCGCAGCTACGACGCACCGCAGGAGCGTCTGAAGCACTACCGCGAGTTCGTGATCCCGCATGATGACACCACGCTGAAGGGCCAGGCGGCGCGCTGCATGAACTGCGGCATTCCGTACTGTCACAACGGCTGCCCGGTGAACAACCAGATCCCGGACTGGAACCACCTCGTCTACGAGAACGACTGGCGCACCGCGCTCGACAATCTCCACTCGACGAACAACTTCCCGGAATTCACCGGCCGCATCTGCCCCGCCCCGTGCGAGGCGGCGTGCACGCTCAACCTCGTCGACCAGCCCGTCACCATCAAGTCGATCGAATGCGCGATCGTCGACAAGGGCTGGAAGGAAGGCTGGATCGAACCGCAGGCCCCCGCGCAGAAGACGGGCAAGTCCGTCGCCGTCGTCGGCTCCGGCCCCGCCGGCCTCGCCTGCGCGCAGCAGCTCGCCCGCGCCGGCCACTCGGTCACCGTGTTCGAGAAGTCGGACCGCGTCGGAGGCCTACTCCGCTACGGCATCCCCGATTTCAAGCTCGAGAAGCACCTCATCAACCGCCGCCTCGTCCAGATGATGGCCGAAGGCGTCGAGTTCCGCACTTCGGTCGAAGTCGGCGTCACCGTCTCGGTCGCCAGCTTGCTTGAAAACTTCGACAAGGTCGTCCTCGCCGGCGGCGCGGAAGATCCGCGCCCCATCGGCATCCCCGGCTTCGAACTCCCCGGCGTGCGCTACGCCATGGAATTCCTCACCCAGCAGAACAAGCGCGTCGCCGGAGACGATGAAATCCGCGCCGCCCCGCGCGGCTCGCTCCTCGCCACCGGCAAGCACGTCGTCGTCATCGGCGGCGGCGATACCGGGTCAGACTGCGTCGGCACCTCCAACCGCCAGGGCGCCCTCTCGGTCACCCAGCTCGAAATCATGCCGCGCCCGCCCGAAAAGGAAGACAAGGCGCTGACCTGGCCCAACTGGCCGCTCAAGCTGCGCACCTCGTCCAGCCACGAAGAAGGCGTCGAGCGCGAATTCGCCGTGCTCACCAAGCGCGTCCTCGGCGAAAACGACGTCACCGGCCTCGAATGCGTCCGCGTCGAATGGAAGAACGGTAAGATGGAGGAAGTGCCCGATAGCACCTTCGTCATCCCCGCAGACCTGATCTTCCTCGCCATGGGCTTCGTCGGCCCGCGCAAGGCCGGCCTCCTCGAACAGGCCGGCGTCGAACTCGACGCGCGCGGCAACGTCAAGGCCAACACCACCGACTACCACACCAGCCACGAACGCATCTTCAGCTGCGGCGACATGCGCCGCGGCCAGAGCCTCGTCGTCTGGGCCATCCGCGAAGGCCGCCAATGCGCCCGCGCCGTGGACGAAGCCCTGATGGGCGTGACAGAACTCCCGCGCTAGTTCCTCTCCGGAACGGGGAGGGGGACCACCGAAGGTGGTGGAGGGGCACCCACGAACCCACCCCACCCGATCCTCTCCATTTTTCCCGCAGGGACAAATGGGGAGGTGGCAGCCCGAAGGGCTGACGGAGGGGTAAATCCTTCCCTGCAAGGGGAGGGGGACCACCCGCAGGGTGGTGGAGGGGTAGCAGCACAAGACTGCCTCCTGCGGGCAAGGGCCATCGCCCTTGCATCCCTCGGACTTACTATGATTTAAATCGAAACCCGCATCCTTTGAGAAATCGCTCTATCAATTAGGGCTCTGATTGTAGGATCAACATTCTTAAAGTGGCAAAGTTGAGTGAAGCGTATAGGTCCTAGTTTTACAAATAAGCGCCCAAAAACTTCATCCGCAAAGCTACTGGTGATCAATGGAATATCCTTGAAGTCAAATTCAATTGGTGTTGAGCCTTTGTTCATCAGGTTTTCAATTTTTGTAAATGCAATTTTTCCTGCGTCGCGACTTCCAAATGCGGCTATCTCTGACCTTACGACAAATTCAATACGGTCTTTGTCATTCTCATAATGGCGCTCGATATAGTCGAATCCGGGCTCGTGTTGTTTTCCACCAAAAACTAGCGCTCGTTCTAATAGATGGTCAAATTCGTAACCGATTGCGGCTCTGACAAATGTTCCAGCAAATGGGATAGTGTTTCTTGACGCATGAAGATGTCCAGGTGTGTGGCGCAATGATGTTAAACCAGAAATTACGGTAAACTCGCCGCCACTTACCTCGCAACATTTAAACGTACCATACAGGCCATTTCCTTGGTTGGTTTGTTTATTGCGAGTGACTCCCTCTTCAATCGCGGCACGTATTGCAGAAATATCATCTTTAATGTCGGGTCTTCCTGAGCGAAGGCTTCTCGGAATAGTAATTCCTGCATCGCATACAAAAAACTCGACCCTTCCTCGTTTTGGAAATGTGACTACCTGCATAACTCCGCCGATTTGAGATTGTGCGTGATTTAGGACATTGTCAGTTATTTCGTTAAGAGCCCACTCAAGCGCTTTAATTCGTTTTCTGTCAATTCCTGGAACTGTACCTAAAATTAGGGACAGACTGTCGTCTACAGCCTGAAAATGCTCCTGTGCGGTCAGGAATTGCCGAGCCGCCATATGCTTTGGATTTCGATCGTCCTTGCATTCAAATTTTTCCGGCGAAACTATATGTGCCCAATTTGTATTGACAAATAGACCAGCCATCTTCCGGTCATCAGGAAGCAATATCTCAAAATCGACTTTTTCAGAGCGATATGACCGGCATATTGTGACAAGCGCAATCATGTACGCGGGCCAAAGCCGCTGTGCTTGTCTAAAGTCTAGGACAATATCTTGATAGCCTGACCGATGGATGAGGTTATGCAGCGCTGCCAGTGCAGGCAGAGGGTCGCCGCCTACATCTCCATCAAAGAAGAGATGATTTCCATCCGAACGCATTGCGAAAATAGATATCGCAACAGTTTAGAATCAGAAAGCGGTGATTGAGTTATTATGCGGTTGCAAAGTGGCCTCGTCGGTCCAAACTCAGTGATGCAAGGGCAATGGCCCTTGCCCGCCGGAGGCATCCTTCCTCAGCAACCGCCCAAACCCCTCCGCCACCGGCTCCGCCCATGCCACCTCCCCATTCGTGCTGCGCAAGAATGGAGAGGGCGAAGACCACAATAAATAACAGACGCGTCTGTTATTTATAAAGCGCTGTCCTACAGGCCGTCACCTGCGGCATGGTCCGGTGATGGTCCTCAGCCAGCCCCGCATTTCTGCTGCTTCCCATACCCCTCGGCGTGGTGAAAAAACGGCACCATTCGGGCCCCTGACATTTCCGCTCAGGACTGTGTCAACCGTGTCAACTTGCCCCGCTTCAGGACTCTGCCTGAATTACCCCGTAGAGATCATGCGCGTCCGCGTCCTCGACCAGCACATCCACGAAGTCGCCGGCCTTCAGATCGGCAGGCACGTTGCGCAGGTAGACGGCGCCGTCGATTTCCGGGGCGTCGGCCTGGCTGCGGGCGGTCGCGCCCACGTCGCCGTCCTCGTCGGGTTCGCCCACTTCGTCGATGATCACCGGGATCGTGCGGCCCACCTTGGCGGCGAGCTTGGCGGCGCTGATGGCCTCGGTCTTGGCCATGATGCGGGCGTAGCGCTCTTCCTTGACCTCTTCCGGCACAGGATCGGGCAGGTCGTTGGCGGCGGCGCCCGCCACGGGTTCGAAGCGGAACGCGCCGACGCGGTCGAGCTGGGCTTCGTCGAGCCAGTCGAGGAGATACTGGAAGTCCGCCTCGGTCTCGCCGGGGAAGCCGACGACGAAGCTGGAGCGGACGGCGATGTCCGGGCAGATCGCGCGCCAGGCTTTCAGGCGTTCGAGCACCTTGGCCTCGTTGGCGGGGCGCTTCATGGCGCGCAGCACATTGGGGCTGGCGTGCTGGAACGGGATGTCGAGGTAGGGCGTGAGCAGCCCTTCGGCCATCAGCGGGATCACGGCATCGACGTGGGGATAGGGGTAGACGTAGTGGAGGCGCACCCACGGCGTATGCCCGTCCGGCGTGCGCAGCTGGCCAAGCTCGCGGGCAAGGTCGGTCATGTGGGTGCGGACCTCGCGGCCCTTCCACTGCCGCGTTTCGTGGCGCACATCGACACCGTAGGCCGAGGTGTCCTGACTGATCACCAGCAGTTCGCGGGTACCGGCGGCGACCAGCTTTTCGGCTTCGCGCAGCACGGCATCGATGCGGCGGCTGGCGAGTTTGCCGCGCAGACTCGGGATGATGCAGAAGGCGCAGGCGTGGTTGCAGCCTTCGGAAATCTTGAGGTAGCTGTAGTGCCGCGGCGTCAGCTTCACGTCGCCCGGATCGGCCTGCGGGATCAGGTCGACATAGGGGCTGATCGAGGGCGGCGCGGCTTCGTGGACGGCCTCGACCACCGCTTCGTACTGATGCGCGCCCGTCACGGCGAGGACGCTGGGGAACTTGGCGCGGATCGCGTCCGCTTCGTTGCCCATGCACCCGGTCACGATCACGCGGCCGTTCTCGGCGATGGCTTCGCCGATCGCGGCGAGGCTTTCTTCCTTGGCGCTATCAAGGAACCCGCAGGTGTTGACGAGCACGACGTCGGCGCCAGCATAGTCCGCGCTCATGGCATAGCCATCGGCGCGCAGGCGAGTGAGGATGCGTTCGCTGTCAACGAGCGCCTTGGGGCAGCCGAGGCTGACCATGCCGACTTTGGGGGCGTCCGGAAGGGTGATGGGTGTGGTGGCCATGGCGGGGGCGCTTACACGCAATTGGCCGGGCCGTCACGGGTCCGCGCACTTTCCCCATTTCCCGCTCACCCTGAGCTTGTCGATGGGTGTATGGCACGGCGGCTGCGCATGATGCTTCGACAGGCCCAGCATGAGCGGTTCAGGGAGTCTGCGAGGAGAATGGCATGGGGCCGGTGAACTGGTTTGCAGTGGCGGCGGCGGCACTGGCGGCGCTTGCGTTTGGCGCTGGTGCGCAGGGTCCGGCGGCGCGGCGGCCCGGGCAGGTGTTGCTGGCAGGCGCGCTCTTGCTGCTGACGGCTGCGATGATGGGCCACATGTTCGCGCGGGTCGGCGCGGCAACTTTGGCCGTAAAGCCGTGGCTCTATTTCATGATGTCGGGCGGGCTGGCGCTGGCGTTCGTGGCGCCGGCGCTGGCAATCGGCGAGGCGCGGGCCGGGGCTTCGGCGGGTAAGGTGCTGCGCGGTGCGGCGTTCTGGATTGCCAGCTACCTGCTGATGGGCGTGGTGTTCTGGCTCTTCAAAGCCTGATCGGCAAGTACAGCGCCGGGTTGCGCGGGGCGGTGCCTTTGCGCAGCTCGAAATGGAGGCCGGGGCGTTTGGCTTCGCCGCTCTTGCCGATACGCGCGACGACCTGCCGCGCCTTCACCGTCTGCCCTTCCTTGACGAGGACCTTGCCGAGGTAGGCGTAGGCGGTGACCCAGCTGTTGCCGTGGTCGATCACGATAAGCTGGCCGAAGCGTTCGGGTTCCTTGCCGGCGAAGACCACCTTGCCGGCGGCGGCGGCGTGGACGGTCATCCCGGCGAAGGCGGCAAGGTCGATGCCGTTGTTGGGGAGGCCCTTCACCGGCGCACCGAACCGCGCGATGACGGCGCCCGAGGTGGGCCATGCCAGCCGGGGAGCGCCGGCTTCGCGCTTTGCCGGGGGTTTCGCGGGAAGCTTGGCCGGAGCCTTTGTTACCGGCACTGCCGCCCGGTGCTTGGGCGGGAGCAGGTTCTCCGGCTGCGCGTGCGCCGCCAGCCCTGCCGACACGAGCAGCGCCGCGAAAGCCAGCCCGAGCCCCCGCATCAGCCGAGCGGGGTCAGGTGGGTGAGGCCGCCCATATATGGCTTGAGCACTTCGGGCACGTCCACCGTGCCATCGCCCTGCTGGTAGTTTTCCAGCACCGCGACGAGGGTGCGGCCTACGGCGAGGCCCGAGCCGTTGAGCGTGTGGACGAATTCCGTGCCCTTCGCGCCTTCGGGGCGATAGCGCGCGTTCATGCGGCGGGCCTGGAAGTCCCCGCAGTTGGAGCAGGAGCTGATCTCGCGGAAGGCGTTCTGGCCGGGCAGCCAGACTTCGAGATCGTAGGTCTTGCGCGCGGTGAAGCCCATGTCGCCCGAGCAGAGCAGCATCTTGCGATAGGGCAGGCCGAGCGCCTGAAGGATCGATTCCGCCGCCGTGGTCATGCGCTCGTGCTCGGCGTCCGAATCCTCGGGCCGGGTGATCGAGACGAGCTCGACCTTTTCGAACTGGTGCTGGCGGATGAACCCGCGCGTATCGCGCCCCGCCGCGCCCGCCTCGGAGCGGAAGCAGGGGGTGAGTGCGGTCATGCGCAGGGGAAGTGCAGCGTCTGGCAGGATCTGGCCGAGGACCGAATTGGTGAGGCTCACTTCGGCGGTGGGGATCAGCCAGCGGCCATCGGTCGTCTTGAACAGATCCTCGGCGAACTTGGGCAGCTGGCCGGTGCCGAAGGCGGCTTCGTCCTTCACCATCAGCGGCGGCATGCATTCGGTATAGCCGTTCTCGCCGGTCTGCTTGTCGAGCATGAACTGGGCAAGCGCGCGGTGGAGGCGGGCCATCTGGCCGCGCAGGAACGTGAAACGCGCGCCGGCGATGAGCGCGCCGGTCTCGAAATCGAGGCCGAGCGGGGGGCCGAGATCGGCGTGTTCCTTGGGCTGGAAATCGAAGCTGCGCGGGGTGCCCCAGCGGCTGACTTCGGCATTGCCAGCTTCGTCTTCACCCTCGGGCACGTCGTCTGCGGGCAGGTTGGGATGCGCCGCAAGCACGGCGTTGAGCTCTGCAGTGAGGCGCCGCTCGTCTTCCTCGAGCGCGGGGAGCGTGTTCTTGAGTTCGGCGACTTCGGCCTTGAGCGCTTCGGCGGCGTCCTTGTCGCCCTTGCCCATGGCAGCGCCGATAGCCTTGGAGGCCTCGTTGCGGCGGGCTTGCGCTTCCTGCATCCGTGTGGCGACATCGCGCCGCGCGGCATCTAGCGCGAGGATCGCCGCCGATTGCGGGGCGACGCCGCGGCGGGCGAGGGCGGTGTCGAACCCGGCGGGGTTCTCGCGGATCAGGCGGATGTCATGCATAGCCCCGGCGCTATGCCGTCTGGCGCGCGCCGGAGCAAGTGCGCGGCGATCAGGTGTGCAGGCCAAGCACGCTGTAGAGCGGGCAGGTACCGGCGAAGGCGGTCACGATCGGCACGATGGCGATCAGCGCGAGCGCGGGATGGCCGACGATCAGGCTGAACACGATCAGAATGGCGGCGATGGCAAGGCGGATGACGCGGTCGGCATCGCCGATGTTGTTCTTGAACATGATTGGACCCCTCCAGGTGCGATTAACGAGAGGGGTTATGCGCTGGGCCGCGCGGGCGGACATTGATGCGGATCAAGTGCGGTGCGGGTCGGTCCGGGGCTTAAAGAGGGCGATACTTAGCGTGTCCGCCTTGCAGGATTTCGAGGATCGGCAGCGGGAAGGCTGCGTCGGGATCGAACACCGGCTGGTTGGGGATCGGGTGCGACCAGTCCAGTACGTAGTCACGGCGGGATATGCGCCATTCGCCGCCGCGCTTCTCGAAGCCATCGAGATAGCGACCGCCGTACATCGTACCGGCATAGCTACCGTCATCTCCTTGGCGCGCGCCTGCAGTAAGGCCGTAGGTTTCGACTTCGGCGTGAGAGGCATTGACAAGGCGGATGGCGGGTGGACCGCTGAGGTGCCAGCGGCGGGCGCTGCGGCGCTCGATGGCCATGACGACGGGCACGAAATCGGCTGCCGAGCCCTTGAAGAAGCCGTAGTCGATGGCAGCGTCGGACCAGAAGCAGCTCGCCTGCCCTTCCTCGTCGAGCCAGTCTAGCGTGCGCGAATAGCGAGCGAGGACGTCGGTGATGGCGTCCTTAGCCAGCAGGTCTTCGAGGCTTGTGGCAGCGCTCATGCGCGGCCGGTCCACCATGCGGGGATGGTGAGCGGGAAGCGCTCCTGCGCGCTCCTGAGATCGGCGTCGGCATCGGCGGGGAGCGGGGTATCGACCGTGGGGGGAAGTCCGCCGCCGGCGCCCTTCACCGGATCGACGTATTCAAGGCGGATGTCTTCGAGCACGGCGGCGAAATCGTGGCCTTCGTGGTGCGGCGACATCTGGTGGCGGTAGAAGGCCTCTTTGTCATCGAACGAGAGCAGGCAATAGTAGAGGTTCGGCGCTTCGCCCTTCCAGTATTCGTAACGCTTCACGCCGGTTTCGGTGCTCCAGGTCTGGTGGATCATGTCTGCCATGATCTCCTCCCATTGCGCCTCGGTGCCGGGCTTGATGCGGATATGCGCGAGAAGCGTGGTCATGCGGTGGTCTCCGGTTCGAAGGTGCAATGGAGCGCGAGCGTGCCGAGCATGATGCCCGGCTGGTGGAGGAAGGTGTTGCCGGGGGCGTAGTCGAGGCTGGCGAGCCGGTCGCAAAGGCGGTTCCACGCGATGGTCTGTTCGAGCCGCGAGAGGCCCGAGCCGGGGCAGACGCGCGGGCCAGCCGAAAAGGCGAGGTGGCGGGTGACGGCCGATCGATCGAGCTTGAGGTCGAGCGGGTCGTCGAACTCGTCCGGGTCGATATTGGCGGCGCCCCAGCGCAAATGCAGCGTGGAGCCGGCGGGGACGTGGACGCCATGGAAGATCTCGTCCTGCGAGGTGATGCGGGTGGAGAGGCCCTGCGTGGGTGAACGCAGGCGCATGCCTTCCTCGGTGAACGGGCGGATCAGCGCGCGGTCGGCCTTCAGCTTGGCGAAGAGGCCGGTGCGCTCGATGAGGAGTTGGGCCTGCTCGACAAGCGCGTACTGCGTCGTCTCCAGTCCGCCGATGACCATGGCGTAGACGATGCCGTCGATCTCGTCGTCGGTCAGCTTGCGGTCCAGCGCCTCGTAATGGACTTGGGTGAGGAAGGAGATCATGTCCTCACCCGGATTGGCGCGGCGGGCGCGGACGTGGGTCCGCACATAGTCCGAGAAGCCTGCGAGCAGGCGGAACTTCTCGGCGCTTTGCTCGGGCGTGAGCACATTGTTGTGCCCGCAGCCGTGGACGTAGGACATGACCTGCGCGTTGCCCCAGATCTCAAGGTCCTTCACATCCTCGAGCGGGAAGCCGAGCACATCGGCCATCGTGCGCTGGGGCAGGGGGCGGGCGAAATCGGCGACGAAATCGAAGGTCTCGCCCGCGATCCACCTGTCGATCAGGGCATCGACATGGCCGGTAATCATCGCCTCGTGGCGCTTGGCGCCGGGGCCGACCCATGGATCGGTAAGCTGCTGGCGGTGGGCGCGCCACAGTTCGGGATTGGGGCGCAAGGTGGCGATCGATTTCACCATCGCGTCGATATCGGGCATCGCGCGGACCGAGGCGGGATCGGCCTTGCGCGCCTCCAGCAGAAGCGAGAGCGTGGGCGGATAGCGGTCCCAATCGCGCACGACGCGGGCGATGTCCTCGTACTTGGAGAGGATGAAGGCGTCGCGCTCTGGTGTCAGGCCCTCGCCGGGTAGGCGCAGCACCGGGGCTTCGGCGTGGAGGATCGCGTAGGCTTCGTACCAGTGTTCGGCGGCGCCGGGTGCGAACAGATCGACGTCGGCCAGAGCATGCGGGCACGCCATCGGGCTCAGCTCGTGATTGACGTGCTGCATTGTCCCTCTCCCCCGGCTCTATTCAAATCGCCAGTTGTTGTGGGGCCGATGGTGCATGACCAATGCGGAGGCTGCCATGCTCACTTTTGCCAAGACCATAATCTGGCAGCGCATGACGGGAGAGAGACACCATGACCCGCGTCGCCAAGATTGCGCCCGAGGACTGGGACCCGCGCCTGCGCGCGGCGCTGAAGCCGGAAGACCGCACCGAGATCGAGCAGGGGATGATCCGCTTCCTCGCGCATTGCCCCGATCATGTGCTGGGGATGATGCAGTTCGCCGGCGCGCTGAAGGTGCATCGGCAGCTGCCTGAAAAGCTGGTGGAGCTGGTCCGGCTGCGCATCGCGTTCTTCAACCAGTGCCGCAGCTGCATGGCGATCCGCTATACCGACGCGATGGAGGACGGCGTGACCGAAGACCTCGTCTGTTCGCTGGAGAGGCCGCAGGAAGCCGAGAACCTGACGCCTGCCGAGAAGGCGGCGATCAAGTTTGGCGAAGCGTTTGCGACCGACCACCTGCGCATCGACGAGAAAATGTATGCGGGTCTGCGCGAGCATTTCAGCGAGTCCGAGATTGTCGAACTGGGCATGACCTGCGCGTTCTTCGTCGGCTTCGGGCGGCTGGCGGCGACCTTGCACATGGTCGAGGAACTGCCTGACGCCTTCAAGCGCGAGGGCGTTGTTGCGCCGTGGGGTGAAGAACGGGTGGTGGTGCGATGAGCGACGGGGCAGACGATCTTGGAATCAACCTGTTCGATCCGGCGGTCCAGCAGTGCCCCTATGACGCCTACCGCACGCTGCGGGATCAGGCGCCGGCCTACCGCCAGCCGGGTACGAACATCTATGTCGTGACGCGCTACGATGACGTGCGGCGCGTGCTGCTCGATTCCGAGACCTTCCCGAGCAGCCCGCGCTCGATCGGGTTGCAGACGCTTTCCGCCAACGTCGAGCGGCAGCGCAAGGTGGTGGAGCGCTTCAAGGAACGCGGCTGGCTGCCCGAACCGACGCTGAGCGGGCGCGACGATCCGAACCACAAGCAGATGCGCGCCATGTTCAACGAGGCGTTCAAGCCGAGCCGGATCAAGGAAATCGATCCGCTGGTGGAGAACCTGGCTTACGAGCTGATCGACGGCTTTGTGGCGGATGGGCGCTGCGAATGGGTCAGCCAGTTCTGCGTGCCGCTGCCGCTCTACATCATCGGCGAGCAGATGGGCGCCAAGCGCGAGGACATGTGGAAGATCAAGCGCTGGACCGACGCCTTCTTCAAGCGCATCTCGATGATGCTGCCCGAGGAAGACGAGATCGAGATGGTCGACCGCGAGATCGAGGCGCAGCACTATTTCCAGCCGATCTTCGAGCGACTGCGGGCCAATCCTGATGATTCCCTCATCAGCGTGCTGGTGAACACCGTGATCGAGGGCTGGGGTCGGCCGCTCAATGATAACGAACTTCACGCCGAGATGATGGCGGACACCTTCGTCGGCGGCAGCGAGACGACGACCAATGCGCTGGCGGCGGGGATGAAGCTGCTGATCGAGAACAAGGACGTCTGGCACAAGCTGAAGTCCGATCCCGAGCGCTACATGAAGACCTTCGTGGAGGAAGTGGTGCGGCTGGAATCCCCGGTGCAGAGCCTGATGCGCTTCTGCGCCAAGGATACCGAGATTGATGGTGCGGTGATCCCCAAGGGCGCGCTGGTGAATGTGCGCTTTGCTGCTGCCAACCGCGACGAGCGGGCGTTCGAATGCCCGGAGAAGCTGGATCTCGATCGGCCCAAGGCGGGGTCGCACATGGGCTTCGGTTCGGGCACGCACCACTGCCTCGGCGCGCCGCTAGCCCGGCGCGAACTGACCTGGGGTTTTCAGGCGGTGGTCGATCGGTTCGAGGATATGCACTTCGCGGACGGGGCGAACGACTTTTCCGTCCATCCGCACTTCTTGCTGCGCAGCCTGAAGGCGCTGCATATCGAATTTGAGGCGAAGCGGGGGTAGCCCCCTTTCATCGTCTAAGCTTCGTCATTGCGAGGAGCGTAGCGACGAAGCAATCCAGAGCGCTTGTGCGGGACGCTCTGGATTGCTTCGCTTCGCTCGCAATGACGAGGGGTGTGTAATGTGGGCGCGTCGGTGCTCTTTCGCCGCCCCCTACTTCGCCACCTCGAACACCATCAGCGCATTGCCGGGGGCGTGGCTGTACATGCCGTAGCCCGAGTTCACGAAGACCTTGCCCTTCCACACCGCCGCGCCGGGGCCGCTCATCGAGCCGCCCTTGGCCGTCTGGCCGCCAATGGCGGGCATGGGCTGGGTGGTGTCATACTGCCACAGGATGGCGCCGGTATCGGCATCATAGGCGCGCAGCATGCCATCGAGATGGCCGCCGAAGACGACGCCGGGGATACTGGTGACGGCGGCGGAAATGCCCGGATCGCAGAACTTGCGGCCCTCGCAGTTGTCCTTGGCCTTGGCCTGCCAGATCACGTTGCCGGTGGCGGCATCCAGCGCATGGAGCCCGGCGCCGCGGATCGCGGGATCATAGAGGCGGGCATCGCCGGTATCGGCCATATCGTTGATCGGCACGAAGACGCGGTTTCCTTCAGCCGACATGCCGAAGTGAACGCCGCCCTGCGTGCCGCCGTGGCCGAGGCGGGTCATCCACTTGACTTTGCCTGTATCGGGATCGAGGCCCCAAGCCTGACCCGACTTCTGGCCGATGACGAGCATCTTCGCGCCGTTTCCGGTGTCGATCAGGAGCGGCGAGGCAGCGACGTCATAGTCCGGCCCGCCTTCCTTGGGGCACGAGCCGAGGCCCATCATGCAGCCGACGTTCCACGCATCGCCAAGCGTGAGCTGGGTGCTCCAGATGCGTTTGCCGGTGGTGGCATCGACCGCGAAGACCGCATCCGAGCCGTCGTCGGCGGGGGTTGAGTAGTTCTCGCCCGAGCCGAAATAGACGCGGTTCGTGGCCGCGTCATAGGTCGGGCTGTTCCACACCGGCGCACCTGACGGACCGAGGATCTGGGTGCCGTCTGCCGTCTTGCCCTGCGGCACGGGCTGGCCTGCGGTGTAGGCGCGCCACTTTTCCGCGCCGGTGGCGGGATCGACCGCGACGACCGAGCCGCGGAACGTGCAGCAGGGATAAGCGGGATTGCCGGCCTGCACGACCTCCAGCGAGGAGACGGGCACGAAGAGCAGGCCGCCGCCGAGCGTCGGCGTGCCGGTGATCGTGGCATCGGCGTGATCGCTCATGCGCTGCGCCCAGATCTCCTTGCCGGTCAAGGCGTCGAGCACGTGGACCTTGCCGAGGAGATCACCGAAAGTGAGCCGCTTGGTGGCCGCATCAGCCACGATCGCGGTGCGCACTTCGGCGCTGAGGCGGGTGGTCCACTTGGTGCAGCCGGTGTCCGGATCCATCGCGTAGATGGTCCCGTCCTGGCTACCGACGAACAGCGTACCCCACGCAATGGTGGGCTGCGAGCGGATGTGGGTGGCGGCCGGGTAGGCGAAGGCCCACTTCAGTTTGAGCTTGGGTACGTCTGCCTTGGCAAGGCCTGCGATGGTGGCAGGAATGAAGCGGCGGTTGTCATGCCCCCAGCCGATGTCGGCCGGAACGTCGGTCATGTCGAACTTCGCCGCAGCACCCTTGCAGCGCGGCGGCGGGGCCGGGCGCTGGTACGAGGCATAGGGCGTGCGGGTCAGGTATTCGGCGACCTGAACCTTCTCGGCCGGGGTCAGGCTCGCGGCCTGCTGGCGCATCACCCCGTTGGTCAGCGCAGAAACGATGGCATCGGGCGCCAGCATCGCAAGGAAGTTGGGCGAGGGTGCCTTGGGCACGCCGCCGAGGTGGCACATCGCGCAGTGCTGTTCGAACAGCGGACGGCCCGGCGCGGTTTCCGGATTGATCGTGGGGCCGGCGCGTGAATTCATGTCCTCGGTAGACTTGATCCGCGTCGGCGTGGCGGCGTTCAGGCCAGCGGCCAACGCCACCGCAGCGAAGCCGGAAAGGACCGCGAGACGTCCTGTCTTGAACAGCATGCGTAAGAGCCCCTTCAATCGAGCGAGCGGTAGAATGTGAGCTTCATGTCCTCGGCAAGGCACGCGAGGACCGGAGGCACCAGCCGGTCATGGAAATCGATGTGCATGTGCGTTTCGAACGCGGCATCGTCCTTGAAGGTGGCGACGCACTGGAACAGGTCCGGGTCTTCCTCAGACTGGAACAGTTCGTAGACAACGGCACCGGGCTCGTTCGCGAAGACCAGCCGCTTGAGTTCGGTCTGCAGCGCGATCAGTTCGGCGCGCTTTTCGGGCTTGGTGCGCAGCTGCGCGATGAAGCTTTTTCCGCTCATGGTTTCAGGCCCCGGCTTCGAGGTCGTAGAGCAGCTCGCGCGTGTAGGAGCCGTCCATGCAGGCGATCATCCGCTCGATCAGCGGCTGGTTGTGCGGGTAGGCCATATGCGCCTTGTCGGCTTCCTCATCCTTGAACCGTTCGTAGACCGCGAACATGCCGGGTTCGGCAAGCCGGTAGAACTGATAGGCGAGGGTGCCCGGCTCTGAGGGGGCGAGTGCCTCCATTTCTCTGGCGAGGGCGATGAATTCGGCTTCCTTGTCGGCACGGATGCGGAAGCGGGAAAGGAAGGAGAAGGCCATTCGCGGGGTCTTTCGGGTTAGCGCTTGTGCGCCGCTTCATATGCGGTCCAGCTGGGCAGCTGCTCGGGGTAGTCGGCGAGCTTGGGCTCGGCATAGGCGTGGTTGCGGTCTGGCCGGGCGAGAATGTTCGGATAGGCCTCGACCGGGACGTAGTAGAGGAAGCCGATGACGCGTTCGGCGAACTTCCAGCCGTTGGCGGTCTTGCGGTAGCGATCATCGTAGCGGATCGCGGCGACCATCATCTTGCCATGGCGCATCAGTTCGGCGTGTCCGGCAACACGGCCGGTAGCGTTTTCCTCGTCCACGAAATCGATCTGGATATCGTGCATGACATGGTGGCCCGGGCCAAGCACCGAGAAGCGGCCATCGAATTGCGCCATGATCGCATCGGGCCCTGCGGCGTGCATCACCCTGTCGTGCGAGCGCAGCACGGCATCATCGGCAAACAGCGCGCGCACGGCTTCGATGCGGCGGTCGTCGATGTCGAAGCTGTAGTGCGCGACAAGCTGACGGATCTGTGATTCGGCTTCCAGCCGCGCGATGCGCGCTTCCAGATCGGCCCCCGGATTGGCCATTAGGTTTTGCTTTCTCTCCCGCAGGCTGCTTTGCGCGGCCCTTCTTGGCGAGCATGATAGCCGGGCGCCATCTGAAAACAATCATGAATGTTTGGATGCTATCTGCAGTATCGCCTTCGGCCGGGTGCCGGGACCGGAAGTGTCGTCGGATCACGCAGGTGGGCCGAATACGTGAGGATACGCGGGGGCGCGGGCCAAGTACGGCAGGGCGCGGCGGGCTCGTCACATGTACCCTGCCACCTCTCTAAAAAAACATACATGTCTGCTTGCAAAATGCGTCCCGGAGTTTATCCTTGGCGCCACACCGCACCTAAATGCGGGGCATGAGGAGATGGGGATGGCACTGAGGGACCTTCGCTGGTCGGCGGCATTTGGCGCAATGGCTGCAGCGATGATGGCAACGCCGACATACGCAGCAGCGGGCGGCGCAAACGACGAACCGCAGGCAGCACAGACGACGCAGGCGCAGTCCAGCGCGGACGAGATGTCGAGCGATCGGCTGAACGAAATCGTCGTGACGGCAACCCGCCGCGATTCCAACCTGCAGCGCACGCCGGTTGCGGTTTCCGCGGTCGATGCTTCGCTGATCCGTCAGTCGAGCCCGCGCGACATCGGCGATCTCGCCGCGTTCGTGCCGAACTTCTCGGCCAACACGATCACCAACTTCAACGCCGCATCGTTCGCGATGCGCGGCGTCGGCCAGACCTCGATCATCGTCTACTTCGAGCCGCCCGTTGCGGTGCTCGTCGACGATTTCGTCGTGCCTTCGGTACAGACCCAGCTGCTCGACACCTTCGACGTGGCGCAGGTCGAAGTTCTGCGCGGTCCGCAGGGCACGCTGTTCGGCAAGAACACCACCGGCGGCGCTGTGACGGTGAAGACCAAGCGCCCCGAACTCGGCGTGATCGGCGTTGATGTCCGCGCGGAAGTCGGCTCGTTCGGCACCTATAAGGGGCAGATGGCCGCCAACATCCCGATCTTCAGCAACATGGCGCTGCGCGTCGTTGCCGGTGCCGAGAAATCGGATGGCTTCTATCGCAACGGCGCCTGCTACGGCCCGGTCGTCAGCTTTGTTCCGGGCAACTTCTCGGGCGTTTCGGGCTGCCTTGATGGCAAGCGGGCCGGCGGCAAGGACGTGGTCAACCTGCGCGGCAAGCTGCTGTGGGAGCCGACCAGCCGCCTCAAGATCCTTGCTCAGTACGAATGGCTCCGCGATCGTTCGGATACGGTGCCCTCGGTCAACGAGAACTACACCTACACCGGCTCCACGCCGTTCCTGACCGATATCCTCAATACGGTCCGCCAGAACCCGGCGAGCAGCGATCCGCTTGACAATGCTGCGGTGACCTATCGCCAGGACGGCCTCATCAAGATGCGCAATGGCCAGCGCATTTCGGTCGATGGGTTCTACCTGAACGCCGACTACGATCTCGGCTTCGGCAAGCTCACCTCGGTGACCGGCTGGCGCCGTCAGATCTCGCGCATTCCGAACTCCTACGCGGGCGCGGCGCCGATCGGGCTCGATGGCACGCCGCTGTCGTTCTTCGACGCGACGCGTGACGACAACCGCAAGACCTTCCAGCAAGAACTGCGCCTCGCCACCAACACCGGCACGGCGTTCGATGCGGTGATCGGCGGCTTCTACCAGCGCGAGACGGTCGACTTCTGCGTTGCGCAGATCCTCGGCTTCCTCGATCTGGTTCAGGGTCCGCTGCCCTTCGGCAACTGGAACGATACGCCGTTCATTCTCTGCAACGCGCAGCGGTCCAACTCGAAGGCGGTCTTCGCTGAAGGCACCTACAAACTCACCGACAAGCTCTCGCTGACCGGTGGTGTGCGCTACACCTGGGAAAACAAGACCTGGTATGGCCGCAACCAGGTGTTCGTGCCGCAGCTCAACGGCGGGTTCGATCCCTCGATCCAGATCAGCGAAGCGCTGGGCGCGAGCGTGTTCAAGTATCCCGCCGGCGTGGTCACGGTGAACGACAAGTCGAACAAGCCGACCTGGCGCATGACGCTGGGCTATCAGGCGACGCCGGATATCTACGCCTATGCGAACTATTCGCGTGGCTTCAAGAGCGGCGGCTTCAACGACCAGATTGGCGGCTTCGCGGCCTTCGCGACCGACCTCAACGCGTTCCGTGAAGCGGCGCGCGCGACCCGCCCGGAAACGGCGGACTCGTTCGAGGCGGGTATCAAGACCGAGCTTTTCGATCACCGTCTGCGCTTCAACCTCACTGGCTTCTACGTGAAGTACAAGGATCTGCAGAAGCAGCTCAACGTGCCGATCGTTGTGAACGGTGCGCCAAACCAGGTCACGCTGTTCGTCAACGCGGCGAGCGCCACGGTGAAGGGCATCGAGGCTGAAGCGACTGCGCGCCTGTTCAAGGGCTTCACCCTGCGCGGCGTGCTTGGCTTCCAGGACGGCAAGTACAACCAGTACACCGCCCCCGGCGCGGGCTACAACCTTGCCGACGCACCGCTGGACCGCGCGCCCAAGTGGCAGTGGACGATCGACGGTGCCTATGAAGTGCCGCTCGGTTCGAACCTCAAGGTCATCGCGAATGCTTCGGCGGCCTATACCGCGAAGAACCTCAATACGCAGTCGATCACCGATATCGATGGCAACACGTTCCTCAACGCCCGCACGCTGGTGAACGCGTCGCTCACGCTCTCGCAGATCGACGACAAGTACTACATCAAGGCGATCGGCCGGAACCTGACCGACGAGCGCTACCGGATCGCTTCGCAGAACGTGGCGGGCCTGTGGCTCAACTCGAACTTCGGTGCTCCGCGCTACTTCGGCCTCGAAGTGGGTGTGAAGTTCCGCGGCCCCTGATGCGGGCTTCGGGTACGTGATGAAGTCTGCGGGTCGCCATGCGGGAGACTGCATGGCGGCCCGCAATCATGATCGGGAAACGAAAATGAACGCCTTGGACCTTTGGGACATTCACACCGGCAAGCGCTTCCCGTTCGATGCGCGCGCACCGCGGATCGACAACGGCACCGGGCGGCCTTCGCCCGACCGATACGTGAGCGCCGCGTTTGCCGCCAAGGAATGGGAGAAGGTCTTCGCGAAAAGCTGGCTGCTGGCTGGCCCGCTGTCAGACATTCCCGAGCCGGGCGACTTCATGAAGTTCGACATCGGCCCGGAAAGCTTCATCGTCGTGCGCGATGAGGATGGTTCCGTGAAGGCGCACTACAACGTGTGCCCGCACCGCGGCAGCCAGTTGGTGACGGCCGATCTGGGTTCGGTGGGCCAGTTCACCTGCCCGTTTCATTCCTGGCAGTTCGCGCTTGATGGCACGTGCACTTCGGTGACCGACAAGGAAACCTTCCGGCCCGAAGTGCTGTGCCATGGCACCGACCTTTCATCGGTGCGCTGCGAAGTGGCCGCGGGGCTGGTGTTCCTCTCGATGGACCCGGACATCCAACCGCTGGAAGAGTTTCTCGCACCCATTCTCGGCCAGCTTGAGCTCTACGAGATCGACCAGATGTACGTGGTCCAGCACCGCCGGTCGGACTGGGGTTCGAACTGGAAGGGCGGCGTGGATGCCTTCGCCGAGATTTATCACCTCCATGCCGTCCACCCGCAGACGCAGTGCCTGATGGATGATCGCACGCAGATCGACCTCTGGCCGGGCGGGCTCAGTCGCCAATTCGTGCCGTTCGCGCAGCCAAGCCCGCGCTTCCCTGATCAGGAGAGCGTAAACCCCGGCATCCAGATGATGCTGCGCGACGCCGGGATCGATCCCGAAACCTATCAGGGTTCTGCGCGGGAAACGCGCACCGCCGTGCAGCAGGCCAAGCGCAAGCGTTCGGACGAGCTGGGACTGCGCTACGAGCGGTTCAGCGACAGCCAGCTTTCGGATTCGGTGGTCTATTCGGTGTTTCCGAACGTGCAGATCGGTTGCCACCCGGAAGCGGTGTTCCTCCACCGCTTCATCCCGCACGCGACTGATCCCAATCAGTTCACCTACGACACCTGCATCCTCTATCGGCATGTCGATGCGCCGGGCTATTCGGCCCCGGCTTGGATGGGGATGGGCGAGGAAGTCGATCTTTCGGGGCGCACACGGCCTGACGTGATCCACACCAAGCTCGGCGAACCGCCGTGCCTCGGCGAAGTGCTCGATCAGGATAGCGATCTGCTGCCGGTGGTGCAGAAGGGCGCGCGCTCGCGGGGCTTCAAGGGGCCGCTGTGGAGCGAGCAGGAAGGGCGGCTGCGCCACTTCCATGCTGAGCTTGATCGGATGATGGGGGCCTGAGGAAACGAAAAGGGGCGCGGAAGCTGACTTCCGCGCCCCTTTTTTGCGCCTGTTTGCCCGACCTTAGAACGGCCGGATCGTCAGCCCGTTGTCGATCACCAACTCGGCGCCCGTGATGTAGCGGCTTTCATCGCTCGCCAGGAACACGACCAGCGCGGCGACGTCCTTCGGGTGGCCCGCCGAACCATGCGGCAGGACGCCGTCGGGAATGGCGTTTTCCTGCCCGAGGCGGCCTTCGGCCTGCTGGACCATCGGCGTTTCGATCGCGCCGGGGTGCACCGAATTGCAGCGGATCTTGTAGCCTTTGACCTGCGCCATCACGGCGACCGATTTGGTCATCGAGCGCACTGCACCCTTGGCTGCGGAATAGGCGAAGAAGATCGGATAGCCGAGCAGCGCGCCGACCGAGGACATGTTGATGATCGAGCCGCCGCCGCTTTTGTTCATCAGCGGGATCGCGTGCTTCATGCCGAGGAATACGCCGTCGATCATGATCGAATTGACCCAGCGGAACTTGTCGAGGCTGGTGTCTTCGACATCGGCATTGAGCACGACGCCGGCGTTGTTCACCAGCACATGCAGGCCGCCGAACTTCGCTTCGGTCGCGGCATAGGCGGCAATCCACTGCGCTTCGTCGGCTACGTCGAGCGCGAGGGCCATGGCATTGGCGCCGATCCTGTCTGCCACGGCCTGCGCGGCCGTAAGGTTCACGTCGGTGACGACGACTTTGGCGCCTTCAGCGGCAAGCGCCTCGCAGTCCGCCGCGCCGAGACCCGATCCGCCGCCGGTGACCAGTGCCACCTTGCCTTCTAGCCGGCCCATATTCGCTCTCCTGTCTTTTCGTGCGGGCGGTTCAGGCCGCGCCGTCTTCCGAGAAATAGTCCGGCATTCCCGCAGGCCAGATCACGCCCCACTGGGCCTGCCCACCATCGATTATCATGAGGTCGCCGTTGATGAAGCGGCCGGCAGGGCTGGCGAGATAGGCGATCGCTTCGGCCACATCCCACGCGTTGCCGCGCATCTTGAGCGGGTTGGCCTTGTGGAAGCGGGCGAGCGCTTCTTCCGGATACATGCGGAAGCCCTCGGTCTCGATCACGCCGGGGCCGATGCAATTGACGCGGATATTGTGCGGCGCCCATTCGGTGGCGACCGTCTTCGAAAGGTAGATCACCCCCGCCCGCGCGGCGCAGGTGTGCGCGGCCTGCGGCATTCCGCGCTCGACATTGGCGACGATGTTGATGACATGGCCGGGCTTGCCGTCAGCACGCCAGCGCTTGGCGGCTTCCTGCATCATCCACCAGGTGCCGTTGAGGTTGGTGTCGATCACTGCGAGCCAGCCCTTGCGGCTGAAATCGATCGCGTCCTGCGGGAACTGGCCGCCCGCGTTGTTCACCAGCGTATCGAGCCCGCCAAAGTGATCGTGGACCGCGCCGATCATCGCCTCGACCGCTTCGGGATCGCGGATATTGGCCTCGACGCAGAGGATTTCGCGCCCCGTCTCTTCGCGGATCAAGTCTGCCGTGGCATCGAGCTTCTCGCGCGTGCGGCCGCAGATGGCGACGTTTGCGCCGAGCTTGGCGGCGAGGAATGCTGCCGCCTTGCCCATGCCGCTGCCCGCGCCCGTAATCAGGATGGTGTGCCCGGCGAGCAGGTCTTCGCGAAAAATCGTCGTTTGCGTGCGCAGCGCTTCTTCATCGAGCCCGCGCTTGGGCCGCCCGGGATCGCCGGGTTCGGGACGGAAGATGCGCGGGGCGTGCAGATCAGGCGCGTTCAACGGTTCATCCCCCATTCGTTTCTTCCCGCCTTGCTAGAACACCCGCGCAGAAAAAACAAACAGGTTTGATTTTGATTTGCATCCTTGGAGTGCGATTTGAGCAAGGCGTGCGGGGGCTTGGCGAGGCTTGGCACCCTTCGCAAAAAGGCTTGAGATCAGCCCTTCGCAGCCGGTGCCAGTGTGCGGATCTGCTGTTCGAGATGGCGCAGCATTGGTTCGACCTGCGCCTGATCCATGCCGCCCGTCTGCAGCGAGATCGCCATGCCTTCGAGGATCGTTTGCGAGAGGGTCATCGCGAGGGCGAAGTTGGGAGACCCAAGCCATTCCGGAAACAGCGCTTCGGCCTGCGCGTTGAACTTCTCGCGGAATTCGTCCTGCAGCGGCGAGAGGATCGAGGCAAGATCGGCATCGGTGCGTGCGGCGACGGCGAGTTCGTGGAATGCGATGAACGCGGGCTTCTGCAGCTGGCGCCAATAGGTCTCGACAAGGTCGGTCACTTCGTGTTCGGGCCGGTCTGCCGCACGGCGGAACGCGCGCAAGCGCTTTTCGTGGAGTTCGGTGATCGCCGCCTTGATCAGCGCCGAACCGTTTTCGAAGTGGTGCACCATCGCCCCGCGCGAGAGGCCGGCTTCCTCGGCAACCTTCGGCGTCGTCGTCTGGGCATAGCCATATTTGACAAGGCAGCGGACGGTTGCATCGATCAGTCGCGCCCGCGTCTGAGCCGCTTTCGCCGCCTGGAGGGTGCGCGTGCGATCAGCCGCCGGGCGTGCGGGCCGAGGGGCGGGGCGTGCTGCCCGCGTGCGTGATAGAGCCATGCGCTTTTACTTGCCTGAACCGCTGCGCGCCGGTCCCGGCACGCCTTGAAAACCATCCTTAATGCGTTTTCATGCCGCGTAAAACCGCTGCCTTGACCGGTTCGGGGACAAGTCCCCGGACGCACATTCTGGCCGCCGTTTTCGCCCCGCACGAAGCGCGTCGAATCAATCGCTCGGCACTCGCATGCCGCGCGTGTACAAGGGGTAACGCATCGCACAGAAAAAGACAGATATGATTGTCTTTTTCAGCGTGCTGTGTATCTCCGCATCAAGACCAATAAGAGGCCCTTGGGGCCGGGGGATGCATGACCGACCAGCCGTCACACGCCGCTTCACCTGTCCTCACCATGGGCGGGATGATCCGCGCTTCCGCTGGCGCCTTCGGGCCGCGCGAGGCGGTGGTATTTCCGGACCGGCGCATCACCTATACCGCGCTCGATTCCGCCGCGCGCCGATGGGCCGCTGCGATGATTGCGCTCGGCGTGCAGCCCGGCCAGCATGTCGGCCTGTTCATGCCGACCTGCCCCGAGTTCATCGAGGCGTTCTACGGGATCGCGATGGCAGGCGCGGTCGCGGTGCCGATCAATGCGCGCTACCAGTCGCATGAACTCGCCTACCTGACCCGCGATGCCGATCTCGTCGTGCTGGTAACGGCCGGCAAGGTTGCAGAGGGACTGGATTATCGCGACCGCGTGCGTGCGGCGCTGCCATCGCTGGCTGGGGCTGACCCGGCGCGAGGCCTGAGCCTAGATGAAGCGCCAATGCTGCACACGATCATCTCGCTCGATGCCGATGGTGCGGAGGGCATGCTGCCGGTGGGAGAAGCGCTGGCGCTGGGCGATGGGACGGAAGGCGAACTGATCGACCGGCGGATCGACGACGTCGACGCCGAAGACATTGCGATGATCCTCTACACCAGCGGCACCACAGCAAACCCCAAGGGTGCGCTGATTTCGCACCGCGCGCAGGTGGGTAACAGCCGGAATCTAGGGAAGCGCTACCTCTGCACGGCGGACGACAAGGTATGGTCGCCGCTGCCGATTTTCCACATCGCGGGCATCCTGCCGATGACGATGATCCTTGATCTTGGCGGCGTCTACATGACCGTGCCGCACTTCGAGGCCGGGCAGGCGCTGGCCATGCTTGGCGCGGAAGGCGCGACGATCGCGTACCCGAGCTTCGTCACGATCATGCAGGACCTGATCAATCATCCGACCTTCAAGACCACCGATCTCTCGAAGCTGCGTGTGATGAATTCGAACTTTGCGGTGCAGCCGGCATGGATCAAGGACGCGGTTGTCGCCGCCATGCCGCACACGATTCAGGTGGGGACCTATGGCCTGACCGAAGCGGCCGGCACGGTTTCGACGAGCCGGCTCGACGACAGTTTCGAGGTGCGCACCGGGCGCTGCGGCTTCCCGCTCGAGGACTGGGAAATGCGCATCGTCGATCCCGAAACCGGGCGCGATTGCGGTGCGGGCGAGCGCGGTGAGATCGTGCTGAGGGGCCCGCATATGCTGAAGGGCTACTACAACGCGCCGGAAAAGACCGCCGAGGCGATCCGCGAAGGCTGGTTCTACACGGGCGACGTCGGCTCGGTTGATGCGGGTGGGAACGTGATGTTCCATGGCCGCACCAAGGACATGCTCAAGGTGGGCGGCGAGAATGTCGCGGCGGCCGAGATTGAATCGATGCTGCAAACGCATCCGGCGGTGAAGCTGGCGCAAGTCGTCGGCATTCCGGATGACCGCTATGTCGAAGTGGCGGCGGCGTTTGTGGAACTGGCGGAAGGCGCATCGACTGACGAGGCGGAACTGATCGCGCACTGCAAGGGCAAGCTCGCGGGCTTCAAGATCCCGCGCCATGTGCGCATGGTCAGCGAATGGCCGATGTCGACCTCGAAGATCCAGAAGTTCAAGCTGCGCGCGGGGCTGATTGAGGAACTGGGGCTGGGGTGAGCCTCGCGCTGCTCCGCCCTGGATCCCCGCCTGCGCGGGGATGACGATGGTGGAGGCTTCCCCATACCCCGCTCACCCTGAGCTTGTCGAAGGGTGTTGGCGCGGCGATCGCGTTTGATGCTTCGACAAGCTCAGCATGAGCGGGTTTTGGTTGGTCGTGTGCCATCCTTGGCCTCGTCATTGCTTCGCTACGCTCCTCGCAATGACGAAGGGGTGGTGAATGAGACGGATCAGACCGTCTCGGCGTTCCCGAAGATCACTGTCGCCTGCGCTGAGAGCGTGCCGCCGTTGCCATGCGCCAGTGCGGTTTTTGCCCCGGCAATCTGGTTGGCTGCTTGCCCACGCATCTGGCGGACGGCTTCGACCATCGCGAACATGCCGTACATGCCCGGGTGGCAGCACGAGAGACCGCCGCCGTTGGTGTTCACCGGCAGCGAGCCGCCTGGCGAAATCGCGCCGCTCGCGACGAACTTGCCGCCATCGCCCTTGGCGCAGAAGCCGAGGTCTTCGAGGAACAGGATCGTGTTGATGGTGAAGGCGTCGTAGAGTTGGACCGTGTCGATCTGGCCCGGCGTGAGCCCGGCCATAGCCATCGCGCGCGCGCCGGATTCGGCGGCGGCGGTGATGGTGATGTCGTCAGCCTGCGTGACCGAGTTGTACCACGTGGCGGCAGCGGCGCCGAGGATCGGGACGAGGGGCTTGGGGCCGTCCTTGGCGCGGTCGGTGCGGGTGAGCACCATGGCGGCGGCGCCGTCGGTCACGAGGCAGCAATCGCGCGCGCGGATCGGGCTGCTGATGAGGCGCGAATTCACCACATCCTCGATGGTGAGTGGCCCCTTGGCGAAGGCTTCGGGATTGGTGTTGGCCCATTCGCGCGCGGCGACGGCGACGCTGGCCAATTCCTCGCGCGTCGTGCCGTACTGGTGCATGTGGCGCGCGGCGGCGAGCGCGTAGAACGAGAGCGGGTACATCGGGTTGTAGGGCGCGTCCCACCGGTCCGGGCGGGCCGGGGTGGAGAGCTTGCCGCCGCTGGAGCGCTGGTTGGCGCCATAAGCGATCACCGCGCAATCTAGATACCCGGCATCGAGCATCATGCACGCCGTCACGAGGTGGCTCATGAACGAGGCCCCGCCGGCCCGGTTGTTGTCGGTGAAGCGCGGGTGGAGGCCGAGGTACTGCGCGAGGCTGAGGCCGGCGAAGAGATCGTCCGGCAGCGCGATGAACAGGCCGTCGACTTCGGAGAGGCCAATCGCGGCATCGGCGAGCGCGAGCTGGACGGCCTTGCCCGCCATCTCGATGGTCGAGTGACCGGGCATTTCGCCGACGCCGAAAGTGGAAGCACCAGCGACCGAAACGCGGCCGCGCGGGAAGATATCACCCATTGGTCTGCTCCACGGGATCGAAAACTAGGACTGGGGTTTCACCCGCGATGATCCGCGCCTTGACGGCCATGCCGATCTGCAACGTCTCCGGCGTCACGCCTTCGACGCGGCCCATCATCCGCGCGCCTTCCGCCAGATCGACGAGCACGACGTTGTAAGGTGGCTCGGGTGGTTTGCGCTGGATCCACGTGGCGGAATAGACGGTGCCGAGGCTGCTCGCTTCGACCCATTCCAGCTCCGCGCCCGTGCCGGGGGCGAAGGCGCGTGGCGGGAATACGGATGCTCCGCCGCCCACCGGTTGCTGGATCAGGAAGCGCCCTTCGGCAAGCGCTGCATCCCATTCGGCTGAGGGACCACTCATGACACGACTGCTCCTGAAGCGACCATCGCCGCGATTTCGTCTTCGCCGAACCCGGCTTCGGAAAGAACTATGCTGCTGTCAGCGCCGAGGCGCGGGCCGGGATCACCGATGGCGCCGGGGGTGCCCGAAAAATTCGTCGGGATGCCGGGATAGCGCAAGGTGCCAAGCTCCGTTTCGGCGCTGTGCCAGAAGCCCGTCTCCTCAAGATGCGGATCGTGGAGCAGGTCTTCGAGCGAGGCGATAGGGGTTGCAGGGATTTCGGCGCGGCGGAACAGGTCCATCCATTCGTCAGTGGTGCGGGTTACCATGACCTTCTCGACATTCGCCAGCACTGCCGAGATATTCTCGCTGCGGCTACGCATCGAGGCGAACATTGGATCGTTCGACCATTCCGGATTGCCGAGTTCGCGGAAGAAGGCCTGCCACTGCTTGTCGTTGTAGATCATCACGCCGACATGGCCGTCCGCCGTCTTGTAGGGGCGGCGCGAGGGCGAAGTGGCGCGGGGGTAGACCGGCGGCCCCTGCGGCGGATCGAACAGCGAGCCGCAGATGTGTTCGGTCGCGGCGAAGGAGACCAGCGTTTCGAACATCGGGACTTCGATTTCCTGCCCCTCGCCCGTTTTCTCGCGCGCATAGAGTGCGGCGATCACGGCGTAGGCGCCGGTGAGGCCGGCCACCTTGTCGGCGATGACGGTGGCGCTGTAAGTCGGCTCGCCGCCGGAGAGCTTGGCTTGCAGATCGACAATACCCGAGGCGGCCTGCACGATGTCGTCGTAGGCCGGGTAGTCGCGGTAGGGCCCGCTGCGGCCATAGCCATAGAGATTGGCGTAGATGATCTTCGGGTTCGCCGCCTTTAGCGCGGCATAATCGAGCCCGAGCCGCGCGATCGCCTGCGCGCGCATCGAGTGGATGAAGACATCGGCATCCTTGGCGAGCCGCAGCACGGCATCGCGCGCGGCCCGCTGCTTCAGGTCGAGCGCGAGGCTGCGCTTGCCGCGGTTGACGTTGAGGAACATCGCGCCGCGCGTCGGGTCCGGACCCGGCGGGATGAAGCGCGTGGTATCGCCGGCGGGGCCTTCGATCTTGATCACGTCTGCGCCTAGATCGGCGAAGATCTGCGTGGCGTAAGGACCCATCAGCACGGCGGTCAGATCGAGCACGCGCACGCCGGCGAGAGGGCCTTTTCCGCGCCCGCTCATGGCTTGCTTCTCGTGCTGGTGATGAGCCTTGAATGCCCCATGATTCTCCCATTTCGTCTGGCCGTTTCGCAGGCGTTGGGTCCGCTATGACGGACGATAAAAAAGCATTCAAGCATGTTTTTTTCTTGGCGGCTTGGCCGCACCTCCATAGAGTGCGCGGCGACAAGAGGAGCGGGCATTTGGGGCCATGCGCCATGAGCGCGAAGGTAGCCCCGCTGCAGGAAAGGACAAGAGATGGATCTGGGACTTCAGGGCAAGAAGGCGATTGTCGTCGGCGGTGCGCGCGGCATTGGCTATGCGGTGGCCGAGATCCTGGCGCGCGAAGGCGCCGACGTGGCGATCAGCGCGCGCGGCGAGGATAGCGTGAAGGACGCGGTGGCCGCGCTTTCGCGCTATGGCACGCGCGTGGTGGGCAAGCCCTGCAACGTGAAGAAGGCGGACGATTACAAGGCGTTGCTGGAGTGGGCGATCGAGGCGCTGGAAGGCGTCGATGTGCTGATCCCGCTGAGCTCGGCTGGCGGCGGCATGGGCAGCGAAAAGTACTGGCACAACGCCTTCGAGACCGACGTTATGGGCCCGGTTCGCGCGATCGAGGCGGTGATCCCGGTGATGACGCAGCGCAAGTCCGGCTCCATCGTCCTCGTCGCCACCACCAGCGCGCTCGAAGCCATGGGCGGCCCGCAGGCCTACAACGCTATGAAGGCCTCGCTGATCACCTATGGCAAGCAGCTCGCGCTGGCGCACGGCAAGGACGGTATTCGCGTCAACGTCGTCTCGCCCGGCCCGATCGAGTTCGAGGGCGGCAACTGGGACATGATCAAGGGCACGATGGAAAAGTTCTACCAGTCGCAGCTGCGCCAGCAGCCGATGGGCCGGCTGGGCCGGCCCGAGGAAGTGGCGCGCGCGATCGTGTTCCTCGCCAGCGAGGCTGCCAGCTGGTGCAGCGGATCGCACCTCGTCGTCGATGGCGCCTTCACCAACCGGACGCACTTCTGAAATGGACCAGCCTGTGACCCACAAGCCCGTCACGTGGGACACGTCGAAGATGGACGTGAAGCGCGTCGTCGACGTGATCCGCGTGACGCCGGAGACCAACACCAGCCGCACGCCGGTGGACAAGGCGCCCGATCCCGAGCTGGGCCACGATGTGATCCCGGCGGAGCGGTACTACTCCGAAGCGTTCATGAAGCTCGAATGGGAGCATATCTGGACCAAGGTCTGGCTGCTCGGCGGGCGGGCGGACGACATCCCGAACCCCGGCGACTACATTTGCACCGAGATCGGCAAGGAAAGCGTGCTGATCGTGCGTCAGCATGATGGCTCACTGCGCTGCTTCCCGAATGTGTGCCTCCACCGCGGCAACCGGTTGCGGCCGGAAGGCATCGGCAATGCGCAGATGTTCCGCTGCATGTACCACCACTGGACCTACGGGCTCGACGGCAAGATCGACCGACTGCCGGATCTGTGCACCTTCCCGCAGGGCGGCCCTCCGGGGATGACCCTGCCGAGCCTGCCAGTGACGGAGTGGAATGCTTTCGTCTGGTTCTCGCTCAACCCGGATGTCGAGCCGTTCGATGACTACATCGCGCCGCTGAAAGATCACCTCGAGCCCTATCACCCCGAGCGGATGGCGTGGAAACGCGACGTGACGGTGGAGTGGGATTGCAACTGGAAGGCCTCGGTCGACGCCTTCAACGAGACCTATCACGTGCAGGGCATCCACCCGCAGCTGCAGTGGTATCTCGACGACGTGAACGTGCAGATCGACTGCTACGAGCGGCACAACCGCTATCTGATCCCCTTCGCGGCGATCTCCCCGCGCGTTGCCATGCCGAGCACGATCCCGCCGGCGATCGACGAGATCATGCGCCATGCGGGGATGGACCCGGCGGACTACGAGGGCCGCGTGAGCGACATTCGCCGTGATGTGCAGCTGTTCAAGCGCAAGCACGGGAAGGCGCAGGGCAAGGACTATTCGGCGCTGAACGACGATCAGCTGACCGATGACTACCACTACATGATCTTCCCCAACGTCGCGCTCAACGTGCACGCGGACGACATCATGATGTTCCGCCAGCGTCCGCACGCGAGCGATCCTAACAAGATGCTCTACGATGTGTGGGTGTTCGAGCTGGTGCCCGAAGGCGAGCCCTGGCCCGAGCGCGTGAAGCACCGCCGCTTCAAGCACGGCGAGCGCAGCATCGGGCAGGTGCTCGATCAGGATGCCTACAACCTGCCGACCGTGCAGGCGGGGATGAAGAGCGAGAGCTTCCCGGGCCTTTGGATCGGTGAGCAGGAACTGCGCATCCGCCATTTCCACAAGGTGCTCGACGATTATATCTATGGTCCGGGCCAGAAGCAGCCGGGGGATATGTGAGCGAGCGTCTTCTGCATGTGATCGGCTCACCTCGCGGCGAGCGCTCGCGGTCGGTGAAGGTGGCCGAGCGCCTGATCGAGGGGTTGGTGGCGGCAAGCCCCGGCGCGTCGGTCGAGACGCTGAACGTGTGCAGCGCCCAACTTCCCGCGCTGACCGGCCCGGTGATCGAGGGGCGTTATGCGCTGATCGAGGGCCGCGAGGTCGCCGACGAGGTTCGTGCGGCATGGGCGCAGATCGGCGAGGCGGTGGCGCACTTCCTGTCGTTCGACACAATCGTGTTCAGCGTGCCGATGTGGAATTTCGGCATTCCCTGGCAGCTCAAGCAGTACATCGACACGATCACCCAGCCGGGCATGGCATTCCGCGTTTCCGAAACGGGCGTCGAAGGGCTTGGTGCGGGCAAGCGTGCGATCCTCGTCGCGTCGGGCGCGCTGGATATCCGGGCGGGCACGCCGGGCGGCGAACTCGACCATCAGGTGCGTTTCATGCAGGCGTGGCTGGGGTTCATCGGGATTACCGACGTGCATGTGGTGCACTTGCGCCCGACGTATGGCCCGCCCGAAGCAGTCGAGGCGGCGATGGCCGAAGCTTATGCCTCGGCCGAGGCGCTCGTGTCCGATCTGTCGCGCGCATCGCGCGTGTAGACGAGGTTGGTGCTCTCGAAGGTCACGCATTCGGTGCCGTCTTCGAGGGCCACGACATAGCGCGTGACAGCGGTGCCGCGCGGCTTTCCGCTGCGTGATGGCTCAAGGCTCAGGATTTCGCTGGAGACGCGCAGCGTGTCTCCGGCGCGGACTGCGCGCTTCAAGCGCAGGCGGTCCCAGCCCACGCCGCAGACGAAGTCGATGTCGCCGTTGATCGCATGGTCCATCTGCCTCCAGATCGCGAGCACATGGATGCCGCTCGCGACGACCTGCCCGAACACCGACTGGCGCGCGGCTTCCGGATCGGTGTGGAACCATTGCGGATCGTACGCGCGGGCGAACTCGACGATTTCCGCCTCGGTCACCGTGCGCGGGGGCGAGATCTTGGTCTCGCCCACCACGAGGTCCTCGAAGGTCCGCCAGGGCGTGCCCAGCGGCGAGAGCGTATCGGTCATTCGCGGACGATGAACGGCGCGAGCACCGGTTTCACGCGCAGGTGTTCCGGCACGTTCTCGACGCCGATGCGGCGATCGAGCTCTTCGTGCCAGTTGTAGATGCGGCGCTCCTGATAGTTGAGCGACATGCCCTTGAAGCCCGGGCCTTCGACCGATTCCTGGATCTGCGGCGCGAACTGCAGGTCCTCGTACAGAATGCGCTCCCAGTTCTTGATGCGCGTTTCCCACAGCGGATGCGGGTTTTCGGGATCATGCTCGGGCGCAAGCCAGGTCGAGACGACGCGGGTCTTGTTCGGCCCCATCGGCCAGAATTGCAGGAGGGGGATGCCGGTGGGTGCGGGCGGCATCACGAAGTTGGGGTAGATCGAATAGGAGACGTTGTTCTTCGCGACGAACTCCGAGATCGTCGGGATTTCGGGCATCCCGACAGTGCCGGGATCGATCCAGCCCTCGCGGCGGTTGGGCGTTGCCATGCGGCTGTGGCCGTTGGGCCAGAGCGTCACGATCATCGCGCGGTGATCGAGGAAACGGTCCACCGTGTTCTCGTGGATCGACTTCAGGTGATAGACCTCGAGGAACGCATCGAGCAGGACCTTGACGTTGCAGTCAGTCTCGTAGCTCCGGCTGTCGACGAGGCGCAGCGTTTCGAGCTGAAGCTGTTCGAGCTCCTTCGCCATCGGGCCGATGTGCCGGATCAGCGGCTCGGCGTTCGGATCGGCGTTGAGGAAGATCAGGCTGCCGAGCAGCTCGCAGCGCACCTGGCTGAGCGCGTGGCAGGAAAAGTCGAAGTCTTCGGCAAAGTCGCGCCGATCCCGCACGGCGGTGAGCTTGCCTTCCAGCGTGTAGGACCAGCCGTGGTAGCCGCAGACAAACCCGCGCGAAGTCCCGCTCTCCTCCTTTACGAGAGGTGCGCCGCGGTGTTGGCACGTGTTGTAGTATGCCCGGATGTCGCCCGCGAGTGTGCGGGTGACGATGACGGGGGAGCCGGTGTTGCGGCAGAGGAACCACGAGCCGGGTTCGGGAAGCTGGTCGACATGGCCAGCATAGAGCCATGCCTTCTTCCACATGCCCGCGTCCTCAAGCTCGAGGAATGCGGGATCGACATAGCGCCCGCCAGGAATCGAAGGCAGCGCGGGGAAATCGACCGGCGGGCCGTTGCGCTCGCGTTCCCACGCCATGCGTGCAAGATCGTCGGCAGGGGGATCTGCGGTGAGGGCTTCGGACATCGGACTCTCTCTCCCGGAACGACGGGGTTCCGATTGCAGTTTAAAAACATTCATGTATGCTTGTAAAGTGATCGTTTTCAGTGTGTTTTAAGCCAAATTTTAGATTTTAAAACATAGGCTTGCTGGTGATATGCAGGCCGTTCGGGAGTGCTGCGAATGGAGATTTTGGCGGGTATCTTTCACCACGGCGTGATTGTCGACAATCTGGAAGAGGCAATGGCGCAGTTCAGCGCGACCATGGGTTGCACCTGGACGCCGGTGCGCACCTTCGATCCGATGCCGGTATGGAACGCCGCTGGCGAGCAACTCGCGGCCAAGCTGCGCGTGGTCTATTCGCACCAGGGGCCGCTGCGGATGGAGCTGATTGAGAGCGTGCCGGGCTCTGCCTATGATGCGATGCTGGTGCACGGCCGTTCGCACCTTGGCGTCTGGGTCGATTCGGTGGCGGATAGCGCCGCGGCGATGCTCGCGGACGGCTGGGAACTCGTGCTCGGCGGTGCGCCTGCTGATCAGGGCCACGGCGCGATTGCCTATCTCGCCCGTGCCGATGCCCCGGTCATTGAACTGGTCGCACGCGCGATTGCCCCGATGATGGAAGACTGGTGGGCAGCAACAGAATGAGCGCGAACTGGCATGAAGTGACGCTCGAGGCCGATTTTCCGGCCGATGGCAAGTTGGCGGCGCGGCTGGCGGGCTGGCACGTGCTGGTGCTGCGCGCAGACGATGGCTCCTACCGCGCCGTCAACGACCGCTGCACGCACCAGGCCGCGCTGCTTTCGCCCGGCCGCGTGCGGCGCGGCGCGGTGATGTGCCCGCTCCACGGTGCGCGTTTTGACGTGCTGACGGGCAAATGCCTCGGCGCGGCCTATCCGGACCTGCGCACATTCCCGGTGCGCGTGGAAGCAGGCCGCATCGAAGTGGAGGTGCCCGATGCGCCGCCGGGGCCGGGTGAGATGCCGGTGGTGATGTAGGTAATCGGGCGGCTTGCCCGCCAGAAAAGGGGCTCCCGCCTCTTCCTGCGACCGCGCCAACGCCTCGACCTCTACAGGACGGGCCCTAAATCACGAATACATCGGTCGCGGCCAGATGGGTGCCCGGCGTGAGCGTTGCAATCAGGTTCTGTGCAGCGCTGCCGGTTCCATCAGCATCGTACCACAGGTGCCCTGAGCTTGAATCATAGATCAGATGATCGTTGGCTGTTGCGGCTGCCGTGCCCAGATGGAACATCGCCAAACTGAGCGCTCCGACTGGCAAAGCGTGAAAGGCGCCAGAAGCGAGCGCAATGTGGTCGATGCCGGCGGCGAAATCGGTGATCGTGTCGGCGTTTGATGCGCTTGCCGGGAACGAGAACAAAAATGTATCAGACCCTGCGCCGCCGGTAAGCGTGTCGTTCCCCGCGCCGCCATCTAGTATGTTGTTGGCGCTGTTGCCGGTCAGCACGTTGTTGAGTCCGTTGCCGGTGCCATTGATGGCTGATGTGCCAGTAAGCTGCAGCGTTTCGACGAATGTTCCCGAAAGATACATTGGACCGCTAAGCGCATAGCTGACCGAACTCTTGACCGTATCGTTGCCCTCACCGAACAGTTCGATCACCTTGTCGCCAGCG
>NZ_BJYR01000021.1 GCF_007991615.1 Novosphingobium sediminis | reverse complement strand
AGCGCGAGGTATCCTTCGGCAGGGCTGTCGGAGATCGCCGTCGCCGAGTGCCACAAACGCCGCGCGTTGGAATTGAAGGCCCTTTTTTCCTGTTGATCAGCGGCCACGGCACTAGAGCCATCGAACAGGTCACGGCTGCGAACACCCTGGCGGTCCAGTGCCGCTATGACCTCCTCGTTCGAGCATCCCGCGAAGCAATGGAACAGGATCGCTTTGCGACCCAGTGTCACGCTCAGTGAGGGCGTGCGGTCGTCGTGCGCGGGGCAGCAGCACATGCCTTTGCCCGGACCCCATGTACCCTGAAGGCTTTCAACGATCGTGCGGGCGCGGCGTTCGAGTTGATGAACTTTGTCTAACGGGGGCATCGACCTTCTCCGGTTGAGGTGCCCTCCCCGCGCAGCCTCCACTCTGCACTCGCGCCAATCCAATTTTCCTACATCGCTTGTTCTTTATATGTTCTCGCTCGATTCGGCTAGACAAGGATCGAGAAATGACAATCAAGAATCTCTTGATCGCAGGCATCGCGATCACCTCTGCTATCCCGGCCAGTGCCCAAGAGTTGCCAACGCCAGCTATAATCGAAGCCCCCGCCAGCCACTCCGACGGCATTCGGATTGCTGGAACATCGAACGGCTTCCAGCTAGTGGAGCATGGGCTCTGGCGATCCGTCCAAGACGGCCCGGCGCCTGTTGTCACTGTGCCGCGAACTGGTCCGGTCAACCTGCCCTACAGATACCAGCGGAATCCCCAACCTGGCCGATCCGGCTTCAGGCGAGCAAGCTACCTTCCCCACATCTACGCGGCAGAAGCGAAGTATTCACTACCCGCTGGCCTGCTCGATGCGCTCGTTTGGACGGAATCTCGCTACAACCCTTTGGCGGTCAGTCCGGCGGGTGCCGTGGGCCTTGGGCAGCTGATGCCCGCAACGGCAAAGGAACTCGGGGTCTTCAACCGATTTGACCCCATGGCTAACATCTTCGGCGCTGCGCGGTATCTCCGGCAGATGCTCGACAGGTTTGGCGTGGTTCACCTCGCGGTCGCTGCCTACAATGCCGGTCCAAGGGCAGTTGAACGCGCAGGTGGCATTCCCCGCAATGGCGAAACACCCGGATATGTCCGCGACGTCCTGCGGCACTGGCAGTTTTAATACGAACTGCACCGAGTGCACTTGATCGGATTGAATGCTTCTGCTCACGGGCGTCACGCAGCCCGCTTTCGCCCCTTCCTGATGTCGAGCACCTTGCGCCCATCGAGGAAATCAGCCCAGTCCTGCATCATTCGCCGGCGGGGTGCGAGATACTCTGCCGCGTTGTAAGCCCCCCGGACATCATTCTTCTCTGAATGAGCGAGCTGCATCTCGACCCAATCCTCATGGTACTTCCGGATCCACATCGCTGGCTTGCCAAACTCAACCAACTGCTCGTTCGCCCATGTGCTGGCGAGCCCTCGAAAGCCGTGGATGGTTTGCCTACTATGATAGCCAAGGCGGTAAAGCGCATAGATCATCGTGTTTTCAGACAACGGCTTGTCTGGGTGGGTCCCGGGAAACAGGTGATCACCGGTCGCCGTCGATACCATTTTTCTAGCAATGAGTGCGGCCTGAGCGGAAAGTGGCACAAGGTGTTCACGCCCCATCTTCATGCGCGCAGCCGGAATTCGCCAAACGGGTTCCGTACCATCGAGATTTTCAAATTCGGATTTGACGGCCAGTCGAAGCTCTTTTGTCCTGACCCAGGTAAGCAAGGCGAATAGTACCGCATCGCGGGTGATTGCCGAGCGCCGGTCACCTTCCTCTTGATATGCTCGGAGCTTTTCGAGGAACGCAGGCACTTCATCAAGAGGAAGGCGGCTCATGTGCTTCACCCTGGGCCGGGGCTTGAGGGCTCCACTAAGGTGAGCAGTGGGATCGCTGGATGCCAGCCCGCAAGCAATCGCGAACTGAAAGACTTGCGCTACCCCTTGCTTGGCACGCCGACTGATATCCAGCGCGCCTCGTATCTCAATCTTGCGGATCATCTCCAGGACCTCGGGGGCAGTGATCTCATGGATCAGCCTCTGTCCTAGGGAGGGGAACACGTCCCGCTCCATTCGTGACCAGACACGTTCGGCATGTGCCGGATTCAACGCCGACTGGCGGTTCTCGTGCCAACGTTTCGCCACCATGTAGAAGGTGTCACCGTTCTCCGATATAACCTCCCCCTTGGCCTTCATTGGATCCTTGCCGTCGGCAAGGAGCGCCTTGGCCGCTTTGCGTTTGTCCCGGGCGGCGGCGATCCCCAACGCCGGATAAGCGCCAAACGACAGCAACTTCTCCTTGCCTGCAAATCGGTATTTCATCCGCCAAAGCTTCGTGCCGTTCGGCTGGACGAGCAGGAACAAGCCTTCGCTGTCGGCAAGCTTGTACGCTCGCTCGCGTGGCTTTGCATTCTTGGCTTGAGTCTCCGTCAGAGGCATGGGGGTATCGCTCCTTTCCGATACACCGCAAAACTACCCCCAAAATACCCCCACACCAAATCTGGCTGCATGTGGAAGGCCATGGGCGCATGCGGACGCGAATCACCCGCAACCCTCTGCTTTTCTTTCGATTTTTGGAAAAATGCGGAAGCTGTCGGAAGCTTCCGGATAAGGGATTGGTAGCGGAGGAGGCGCTATAACTTTCGTCTCAGGCAATTTCAGAGCGTCTCCAACTACTCTGTAAAATCAGCGATTTATCTTGTAACGTGTTCGCGGTCGGTCGCCCTGAATCGCCTGAATTCCCGCTGAAATGTGGGAACGATTGTGGGACCAAATACCCCCGTTTTTGGCGGTATAAATCCCTGACAGGGACTCGAACCTGATGGCGCTGACAGTATTGAAAGTGAAGAACGCGAAGCCCGGTCGCCATGTCGATGGCAGGGGCTTGTGCCTTGTCGTGAAGCCCAGCGGCGCGCGCACCTGGGTGCTGCGCATGCAGTTGAAAGGCCACCGCCGCGACTATGGGCTGGGATCGGCGCATGATGTTTCGCTGACCGATGCCAGAACAGCGGCAGCGGAATTGCGTCGCCGCGTTCGTGACGGTTTCGATCCTGTCGCCGAGCGACGCAAGGCGCGGAAGGTCATACCGACCTTCGAAGCCGCAACCCGCTCGTGCCATGAAACCCTGGGGGACGGATGGAAAGACGGGCATCATTCCCGCTGGTTATCCGGTTTCGAGCGCCACCTCTTTCCGCGTATCGGCAAGAAGCCGGTCGACAAGGTGGACAGCGCCTGTGTGGTCGAGGCGCTGTCTCCGATATGGCTGGAGATACCGGAAACGGCGCGGCGCTTGCTCCAGCGCATCGGCGTGGTGCTCGATTTCGCACATGTGAAAGGCTGGGTGCCGGAAGAGGTATCGTTGCGTTCGGTGCGCAAGGGCTTGCCCCGACAGAACGACAAACGCGGGCATATGGAGGCCATGCCCTATGCCGATGTCCCGTCACTGATGGAAAAGCTTGCCACCGCCGCCCCGACGACCGGACGCGACGCCTTGCGCTTCACGATCTACAACGCCGTGCGGTCCAACGAGACGCGCCTTGCGGTATGGGCCGAGTTCGATCTCGAAAAGGCGGTATGGACCATTCCCGCTGAACGGATGAAGGCGGGCGAAACCCATGTGGTGCCGCTATCGGCACCGGTTGTGGCATTGCTGCGCAAACGCTGGGATGAGCGGACCAGCGATACGGGCTTGGTCTTTTCCAACGACGGGAAGAAGCCGATCAGCGACATGACCATGACCAAGCTTCTGCGCGACGATGGTTTCGCGACCATCACCGTGCACGGCTTCCGATCCACCTTCACAGACTGGGCCGCCGAATGCACCGACTTCCCCAAGGAGGTCGCTGACAAGGCCCTCGCCCACAAGTTGCCTAACAAGGTCGAAGCGGCCTACCGCCGAACCGATTTCTTCGAGAAGCGCCGCAGCTTGATGAAGCAGTGGGCGGATTATCTCAGCAATCGCACACCAGCGGCGAATGCGTCAGCAGCCGAGCCTACTTCGGCTCCCGCTGCCGCATGACCAGCTCGTGCAGACTGGCAGTCGTGATACGGGTCGATTTCCCGAGCTTGATGACCTGAATCTCGCCCGATGCGATCAGTTCGTAGAGCTTGGTGCGACCGACGCCGATCATGCGCGCAGCGTCATTGACCTTCACGCAGATCGGCTCGACCGAAGGCGGCGCTGTCACAGCGCCGCGCTCTCATTCCGGTACGAGACCGGATCATCGATCCAGCGGTTCACAGCAGATTCCCGCCATCCCGCGCCGTGAACGCTGATCTTCACCTGAGACGGGAAAGTCCCCTCTGCGATTTTTCGATACATGGTGGAGCGGGACAGGCCGGTGCGGGCGAGAACGGTCTTGAGGCGGATGATCTTGTCAGGGTTGGACATGGGACTTGCTTCCATTCATTGGCAGTTACTGGTGCCCCCTGATCCAAAATTCTCGCTATGAGGCATCCAGCGCAACAAAATTCGCAGTCCCTAATCCGGTCTTCGTAGATACGGATAGAATAACTTGCGGAAGGATAGGCACGGATACGGAAGAGTAGAGAAGACGGCGGACGCAAACATGGGGCGCTTTGAGGCGGCGTTTTGGCGCCTTGATCAGAGCAGGCGCTGGATTTTGGCGGTGAGATTGCGCACAGGCGACGTATACTTGCGTCGCTACGGGCGGAGATTGCGCGCGACTCGTTGTATGGAGGTACAGCTCGGATGCTGGATTTCTGGCGTTGATTTGGCATAATGAAGGGATGGAACGGCTTGCATCATCTCCCGGCGCTGATAATTCCGCTTTGAACGATGCCCATCCGTCGAGGCCAGATATCCCTGTCTATGTCATCAACTCCCCTTTGCCGCCATCAAGGATAGCCTGGCTTAGGCAGCAGTCGATAAAGGTTGCAGTGGCTGCAAAAATGCGTCCTGGGCGGTGATCGATAACCCATCTCGCACCCTTTATCTTGGAGCGCGTATCACCTAATTGCCGAGGGAAGAGGATCCCGAGGATAATTCGTCCGCCCCCACCAAATGGGAGATTCATTGACTCTTAACCCAGGAGACCCCATAGAGGGTAGGCCTACCTGTTCCCTTCATGCGGATTGATGACACCTACTTGCTAGGCATCCATTCGCCTGAGTGACCAGACGAAAGATCGGAGAGATCGACATTTGGGTCGTGATCTGATCCGCCGCGGCAGTGAAGGAAATGTGAGGGTTAGGCACCGGTTTTGCAAAAAGGGTAGCCTCAGGGCTGCCCTTTTTCATATCAGATAAACCCGTTTGGAAACACATTGAGATGGCTTTGCCCCGAGGCTTCGAACGTCTCGCCGTGGCAAGTTACAAAGCTTCCATACACCTTGGTTGGGTTCGAATCGTCATCCACGTTGAAATGGCGTTGGCAATCAAATCGTCGCCCAAACCGGAAGCAGCTTGTGTGCCAGCAGTGTTCCGCGTGGGGAGGAGCACCATTTTCAGCTCTAGCATGTTGTTCAAGCCCAAAATGATACCAGAGCGGTCGGTCATCAACAAAATAAACTCGCTTGAATCTCTTCTGGCGTTTGGGTCTAGCTCTCTCATTGATTTGGGAAATTATTGCTTCGACATCTTCAGCCAAGCCGACTTCCATTTTAAAAATCGTAAGACGATCCCGCAACCTCTTCAACTCAACGGCTTTGAATATGTCTAGTGGAAGAAGAAAGACTTTCTGATTCTTCTGCGAGTCAAACAAGCGGCAGAAATTTCCAAAGTGTCGGATAATTGGTGCAAGCGTGGCACTGACCTGGTTCTGCATGACAGAGCCAGGATATTCAGGAATCTCAGCGATAAAGTATGCATCTTCATAGGATTGAACCAGATGGCGCGAATCCTTATCGATCAGTAGGATCAATGCATCCGCTGGATTTGCGATGCGCCTCAGCCACGCACCGAGCGAGTCTGCACTAACCTTCTCGTCAATCGCTTGAAGTTGGACGAAAAAGCGTGCTTGCCGCTCAGCAAAATAGCCTTTCTGAACAGTCCCCTGCGGAACGACGTTTGGTCGCTGCTTGGCCAGGAAAGACCGAAGCGCACCATTCGCCGTCGCGACGGCGATGACGATCCTCATTTCTCGCGCAGGAGCTTCGCAAGAATGTGAGCAGGAATTTCCACTTGCTTAGCGTCCGCCTCATCGAGCTCAGAAACCATCTGAAGGAAGCTACCAACAATATAGCGACGCTTCGACCCGTGAAGACCTGAATCTGGCGTTGACCTCTTGGGAGGCGAATGAGTTGCAGCTTCAGGCACGGGATCATACTGGAAATCCACATCAGCGGGCAGCAACCCAATTTTGGCTTTCTGCTGCGGATGTACGGTCACCTTTATCTTCTCAGAATGTGAAGCAAGAAACTCTTTGAGCTTTTGCTCCCCGAGGACTTCCCGATAATCGATCCCCTCAGCCATAAGATCGGGACTTAACCGCGCAAGCAGATATGGCTGCTTGTGGTCGTCCCATGCCTGCTGGGCGCGAACTGTCGCGAACTCGATTATTCCTTCAGGTGAACGATCTACCAACTCTTTGGCCTTCTCATTTTCGAGCGTCTAATTGCAAATCCAGCCGACTAACCGCCGACCTTCTAGCTGAAACGATGATTGATGTAATCGGTAATCGCCGCGCCGCTTAGCTCGGTGGTGGCGTTGCCGCCGCGAACGAAGAACCGCTGCTCTTTGCCATCCTTGAGGAAGGCGGCTTTCGGACCAGGCTCGCACCTGACAATGAGAACCCGCTCGCCTTGCTGGTCATCGAAGTGAGGATGGACATAGGGCAGAAAAATTTCCCCGATCCGGTCCTTGATGAGATTGACGAGGTGCAGTCCCATCTTGTCTTCGTTCGGGAAACCATCGGCGCTGATCCCGAGAACCTCACCATCATCAGCAACCCCGATGAGTAATGTGCCGCCCTTGGCGTTCAGAAACCCTGCAATCGTCTTGAGCGCCGACAGATGCATCTTTTCGTCGGGCTGGCCCGTGTGCAAATTGATGCGGAGCGTTGATTTGAACTCCACGGCACCAGTTTCGCCGCCCACAATTAGCTCTGCGACTGAGGGCGGCGACACGGCCTCAATAGCTGCGTCACCGCGCAACCGCTCCCATGCGCGCCGGACGACCTGCGCCATGCGAAGGCGGCGCTCGACCAAAAACTGATCGTAGGTCAGTTCCCACCAGAGGTGCGGCAGGGCGTGCAGACCGTACACGCGCTCCCGTTCTGCAGCCGTCATTTGGGAATCAAGCGCCGGGACATATTCCGCTGGGGGCTGCTTCCCGATCTTGATGTTGTCCGGCCATTCAACCGGCGCGAAATTGGCAATCTGGTTTATCAACTTCAGATCGGTGACGCCTTGGGCTTCGAGATAGGCACGCGGGAACAGATGGTGTTGTTCGAGCGATGCTTTCGATCCTTTGATCGCCGGATCAACCATGGCCGCAAGTTTGAGCGGGCTGAAAAGCGCAGGCGCATCGAGCATGATGAGTGAAGCCTGATAGGCGAAAAGCGTCGGGCTGCGCGCCGCCGATGTCGCGAGCTGACTGGGCAGCGTGATTTCCCAGTAATCATTGGTCAGCGTCGTATCGCAAATCTCGCGGAGTTTCGCGACGAACACTTCACCACTTGGCAGATCGCGGACCTGGCCAAGATCGGCTTCGAACCGGGTTTCGGGAGAACTTGTGTATCGCCCCGTCATCGATGCCATGAAATAGAATTCGGCAATGGCCTGCCGCATCCGGGTGCGGTCGATGCCATAGTCGCGGATGCCGATGAGGTAGAGCACATAGCTGAAGATGATGGCCGCTTCCGAGCTGACCATCTTCTGCCCACGGTATCCCGCCAGCTTGAGCGCATCGAGAAAATGATGCCAGTTGGCGAGGTTCAGAACCGCCGTCTGCGCTTCGCGCATAAGGGTGAACTGCCCCTCGCGCTTGTCGGGATTGTCCACGCCGGTAGCCGCGTCCTTGCCGCGCAACGCGCTGTAGACATTGGCAAGCCTCGCCCGCTTCAGCGCCAGCCCTACGGTGGCGCGCAGCATCTGGTCCGGAGAAGGCTTGATGAAATGGTTGTATGGCGACGCCTGCCCTTCGCTCGGCACGGTGGCGTGGAGCGAGAAGTTCTCCAGCTCGACACGGCCATCTTCCCAGAAAACCGACATCAGCGTCATGATGAAGTCGGCCTGGTTGAGCGCCTTGCCCTTGCCGTTGATGCGCACGAAGACTTCGGCGATGGTTTCCTCATCGACCGACGAAGCCAGTGTCAGTGCGACGAAATTGTAGTTCGGCAGATTGCGAAGATGGTCGATGGCATCTTCGATGGCTGTTTCCTCCTCATCGGAAATCTCTCGGATTTCCTTGAGTTGAGAGAGAAACGCCTTGCGGAACGCGCCAGCCTTGAAGTCCGGCCTCCACAGCACGGAGATATCCGGGATGAAGGCCCGGTCTTTCTTAATGGCCGCATCGGCCACGTCGAAGCGGCCAGAGAGCGGGTTGAACGCTATCTGGATACGCTCCTTCTTGAAGTTGGAACGGAGGACTTCCATCCCCTTCACCACGGCATAGAGCGAGGTCAGGCGCTGCTGGCCATCGACAATCGCCAGCTCCGGCACCGACTGTTTCGGGCCGGTGCCAATGCTCTTCAGACCTCCATCCGCCCCAGTCTTCCAGAACAGCAGAAATCCGGCAGGATAGCCGCGATACAGGGAGTCGAAAAGATCACGAACGTTGACGTTCGGCCAGACAAAAGGCCGCTGCAATTCCGGCAATCCGATCTTACCCATGTCAATGTCCTCGATCAGGGAGGAGATCGGAACATTGCTGGTAGTAAAAATTGCCATGAAGCCCGCCTGACCGCTCACCGCAGCTTATTGTATAAACGACTGAACCAGTTCATCTGCCTCGCTTGCGATCTGTACTTCGATTGTGTCAGCAAGATCGCGGTCAGCAGCGGCGGATTCCGCTAGGTCAGCAATTTCATCTTCTCTTTCGCTATCAAGGCGAGGGATCAAGAAGCTTTCAACATCCGTCACTTCGATCTCGGGGATGCTTGAACCATACGGCAACGCCTTGACGCGTGGACGCCCCAATTCTGGATGCGACATAGCAACATGCAGATACCCAACCCGGCACTTGGGAGCTTCTGGTGCAATTCGGATCACATGATCGGAGATAATTTTCTCTTCGTGTGCGCTCGAAGCAATCATTGTCGAGCCATTAATGCCATAAGTCTGCCCAGAGCGCGCCAATAGCAACCAACCTGCCATCACACGTCCTCGGAAGGGATCGCCAAAGTCAGAGTCTTGAATAAACTTCTTACTGTCCGGATTAATTTCGAACAGAACCGAACTATCTACGAAAGGAACACCATCTTCGGCATTTATCCTGCGAAATCGCGTTGGAAGCCAAACTGAGTACCCAAGTTCACTAATCGAGTCCCAAGAAATGGCACTACCGCTCAGATGTCTCACCAATTCGCGCACGTCTGGATTGTGAAATTGGGCCTCAAATCTTCGCCGCTGCCCTGCAAGGGCTGATGAAGCGCTGACTGAAAACCCAACTTTATCAGATAATTTTGAAAAGTACTTTCCAAAATTTTTCTCAAAGAGCCTCTCGGCCTTTTCTGTCTGTTCATGCGACCGATTTCTGAGCTGGATGATCTTGTCGAACGCTTGATTGAAACGCTCCTCATAGCCCGCCGGCATCGAGACAAACGGCAAGGCCTCCAAATGACCAATTTCAAGATGCTTGATCATGTGACCGTACTGAGCAGAGGTCATCATTGCCCTTACGCTGGGCGAGCGAAGATAAGCATAAACCCACCCTCGAATCTCGGGCACACGAGGTTCGATTCTTAGTAAGTCATGCGACACAAGAACCCGTGACACGGTCGCGTCAGCTATCGTGGCACGTCCAACACTGCCAGAACAAGTCAAGAGGACCGTGCCTTCTCTGACAAAGCGCTGCGCATGATCATCGGTTCGGTCTATCGAAAGCCATTTTCGAGGTATCGGGCGAACGTCAAATACTTGAGTCGCAGCCAAGAATGGAGTTCCGAACTCCGGTGCCACTTGGATTCCCTTCAGTCGAGAGGGTTGCCAAATGCGCGCTACTTCTGAGAAAGCTTTCCAGCCAACTGGCTTCGACTGGATACGATGCCGAACGGCAAAGCCTGGTGCCAAGAAGTTTTCGGCTTCCATACGACGATCACCGCCAAAAAGCAGTGAAGCTGACAGGCTGATAGACTGCGCCTCATGCCACGGCCAATCCTCTCGGACCTCGCGAGGGGCGGTCAGTCTTGCTCGGATAGCCATTTACGAAACGCCTGAGCAATCTGAATTGTGTTGTCATCGACGACCTTGCGCTGAGTTAATTGGCGCTTGTACACAGGCTTGCCGTCCTCATAATCCTTTGTCTGTTCTTCAAATTCTTCGACAATTTCATTCCCTTGGCGATCCCGGACGTAGGTCACATTGCCACGTTTATCGTGGCCGATGTGATCGGCGACGGCCATGAACACCTGGTAGTCATTGAACCGTCCAGCTGCCTTCTCGACTGCCACTTCTTCTTCCGTCTTCCTTTGAAGGATCAGAACGCTGGTCTGGACGCTCACGTGCGGCTGAAACGTATCGGGGTGCAGGTCGATGCTTGCCAAGATGCGAGTGTTCCGAAGAATCCACTCGCGAACATAACCCGCGCCTGGTGAGCCGAGAATGCCGTCCGGGAGAACGATGGCGCAGCGCCCAGTGCCAGGCTTCAGGAGCCTGACACACCGTTCAATGAAAAGGATTTCTGGTGGCTGGGACTTCTGAATGTCCGGGCGCATGGTCCATGCGTCAGTCTCAGCATCGTAGGACCATGCATGGCCAAGATCGTATTTTTCCAGAATGGCGGGATCATCGATGGGGATTTTCGATCCGAACGGCGGGTTCGTGAACAACAAATCAACAGTACCCATCACATTCCGCGCACGAAGGACGTCATCCCACGTTGCAGGTGCTTTCAACGAATTGCCCTGGAATAGCCCGCCTGCCCCATCATTGTTCATGACCATGTTCATCTTCGACGCCTTCACGAGGCTCGGATTCAGGTCCATCCCGATGATAAATTTCTCGGCAAAACGCTGGACGCGTGCGCGAATGGCATCTTCTGCCCGCGCCACTTCCCCCCACTTCGCAAGTTCGGCAGTCCGAATTTTTTCGATGACGTAGTTCATCGCCGTGATGAGGAAGCCGCCCGTCCCACATGCCGGATCCATGATGAGCTGCCGCTCATTTGGATCGAGCATTGTCACGGCCATCTGGCAGATATTACGGGGGGTGAAGAACTCGCCCCGGTCACCGCGCAGATTGGAGCCGACAATCTCTTCGTACGCACGGCCTTTTACATCAATATCGCTTTCGAGAAGCGAGTACATCTGCAACTGGCTCACGATGTAGGCCAGAACGCCTGGCTCAAGCTCAATCTCTTCATTTTCCCGGAAGATGGTGTCGTACTCGGCCTTCACTGCCGCGTAGAGAGCATCAATCCTCGCCTTGACCTTGAGCCGCCCATTCAGATTGTGGCGCTCTTTCGAGGTGGCGTAAAACTCGACCTCGTCGGAGCTACGCTCGTCATGAATCTTGCAGAAGATGATCTTCAGCAGCTCCCAAAAGGCATCAGGCTTCTGAAGCCCTTGGTTCCCCGCAATGTAGTTATGGCAGCGCCGGAACGCGAACAGGAGCGCGTCGGACGATGCTGCCTTTAGCTGGTCGAACCGGGGACGCTCTACGTCCTCTTCGCTGCATCCCTTGCCGGGAATATCTGGAATCTCGTCGAACGAGACCAATCCGTCCTTTTCGACCCGGCGGAAGCAATAGCGTTCCAGCCCATTGGTCCACATCCCGTACTGCACGTTCGGGCAGGCTGACATATATGCGTGGAGCTGACCGATCCCCTCCTTGCGGTCGCTCGACTTCACCTTTTGCGATTTGCATTCGATGATGATCCGCGCGCGGTCTTGCTTGTGATCATCCCCTTCATCAAAGATGACAAGATCAGCGCGAGGCTTTTGTGAACCGAGGCGCAGCGTGAATTCCACCGCGACATCAGCCTTCGCGTAATCATACTCGCGCACAAGGGACTTCGCGATCTCCTGCCTGACGTATTCTTCCGGGGTCTCGTTACGCTGGGTCAGGCCATCGATGAAATCGAGAATTTTCCCCTGCTGCACAATCACTGGAATCTGCGCGCCGGCTGGCGCTCGCAATGCAGCCGTACTCATTTGCTATCTGACCCTTGGGTAATCGATGGCCAAGCCCTGTCCACAGCGCGCTCGACCGCGTCAGAAAGCCAGTCCTGGATCGAGGTTTCTTCCGAGGCCACAACAATGCGAAGCCGACGATGCAGCTCCGGATCAAGCCGGACATGAACCATTTTATGGTTCAAAGTTTGTGACTTGGTTTGGCCCACCGCTCCCCCTCGTTTGCTCTGGTTATAGCCCAGTTACAAATGAAGCAAGCAAGTTCGACACTATCTGGCATTCTGTCCGGATCGAACTACTGCGGCGCATCCGTTCCATGCGCCATCTCAGCATCGAACGCCCGCTTGCCCTTCCGTTTCCACAGCACCAGCGCCTGCTCGCGTTCCTCACCGCGCAACTTGGCGGCAACGGTGAGGAACGCGCCATAGAGCGTGGCGCGATCATCGTCCGCGAGTTCGACCAGTCCGGCCTTCACGACCAGACCGCCCAGTTCGATCAGTTGCCGCGTGCGTTCGCGGCGCTTGACCTGCCACTCGCGCATGTCGGTTCGCGCCTTCACTGCCTCAAGCCGATGCCGCGCCGCCGTCAAGCGGGAGAGTGCCATCCGGTTGGCTTTGAGGTCCATCGACACGCTTGCGCGCCTTGCTCTGAAAGAAGGCCGCGCCGCGCTTGCGCCATGCCTCCTTCCGTTGGGCTTCGCTGGTTTCCGCAATAACCAGCAGCGCACCGGCCAGCGTTTCCGCATCGGTGGCATCCGCCCCAGTCGCGATCACCAGTTCGCCAAGCTGCTGCACGCGGCGTTCCTTCAGTTGCTTCGCCTTGTCGGCGAGGGCCTTCAGTTCCGAATCAAAGTCACGGGGTTTGCGCATCGAAGTTCTCCATTGAGAGGTGATGCGCTGATGATAATATCGATGCTCTCCCAATGCTGTAGAGTCGTCGAGACGGCCTGATACTGGATAGTCCCGAGCAGGATTTTATCATGGGAGGGCGCGCTTATACGTCGTGCCGACGTGGCGCTCATGGCGTAGATGGATTGCCGTCATGGCGATCTTCCACCTCTCCGTCAAAGTCATCAGCCGGTCGAGCGGGCGCAGCGCCGTGGCGGCAGCGGCCTATCGCGGGGCCGAGCGGCTGCACGACGAGCGGCTCGACCGCGACCATGACTTCACCAACAAGGACGGCGTCGTCCATTCCGAAGTGCTGTTGCCCGAAGGCACGCCGGAGGAATTTGCCGACCGCGAGAAGCTTTGGAACGCGGTCGAGGCTGCCGAGAGGCGCAAGGATGCACAGCTAGCCCGCGAGGTCGAGTTTGCCATTCCGCGCGAGCTGACCAAGGAACAGGGCATCGAACTGGCGCGCGAGTTTGCCGAGGCCGAGTTCGTCGAAAAGGGCATGATCGCCGACCTCAATGTTCATTGGGATATTGGTGCGGACGGCCAGCCCAAGCCGCACGCCCATGTCATGCTCACCATGCGCGAGGTCGGCAAAGACGGGTTCGGCGCAAAGGTGCGTGAGTGGAACAAGGCCGAACTGGTTGAGCAATGGCGCGAGCGCTGGGCCGAACACGTCAACCAGCGCCTTGCCGAACTCGACATCGATGCACGGATCGATCACCGCAGCCTGGAGGCGCAGGGCATTGCGCTGGAACCGCAGGACAAGATCGGCCCCGCTGCATCGCGCATGGGCGTGCGCGGGCTGGAGGCCGAACGGATCGAGGAACACCGCGCTGTAGCGCAGCGCAATGGCGAGCGGATCATCGCCAACCCAACTGTCGCACTGGACGCGATCACGCACAGTCAGGCCACCTTTACGAACCGCGATCTTGCCATGTTCGTGCACCGGCATAGCGACGGGAAAGAGCAGTTCGATTTGGCCATGAGCGCAGTGCGCTGTTCGTCCGACCTGATCGCGCTGGGCAAGGACGGACGCGGCGAAGAGCGGTTCACATCGCGCCAGATGATCGAAACCGAGCAGCGGCTCGGTCGCGCTTCGGAATTGATTGCAGAACGCGAGCGGCATCAGGTCGAAGATCGTGGCCGGGAAGGAGCGCTGGCGCGGGCAGCGGAACGCGGCTTGATCCTCTCCGGCGAGCAACGCGCGGCGTTCGAGCATGTGACAGATAGTCACGGCCTCCGTGTTGTCGTCGGCTATGCCGGAACCGGCAAGAGCGCGATGCTGGGCGTGGCGCGCGAGGTATGGGAAAGCGCTGGCTATGCCGTTCGCGGTGCCGCCCTGTCCGGAATTGCCGCCGAGGGGCTTGAGCATGGTTCTGGCATCGCATCGCGCACCATAGCCAGCCTAGAACACCAGTGGGGCCAGGGCCGCGAATTGCTTACCGCGCGCGACGTGCTGGTCATCGACGAGGCAGGCATGGTCGGCACGCGCCAGATGGAGCGCGTCCTCTCCCATGCCGCCGATGCAGGCGCGAAAGTTGTCCTCGTCGGCGACCCGCAGCAGTTGCAGGCCATCGAAGCAGGCGCTGCGTTCCGTTCGATCCACGAACGGCATGGCGGCGTCGAAATCAGCGAAGTGCGCCGCCAGCATGACGACTGGCAGCAGGACGCCACGCGGCACATTGCCACCGGGCGCACCGGACTTGCCATTCAGGCCTATGGCGAACGCGGCATGGTCCACGCCGCCGAGACGCGGGAGGCCGCACGCGGCGAGCTGATCGAGCGCTGGGATCGTGACCGGCAGGCCAGCCCCGGCGATACGCGCATCATCCTCACCCACACCAATGACGAGGTGCGGGAGCTCAATGACGCGGCACGAGAAAAGCTGCGCGCCAGTGGCGAGCTGGGCAACGACGTGTCGATCAGCGCGACACGCGGCGAGCGTCAGTTCGCGAGCGGCGACCGCATCATGTTCCTGCGCAATGAGCGGGGCCTGGGCGTCAAGAATGGCACACTCGGCACTGTTGACCAGGTGACGCCGCAACGCATGGCCGTGCGAACCGACGATGGCCGCAACGTCGCCTTCGACACCAAAGACTATGCGCACATCGATCATGGCTATGCTGCCACGATCCACAAGGCGCAGGGCATGACTGTGGACCGGGCGCATGTGCTGGCGACGCCGGGGATGGACAGTCACGGTGCTTATGTCGCGATGTCTCGCCACCGTGACGGTCTTGCCCTGCACTATGGGCGCGACGACTTCGCCGATCAGTCGAAACTGATCCGCACTCTGAGCCGCGAGCGCGGCAAGGACATGGCAAGCGATTACAAGCCCGAGCAGCAGTTTGCCGAACGGCGCGGCATCACCTTCCGCGAACGCATTGTCGAGATTGCACGGCAGTTGCCGGAACGAGCAAAGTCGATCTTCGCCGGATTCCGTCCGCAGGCCAACCGGCTCGAAGTGCTGCCGACCGAACAGCATGGCCTGTCCGATCAGCGCCGCGCCGTCGAACGCTATGCCCGCGCCGCCGCCGACCTTGGGCAGATGCGCGAACAGGGATTGCCGGTCCTACCACACCAGCGCGACGCACTGGAGAAGGCCGGAAAGGCGCTCGACGCAATCCAGCCCAATGGCGCTGCCGACCTCGCCAGCGCCTTGCAGCGCCAGCCCTCGCTCGCCCGTGAGGCCGCCGATGGTCGCAGCCAGGGTGCAATCCGAGCCATGCAGCTTGAAGCCGAAATCCGCGTCGATCCTGCGCAGCGCGCCGACCGCTTTGTCAGCGACTGGCAACGGCTCGGGCAGGCACGACAGGCCATGCAGCGCGATGGCGACAGCAAGGGCGCGCAGAGGCTCACCAATCGCATGACGGACATGGCGAAGAGCCTGGAGCGCGATGCGCAGGTCGAATCCCTGTTGCGCGGTCGCACCCGCGAGCTGGGCATCAAGACAGAACTCGGTCGCGATCTGGCCCGCGACCTTGCCGCCTCCATCACGATGGAGCGGAGCCGCTCAATCGGCATGGGCCTGTAGGAGAAATGCGATGGATACCGATACCGATGACGTAGAACTGCCGCTCGACCTAGAGCCGGAGCCGGAGCCGGAACCCGACCCGGCCATCCTGGATACCGATGGCGATCCCGCCGCCGAGGCTTTCGCCCGCCTGGAAGGCGAACTGGCCTTGATGCGCCGTGCGGTTCAGCACCTTGCCGCCGAGCGCGCGGACATTGTCATTCCCGACTATGGCCCGACCCTCACCGACATGGCCAAGCGGATAGGCGCGATCAGCGAGAGCCTGAAGGGCATTGCGCGCCATCCGGCATTGCAGATGACCCCTGACAGCATTGGCAATCGGATCGCTGCCGCAGCCGAAGCCGCGCGGCGCAGCGATCAGGACACGATAAGCCAGGCCCGGAGTGACTTGAACCACGCCGCCGAGGAAATGCGGAGCGTCATCTCCAATGCGCGCACCGCTGCCGAGCAGCGGCAGCAGCTCTACCAAGTAGCGGGCGGAGCCTTGCTGGCAGGCATACTGCTTTGGTCCTTTCTTCCTGGCACCATTGCCCGTGTCATGCCGGAAAGCTGGCACTTGCCCGAACGCATGGCAGCGCGGATAGTGGGCGCATCCTCTCGCTGGGACGCAGGCGCACGGATGATGCAAAGCGACAGCCCGGAGGCATGGAATGCACTTGTGCAAGCTGCCGAAATCCAGCGCGACAACCGCGATGCCATTGACGCTTGCCGGAAGACCGCTGCAACCTTGAAGCAGGCAGTCCGATGCACCGTCAAGATTCGTCCAAGCAATCGAGAAGGGGAGACAGCAGCAACGCCAGCGGGGGCCGCGACACGATCCCAGAGAGGGGCATAACAGCCCATTCCGACCCGCACAAAATGTGGGAACGAATGTGGTTTCGATTTTCCGAAAAAGTCATTTTATCCTTTGAAAACAAAGCGATAAATGACTTGAATGGTAGCGGAGGAGGGACTCGAACCCCCGACACGCGGATTATGATTCCGCTGCTCTAACCGGCTGAGCTACTCCGCCCCGAAGGGATTTCCGCAGGGCCAGGCGGGCTGGCGGCGCTGCGCGAGGGCGCCTATTAGGCGGGGCTTGGCGCGGGGTCAACCGGGGAAATAGGCCTTGGCGCGCGTCTTTTCAGCGCACCCGGCCGCGGAAGGACCAATGGCCCGCATTCTCCCATGGGCCGCCGAGCCAGCGGTGAAGGGCGAGGCCAGCGAAGACGAAGCGTTCGGTATGGAACGTGGCGGCGAGCGTGGCCTGCAGCGTCTTTGCCTCGGCGCGCAGGACCTTGTTCTGCACGGTCACGTGGAGGCGCGGTTCGCCCTGATCCTGCAGGGTCAACATGCCGTGAAAATGTTCAGCAATCATCGCGCGCAGGTCGAGCATGGCGGGGCTATCGATGGCGAGAGCCGTGCCGGTGCCAAGGTCCATCACGCTGGTAAGCGTAGCAGGCACAGGCGGCATTTCTGCAGCGAGGGCGGCGAGCAGGGCCCTTGCTTCTGCCTCCAGCGAAGGTGGCAGTGCGCGCAGAAGGGTGACGTGGGCGGGCACCTGGTTGCGCTCCGGCGGATAGTGCGCGCGGCGGAGGCCTTCTGCCCTTCCCTGAAGTGCGGCCGGCAGCATCGCCGTGACGACCAGCGGCGCCCGCATCGCCGCGTCCTAGAGTTCCCCGCGCGCGCGGCGGATTGCAAACCAGCGCGCCACGTTGGCATTGTGCTCCTGCAGCGTCGCGGCGAACACATGCCCACCCTTGCCGTCTGCCACCATGAACAGCGCATCGGTCCTGGCCGGGTGCAGCACCGCCTCGATCGAGGCCTTGCCGGGATTGGTGATCGGTGCCTTGGGCAGGCCAACCATCGTATAGGTGTTGTAGGCGTTGACCGCCTGGATTTCCGACTGGCGGATGCGCCGGCCCAGCGGCTTGCCCTTGGTGATCGGGTAGATGATCGTGGGATCAGCCTGAAGCATCATCCCCTGCCGCAGACGGTTGGAATAGAGCCCAGCCACCATCCGCCGTTCGGATGGCTTGCCGGTCTCCTTCTCGACGATGGAGGCAAGGATCACGGCTTCTTCCGGGCTGCGCGCAACAGTTTCGGGCGCGCGCTCCGCCCAGAGCTTGTCCAGCGTACGCGCCATCGCCTGCTGCATCCGGCCGGCGACCGCCGTGCGGCTCTCGCCGCGCTGGAAGGCGTAAGTATCCGGCAGGACCGACCCTTCCGCAAGCGTCGGCACCGCGCCGGTCAGCAGGGTGACCTTGGCGAGGCGCTCCTGCACCATGATCGAGGGCATGCCTTCGGGCACGGTGACCATGCGGCGGACTTCACCGCCCTCGCCCTGCAGGATCGCCAGCACAGCTGCGCCGCTGGCATGCGCGGGGATGGCATATTCGCCAGCCTTCAAGGGCTCACTGCCGCCGAGCAGGCGTGCACGCAGACGGAAAGTGCTGGCCGAGGCGACTACGCCTTCGGCCTCCAGCTTTTCCGCCACGCCTGCCAGCGTCGCGCCCTCGGGCACGGAGAACGTCGCCTCCTTGACCAGTGGACCGCTGCCATACCAGCCGTAAAGGAAGTGGACGCCATAGGCGCCCAAGACCAGCAACACGGCAAGCACGATGATCCTGAGGCGGCCAGCACTCTGCATCCTACGCCGCCTCCTGCGCTTCGGGCTCAGATCGCCTTCACAATCACGCTGGCGTTGGTACCGCCAAAGCCGAACGAGTTGTTGAGCGCGGCGCGCACGACACGCTTCTTGGCGACCTTGGGCACGAGATCGACGCCTTCGGTGCCTTCGTCCGGGTTATCCAGGTTGAGCGTCGGCGGAACGATCTGATCGCGGATCGCGAGCACGCAGAAGATCGCCTCGACCGCGCCGGCCCCGCCCAGCAGGTGTCCGATGGCGGACTTGGTGCTGCTCATCGACGCGCCGGAGAGATCATCGCCCAGCACGCGCTTCACCGCGCCCAGTTCGATGGTGTCAGCCATCGTCGAGGTGCCGTGGGCGTTGACGTAGTCGATGTCGCCCGGCTCCATCCCGGCCTTGCGCAGCGCCATGCGCATGGCGAGTTCGGCGCCCTTGCCTTCGGGATGCGGCGCCGTGACGTGGTAAGCATCGCCCGAGAGGCCATAGCCGACGACTTCGGCATAGATCTTCGCGCCGCGTGCCTTGGCGTGCTCGTATTCCTCGAGCACGAGGACGCCTGCGCCCTCGCCCATCACGAAGCCGTCGCGGTCCTTGTCATAGGGGCGGCTCGCCTGTTCGGGGCGATCATTGTAGCTGCAGTTGAGCGCGCGCGCCTGCGCGAAGCCGGCAACGCCCAGCGGGTTGATCGTGCTTTCCGAACCACCAGCCAGCATCACATCGGCATCGCCATCGCGAATCATGCGCGCGGCATCGCCGATCGAATGCGCGCCGGTCGAGCAGGCAGTGACGACGGCGTGATTGGGGCCCATGAGGCCATACTTGATCGAAACCTGGCCCGAGATCAGGTTGATGAGCCGGCCGTGGACGAAGTGCGGAGAAACGCGGCCCGGGCCCTTCTCGTGCAGGACGATCGATTCGCTCTCGATCCCCGGCAAACCGCCGATGCCCGAGCCGATCGAGCAGCCCGTGCGCGTCTTGAGGTCGTCGTCCATGTCGGTCAGGCCGGCGTCTTCCAGCGCCTGCCCGGCTGCGTCGATGCCGTAGACGATGAACGGATCGACCTGGCGCACGACCTTGAAATCGACACGCTTGCTCGCATCGAAGCCCCAAGGATGATCGGCCGGCTTCACCTCGCAGGCGATCGTGCACTTCTGGCCGGTTGTATCGAAGCGGGTGATCTGCCCCGCGCCCGACTTCCCGGCGATAAGATTGGCCCAGACGGTTTCGACATCGGCCCCCAGCGGGGTGACGAGGCCAAGTCCGGTGATGACGACACGGCGCATTGCAATCTCCGAAACGTCTGCCTTCAATTCGGCAGACGAACCTTTAAGCACAACAGGCCCAGACCCTTGCGGGGCCGAGCCTGTCGAAGCCCCGACGGATCAAGGCCGGGGGACGACCGACGTTCCCGTCATGCGCGCAAAAGGCGTTCACGACGGGAAAGTGCGGACGGGTTGGCAATCCGAAAGGATCAGCCCTTGTTGTCGTCGATGGACTTGATCGCGTCCGACACGGTGGCGATCTTCTCGGCCGCGTCGTCAGGAATCTCGACACCGAATTCTTCTTCGAAAGCCATGACCAGCTCGACGATATCGAGGCTGTCGGCACCGAGATCGTCGATGAAGCTCGCGTCTTCGGTGACCTTGTCGGCCTCTACCCCGAGGTGCTCGACAACGATCTTCTTCACGCGGTCGGCGGTATCGCTCATTCTTTTGCCCCTTCAAGGAACTGGGTTGGTATACTCAAATCTGGCGTTCGCCCTAATGTCCCGATTGCAGGCTGGCAAGTGGGCCAGTGCATACAAGCGATGCGGACGAAGTGTGCATCAGGCGTGACGAGCCGAAAGCAGACGACACAAACCACGCGTTTGCGCCAAGTGCCGAGGCCCTTTCACCCCTTGGACGGCTCCACCGTGCGCAGATGCAATTCGCGCATTTGTGTGTTGGTGGCAGGCGAAGGCGCGCCCATCAGCAAATCTTCGGCGCGCTGGTTCATCGGGAACAGCGTGATCTCGCGCAGGTTCTGTGCGCCGCAGACCAGCATGACGACGCGGTCCACGCCCGCAGCCATGCCGCCGTGCGGCGGTGCGCCATACTGGAAAGCGCGGTAGAGGCCGCCGAAACGCTCCTCGACGTCCGCCTTGGTCAGGCCGACGATCTCGAAGGCCTTGACCATCGTCTCCGGGCTCTGGTTGCGGATCGAACCCGAGGCAATCTCGTAGCCGTTGCAGACGAGGTCGTACTGGTAGGCCTTGATCGTCAACGGATCCTGGCTCGTCAGGGCGTCCATCCCGCCCTGCGGCATCGAAAACGGGTTGTGGCTGAACTCGACCTTCTTGGCGTCTTCGTCCCATTCGTAGAACGGGAAGTCGACGATCCAGCACAGTTCGAAGCGGTCCTTGTCGATCAGGCCGAGCTGTTCGGCAACGCGCGTACGCGCGGCGCCCGCCAGCTTGGCGGCCTGCTCGGGCTTTCCGGCGGCGAAGAACAGGCCGTCATCCGGGCCAAGGCCAAGCGCCGCATAGAGCGCTTCCATGCCCTCGGCCCCATGATTCTTGGCAATCGGACCACCGAACTCGCCGCCCTTGCGGGTCACATATCCTAGGCCGGCGTGGCCTTCGCTGCGCGCCCACTCGTTCATGTCGTCGAAGAACTTGCGGCTCTTGTCCGCTGTGCCGGGCGCGGGAATCGCGCGCACGGTGCCGCCGCCTGCCACGATCTTCTCGAACAGGCCGAAGCCCGAGGTCGTGAAGTGGCTGGCGACATCGGTGATGATCAGCGGGTTGCGCAGATCCGGCTTGTCCGAACCGTACTTCAGCATGGCCTCATCATAGGCGATGCGCGGAAAGCTGCCCGAAGGCGTGACCGGCTTGCCGTTGGCGAAAGTCTCGAACACGCCGCCGATAACCGGCTCCATCGTTTCCCACACTTCTTCCTGGGTCACGAAGCTCATTTCGAGGTCGAGCTGGTAGAATTCGCCCGGCAGGCGATCCGCGCGCGGATCCTCGTCGCGGAAGCAGGGGGCGATCTGGAAGTAGCGGTCGAAGCCCGCCACCATCAGCAGCTGCTTGTACTGCTGCGGCGCCTGCGGCAGCGCATAGAACTTGCCGGCGTGGATGCGGCTCGGCACGAGGAAGTCGCGCGCGCCTTCGGGGCTCGAGGCAGTGAGGATCGGCGTCGAGTATTCGGTAAAACCAGCGTCCTCCATGCGGCGGCGCATGTCGCGGATCACCTTGGTACGGGTGACGATGTTGGCATGCAGCGTCTCGCGCCGCAGATCGAGGAAGCGGTAGCGCAGGCGGATATCCTCGGGATATTCCTGCTCGCCCGCGACCGGCATGGGCAGTTCCTCAGCGGCCGAGAGCACCGTGGCGCTGCGTGCATAGACCTCAATCTCGCCCGTCGCGAGCCCGGGGTTGATCGTACCAGCGCTGCGCGCCTTCACTTCACCCTCGATCATCACGACGCTTTCAACGCGCACGCTTTCGAGCACGGTGAGCGCAGCGCTATCGCTGTCAGCCACGATCTGGGTGATGCCGTAGTGGTCGCGCAAGTCGATGAAGAGCACGCCGCCGTGGTCGCGTTTGCGGTGCACCCAACCCGAAAGGCGCACGTTCTGCCCGACATCCGCCTGTGCCAGCGCGCCGCAGGTGTGGGAACGATAAGGATGCATGGGACAAAATCCAATTGGGCTGGCAAAACTGCCAGCATTCGGGCAGGGAATGGTTGCGGCCAAGAGGCGATGGCCGCGAATTTGTCAAGCCGCAGGCCCCGGACGGGGTCACCACCAGCACCGGTCAGGCATGAGGGCCTGACTTGGGGCATATATAGAAAAGCACGATGAAAATACATCCGCTGATCACCACGACCCCGGCCCTTGCAGACCTGTGCGAGCGCCTGTCCAAGGCCGATTTCATCACGGTCGATACCGAGTTCATGCGCGAGAATACGTACTGGCCTGAATTGTGCCTGGTGCAGATCGCCGATGACAAGGAAGCCGCCGCGATCGATCCGCTCGCGCCCGGCCTTGATCTTGCCCCGCTGCTCGAACTGCTGGTCGACAACGAGGATGTGCTCAAGGTTTTCCACGCTGGCGGGCAGGATGTGGAGATCATCTACAACCTGACCGGGCGCACCCCGCATCCGATCTTCGATACCCAGATCGCAATGATGGCGATCAGCCAATCGGAACAGATCGGCTACTCGAATCTCGTCGAAAGCTGGCTTGGCTTCTCGGTCGACAAGGGCGCCCGCTTTACCGACTGGTCGCGCCGCCCGCTGACCGAGCGGCAGATCGAATATGCCATCGGTGACGTGACGCACCTCTCCAAGATCTTCCCGCGCATGCTCAAGCGGCTGATCAAGACCGGGCGCGGCGAATGGCTCGATGCCGAGATGGAAAAGCTCGCCGATCCTGAGAACTACCGCTCCGATCCTGAGGCGGTCTGGCAGAAGATTCGGGCGCCCAGCCGCAATCCGGCCGTGCTCGGCCGGCTCAAGGCCATCGCCGCCTGGCGCGAGGTCGAGGCGATGGACAAGAACATCCCGCGCGGCCGGATCATGCGCGACGAGACGCTGGCCGATCTCGCCAGCCATCCGCCGCGTGAGCAGCACGAACTCGCCAAGGTGCGCGGGCTTTCGGCCGGATGGAAGGACAACGACATCGGGCGCCGCCTGATGCAGGCCATCGCCGATGCCAAGCCGATGACAGAAGCCGAACTGCCCCCGCGCGCCCCGCGTGGTGCGCCGCTCGGAAAGGAAGGTGCGCTGGTCGCCGATCTCCTCAAGCTGCTGCTCAAGATTCGCAGCCGTGAGATTGATATCGCAGCACGATTGCTGGCCCGCAGCGACGATCTGGAGGCGCTCGCCGCCGGGCAGCGCAAGGGTCTGCCGATCCTTGAAGGCTGGCGTTTCGACCAATTCGGCCGCGATGCGCTCGAACTGGTCGAAGGCAAGCTCGCTTTCGCCGTGGTCAAGGGCAAGCTCAAGATGGCCCATATCGACGACATCGCGGGCAGCAATGACGAACCGCCGGCCACCGTTCCGGATGAGGAAGACGGCTTCACGCCTCCGGCCGAGGCTGATTCGCCGCCCACTGACGAGGCCTGATGACGACCTACCTCCCCACGCTCAAGCAGCTGCAATACCTTGTCGCGCTGCATGAGCACGGCCACTTCGGCCGCGCGGCTGAGGCTTGTTTCGTCTCGCAATCGACGCTGTCTGCGGGTCTGCGCGAACTGGAGACACTGCTCGGCGTAACGCTGGTCGAGCGCACCCGCCGCGTGGTGCGCTTCACCGCGCTCGGCGATCAGGTGGTGGCCAAGGCGCACCGCCTGCTACGCGAAGGGGAGGAGCTTTCCGCCCTCGTACAGGCCCACGGCGCGCCGCTTGTCGGCGAGCTTCGCATGAGCGTGATCCCGACGATCGCGCCGTTTCTCCTGCCGCGCATCCTCCCGCGCCTGCGCCAGGAGCGCCCTTCGCTGAAGCTGTTCCTGCGCGAGGAACCCAGCGCCGCCGCGGTCGAATCGCTCCATCACGGCCGCGCCGATTGCGTGCTGCTTGCCCTCCCCTTCGCGACGGGAGAAGTCGAGGTCGCGCACCTGTTCCACGATCGTCTGCTCGTCGCCTTCCCGAAGGACGACCCGCGCGATCCCCCGCAGAGCATCTCCCCCGCGCTGATCGACGAAGCGCGGCTGCTGCTGCTGGAGGACGGCCACTGCCTCAAGGATCATGTGCTGGCCGCCTGCAACCGGCCTGAACTGCGCGCCAGCGCCAGCGTGATCGGTACGAGCCTACATACGCTGGTGCAGATGGTCGACAATGGCCTTGGCCTCACCATGCTGCCCGAGATGGCGGTGAAGGCGGGCATTCTGCAAGGCACCCAGATCGTCGCCCGGCCGCTGGAGGCCGAACATGCCAGCCGCGAGATCGCGCTGGTGTGGCGCAAGAACTCCCCCCGGGCGGAGGAGTTTCGCCTGCTTGCCAGCGAACTGGCAGCGGGATGAACCTTCCCCCCGCCATCATCCTCACGATCGCCATCGTCGCGGAAGTCATCGCGACGACGGCACTCAAGCAATCCGCCGGGTTCACCCGCCCGCTGCCGCTGGTGGTGACAGCCATCGGCTATGCCGTCGCGTTCTACTTCCTTGCGATTGCGCTGGAAAAGATCCCGACCGGCGTCGCCTATGCGATCTGGTCCGGCGTCGGGATCGTTCTGATTACCGCGCTGGCGTGGCTGGTGCACGGCCAGAAGCTCGACATGCCGGCCTTTGCCGGGATCGGCCTCATCATGGCCGGCGTGCTGGTGCTGAACCTGTTCTCGAAGGCGGGCGCGAACTGAGCGCCGATCAATCCATGTGCTTGAGGCCGACGCGCAAGTAATCCCAGCCGGTAACCACCGTCAGCACCGCTGCGGCCCACAGGGTAAACAGGCCCACCGTGTGCGGCACGTTGGCGTCAACCCCGGCGATCATCATCGTCCAGCCGGGCGCGCCCTGCCCCAGGATCAGCGCACCTAGCGCGATGAACTGGAACGTCGTCTTCCACTTGGCGAGGCGCGAGACTGGCACCGAGACCTGAATGCCGCCCAGAAACTCGCGCAAGCCCGAAACCGCGATCTCGCGAATCAGGATGATGAGGCCCGCGATCACATGCAGATCGCCCACATAGGGTCCGGTCAACACGCCCTGCGCCGTCAGCACGAGGATGACCGCCGCAACCATGATCTTGTCCGCAATCGGATCGAGAAAGATGCCGAGCTTGGAGACCGTGCCCTGCGCGCGGGCGAGGTAGCCGTCGAAGTAGTCGGTCACGCCCATGAGGCCATAGACCGCAAAGCCGATCGCGTAGCCCATGTGCCATTCCGGCCACCACAACAGCGCGGCAAGAAGCGGCACGGTGACAATCCGGGAAAGCGTTAGCAGATTGGGAAGTGTCAGCATCGTAGGATCACCATAAGCACGATGACGGCACGAAGAAACCGCAAGTTGGTCGGCACATGCCCCTTGTCCACCTCGTGCACGGCGCTATGGGATGGTCGGATAATGCGAAAGCTGGCAAAACCCGAATGACAACGCTCTAATGACAACGACCGCGCTGCTCATCCGGAAACGCCGATTCCTGCCGCTTTTTGCAACGCAGTTGCTCGGCGCGTTCAACGACAACCTCTACAAAAACGCGATGATCCTCTACGTGGTGTACACCGTATACCACTCCGAGGCGGCAGAAGCACGCTTCTCGGCGATTGCCTCGGCGGTGTTCATCCTGCCTTTCTTCCTGCTGTCCGCACTGTCCGGACAACTGGCTGACATGCGCGACAAGGCCCGGCTCATCCGCATCGTGAAGGCAGCCGAAATCGCCATCATGCTGGTCGGCGCGGCGGGGCTGTTCATGGCATGGCGCGGCATGGCGGTTCAGATCGTGGCCATCCCGCTCATGCTGGCAGCCCTGCTTGCAATGGGCGTGCATTCAACCTTTTTCGGCCCGATCAAGTACGCGATTCTGCCCCAGCACCTCCGTCCGGAAGAAGTGCTCGCCGGAACTGGCCTGGTCGAAGCGGGCACCTATATCGCGATCCTCGCCGGCACGATCTTCGCGGGCTGGATCCCGGTCGAGTGGGCCGCGATGATCTGCATCGGCACCGCCATGATCGGCTTCTGCACCGCACAGTTCGTGCCGTCGGCACCGCCGCAAATGGAGCCCATTCCGCTTGATTTCAACGTGATCCGCTCTTCGATCACGCTGGTGCGAATGACGACGCGCCACCCGCGTGTCTTCCTTGCCATCGCCGCGATCAGCTTCTTCTGGACCATCGGTGCGGTGCTGTTCATCCAGTTCCCACCGCTCGCCAAGAATGTGCTGTCCGCCAGCAAGGAAGTCGCGAGCCTGTTCCTCGTGGTGTTCTCGATCGGGGTCGCGATCGGCTCGGTTTCGATCAATCACCTCCTGAAGGGCACTGTTTCAGCGCGTTTCGGCCCGGCCTCGGTGATCGTGATGGGCCTGTTCGTCGTCGCGTTCCATTTCGTCTGCAAGATGTGGCAGCACACAGTCGGCTCGGCGCTGCTCGATGTGCCGCAGTTCGTGATGCAGCCGCTTGCGGTGCCGCTGCTGCTCAGCCTGCTCGGCATCGCCATTTCGGGCGGCATGTTCGTAGTTCCGCTCTATGCCTTCCTGACGACGGTGGTCGACAAGGCTGAAACCGCGCGGACGATTGCCGCGAACAACATCGTCAACGCGGGCGCGATGGTCGTGGGCTCGCTGATCGCCATCGGCCTCAGCGCCGGGGGCGTGGCGCTGGCCGATCAGCTGCTGCTTGGCGCGGCGATGTGCATCATCGCTGCATGGCTCGCGCGGGTGCTCCACAAGGCCGAACTGGCCCATGTGGGCGAGATCGAACACACTTTCGAGTAGGCTTCAGAAGATGAACGCCGAAACCGCCATGAAGCAGGCGCAGTAGGCGAGCAGGAAGTCCTTCACATCCTGCCGTGTGATCCGCTTGGGATCGACCGGCTTGGAGCGCACCCCTTCAGGCAACTGCAGCGCCGCAATCGCGGCTTCCACTTCGGGTTCGAACATCGGAAGCGGCCTCAGCACATGCGCGGGAAGCGTGCGGCGGAAGGGATGTCCGGCAAGTTCAGGATTCGGGGCGCGGCGCAGGAACATGCCGTCGTCTTAAGACTTTATTTACCATTCGGGGAGGCCCCGAATCGGTGCGCCTCACTCCAATGCAAAACTGTTTCGATCCGGCACACAACTGGCAGGTTCAGGCCGCATGGTGGTCAAGCTTCAGTCGTGCCGCCAGCCATATCCAGCACGATGTCCCACTCACCGGCGCGAACGGCCGAGACCGAGAGCCGCGAAAGCCGCAGCAACTCCATCTCCGCGAGCGAGGGCGTTGCCTTGATCGTCGCCAGAGTGACCGGCGTCTTGAGCTTGGCGACGGGCTGCACCTTTACGGCCGCCCATTTGCCGTCCGGGTCCGTGGGATCAATCAGGCCAGCCACGCTGATCCGAACGATTCCAACGATCTCCTTGCCGATGTTCGAGTGATAGAAGAAGGCCAGATCGCCAACCTGCATGGTGCGCAGATTGCGCGCGGCGAGGTGGTTGCGCACACCGTCCCAAGTGCCCTCACCCTCGGCAATGAGGTCATCCCAGCCATAAACGTCGGGTTCCGACTTCATCAGCCAGGCCTGTTCGGTCGCCTTGATTTTGCTCATGCATGCCTTCCGGGATCGGGATATGGGAGGGCTCATAATCGCTGTTGGATCGCACGCAAGCCATGAACCTCGATACCCTCCCCGTCCTTTCGCTGGCCGCCCCATCGGGCAATCTGGCTCAAGATCTCGGCGCCAGCTTTCAGCACTTCGGCTTCGCGCTGGTGAAGGACCACGGGCTCGATTCGGCGCTGGTCGCGCGCGGGTGGGAACTGACGCGTGCCTTCTTCGCACAAGGCGAGGCGGACAAGCGGCGCTGGCACATCGCTGGCGGCGGCGGCCAGCGCGGCTACACCCCGTTCCGCACCGAGATCGCCAAGGGCGCGGCGCATCACGATCTCAAGGAATTCTGGCATGTCGGCCGCGAACTGGCGGCGGGTGACCCGCTTGCGGCGACGATGCCCGCAAATGTCTGGCCCGATGCGCCCGAAGACTTCCGCGAGACCTTCACCGCGCTTTACGCCGAGTTCGACCGCATTGGCGCCGAGATCCTCTCGCACATCGCGGTCAGGCTCGGCCTCGCGCCGGATTGGTTCGATCCGGCCATCGCAGGTGGAAATTCGATCCTGCGCCTGCTCCACTATCCGCCGATTCCCGGCGAGACGGGCGGCGCGATCCGCGCAGGCGCGCACGAGGACATCAATCTCATCACGCTGCTGCTGGGGGCCGAGGAAGCAGGCCTCGAACTGCTCACCCGCGATGGTCGCTGGATTCCCGCCTCGCCGCCGCGGGGGGCGCTGGTGGTCAATATCGGCGATATGCTGCAGCGCCTCACCAACCACGTGCTGCCTTCAACCACGCACCGCGTGCGCAACCCCGACGGCACGCGCGCCGCGCACAGCCGCTATTCGATGCCGTTCTTCCTGCACCTGCGCAGCGATTTCGCGATCCGCACTCTGCCCGGCTGCGTGAGCGCGGAAAACCCGGATCGCTATCCGGTCCCGATCACCGCCGACGAATACCTCCACGAACGGCTGCGCGAGATTGGCCTGAAGGTCTAGGCGCCGACGCCCAGCACCTCGATCGCGCCCGGCTTTCCGCCAAAGTCGATCTCGTCGCCCACCTCGGCCTCCATCAGCGCGCGGCTGAGCGGCGCGGTGAACGAGAGCAGGCCAGCGGCGGGATCAGCCTCGTCATCACCAACGAGCGTGATCGTGCGCTCCTTGCCGTTCAGCGTGAAAGTGACTTTCGAACCGAACGCGACAACGCCGCCGTCCGGAATTGGCATGACCTGCGCAGTCGCCTGCCGGGTGCGCCAGTAGCGCAGATCGCGCTTCACGCGCTTGATTTCGGTTTCATCGGAGAGCCCGGCCAGCTCCTCCTCCAGCGTTTCGACGCGCGCCGCGATCAGCGCGAGGCCGCGCTCGGTGACAAGGTTCGGCCCAGGCGGGATCGGCAGCTCGAATTTCGGCTCGAGATGTTCGTCATCGCTTTCGCGGCGGAATGCGACACTCATGCTTCCTCCACTTCCTCGACCGTCCATTCGGCAAGATCGGGCGCGCTGCCGATCAGCGCAAGGCCGTGGGCAATGGACGTCAATTCATTGCCGCTGGCAATGCGCGATTCGCCGAAACGCTGTTCGAACAGGCGGCGCACGGCCGGAATCAGCGATGAGCCGCCAGTCAGGAAGACATGGTCGATTTGCCCCGGCTCCATCCCCGCCCGCGCCAGCACGCGGTCGACGCCGGCCTCAAGTTGCGCAAGATCGGGCGCTATCCAGCGTTCGAAGTCGGCGCGGCTGACATCTGCGCTCACGGAAAGCCCCTCCCCCTCGAACGTGAATGCGGCGTGGGTCTGGCTTGAAAGATCACGCTTCACAGCGCCGACCGCTTCATAGAGGCCGTAGCCAAGCTCGTTCTCGACCACGGCGATCATTCGGCCAATCGCCTCCGCATCGGTCGCGGCCATGCGCAGCTTGCCCAGTTCCGCCAGCGTGCGCCGGTTGCGCATCAGGGCCAGCCGGGACCAATCGCTGAAATCGGCAAAGTAGCCGGGCGGGATCTCGAGCACCTTGTCGAACGAGCGGTAGGTGCTGCCCTTGCCCAGCAACGGCAGGACAAGCTGGTCCATGATGCGGAAATCGAACCGGTCGCCCGCGATGCCGACACCAGCCGAAGCAAGCGGTACACAGCGGCGCGGCGCATCCGGCGCTTCGACGCGGACAATCGAAAAGTCGCTCGTGCCGCCGCCGAAATCAGCCACCAGCAAGGTTGCCGGATCGCTGAGCCGCGAAGCGAAGCCGTAGGCAGCGCCGAGCGGTTCATAGACATAGTGGATCTCGCACCCCAGCCGGGCAAACATCCCGTTATAGCGCGACCGCGCCAGCACCGGATCGGGCCGCGCGCCGACATAGCGCACCGGCCTCCCCACCACGATCCGTTCCGGCAGATCGCGCAAGGCATCGCCCGCATGATCGATCAGGTGATCCAGAAACCGCTGGCCAAGAACTTCGAATGTCAGCCTTTTGTTGAAGACCGGAGCGTGCTCGAAGGTCGCGCTGGCCGCTACCGACTTGAACGACTGCAGGAACCGCGAGCCTTGCGGATCAGCAAGGAACTCGGCGATGGCCCAAGGCCCTGCTTCGTGGCCCAATCCGCCGCGCAGGGCGTCGTCCTGCCAGAAGCACAGCGCGGACCGGAACACCGCGCTAGCCTGATCGGGCGCGGTGAACCGGACGAGATCGACGCTGCCGGCAGCCGCGGCGCGGGCGACGACTGAGTTGGTCGTGCCGAAGTCGATGCCGACCGCAGGCGCAAGGGAGGTCTGGGCAGGCATGGAGGAACGCAGCTTTCGGATCAGGAGCCGCCGCCGATTCGCAGCGGGCCGACGCCCCTAGCCTGCCGTCTCCTTGGGCACCACGTTATATTTGCGCACTTCGTCCTGGCTCAGGCAATAGCGGGTGGTCTTGTTGGCCGCGGTCGCCACGGCCTGCTGCTTGTACATTACTTCGGTCAGCAACTTGCGGCTGATGCCCATGCGGATGAGGAAATCATTGTCCTCGCTGGCAAGCAGCGCGCTGTCCTGTTCGATCTGGCCGATCAGGCGGGTGGTCTCGGCGCTGCCCTCCTCGACCGAAATCTCGATCGTGTCGCGGTCGCCGGTATGGGTGAACATGTGGACCATGAACACGCCGCCGGGATCGACGAAGCGCCGGTCGCCGCCCATGAACACGAAGTTGCACGCGGAAAAGCAGGTCCAGCCCCGGGGAATGCGCGTCACCATGCCCGGATAGCTGCGGATCACCTTGCCGGCGAGGTTGCCGGCACGCGCATCGCCGCCGCGCGACTTGATCCAGATCTCCTCGATCCGCTCATCCGCATCGAGCGCGGCCTTGAGACGCTTGGGCAGGGTCGAATCGATGATCCCGTCGGCGATCAGCACGTGCTTGCCGCCCATGTCGGCCGCGGTCAGCGCAATCGCCTTGGCCTGCCCCCAATCGGGCGCGGCGGGGCAGGAGGGATTGTCCTTGTCCATCACCACGGCAACGGGCTTGGCGGCAATGAGCGCAATCCCGGCAGCACCAAGGGCAAGGCTGCGCAAGCGGCCCATCGCTCAGGCCATCAGCGCATAACGCGCCTGGCCGGGCTTGCGGCACATGCGCTTGTTGGCGGTGGTCTCCTCGCCATTGACGATGATGACGTCGCTGACGGTGATGCACTGCATGCCGCCCTGATCGTTGTCATTGCGCGCGACCACGGTGGAGGTGCCCGACACGTTCTCGCGCGTTTCGGATGTCCAAGAGGAGGACGCACCCACGGGCGGCGGCTCGACATCGCTCGTCTCGCCGCGCGTCGCTTCGATCGTGGCGTTGGCGGCCTGCTTCTGTTCGGCAGGATCCAGCTTGCAGGCGATGGCGTTGGTCAGCGTGCCCGCAACGTCTGCGATCGGAAAGTAGCTCGAAACCCCGGCCGAGCCCGCAGCACGGCCAAGGCCCTGCCCGATCAGGCCGCCCAGCACCGCCGAGCCTTCGCTCTTGCTTTTGCCCTTGGGGCAGCCGTCAGAGCTCTTCGACGAGCTTGTCGGCACGCTCGGCAATGAAGGCAAGCCGAACCCGCCGAACTGCGCGCTGGCATTTGTCGCCGCGAGTGAACCGCAGGCGACAATGCCGATAGCAGCGCTCAGCCTGCGGCGGAGGGACGGACGAGACGTGTTCATCAGCAATGGCACCCCTGAAATGCACGTTGACGCCGGCTCCGGTCTGATCCGGAGCTTTGCCGCCGCTGCATGGCCTTTGTTATCCGGCGAAGATTGTATCGCCGATGAACCCGATACCGCGCATGCCTAAGGAGGGGTGTGATGTGCGTCAATGGCACCGCATTTCGCGCGGCGGGTTTCGCCCCGTGCCAAGCACTGATTGCCGATGTGAGGAGAAATGGTGGAGCCTAGCGGGATCGAACCGCTGACCTCCTGCATGCCATGCAGGCGCTCTCCCAGCTGAGCTAAGGCCCCATAACCATTTCGCGAAGTGCCGCTGGAGGCACTACGGACCGGCGGGCGAACCGCCGGAGGACCGCGCCTTTATGCGAGGCCCATCGCGCTGGCAACACAAAATTTGCAACAGCGGAAATTCACTGCCGGAGCGCCGGGCCGCCACCTCAAAAAGTGGGGGGGCCCGAACGCTCCGGCGCGTGGAAACTCAGACTTCTTCGTCCTCGCCGTCGTGGCCGGGGACGCCAAGATCGTCATCGCCGCCAAGATCGACGTCGTTGTCGGGCGAATCGGCATCCTCGTCGATGTCGAGATCTTCGTCGGCCAGATCGACGTCGGGCGCGACGTCGGCCTTCTCCTTCTGAATCTCCTCGTAGGGGATCGGCTGCTTGGACTTGAGCACCGGTTCAGGCGTCCAGCTGTACTTGCATTCGACGCAGGTGACCGGGTCATCCTTGCCCATGTCGTAGAAGCGGGTGCCGCACTTCGGGCAGCCGTGCTTTGCGCCCCATTCAGGCTTGACCATGCGTAATCCTTAAGTCTGGCGCCCGCGGCAGGTGCGGACGGCTCAATAGCGGTGCTTGATGGGGACGGCAGTCCTTAGAATCAAGCGCGGCGCGCGCCTTGCCATAGGCGCGGGGCGCTGTCAAAAGCGCGCCCATTTCCACGACCGTACCAGACCCCGGAAAGACCCGCCAAAGTGCATTCAGCCGAAACCTCCGCTCCGCGCCCTCGCCGCTTCACGGCCAGCGGGCCACTCACCGGGCGGATCCGCGTGCCGGGCGACAAATCGATCAGCCACCGCTCGATCATGCTCGGTGCGCTGGCAGTGGGGCGCACGCGCGTTACGGGGCTGCTGGAGGGTGAGGACGTGATGTCGACCGCCGCCGCGATGCGCGCGATGGGGGCCAGCATCGAACGGCTGGCGCATGGTGAGTGGGTCATCGACGGCGTCGGCGTGGGCGGGTTGCTCCAGCCGAAGCAGGCTCTCGACATGGGCAATTCGGGCACATCTACACGACTCCTCATGGGCCTCGTCGCCAGCCATGCGATCACCGCCACGTTCATCGGCGATGCCAGTCTGTCCAAGCGCCCGATGGGCCGCGTGATCGATCCGCTCTCGCAGATGGGCGCGGATTTCACTTCGGCGCCGGGTGGCCGCCTCCCCTTGACCCTGCGCGGCATCGCGCCTGCCGTGCCGATCAGCTACCGCCTGCCGGTTGCCTCGGCGCAAGTGAAGAGCGCCGTCCTGCTGGCGGGGCTCAACACGCCGGGCGTGACCACGGTGATCGAGCCGGTGCCGACGCGCGACCATTCAGAGCGCATTTTGCGAGGCTTTGGCGCAGACCTCACGGTTGAAGTTGCGGCGGACGGCACGCGCACGATTCGTCTCACCGGCGAGGCTGAACTGAGGCCTCAGACCATCGAAGTGCCCGGCGATCCTTCGTCCGCTGCGTTCTTTGTGGTGGCGGCACTGCTGGTGCCGGGTTCGGACCTCGTGATCGAGAACGTCGGCCTGAACCCGACCCGCGCCGCGCTGCTTGGCGTGCTGCGCGATATGGGCGGGCAGATCGAGGAACTCGATCGCCGCGATGTTGGCGGCGAGCCGGTGGCGGACCTGCGGGTGCGGCACTCGGCGCTTACCGGCATTGCAGTCGATCCGGCGGTTGTGCCGAGCATGGTGGACGAGTTTCCGGTGCTGTTCGTGGCGGCAGCGCTTGCGAGTGGGCGCACGGTCACGACCGGTCTTGAAGAACTGCGTGTCAAGGAAAGCGACCGGATCACGGTGATGCGCGTGGCGCTGGAGCAGGCCGGCGCGACCGTGACCGAAACCGACGACGGCCTGATCATCGACGGCACTGGCGGCGAACCGCTGCGCGGCACGGACAACGCCCCCGTTGCCACTCACCTCGACCACCGCATCGCGATGAGCATGGCCGTGGCCGGCCTCGCCAGCCGCGCCGGTGTGGACATCGACGACACCCGCCCCATCGCCACCAGCTTCCCTGTGTTCGAAGCGCTGTTGGCAAAGGCTTCCGGACAGGCAGGAGAAGCCGCATGATCATCGCCATCGACGGGCCCACCGCTTCGGGCAAGGGCACCATCGCCAAGGCGCTTGCCGCGCATTACGGCCTGCCGCACCTCGATACCGGCCTGTTGTATCGGGCCGTTGGTCGCCAGGTATTCCTCACCGCGGGCAATCCCGATGATCCGGACCACGCCCTCGCCGCCGCCGATTTTCCGGAAAGCCTGCTAGAAGACGATGCCCTGCGCAGCGAAGAGACAGGGGCGCTCGCCAGCCGGGTCTCGATCCATCCCGCCGTGCGCGCCGCGCTGCTTGCGCGCCAGCAGGCCTTCGCACGCCAGCCCGGCGGGGCGGTGCTGGATGGCCGCGATATCGCCACCGTCATCGCGCCCGAAGCCGAGGCAAAGCTCTTCGTAACCGCGAGCGTAGCGGCCCGTGCGCTGCGCCGCTGGGCGGAAATGCAGAAGCGCGGCGAGAACGTGACCCGCGAGGAAATCGAGGCGGACCTCGCCGCCCGCGACGAACGCGACCGCACCCGCGCCGCCGCACCGCTGCGGCAGGCCGATGGGGCTGCGTTGCTCGACACCTCGGACCTCCCCATCGATGCAGCCATTGCTGCGGCGATTGCGCTTGTCGAAAAGCAGTTGCAGGCTTGACATCACCACTTATATAACATGATATATAACGTGTTATATAAGTGAGAATGCCGTGACCGATATCTTGCGCGAAGCCGGGCCAGTCTATCTCGGCAGCCGATTGAAAAGACTTGCTGAACGCATGCAGGCGGAGGCTGCCATCTCGATAAGCGAGGCGGGCCTGCCCTGCCAGCCAGGCCATATGGCCCTGATTACTGCGCTGGCGCGCGGACCGAAGAGCGTGAATCAACTCGTTGCCGCCATCGGCATCAGCCAGCCGGGAGTGACACGCGCGATCGGCCAACTCACCAAGCTGGGCCTTGTCGATACCGTGCCCGGTCGCGACCAGCGCCAACGTCTCGTCTCGCTGACGCCTGCTGGCGAGGAAGCTCACGCCGCAGCGATGACTGACGTCTGGCCGCGCATCGGAGGCGCGGTGCAATCACTGCTTGCAGCTGTGCCCGGGGACTTCCTGCGGGATCTTGAGCGGATCGAGGACGCCCTTGCGGCCCAGCCATTGCTCGCTCGCGTCGGCCCTGCCCGCAAGACGCCGCTGCGCCTGCGCGAGTACAGCGACGACCTTGCGCAGGCTTTCCATGACATCAACGCCGAATGGATTCAGGCGATGTTCGTGCTCGAGCCGGTGGATCGCGAAGTGCTGGAAAATCCGCACGAGAAGATCATCGCACCGGGCGGCACGATCCTGTTCGTCGAGACGGAAGGGCTCGGCGTGGTTGGTACGTGTGCGCTCAAGCCGACGGGCGGTGGCGGTTACGAACTTACCAAGATGGGGGTGCTCGAAAGTGCGCGCGGGCTTGGTGCTGGCGCATTCCTGCTGGCGGCGACCATCGCACGGGCACAGCGGATCGGCGCTGATCCGCTCTATCTCCTCACCAACCACACCTGCGCGGCGGCGATCCACCTCTACGAAAAGCTGGGCTTCCGGCACGATGCCGGGATCATGGCCGAGTACGGCACGCGCTATGCCCGCTGCGACGTGGCGATGCGCTACGCCCCCTAAGCGGCCTGTTCCACCTGCCCGCCAATCGGCGGCTGCATGTGATAGACAAGGACATCGCCCACGCCCTTGAGCGCAATGGTCACAGGCGCGCCGAAGCCTTCGCGGTCCCGCGCACGAAGCCAGGTTATCTCGGAAACGGCAATGCCGTTCACGGGCGCGGTGCCGTCGAGCCGTGCGGCGATGTTCACCGTGTCGCCCCAGTAGTCATAGGCCATCCGCGTCTCGCCGATCACGCCGCCGACCACCGGGCCGCTGTGGATGCCGGCGCGCAGAGCGACTTCCATGCCCGCACCCCGCCCCATTTCAGCAACGCCCGCGATCACCGCGCGGGCAAAGGCGATCGCGGCATCGGCGCTGTTGCCCGAAGGCACGTTGCCGCCCGCTATGGCGAGATAGGCATCGCCGACCGTCTTGACCTTCTCAACCCCGAACTGGCGCGCGCAGGCATCGGCGTGGTTGAAGAAGGCATTCAGCAGTTCGACGAGGTGCCCGGGCGAGACGCGCTTGGCCAAGGTGGAAAAGCCGACCATGTCGATGAAGATCACACTGGCGTCGGCGTAGGAATCGGCGACGAGCAGGCCGCTGCGGATACGGTTGACGGCGGCAGGCGGCAACATGTTCAGCACCAGCTCCTCGTTCCTCTCGCGTTCTGCATCGAGCGAATCCGCCAGTTGGAACGCCGCGCGGCTGGTGCGCCCGACAGCAAGATTGATCGCCATCATCACCACTGCGCCGCTGGAAAAGCTGAGCACGGCATAGACCACCGCCGAGAGGTGCGGCTGCCCGCTGCTGATCTGCGCAAACCACACCAGCGCATCAAAGCTGAGCCAGGCAATGAACATGCGCGGCCGGCCAGCCAGCGTGACGGCAGCGAAGGCCGTGATGATAAGCCGGTTGACCGTTCCCACGGCGTGCAACGTGGCATCGAGGCTGGAAAGATGCTCGAACAGCACGACGTTGATCTTGCCGACCAGCAGCGAAATCGTCAGCAGCGCGATGAAATCGATCAGAGCATAGCGGATGTACCCATCCCAGAACGTCACGCCGATGTAGGCACCGCAGGCCAGCAGCGCGAGGCCGAGCAAAATGGCCAGCTGGGCATTGTCTGTCGGCGCGAGGAACATCGGGTTCACGATCGAATAGGCCAGCGCCACGACCATGAAGATCACGCCGTAAAGCCGCACGAACGGCAGGCGCAGCGTGCGCGCGCGCTCCGAATAGCGGCGCTCGGTCGCGTCATCGGCAAAGCGGCTGAACAGCCCCGGGCGGCTCATCGCGATCGCACTCTTGCTTTCATCCCCCACCGATGCCTCCCCTGCGGCACATGCGTGCGCAGCAATCCCCGACCCAGCCCATATTTCCGAAAGATTGCTGGAACGACAATGAACCGATCCGGATCAAACTGCAAAGCCCAATGGGATTAATGCGTAAGCCCTGAACCTTGGCCTGTTCCGGCCGTTCTGAATGCATGTGGTAAACGCCAGCGGCAGGAGCAGGCCATGTTCGACGAGTTCGAGGGAGTGGAGCATCTCAACCACCGGCGCGCGCGGCGCGTGGGGTTCGAGCTTCCGGTGCGCTGCAAGCACGGGGTGACGCGGTCAACCGTCATGCTTAAGGACATGACCACGCACGGCGCGCGGATCGAGGGCATTCCCCGCCAGCGCATCGGCGATACGGTCACGCTGTTCCTGCCCGAACTGGCACCGAAGATCGCTCTTGTCGTGTGGTCGAAGGACAAGACCTCCGGCCTAGAGTTCGAATTGCCGCTGCATGAGAACGTGTTCGCGAACCTTGTGGCGGACTTTGCGATCGGGCATCTGCAACGGATCGAGATGGGCCGACCCGAAACCGATGTGGCTGCTCATGGCAAGCCCGCTCGTGGCAAACCCGAGGTTCCACCAGCGCGCCATGCGGCCTGAGCGCCGAGTTTCGCCTTGCATCCTCACCAATTCCCGCTAAGGGGCATCGCTTCCGCGGCGAGGTGACGGCCTTGTCGCGGAAACCTGAAGAAAGCCGGAGGGGCCCCGCAATACCGCGGATCAGCCAGCGATCGGTTAGATTGATGAAGGACGCAAGGCCTCATGCCGCTTTACGAGCATGTCTTCCTTGCGCGTCAGGATCTGAGCCAGGCTCAGGTTGACGCGCTTGCCGCCACCGCCACCGAAATCGTCGAGACCAACAACGGGAAGGTCGTCAAGACCGAGACCTGGGGTCTCCGTTCGCTGGCTTACAAGATCCAGAAGAACCGCAAGGCGCACTTCGTGCTGCTCGACATCGACGCCCCCGCTGGCGTGGTCGCAGAGCTCGAACGCCAGACCGCGATCAACGAAGACGTGATCCGCTTCATGACCGTCCGCGTCGACGAGCACGAAGCCGGCCCCTCGGTGATGATGCGCAAGAACGACCGCGAGCGGACCCGCCGCCGCGAACGCGAAGGGGAATAAGCCATGGCTCGTCCGTTTTTCCGTCGCCGCAAGTCGTGCCCGTTCTCGGGCAAGGGCGCCCCTGTCATCGACTACAAGGACGTGCGCCTGCTTCAGGGCTTCATGTCCGAGCGTGGCAAGATCGTGCCTTCGCGCATCACCGCCGTTTCGGCAAAGAAGCAGCGTGAGCTGGGCCAGGCGATCAAGCGCGCCCGGCACATCGGCCTGCTTCCCTACATCGTCAAGTAAGGAGCGCGAGACATGCAGATCATCCTGCTCGAGCGCATCGAGAAGCTGGGCTCCATCGGCGACGTCGTGACCGTCAAGGACGGCTACGCGCGCAACTTCCTGCTGCCCAACAAGAAGGCTCTCCGCGCCAACGAAGCCAACCGCAAGGTCTTCGAAGCCAACCGCGCCCGCATCGAAGCGGACAACGCGGCACGCCGTGAAGACGCCAAGACCGAATCGGCAAACGTCGAGGGCAAGGAAGTGGTGCTGATCCGCGCCTCGTCCAACTCCGGCCAGCTCTATGGTTCGGTTTCGGTGCGCGACATCGTCGACGCGCTGGTCGAACAGGGCGCCAAGGTGTCGAAGTCCATGGTCGTGCTGGAACGCCCGATCAAGAGCATCGGTATCTCGACCGTGAAGGTCGCGCTGCACCCCGAAGTGAGCGTGACGGTCAAGGTCAACGTCGCCCGTTCGCCCGACGAAGCCGCGCTGCAGTCGCAGGGCGTCGACGTCATCGACGCGATGTTCGATACCGAAGTCGGCGGCTTCACCGAAGCCTACGACCCGAATGCCGAACCGGGCGAAATCCCGGCTGACCTGCTCGAGGATCGCGCCGAGGGCGCTGACGCCTGAGGCAAGGCCTGACGGCAACAAAAAGGGGCGCTTCCGGCAAGGAAGCGCCCCTTTTTTGTTTGGTGCGGCGCGGCAGATCGCAGGATCCGCCGCGCCCTCCCCTCACATCACGAAATCGGCCGCCACCAGCGCCGTGGCACTCGTCACCATGATCGCGAAGTCGGCGATCTTGTCACCGTTGTAGTCTGCGGAGACGAGCCACTGGCTACCCTGCGCGGTCACGGTCAGTGCGCCGTGCGTGCCGTCGAAGGCCGCCATCAACTTGAATGCGCCTTCCCCGGCATCACCCGCGTTGGCGTCGATCTTCGAGAGATCGATCAGATCATGCTCCGCGTGGCTGAAATCCGTGATCGTGTCGCGGCGATTGGCGTCCACGCCTGATTCCGAGAAGCCGGAGAAGGCAAACGTGTCCGCTCCCGCTCCGCCTGTCAGCTTGTCGGCCCCGGTGCCGCCGCGCAGAATGTCATTTCCGCCCAGACCGAGCAGGGTATCGTTGCCGCCAAGACCGGTGAGGACGTTGTCGGCATCGTTGCCGCTCAACCAGTTCGACAGGTCGTTGCCCACGCCCGAATTCGGCCCGGTCCCTGCCAACCGCAGATTTTCGACATTGTCCGCAAGCACATAGCTGACACTCGAAATGACCAGATCGATGCCCTGGTTGGCGTTCTCTATCACCCGGTCGCCAAGCGTGTCGACCACATAGGTATCATTGCCGCCCTCGCCCATCATCGCGTCGGCACCGGCCTTGCCGTCGATGTAGTTGGCCTCGCTGTTGCCGGTGATCGTGTTGGCCAGCGCATTGCCGTTCGCAACTTTCGCCGACCCGGTGAGCTCGAGCTTTTCGAGGTTGGCGCCAAGCGTGTAGTCGACCGAGGAACGGACCGTGTCGGTGCCCTCGTTGGCATTTTCGGTGATGGTATCGGCACGTGAGACGACCACGTAAGTGTCGTTTCCGAGGCCGCCGATCAGGGTGTTTACCCCGCCGCCCGCCTCCAGCACATCATTGCCGGAGCCGCCCACAAGCGTATCGTTGCCCGCGCCGCCGCTCAGGAAATCGTCGCCGTCGAGGCCGTAGATGGTGTCGACGCCAGTGCCGCCCGTGATGGCATTGGCCAGCGTGTTGCCGGTGATCTTCTCGGACGTGCCGACATCCACAATCAGGTTCTCGACGCTATCGCCGAGTGTGTAGACCGGGTTGGCACTCGATGCGATGTGCACCGTATCGATCCCGCCCCTGATCCCGTTGATCTCCTTGACCACGTCAGCGGCATTGTCGACCCAATAGCTGTCATCGCCGGCACCGCCCACCATCGTGTCGGCTCCGGTGCCGCCAAGTAGGCTGTCGTTGCCGTTGCCGCCATTGAGCGTGTCGTTGCCTGAGCCGCCCTCCAGCAGGTTCGCCTGATCGTTGCCGGTGAGGGCATTGTCGTTCGAATTGCCCGCTGCGTTCATCGCCGTCCCGGCCAGGGTCAGCGACTTTGCCTCGGCCGCGAGCCTCACGTTGAGGCCGGACGTCACGGTCACGTTGGGCTGCGCGGCGCTGCCTACCAGCGGCGCCGTGCCGGGCCCCGGGGCCGGTAGCGGGGTCGTGCCGAGCAGTTCGTTGAGCCAGTAGGTCACCGTTTCCACGCGGGCATTGGCATTCCCGTCCTCGTTGAGGAAGCGGTCCCAATTGGTGTCGAAGCCGATGTGGTAGATGCCGTCCATCACCGTATCGATCGCGCTGTCGCCGAGCAGATAGCTTGCACCGCGATCGCCCTGGATCAGATGGAAGCCGGTCTCGACCATGTTCTCGTCGTTGCCATGGGCCGCGATGAAAGCAGCCTGCTGATTCTCGCGGATCCAGGCGGAGAGGTCATAGGTCTCCGCCACCGTGAGGTGCCCGTCATCCAGTGCGCCGGTAGCGTTGATCGCATCGATGATGATGTGGTTGAGCTTGTCGGCTGCGGCGGCACCTTCGCGGATCTGGCTGGCGGAGATGTTGTTCTTGAGGCCGACATCCTCGCCGATGATCTGGATGAGCTGGTCAAGCCCGGTGCCGGTCGTGCCTTGCGGGCCATCATAGGCATAAGGCAGCCCGCCCACCGGCATTGCACCATTCGCAGCCAGCGCAGCCTTGTAGTCATCGATCGAGGCATAGAGCCGGCCTGCGCTGACCGGATCGCCATCTAGTTCGAGGCGCAGCCCTTCCGAGCCGGTGTTGTCGAAGTAGTAGAGGTCGACCGCATAGAGGCCGGACTTCTGGATGTTGATCGTTTCGCTCGTGCCACTGAAGCCGCGATTGCCGGCAAAACTGGAAAGCTCGTCACCGCCAAGCTTGAGCAAGAAGCCGTCGTCCGAACGCACGTTGACGAGGTGCTGGCCCTTTTCCAGCCAGATATAGCCCTGGAGCCGGAGCCCGATGGTGTTCATCGCGCTATCCGCGCCGCCATCGGTCAGTTGCGCCTTGCCGTCGAGAAACTGGCCGAGCGTGGCAACTTCCTTGAAGCCGCCGAAGTTCACCGTCGATGCCGTGAGGTGATGGTCGGCGCCCTTGGTGGCTGCCTGGGCGATGAGATCGTCGATCGAATCGAAGCTCGTGCCGCGATCGAAGACTTCGCCCTTCAGGCCCGTGCCGGCGCGTACCGCCGGCTGATCGCCCTCGAATGCCGCAGCACCGCTCCATTCCGCCGGAAGCGCGCCGGAGTGATTGATCGCCCGCAGTTCGAAAGGATCGAGGATGCGGTCGTAGATTGCGAGATTGCCGACCTTGCCATCGAGGTGATCGTCCATCTGCGTGAGATGCTTTGCATCGCGGCCCCACGTGCCCGCGCCCAGCACCAGGCCGCGTACGTTGGGGCCAAGCCCGCTCGTGGCATCGACATCCGCGGCAACCCGCTTGCCGTCAAGGAACAGGCCAAGCCCGTCCTGGCCGAATGTGATGGCCAGCGAGTATTGGCGGCCAGCATCAATCGTTATGCCATCGGCCTTGAGCCACCAGTCGCGGCTGCCATCCTGCAGTAGCACATAAAGCTCGCCGTCGCGGATGAAGGCCGCAATATCCCCGTCAGCGTTGGAGGCACCGTCCTTCGAGAAGACGACATGCGTGCGGCCGTCATCCGGATGGTTGGCGACGAAATCGAGCGCGATGGTGCCTTCCGCAACGCTGCTCGGCGTAAGTTTGCCAAGATCGATCGCACCCTTGGTGCCATCATCGGTCACCATGCCGCCCCTGCTGAACACGAGCGACGGCTTGAGCGTCACCGCATCGACCGGTGCATGGCTCGAATGGAGCGCGCCCGAGGCAAGGTCCTTGGCCAGCAGCAGACTGATCCAATCCGAGGTATCGCTGATGCGCTGGTTGGCGTTGCCGTCCTCGTTCTCGAACCGGTCGCCGCTGATCTTGAACCCTATGTGGTAGATCCCGTCGGCCACGGTATCGACCGAAAGGTCGCCGTAGATGTAGTCGCGCCCGCCATCGCCCTGCGCGTAGTGCAGACCGCTTTCAAATGCACCATTGTCGTCGCCGTGGAGCTTGGTCCACTCGTCGAGCTTGTTGACGATGATCCAGCGATTGAGGTCGACCATGTCCATCGGGTCGAGCTTGTTGTCGTCGGCGACGCCGGTTTCCTTGATCGCCTGCAGCATGATCTTGGCCATGCCGTCGGCGGCCTTGGCGGCATCGTTGATCTGCTTCTGCGAGATGCGGTGATTGAGGCCAATATCGTCAAGCAGCCGCTCGGTGAGGAGATCGAGACCGGTGCCGGTGGTGCCGTGCGCCTGCGGATCCGCCTTGCCGTTCTTCAATGTCCCGGCAGCAAGTTCGGGCGCAAGCAGGGTGTTGAGCCAATGGGCCACATCATCGACCCCTGGCCCCCAGTAGTTGCGGGGGGAGGTCAGGTGGCCATCCTTGATTTCGAAGGCGAGCTCGTAGACCCCCTCGAGCACCCGGTCGACACCTGCCTCGCCGAACAGCCTTGTCACGGCGCCTTCACCGGAAATGCGCTGGAAACCGCTCTCGACGCCGGCCTTCTCGGTACCGTAGAGAGTGGTGAACTTGCTGTATCCGTTGGATCGAAGATAGGAGTTGAGCGAATAGATGTCCGAAACGGTGATTTCGCCATCGTTGGCGAGGCCGAGCGCCTTGATCGCGCTCACGATCATCCCGTTCATGGCATCGGCAGCGGCGGCCCCTTCGCGGATCGCGCTGCCGGACAGTCCCATGTTGAGGCCGTAATCGCCTGCAATCAGATCGATGGCACGGTCGAGTCCCGTGCCAGTAGTGCCTATGATCCCCATCGCGCATCTCCTTGGCTTTACGCCATATGTGCGGAGCGTGCCGAAGGACGTTTTAAGTACATTGCCTGCGTAAATGCCCTAAGGCGTTAACTAATATCGTTAGAACCTACGGGGTTGGAATATTGAACTTTTATAGAAACAGGACTTGATCCCAGTCACTTACGGATCATTTCTGACAAGTGTTTGCCGGGAGTAGACCATGAAACATGCACACGCCGTCGCAGTTGCGGCACTTCTCATCGGACTAACCCCCGTTAACTCCGCTGCGAAAAGTTCTGCAATAATCGGCGAAGCGAAGATCGAACGGGACGAATGGGGCATCGCGCATGTCACCGGCAAGACCGATGCCGACGCCATCTATGGCATGATCTATGCGCAGGCAGAGGACGACTTCCCGAGAATCGAGCGCAACTATCTGGTGAGCCTCGGCCGTCTGGCCGAAGCGGACGGGGAAAGCGCGCTTTGGCAGGACTTGCGCCAGCGCCTGTGGATCGACCCGGCGGTGCTCAAGGCGGACTATGCGAAGAGCCCGGCGTGGCTGCGCAAACTGATGGACGCCTGGGCGGCCGGGCTCAATGCCTACCTTGCCGATCATCCGGAGGTTAAGCCCAAAGTCCTCACGCATTTCGAACCGTGGATGGCGCTGAGCTTCACCGAAGGCAGCATCGGCGGCGATATCGAACGCGTCCCGGTCTCGCAGCTCGAAGCGTTCTACGGCGCCCGCAAGGTGGCGATGACTGACGATGAACGCGGCCGCATCCTGAAAGAACCCGCCGGCTCCAACGGGATCGCGATTGCCCCTTCCCGCACGGCTGAAGGCCATGCCCTGCTGCTGATCAATCCGCACACCAGCTTTTACTTCCGTGCCGAACAGCAGGTCACGAGCGGCGAAGGCCTCAATGCCTATGGCGCAGCGACTTGGGGGCAGTTCTTCATCTATCAGGGCTTCAACCAGAACGCCGGGTGGATGCACACGACGACCGGGTCCGACCGGATCGACGAATTCGCCGAGACCGTGGTGCAGGAGCCCGGCAAGGCGCCGGCCTACCGCGTCGGGGAAGTGGTGAAGCCTTTCTCGGCGCAGACCGTCTCGCTGAAGGTTCGCCAGCCGGACGGCTCGTTTGCCGAACGCAGCTTCACCACTTATGCCAGCGAACATGGTCCGGTGGTGCGCGAGGAAGGTGGCAAGTGGATCGCCTATGGCCTGATGAACCGGCCGGTCCCCGCACTGGAGCAGAGCTTCCTGCGCACCAAGACGAGCGATCTGAACAGCTTTCTCAGGGTGGCCAGCCTGCAGGCCAATTCGAGCAACAACACCTTGTTCGCCGATACCAAGGGTGAAATCGCCTATCTGCACCCGCAGTTCATTCCCGTCCGCGACAATAGCCTTGATTGGCGCAGGCCCGTCGATGGCAGCAATCCGGCGGCGCGGTGGCAGGGGCTTCATCCGGTCTCTAGCCTGCCCAACGTGCTGAGGCCCGCCAACGGCTGGGTGTTCAACGTCAACAATGCGCCGTGGACCGCAGCCGGAGCGGACAGTCCGAAGAAGGATGCCTACCCGCGCTACATGGACGAGGTTGGCGCCAATGCACGCGAAGCCCACGCGCTCGCTGTGCTCGGCGACCGGCATGACTTCACGCTCGAGAAGCTGATGGCCGCAGCCTACGACCCCGCCCTCCCCGCGTTCGACCGGCTGCTACCCGCGCTGTTCGCCGCAAATGCCGCGGCGCCAGATGCGAAGCGCGACGGGCCCATCGCGCTGCTGAAGGGCTGGGATCACAAGTGGGCGCTGAACTCGACCGCCACCAGCCTCGCCGTCGGCTATGCCGAAGCGCTGTGGAACCGGGTTTCCTCGATGAGCGACGGCGATGAGGAAAGCCTGTGGGAGCAGATGAACAACCGCATCACCGATGCCCAGCGGCTTGCGGCGCTCGATGATGCGGTAAACCGGCTCGTGACTGATTTCGGATCGTGGCAGGTGCAGTGGGGCGCGATCAACCGCTATCAGCGCAACGACGGCGCGATCACGCAAACCTTCGACGATAGCAAGCCAAGCACCCCGATCGCGTTCGCCAGCGGCAACTGGGGCAGCCTCGCCTCGTTCGGCGCGGCGCGCTATCCGGGCACCAAGCGGATGTACGGCACCAGCGGCAACAGCTTCGTCGCGGTGGTCGAGTTTGGACCCAAGGTCCGCGCCCGCGCCGTCAGCATCGGCGGGACGAGCGCCGATCCCGCCTCGCCCCACTTCGGCGATCAGGTGGAGCGCTACGCCACTGGCAACTTGCGCGAGGTGTGGTTCTATCCGGAAGACCTGAAGGCCCACGTCGTCTCGACCAAAGTGCTCAATCGAATGCGCTGATCGCCTGACTTCCAAAGGTCACGGCGGGCAGGTACACTCGCGGGGATGGATCATATCACCTCCGTGCTCGACGAGCTTTCGCGCATCTACAACGCCTCGGTCGCCCGGCTTCGCGCGGATGTCATGGCCTTTGCCGCCAAGGGTACGCTGCCGCCGGAGGAGCGCCGGCATGATGGCAGCTACTGCTACCCGGAGCTGCGCATCCACTTCGGCGGGGAGCCGAGCATCGAGCCGACCGGTCACTCGTTCGGGCGGCTCACGCAGAAGGGCACCTACACCTGCACGGTGACGCGCCCGACGCTGTTTGCCGACTATCTGGCCGAGCAGTTGGCGATCATCCTGCAGGGCTTCGATGTCACGGTGGAAGCCGCCGTCTCGCGGCAGGAAATCCCGTTTGCCTATGTGCTCGATGGCAGCCTTGGCGCGCAGATGGGAAGCATCGGGCCGCAGGAGCTGGCGCGGCATTTCCCGAACGCCGACCTCGCCCATATCGGAGACGAGATCGCGGACGGCGAGTACAACGTTGGCGATGGGCCGCTGCCGCTCTCGCTGTTCGATGGCCTGCGCACCGATTTCAGCCTCGCCCGCCTGACGCATTATACCGGCACCCCGGCCGAGGACTTCCAGCGCTACATCCTGTTCACCAACTACCACCGCTATGTGGACGAGTTCGTGGACTGGGCGGGCAAGCAGCTTGGCACCGGCGAGTATACCGCGCTCTCCGGCGCGGGCGGGCTGCATCTGACCGAGCAGACCGACAACGCCCGCGCCCGCATGTCTGATACGGCGTGGCGACGGCACCAGATGCCCGCCTACCACCTCGTCGCGCCGGACCGCTCGGGCATCACGCTGGTCAACATCGGCGTCGGCCCATCGAACGCCAAGACGATCTGCGACCACCTTGCGGTGCTGCGCCCGGAGGCGTGGCTGATGATCGGCCACTGCGGCGGCCTGCGCCCCACCCAGAAGATCGGCGACTACGTGCTCGCCCATGCCTACTTGCGCGACGACCACGTGCTCGATCCGGTGCTGCCGCCGGAAATCCCCATCCCCGCCATCGCCGAAGTGCAGGTCGCGCTGGCCCGGGCGGCGGAAATCGTCAGCGGTGCGGGCGGTTCGGACCTCAAGCGGCGGATGCGCACCGGCACCGTCGTCACCACCGATGATCGCAACTGGGAGCTGCGCTATTCGCACTCCGCCCGCCGCCTGAGCCTGAGCCGCGCGGTTGGCATCGACATGGAGTCCGCGACCATCGCCGCGCAGGGCTACCGCTTCCGCGTGCCCTACGGGACGCTGCTGTGCGTTTCGGACAAGCCGCTCCACGGCGAACTGAAGCTGCCGGGGCAGGCCAACCGGTTCTATGAAGAGGCGATCTCCAGCCACCTCGCCATCGGCACGACCGCTTGCGCACTGCTGCGGGCCGAAGGCGCTCGCCTCCACAGCCGCAAGCTGCGCGCGTTTAACGAGCCGCCTTTCCGTTAAGCGGCCAAGTTGACACGGTTGACACAGTCCTGAGAGCAAACTGCCAGTCCCCGGCTTGGCCATCTTTCCTGCTGATTTAACAGCATAATATCCCGAAACGGCGCACGGGTTTCCGAAGCCGGCGGGACGCAGTCTGTTGGACAATTCTGGCGGGCGCATGAGATGGCCTCCGGCGGGGATGGTGGGCGAGCGTAGCGGCATGGCCGGGCCACGGTGCAAAGATCTGAGCCCGCCAATGCCTCATGAAGCGACCTGTAGGAAAATGATTTCCGCTGGGCCTATCCGGCAGGCCTTTACAAGCCTCCGGCCAGTGATAGCCTCCCCCCTCGGAGGCGGCGCATGAGCACCACGGGGGAATTTGAGCGACGCGGCCATAGCCGCTGGGTGCGATTGACTCACTGGATGATCGCGCTGGCGGTTCTGGTGCTGCTCTATTCGGGCGTAGCGATCCTGATGGTCCACCCGCGCTTCTATTGGGGGCAGGCCGGCAACGATCTGATGCGTCCGCTGTTCGAAGTGCCGCTCGGCCCCAACTACCACACCCAGCAATTCTCTGCGCAGACGCCGTTCCTCACCGGGCCCGGCGGCGCCGCGACGGCGGACCGGCTGGCAGAACCGTGGAACCAGAATGGCTGGGCGCGCAGCCTGCATTTCCTAGGTGCGTGGGCGTTTCTGTTTGGCCTCGCCGCCTATCTCACGCTGGGCACGCTGACCGGCCATGCGCGGCAGCGGCTACTGCCCCGGCGCGGCGAACTGACCGGGAGCGCATTGGGGCAAGACATCAAGGCGCACCTCACGCTGCCCATGCCCGCACCGCCGCCGGGCGCGCCCTATGGCCTGCTCCAGAAGCTCACCTATGCGCTGATCGTGTTCATTGCGCTGCCGCTTATGGTGCTGACCGGCGTCACCATGTCACCCGCGATTGCCGCGAACTGGCCGGTGCTCCTCGACATCTTCGGCGGCACGCAATCGGCGCGGACGCTGCATTTCTTTTCCTTCAGCGTCATCGCCATGTTCCTGCTGGTCCACCTCATGATGATCGCCCTGACCGGCCCGGTGCGGCACCTGCGCGCCATGATTGTGGGAGCCTGACATGGCGAATGACCGCTTCCTGCTCTCGCGCCGCGGCCTGATCGGCGGCCTCACTTCCAGCAGCGCGCTGTTGCTGACGGGCTGCGGCGAGAGCCAGCCGCCGACCTATGGCAACCTGCTGCGGATGGGCGACAACTTCACGTATGCGATGCAGCGCAGCCTGCTTTCCCCCACCTCGCTGGTGCGCGAATATGATCGCAGCGAGGTCACTTCGATGCCGGCCACCGGCACGTACGATCCGGCAATCGCCAGCACCGGCGCGCATGATCCCGAAGCCGGGCGCGATTATGCGGTGCTGCGCAAGGGCGCGTTTGCTGATTGGCGGCTCGAGGTGACGGGTCTCGTTGACCGGCCCACCAGTTTCTCACTGGCCGACATCAAGCGCCTGCCGCGCAGGACGCAGATCACCAAGCACCAATGCGAGGAAGGCTGGTCCGCCATTGCCGAGTGGACCGGTGTGCCGCTGCACAGCTTGCTCACGGCCTGCGGGATGCAGCCTTCGGCGCGCTATGTCGAATTCTACACCTACGACAAGAATGCCGACAACATCGACATGATCGACGCGCTCCATCCGCAGACGATCCTTGCCTATGGCATGAACGGGCAAGACCTGCCCATCGGCCACGGCGCGCCGCTGCGGCTGCGGCTCGAGCGGCAGATCGGCTACAAGAGCCTGAAGTTCCTGCGCCGCATCGTGGTGAGCGACCGGTTTCAGGACCTCGGCAACATCAGCGGCGGCTGGGCCTGGTACAACGGGATCTAGCGCCTGTCAGCGCTTCCCGGCGGCAGCCTTCTTCAGCAGCGGCACCGGATCGACCGCCACGACGCCCGGCGTGGCGGAAGCGAAATGCCGCAGCCAGTAGCCGTGACCTGCGCCGAAGAGGACGAGCACGCGGTCTCCCGGCTTGGCGACGGACAGCAGCTTGCCCCAGATCTTGGCATTGCGCAGATACCACATGGCATTGAGATCGGCGCCGGCCTGATTGTCGTGATCGCCGATGCGCAGCCAAGCGTAGTAATCGTCCATCCGCGTGTAACTTGGATCGGTGTTCACGCGCAGCAGCAGCTGAGCGACGCTGGCGGTTTTCTGATCGACTTCAAACTTCGCCAGTTGTTTCCGGAGCGCGGCCTGGGGTTCGTCGATCAGCGCCTGCTGGCCGAACTTCTGCGCGGCGGCCTGCATCTTGTCGTAGGGGAAGTAATCAGGCTCGCCCTCGCCGGGCTGCTCATCAATGCCGCTGACCATCGGCAGCTTGGCGAGATGGGCGACGCGATAGGCGATCTGGGTGATCTCGTTGGCTTCGGTGAGGAGCTTGGCGGGGGTGAAGGCGGCATAATCGGCCACCGCCAGATCGGGCGCGCTGCTCTCCCGCTCGACCATGACGCGCGTGGGCCGGAACGTGAGCAAGGCCTGCGCGACGGCTTCCAGCTGGCGCTGCTTCTCCGGCGTGAGCACGCTGTCGATCTTGACGTTATTCACGTCGAGGCCGGGATTGCCGAAATGATAGGCGCCAAGGACCATGACCTCGACCGGTGGCTCGGCGGCAAGGGCGGGCGTGGTGAGCGCAAATGAAGCGAGCAGGGCAAGCACGGTCTTGAGCATGGGGTGATTCTCCTCCCCAACGGTCTGGACGAGAATACCCCCTCCGTCAGCCCTGTGGGCTGCCACCTCCCCATTTGTGCGTGCCGCAAAAATGGGGAGGATCGAAGGCCTTACCAGCCGCAGTTCTGGCCCTTGTTCTGCTGCTCGAGCCACTTCTGGAGCGGCGCGAAGTAGCGGATCATCGCCTTGCCGCTGATCTCGCGGGTGCCGGTGAAGGCTTCCAGCGCATCGGGCCAGGGCTTGCTGGCGCCCATCGTGAGCATGGCATTGAGCTTCGCGCCGACGGCCTTGTTGCCATAGAAGCTGCAGCGGTGGAGCGGGCCCTGCCAGCCGGCTTCCTTGCAGGCTGCTTCATAGAACTGGAACTGCAGCACGCGCGCGAGGAAGTAGCGCGTGTAGGGCACGACCGCCGGGATATGGAACTTGGCGCCGGGATCGAAGGCATCAGCCGGGCGCTCGGCCGGCGGGACGAGGCCCTGATACTTGAGGCGGACCTGATTCCACGCGGCTTCGTAGCTGTCGGACTTGATCGAACCATCGAACACGCCCCAGCGCCAGCGATCGACCAGCAGAGTCCACGGCATCGCCGCCACCTTGTCTAGCGCCTGACGCAGGAGGAGGCCGGTGTCCTTGTCGGCACTGGGCACCTTGTCGCGGCTGAGGAGGCCGATCTGGACGAGGTATTCCGGCGTGATCGACAGCGCCATGGTATCGCCGATCGCCTCGTGGAAGCCGTCGTTCGCGCCTTCCATGTAGTAGCGAGAGGGCTGCTGGTTGTAGGCGCGCTGGTAGTAGTTGTGGCCGAGTTCGTGGTGGATCGTCACGAAATCATCGGCGTTGACCTTGGTGCACATCTTGATGCGCAGGTCGTCCTTGTTGTCGATATCCCACGCGGAAGCATGGCACACCACTTCGCGGTCGCGCGGCTTGGTGATCTGCGAGCGGGCCCAGAAGGTTTCGGGCAGCGGGGCGAAGCCGAGCGAGGAGTAGAAGCCCTCACCCGTCTTGACCATCTTCACGGGATCATAGCCCTTGGCATTGAGCAGATCGCCGATGTCGTAGCCGATATCGCCCGCGCCCTTGGGGGCGACGACATCGTAGATGTTGCCCCACGATTGGCCCCACATGTTGCCAAGGAGATCGGCGCGGATCGGGCCGGTCTTCTTCTGGACAGCGTCGCCATACTTCTCGTTGAGCTTGGCGCGGGTGTAGCAGTGGAGCTGGACGTAGAGCGGGCGGACGTCGTTCCAGATCTTCTCGGTGAGCGCGGCGAAGGCGGCCGGGTCCATGTCGTAATTCGAACGCCACAGCGCGCCGGTATCGGCAAAACCGAGTTCGCGCGCGCCGGCGTTCGAAAGCTCGACCATCTTGGCGTAGTCGTCCTTCATCGGCTTGCCGACATTGTCGTGCCACGAGAGCCACATTTCCTTGAGCTGGTCGGGATTGCGGTTGGTGCCCATCGCCGCTTCGATATCGCTGCCGTTGACGGGCTGACCGTTGAGCGTGCCGTGGCCTTTGCCGTAAAGGCCCTGAATGCGGGCCTGACGGGTGCCGAAATCTTCCGCCGCGCCGGGGGTGGTCGGCACCGGGCTGGTGATCTGGGTGCGCATCATGACGAGCTTGCGCTGGTCTTCGGCGGTAAGGCCGGGCACCTTGGCCATGCGCGCGGCTTCGGCGGCGGTCTTGACCATCAGCGTGTTGGATTCGGCGTTGGAAGCCGCAACGAGCGCTTCGGTATCGTCGGTGATGTTGGTTTCGTAGACCCACTGGGTGCGGCCGGCGCGGACGGTCTCATCGAAGTAGGCCTGATCGGCGGCCTTGATCCATGCTTCGGCAGTGGCGGCGTCGGGGGCCTGCTGGGCGATGGCGGGCGCGGCGACGAGGGCGGCCGCGATGGCGGCGAGGGAAACGAGGCTTTTCATGGGAACGGCTCTCCGGACGGTTCGGGTGGGCCGCATCTGCGGGCAGCCCTTGGCGCGCACCGTTAGCCCCCCGGAAATCTCCGTCAAGTGGTCAGGAATGAAACCAGTTCGACGCCCATCGCGGGTTCGGTCACGCAGCTCATGTGGGTGCCGGGGATAGTCGCGCGGCGGGCATTGGGGAGCACTTCGGCAAGGCGGTCGGCGCTGCCGTTGTCGTTGTCCTGATCGCCGCAGAGGACGAGCGTGGGCATGGTGATCGCGGCGAGCGCGGCCGGATCGGTATCGTCCATCGTCCCGAGCAGAAGGCGCGCGGCTTGCGGATCGGTGCCCATGGTCTTCAGGAACTGCTGCGCCGGATAGCCACGTTCGCCCGGGCGGATCGTGCCGAACTTGTCGAGCACTTCGCTGAAGAAAGCCTGCCGCCGCAGCCAGCCGGCGAGGCCTTCGAGCCCCATGCCGGCGAGTACCAGCCGCCGGGGGGAGAGACCGGCGATGACGGCACGGACGCTGGTGCGCGAGCCGAGCGAGAAGCCGACAAGATCGTAGTCCGTAAGGCCGAGATGCGCGACGAGGGCTTCAAGATCGCGCACGAGGACATCGGGCGGATAGGCGGCGGGATCGTGCGGGGCGGCGCTGGCACCGTGCGCACGCAGGTCCGGCATCAGGCACTCGATCCCCGCAGCGGCGAGCTGCGCCGCGGTGCCGAACTTTACCCAGTTGACATGCGCCGAGGAAAACAGGCCGTGGAGCAGGATGACGGGGCGCCCTTCACCCATGCGGTGGAGCACGAGGGGCGCGCCGTCGAAGCCGGGGTAGGTCTCGCTCCCATTCTCGCTCATTGCGTGAGGAGCCGGATGCCGGAGATCATCAGGACGGCGGCCAGCGCGGGGCGCAGCACGTGATCGGGGGAGCGGGAGGACAGCATGCTCCCTATTACCGCACCGGGGAGCGAGCCGACAAGCAGGCTGGCAAGCAGGCCCATGTCGACATCGCCGATCACCCAGTGACCGAAACCGGCGACGAGCGTGAGCGGCACGGCATGCGCAATATCGGTGCCGACGATCTTCGCCACACGCAGCGCAGGGTAGAGCATGAGCAGGACGGTGACGCCGATGGCCCCCGCCCCGACCGAGGTGATCGTGACCGCAACCCCCAGCAGCGCGCCGAGCATCACCGTGGGGATCAGGGCCTGCCGGTCGTCAAGCCGCTCATGCTGCTTGGCCATGACGGCGAGCTGCTTCTGGAACAGCGTGGCGACCGAGGTGACGATCAGCATGGCGCCAAGGCACAGCAGGACGATGTGGCTTGATGCCTTGCTCAGCTTGCCGAAGTCCGAGATCAGGAACAGCGTGATCGCAGCCGCAGGGACGCTGCCCATCGCGAGGCGGCGCATGATGTGCCAGTCCACCGTCTCGCGCTTGCCGTGGATGGCGGACCCGGCGATCTTGGTGACGGAGGCGAAGAGCAGGTCGGTGCCGACAGCGGTGCCGGGCGCGACTCCGAACATCAGCACGAGGATCGGCGTCATCAGAGATCCGCCGCCGACGCCGGTCAGACCGACGAGAAAGCCCACGAGCAGGCCGGCGACGCCGTGCAGCAGATCGAAATGGGCCAACATGGCAATCCCCCGGCAGGTCCCGTGGTCGGGTCCCTTTCGTGCCGGGAGGATTAGAACCGCAGCGGCGCGGCGGCAATCCAAGAATCTCTATCGCAGAGGTTGGAAATGCTTTGCGCCGAAGTGGGGGGACCCTTGCCGAGGGGTGGGTTACCCCTCCCCAACCCCTCCCCGCACGGGGAGGGGCTTTTGTGCCAGCCTCCCCGTGCGGGGAGGGGCTTTACAGAAAGGCTCAGCCCTTCTTGAGGTGGCGGCGGCCGAGGAGTTCGGCGATCTGCACTGCGTTGAGCGCGGCGCCCTTGCGCAGGTTGTCCGAGACGCACCACAGCGACAGGCCGCTGTCGACGGTCGGGTCTTCACGCACGCGGGAAACGAAGGTCGCGAAATCGCCGACGCATTCGATGGGCGTGACGTAGCCAGCGTCCTCGCGCTTGTCGATCAGCATGACGCCGGGCGCCTCGCGCAGGATGTCCTGCGCTTCCTTGGCCGAGATTTCCTCTTCGAATTCGATGTTGATCGCTTCGGAGTGGCCGACAAACACGGGGACGCGCACGCAAGTGGCCGTCAGCTTGATCTTAGGATCGAGGATCTTCTTGGTCTCGGCGACCATCTTCCATTCTTCCTTGGTCGAACCATCATCAAGGAAGCTGTCGATGTGCGGGATCACGTTGAAGGCGATCTGCTTGGTGAACTTCTTCGGCTCGATCGGATCGCCGACGAAGATCGCGCGGCTCTGCTCGAACAGCTCGTCCATGCCTTCCTTGCCCGCGCCCGAAACCGACTGGTAGGTCGCGACGACGACGCGCTTGATCTTCGCCTTGTCGTGGAGGGGCTTGAGCGCGACGACCATCTGCGCGGTGGAGCAGTTGGGGTTGGCGATGATGTTCTTGGCCTTGTAGCCGTCGACCGCATCCGGGTTCACTTCGGGCACGATCAGCGGCACATCGGGGTCCATGCGGTAGAGCGACGAGTTGTCGATCACGGTGCAGCCGGCTGCCGCTGCGCGGGGCGCGTGGACCTTCGTGGCGGTGCTGCCGATGGCGAACAGCGCGATGTCCCAGCCGGTGAAATCGAAGTTCTCGATGTTCTGGACCTTGATCATCTTGCCCGTCTCACCGAACTCGATCTCGGTGCCCTGCGAACGCGAGGACGCCAGCGCCGCGATCTCGTCCACGGGGAACTCGCGCTCGGCGAGGATGTTGAGCATCTCGCGCCCGACATTGCCGGTCGCGCCTGCGACCACTACCCGGTAACCCATTGTACTCTCCTTGCGGCGGCCTTTGCGGCCCCAGATGACTATTGCCCGCTACCCACGCCGTGACGGTCGAGGAAGCGGAATACGGTTTCGTAGAGATGCTTGCTGACCTTCGGCCCGCCGATGCGGTGGGTGAAGCCGGGGTAGAGCATCATTTCGAAGGGCACGGCCTCGCCCTGCAGCTTGGCGATGAGCGCGGTCGAGTTTTCGAACACCACGTTGTCGTCGGCCATGCCGTGGATGAGCATGAGCGGATCGCTGATCTTCGCGGCATCCTTGAGGGCGCCCGAGGTTTCATAGACCTTCGGCTCCTTGTTCGGATCGCCGAGATAGCGCTCGGTGTAGTGCGTGTCGTAGAGCTCCCAGCGCGTGACGGGGGCAACCGCGACCCCCGCCGCCCACTCGCCCGGATGCTGTTCGAGCATCTTGAGCGTCATGTAGCCGCCGTAGGACCAGCCGAACGTGCTGACGCGCTTCGCATCAACGAAGGGCAGCGACTTGAGGTAGTGCGAACCGGCCAGTTGATCGGCCACTTCGACCGAGCCCATCGCGCGATTGATCGCGCTTTCGAACTTCACGCCGCGATTGTCCGAGCCGCGCCCGTCGATCGCGAAGTAGATATAGCCCTTGCTGGCGATGGCCTGCGCCAGCGCGCCCTGCCAGCCCTTGGCGACGACCTGCGCGTGCGGGCCGCCGTAGTGGTAGGAGAACACCGGGTAGCGCTTGCCGGGCTCGAGCGGCGGGGTGATCATCATCCAGTGGAGCGGGGTGCCGTCTTCCGCCGGGATCGTGCCGAACTGCGCTGCGCGGTGGCTGGCGAGATAGGGCGCATAGGGGTGCATGCCCTCGACGCGGTTTTCCTCGATCCACGCGAGGCGCTTGCCGGTGGCGTCCGCGAGATAGGACTGGGGCGGCTGATTGTCTGCGCTGCGCGTGACGACGAGGGTCTGGCCCTTGCGGTCCATCGCGGCGCTGTTGTGGAAGGCGAGATCGGTCAGCCGGTCGATCTTTTCCGGGTGGTTGAGATCGAAGGCATAGACCTGCGGCGCGAGGACATCATCCTTGGTGCCGATGAAGGTGATGCGGCCGCTCTTCTGATCGACGCCGAGGAGATCGGTGACGACCCATTCACCCTTGGTGAGCTGGGTGAATGCGCCCGCCTTGTAGTGGTAGAGGTGCGCGAAACCATCGCGCTCGGACGTCCAGATCAGGCTGCCATCCGCGAGGAAACGGTAGCCGTCCGAGAGGTTGATCCAGCTGTCCTTGGCGGCTGTCTCGGTGAAGAGGACTTCGGCCTTGCCGGTGGCGGGATCGACCTTGAGCATGTCGAGCCGGCTCTGCGCGCGGTCCTCGCGCTGGACGTAAAGCGCCTTGCCATCGGGCGCCCAATCGACGCGGGCGAGGTAGATGTCCTTGTCACTGCCGAGATCGACCTGCACCCGGCTCTGGCCATCTGCGCCAATCACCCAGAGCGAAACTTCGGCGTTGGGCGTGCCGGCGGCGGGATAGCGCTGCTCGAAAGTCTTGGTGCCATCGGCGCCAATGGCGGCGCGGGTGACCGTGCCGACCTTGGCCTCGTCGAAGCGCTCGACGGCAAGACGCGCGCCATCGGGCGACCACCAGTAGCCCTTGAAGCGGTTCATTTCCTCCTGCGCGACGAACTCGGCCTCGCCCCAGTGGACGGTGGCGGCGGTTTCGTCAGGCGTGACGGCCTTGGGCTCGCTGCTGCCATCGACCGGGCCGACGAAGAGGCGCTGGTCTCGCAGGAACGCGACATGCGCGCCCTTCGGGCTGAGCGAGGGATCAAGCTCGCCGCCCTTGGTGCCGGCGATCTTGCGAACTGAACCATCGAGGCCAGCAAGGATCAGTTCGCCGTCGATGGGGACGAGGACGGCGCTGCTGTCTGCGGTCCATTCGTAGCTGACGATGCCCTTCAGATCGCCGATGCGCTGGCGCTCGCGCTGCATCTTTTCCGCTTCGGAGAGTTCGCGGCCCGAGGAGAGCTTCTTCGAATCGACCAGCATCCGCCATTGGCCGGCCTTCCTGTCGAAGCCCCAGAGATCATACCGCTCGCGGTCGTCCGGGCGGTTGCGGAGCACGGTGACATAGCGGCCATCGGGCGAAAGCTTGACCGCGCGCGGCACCGGCCCCGCCAGGCCGGGGCTCGCGAAGACGCGTTCGAGGGTCAGCGCAGGGGCAGCTTGGGGTGCGGTCACGGCACTATCCTTCGTCTCGGCGGCAAGAACGGGCGCGGCGGCTGCAAGCGCGCTTGCGGCCAGCAGTGAGGTCAGCAGTCGCATGAGAGCGATGGTCCTTGCTGGGAAATCTGGGCGGGAAGGTATGGCAAAACGAAAAGAGGCGCCCCGGCGGTTCTGCCGGGGCGCCTCTTGAAGCACGCTGCGGTGCCCCAGGCGGTGGGCTATGTAGCCCGCCCCGGTCAGCTTTCCGTGCTGGTTTTAATGTTCTTGCGCTCGGCAATACGCGCCGACTTGCCGGTGCGGCCACGCAGGTAATAGAGCTTGGCACGACGCACCACGCCGCGGCGGACCACGGTGATGCTGTCGATGTTGGGCGAGTAGAGCGGGAACACGCGCTCCACGCCTTCGCCGAACGAGATCTTGCGAACGGTGAAGTTCGAGCCGAGGCCACGGTTCGAGCGTGCGATGCACACGCCTTCGTAGGCCTGAACGCGGGTGCGCTCGCCTTCAACGACGCGCACGCCGACGCGCAGCGTATCGCCGGCGCGGAAATCGGGGATGGTCTTCTTCGCCTTGAAATCGGCGATGGCTTCAGCTTCGAGCTGCTGAATGATGTTCATGACTCAATCGTCCTGCACTTCATGCTGCGCGCCAGAGGCAGACTGGACCCGAACGCCGGTGTGGCGCTCCCAAAGGTCCGGCCTGCGTGACCGAGTGTCATCCTCAGAACGGCGTTTCCGCCACTGAGCGATTTTCGCATGATCCCCCGATCGCAGCACTTCAGGGATCGTGCGCCCTTCCCATTCCTGGGGGCGGGTATAGTGCGGATACTCGAGGAGGCCGTTCTCGAACGACTCTTCGGTACCGCTGGAAGCCGCGCCCATTACGCCGGGAAGCAGCCGAATGCAAGCATCGAGGAGCATGAGCGCAGCAGGCTCTCCGCCCGAGAGCACGATATCGCCGACTGAGACTTCCTCGACCGCCCTTCCCTCGAAGATCCGCTCGTCGAAACCCTCGAATCGCCCGCACAGGAGGATGACGCCGGGGCCATCCGCAAGCTCGCGCACGCGGGCCTGAGTGAGGGGCTTTCCGCGCGGGGTGAGCGCGATGACGGGGCGGTCTGCGGCGCCTTCGCGCGCGTGGTCGATGGCCTTGGCGAGCACATCAACGCGCAGCACCATGCCCGCGCCGCCGCCAGCGGGCGTATCATCGACGGTGCGGTGCTTGTCCGCAGCGAAATCGCGGATTTGGACGGTATCCAGCGCCCATTTGCCTTCCGCCATGGCGCGGCCCGCCAGCGAAACGCCGAGTGGGCCGGGGAACATCTCCGGGTAGAGCGTGAGGACGGTGGCTTGGAAGGTCATGGCTTTCGCCAATGGACTGCATCCCCGGTTGGATCAATCCTTCCCCTCGAAGGCGAAGCCCAGCGATTGCAGCGTGATCGGCTTGGTCGGCGCGAGGAGGACTGTGCCCTTGATGGTGCCCTTCTCGCATGTCCACGTGAAGGTGCCGCTCATCGCGCCCTCAGCGGTGATCGGCGCGGCGGTGGCGCAGGTGCCGGATTGGGCTTTGGTTTCGGCGAGGACCTTGGCCCAGTTCACAGCGGTGCGGTCCATCGGGAAATTCATGGCGACGCGGCCTTGGAGGGCGTCGATGGTGCCGGAGGTCCAAACGGTCTGCGCGGCGGTGTAGAACCCGGCGAGGTCCGGCGAGACGGGTTCGGTGCGCTTCACCAGCACACCCTTGGCCGTCAGCAGCGCGGCGATATCCCAAACCGGCTGGCTGGGGCCGGCATAGGTCTTGTTGGTCAGCGCGAAGAGCGCGGCGCCGTACTCGGGGAGGACCAGGACGTGGCTGCCATAGCCCGGGTATCCGCCGCCGTGGGCGAGGACGGTGCCATAATCGCAATCGGTGATGACGCGCCAGCCCATGCCATAGGCGATGGCGCCGGGGCACTGCTTGTCGCCGTCCGTCGCATAGCGGTGGAACACATTGGCGTTGTTGGCCCCGCGCATGATCTGGCGGACTGTGGCGCGCTTGGCGATGCCGACGTCCTCCCCGTCGCGCGGGGGCCAGGCGGACACGATGAAGCCGAGCCACTTGGCGTAGTCTGTCGCGCTGACTTCAAGGCCGCCCATGGCATTGAACGCGCCGTCCTTCATCGTCGGCTCTTCGGCCCAGGCCTCATTTTCCCAGCGGTATCCCACGGCGCGCTTTTCCTTGGGATGCGCGAAGACGTCAAAGCCGCTGGCAGTCATGCCCAGCGGGGTGAGCAGGCGCGTTTCGACGAAGCGGCGGTAGGGTGCCTTGGTGATGTTGGCGATCACGCGGCCGAGGATCGCGTAGCCGAGATTGGCGTATTCATGGCGCATTTCGGGGGCGCGGGTGAACGGTATGCCTGCGCGCAGCATGGCGGTGAAGGCAGTTTGCGAGAGGACCGTCTGCCGATCGCCCCACGGATCGTCCGTCACGAAACCGGCGCTGTGAGTGAGCAGATCGCGGATCGTGATGCGCGGGGAATCGCTGGTGGGATAGGTCCAGCCGCGCATTTCGGGAACATAGCGGTCCGCCGGATCATCAAGCGCAAGGCGGCCCTCGTCGCGCAGCTTGAGGATCGACATGGCGGTGAATGCCTTCGTCATCGAGGCGATGCGGAACAGGGTATCCGGCGTGACGGGGCGCTTTGCCGCGAGGTCCTGCACGCCCTCGCTCTTCACGTAGGCGAGGCGGCCATCCTTCACCACGCCGAAGACCATGCCGGGGATGTGGTTTTCGGACATCCAGCTTTTGAGGATCGTATCGATTTCGGCGTCGAGCGCGGCGGGGTCGGCGGACTGGGCCAGCGCGGGAAGCGGCATTGCAGCGAAGAGCATTGCCAGAAGTCTTGCCTTGAACCGCATGTGCTGCCCTTCCCTTGTGAGGCTGGCAGGTTTGCATCTTTTCCTCGCCATTGCGAGCGCTGGTGTCGGGACGGGACCGGGCTCAGCTCCCGCAGCCGCCGCAGCCGCCGCCGCCGCAGCCCCCTCCCCCGCCGCTGCAGCCGCTGCTGCTAGTGGTGTCGCCGCCGCTTCCGGCACTGCGCATGCGGTGGAAATCGGAGAGGTACAAGCCGATGAGCACACTGGTACCAAACAATGCAACGGCCAACGGGGTCTCGTCGTTGGGCGTGGCACGGCGAAGGCGGGCGGCTGCGAAGCGAGCGTCAGCCAGGGCCGCCTTGCCGGCGCGGGTCCGGCGATCAACCGCTGCAAAACGCAAAGCGGCTACGACCGCCGTGACAGCAAGCAGCGCAGTGAGCATACCGACTGGCTTGTCGCGTAGCGTGCCAATACCCCACTTGGCCGCACCGAATAGGAACAGGAGCGCCGAAGGCGCGGTCTGGAGCAGGCGCATCTGGAGCAGGGTGGCAGGGTCCATCAGCAACCCGCGCTGGCTGAGCTTGTGTTCAGCATTCTCTGCGGGCCCAGTGACGGCAAGGAGCAGATCGCGCCAACGCACTGGCGAGCCTAGCGCGATAACGCGGCGTTCCGCCACAGTGCCGCCACCAGTCTGATCGCGGATTTGCAGCATGCCGTCGCTCTGCATGCTGGCCGCACCGGCAGACAACAGTCGAACCGCGACCGTTTCTGCAAAGCGTTCGCGGCCACCGGCGAGCAGCGCCAACTCGTCCTCGTTAGGGCGGTAGCCAGTTCGACCTTCAGGGCGCAGATAGCGGGGGATCAGGAACCCCGCGACCAGCGCGATCAGCGCAAGTTCGCCATAAAGCAGCAGAAATTCAGGGCCATTGAGGTCAAAAGGACCAAGACCGGTCATAGAACACTCCAGAGAGCATAAGTCAGGAGCGCCGCCAGCCCGCCGCCGAGAAGCCAGCGGTAGGGCAGGATCAGCGCTTCATGGGGGTGCACGCGCCGCGCCTTGGGATCGATCATTAGGCGGCGGCGCGCATCGGGCCAGATATCCTCGGGCGCGGGGCCGAATGCGGCCTCGTAGCTGCGCAGGGTCCGGGCATATTGGTCAAAGAAACGCTCGCCTTCCTCGCGGCCGCCCCTAGTGGGGCCGTGATGGAGGGCGCGGCCGAGCACCTCGGGGCAGAGGCGCTCCCAGTAGTCGCGCGTGTAGGTGAGGTGGAGGTGCCAGGCCTGATCGACGGCATCGGACGGGGTGACGGGATGCGCGGCGGTCATCGCGAGGTAGAGGAAGCGGCGGTACTCCTCGAACACGCGCGCGGCGTGTGCGGGGCTCCAGCCGTTTTCGCGGGCAAGGCGCTGGGTGAACGGCAGCGCTGCGTCTGCAGGGCCGACTTCGTAAGTTGAAAGGGAGAGCCACAGCGGGTCTGCTGTTGCCGATACGGACGAAGCGAAAGGCGCGTTCATCTATTCGTCCATATACAGCTCAAGTGTTACCGCTTCATGACCAATCGGGCGGCGTCCAGACGGCCTCCGGCGCGGCGCCGCGCGCGCGTTCGGCAGCCATTTCGGCGACGAGCCATTCGCGGAAGCGCTCGATCTTGCGCACGCTGTGGCGGCCCTCAGGGCGCACCAGCCAGAGCGATGCGGGGGTGAGATAGACTTGCGGGAAGGGCTGGACGAGCGTGCCTGCGGCGAGTTCGTCGCGCCAGAAGATCGGGGTCATCAAGGCCGCGCCGAAGCCGGAACCGGCGAGGCGGGCTTCCTCCAGCTGGCTATCGAGCGCGATGCCCGCGCGCGGGGGCACGGGCGGCGCGGGAACGCCAGCCGCCGCGAACCAACCTGCCCACCACGGATCCTCGGGTGCGAGGCGCTCGGCACGGAGCAGGTCTGCCGGTTCGCGGATGCCATGCGCTGAAATGAAGCCCGGCGAGCAGACCGGGGTGACATGGTAGCGCATGAGGAATTCGGCATGGAGGCCGGGCCATGGCCCCTGCCCCGACCGGATCGCGACGTCGATACCGTCCCGCGCGAAATCCGTGATGCGGCCGGTGGTGGCGAGGCGCAGCGCAAGATCGGGCATGGCGACCTGAAAGCGCCCGATCCGGGAACTGAGCCAGGTGCCGCCGAACGAGGGGATCGTGCTGATGGCGAGAATGCCGGTGTCATCCGCGCCGAGATCGGCAAAGGCGGCGGCGATATCGGCCAGCGCGGCGGAAATCGCCGGGGCGAGGCGGCGACCGGCTTCGGACAGGCGAACGCGGCCCTTATCGCGGATGAACAGCGGCCTGCCGACGCGGTCTTCCAATTGGCGGACCTGATAGCTGACCGCGGCCTGCGTCATCCCCAGCTCTTCCGCCGCTCGGCTGAAATTCTCCAGCCGAGCGGCGGCTTCGAACACACGAACGGCGGACAAAGGGGGAAGCTCAGGCATACTTCACAAATAAGGGCACCTTATAGGATATGCCAGAGCATTTGTTGGCCATGCACGCGCCGAGCCGGCACAATGCCCCCATCAGCAATGGAGATGAGCGATGATGGATGAACTGTGGAGCCGGGGTTGGGCCGAAGCCCACAAGGCAGCCTTGCAGGCGCGCGAAGATCTGGCGCGCAATGGCCGCCCGGTGCCGACGCTTTGGGATGATCTGCGCAAGCTGGTGCGTGATCTCATTTCGCCGCCGGTTACGGCCAAATGCAGCGAGACTTGCTGCGACCCGCAGACCTGTCAGTCGGCCGCGTAGGCCGCTGCGATCACCAGGCGCTCGCCGTTCCACTCGGGCACGGCTTCGGGGCGCATGGGGACCATGAAGCGTTTGGAATTGGCGCGCTCGATTTCGAGTACATCGCCAGCACCGAAATTCTCGACCGCGATGCAGGTGCCGAGCGCCTCACCCTCGGTCGAGACGGCGGCGAGGCCGATCAGATCGGTGTAATAGTATTCGCCTTCCGCCAGCGGCGGGAGGCTGGCGCGCGGCACCGTGAGCACGGTGCCGCGCAATTTTTCAGCCGCAGTGCGGTCTGCCACTTCAGCGAAACGGGCGATCGCGCCGCCCTTTCCGTCATCACGCAGCTTAGTGAGCGTGAGGGCACCGTCGTTGAAGGCCCGGTGAGCGTTGAGGTGGGACTTGAGGCTCTCCACCCCTTCCCCGAACAGCTTGAGCCGCACTTCGCCGCCCACGCCATGCGCACCGCTGATCGCGGCAAGCGTGACGGGGCGACCAATCATGCGGACTTAGCCTTCGGCCTGTTCGGCAGCGGCTTCTTCAGCCGGTGCTTCTTCGGCAGCCGGAGCAGCGGCAGCAGCAGCTGCGGCCTCTTCGGCCTCACGCTTGGCTTCTTCGGCCTCGGCGATCTTCTTGGCGCGGTCTTCAGCGCGCTCCTTGGCCTTCTTGCCGGGTTCGCCCTTGGCCGGGTTCACCGTGGCAGCGCGTTCCTTGATGCCAGCCTTGTCGAGCATGCGGGCGACGCGGTCGGTCGGCTGCGCGCCAACGCCGAGCCAGTAGCGCACGCGGTCTTCGACGAGGCGGACGCGGTTCGCATCATCCTTGGCGAGGAGCGGGTTGTAGGTGCCGACCTGCTCGAGGTAGGCGCCGTCGCGGGGCGAGCGGCTGTTGGCAACGACGACCTTGTAGTAGGGGCGCTTCTTGGAACCGCCACGCGAAAGACGAAGGGAAACCGACATAATTCAAACCTTTCCGAGTAAACTTGAAACTGAAACCGAAATCACTTTTTCCGAAGAAGATCGCCGAGGTTGGCGGGCATGTTGCCGCCGCCCAAACCGGGGAGGCCGGGCATTCCGCCCATCCCTGCCCCCATGCCGCCGCCAGGAAGCTGGCCGGGACCAGCGCCGCCAGCATCGCCGCCGCCGCCAAGACCGCCCATGCCGCCCCCAGGACCACCGGCGCCGAACATCGCAGCGAGGCCCTTGAGCCCGCCCATCTTGCGGATCTGCTTCATGGCTTTCGCCATTTCCATGTGCATCTTGATGAGCTTGTTGACGTCCTGCACCTGCGTGCCGGAGCCCTTCGCGACGCGGATCTTGCGCTTGGCGTTGAGCAGTTCGGGGCGCTCGCGCTCCTTGGGCGTCATCGAGCCGATGATCGCATCCATGTGGAGCAACACGCGGTCGTCCATGCCCGAGTTGGCCATGGCCTGCTTGGCCTTCTTCATGCCGGGCATGAGGCCCGCGAGCACGCCGAGGCCGCCCATGCGCTGCATCTGCTGAAGCTGCGTGCGCAGGTCGTTCATGTCGAACTGACCCTTGGCCATGCGCTGCGCGAGCTTCTCGGCCTCGTCGGCCTTGACCGTCGCGGCGGCCTTTTCGACGATGGAGACGATATCGCCCATGCCGAGGATGCGGCCGGCGACGCGCTCCGGGTTGAACTGCTCGATGGCGTCGAGCTTTTCACCGGTCGCCGCGAACTTGATCGGCTTGCCGGTGACGGCGCGCATCGAAAGCGCCGCACCGCCGCGCGCATCGCCGTCCATGCGGGTCAGCACGACACCGGTGAGATTGACCTCTCCGGCGAAGTTCTGCGCGACGTTGACCGCGTCCTGACCGGTCAGCGAGTCGACCACCAGCAGCGTTTCGCGCGGGGTCGAGACTTCGGCGACCGCCTTCATCTCGTCCATCAGCGCCTGATCGACGTGGAGGCGGCCCGCGGTATCGAGCATCAGCACATCGACCGCCTGCAGCTTCGCGGCATTGAGCGCGCGGCGGGCGATATCGACGGGCGACTGGCCAGCCACGATCGGCAGCGTGGCGACGCCTGCCTGCTCGCCCAGCACCGCAAGCTGTTCCTGCGCCGCCGGACGATTGACGTCGAGCGAGGCCATCAGGACCTTCTTGCCCTGCTTTTCCTTGAGCAGCTTGCCGATCTTGGCGGTCGTCGTCGTCTTGCCCGAGCCCTGCAAGCCGACCATCATGATAACGACGGGCGGCGTGGCGGCGAGATCGAGATCGGCGGTTTCCGAGCCCAGCATCTCGACCAGCGCGTCGTTGACGATCTTGACGACCTGCTGGCCGGGTGTGACCGACTTGAGCACCTGCTGGCCGGTGGCCTGCTCGGTTACCGAATCGACGAAGCGGCGAACGACCGGGAGCGCAACGTCTGCCTCGAGCAGCGCGATGCGCACTTCGCGCATGGCCGCCTGGACGTCTTCCTCGCGCAGCGCGCCGCGGCCGCGCAGGCGATCAAAAACGCCTCCAAGCCGGTCTGACAGACTATCGAACACGCGGTTTCGCTCCTTTTCCCGGTGGACCAATGGCAAAACGCGAAAAACGCCGGTGGGCGAAACCTCGCCGACCAGCGTATGGCGTCCATCACGGAGAACCGGGATAAAACTGACCTGCGCCGAGCATGCAGCCCATCGCAGTTGGGGCGCGCTTACGCCAATTGGCGCGGCGGGGCAAGTGCTTCGCTTTGCAGCCCGAAAGCAAGACGATCTTAACCGAAATTTCAGGCCAGATGGCTAAACATCCGGATCGGACCCGAAGGAATTGAGCAAGCCGATCATGGCGACGACTGGGCAAGACAAGACTGATCAGGCGGGGCACGCGGCACCGCTCGAACGCGCTGAGCGGGATCTCGTCGCGCTCGGCATCCTTGTTGCGGCCATTTTCCTGTTCGTCGGCACCGGGTCGACCGTGATGACCGGCATTGTCCGCAGTTGGATCTACGGTGTCGGCAGCCCGGACGTGCTGCTAACCAATGCCCTCATCCTCAACATCGCGCTGCTGATCTTCGGCTGGCGCCGCTATGCCGAATTGCAGACCGAAATCACCGAACGCCGCAAGGCCGAGGAAAACGCGACGCGGTTGGCGCGCACCGACGCGCTGACCGGCTGCCTCAATCGCCGCAGCCTTGACGAGGCGATCGCCGGGCTGATCGACGAGGCAGCGGAGTGCAATGAAGGCGTGGCGGTCATGATGATCGACCTCGACAAGTTCAAACGCTCCAACGACCTGCTCGGCCACAAGGTGGGCGATGCAGTACTGGTGGAGACCGCGCGCCGGATCGAGGCCCTGATGCCGCCCCGCGCCATCGTCGCGCGGCTCGGCGGCGATGAATTCATCTGCGCCGCAATTTTCGCGACGGGCAGCGAAAGCGCGATCGAGCGGTTGGCTGTGCGGATCAACAATGGCCTGGCCGAACCGATCGTTTCGGGCGGGCTGCGCGCGGAAGTCACGGCTTCGATCGGCATTGCGCAGGGCGCGGGCGGCGCGGTCCACAGTTCGGCGCAGGTGGCGCAGGATCTGCTCCACCGTGCAGACCTTGCGATGTATCAGGCCAAGCGGCGCGGGCGGAACCGCTTCGCGTGGTTCGAACAGAGCATGGAAAAGGAACTGCGCTTCCGCGGCGAGCTTGAGCAGGGCATCCGCGAGGGCCTGAAGCGCGGCGAATTCGTGCCGTACTACGAAAAGCAGATCGACCTCGAATCGGGCGAGATCACCGGCTTCGAGATGCTCGCCCGCTGGATATCCCCGCGCCACGGCATGGTGGGCCCGGAAGTGTTCATCCCGGTGGCCGAAGAGATCGGCCTGATCGCCGAGCTTTCCGAAACCCTCATCACGATGGCGCTGGAAGATGCCAAGGCGTGGGATGCGAGCCTTACGCTTTCGGTCAACATCTCGCCGCTGCAGCTGCGGGATCCGTGGTTTGCCCAGCGCCTGCTGAAGCTGCTGGTCGCGGCGAATTTCCCGCCGACCCGGCTGGAGATCGAGATTACCGAGACCTGCCTGCACGAGAACATCGCGGTGGTCCGCTCGCTCATCACCAGCCTGAAGAACCAGGGCATCCGCATCAGTCTCGACGATTTCGGCACCGGCTATTCGAGCCTTGCCCAATTGCGCACGCTGCCGTTCGACCGGATCAAGATCGACCGCAGCTTCGTTTCTTCTTTGGCGCGCAGTGCGGACAGCGCTTCGATTGTCGAGGCGATCTCCTCGCTTGGCCGGGGAATGGCGCTGCCGATCACCGCAGAAGGCGTTGAAAGCGCAGAAGTGCTCAGCGCATTGCGCCGGTTCGGCCAGTTCAAGGGTCAGGGCTATCTCTATGGCCAGCCGGCTTCGGCAGAGGCGGTGCGGCGCGAACTGGCGGCACAAGGCCTGCTGACGAGCGTGACAGACAGCGATCCGGCACCTGAAACGCCGAACGCGCGCAGCGCCTGAACCCGTTGCGCCCGGCGGCGCAGAGTCTTAGACGGGCGCCATGTCTGTCGCTTTTCACAAGATGCACGGCCTCGGCAACGATTTCATCGTGATCGACGCGCGAGCGGAGCCCGTGGCAATGTCCGCCGCGCGGGCCGCTGCGCTTGCCGATCGGCGCACCGGGATCGGCTGCGACCAGCTGATCGTGCTGGAGCCTTCATCCGCCGCCAATGTGCGCATGCGCATCTTCAACGCCGATGGCAGCGAAGTGGAAGCCTGCGGCAATGCCTCACGCGCGGTTGGCCTGCTGCTGGGCGGCGCGCAGCGGATCGAGACGCTGGGCGGGACGATCACCGCGACGGCAACCGCGGGCGGCGCCAGTGTCGATATGGGTCCGGCAAGGTTCGGCTGGGACGAAATCCCGCTGGCCTATGCGATGGATACCCTGTCCATGCCGGTTGGCTGGGAAGAGCTGGATAATCCGGCGGCGGTGAATGTGGGCAATCCGCACGTGGTGTTCTTCGTGCCCGACGTGGATGCGGTCGATCTTGCGCGGCTGGGGCCGATGATCGAAACCGATCCGCTGTTTCCGGAGAAGGTGAATGTCGGCGTCGCCTCAGTCCTGGGGCCGCGCCACATCAAGCTGCGCGTGTGGGAGCGCGGGGCCGGCTTGACCCGAGCCTGCGGGACAGGCGCCTGCGCGGCGGCGGTGCTGGCGATCAGGCGGAAGCTGGTGACGGGCCCGGTGCGTGTGGACCTGCCGGGCGGTCCGCTGGAAATCGCGTGGCAGGCGGGCGGCTCGATCCTGATGACGGGACCTGCCGCCTTCAGCTTTGCCGGCAGCTTCGATGAGGATGCATATCCGCTGTGAGCGATAGCGTGGTGACGCTCGGCTGCCGGCTCAACCTGGCCGAGAGCGAGGCGATCCGCAGCCTGATCGACGGCGCGGCGCAGCGCACGGTCGTGGTCAATTCGTGCGCCGTGACGGCCGAAGCCGTGCGGCAATCGCGCAGGGCAGTGCGGCGGCTGCGCGCGGCCAACCCCGATGCGCGGCTGCTGGTGACCGGCTGTGCCGCGACGATCACGCCGGACGACTTCACCCAAATGCCGGAAGTGGACGGCGTGGTGGCGAATGCGGTGAAGCTGGACGCGGCGGCGTGGCAGGCGCGACCTGCTCTGATCACACCCGCCCCTCCCACGGCGTCTCGCCATACCCGCGCATTCGTGCCGGTGCAGACGGGGTGCGATCATGCCTGCACGTTCTGCATCATCCCCGAGGGGCGCGGGAAGAGCGTATCGCAGCCGATCGGCGCAGTGCTGCGAGTGGTCGAAAGCCACCTCGCAGCGGGCGCGCGGGAAGTGGTGCTGACGGGCGTGGACGTAACCGGCTGGGGCGCGGACCTGCCCGATGGCCAGAGGTTGGGCGATCTGGTCGCCGCTATCCTTGCCGAGTTCCCTGCCCTCCCCCGCCTCCGGCTCTCCTCGCTCGACGGCGTGGAAATCGACGAACTGCTGTTCGAGCTGATCACCGGCGAGGCGCGGGTGATGCCGCATGTGCACCTTTCGCTGCAGGCTGGGCACGATCTGACTCTCAAGCGCATGAAGCGCCGCCATACGCGGGAGGAGGCTGTCGCCCTGTCTGAGCGGCTGCGCAGCGCGCGGCCCGATATCGCCATCGGCGCGGACCTCATCGCCGGATTTCCGACCGAGGATGAGGCAATGCATGCGGCCAATGTCGCCATCGTCGAGGACTGCGGGATCGTGCATGGCCACGTGTTCCCCTACTCTCCCCGCCCCGGCACCCCCGCCGCGCGCATGCCGCAGGTGCCGCCGCCGCTGGTGCGCGAGCGGGCCGCCGAAGTGCGTGCCGCGGTGGCCGCGACCCGCGCGCGCTGGCTGGAAAGTCTGGTGGGCGTGCCGCGCGAAGTGCTTGCCGAGCGCGACGGAACCGGCCATTCCCCCGAATTCGCGCCCTACCGGCTGCCTGATGGCACCGCGCCGGGCACACTCTTGACGCTGACCCCGACCCGTATCCGCGAAGGCCTGCTGGAATGACCCCCGACGAGAGCGCAACCACGAACGAGGCAGGTGGCTGGACGGATCGCCTGCTCGGCGGCCTGCGCAAGACATCCGAACGCCTGACCGAGAACCTCGCAGGCCTCGCGGGAGGCACGCGCCTCAGCGATGCGCAGCTCGATGACCTTGAGGACGCGCTGATCCTCTCGGACCTTGGCCCGCGCGCTGCCGGGCGCATCCGCGAGAAACTCGCGTCCACTCGCTTCGAGAAGGGCGTGGACGAGGCTGCGCTGGCCGAAGCCGTCGCCGGGGAAATCGCGGCGATCCTGCGCCCGGTGGCCAAGCCGCTCGAGATCATCGCCTTCCCGCGCCCGCAGGTGATCCTGGTGATCGGGGTCAACGGTTCGGGCAAGACGACGACCATCGCCAAGCTGGCACACCTGTTTCAGGAGCAGGACTATTCGGTGATGCTGGCGGCGGGCGATACCTTCCGCGCCGCCGCGATCGGCCAGCTGCGCGTGTGGGCGGACCGGCTGGGCATCGAGATCGTCTCGGGCGCGGAAGGGGGCGATCCGGCTTCCATCGTGTTCGACGCGGTGAAGGCCGCGACCGACAAGGGCATCGACGCGCTGATCGTCGACACCGCGGGCCGGCTGCACAACAAGCGCGAGCTGATGGACGAGCTTGCCAAGGTGCGCCGCGTGCTGGGCCGGCTCAATCCGGAAGCGCCGCATGATGTGGTGCTGGTGCTCGATGCGACCAACGGGCAGAACGCGCTGCAGCAGATCGAGATCTTCAAGGAAGTGGCTGGCGTTTCGGGCCTCATCATGACCAAGCTAGACGGCACTGCGCGCGGCGGCGTGCTGGTCGCGGCGGCGGAGCAGTATGGCCTCCCCATCCACGCCATCGGCGTTGGCGAAAAGATCGACGACTTGCGCCCGTTCGATCCCGACCTTGTCGCCAAGGTGATCGCAGGAGTGCTGCGGTGAACGACAGCAAGCCCAAATCCGCCCCCAAGTCCTCCTGGATCAACCTGCTGGTCGATTACGGGCCGCTGCTGGTGTTCTTCCTCGCCTACCGCTGGTTCAGCCCGAAAGATGCAGGCAGCCAGAGCCTTGGTGCGGTCGTGGCTGTCACCAAGTCGACCGTGGTGTTCATGGCCGCGACTGTGGCGGCGCTGGTGATCTCGAAGTGGCGGCTGGGCCATATCTCACCGATGCTATGGCTCTCGACCATCCTGATCGTGGGCTTCGGTTCGCTGACGGTGTTCCTCGGCGATCCGGTGTGGATCCAGATCAAGCCGACCGCGATCTACCTGCTGTTTTCTGCCGCCCTGTTTGGCGGCCTGTTCCGCGGCAAGGCGATGCTGCGCACCCTGCTGCAAAGCGCGTTCGACGGGCTTTCTGAGGAAGGCTGGCTCAAGCTTTCACGCAACTGGGCGTGGTTCTTCCTGTTCCTCGCCGGTCTCAACGAAGTGCTGCGCCACGTTGTGTCGTTCGACACCTGGCTGCTCGTGAAGCTGTGGGGGGTGAGCGCGCTCTCGTTCCTGTTCACCTTCGCCCAGATCCCGATGCTGCTGCGGCATGGCCTTGGCGAGGAAGCTGAGGCGGAGGTCGAACAGAACCCGCCAACTGGTTAATGCCTCGCACTAAAATGCAATGACAAGCGGGCCTTTTCCCGCATATGAACCACTGCGGACCGGCTGGGTGGCCGGACAGCCATCAAAAACCATCTCTTCGGGGGAAACATAAATGGCAAAGTTCTTCGGAAATCTTCATCTCGTCCTCGTGGTCGGCCTTGCCGCCGCGATCGGCGTGATGATCGCGTTCCACGCCAGCGCGCCGGTTGACGGCAATTCGTTGTTTCGCTGGGCGCACGCCTTCTTCGGCATCCTGTGGATCGGCCTGCTCTACTACCTGAACTTCGTGCAGGTGCCGACCATGCCCAAGATCCCGGCCGAGCAGAAGGGCGCGATCACCGGCCACATCGCGCCGAAGGTGTTCTTCTTCTTCCGCTACGGCGCTCTGCTGACGCTGATTACCGGCCTCGGCATCTCGATCGTCGACGGTTACGGCCATGAAGCGCTGATGTTCAGCGGCGAAGGTAACGTCAAGCTGATCGGCGTCGGCATGTGGCTCGCCATCATCATGGCGTTCAACGTGTGGTTCATCATCTGGCCGGCCCAGAAGAAGATCCTCGGCATCGTCGAAGCGACCGCCGAAGAGAAGGCCGCTGTGGCGCCCCGCGCGCTCTATGCCAGCCGCACCAACCTGCTGCTCTCGCTGCCGATGCTCTACTGCATGGTGAGCGCGAACCTCGGCTGATCCTTCAGCTTTAGGTTGCCGACAAGCGGCGCGGGTGCCTTCGGGCTCCCGCGCCGTTTTCGTTTGGGGGATGGGATTGGCTCTCTGGCCGCCCTGGACGGCGTCGTCGGCTGAGCCTCCTCGCCATGACGAGGAGCGGCTCCCTCAGATCTTCAGCTGGCTGCCGAGTTCGACCACGCGGTTGGTCGGCAGGCGGAAGAAGCCCATCGCGTCCGCTGCATTGCGCAGCATCCACGCGAAGAGCATTTCACGCCACAGCGCCATGCCGGGCACGTCCGCCGGGATCAGCGTCTGGCGGGAGAGGAAGAAGCTGGTGCGCATCATGTCGAATGGTTCACCGCAGACTGAAACGCTGCCCAGCGCCGCCGGAACGTCGGTCTCTTCCATGAAGCCGAAGCGCAGGATCAGCCGGTAGAAGCCCTGCCCGAAGTCCTTGACCTGCGCCCGGTCTGACGCCTCGACCATCGGCACGTCGGCGATCTGTACGGTGAGGACGACCACGCGCTCGTGCAGCACCTTGTTGTGCTTGATGTTGTGAAGCAGTGCGGAAGGCACACCCGCCGCCGCTGAGGCCATGAACACCGCGGTGCCCGGCACGCGCGCGGCGCTGGTGTGGGCGGAACGGGTGAACACCTCCAGCGGCAGCGCGCCTTCGGCCATGTGCTGGCGCATCAGGGTACGCCCGCGCGACCAGGTGGTAAGCAGCGTGAAGATCGCCGTGCCCATCAAGAGCGGCACCCAGCCGCCATCGGGGATCTTGGCAAGGTTCGCGCCGAGGTAGGTTGCATCGATCACGAAGAACAGGCCGAGCAGCGGCACAGCGAACACCGGCTTCCAGCGCCACAGCTTGAACAGCACCACCGCCAGCAGGATGTTGTCGATCAGCATCGCACCCGTCACCGCGATGCCATAGGCGGCGGTGAGATTGCGCGAACGCTCGAACACCAGCACCAGCACGATCACCGCGATCATCAGCACCCAGTTGATCGTGGGGATGTAGATCTGGCCCGCGCTCGCGGAAGTGTGGCGGATCGTCATGCGCGGGATGAAGCCGAGCTGGATCGCCTGCTGCGTGACGAGGAACGCGCCCGAGATCACGGCCTTCGCGGCAATCACAGCAGCGGTCGTCGCGATCAGCAGCAGCGGCCATTCGAAGCCCGGAGGTGCGAGCAGGTAGAACGGGCTGTGGATCGCGCTGGGATCGCGCAGCAGCAGCGCGGCCTGCCCGAGATAGTTGAACACCAGCGACGGCAGCACGAAGACCAGCCACGAAACACGGATCGGCGCTCGGCCGAACTGGCCCATATCGGCATAGAGCGCCTCGGCCCCGGTCACCGCGAGCACGGCGGTGCCCATCGCGATGAAGCCGTGCCACGGATCGGCCATGAACATAGCCAGCGCCCACTGCGGCGAGAGCGCGAAGATGACGCCCGGATCCTGCGCGATGCTGCGCAGGCCGAGCAGCGAGATCGTGGCGAAGTAGAGCAGCATGAACGGCCCCGCCCAGCGCGATGCCCAGTTGATGCGCGAGCCGGTATGCTGGCTCTTGATGACGAACAGCGCGATCACGATGGCGACCACGAGCGGCACGACCACGCCATGCAGCGAGCCGTTGTAGACCGAGATGCCCTCGACCGCGCTCATGATCGAGACGGCCGGCGTGAGCATCGAATCGCTGTAGAACAGCGCCGTGGCGAGCACACCGAGCAGGACCACGCCCTTGCCCCAACGGCGCCCCGTGCCCTGCTGATTGATCAGCGCGAGAAGCGCGAGGCTGCCGCCCGAACCCTTGTTGTCCGCGCGCATGATGACCGTGACGTACTTGAGCGTCACGATCAGCATCATCGACCAGAACATCAGGCTGACGATGCCGAAGATGTGCAGCCGGTCGAGCGGGAGGGGATGGTGCCCGGCAAAGGTATCGCGCAGCGCGTAGAGCGGGCTGGTGCCGATATCACCGAAAACGACACCGATCGCGCCGACCGCAAGGCCGAGCGCGCCGACTTGCTTCACTGCTGGCACTGACGCATCCGCGGCGCACGGGGCTCCGCTCTCGGGTGCTGCGTCAACCACGGCTTCGTTCATTGTCAGCAAGCCCCCGGGCCTTGGCCCAAACCACCGAGATCATGGCACAATAGCACAATCGACCCCGGACGGCGGCGCGCTTTAGCACCGGCCCATGGCGCTCGCAATGGGATGCACAGCACTGTCAGTAACGCCGCTGCGGCAGGTCAAGTTACTGAAAAACAGGCATTACTGCTGCGAAGACTTGGTGCCGGGTGGCGGTACAGCCGGAGCGCCCTGCACAGCCCCCTGCATCTGGGCCTGTTCCGCGATCATCGAGTCGAGCCGCTGGAGCCGTTCCTGCAGGTCGGCACGGTAGGGTGCATCGGCAGGAGAGCGCGCGAGGAGCTCGGCCCAGAGCGCCCGCGCCTCGGCAAGTCGTCCGCCCTGCGCGAGCGCAAGGCCCATGAAGAACGGCGGGCCGGGATGATCCGGCGCGATGTTCGCCGCCTTCTGGAACGCGAATTGCGCGGCGGGCGTCATCACGCCATCGGTGTGACCGACGAGGGTGTTGCCGAGCGCAACCCACAAGTCCGCATCGTTGGGCGACTTGGCGATGGCCTTGCGCAGGATTTCGGATGCCGCGCCGAACTGGCCCTGCCGGGTCAGCGCATCGGCGAGGATGAGCCACGACTGGCCCTGCCCGAAGGCGGCGCCCATCTGCTGGCGTTCCTTGATGAGCGTCTGATCGGCGAGCTTGGCGTTTTCGACCGGGGCCTGCGGGGCACCGGCAAGGCCGGGATGGCCTTGCAGCGCATAGCCCGAAACGCCGAATAGCAGCGCGGCGGCGGTGATTTCCCAGCCGGTGCGCGGCAGTTTTAGCACGAAGATCATCACGCCGAGGACAAGCACCGCGATGACGAGAATGAAGACCCAGGTCATGCGCCCTTCCTCCGGCGAAAACGGCCGCGCAGCAGGAACGCCGCCAGCGCGAGGAACAGGAGCGGCGCGGCGAACAGCGGCCACGTGATCGGCTTCACCTGCGGCGTGTAGCTCACGTAATCGCCATAGCGCTCGATCAGCCACTGGCGGATCGCCTCGGGATCCTCACCGGCGGCGATGCGGGTGCGCACCTGATGGCGCATGTCGCCGGCCATCGGCGCATCGGAATCGGCGATCGACTGGCTCTGGCACTTGAGGCAGCGCAGCGTCTCCATCAGCGCCTGCGCCTTGGCTTCCTGCTTGGGGTCCGCCAGCTGCTTGTAGGCATAGGGCGCGGGCGGGAGCATATCCTGCGCGGCAAGGGGCGCCGACAGTGCGAACAATGCCAGCAAGGCGAGCAGCAGACCGCGCATCACTGACCTGCCTCCGCCAGCTTGCGCAGGATCAGCGGGATGTCTTCCTGCCGGATATCGCCGATGTGCTGGTAGCGGATGATCCCCTTGCCATCGATAACGAACGTCTCGGGCACGCCGGAGGAGCCGATGGCGAGCTGTACCTGGCTGAGATCATCCTTGCCGATGCGCTTGAAGGGATTGCCGTATTGCTTGAGGAAGCCGGCGACATCCTCCTTGCGATCGCGAATGGCAACGCCGTCGATCTCCACGCCCTGCTGCGCCAGCGCGGCGAGCTGTGGCGCCTCGACCTTGCAGGGGAAGCACCAGCTGGCGAAGACATTGAGGAGGCGCGGCTTGCCATCCTGCTTGAACACCGTGGTGGCGAGGCCGGGGCGGTCCTCCGAAGCGGGCGGCAGATCGAAGGCGGGGAGCGGCTTGCCGATGAAGGCGCTCGAAACCTCGCGGTCAGCTGGCCAGTAGAGCCCGACCACGACGAGCACGAGGAAGGCGGCAAACAGGCCCAGCGGGAGCCAGACGGCGATGCCCGGACGCTTGCTCGGGACAGGCTCGCTCATCGGCCCTGCCTTTCGCGGCGGTAGGCGATCTTGTCGACAGCCACGAGCCGCTTCACATCGCGCGCAACGCGGCCAAGGAGGGCAAGCAGACCGCCGAGCGCGACAAGTGCGCCGCCATACCAGATCATCGGCACGAAGGGCTTCCACCAGAAGCGCATCTGCCAGCGCCCATCGTCACCCTCTTCGCCGAGCACCGCATAGAGCTGGCCGTTCCAACGGGTGAGCAGCGCGCTTTCGGTGCGGTTGCCCGGGGGATTGGCAAAAGTGCGCGCCTGCGGATGGAGAATGGTCGGCTCACCGCCCGAATAGCTGGCGGAGACGGTGGCTTCGAGCGCGGTCCAGTTGGGGCCGGCGATGGGGCCGATATCCTGCAGCGTGACCTTGAACGGGCCAACCTGCTGGCTGTCGCCGGGGTTCATCGCGGCGAGGCGCTCGGTCGAGAAAGCGCCTTCGCTTGCCATGCCGAACAAGGCGACGGCGATGCCGAAGTGCGCGACCACCATGCCATAGATCGGCAGCGGCGTGCGGCGCAGGTTGCGGCCGACGAGCGGCTGGAAGGAGGCGACCGCAAGACCCGGCGCGATGGCGAGGCCGAGCGCGGGCAGCAAGTTGATCGGAGCGAAGATCAGTTCGACGGCGAGCAGCGCGGCGGCGGACACCAGCGCGGGCACGGCGACTTGCCAGGTGATCCGGCCACCCTTGTCCTCACGCCAGCGCAGCACGGGGCCAACCGCCATGACCATCATCATCGGGATCGCGAAGACGGACGAGACCGGGTTGAAATAGGGCGGGCCGACCGAGACCTTCACGCCCATCGCCTCGGTCAGCAGCGGATAAAGCGTGCCGACGAGGACGATGCCGAGAATGCCGCAGAGCATCACGTTGTTGAACACAAGGCTCGATTCGCGGCTGAACACAGCAAAGCGCGCGCCTTCGGTTACGGTGCTGGCGCGCAGGCCGAAGAGGAGCAGCGCGCCGCCGATGTAGATCGCCAGCAGCGCGAGGATGAAAGTGCCGCGCGTGGGATCGACCGCGAAGGCGTGGACCGAGGTGAGAATGCCCGAGCGGACGAGGAAGGTGCCCACCATCGACATCGAGAAGGCAACCACGCCGAGCATCACCGTCCACGTGCGCAGCGCATTGCGCGCGGCGAGCACGCTGCACGAATGAAGCAGCGCGGTGGCGGCGAGCCACGGCATCAGCGAGGCGTTCTCTACCGGGTCCCAGAACCACCAACCGCCCCAGCCGAGCGTGTAGTAGGCCCAGTACGAACCGGCGGTGATGCCGAGCGTGAGGAAGATCCACGCGCCGAGCACCCACGGACGCATCGCGCGGGCGAACGCGGGGCCGACATCGCGCGTGACGAGCGCACCAATCGCGAAGCTGAACGCGATCGAGAGGCCGACATAGCCGACGTAGAGCGTGGGCGGATGGAAGGCGAGGCCGATGTCCTGCAGCAGCGGATTGAGCCCGGCCCCTTCAGGCGCGGGCTCCGGCAGGCGCTCGAACGGGTTCGAGGCGAGCAAAAGGAACGCATAGAAGCCAAGGCTGACGAAGGCCTGACCGGCCAGCGTGGCGATCAGCGTGTTTTCAGGCAGGCGCTTTTCGATGAGCGCGACGAAACCGCCCGCAAGGCTCATGATCGTCACCCACATCAGCATCGAGCCTTCGTGGTTGCCCCAGGTGCCCGCCAGCTTGAAGATGAACGGTTTCGCCGAATGGCTGTTTTCCGCAACGAGCTTGACCGACAAGTCGGTGCTCAGGAACAGCCAGATCAGTGCGGCGAAGGCGCAGGCGACCAGCGCGCCCTGCAGTATCGCAACGGGGCGGACCACGCCAGCGAGATGCGCAGTGGCTGGCCGAAGCGCGAGCGCGCCAGCAACCAACTGGAGCACGGCAAGCGCCGCCGCCATCCACAGCACGGCAAGACCCAGCTCAGCAATCATGGGGTTCAGCGATCATTTCGTCTCCGAGATCACGGCCTTGGCCTCAGCCGTGCTCATGTTCTTCATTTCGCGCGGGACATACTTCTCGTCATGCTTGGCGAGGAGGTTGTCGGCGACGAAGGTGGTGCCCTCCATGCGCCCTTCCGCGACAACGCCCGAGCCTTCGACGAAGAGATCGGGGGTGATGCCGGAGAAGCGGACGGGCACGCGGGCCTTGTCGTCCTTGACGAAGAAATTGATCGTCACGCCATCGGGCTGCGTCTTGATCGAGCCCTTTTCGACCATGCCGCCGAGGCGCACCGCGCGGCCGGCTTCAGGCGGCTTCGCCACGAGTTCGCTCGGCAGGTAGAAGTAGGCAGCCTGCTTGCTGAGCGCATAGGCGGCGAGCAGCCCTGCGCCGATCAGCGCGGCCACTGCGAAGACGATCAGCACGAGGCGCTGATGCTTTGCCTTGATCATGGGGGGCTTTGTCTGCGTGTTCATTTGCCGCGAGCCTTGTCCCGGCGCGCTTCAGCGCGGCGCATGGCAAGCAGCGTCCAGCCAACAAGGACCAGAGTGCCAATCACCCCGATGGCGAGTGCCGCCACCACAAAATGCCATTGATCGAGACGTTCGTGCATCAGGAGCCCGCTTATGCCATCGCCTTGCGGCGCAGACGCGCCTCGGTCTGGATTTCGGCAAGCAGCATGCGCATGCGCGCCAGCACGAGCCCGCCGAAGATCAGGGTGAAGCCCAGCGCCGCAATCAGCAGCGGGTAGAGGAACGCGGCGTCGATGGACGACTTGCCCGCAGTGATCGACGGCGGCTGGTGCAAGCTGTTCCACCACACCACCGAGCGGTTGATGATCGGGATGTTGACCGCGCCGACGAGGCCGAAGATCGCGGTAACGCGGCTCGCCCCCTCACCTGCCGCAGCATCGCGCTGCGCGGCGCCGGCAAGCGCGATATAGCCGAAATAGAGGAACAGGAGGATGAGGAAGCTGGTCAGCCGGCCATCCCACACCCACCAGGTGCCCCAGGTCGGCCGCGCCCAGATCGAGCCGGTGGCGAGGCAGATCGCCGTGAAGGCAGCGCCCGGCACGGCGGCCGCGCGGGCGGCGATTCCCGCAAGCGGATGGCGCCAGACGAGTTCGACGAGGCTGGCGATCGCGATGGTCGACCAGCCGGCCATGCCAAGCCATGCCGAGGGAACGTGAATGAAGAGAATCCGCACCGTCTGGCCCATCAGCCGGTCCGGCGGGACCATGAACAGGCCCCAGGCCACGGCACCGAAAGCAAGGATCAGACCCGGCACCAGCATCAGCGGCATCAGCCAGCGCGCCATGCGCAGGAAACGGGCAGGATTGGCAAAGCCGTGCATGGGCTGACAGGTACGTCCGTAAACTCGGCAGGGCAGTCGAACCTGTCCTTGCAAGGCTTACCTCTGCCACCTGCCCGCATAGGGAGCAAGGGGTTAGCGCGCCTGAACCAAGGTGCAGGGACGAGATATGTCTCTCGATGGGGAGAAATGGGGCGACCGATGGGGTTCGAACCCACGACCTCCGGTACCACAAACCGGCGCTCTAACCAACTGAGCTACGATCGCCACAGGATCACGCAGCACCAAATGATCGGCACTGCGGACGCGCGCTTTTGCAGAATGAGCGCCAAATGGGAAGCGGAATCTTGCGGGCAGGAAGGATCAATGCCGACACCCCTCTACAGAAGCCTATTTGCAGATGCGAGGGGTGCACCGCAGGCAAACAGAAACCCCGACGGAGGCCATCCGCCGGGGTTCCTTGTGTTCAGCGATTACGCGAGGATCAGAACTTCGCGCCGACCGAGACGGTGAACGTCGCCGGGGCCGCCCAGCCCTGGAAGAACACGGTGGGCAGCGACTGCGTGCGGTAGGCCACGTTGGTCAGGTTCTTGCCCGCCACGCGCAGGAAGTAGCCCTTGTAGTTGAGCGAGGCCGAGGCATCGAGCAGGCCGTAGCTGGGCTGGATATCGTTGAGCGTGCCGAACGTGCCGAGCGAGAAGCTCGACAGCCACGAATAGCCCGCTGTCAGCGAGATCTTCGCATCATCCGAGAGATCGCGGACGTAGCTGCCGCGGACGGTGTAGCTCGTCTTCGGTACGCGCTGGAGCAGCACGCCCGTGAAGTCGGCAACGGTGCCGGGGGCACCGCCCTGCGCGGCCGGACCGATCGATGATGTCTGGCCGTTGACCTTGCCGTTCTTAACGTTGGCATCCTGAATGCCGAGCGTGCCGGAAAGCGAGAGGCCCTTCAGCGGTTCGCTCAGCTTGCCGGCATCGAGATCGAGCTCGAACTCGAGACCCTTGATCTGGACCTTGGGGAAGCTGACGACATAGGTGTTGGTGCCGGGGCCGTAGCCGGGCGTCACGACAACCTGCGACTGCTGGAAGTCCTTGATGTCGTTGATGAAGCCAGCCGCGTTGAAGGTGACCGCACGGTTGAAGAAGCGGGTCTTGATACCGCCTTCATAGGTCGTGTTGGTTTCCGGCAGGAACGAGAGGAAGTTGTTGCCCGGGCAGCCGCCGACCGTGCCACAGTTTGTCGAGGCAGCCTGTTGTTCGGAAAGCGTACCGCGGATCGAGAAGCCGCCCGAGCGGAAACCTTCCGAGCGGTTCACGTAGAGCAGCACATCGGGCGCAGCCTGCCACTGGATATTGAAGCGCGTGATCAGCTTCTGCCAGCTGCGGCGGTCACCGATCCGCGGGACAATCGGGATCGTGCCGAACAGGGTATACTCGGTATTGAAGCGCTTGGCCTCGAAGATGTTGCGCACACCGCCCGAGATCTTGATCGTGGGCGTGGGGTTGATGTCCACGTTGCCGAAGAACGACCAGCTGTGGTCCTTTTCGCCGGAGAACTGATCGATCACGGCATTGGTATTCTGGTGCAGCGTGATCTTGTGATTGTAGTAGTAGGCACCGGCGATGTAATCGATGAGACCGTCCGCCGCCTTGCCCTGGAGGCGAATTTCCTGGGTGAACTGCTTGTAGGTCTGGTCGCGGAAGGTCAGCAGCTGGCTGCCGGTTGCGGCCAGCAGCGGGTTGCCGACGCTGGTGCAGCCCGGCGCGCCCTTGCAGGTGCCGTCAAAGTCCTGGTTCACCGTATCGCCCGACGACATGTACGAAGTCTGGGAGACGAGCTCGCCGATCGGGGTCTGCGCCTTGAGCGTGAGGCTCGCCATGTTGGTGTTCAGGCGGTCCTTGTCGGCGCCGAGGTTATTGCCGATCTCACGCGGCTTCAGGCCATCCGGGCTGCCGGTCTCGGCGTTGTAGCTCGGCCAGACGGCGGCCGGGTTGCCGCCGGACAGTATCGAGGCGGACAGCTTGTTGCCGAACTGGACCGGCGTGCCGCCGCCCGACTGGTGGATGTGATCGAGGCTGAGGTCCGCCTTGAGCCAGTCGGTGAGGTCGTAGTTCAGCTTGAGGTTGAAGGCGCGGTATTCCGAACCACCAGCGCGCTTGTTGGTGAACACATTGTTGAGGATGCCGTCGATGCGGCGATACTGCCCGGAGAAGGCGATGCCGCCCTTGTCACCCAGCGGCGCATTCAGCACGCCGCGACCGTAGAACTCGTTGAACGAGCCATAGCCCAGTTCGAAGCTGGCGCCGAGCTTGCGGGTGGGCGCGCAGCGGGTGAGGTTGATGAGGCCGGCAGTGGTGTTCTTGCCGTAGAAGATGCCCTGCGGCCCGCGGTCCACTTCGACCGAGCAGACGTTGAACATGTCGAGCAGCTGGCCGGTGTTGTTGCCGAAGAACACGCCGTCCTGGATCACGCCAACCGGCGGGCTCTGCGTCTTTTCCACGTCGGCATAGCCCTGGCCGCGGATGAAGATGGCGCTCTGCCCCGGTGCGGCGGTGCCGCTGCCGATGAACACGTTGGGCGCGGTGCCCTGAATATCCTGCAGCGTGCGCGGCGCGAGGAGCGCGATGTCCTCCGACGTGATCGCGGTCAGCGCGACGCCGACTTTCTGCTTGTCGGCCGCCTGACGCGTGGCGGTCACGATGATGACGTCCTTGCCCGATGCTTCCGCCGAAGTGCCGCCCTGATCGGCGGCATCAGCGGCTTCCGCCGCGTGGGCAGGCATGGCCAGGGAAACGGCAACCGCCGCGAGTGACGACCAGCCCAGTACGTGCGTATACCGCATGGCATTCTCCTCTCATCCAATGGACGGCCGGAGCCCGCGGTTAGTCCGCAGTGCGTAGTCCCGGCTTCGAGGGAGAGGTTTGGCAGCGGACCCTAACGCGACAACCGCCAAAAATGAGAGGTTCGCGCCGAATCCGCGGCCCCTGTGTATTCTGGTTACAGTACCAATGGTTAGTGAGGCAGCCGATGTGACGGACTATTGCCCGTCGGCGGGACCACCATCATCGACCGCCGAGCGCAAGACCGGAAGCGCGGCAAGCACCGTATCGAGGTTTGCCGGGGCGAGCCGGTCCCGAAAACGGGCTTCATGTTCGGCGATGCGGCGCCAAGCTTCGGCGGCGAGTTCTGCCCCCTTGCCGGTCACCCGCAAGGCAAGGCTTCGCCCATCGACCCGGGTGCGCGCAACAAGGCCGCGCTCGATCAGGCGGGCGATGATCGGCACCATGTTGGCGCGCTTGATCGCGATTGCCTCGCCTACCTCGCTTTGCGAGCAATCGGGATTCTCGGCGATGACCAGCAGCGTGGTGATTTCGGCAGGGCGCATGTCGAAATCGGCGAGGGTGCGCACGAAATCGGCCATGAGCACCGCAGTCGCGCGGCGCATCTGGTAGCCAAGCAGCTTGTCGAGGGCATTGGTCAGAACAGCCATGCGCGCTCTTTCATCCCGCCGCGTGGTGAAGGCAAGAGCCGGTGCAGACGCATTTCACGAAAAAAGGGCGACCGAAGCCGCCCTTTTCCGGTAATTCACGTCCGATCCAGCGCTCACTTCTTGAGCGTGAGACCGCCAAAGCGCTTGTTGAACTGCGCCACGCGGCCGCCCTGATCGAGCTGGCGGGTGCCGCCGGTCCACGCCGGGTGCGACAACGGATCGATTTCGAGCGCCATGGTGTCGCCTTCCTTGCCCCAGGTCGAGCGGGTCTCGAACACGGTGCCGTCGGTCATCTGCACCTTGATCATGTGGTAATCGGGGTGGGTATTGGCCTTCATGGGTCTCGCTCCACAATGCGAAGCCGGTTCCGACCGGCCTCAGGGAATCTCGGAAAGGCGCGCCCCTATACGGTTCGCACCGAAAAGGCAACCGATCAGCTATCCGCGATCATCGCGGTGAAGCTGACTTCCGTTGCGATCTTGTCGCCCAGCATGGCCTTGCCGGCGAACTTGCAGACGCGGGCGCGCTTCTGGGTGAACTCGACGTGGAGATCGAGCAGGCAGCCCGGCTCCACCGGCGTGCGGAACTTGGCTTCCTCGATCGCCATGAAATAGACGAGCTTGCCCGTGCCGGCGAGACCGAGCGATTCTACCGCCAGCACGCCAGCGGCCTGCGCCAGCGCTTCGATCTGCAGGACACCCGGCATGATCGGCCGTCCGGGGAAGTGGCCCTGGAAGAACTGCTCGTTCATCGAGACCGCCTTGATGGCGTGGATGCGCTCACCCACGACCAGTTCGACCACCCGATCGACAAGCAGGAGGGGATAGCGGTGCGGAAGCGCCGCCATCACCCCCCGGATGTCCAGGCTGAGCGAAGCGGGCGCACCCGCTTCGGTCGTATCCTCGCTCATCTCGCGATCGCCTCAGCGGCCTTCGGGCGGCTTGCCGGCAGCCGCGGGAGCCGGAGCAGTCGCACCGCCCTGCGCTGCGGCCTGCTGCGCGGCAGCTTCACGCTGCGCGCGCGGCAACCAGCCGGCGGGCGGGACGAGCTGGGCGCTGGGGATCAGCGTGTTGAGCTCGTTCAGGATATCCTGATTGAGGTTGTAGACCGCATCGGCCTTCAGGACGCTCTGCGAATCGAGCACGAGCGTGATCTTGCGCTTGGTCATCGCGGCCTGGGTGGCGGCGGTGAGCTTGTCGCTGATCTGCTCAATGATGTACTGCTGCGCCACGTTGAGCGGCTCGGCCATCTGCTGGATCTCGCGCTCGGCAGACTGCTCGATCTGCTGGATCTGCGCGGCCTGCGTACGGAGCGCGGCCTGATCGGGCTTGGCAGCCTTCTGATCCGCTTCGAACTTGTCGTAGAGCGGCTTGAGCTGGGCAGCGATCTGGTTGCGGCGGGTGTTCACCGCATCGATCTGCGCCTTGTAGGTCACCGGAAGCTGGACCATCGCGGTCTTGTAGGCAGCCGAAGCGCCGACCACGGCCTGGGCATTGGCATAAGCAATGCCGGGGGCGACGATGCCGCCGGGGGTGCTCGAAGCCGGAGCGGCCACGCCCGCTGCCTGCGCTATGGCATGGGGCGCCGCGCCAAGCGCGAGGGCGGCAACAAATGCCGCGATAATACGGTTTTGCATCAGAACTGGGTTCCTACGTTGAAGTTGACTGTCTGAGTATCGTCGCCATCGACCTTGCTGAGGACTTTGGCCACGTCGATGCGGAACGGTCCGAACGGCGAGTTCCAGTTGACCCCGAAGCCGATCGAAATACGCGGCTTCGGGCTGTTGCCAACAAAGGTCTCGTCGAACTTCTGGGCCACGTTGTTTGCCTTGCCTGCGGAATCGGAGGAAGACGTCGTGAGGCGGCCGGTGATGTTATCCTGATAGAGCAGGGTCGTGCCGAACACGGCTGGCTTGGCCACGCTGAACACCGCACCCGCATCGACGAAGATCGAAGGACGCAGGCCCAGTTCGCGCGCGCCTGAACCCAGCGGGATCTCGAGTTCGGCATGGCCGAGGTAGTAGTACTTGCCGCCCAGCGCGTCATCGACCCACTGGTTGCGATCCGGGCTCGTCACGCCGCCGCTGCCATCCTTGGGATCGAACCCGCTGTAGAACTTGCGCAGCACGCGCGGGCCGACGCCGCGAATGTCGAAACCGCGCAGCTGCGGCTGGCCGAGGAAGTAGCGGTCCGTCAGCCGGACATCGTCGATCGTGGGATCGTTGGTGCGGTTGCCGAGCGCCTTGATCGCCCCGCCCTCGCCGCGCACCGAGAACACGAAGCCCTTGCCCAGCGCGAAGAAGCGCGAAGCATTCGCATTGATGCGCGCATAGCGCACCGAACCGCCGAGGCCCGCGACATCGACACCCACCACGAACTGCGAGCCGCTCGTCGGGCGCAGGCGGTTATCGAGCGTATCGTAGACCACGCTGGCGCCGATGATCGAGCTGGTACGCTTGCCAATGGCATCGCACAGATAGCGGCCGGCAAGGTAGATCGAGCACTGCAGGTTGCCGTTGGCATCGGGCAGGTAATACGTGTTCTGGTCGAGCGTCACGTTCTCGAGGTTGAGCGTGTAGCGCCCGATCAGCGACATGTACTCGGTCAACGGCAGACCGGCGCGGACCTGGAAGCCGGTGGTCGACTGCTTGTAGGTCGTGTTGCGGTTCGCGTTGAAGAAGTTGAAGCTGTTGAAATCGCGGCGATAGATATCAACACCAAGCGAAACGTTGCGATCGAACAGATAGGGCTCGGTGAAGCTCACCTGGACCGAGCGCGAATAGCGCGAGAAATCGCCCGAAAGACCGATCGTCTGGCCGCGCCCGCGGAAGTTGTTCTGCTGGATCGAGGCCTGGAAGATGAAGCTCTCAAGGCTTGAGAAGCCAGCCGAAAGCTGCAGCTGCCCGGTGGGCTTCTCCTCGACGTTGGCTTCGAGGATGATGCGGTCCTGCGCCGAACCCGGCTTCTGCTCGACCTCGAACTTCTCCTGGAAGTAGCCGAGCGACTTGATGCGATTCGACGAACGCTTGATCTGGAACGAGTTGAACGCGTCACCCTCGGCCACACGGAATTCGCGGCGGACGACCTTGTCCTGCGTCAGGGTGTTGCCGTTGACGTCGACCCGTTCGACATAGACGCGCGGTGCTTCCGCAATGCGGAAGGTGACCGACATCGTCAGGTCGTCCTTGTTGCGGTTGAAGTCAGGCCGCACGTCGGCAAAGGCATAGCCGAAGCTGCCTGCCGTCTCGGTCAGGCTGTCGACCGTGTCTTCCACCAGCTTGGCGTTGTACCACTGCTTGGGCTTGAGCGGCAGGCGCTTGGCCAGCGCATCGCCATCGAAATCGCGCAGCTGGCTATCAACCTTCACGTCGCCGAAATGATAGCGCTGCCCTTCCTCGACCACGTAGGTGATGATGAAATCGCGCTTGTCGGGCGTGAGTTCCGCCACGGCCGAGACGACGCGGAAATCGGCATAACCGTTCGTCAGGTAGAACTGGCGCAGCTTCTGCTGGTCGAACGCAAGGCGATCCGGATCGTAGCTGGTGCCGCTGGAGAACACGCGGAACACGCGCGACTGCTTGGTCACCATCTCGCCGCGCAGCTGGCTGGCGCTGAATTTCTCGTTGCCGATGATGTTGATCTGGCGAACGCGCGACTTCGGGCCTTCGTTGATCTCGAACACGATATCGACGCGGTTCTGATCGAGCATGACCATCTTGGGCTCGATCGAGGCGGCGAAGCGGCCCTGGCGCTTGTAGAGCTCGATGATGCGGGCAACGTCCGCACGGACCTTGGAACGCGTGAAGATCTGGCGTGCCGCGAGCTTGATCTCGGGCAGGATCTTGTCCTCTTTCAGGCGCTTGTTGCCTTCGAGGATGATGCGGTTGACGACCGGATTTTCCTTGACCTCGATCACCACGTCGCCGCCATTGTCGCGCACCTGCACGTCGGCGAAAAGCTCGGTCGCGTAGAGGTCCTTGAGGACCTGGTCGGCGGCGGCCTGGGTGTACTTGTCGCCTTCCTTGAGGCGGATGTACGAACGGATCGTATCAGGTTCGAGGCGCTGGGCGCCCGAAATGGTGATCGAACGGACGAGTTCGACTGGCGCCGGAGCCGGCGCGGGAGCAGCGGCAGCCGAAGCAGGTGCGGCAGCCGGTGCCGCGGCAGGCGCCTCAGCCGTCTGGGCGCTGGCGAGCACGGGCATCCCGGCAAGGCAGGTGGTTGCCGCGAGCGCCGCCAGCGTGGCTGCCAGATTGTTCTGACCAGTCATGCCACGTGCGGTCCGGGGCAAGTTGCAAGCATTCATCACCAAGCGCCATCCCGTTTGTTCGTGCAGCGAAGCGGCACCCGCCGCTCCGCCCCGCACCATGGCGCGCGACGGCAACAATCCGTCACGCCCCGCGATGCCGCCTCCTGCCCGAAGCAAGCCCGCCAATCAAGCAAGCTCACCGCGGCAGACCGTAATTGCCCCGCATTTTGTGGAAAATCCGGCTTCCCAAACTGCTGCGCCATGAAGCGCAAACCAGACCGGGTCGACGTAACTCTTCTCACCCTCCGAATACGCGCAGTGACGCAACGTCGTTGAAGGTCACGAACAGCATCAGCGCAGCGACCAGAGCCAGGCCGGTGCGGAAGGCCCATTCCTGCCCGCGCTGGCTGACCGGCCGGCGGCTGACCGCCTCGATCGCGTAGAACGCGAGGTGGCCTCCATCGAGTACCGGAATTGGCAACAGGTTGATGAACCCGAGGTTAATCGAGATCAGCGCGATGAACCAGACGTAGTTCGCCCAGCCCGAGACCAGCTGTTCGCCCGAATACTTGGCGATCTTGATCGGCCCGCCGAGTTCCTTGATCTCGCGCTTGCCGGTCACGATCTGGCTGATGCCGGTGATCATCATGCCCATGATGTCGCGCGTCTGCACCACCGCATCGCCGACAGCCTCAACCGGACCGACCGAGACGCGCTCTGCCGATGCGGGTCCAATGCCGAGGTAGCCGATCTTCTGCGTGTTGCCGAACCGATCGCTGACCTCCTTGTAGGCCGCGACGGCCGGAAGCGCGATGCGCCGCCCGCCGCGCTCGATCACGAGATCAAGCGGCTCACCGGGATGCTGCGCGACCGCAAGGCGGATCTGGAGGAAGCTGTCGATCGGCGAACCCTGCAGCGAGACCACGCGGTCACCCAGTTGCACACCAGCCTTCGCAGCAGCCGAGCCTTCCTGCACCATGCCAACCACGGGCGGGATCAAGACCTTGCCATAGGCGAGCGTGAAGCTGGCGAGGATCACGACCGCCAGCAGCAGGTTGGTCAGCGGTCCGGCCAGCACGATCAGTGCGCGCTGCCACACCGGCTTGGCCTGAAAAGTGCGTTCGCGCTCTTCGGCAGGGAGCGAAAGCCATTCAGCGCTCGGCGTGCTAGCGGGGTTCATGTCACCCGCGAACTGGACATAGCCGCCAAGCGGCAGCGCAGAGAGCTTCCAGCGGGTGCCGCGCTTGTCGGTCCAGCCGGCAACTTCCTTGCCGAAACCGATGGAAAAACTGTCTGCCTTCACGCCGAACAGACGGCCGACTAGATAATGCCCCAACTCGTGGATGAAGACGAGCGGCCCCAGCACCAGCACGAAGGCCAGCACGGTGAGCAAGATCCCGGGACTTTGCACGGCAGCGTTCAGGACACGGTCTCCATCATCTCGGCCGCGCGGATGCGGGCTTCACGGTCCACCGCGATCACCTCTTCGAGGGTCACCGGAGGCCGGGGCACGCCGCGCGCCAGCACGTCCTCGGCACTTTGCACGATGCGCGTGAACGCGATCTGACCGGCGAGGAAGGCGGCAACCGCGATCTCGTTCGCGGCGTTGAGCACGGCAGGCGCCGCGCCGCCGGCGATGACCGCCTCGCGCGCCACGCGAGTGGCGGGGAAGCGCTCCTCGTCGGGCTTGAAGAAGCTCAGGCTGCCAATGGCGGCGAGATCGAGCGGGGCACAGGGCGTGTTCATCCGCGCAGGCCAGGCAAGCGCGGAGGCGATCGGCACGCGCATGTCTGACGGGCCTAGCTGCGCGAGCGTCGAGCCATCGCGGTATTCGACCATCGAGTGGACGATCGACTGCGGGTGGATCACGATGCGCAGCCGTTCGACGCCGACCGGGAACAGATGGTACGCCTCGATGAATTCGAGGCCCTTGTTCATCATCGTCGCCGAATCGACGCTGATCTTTGCGCCCATCGACCAGGTGGGATGCTTGACCGCTTCGGCGGGCGTCGCGCGGTGGATGCGCTCCATCTCCCATTCGCGGAACGGGCCGCCGCTCGCCGTCAGCGTGATCGCGTGGACATGCGCGGGATCATTGCCGGCAAGGCACTGGAAGATCGCGTTGTGTTCGCTGTCCACCGGCAGCAGCGTCGCGCCGGTGCGCTTGACCGCAGCGGTCATCACCTCGCCCGCCGAAACGAGCGCTTCCTTGTTGGCGAGCGCGACGGCCTTGCCGCATTCGATCGCGGCCATGGTGGGCGCAAGACCCGCACAGCCGACAATGGCAGCCATGGTGATATCCGCCCCGCGTGCCGCTGCATCGACGACAGCAGCCGCACCGCCCGCCGCCTCGATACCGCTACCGGAAAGGGCTTCACGCAGCGCCGGAAGGCAGCCTTCATCAGCGACAACGGCCACTTCAGCGCCGAATTCACGCGCCAGTTCGCCGAGCATCGCGGCATTGCCGTTGGCCGTCAGCGCGACAACCCGGAACATGTCGCGGTTGCGCCGCACCAGATCGAGTGTGGAGGCGCCTACAGAACCGGTAGCGCCCAGAATTGTTATCGTGCGCGTCATGCGCCAACCGCTCCCCCGCCTGCAGCCCAGGCTGTTCCCGCTATGATGGCGACCGGGAGCAGTCCGTCAACCCGATCAAACAAACCGCCGTGCCCCGGAATGAGGCGGCCACTGTCCTTTACGCCGGCGCGGCGTTTGAGCCAGCTTTCGTAGAAATCGCCCGCCTGCGCCGCAACGGCAAGCCCTGCCCCCGCGAGCGCCGCCATGCCAATGCGCGTGGTGCGAAACGCTTCGGCAAGGCTCGGCCCGGTGGGGCTCATCGCAGACAGCACATAGGCGGCAAACAGGATGTAAAGCGTTGCCCAAAGCGCCGCCGCCGCCATGCCGCCGGCAAGGCCGGCCCAGGTCTTGGACGGGCTGATGCTTGGCGCGATCTTCGGCCCGCCAATGGCGCGACCAGCGAAGTAGGCGCCGGTATCGGTGCAGATGACGAGGCCCAGCACCGCGATGAGCAGCACCGGCGGCATGACGATCAGCGCGAACGCCGCCCAGCCGATGTAGAGCCCGCCAGTGAGAACCGCCGTTACCATCCGCGCCGGATCTGGCGCGATCTTCGCGGCGAGCATGGCATATTCGGCAAACACGCCGAAGCCGACCAGCGCGATGAAGCCCTTGAGCACGAGGCCGCCCTGCCACAGCGCAAACCCCGCGATCCCAAGCATGACCACCGCCGAAGCCACGCGCACCGGCAGATCGCTGCGCGGTTTGGTGGGCTCGGCCGGAGCCGGCTCAACGCCCTCCATAGCGGCGCTCGCGGGTGGCGTAATGGTCCAGCGCCTCGCGCAGGTGGCCGGGGGTAAAATCGGGCCAGAGAATGTCGGTGAACCACATCTCGGCATAGGCCGCCTGCCACAGCAGGAAGTTCGAGAGGCGCACTTCGCCCGAGGTGCGGATGATGAGATCGAGCGGCGGAAGGTCCGAGGTGTAGAGTTCGGCCTCAATCGCGGCGACGGTCACTTCGCCCTTGGCTGCCGCAGCCGCCGCGGCGCGGGCGATTTCCTGCTGCGAGCCATAATTCAGCGCGATCGCCAGCGTGGTGCTGCGGCCATGCGCGGTACGGGCCAGCGCATCCTCGATCATATCGACGATATCCGCAGGCAGGACCTTGTAATCGCCAATGATCTTCAGCCGCACGTCGTTGGCGGCGAACTCGTCGATATCGCTGCGGATGAAGGCGCGCAGCAGGCCCATGAGATCGGCGATCTCGTCCTCGGGCCGCTTCCAGTTCTCGGACGAGAAGGCATAGAGCGTGAGCGCTTCAAGCCCCATATGGCGCGCGGCGCGGACGACTTCGCGCACGGCATCGACGCCGCGTTTGTGGCCCACGGCGCGCGGCAGGAAGCGCTTCTTCGCCCAGCGCCCATTGCCATCCATGATGATCGCGACATGGCGCGCCGGACCAGAGTAGCCGCCGCCCGTCTGGCCGGCAACCGCTTCGCTTCCCTGAGGCGCCGCAGCGGAGCTCACTTGCCCAGGATTTCCTTTTCCTTGGCCGCACTGACCTCGTCCGCAGCCTTGATCTGCTCGTCGGTCAGCTTCTGCAGTTCGGTTTCGAAGCGCTTGCGCTCGTCTTCCGAGATTTCCTTCTTGTTCTCGTCGGCCTTGAGCGCGTCCATCCCGTCGCGGCGGACGTTGCGGATGGCGATCTTGGCCTTCTCAGAATACTGCGAGGCAAGCTTCGCCAGTTCCTTGCGGCGCTCCTCGGTAAGATCCGGGATCGGCAGGCGCAGCGTGTTGCCATCGTTGATCGGATTGAGGCCGAGACCGGCCGAGCGGATCGCCTTCTCGACAGGGCCGATGTTCGACTTGTCCCATACCTGCACCGACAGCATGCGCGGCTCGGGCGCGGAGACCGAGGCGACCTGGTTGAGCGGCGTATTCGCGCCGTAGACGGTGACCATGATCGGATCGAGCAGTGCGGTATTGGCACGGCCAGTACGCAGGCCCGAAAGATCGCTCCGGAGCGATTCCACCGCGCCCTTCATGCGGCGTTCGAGATCGGCCTTGTCATACTTGGCCATGAGCAAACGTTCCTTTTATGCGCTGATTTTCTGAACGATGGTCTGCGTGCCCTGACCGGCCAGAACGCGGGCAAGATTGCCGCGCTCACGGATCGAGAACACCACGATGGGGATGGCATTGTCGCGGCACAGCGCCACGGCGGATGCGTCCATCACCTTGAGATTATCAGCCAGCACCGTGTCGAAATCGACCATGTCGTAGCGCTTGGCGTTCGCGTTCTTCTTCGGATCGTCGTCATAGACGCCGTCGACGCTGGTGCCCTTCAACAGGGCATCGCACTTCATCTCGGCGGCGCGGAGCGCAGCACCGGAATCGGTGGTGAAATAGGGGGCGCCAACGCCTGCTGCGAAGATCACCACACGGCCCTTCTGAAGGTGCCGTTCGGCGCGGCGGCGGATCACCGGCTCGCACACTTCGTCCATCTGGATGGCGGACTGAACGCGGGTTTCAACGCCGATCTTTTCCAGCGCGCTCTGCATCGCGAGCGAGTTCATGATCGTGGCGAGCATGCCCATGTAATCGGCCTGCGCGCGGTCCATCCCCTTGGCGGCGCCCGCCATGCCGCGGAAGATGTTGCCGCCGCCGATGACGAGGCACAGCTCGAGCCCTGTTTCCTTCGCCGACTTCAGTTCCTCAGCCATCTGCGCGACGAAATCGGTATCGATGCCGAAGGGCTGGCTCCCCATCAGCACTTCGCCCGAAAGCTTGAGAAGTACGCGCTTGATGGGAGGAAGGCTCATCGTCTGGAAGAACTCGTCAGAGAGGGAAGCGCCGCTCTTATACGCGCGGGGCGGCTCGTGCCAAGGGTATCGGGCACAGGTTTGTGTGCAGATGCACAGCGGCGCTCCCCGCAAGGCGGGAAGCGCCGCGAGGTGTGCAGTGCTTACTTGATGCCGGCAGCCGCGGCGACTTCAGCCGCGAAGTCGGTGGCTTCCTTCTCGATGCCTTCGCCGAGCTGGAAGCGGACGTAGTCGACCAGCGTGATCTTGGAGCCTGCAGCCTTGCCGGCAGCCTCGACGACCTGCGCGACCGGGGTCTTGTTGTCCATGACGAAGAGCTGCGAGAGCAGCGCGTTGTCCTTGGCATACTTGGCGACCGCGCCATCGACCATCTTGGCCTGCACTTCAGCGGGCTTGCCGCTTTCAGCAGCCTTTTCCGCCGCGATCTTGCGTTCACGCGCGATCGTTTCGGGGTCGAGGTCCTCGGCCTTCAGAGCCAGCGGGAAAGCAGCCGCGATATGCATCGCGATCTGCTTGCCGAGCGGTTCGAGCACATCGGCTCCGGCTTCGGATTCCAGCGCGACGAGCACGCCGATCTTGCCGAGCGCCGGCGCAGCAGCGTTGTGCATGTAGGGCACGACGAGGCCCGACGAGACCGCAACGGTCTTCATGCGGCGAACCTGCTGGTTCTCACCGATGGTCGCGACGTTGTTGGTCAGCTTGTCGGCAACGGTGCCGCCATCGGGATAGGCAGAGGCCTTGAGCGCCTCGACGTCGTCAGCCGAGAGGCCGAGCGCGACTTCGGTGGTCTTGCGCACGAAATCCTGGAACTGCTCGTTCTTGGCAACGAAGTCGGTTTCCGAGTTCACTTCGACGGCCACGCCGCGGGTGCCCGAAACGGCAACGCCGACGAGGCCTTCAGCAGCCGTGCGGCTCGACTTCTTGGCAACGGCGGCAAGGCCCTTGGCGCGCAGCGCGTCAACCGCGGCTTCGAAATCGCCACCGGTCTCGTTCAGCGCCTTCTTGCAGTCCATCATGCCCGCGCCAGTGCGCTCGCGCAGGTTCTTCACGTCAGCGGCGGTATAGGCCATTGCGGTGATCCTTCTTGTCTCGTGAATATGGGTGAGGCCGCAGCCCGGTCACAGCTACCTGGCGCGGCCCGTAAGGGGTATGCGGGTCAGTTCGGTGACGGTGCCATGAAAGGCCCCGCCACCTGAACCGATACAATCAGGCTTCGGTCGGCTCGACCGCAGCTTCTTCCGGCAGCGGCTCGGCCATCGCGCCGAGGTCCGCACCCGAAGCGATCGCGGCATCGCGGCCACCGCGGGTGGCGGCAGCAGCAATGGCCTCGCAGTAGAGGCGGATGGCGCGGCTGGCGTCGTCGTTCGCCGGAACCGGGAACGCGATGCCATCGGGCGAGACGTTCGAGTCGAGGATCGCGACGACCGGGATGCCGAGGACGTTGGCTTCCTTGATCGCCAGCTCTTCCTTGTTCGCGTCGATCACGAACATCACGTCAGGAATGCCGCCCATGTCGCGGATGCCGCCGAGCGAGAGCTCGAACTTGTCACGCTCACGCGTCAGCTGGAGCACTTCCTTCTTGGTGAGGCCCGCGGTGTCGCCCGAGAGCTGCTCTTCGAGCGCCTTGAAGCGCTTGATCGAGCCCGAGATGGTCTTCCAGTTGGTGAGCATGCCGCCCAGCCATCGGTGGTTGACATAGTGCTGGCCCGAAGCGCGCGCGGCCTGAGCGATCGGCTCCTGCGCCTGGCGCTTGGTGCCGACGAACAGCACCTTGCCGCCGCCCTGCACGGTGGCCGAAACGAACTCGAGCGCGCGGGCGAAGAGCGGCACGGTCTGCGAGAGGTCGAGGATGTGGATGCCGTTGCGGGCGCCGAAGATGTACGGCTTCATCCGCGGGTTCCAGCGGTGGGTCTGGTGGCCGAAGTGTGCGCCGGCCTCGATCAATTGCTGCATGGTGACGACGGGAGCCGCCATAGGACTTTCCTTTCCGGTTGAGCCTCTGGAATGCAGGAACCGCGGGCGGGAGAAACCCCAACGCGGCACCGGTATGTGCGCATTCCATGTGGATTGCCGCAGCGCTCCGCAGGCACCATGCCCGAATCGCGATGTAGCGATGGCGCCGTTAGCGCCGGAAAAGCGCAGCGTCTACAAGCAAGTGGCCCCGCAACCCTGCACAACTGCCGCGACAGGGCGTCAAGTCCGGCTGACAAGTGTCAAATAGGCAGTGAATACTACTTGTCAAAAAATCTGGATACAGCCATAAAGTTGTCGACGGGCAACTCCGCCAGTCGCCATGTTTCCCGGCGTTTTCAAGACTCACGGGATGGATCGCGACTTCTCTGGCTTATCTGGCTTACTGCTTTGGCAAGCGGATCTTGCCGAGCGCCGACCGGTTTCAGACCGGAATTGCCGTTTCGTTTGGCCAAGTACCTTGGCCGGGTTCACTTGTGTGATTTCAACGTGATTGGCCGCACACCCAGGCGGCCAAGCCGGCCGCATACCCAAGCGGCCTTGGCGGTCGCGGCCCTGATCAGGCGCCCTCCCAGACCGCTGCAGCGGTCCTCGCGCGCCCCGTGCGCGGGGACCGCAACTCGGCGAGACTGCTGTAACCACCAGATATTTCCGGGCGAATCAGTTCCAGCGCATCCAATGCGCAGCTTGCTTACGAGAACCGCACCGTCGGAATCCGCGCTGCCGGATTCAACTTTGTCGAAAATTTCGCAGGGCCATACCGAATCGGCTTGACGGTACGGAACAAAAAGAGAACATTGTTCTCATCGAGAGGGAAGACTTGGAGTTTCCGATTCTCTCCCCATCTTATCCACAGGGTATCCACCGCCTGTCAAGCGGTTCGCCCACGTTCGAAAGGCAGCGTTTCCATGTCCATGGTCTCCCTCCTCGCCTCGCTTGTCATGGCCGGTGCTGGCTGCGTGGCTTTTGCGGCGATCGCTGTCACCGTGCGTGGCCAATTGCCCGCCGTGCGCAGGCTGCTGGCGGATTCGCGCGCACTCGCGGCGGACCGGGAGTTCCTGGTGGAGATTACCACGACGTCGCTGCCCTCGGCGCCGCGTTTGCCGGTACGGACGCGGCGCGCGCCTGTGCGCCTAGTCAGGCCTGCTCAGGTTTCAGCGGGTTCGCGTTTGCGCGCTGCAGCCTGATCCGGCGATATCGCCATACGCCCACCGGCATCAGCGCAAGATAGAGCGCACAGATCCCCACAAGGGTCAGCCAGGGTTCGGTCAGCAATGCCACGGTAATCATGCCGGACAGCGCAATCACCTCGAGCCGGATCGCGCGGCGCGGCCGGAGCGCTCCCCAGCCAAGCGTCGGCAGATTGGAAATCATCAGGAACGCGATGAGCAGCGCCCAAGGGCCAACCACGATGGGCTGGCGAAACTCTTCAAGCCCACTGGCAAACCACAAGTAAAGCGGCAGGAAAGCAAGGGCGGCCCCTACCGGAGCGGGCACGCCGGTCATGAAACCTGCCGATTTGTGCGGCTGGCCCGGCAGATCGATCGAGGCATTGAAACGCGCCAGGCGCAACGCGCAGCATACCGCCAGCGCCAACGCGGCAAACCAGCCGTAGCGAGGTACGGAGCTAAGCGACCACAGATAAAGGATCAGGGCCGGACCGACCCCGAACGCAATCGCATCGGAGAGACTGTCGAGCTCCGCCCCGAAGCGCGACTGCGCCTTCATCAGCCGGGCAACCCGGCCGTCGATCCCGTCGAGAACGCCGGCGAGCATGACCGCCAGAACAGCCGAATGAAAATCGCCGCCAATGGCAAAGCGTATGCCGGTGAGGCCGCTGCAAAGCGCCGCCGAGGTGATCGCATTGGGCACCAGCGCCCGCAAGGTCAGCCCGCGCGGCAGACGGTGGCGGCCAAAATCCTCACCCGAAAATTCCCGGTCAGCTCCGTCCCTTGCCGCAGCACGTTTGCCGGGCGGAGGCACCTCGTTCACTGGCGCACGCCCTCGATCATCGGGGCCTGTCCGAGCAGTGCCAGAACCGTCTCACCGGCAACGATGCGCTGCCCGATCAGTACGCGCGGCTCGGTTCCGGCGGGCAGGTAAACGTCGACGCGGCTGCCGAAACGGATAAGGCCAACGCGCTGACCGCTCGCAACTATGTCGCCCGCCTTCACAAACGGCACGATGCGACGCGCGACAAGGCCGGCGATCTGGGTAAAGCCCACGCGCACACCATCACCGCGCTCAACCACGAAGTGCTGGCGCTCGTTCTCCTCGCTCGCCTTGTCGAGATCGGCATTGAGGAACTTGCCTGGAATATAGACCACGCGGCGGATCGTCCCGCCGATCGGCGTGCGGTTCACGTGGACGTCGAACACCGACATGAAGATCGAGATGCGTGTCACCGGCCCATCCGCCAATGCAGGCCGGCCGCTACCATCGTCCGCCGTCATCTCGCGGGGCGGGACAACCGTGCGGATCTGGGTGACGAGACCGTCCGCAGGCGCGACAATCATGCTGTCATCACGCGGGGTCACGCGTTCCGGATCGCGGAAGAAGGCGAGCACGCCGAGTGTCAGCACGGCCAGTGGCCAGCCCAGCAGCGATCCGCCCAGCAGCACGCCGGCCAGGCATAGCGCGGCGGCAATAGCCCCGAACTTGCGCCCTTCCGGATGGATGGCGGGCCAGGTGAACCCGGCGGAACCGCGCCCACGATTGTCTAGAATTTCTCCCGGCATTCCGTCCCTCTAGGCTGCGCCGCGCGCGCGGACAAGCGCTGAGCATCAGTGCGCCCGGTGGTGGACGGGTTCGCACGCTGGCTCGTTACCTTCCGGCGCGATGCGGTAACCAATTATTGCCGGGGGCCGTCAGTTCATCTTTGGTAACGAGGTTTCATAACCGTTTCGGACCATTTTTAAAAATATTTTCAAGGGCATCTGGCGCTTCCCCTAGCCAATTGCGCGGTAACAATTTGGCCTGGCCGGGCCAACGCACCCTAAATTTATCAATGTTTTCAAGTTCTTTATGGCCCTCATCCTGACACAGCTTAACCATGGTTGGTTAACGCGAGCGCGAAAGTCATAAGCCGCTCCTGTCGGCCTTCCGCCACTCCGGGCCGCCCCGCTCTTACCTGATGTTAACCACACCCGGTGGAAAGGCCCACGTATGAATACGTACCTCTCCCCCTTGAGCCGGGCTGCGGGCATCGCTGGATGCTCGCTTGTCGCCCTTTCCGTAACCGCGCCTCTCGCGAACACCGCGCATGCCACTGGCGTGCTCGCGGGCACGCTGATCGAGAACACCGCCACCGCGACCTACCAGTCTGGTTCGACCACCGGATCGGTCACGTCGAACAAGGTGACGGTCAAGGTCGACGAACTTCTCGACGTTGCCGTGGCGACGCTCAGCACAGCGCCCGCCACTGCAACCAGCGAGCCGGCGGTGCTCATTTATTCGGTTACCAACAGCGGCAACGGCCCCGAAGCGTTCAACCTTGCAGCCGACCCCAAGACTTCCGGCAATGGCTTCGACGGCACGATCAAGTCCGTCGTCCTCGATAGCAACAGCAACGGGGTCTATGATCCCGGCGTTGACACCGTGCTCACTGCCGGCGCGCTGGCCACACCAGTGCTTGCCCCGGACAAGAGCACCAAGGTCTTCGTCCTCGTCGACCTGCCCGCGGGCGCTACCGACGCGCAGACCAGCCAGGTCCGTCTCACCGCCACGGCGCAGACCGGCAGCGGCACCCCCGGCACCAGCTTCTCGGGCAAGGGCGAAGGCGGCGGCGATGCGGTCGTCGGCCTGACCACGGCCTCGGCCAATTCGCTCGCTGCGCTGATCGCCAGCCTTGCCAACATTTCGCTGAGCAAGTCGGCAACGATCCTTGATCCATTCGGTACCGCCAAGCCGGTTCCTGGGGCCATCGTAACCTATTCGCTTGCCGCCAAGATCACCGGAAGCGGTACGCTCGACGGCCTGCACGTGATCGACACCATTCCTGACGGGACGACCTACGTGCCCGGCTCGCTGAAGCTCGATTCTGCCGCCCTCACCGATGGGGTCGATGGCGATGCCGGCGTCGGCGGCGCCAGCGGGATCGACGTCACACTCGGCAAGATCACCGGCGGCACCACCAAGACCGTCGCTTTCTCCGTCAAGATCAACTGATTAGCCAGGGAGGCAAACCATGAAGCTTTCATTCCTCATCAAGTCTCTTGCTGGCGCTGCCACCATGGTTGCCATGGCCGGCCCGGCTCTCGCGGCTGCCCAGTCGGCGCCGTCTCCGGTCACGCTCAAGGGCGATGTCATGCTCGAGAAGATCGTGACCGAAAATGGCGTCAGCAAGACCCAGTTGGTCGAGCCCAAGGTCGTCATTCCCGGCGACCACCTGCTGTTCACCACGCGCTATCACAACGACGGCGCGCAGGCGGTGACCAACTTCGTCGTCACCAACCCGCTGCCTTCGGCGGTCGCCCTTGCGAGCGAGAGCGCGCCGGGCACGGAAGTTTCCATCGATGGCGGCAAGACCTGGGGGCAGCTCGGCAGCCTCAAGGTCACCGGCACCGACGGCGCGTCGCGCTCAGCCACCGCAGCCGATGTGACGCATGTTCGCTGGACAATCCCGACGATCGCTCCGGGCGCTTCGGGTGAAGTCCAATACCACGGAATCGTTCGCTAAAACGGCGAGACGGGGGGTCGCCAGGCCTGTGAGCGACCGGAATATTCGCAGGCAACCCAGTGGAGCATAAGAAAATGACGTATCGCAGCAGACTGCTGGGTGCGGCGGGCGTTCTCGCCCTTGCCGCTCTCGGCGCCAATCCGGCCCACGCGGCCGGTACCACCGCCGGCTCGACGATCACCAACACTGTGTCGGTGGCGTTTCAGGTCGGCGGCATCGCCCAGACCGGTACGAGCGCGTCCGACACGCTCACGGTCGACCGCCGTATCCAATTGACCGTTGCCGAAGTCGGCACGACGACGACGACGGTCACGCCGGGTGCAACGAACCAGGTGACGGCTTTCACCGTGGTCAACACCTCGAACGCCGCGCTCGACCTCGCGCTCAGCGTAGCCCAGCAGACGGGCAACGCCGGCGCGCACTCGAATACCGACACATTCGACGTGACCAACGTGCGGATCTACCGCGACAACCCCACGACCGGTACCGTCGGCTCGTATGACGCCGGGGATGCGCTCGTCACCTACCTCGATGAGGTGGCGGCCGATGCTTCGTCCACCGTATTCGTCGTGGCCGACGTGCCGCTGGCCCAGGCCAACAACGCCGTGGCCGCAGTCACGCTCACCGCAACGGGCCGCGAGGCCGGTGGGGCTGGCAGCCAGGGTGCTGCGCTTGTCCAGACCTCCGGTGCCAACTCCGCTGGCATGGATACGGTGTTCGCCGACAGCGCCGGCGCGACCGACACGGCGCGCGATGCCGCGTTCTCGGCCAAGGACGACTACACGGTCTCCGCCGCGACGCTCAGCGCGATCAAGTCTTCGCGCATCATCAGCGATCCGATCAACCTGACGGTGAACCCGAAGATGATCCCGGGCGCGACGATCCAGTACTGCATCGCGATCAGCAACGCCTCGGGCAGCGCCACGGCAACCTCGATCACCGTGACCGACCCCATTCCCGCGAACCTGACCTACGATTCGTCGTTCGGCGTGAAGACCAACGGCACGGCGACCATCGCCAGCGGCGTTGCGACCTGCGCGGCCGACACGACCGGTACGGGCACGATGGCCTCCAACACCGTGAGCGGCACGCTCGCTTCGGTGGCCGGCGGGGAAACCAAGACAGTGGTGTTCCAAGCCACGATTAATTGAGCGGGCCCTAGGCGGGCACCTCCCAATCAATCGATGAACCAGGACAGGACGGCGGCGGCAGACCCGGGGGTAGGCCGCCGCCACACCCTCCTTTTGTCTTGAAAACAAAGAACAAACGCCATGCTGGCATTGAGGAACAGGATCTGGGCAATCGCCGCGCTGCTCTTTGCAGCGCTGCTTGCCATGACCAGCGTTCCCGCCGCGGCAAACACCATCACCAACACCGCATATGCCCGTTGGAGCCAGAGCGGCACTGAACTGACCGCCGACTCCAACGTGGTGTCGTTCGATGTGGTGCAGGAAGCTACCAAGATTTTCGTGCTGCCCCTGCCCAACGGCAGCGAAACGCTGGCGATCAACGCCGGCAGTTGCGGCGGCACGCCCCTCCCCAGCGTCAATATCGACCCCAAGGGCGCCGATCCATCCGAGCCCGCGGCGATTTCCAGTATCGTTGTCGGCCAACCGGTCGTTTTCCGCCTCTTCCGGCTCCACACCGGCCTCAATCCGGGGCTGATCGATACCGTCAAGGTCACGATCACATCGGCGAGCGGAGACAAGGAACAGCTGACCGTCACCGAAACCGCTGCGGACAGCGGCGTTTTCTATGGGGCGATCCCCACCAGCGCGATCCCGCCGCAGCCGAGGGACGGCGATTGCCGCCTCAGCGTCTCTGCTGGCGACAAGGTCACCGTTTCCTACAATGGCGCGACCGGTGACGGCACCGTCATCAAGACCGATGTGGACGTGCTCGCCGACCCTTATGGTCTTGTTTTCGATAGCGAAGATGCGGCTCCGATCGACGGCGCACGGGTCACGCTGGTCGATGTCGCTACCGGCCAGCCGGCACGCGTCTTTGCCGATGACGGCGTGACGACCTGGCCCTCGACGATCGTCACAGGCTCGCTGATAACCGACGGCGCAGGCCGCACCTGGCAGATGCCGGAGGGCGAATACCGCTTCCCGCTCGCACCGCTCGGCACCTACCGGCTGGTGGTTGTCCCACCTGACCCGTATACGGCGCCATCTGCGCTGACGCCCAAGAACTTCATTGGATTGGTGCGCCCCGATGGGGGCGATCTGGTTATTTTGCCAGCATCTTATGGTGAGAATCTGGCACTTACAAACCCATCACCAGTTCGCGTCGACATACCGGTGGACCGGCCACCCGTTGCGGTGAGCCTGAGCAAGGTTGCCTCACGGCAGGTCGCCCAACCGGGCGATGCCGTGTTCTACACGATTACCATGCGGAACACCGATCCGGGGCGCGCGAAACGCGGTGTCGTGCTGAGTGACACGCCATCGGCCAACCTGCGCTTGCGCGTGAACACGATCCGCATCGACGGCGCAAAACCGGCGTCCGACGCTGTTACCGTAGCGCCCGATGGCCGCACCATGACCATTGCCGTCGGCGCAATTGCACCGGGTGCAAGCCGCACCGTGACTTATGCGATGACGGTGCGTCCGGACGCCTCAGCCGGCAATGCCATTAACCGAATTGACGCAGTTGATGCTCGTGGACTAACCGCAACGGCAAGTTCTGCAGTACGCATCGAGCGCGACAACCTTGCCTCGACGATGACGCTGATCGGCCGCATTACGCTGGGCGGCTGCGATGTGCCGAACACGAAGGCAGCGCCCCGTCCCGGCATCGGCGGTGTGCGCCTCGTGCTCGAGGATGGCAGCTTCGCCGTTACCGATGCCGAAGGTCGCTACCACTTCGAAGGGCTGATGCCCGGCACGCATGTCGTTGAGGCACAAGCAGTTACGCTGCCCAAGGGCGGCAAGTTCGTTGATTGCACACGCTCCACCCGCAGCGCCGGCAGCGCCTCCAGCCGGTTCGTGATTGGCCAGGGTGGCAGCCTCGTCGTCGCCAACTTCGCGGCGACCGTGCCTGCCGAGACGCTCGCTGCCGCAGCTGCTGCAGCGGCCGCCAAGCCGGTTGCGGACAGCGACCGTACTGCCGCGGGCGGCGATACCGACTGGATCGCCAAGGGCGACGGGCCCACCGAGTTCGTGTTCCCCACGGCTGACTACAACCCGCGCGCACCGACGACCCGCGTGGTGATCCGCCACCGCAAGGGGCAGACCGTGGCGCTCAAGATCGATGGCAAGCCGGTCGACAAGCTCGCCTTCGACGGCGCGCAGAGCTCGCCCGAGGGCTTTGCCGTCAGCGTCTGGCGCGGCCTGCCGCTGAATGGGGAAGATACCCGTTTCGACGCGGAAGTCCGCGATCCCAGCGGCGCCGTGGTGCAGACGCTGAGCCGCACGGTGCACTTTGGCGCGACCCCGGCAAAGGTCGAGCTGGTGCCCGAGCGCACCCACCTCGTAGCCGATGGCGCCACCCGCCCGGTGGTGGCGGTGCGCGTGCTCGATCGCACCGGCCGCCCGGTTCATGCCGGCATTTCCGGCCCGATCACGCTCTCTGCGCCCTACGAAAGCGCGGCGGCGCTCGATGCCATGCAGAGCCGCGTGCTTTCCGGCCTCGACCGCACGCCGCCGACGTGGATCGTCAAGGGCGACGACGGCATCGCGCTGATCGAACTCGCCCCGACGATGGTCAGCGGCGGCCTCGACCTCACGTTCCAGTTCACCGACCGCGAGGTGAAGCGCCAGCAGGTTCTCGAAACCTGGGTCGTGCCGGGTGAAGCGAAGTGGACGCTGGTGGGCCTTGCCGAGGGCGCAGTGGGCGCGAAGACGATTGCCGATCACATGCACCGCACCGGCAAGTTCGACAGCGATCTTGGCGATCACGGCCGCGTCGCGTTCTACGCCAAGGGCCGGATCAAGGGCAAATGGCTGACCACGATCGCCTATGACAGCGCCAAGCAGCGCGCCGAGCAGCGCCTGCTGGGCGGGCTCGATCCCAAGGCCTATTACACTGTGTTCGCCGACGGATCCGACCGCCGCTTCGACGCCGCAAGCGTCAACAAGCTCTATGTCCGCATCGAGAGCGCCAAGGTGCGGGCGATGTTCGGCGATTTCAACACCGGCTTCGATCACACCCAGCTCGGCCGCTACCAGCGCACGATGACCGGCGTGAAAGCCGAAGCGCGGCTGGGCCAGCTGCGGACCGAAGCCTACGCCGCCAAGGTCGCCACCACGCATCGGCGCGACCAGATTCCCGGTGGCGGCATCAGCGGCCCCTATCGCCTCTCCAGCCGCGCCATCGTGCCCAACAGCGAGACGGTGACGATCGAAGTGCGCGACCGGTTCCGGTCGGAAGTGGTGGTCAACAGCCAGACCCTCACCCGCTTCCTCGACTACGACATCGATCTGCTGGCAGGCACGATCACGTTCAAGCAGCCGGTGCTGAGCCGCGATGCGAACCTCAATCCGCAGCAGATTGTGGTTGATTACGAAATCGACACGCTGAACGGCGGTGCATGGAACGCCGGCGCCCGTACGGAATGGCGCAACAAGTCGGAGAAGGTCCGCCTCGGCGCGACCGCGATCAGCGATGCCTCGGCCGCGGCGGGCGCGGCGGTCACGCGCACCAATCTCGGCGCGGTCGATGCCAAGCTCTACATCGGCAGCAAGACCGAAGTGCGCGCGGAAGCGGCGATGAGCCATGCGACCGGCGGCAACCTCGCGGCCGGTCAGGCGGGCAGCGGCACCAAGGCGGCGTGGATGATCGAGGCCGAACGCCATGATGCGCGGCTCGACGTGCTGGCCTACATCCGTTCGCTCGATGCCAATTTCGGCGTGGGTCAGGTCAGCATCGGCGAACTGGGCCGCCGCAAGATCGGCATCGATACGCGCTACCGCCTCAGCCAGAAATGGCTGGTGAGCGGCACCGCGTGGCAGGACACCTCGCTGGTCGATGGCGCCAAGCGCAGCGCGATCCAGCTGGGCACGACGTGGAACTCCGCCGGGACAGAAATGCGCCTTGCCGTGGCCCGCTACAGCGAGACGCTGGCGCAGGGCGCGGCAACCGGCCCCACCGGCGCCAAGGGCGGCAGCACAACGCTGATCGAAGCGGGCAGCACCAAGCGCCTGTTCGACAACAAGCTGGAACTGAGCGCGGCGGGCTCGATCTCGATCGGCCGCAGCGATGCGACATCGTATCAGGCGCCGCGCTACCGCGTTGGTATGCGCTATGCGATCACGCCCGATGTCCGCGTTATCAGCGATTACGAGATCGGCAATGGCAGCCAGGGCGAAACGCGCACGCTGCGCGGCGGGCTGGAAGTGCAGCCGTGGACCGGTGCCAAGATCGCCACGGTGATCGGCCAGCAATCGAACAAGGGCCTTCCCGTTACGGGCGAGCAGCAGCAGCAGTCGATCACGGAACAGGGCAAGCGCGCCTTCGCATCCTATGGCCTCGCGCAGTCGCTGCCGGTGAGCAAGGCGCTGACGCTCGACGCGACGATTGACGGCAACAAGGTCATTGGCGGCAAGAGCGCGCGCGCCACCAATGGCGGCACCGCAGTAGTCGGCGCGAGCAGCCAGTCCACGATTGCCGAGGACTTCACCGCCTATACGCTGGGCGCGACGTGGCGTTCGGGCCGCTGGAGCGCGACCGCACGCGCCGAACTGCGCGATGGCGAACTGACCAAGCGCAAGGGCGTGACCTTCGGCATGATCCGCCAGCTTGGTGAAGGCAGCGTGGTCGGCGGCGCGGTGACCTGGGCCAGATCGCACGATGCGACCGGCGCGACGAGCGAAGTGGGCAGCGCCGCGATCTCGATCGCGCACCGCCCGGCAACATCTGCCTTCGCGTTCCTGAGCAAGCTGGAATTCCGCAGCGACCGCATCTCGGGCGTGACGGCGGCGACCGGAACCGGCGCCGGTTCGGCCACTGATGGCACGGCGCTGACGGTTGACGGCAATGCCCGCTCGCGGCGGATCGTGGCCAGCTTTTCGGGGGATTGGGCCCCCACTGGCCGGGTCGACGGGCAAATGGTCCAGCGCACGGAAATTGGCCTATTCGTTGCCGCGCGGCACAATCTCGATCGCTATCAAGGCTTTGACCTTGCCGGCACGACCGCGCTCGGCGGTGTCGATGCGCGCATCGGCATCGGCAAGCGCATCGAAGTCGGCGGCAGCGCGACGGTGCGTCGCAGCTTGTCCGATGGCACGACCTCCTACGCGATTGGCCCGCAGATCGGCATCGTCCCGGCGGATAACGTGATGGTCGTGATCGGCTATAACCTCACCGGCTTCCGCGACCGCGATTTTGCCGGCGCGCGCAACACGACCAAGGGCGTGTTTGCGACGATGCGGATCAAGTTCGATTCGAACAGCCTCGCCGCGCTGGGCATCGGGCGGTAAACATTCGCGTTAACGACTTGGCTAAGGATGTTCCAACGGGGGACTGCGCCTTCCCGCGTATTGCCGCAGCGCGAGTGCAGGTTTATCAACCATATCTCCGCCGTTTGCGCAGGGATGGTCAGCTTGCACTGCGTTCGCACCACGTACCCGCACCGAACGATCCGCCGGATGGCGGCGGCGGTCATGGTTGCAAGCCTTGCGTGCGGCACCTCCCCTGCCCTCGCCGCCGCGCCATCGGCGACCGTTAGCGCAGACCAAGCCCTGCGCTTTGGCAGCTTTTTCACCGATACTTCCGGCACCAGAACCGTTTCAGCAACCGGATCGGTTACCGGATCAGCCATTGTCCCGCTGACGGGGACAGCGCCCGGTCCCGCCCAGTTCACCTTCACCTATGACCGCGGTAACAACGCCAACACGAACTATTCGCTGCTGATTGCAGTGCTTGTGCCGGGAGCGGCAAGCCAGATCAGCGGCGGCGTGACCGGCACGATCGCCAGCTTTGACACCGATCTGCCGGGCGTTTCCGCATTGGTTCCGGGCCAGACCGCGCAAGTGACGTTGACCGGCTGCCAGCGCCGGATCTGCAGCCGGACATTCCGCGTCGGCGGCACGCTTCAGGTCGCGCGGACCTCGGGCGGCGCGGAGCTGGCCATTCCGGTGCCGATCGTCGTGACCGTGCTGGCGGAACTGTGATGCGCGCGCGCCATCTTCTTGCAGCCGCCGCGCTGATCGGATCACCCGCCCTTGCCGCTACCGGCCAGACTGCGACCGCACTCGGGCAGGCGCAAGCGATGATCATTTCGCCGATCATTGCGGTATCGCTGAACGATCTGGATTTCGGTTCGCTCACCTCATCACGCTTCGCGAGCGGATCGGTGACGGTGGGATCGGAAGGCGGCGCGACCTATGCCGGCGGCACTTCGCCGGCTTGCGCGGGCGGCGGTGCCTGCGCGGGGGTCGCGCCCGCCCGCTTTCTCGTGAGCGGGGAGCCGGGCCGCAGCTACACCGTCAACGCGCCTTCCGCGATCAGCGCCAGCGGGACATTGGTCAGCGGAGGCAGCGCACCGTCGCTCGCCATAGACGCGCTTGAGGTCCACCTCGCCAGCCACGCCGGAAGCGTTACCAGCATCGGCGAACTCGATGAAAAGGGCGAAGATCGCATATCCGTCGGCGGCCGGCTCAATGTGCCTGCCGGCACGGCACCGGCGCATTACCGGGCGACGCTGACGATCATGGTAACCTACAGCTGATTGTCCTCAGCTGAGCCAAATTGCGCCACTTCCCGCAGCACTTACTTTTCATTAACCATACCTACTTAGGAAATATACCTAAGAGGACGCCGGGGAAGCCCGGCCCCTCCAGCTTCGCCGACTCTCCGGTGCGGGGCGAAAGGGACCAGGAGCTTAACCGGTGAATAGACTTTTTCCCGCAGCGCTGATCGCGCTCACCATGGCCAGTCCGGCCTTTGCCGGCTCGGGCAACACATCAACTGCAACAGGTACGGCGACCGCGACCATCGTCGCGCCGATCGTGCTCACCCACCCCGCCAGCGCCAGCCTCAACTTCGGGCGTTTCACGCGCGGCACCGGCGGCACTGTTACGGTGACCGCAACCGGCACCGGCTCGGTCGGCAGCGACGTGACCTTCGTGCCCGGCTCGACCACGGCAGCCGATAGCTTCACCGTCGCAGGTGATGCCAACCGCTCCTATTCGATCGCGACGACGGGCGGCAACGTCAGCTCGGGCGGAACCAACCTCGCCTTCACCACCACGGCATCGACCGCGAGTGGTACGCTGAGCGCGACCGGGACCGGCAGCTTCACGGTTGGCGGCACGCTCACCGTGACCGGCACGGCTCCGACTGGCGCCTATACCGGCACCTATTCGGCAACAGTCGCCTACAACTGATCCGCGCGCGATGGCCTTCTTCGGAGGGTACTACTGAGCGTAACAAGCATTAACGAAAAATCGGCATTTTTTTACCAGGCGGCACGCGAAAGCGGAGCCGCCTGTTTCGCATCCGAGACAAACGTCGAATCCATAAAATTCGCGTAATTTCAGATACCTAAATCGCCCAGCTAAGTGCAGATTTTCAGGTCGGCAGGCGCAAATTCCTTGCAAATGGTTTCGCAGGCAAACCGTTTGTTAACCATCTCTCCTTAGGAAGATTACTTATCAGGAAACGGGAAACCGAGGCCCTGATGAAACCGCGTTTACCAGCTCCATGACCGGGACGTCGCGGGGCGAAACTGAAAACCAGGAGCATACGACGTGAAGAAGATCATTCTCGCCACTATCGGGATTCTCGCCACCGCGACGCCCGCTTTTGCCGGCTCGGGCAACCAGTCGACCGCCACCGGTACCGCGACCGCGACCATCGTTGCGCCAATCGTGCTGACCCACCCGGCTTCGGCCAGCCTCAACTTCGGCCGCTTCACCACCGGCACCGGCGGCAGCGTGACCGTCACCGCCGCGGGCGTTGGCTCGGTTGGCAGCGACGTGACGTTCGTGCCCGGCTCGACCAACTCGGCCGACCAGTTCACTGTCGCGGGTGACGCCAGCCGTTCGTTCTCGATCACGACGACCGGCGGCAACGTGACCTCGGGCGCGACCAACCTCGCCTTCACCACCTCGGCCTCGGCGTCATCCGCTTCGCTCAGCACGACCGGCACCGCCAGCTTCACCGTCGGCGGCACGCTGACCGTGACGGGCACTGCGCCGGCCGGTGCGTATACCGGCAGCTACACCGCGACCGTTACCTACAACTGAGCCCGGGATTGCGCCGGCTGTCGCCCTGCGGGCGGCAGCCGGGCTCTCGCCACCAACCTCCGAATCAGGCCAGGCCATGACCTTTCGCTTCCGCTCCTTGCTGATCGCGCTTGCCGCGCTCGCAGTGCCGCTCCCGGCGCTCGCGGCGCCTGGCGGTACGGCCACGATGACCGGAACGGCCAGCGCCACGATCATCACCCCCATCAGCATCGTCGCCACAGCGCCCCTGAGATTTGGCGTGATGGCCCGGCCGACCGCGGCGGGCACGGTGACCGTGAGCACGGCCGGGACTGTCTCGACGAGCGGCGGCATGGTGGGCAACACCGCGATTGCGCAGGGCAGTTCTGGCCCACAGGCCGGCAAGTTCCGCGTTAGTGGTGAACCCGGCCGCCAGTTCTTCGTCACCTTGCCGGCTGCAGCGACGGTGACCCGCAGCGGCGGATCGATGACGATCACCCTGTTCACGGTCGGCGCGCTGACCGGATCTCCCGTCGGCACGCTCGATATCGCAGTGGGCGGCACGCTCGCCGTTGGCGCGGCGCAGCCCATCGGCACCTACAACGGCACCTACCAGATCACCGCCTCCTACAACTGACGCCGCGCCGAAAGCGCTGCAACCACCCGCCCGCGCCGCACCGGTCGCGGGCTTTTTTGCGTCTGCGAGGCACGCGCAGCGGTGAGATAACCGATTCCAGCACCGGAAAATTACCTGCGGAAAAAAATTTTCGTAATTTTTCCGCGATCTAGGCTCCCTGATGAGGGCGCTCATGGCGATGCGATTGCGCATGACTAAACGCGATTATTCATATCCAGGCCGGTACTTGCATGGTTAATTACGAATAAAGAGAGATTACTGACTGGTTTATATTCCCATTTTGGGGCACTTTTTAAGTAAAAATGCGAATAACTACCCATTAACTCGCCCCGAATACGTACGACTACGTACCGAATAACGGCGATCCAGCCCGATTTCGCAGTACCGCAGTTTCGCGGTCGTGTCGCAGCCCAGGGGGGAGGCGCCATGGCCACAATTCGGGAGCATACACGTGAAGAAGATCATTCTCGCTTCGGCCATCGCCTTCATCTCGGCCACGCCGGCTTTCGCGGCTTCGGGCAACACCTCGAGCACCAACGGTAGCGCCACCGCGACCATCGTCGAACCCATCGTACTGACCCACACCTCGGGCGCCGCGCTCGGCTTCGGTCGCTTCACCACCGGCACTGGCGGCACGGTCACGGTTACCGAAGCTGGCGTCGGCTCGACCGGCAGCGATGTTGCTTTCGTTCCCGGCTCGACCAATTCGGCAGACGCCTTTGGCGTGACCGGCGATGCCGGCCGCTCGTTCTCGATCGCCACTACGAGCGGCGTCGTCTCGTTCAGCGGCAACGACATGCCCTTCACCACGACGGCTTCGGCTTCGTCGGGCGCGCTCGACACCAACGGCGTTGCCAGCTTCACCGTCGGCGGCACGCTGACCGTGGCTGCGGGCCTGCCCGCCGGTGCCTATGTCGGTTCCTACTCGGCAACCGTCACCTACAACTGATCGCACTGATCCGGCCGGGGGCCGCCCGCTGCGGCATCCCCCGGCCCTGTCATTCCGCTTCAGTCGCCAATTTCCTTTCGGATAACCCTGATGTTCTCGCCCGCGCGATTCCTGTCTGGAATGGCGGCCATGGCCTGCGCCCTGGCAGCTCTTTCCAGCACTGCATTCGCAGCCCCGAGCAGCTCGACCATGAGCGGCTCGGCGCAGGCGACCATCCTCACGCCGCTGACAATCGCGCCGATCGACGCCCTGTCGTTCGGCCAACTCACGAGGCCGACCGCAGCCGGCACGGTGGTTCTTGCACCCTCGGGCGCGATCACCACCACCGGCGGCGTTGTCACCAGCACCGCTATCGTGCAGACCATCCGTCGCGGACCCGGCACGTTTGCGGTCGTCGGTGAAGCGGCGCGCGCGTTCAGCGTTGATCTGCCAACCGTGGTGATCTTGCGCCAGGGCACCCGCAACATGCGCCTCAGCGCCTTCCGCAGCAACTGGACGCCCGGCGCTGTCTTCAGTGCCCAGCGCAGCTTCGCGCTTTCGGTGGGCGCTACGCTCAATGTCGGGGCGAACCAGAGGACCGGCACCTACACCGGCACATATGCCGTAACTGTGACTTATCAGTAGTCTGCGATTGCCAGCGAATCAGGGATTCCCCATAAGGGCATTAACCTATTTCGCTGACCCGGGACGTACCTCTTGCTTCACATCGGACATCGCGGCCTTGCGGCTCGACTGAACACCGCAATACTCGGTTTCAGTCTCGTTTTTGCGTTGCCCGCCAGTGCCTTGGCCCAAGCGGCAGCGCAGGCTGAAGAACCGGCCGACGCGCCACCTGCCCCTGCTGCGCTGCCTTCCGGGGCCGTCGGCGGCATGGGCGATATCAACCTCTTCCCCAAACGTGTCGTCATCGACGACCGCACACGCATCGCCAGCGTCGGGCTTTACAACCGCGCGGCCGCCTCGGGTGAGTATGAAATCACCGTGAGCGACATGGTGATGCAACGCGATGGACGGCTCGTCGAGCTTGCATCGTTGCAGGATGCCGCCGCGCGCGATGCGGTCCATACGGCAAGCGGTTTCCTGCGCTGGTCGCCCCGCCATGTCACGCTACCGGCCAGCGAGGCGCAGATGGTGCGGATCATGGCGCGCGTGCCGCCCGATCTGCCGCCGGGCGAATACCGCTCGCACTTTACCGTCGTCTCCGTCCCGCCCGAAACCGGCGGCACCAGCATCGACGAAGCGGCCGGGGCCGAAAAGAGCGACGGCATCGGCGTGCGCATCGTGCCGCGCTTCGGCATTTCGATCCCGGTGATCGTGCGCGTGGGCGAGACGACGCTGAGCGCCGGTTTCAAGGACATGAAGCTGACGGCCCAGCCCGGTGGCCCAAGTGCGTTTTCGCTGACGATCACGCGCGAGGGCACGCGTTCGGCCTTCGGCGATGTCACCATCACCGCGCCCGGCGCCAAGAGGCCGATCGCCGAAATCAAGGGCATCGGCGTCTACACCGAAATTGCCGAGCGCGCGGTGCAAGTGCTGATCGATCCGGCGACCGAAGCACGCTTCCTTGCCAAGGGCGCGCGCTGGACGGTGAGCTATGTCGATGACGATATGTCACCCGGCAAAGTGCTCGCGCGGCAGGAATTCGTCGTGCCGTGAAGCGGCGCGGGGGAGACGATCGCGGATCCTCCACTTCGCTGCGGGTCGTGCTGGGCGCCACCCTCGCGCTCGCGGGCGATGCCGCGCGCCGTGAGCTGACGCCGCCGGAAGGCCCCGCCCCCGATCCGGTGCGCGAGGCGAAGAAGGCGCGGCGGCAGGAAAAACTGCCGGAGCCGCGCTTTGCTGCCGCTACGACGCCGTTGCCCGAGGCCAAGCCGGGCAGGAAGGCAAGCGCCAGGCAATCGGGCAAGAAACAGGCGGAAGCCGCGCGGTCCAAGGCTCCACCGACAGCGTCCCAACTAGCCGAGGCCAAGCCGTCGTTCGAGGGCACCGGCGTGCTTTCCGCCGAGTTTAGGGAAGCGATTGCGCCTGAACCAGCCCAGCCGCCAGTGCCGGTAGCCAAGCCTGCTGCCCTTACGCAGCCTGTGCATACCGAAACTACACCGGTCGAAACGACACCTGCCGCAGTTCCACCCGAACCACCGCAGCCGCCTGTTCTGGCGGCAAGAGATCCGCTCCCGGCACCAGCGTTCGGACCTCCGGCAGCAACTGCCCCCGCTCCACCTTTGGCTTCACCTGTCGTGGAGGCCGCACCAGCCCCACCTCCCGCTGCGCCGAAGGTGGAGGCCCCGGCAGCGCCGCATCCCGCACCCGCGCTGGCAAAGGCAGCAGATCCGCAGGTTGAACCGGCGGCAGCAGCAGTGAAGCCCGCAATGGTGGCAGCCATACCAGCGCCTGAGGCAACGCGTCCGCTGGCCCCTGCCCTCGCCGAAACGCCGGCCGCAGCGGCAACACCGGTTGCTGCGCCGCCACCACCTAACCAGCCCACGCCAGAGCAAGTGGCGCCTCCTGCCCCGCCCGCTCCGTCTCCAGCACCGGTCAAGCTCGCTGAAGCGATGCCGCGTCCAGCATTTGGCGCTACGCCGCTTCCAACCGCTGAGGCCGTCCCGGCCCTGCCGCGCGAACCCGCGCCCAAGCCCACACGCCTCGCCTACGCGCCGACCAGCCTCCCGCTGACGACGGTCGCGGCGACCATCCCCAGTTCAGCCCCGGCTCCTGCCGCAAAGCCAGCCTCGCGCAGCTTTGCCGAAAGCCGCCGCGCTCTTCCTGAGCCCGCCTTCGGCGCGCCCGCTGCTGCGCCGAAAGCGGCACTGACCGCCTCGCCGCTTCGCGCCAATGTCACCAACCAGGCTGGCCTTGGCGCTGCCACGGGCACGCCGGTCATCAGCGAGGATGACGAACTCATCCTCCAGATCGAAACCTCGCAGGGTGAGATGAGCGACACCATCGTCGCCTATGGCCTGCGCGAAGGGGTCTATCTACCGCTCGGGGCGCTGACCCGGTTCCTCGACCTGCCAATCGCGGTGAGCGATGATGGGCACTATGCAAGCGGCTGGTTCCTCAATGAAAAACGCACCATCACGCTCAACTTGCGCGATGGCACGCTGGTTGTCTCGGGCAAGCCGGTCCCGCTCGGCAAGGGCGATGCGGTCGCATTCGAAGGCGAGCTCTACCTGAAGGCCGAGCGGTTTTCCGATCTCTTCCCGCTCGATCTCAAGGTCGATCTGCGCGCGCAGACGATCGCGGTGAAGACCCGCGAGCCATTTCCCTTCGAGGAACGCCTTGCCCGCGAAGCGGATCGCGACCGGTTGTCCTCGCGGTCCAACAAGGAAGCCCCCGCGCGCTTCCCTCGGGAGGAAACGCCGTGGCGCGGCATTTCGGTCCCCGTTGGCGAGACCGAAATTCGCGCGCTGACCGACGACGATCTCGGCACGCGGCTGGAAGCGGACCTTCGGCTTGCCGGCGACCTCGCCTTCATGACCGCGCGCGCCTACGCCAGTGCCTCGACGCGCGACGGGCTCACCGCAGCGCGGCTCGAACTCGGCCGGCGTGATCCTGATGGCGATCTGCTCGGCCCCCTCAAGGCCACCGAGTTCCAGTTCGGCGATGTCGCCACCGGGGCGCTACCCATCGGCCTGCGCGGGGTGAGCGGACGCGGGGCGTTCGTGACCAATGCGCCGCTCGAACAGGCCTCGATCTTCGATTCCGTCGATCTGCGCGGCGACCTGCTCGATGGCTACGAGGTCGAACTCTATCGCAACAACACCCTGATCGGATCGACCCGGACCCCGGTGAACGGCCAATATGCCTTCCTGCAGGTTCCGGTCGATTTCGGGCTCAACGTGTTTCGGCTCGTGTTCTACGGGCCGCAGGGGCAGCGCCGCGAAGTGGTGCGCAAGATCAGCGTGGGCGATGGCCGCCTTGCCCCGGGCCAGTTCGTCTACAGCGTGGGCGCGGCGCAGAAGGACATGAACCTGTTCGGCGTGCGCGGCCCGCGTTTCAGCCCGGCTCCCGATTTCGGCAAGTGGCGCGCGACGGCGGAACTGGGCTACGGCCTCTCGCGCGCGGTCACGGCCACGCTCGGCGCTGCGATCTGGGACAGCGGCGGCAAGCAGCACTGGCTCGCCACCACCGGGCTGCGCAGCGGGATCGGCGCAACCGCCTTGCGGCTTGACCTTGGCCTGCAGGACGGCGGCGGGACGACGGTCGAGATGGGCCTTGGCGGCAAGCTGTTCGGCCTTGGCTACAGCCTCAACCATGCCGAATATGCCGGCGGCGCGATCGACGAAGTGCGCGCGTTCACCTCCGATCCGCTGCGCCGCGCGACAGAGTTCAATCTCAATACGACGCTCCGCTTCGGATCGGGCGCCAATGCGCGCATCATGCCGCTGACCGGGCAGGTGAGGCGCATCGAGTTTGCCGATGGCCGCCGCCAGACCGACGCCGCGCTGCGCGCCACCTTGCCGCTCGGCGGCGTGCTGCTGTCCAACACCTTCGATTACAACCGCGTGAGCGCCCCCTCCACGCCCGCCAGCAGCCGCTTGCTCGGCAACTTCGACCTTGCCACGCTATCGGGATCGAAAATGCGCTACCGCGCGGGCCTCGGTTATGCGCTGACACCCACTGTCAAACTGCAGACGGTAACGCTGGAGGCAGACCGCCGCTTTGGCGAGAACACGCTGCTGCGCGGCGGGGTGACGCATACGCTGACCGACAACCAGACCACGCTGAGCCTTTCCGCGATCCGCCGCATCGGCCCGGTCAACGTGGCGCTGGACAGTTCCTACGGCTTTCCACGGCGCAATTACGCGGTCGCGCTGCGCATCGGCTTCAGCTTCGGGCGCAATCCGCTTTCGGGACACGGCTTCCTCGCGCGGCCGGGGCTGACCAGCGGCGGCGCTGCGGCCCTGACCGCCTTTGCCGATACCAACGGCAACGGCGTGCGCGATGCGGACGAGGCCCCGGTTGCGGGCGTGACCTTCCTTTCCGGCACGCACGAAAGCCAGACCGATGCGCAAGGGCATGCCTTCATCCCGGCGCTTGGCGACGGTGCGCGGGCGTCGATCAGGGTGGACAGCGATTCCATGCCCGACATCGCCCTTGCGCCGTCGCGCCCGGGGATCGAACTGGTGCCGCGCCCGGGCCGGATCCACACCAGCAACTTCGCGATCGTGACGCTGAGCGACATCGAAGGCACCGCCTACTTCCGCGCCGGGACCGGCACCCGCGCCGTCTCGCGCCTGCAACTCCGGCTGCTCCGCTCCGATGGCAGCCTTGCCGCGCGGGCGCGCAGCGAATCCGATGGCTTCTTCCTGTTCGAACGCCTCCCCGCCGGCCAATACCGCCTCGAACTCGATCCACAGCAGGCGGCATCGCTCAAGATCAAGCTGGAAGGCCCGGTCACGCTTACCCTTGGCGGCAAATCCAGCGTGCTGCGCCAATCGATCTACGTGAAATCGGCAAACTGACCTTTCCCCGGCGGTAAATTTCTCTACCGTTCCGCTTGATGCAGTCCGCGCAAGAATTTCCGCCGCACCACCAGCCTAAGCGCGTGCTGAGCACAACCGCCGCTGCCGCCGTCGTCATGGGCATGGTGATCGGCGCCGGCATCTTCCGAACGCCGCAACTGGTGGCGCAAAGCCTTGGCGGCGAAGGCGCGCTGATGATGGCCTGGGCGCTCGGCGGGGTTTTCGCGCTGATCGGTGCGCTCTGCTATGCCGAGCTTTCCGCCGCCTATCCGGATACCGGCGGCGATTACCGCTTCCTGCGCGAGGCCTTCGGCGGCGACGCGGCGTGGCTATTCGCATGGTCGCGCTTTGCGGTGATCTTCTCTGCATCGGGCGCGCTTCTGGCGTTCGTCGGGATCGATTACCTCGCCGAACTCGTGCCGATGGACACGCTCACCCGGGCGGCCGTCGCGGGCGGCATGGTCATCCTGCTCACCGCGCTCAACTTGCGCGGGGTGCAGACGGGTACGCGCGCGCAGATCGCGATGGTGGCGATGGATGTCGCCGCATTGCTGGCGCTCGGCGCTGCGGCGCTATGGCTGGCGCATCAGGGGATCGCGCCGCAGCAGGTTGCCACCGTCGCGGCGGCTCCGGTCACGCTCGCGGCCTTCGGGCAATCGATGGTGTTCATCATGCTGGCCTATGGCGGCTTCAACGATGCCTCGACGCTCTCCGCCGAAGTGCGCACACCCGCAGACATGACGCGCGCGCTGCTTGGCGGAATGGTCCTCATCACCGCGCTCTACATGATCGCCAACTGGGCCTATGTGCGCGGCCTTGGCATGGCAGGCCTTGCCGGCAGCGAGGCCCCCGCGGCCGCTTTGATGGCGCGCGCGTTCGGGCCAGCGGGCGAGACGGTGATCGTGATCTGCGTCGCCATTGCCGCGTTTTCGGTGCTCAATGCCCTCATCATCGTCGGCGGGCGCACGCTCTACACTGCGGCGGAGGACGAGCCGGCACTGGCCGCCCTTGCGCAGTGGGATCAAAGCAAGGGCGTGCCGCGCGCGGCCATCCTCGTGCAGACGGCGGTGGAACTTGCGCTGATCGCGTGGGGCGCCGCCTCGGGCCGGGGCTTTGCAACGATGGTCGATTACCTCTCGCCGATCTACTGGCTGTTCCTCACCATGAGCGGCCTCGCCGTCGTCATCCTGCGCCGCCGCCAGCCGGAGGTGGAGCGCCCGTACAAGGTGCCGCTCTACCCGGTCCTGCCGCTGATCTTCGCCGCGGCCTGCGCGGGCGTGCTCTATAGCAGCGTGATCTACGTCGGCTGGTCCGGCTGCCTCATCAGCTTTGGCATGCTGGCACTGGGCTTCATCGTGCGCAGTGGATTGCGGCTGAGCGTGAAGCGCTGAAGCCGCACAGAACCGCGCAGTTCGTCAGGGCACTGCGCTGACCTGATCCCAATCCAGCCCGAAGCGGGCCAGATACTTGCGCAGACGGTCCGCATCGTTGGTGCTCGCACGGCGCGTGCGGGAGGCGGCGAAGAGGCGGCGGCCGGCCTCGGACAAGGAACGGCTGCTGCGGCATTCGGCGACGACGTGGGCCAGTTGCACCCGGTCAAACGGATCGATCGCGGCCAGTGCATCGGCATCGAGCAGCGCTTCGATGCCATCGCCCCGCGCCGTTTCGGCACCCCACAACCGCTGCAGCCGCGAAATCTCTGCGGCGACCACGTCGCTATCGATCCGGCCCTTGGGCGAGAAAGTTGCCATGCGCGTCACGCTGGCCGCCAGATCACGGAAATTGCCGGGCCAGCGCGCCGCATGGCTCATTGCAAAGGCAAGATAGCGTTCGCGCGCTTCCTTGTTGAACGTCACCCGCTCGCCTTCGCGCTCAGCATGGCGATCAAGCTCGTAGTCAAGGTTGGGAGCAATGTCCTCACGCCGGTCGGCAAGGCCCGGCAGCGAAAAGGTCCACAGGTTGAGCCGGGCGAACAGGTCTTCGCGGAAGGTGCCTTCGGCGACACAGCGCGCCAGATCGCGGTTGGTGCCGGCAATCAGCTGGAAATCGCTTTCTACCTCGCGGTCCGCGCCGACGGGCAGGAAGCGCTTGTCCTCGATCGCGCGCAAGATCATCGCCTGCTCGTCGAGGCCAAGTTCGCCGATCTCGTCGAGGAACAGCATGCCGCCGTCGGCCGTGCGCAGGAGGCCGGGCCGGTCAGCCGCTGCGCCGGTGAATGCCCCCTTGCGGTGGCCGAACAGCGCCGACATCGCGCTGTCACCGCGCAAGGTCGCGCAGTTGACCTCGACGAACTGGCCGCTCGTCTGCCGTTTGAGCTTCTTGAGTTCAAAGATCCGGCGGGCAAGCTGGCTCTTGCCGGCGCCGGTCGGTCCCATCAGCAGGATCGGCGCGCGCGTGCGCCCGGCAACCTGCTCGATTTCGTCGATCATCGTGTTGAACGCGGCGTTGCTTGTCTCGATCCCCGATTTGAGGAACGATGTGCTGGCCTGCGCTTCGCTGGCAAAGCGCGTGGCAATGCTGTCATAGCGCGAGAGATCGAGGTCAATCACGCTCCATGTGCCCGCCGCATCGGGTGCACCACCGCGCCGCGGTTGGGTCTGGAGCAATCGGCCCGGCAGGTAATGCGCCTCGGTCAGCAGGAACAGGCAGATCTGTGCGACGTGGGTGCCGGTCGTGATGTGGACGAGCACGTCCTCGACATCGGGATCGAACGGCTGACCGCGCGCGAAATCGAGAAGCTTGCCGTAGACTTCCTCGAAATCCCACGCGTCGGCGAAATCGATCAGATGGAGCTCGACCTGCGTTTCTGGCGAAACGGAGGCGATATCATCGCGCACCAGTTCGGCAAGGCGGCGGTGCATTGTGCCGTAGATGAGGAGGAAGCGATCGACCCGCAAGTCCTCGTGCATGCAAACCCCGACCGAAGGCCGCCACTTCATCCAGCGCGACGGGCCGAACTTGGCGGCATCGAGTGTCGAGCCGAGGAAACCGATGACGGTGGTGGGCTTCATGCGCTAAATGTATATCACCTTATATCAGATTATCAATTTTCGGGCCTTCAACGCACCTCCACTCAGCGACCAAAGTTTCCGATTCGGCAAATAGTGATTTATTTTCAATAAGATTGTCGCCACTGCCAGTGTTGGCAGCGCAATTGGCATGCCGCCTGCAATGGTATCTGCGCCGGGTCGGTCGAACAGCTCGGCAACAGCGGAACCCAGAGGCGGCCGGAATGGGCCGGCCGCCTCGAAGGTTCTCCGGGAAGGCGCAAGGCCCAAGAGAAAGCTCTCGCCAACGCCTTGCCCCCGATACCATGATGACGAGCAGGAGGCCCCGATGGCCGATACGACTTTTGAATGCCAGCACGTGCCCGGCGGGGTGCCGATCAAGATGTGGACCCGCGGCGTGCCGGTGGAAGACGAGGCGCGGGCGCAGCTTGCGCGGGCGGCGGCGATGCCGTTCGTGTTCAAGCACGTTGCCGCGATGCCCGACGTTCATGTCGGTATCGGCGCGACGGTGGGCTCGGTGATCCCGACCAAGGGCGCAGTGATCCCGGCGGCGGTGGGCGTCGACATCGGCTGCGGCATGATGGCCGCGCGCACTTCGCTGATGGCGCATGACCTGCCCGACAACCTCGAAGGCGTCCGCGCTGCGATCGAGCAGGCGGTGCCGCACGGGCGCTCGGTCGGGCGCGGGCAGCGCGATCACGGATCATGGGGTGCGCCCCCGCCTGCGATCGTCGAAGCCTGGGTCGGCCTTGCGGTGCGTTTCGAGCGGCTGTGCGACAAGCATCCGCGCCTGAAGAACACCAACAACCTCACGCACCTCGGCACGCTGGGGACGGGCAACCACTTCATCGAGCTGTGCCTCGATACAGAGGGCCGCGTCTGGGTGATGCTGCATTCGGGTTCGCGAGGAGTGGGCAACGCCATCGGCACGTTCTTCATCGAACTGGCCAAGCAGGACATGCGCAAGTGGCACATCAACCTGCCGGACCAGGACCTCGCCTACTTCCCGGAAGGGACCGATCATTTCGACGACTACGTCGAGGCGGTCGGCTGGGCGCAGGACTTTGCGGCGCTCAACCGCCGGATGATGATGACGAACGTCATCGCTGCGCTGCGCGGGGTGATCACGAAGCCGTTCGAGGCCGAACTCGAAGCGGTGAACTGCCACCACAACTACGTGGCGCGCGAGCAGCACTTCGGCGCGAACGTGCTCGTTACCCGCAAGGGAGCGGTACGCGCGGCAAAGGGCGTGCTGGGGATCATCCCGGGCTCGATGGGCGCGAAGAGCTTCATCGTGCGCGGGCTGGGCAACCCGGAAAGCTTCGACAGCTGCAGCCACGGTGCGGGCCGCGTAATGTCGCGCACCGCGGCCAAGAAGCTGGTGAGCCTCGACGAGCATATCGCCGATACCGCCGGGGTCGAATGCCGCAAGGACGCGGGCGTGATCGATGAAACGCCCAAGGCCTACAAGCCGATCGAAGCCGTGATGGCCGCGCAGGCCGATCTGGTGGAGATCGTCCACACGCTGAAGCAGGTGGTCTGCGTGAAGGGGTGATCCCCTTGGCGCAGGCCATCGGCCTTGATTGAATGACCAGACCAATGATTACGCCAGACCAATGATTACGATTGACGGCTCGGAAGGCGAAGGCGGCGGGCAGATGGTGCGCAATTCCTGCGCCCTCTCGCTTGTCACCGGCGAGCCCTTCCGCATTACCAACGTGCGCGGAAAGCGCTCCAAGCCCGGCCTGATGCGCCAGCATGTGACGGCGGTGGAGGCCGCGTGCGTGATTTCAGGCGCGGAATGCAGCGGGCTTGCCGTGGGCGCTTCGGAGCTCACGTTCAGGCCCGGACGGGTGGCGGGCGGCGAATACCACTTCGCGGTGGGGACCGCCGGATCGACCGGACTGGTGCTCCAGACCATCCTCATGCCGCTGGTGCTGGCATCTACCCCCTCGCGCCTCGTGCTCGAAGGCGGCACGCACAACATGCTCGCGCCTCCGTTCGATTTCATCGAGCGGGCGTTCCTCCCGATCATCAACCGCATGGGCCCGCAGGTCTCGGCGCGGCTCGTCAGGCACGGGTTCTACCCGCGCGGCGGCGGGCGGATCGAGGTAGACATCACGCCCGCTCCGCTCCAGCCGCAGACCTGCACAACGCGCGGCGCGCGGACGGGCGTGGCGGCGCAAGTGGTGTTCTCTGGCATGCCGTTCGCGATTGCCGAGCGGATGCTGGCGCGCGCCCGGCACGATCTGGCAGACTGGCCGGAGGATGCCTTCTCGGTCAGGCAGCTGCCGGCAGAGCAAGGTCCGGGGATCATCCTGATGCTGGAGGCCGCGCATTCCGAAGTGACCGAGCTCGTCAGCGGGTTCGGCCAGCTCGGCGTGCCCGGCGAACGGCTTGCCCGTACATCGGCCGCACGGATGAACGGCTACCTCGCGGCAAACGCTTTCGCGGGCCCCTACCTGGCCGACCAGCTGATCCTGCCCTTTGTACTGGCGGACGGCGGCGCGTTCTCGACGGTCAAGCCGAGCCAGCATCTGCTGACCGCGATCGACATCGCGCAGCGCTTCACCGGGCGCCGGATCACGATCGAACAAGCGCCGGCCGGGGAACATCTGCTCGGCTTTTCGTAGCACCAGTGGCGCCCGGTCAACCCAGCAGGGGAATGGCCGAACGCTGCTGGCGCGCCACCATGAGAGCGTAGGCGGCCACAAGCATCGCCTCGGCGCTCTCGGCCTTGCGGAGCAGGTCGGCGAGCACCGGCAGACCGAACGCATCGAGCCGTTCCGCATGGGCAGCGCGAGCACCTTCCAGCATGGCCTGCAGGCCGGGGCCTGCTTCCAGCCGGTCGATCAGATGCTGCCAAACGGCATCGAGCGCGGCTTGTGTGCCATCACGCGGCAGCCGGGTGAAGGTCCGGCTCCCTGCCCGGCGCTGGCGCAGGCGGGCCAGCCAGCCTTGCGCCACACCCGCGCCCTTGCGGGCTGGCGGCTGCCACAGCGTGAGATCGACCGGCGATCCATCGCCGATCAGGGTGAGCGGGGTAACCGCCAATCCCTGGCGTTCGCGACTGATCTTGACCAGCACCAGCCCACGCCAGCCATGCGTCACAGCCGTCTCCAGCGCCTCGATTGCAGTGGCGGCGGGATCATCGTGATCCACCGTCAGCGCGAGCCACGCACCGGTTTCATCGAGCACCGGCCAGATCAGTTGCTGCGCGAAATCATCGAAATAGGGCGCAGCGGTCTGCGCGGGCGCGATCAGGCATGCTGCCGGACCGCGTCCCGCATCCAGCCCCAGCCCCGACTGCGCCTGATGCACCCCGCGCAGATCGGTCCACTGGCGCACCGTGCCGGGCAGGTCGGCGGGCGGTTTCGCGAACGGCTCGACAACCGTGGCGCGAGCCGCCGCTGGTGCGGAGAGGCGGCCGTCCACAGACATGTTGGCGCCTTCCAGCGCCAGCCGCGCATGCGCCAATGTGGCGAGCGGCGCTGCCTGCCAGACAGACTGGTAGCGCCATGCTTCGCCGGGCATGAACTGCGGGTCCTGCCCGGGGCCGCGCGCCAGGCTCGTGCTCAGCCAGCGGCCGCTGTCCGGCTCGACAAACCACGCCGTCACTCCGCGTGCACCGGTCGCGGTACGCCAGCGTTCACCGCCGCAACCGATCAGATCAAGCGGTGCTGCCGGTGCGAAACTGCGCCGGACCTGCCCGACAAGCGCCGCCTGCCGGTCTGCATTTCCGCTGCCCAGCGCACGCGCAAGGGCAAACGCAGTCGCGGTCTGCTCCAGCAGGGTATCGGGATCGAACGACAAGGCGCGCTGGCGCCGCAGCCTGATCTGCGCGGCAATCGTCCGCAACATGGCGGCGAGGCGCGGCAAGGCGTCCGCACGGGAGGAGACTGAAAGCTCGAACAGCGATTCCTCGAGCGGGACCGGCGCAAGATTGAAGCCCAGCGCGGCGACCTCACCGAGCGCGCGGGCGATGCCGGCGAGGAAGGCGGGATCGGGCACGAAGGCAGCCACGGCATCCGCAGGCGCATTGGCATCGGGCTCCGGCTCGGCATCAGGCGTAGCGAGGCCGAAGTGGCGGCGCGCGGCAAGCACGGCGGCGGCATGAAGCGCCTTGCGCTGCGCTTTCGGCGCTTTCGAGATCACGCCATCGAAGCCCTGACCGCGCAGGATAAGGACAGGGTCTTCAAGGCCCGGCAATTCGACCGCGACGGCGTTTGGCTGCGAGGTGACCGTCGCCGGATCGCCCGCCATCTCCAGCGCGGCGCGCCAGCTTGCCTTCCCGGCCCAACGCGCAAGCGCGGCAGGATCGAAGGCGGCGAGCAGATCCTCAGGTTCGGCAGCAGTGGCCTCCGCCGGAGCCTCCTCGGACGCCGCTTCTCCAGCCGGCTGCGCCAGCACGAACAGCACCGCCGCGATGCGGTGACGACACATCGCGGTCGACTTGCATGCACATTGCGCCGCGCCGGGGCCGCGCATGTCGAGGATCACGAGATGACCGTCAGCTTCCACTTCGGCCTTGCCCGGTGATCCGCTGACCAGCCGCACCTTGCCTTCGTCCACATCGCGGTGGGCGCGGCGCACCAACCCCGGATTGGCGAGCGCTGCCAGCGCGGTGTCGTCATAGGCCACCAGACTCTCGCGCAGGTCAGCACCCGTCATGCGATGCGCGCCCCGATCCATTCGGCAAAGCGGTCCGGCGTCAGCGCAGCGATTTCCATGCCGCAGCCCGCGAGCCGTTCGGCCATGCGCCGATCGTAGACCGGCGCAGCGTCATCGCTTAGCGCGCCAAGGCCGAGCATGGTTATCCGCGCCGAAGCCATCCTGCGGACGGCTGAAAGCAGGCGGCCGACCGGCGCGCCTTCCTCGAAATCGCTGATCAGCACGAAAATCGTCCGCGTGGGCTGGACCGCGAGGCCCTCGCAATATTCGACTGCTGCGCCGATATTGGTACCGCCGCCAAGCTGCACCGACATCAGGACTTCGACGGCATCGTGCGCCTCGCTCGAGAGATCGACGATGGCCGTATCGAACACCACGAGCTTCACCTCGACCGAGGGCAGCGCGGTGAGGATCGAGGCCATGACAGCGGCGTAGATGGTCGAGGAGAGCATCGAACCGGACTGGTCGACGCATAGAATGATCGTCCACGGCAGACGCCGGCGGCTACGCCCATGGAAGCGCAGCCGGTCCGCCACGATCCGGCTACGCTCGCTGTCCCAGTTCTTGAGGTTGTCGCGGATCGTCTCACGCCAGGCGAAGTTTTTCATCGCCTTCAATTGGCTGCGGCGAAAGCGGTTGGGCCTGCCGGCCAGCGCGGCCTCGATACGGGGGCGCAGCTGGCGCAGGATCTCCTCCACCACCTTGCGCGTCACTTCACGGATCTTTTCACGCGCCGCCGGATTGGCCGCACCCTTGAACGCGATCAGCGCCTTGAGCAGATCGCGGTTGGGCTCCAGCGCATCAAGCACGGCAGGGTCGGAGAGCAGTTCGCTCATGCCCAGATTATCGATCGCGTGGGCCTGCACGGTCTCGTAGACCGATTGCGGGAACAGATCGCGCAGCTCGCCAAGCCAGCCGAGTGGGGTGAGGCTGGTCGGATCGAGCGAGCCGCCCTTGCCGCCAGATTTGCCGCGCCGCAGCCCGCGCTTCTCCATCTCGCGCGCATAGAGGTAATCAAGCGCACGGTCGGTGCGCTGGTCCTCGCCGGTCAGCCCGGAGGACGGCAGCGCGCGTTCGGCGTAGCGGCCCAGGGCAAGGCGCCAGCGGCGCAGGAGCTGCGGATCAGTCATGCGAGACCGTCCAGCGCGAGGATGGCCTGCAATTCACGGTCGAGCGCGAGATTGGCGGCAAGATCGGCCTCGGGGATCTCGAGCAGCGTGGCCAGCCGGTTCGGATCGGCCCCGATGAGATCGGCGACCTCGCTGGCCAGCCGGTCCGTCTCGCGCGGGTCGAGCGGCATGAGCGCGAGGCGCAAGTGCGGGAGGAGCGCGACGAAATCCTCCTCGCTCGCGCCGGCCACCACATCGTTGAGCGCGGTGATGATGACAGGCGTGGTCCACAGCAATTCGCGCGCGATCGCGATGACGCCGCCGAGGAAGGCAAGCCGGTCGGCAGGATCGACATAGCCGCTCGCCAGTTCGCCGCGCAGCCGCTGCCCGAGCGCGGCGGGGGCGATCTGGCCGCCGGTGATGGCAAAAGCGGTGACTGCGCCCGCCAGCATGGGATCCAGTTCCGCTTCTCCGAGCCGGGCCAGCGCCTCGTCGAACAGGCCAAGGTCGAGCGGTGCGGCGGACGACCGTGCAAGTTCCATCAGGCCGCGCAAATCGGCCAGCGCGGCGATGGCGGGGCGCAATTGGTCCTCCCCGCTCCAGGCAAGCTCTGGCAGCAGGGTGAGGATGCGGCGCCAGGTTGCGGCCATGATCCGGTCAAGCGTGACCGTATCGGCGATGTCCAGCATGTCGCGGCTGCGGCGCAGCAGCACCAGATCGGTGAGCGCCGCAACGAGCGAAGCGAGTTCCGGATCATCAAGAACATGGCGCTCAACCGCATCGAGCACCGCTTCCGCCGCCTCGCCAAGCCCTGCCCGGCACGCCGCGGCGTAGAGATCGATCGCAGCCAGCGCGCTGTGCCCACGGCCAAGCTCGGCAAGCCCCGCGAGCTTCTCGGCCAGCACGGCGGCGAGCGCATCCATCAGCGTGTCCGCCACTTCGGACAGCTCGATCAGGCGCGTTTCGACCTGCGGCGACCAACACACCGACCAGATCTCGTGCAGCCGGTCGAGCCCGGCATCATTGCGAAAATCGGGCCCAGCCGTGCGCTGGGCAAAGCCGGAGCCGATCAGCGCCAGCGCATGGCATAAGCGGCTTGCCTCGCGGTGGCGCGGCTTGCGGTAGATATCAAGTTCGCGCGTGCGGCGCTCGCCATCGGCAACGGTGAAGCCCAGCCCGCGCGCCTTCTCGCGCACCGCTTCCACCAGCGGCGGCGAGCCGGCAGAGGGCGGCACATCGCCAATGGCGCTGCCGGTCAGCCATGTCCGCAATTCGGCAAGCAGCGGGACGTCGCCCAGCGGAATCTCGTCCTTGATGAAGCTGGAACGGACGGCATCGACGATATCGTCGCGCGCTGGAAACGGCCGCCCGCGCAGCGCAGCAAGGCGCTCGGCCTGCTCGACCGCGTTCAGCACGACCGGCAGGCTCGGCGCCGCCATGTCCGTGCCGCGCAGGTGCGCCGCAAAGCCGGTGATGAGGTCCAGCGCAAGCGATGCCCCGCCGCTCTCGCGCGCCTGCCACAGCCGTTCATAGAAGCCGGGGAGCGCAAGGCCCGCGCCATAGCCGGCCAGCGCATCGAGCTGGCGCATACCATAACGGACAAGGTAGGACCGCCCTGCACCTGCCCCGGCCTTGGGTTCCACCACCTTGCCATGAGCCGGATCGATCAGCGCCGCTGCATGGAAGCCGCCGACGAGGACCACGATCGGCCCTTCGATCGCCGCGCGGTGCCGCGCAATCAGCGCGCGCATCTGCGCCTCGCGCGCCAGTGTGCCGTCGCGTCCCATCGTCTCGGCAGAAACCGCGCCGCGAATGCAGGCACAGTACTGCCCAACATCGGCGAAAAAGCGCGCCCAGTCCGGCTCGGCAATGCGGGCTTCGAAGAGCTGGTCCCACACTTCATTGCCATCGCGGCAGCCCAGTTCGCGGGCAAGCGCGGTAACGTAATCGCCAACATCAAATGGCGTCTCGTCGCCGACGAGCGAGCGGTCGCCAGCGTCCTCATCGCCCGAGACCATCGCCGCATCGGTCGAAGGCAAGTCGATAAAGCGCGCCTGAATGCCGCGCGCCTTCGCCGTCTGCAGCGCGATGAGTTCGGGGCTGTGGTTGCAGAACGGGAAGTAGCTGACGACGCGGCGGGTGCCGCCCCCCTTCTCCACATCGCGCAGCACGACAATGGCGACCGGCGCGCGGGTGCGGGGATCGCAGACCTGTTCGATCAGCGGCTCGAAATCGAGCGGTCCTTCGATCAGGATCGCTGCGGGGGCAACTTCCGCCAGCAACCGCTCCAGTTGCGATGCGCAGGCGGGGCTGTGGTGGCGGATCGGCACGATCCACAGATCGCGCGCGGAATCGCGGAGTGGGGGCGCATCCACCTGAGGGGTCACCCCAGCTTGAGCGACCGCGCCGCCGAGTAGAATTCCTTCCACACGCCAGACCGTCCGGCGCGCTCCTTGACGATGTGATCGACATAGGCACGCAGGCGCTTGCCGTCCTCAGGCGAATCCTTGAGCACAACGCCCTGGATCTGGCGCGCGATGTGGACTCCCGACAGCCGCCCATCGTCGAGATAGGCCGCCTCCAGCGCAGCAGCATGGAGCACGTTGACCGCCTCTGCCGTGGACATGACCGCATCGGGCCGGTTGAGGTTCACGCCTTCCGCGGTGCGCCCGGTGCGCAGATCCTGGAACGTGCGCACGAGGAGATCAGCCACCTCGCGTTCCCCGCGCACGACGACGCCCGCGGGTTCCAGCCGCTCGGCAAGTTGCTTAAGCACCAGTTCGCGCTCGAAATCAGGGTCGCTGATCGGGTGCACCGTTTCGAAATTGAAGCGCCGCTTGAGCGCGCTGGAAATCTCGTGAACACCCCGGTCGCGCAAGTTGGCAGTTGCGATCACGTTGAAGCCGGGCGCCGCCATTGCCACAGCGTCCGGGCCGAGTTCGGGCAGCGCCAGCGCCTTTTCCGAAAGGATCGAGATCAGCGCGTCCTGCACTTCAGGCGGGCAGCGGGTGATTTCCTCAAAGCGCACGATGCGGCCGCTGCGCATGGCATTGAGCACCGGCGAAGGCACCAGTGCGCGCTCGCTTGGCCCTTCGGCGAGTAGCAGGGCATAGTTCCAGCCGTAGCGGATATGGTCTTCGGTCGTGCCCGCCGATCCCTGCACCACCAGCGCCGAGGTGCCGCAGACCGCGGCAGCGAGCAGTTCGGAGAGAAGCGATTTGGCCGTCCCCGGCTCGCCCACCAGCATGAGCCCCTGCTGGCTCATCAGACTGACGATAGCGCGGTCGGCCAGCGGATCATCGCCATAGAACTTGCGCGTGATGCCCAGCCGCGCATCGCCGAGCAGAAACTTGCGCACCGCGCGCGGCGAAAGCCGCCAGCCCGCCGGACGCGGACTGCCTGCGTCATCCGCCGCCAGCGCGGCAAGCTCTGCGGCATAGCGCTGCTCGGCCGGTCTGCGAATCGCCTCGGTCTGCTCGGTCATGCGTAAGCCTTCTTGTTCCAGTCGGTATCGAAGCCGGTGCCCTTGGCAGCGATATCATGATAATCGCGCCAGCACTCGGCGAGCAGCACCGGCGGCACATCGCGCAGCGCCACAGCCGTGCCGCCGGAGCCGGCCCCGCGCAACTTGCGGAAGTGCAGCGATTGCAGCGCGGAAGGGCGGTTCTCTTCGGGGAGCGGACTGCCGGTGAATTCGATCTCCACCTGAAGCCCTGCTTCGCGGTAGGCCTTTTCGTAGGTGAGGAACCACCCGCCATCCTGCGCCGGGCCGCGTTGCCAGCCCAGCTTGGTCGCAACGCCGCGTAGCTTGAAAGTCTCGATCATCCAGCCCTCGCGGTCACTGATGGAGCGATTGCCATAATCTGCGGGATCGAGCAGCGGCAGATCCCGGCCCAGCTGGTCGAATGGCGGCTGCACTGCGTAGTCCGTCAGATGCCGGCGCCACGCGGCGATAGCGGCGGTATCGAGCAGCGAGGAATGGGTGAGCCGGACCTCGGCAAAGGCGGCGATATCGACATCGCCGTCCTCTGCATCGGTATAGCTGCCATCCCCCAGCGGGCGGAACAGCCCCAGCGACTGGGCTTCGTGATCGTAGCCCTGCCATACCAGCCGCGCCGCGATCCGGCCGACGATGGGATGACCGGCCACGAAGCTCTCCCAATCCTCACGCGGCCAGCTTCGCTGCAGGCACATCGCTTCCTTCAGGCGCTCGGTCTGCGCTGCGAAGACCTGCTTCGTTTCCTTGCGCGCGTTCGACAGCAGCTTCTTCGCCGCTTCGACCACCGGGCGCTCCTCGTCGATCCGGGGGCCGGGCAGCGCCTTCACTTCGCGGCCATCGGCGTTGAGCAGCACCAACGCATCCTGCTCGTCGAGCCGCGCGACATAAGTCCGCCCCTCGCCGCAATCGAGCTCCACCACGCCATCGGCATCGAAGCCGGCGGTGGGCACGGTGCGATCGGCAAGCTGTGCCGCCGACCAGCCATTCTGATCGGCAATCGCATCGATCAGCGCACCGGCATGAGCCTGTACGCTCTTCTGCTTGGAGCGGTTTGAGGCAGCAAGCACGACCTGCAGCGCGGCGCTGCTGCCATTGGCTGCCAGCGCTTCGAGCAGCGCCTTGGACTGCGCGACGCGCGCGCCGTGATCCTTGAGGAACGCACGCACACGCTGCGCCGCATCGGCCCCGTTTACCTTCACACAAAGCGCGAGGATGCCCTTGCTGTCCACTGCGCTCCCCAGATAGGTGGAAGCCATCCCCGCCCTGAGCCGCGCGAAGACAACATCGCGATCAGTCGGGAAATAATCGGCGCTTTGCGGCCAGCGCTTGGCATTGGCGATATTGTTCTGCAGCACCGCAGCGACATTCGCGGCGGCATAGGCGTTGGCTTCCTCGTCGGTCGGCGTGCGGGTGTCCTCGTCGATCCATGACGTGAGCACCATCCAGCCCAGCTTGTGCGCATCACCCGGCGCAAGCCGGTCCAGCCAAAGCGACATCAGCGCATTCCCGCCGGGCTGCTTGAGCTTGCCCGCCAGCATCACCCACCAGCGCGGCAGCAGCGGATCGACCAGCTCACCGCTGTCCCACTTCAGCGGCGGCAGCCGTTCGAACGGGAACCAGTCGAGCGCCTTGATCTTGAGTTTGGCGAGCCCGGTGCGGGCATCCTTGAGCATCGCATCCTGCGCAAAGAATTCGGAGACGTCCTCTCCCAGCCGTTCAAGCGCGGAAATCATCGCGGCGCGGGCAAGATCGCTCTTGTCCTTGGCCAGCGCGCGGCGGATCGCGGGCACTTCGCCGCTCTCACCGCGCCGGGCAAGCCAGTCTGCCGCCTGCGCACGCACGTCCTGCCGCCCGTCTTCCAACTGCCGCGCGATGGCCTCGCCCAGCCCCGGCGTACCGGCAAGCAGCGCGCGCGCCGGGGTGCGAACGTGGCTCGATGTCTCGCCCGCAAGGATCAGCAGACGCGAACGGTAGCGCGCAGGCAGCTTGGGAAAATGGCCGAGAATTTCCAGCCCCGCCGTAACCCGCATCGCGCTGCCGCCCGTTTGCGGGACCATCCCCAGCGCCTCGTCGATCAACGCCATCCTCTCGGGCAGGAGCGGCCAGAGCGCCCCTTCCAGATCGGGCAGCGGTCCATACCAGCGCTGCGTCAGATGATCGCGGACGAAGTCATGGCCGCCGTTCTCAAGCCACGCGGCATAGAGAGTCCGAATATCGAGCCCTGCCGCGAGCCGCCGCACGACAGCCGCGCCCGCCGGTCCCGAATAACCGTTGAATATGCTGGAAAAGTGGCGGTGCGAAGCACCGAGCGCCATGCGCACCAGATGGTACAACGTGATGCGCGGATCATCGAGGAACTGGTCCACCGCGGGGTGACGGAACTGCCCGAAATTCAGCCAGCCCATGGCGGTCTGGGCCGTACTGATCTGGTAGGTGCTTTCCGCCAGCACCGCGATCCGTTCCAGCGCGCCGCGATTGACCGGCGAATAGTTCTTAGACCAGTGCCACCGAAACTGCTCGGCCTCCTTCTTGCCGGCTGCAAGCATGCGGTTGAACTCGTCCACTGCTGGCGCCAGCACATCCAGCGCCCTGCGGTCGAACGGCGTCGCTTCCGGAGCAGGCTCGGCCGGAGGCAGCGCGACCCATGTGCCATCGACCGCGGTATAACCTTCCGCGCCGTCCGGCCGCTGTGGCACCGCCTCCACCGCACCACTTGCAAGGGGCGCGGCACTGCTGCTGCGGTCGAACGCCGCAAGCACCTTGGCCGATGTCTCGCCCTCCCGCAGCTGCGCCAGCACATGCGGGGCGAGATCGCCCAGAGTCAGCGCGGCAACTTCGACCAGTTCGGCGCGCGCGCCCGGTGCTGCCTTGGCAAAGCGTTCACTGATGGCGGCGGCCAGTACCGCGCCATTGCTGCCGGTCAGCGCCTGCCGTGCGGCGGTGCGCACTTTCTTGGACGAGCCGATAGACGCCTCAAGCAGCACGGGCAGATAGCGCGCCTGCTGCCCGAAGCGGCCGATGCTTGCGATCACTTCGGCGCGAACATCGGCGCCCAGATCGGGAAGAGCAGCGCTGATGGCGTCGCTCCTGCCCTGCAGGAACGCCTCAACCCCGGCAAAGCGATCAACCGAGGTGTTGGTGCCATATTGTGCGGCATCGCGGCAGAACAGGATATCGAGCACGGCGCCAAGGCCCAGTTCGCCGAACGCAGCGAGTTCTTCGAGCGTTTCCACCGGCTGGTTCTTGCGCCCATGTCCCAGCCACTGCGTCACCACATGCCGCAGCCAGTCGGGCGATTTCTTCGTGCCGAAATAGCCCCAATCCCAGTTGATCGGATCAACTGCGGCGAGCACCTCGCCCAGCCGCAACATCTGGTCCACCCGCCAATCCGCCAGCGCCGTGAACAGACCGCTCTCGTCCCTGATCGGAAAGATCTGGTGGCGCGCGCGCCACGCCTGCTGCACCGCGCTGCCTTGCAGCTTGAGCAAGAGCGAGGATTGCTCCCCCGCGCAGACATAGGCGGCGATCTGCTTTGATAAGCCGCGCTCCTGCTTCTCGAGCACTTCGAAGTGCTTGACGATCTTGCCGATAGGCGCGTTGCCGATAGCTTCGGCCGATGCCGTGCCGACAAGACCAAGCGACGTCTTGAAGCGGTCCCAGATCCCCAACGCCACGGCTTCCCCCAGCCCCTGTGCAGACACCCGACCGGAGTGGGCGCCGTGCGAAAATCCAACCAATTCGGAGGCTTCGCAGCGCCCGAGAGATGACGGTCATTCTTCGCACCGCACGCCAATGCGTCAAGCGATCATCATGGTGTTCGTCTGCATCTTTTCTGCACGAAGGCCGCTTCGGAATTGCACGACACGTGCAGGCCGCTCTCCTCGCACTGCCTCCACCCCCGGCATGTCCATGAGTTGGAGATTGGCATGATCGGCTTGAAACACAGGGGGAGTTTCCTGTTCAAACTTGGCGCGGCGGTCGGCCTCGCCGCATGTGCGGATATTGCACTGTTCGATTGGGAAGCAGGCCGGATGGCGGTCGGCCCGCTGCAACTGCTCCTGCTTGCCGTGGCAGCCGCCGCGCGGCCGGCCATCGCGCACAGCGGCCCGGCACGCCTCTGCTTCGGCCTTGCCGCCATCGCTGCCCTCGCAATGTTCATCGATCCGGGGTTTCTGGCCTGGTCGCTGTTCTGGGTCTTCGCCGGCATGGGCACGCTGATGCCTGCCACGGCGCGCTTTGGCGATGCCTGGGGCTGGTGCCAGCAACTGATCTGGCACGCCCTGCGCGCCGGGTTTGCCCCCTGGCTCGACGCGCGCCGCCTGCTCCGCGTGAAGCGCCGCAGCAGCCGGGGGCACATGCGCCGCGCGTTGCCGCAACTGGTGCTGCCCGCAATCGGCAGTTGCGTGATTCTGGGCCTGTTTGCCAAGGCCAATCCGGTGATCGAGCATTGGTTCGATAGCCTCCTGTCGCTTTCGCTGCCGGAACTCTGGATCGTGCGCCTCCCCATTGCCGCGATCTGGTTCACGATGGCGTGGAGCCTGCTGCGCCCGCGCCTCTGCCGCCACGTGCTCGGCACCTTCGATGGGCGGGGCGATCTGGCCCTGCCGGGTGTGACGCCGGCGTCGGTTCAGCTGTCGCTGATCGCGTTCAACGCCTTGTTCGCACTGCAGAATGCGATGGACCTGCTGTGGCTGTGGGGCATCGCGCCCTTGCCCAAAGGCATGACGCTTGCGGAATATGCGCATCGGGGCGCCTATCCCCTGATCGTGACCGCGCTGCTCGCGGCCGGGTTCGTCCTGGTGGCGCTACGCCCCGGTTCGAAGACCGCGTCGATGCCGCTGGTCCGCCGCCTCGTCGTAGTGTGGATCATGCAGAATGTCCTGCTCGTAGCCAACGCGGCCCTGCGCACGCTGGACTACATCGCGGCCTACTCGCTGACCGAACTTCGCATCGCCGCACTGCTGTGGATGGGCCTCGTCGCGCTCGGCCTCCTGCTCGTCATGTGGCGCCTGCTGCGCGACAAGAGCGCATCATGGCTCATCAACAGGAATGCCGCTGCCGCGCTCGCGCTGCTGATGAGCTGCAGCTTCGTCGATCTCGATGCGGTGTCCGCGCGCTACAACGTCGCCCACGCCCGCGAACTCGGTGGTAGCGGCGCCGCGCTTGATATCTGCCACCTTCAGGGCATGGGAGTCTCTGCGATCACAGCGCTGGCCCGGCTGGAGCAACGCCCCGCGCCGGAAGCGATCCATTTGTGGGCGCGTCTGCTGCGCGAGAACGCACAGGCAGAGCTTACCCGCGATCTCGCCGAATACCGCTGGAGCGTGCTGGGCGCCCTGCGCCTTGCGGAAGTGCGCGCGGTTCTGCGCAAGGACGCGCTCAACCCTGCGGATCATGGCTGGATCGATTGCACGCACCGCGATCCGGGTGAACTGCGCGCAGCCTTGGGGCTCGAACCGCCAGTTCCCGCGCCCGCATTCGCACCCGCATTGACCCGGCCCGCGAAGCCATGAAAGATCAGCCGATGACCAGCACCGGCCCCCGCAAGGTTCTCCTTGTCGATGATGATCCGCACATCCGCCAGGTGCTTGCCTTCGCCTTCGCCAAGGCGGGCATGAGCACCGAGGAAGCGATCGACGGCGAGGCAGCGCTGGCCATGGTGTCCGCCGCTGCGCCCGATCTCCTCGTGCTCGATATCAACATGCCGCGCATGGATGGCCTCGAAGTGTGCCGCCGCCTGCGCGCGATGGATTGCGCGGTACCGATCCTGTTCCTCTCCTCGCGCGATGAAGAGATCGACCGCGTGCTGGGGATCGAACTGGGCGCCGACGACTACGTAGTCAAACCCTTCTCGCCGCGCGAAGTCGTGGCGCGCGCAGGTGCAATCCTCCGCCGTGTGGCCCCAGCCCCAGCCCCGCCCCCCGCACGCGGTGCTGAGAGCGAGGTCAGGCACGGCCTGCTGCGGCTCGATACCGCAGGCTGGCAGGCCTTCTGGAACGGCGAGGAAGTTGCACTTACGGTCACTGAATTCTCGCTGCTCGCGGCCCTTCTGGCAGCGGGCAACCGCATCCTTTCGCGCGATGCGCTGATCGACCGGCTGCACGGCCCGGGCTTTGCGGTGACCGATCGCACGATCGACAGCCACATCCGCAACTTGCGCCGCAAGTTCGCCCAGTGCGGCGCGCAAGACGTGATCGAAACCCGCGCGGGTATCGGCTACCGGCTTGGCCCTTGCAGCAACTGATGCTCCAGGTGAAACGGCTGATCGCGCGCTTCTGGCCGGTGCTGCGCCTGCGCTCGATCATGTTCAGCCTGCTGCTTCTGGTGGCCGCCCTGCCCGGAGTCGCCGCCATCGGGCTCAGGGTCTATGAGAACGCCCTGGTTCGCCGCACCGAGGCGGAACTTATCGCACAGGGCAGCGCGCTTGCCGCCAGCACGGCGTTCGGCTTCACCCGCAGCGCCGTGCCAACCGCGCAAGGCCCCTCGCCCGATCCGCAAGACTATGATGATCGCACCATCTCGACGCACATCGACTTGCGCACCACACCTGTGCTCGGCGAACGCCCCGATCCTGCACCGACCGCGCTGAAGCCCGATCCTGCCGCTGCGGAGATGGCCCTGGCCTGGTCCCCGGTTATCGATCAAACCAAGGAGACAACGCTCGCGGCGATCATGCTCCTTGATCGGCAGGGCATCGTGCTCACCGGGCGCGATGCCGGGAAATCGCTGGCCACCCTCCCCGAAGTGCGCGCCGCGCTGGCAGGCAAACCGTTGACCACCCTGCGCCACAACGGCGCCTATCGGCAGTCCTACGCGCTCGAATGGATCAGCCGGGCGACCGATATCCGCTTGCACCACGCCCGGCCGATCATAGTGGACGGCCGTGTTGTCGGCGTGATCCTGCTTTCGCGCTCACCGCGCGCCCTGTTTCGCGGGATGTACGAGGACCGGGGCAAGATCGCGGCTGGCACGGCGGCGATCTTCCTGTTTCTCGTGGGCGTCACGGCCGCGCTTGGCCGCACCATCGTGCGTCCGCTCGAGGCGCTTAGCCGAACGACGCGCTCGCTGGCGGAAGGCCGCCCCGCCGCCCCGCCCCAGCCCACCTTGCGAGTGCAGGAAATCGACAGCCTGATCCGCGATTTCGCGACGATGGCTGCGGCAATCGAGGTGCGCTCGCACTACTTGCGCGATTTTGCCACGGCCCTAGCGCACGAATTCAAGACCCCGTTGACCGGTCTTTCCGGCGGCATCGAGCTGTTGCAGGATCATGGCGCCGCGATGTCGGAAGCGGAACGCGCGGGCTTTCTTGCCAACATGGCCGCCGATACCCAGCGCCTCAACCGCCTGATCTCGCGCCTCCTCGATCTCGCCAGAGCAGACATGCAGCGCCCGCACGAAGACGCCTCCTGCGACCTTGCCGATGTGCTCGCCCGCATTGCCGACGGGTTCGCCAGCACCGGCTTCACGATAGAGCTCACCGCTGCGGGAACACCAGCCCACCTCGGGCAAATCCGCCTGAGAATCGATGGCTCGGCGCTCGAAACAGTGCTCACCGTCCTGATCGACAACGCCCGCGCCGCAGGTGCAGACACCGTCACGCTCGAAACCGCCCTTGCAGGACAGGACCTGCACCTCATGGTCCGCGACAACGGTTCGGGCATCGCACCCAACGACCGGGACCGCATCTTCGAACCCTTCTTCACCAGCAAACGCGCGCAAGGCGGCACCGGCCTCGGCCTGCCGATCGCCCGCGCCCTGATCGAAGGGAACGGCGGCTCGCTGACCCTCGAACCGGCAAACGGGGGCGCAAGCTTCCTGCTGATCCTGCCACGGCGAGACTGACCCGCCCGACGCTTCTTCCGAATTCCACGCAAGGAATGGCGCACATTCGGGGTAATTCGGAGTTCTCGTCGCCCAACCCACGAAATGGCATTGCCTAGAGCCAAGCCTCTGGCTAAAGCGCCCGCCAGCCCACGAGGCAGGCCGCTTTAGCTCAGTCGGTAGAGCACATCATTCGTAATGATGGGGTCAGGTGTTCGAATCACCTAAGCGGCACCATTTCCTAATCCGACAGCGTCCGCATTTGGTTGCTAAAACCACGGAAATCCGCCATAATATCGGCAGTTCTGTCCGAACGATTTCGCATCAGTTCGACTGCAATCGGTCGATTTTGGGGGCCTCTGTGGGGATCGATTAGCCTCGCCGATTTTAGGAGGCCCCCAAATGCCCCTGACCGAGATGTCGATCCGTTCACTGAAGACTCGCGCCAAGTCTCACAAAGTGTTGGATGAGAAGGGCTCTACCTCCTCGTGAACCCGTCAGGTGGACGGCTCTGGAAGCTGAAATTCCGCAATTCAGGTGGTACGGAGAAGAGCCAGGCAGCGATCTGCAGCGCACAATTCTTCATGTCCATTTGAAGCTGAGTAGACCTATATCGCTACATCGCGACATATGCCGTTCATCGCTCTTGATTGAGTCGGCAGCAGTCTACCAGACCCAGTCACTTCAGTACCCAAGCCTGAACGACGGCTACTCTTAAGAGCTATCAAAGCGCGACATGGCTTGCAAAAGGGAGCGCCAGAGTTGGCGCCCCCCTTTCCAGTATCAAGCTGCCCTTGCCCGCAGTTCGTCAAAGCTGTGGCGCACCAGCATGGCCCCGTTGCGCCAAACCGGGCGGAGGAGATCGTTGCTCTCATCAACGTCATCTACCCGCCGCGCAACCAGGCGGCATGCCTCGGCAATGACCGCCTGCCGCCCGGCCTTGCTCGCCTTACCGGGATCTGTGGCAGGCGCTTTGGCCACATCGTGCCAGACTCCCTCCGCATCGCGCATCGCGTTGGCTTTCATCGCAAAGCGCAGGGTGTCGCGGTTGACCTGCTGGAGCAGGCCGCCGCCCATGCCGAAGGCGATGTTGTCGATGGCGAAGCCTTCCTCGATCAGCCGGTCGATCAGGCGGGCAATCGTGACAGGCGTCATGCCATCGCCCTGGATCACGCGAACGTGGGGATCGAGGACGCGATAGCCCTTGGCGTTTACGGTGCCCCCAAAAGCTTCCCACAAGGTCTTCACCGCTCGCACCGGTGTCTCGACGGGATCGCCGCTGTCGGGTCGGACCACCAGCGTGCCTTTGCGGGCCAGCACCTTTTCACGCAATGTGCCGCCCCAGATGCCGGTGAGCGCCGCATCGAGGTCGTAGCTGTCCGAGACGACAGCAACGACCTTTCCTTCGCCATCGAAGGCATCGAGCATCTGGGCGTAGGCTTTCTCCTCGCGCTCCCGCCCCCAACTGGTCATCGTGCTGTGCTCGGCCGCCGGGATCGAGAACCCGGCCATGTCCGCGCCATAATAGCGGCGAGCCGCGATCAGCCCTTCCATGGTGTCGGTGCCCATGAAGTTGACGAGGTGGGCCATGCCGCCAAGGCCTGCGCTCTCGCCGCTGCTGGTTCCGCGTGCGCCGAAGTCGTGCAGCTTGAACGGCAACTGGCCTTCCACGTCCTCGCTGGTCTTTTCCAGCCCGGCGCGGATGATCAGGCGGCACTGACGGCTGAGCGTCGCAACGGTCGTCGGATACCAGATCGCGCGGAGCAGCACGGTTTCGATGAAGGTTGCAAGCCATGGCAGGCGCGGATCAGTGGTCTCGACCTGCACCATCGGCACGCCGGTCGGCACGATCATGCCTTCAGGCAGCGCGCGGATCTCGATCGGCAGGTAGCCGCGATGCTCGTCCAGAATGATCTGCCAGCCCTCACGGTTGAACGGCACGCCATGGGCGGCGCAGATCGCCTCGGCCTCGTCGATGTCGGCCGCAGTGATCGGGCGCGCCAGATGGTCCATGAGATAGGGCTGGAGACCCATGAACAGGACCTCGTCGGCAAAGTCGTTGGGCCGCGCCTCGATATACGCGCTCATCGCGCGGGCCTCCGGTGGGTACTGCAGGAAGTGGCTGTGCTTGTAGCTGTCGGTTGCCAGGATCAGATTGGTCATGATGTGAACTCCTCACATGCTTGGCCGATGCAGGACTCCCCTGCGCGGCGCGTCAGTCTTCAAAGGTCGGCCATTTCCTCGATGATGGCCCAGTGGTCCTCGAACAGCATTTCCGGGGAAAGGTCGCCGAAGCGGTACCACTGCGCGTGCGCCGCATCGTCGCCGCCTTTTACGCTGAAGAGCTTGCGACGTTCTGGCAGGCGGAAGAGGAAGGCGTGGGTAATGATCCGCCCACGCAAGGAACGGCTCGGCGCATCGAACACCCGCGTGCGCGCATCCTCAATGAAGCTGGCGAGCATTGCCGGCGGGATCTGGCCCTTGCCGTCGCTGATCGCGGTCTCCTCGCGCAGCTCTCGGATCGCGGCATCGCGGATGCGCTCAGCCGGATTGACGAAGCCGCCTGGCAGCGCAAGCAGGCCCTTGCCCGGCGCTCGGCCCCGCTCGACCAGCAGGATGTGGCCCGACTGGACTACGACCGCATCGGCAGTGACGAAGGGCCCCGTGCCCCACTGCGCAGGATAGGCGGCCAGGAACTCGGCCTCTTCGAGCAAGGCTTTGAACGTCTCGCTCAGCATGAACTCGCGCAGGAAATCAGTGACGCCAGCGGAAAGGATGCTGGCGGGCACTTCCGGGATGCGCTGGAAATAGCGCTGGCGCACGTCGCTCGACGAGAAGGTGCCATACTGACTATCGACCTGCAGGTTCTCCCACTCAGGAAACAGCTTGAGATAAAAGGACGAGGCATCCTTGCCGTAGCCTGCCAGAGCGACACGGAAGTCACTCAGCCCGTGGTTCTGGAAGCCGCGGCCGTTGCCATGCTCGAGCACCAGCGCGCGGACCTTGCGCTGGACCTGCGTGACCCAGGCAGTGTCAGAGTAAAGGTGATCGCCGATCGGCGCAATGATCAGGCGGCCCTGCGCCACTTCGTGCCGGAAGGCGGCGCGCAGCATGGCCTCACGCTCGGCATAAGTGAAAGGGTTGCGCGGGTCGCGCGCGACATTGGCCGATCCTACCAGCACGATCAGCCGCTCGACCTGCTCGAGCGTGCGCGCGATGACGTGTTCGTGGCCGACGTGCAGTGGCTGGAAGCGTCCGATGAAGACGCCGAAATCAAACTTGTCCATATCCGAGGCTCCCCCAGATGATCGAAGCGAGACGGACTCCCCGACTCGCGCCATCCTTATGCGCACTGGACTTATATTCAGTCAAGATATAAGGTGCCCCTATGAGCTACCCGCCTTTTGCCGTCACCGTCGACCTTGTGCTGATGACCGTGGCCGATGGCATTCTGTCGGTCCTGCTGCAGCGCCGCGAAGAGGAGCCTTTTGCCGGCCGGCTTGCACTGCCGGGCGGATTCGTGGGCATCGACGAAACATTGGACGAAGCCGCACGGCGCGTGCTGACGGACAAGGCGAACCTTGCCGCCCAAGCCAGCACCTGGCTGGAGCAACTCTACACCTTCGGCGATCCGATGCGTGATCCACGCATGCGCACAGTCAGCGTCGCTTACTTTGCTCTGCTGTCACACGCGGTCCTGCAACAGGCAGTGACATCGAAAGCCGATCTCGCGCTTAAACCAGTCACTGATCCAGGCGAACCACTGGCCTTCGATCACGCCGCCATCATCGACACAGCGCATGAGCGGCTCCGCGGCAAGCTCGACTACACGCCCGTCGCCTTCGCACTGCTGCCCGACCTGTTTACCCTGCGCGAACTCCAGACCGTGCACGAAGCCATCACCGGAACCGCCTTCAACAAGCCTGCCTTCCGCCGGCGCATGCTTGACACCGGGTGGATCGAAGCAACCGGCCAACACGAGAGCGATACACCGTTCAGGCCGGCCGAACTCTACACGTTAAGAGTGCGAGGCGCCGATGGCAGGGCAGGTTATCAACGAGAGTCTGGCCGCCGATCCTCGAAGGTGCCCCGATAATTTCACAAGCGTTTCAAGGCTATCTCCGACCAGAATGCGACCTTCGCTTCCGATTACGCGAACGTCGCGTAGTGATAGGACCGGTCAATCAGCCTGAGTCAGGCCGTCTGGCGCACCCAGCTGAAGCTTTCATCTATCGGGCGAAATCGGCCTTTGAACCTGTGCCCCACGCTTGACCTCACCCCCGGCCGTTGTTTATTGTCATTTGTGACAATATTCTTTGTTGGAGCACCGAGCATGGGCAGGCCGAGAGTTGGCGAGGAGAGGCGAGAGCAGATTCTCAAGGCCTTCGAGACCTGTGTCGTTCGCAAGGGACTGGCCAAGACGACCCTTGCCGATGTGGCCGAGGAGGCTGGTCAGCCGCGGCCGCTGGTCCGCTATTTCATCGGTAACCGCGAGGCGATGGTCACGGCCTTGATCGATCGCCTGCTGGAGCGTGGCGAGGCGCAGCTCCGGAAGCTTCCAAGGGGCGGTACAGCCGAACAAGCCATTGATGTCCTGCTCGATCAGGTCTTTGCCGATGAGACGAGCAACATCGTGATCATGGAGCTTTGGCACCTATCCTTGCGCGATCACGCCCTGCGTGAACGTCTGGCGGCCATCTATGACCGGGTGATCTTCGAGATTTCGGCCCTGCTCGATGATCCGGATCCTAGGGATCAGGCGTTTTCGGCCGTCGCCCTTGCTTTCGGCGCAGCATTTTTTCGGCACCTCGGGCTCGGTGCCTCGAGCCCTGACAAAGTTCGCGCAGCTTCGCACCGGGTGCTGCGTGCGGACCTTGCCCTTTTGAACGGAGCCTGAGACCATGACCCAAACCTCGCTAATCTCGTTAGGACTGTTCAGCGGCCAGCCGCAGTATGACAATTTCTGCCGCTTCAAGGATATCCTGCCGGTATCACGGATGGCGGCATCGACCACGCCCTATCACTTCGCTGAAGGCCCTGCATTGAGCCTGCCGCAAACCTACAGATTTGCCGGCGAGGAAAGATCCACAGAAGCCTTGCTGGCCGCCACCGACACATCCGCAGTGCTGGTGCTGAAGGACGGCGTTGTCGTGCATGAACTCTATCGCTTGACGGGTGGGCGCGAGGTCCAATGGATCAGTTGGTCGGTTGCCAAGAGCTTTGTCTCGGCGCTGGTCGGGATCGCCGTTTCCGAAGGCAGTATCCGCAGCATCGATGATGCGATCAGCGACTATATCGCCGTCGAATCTGGTTCGGCCTACGCGGGGGTGCGCATTCGGGATGTGCTGCAAATGTCATCTGGCGCGCGCTGGAATGAGGATTATGCCGATACAACATCGGACGTGCACCGGCTCGGCGCGACGATGGCCGGTGCAATGTCGCTCGACACGTTCGTCGCGACCATGGTGGCTGAATCCCCACCAGGGACAGTCTGCCGATACAACAGCGGCGATACGCAGGCACTGGGCGCGTGCTGGTCAAGGCGACGGGGCGCTCGCTGACCGACTACATGCGCGAAAAACTTGTCGAACCATTGGGCTTTGAATCCGACGCCTTCTGGCTGGTCGACGCAGCGGGCATGGAGATGGCCTTCGCCGGTCTGAACATGACCGCACGCGATTATGCCAAGCTGGGTGAGCTCCATCGCAACAACGGGCTGTGGAACGGCCGCCAGATCGTGCCGGAAGATTGGGTCCAGGCCTCGATTCATGCAGATGCCCCCCCATCTGCAACCAGGCCAGCCGATCCTTGCTGATCATCCGCTTGATCTAGGCTATGGATATCAGTGGTGGTTGCCCGACGGGGATAGCGGCGAGTTTAGCGCGATCGGCATCTACAACCAGCTCGTCTACGTTGATCGATCGCGCGGTGTGACCATCGTAAAGCTATCGGCCAATCCAGCTTATGGCACGACCATGGACGAGAGCACCAACCGCGAGATGGAAAACATCGCTCTGCTGCGCGCGATCTCGGCAGCGAGCGCAGCTTAGCGCTGGAGCGCCGACCGTACACCCAGCAGCGACGTCGTGTGCAAATCCAGAGAAGGCAGAGCACGCACCTGACACACTTCGGCAACCGCAAGATATGTGAAGCGGGGGCGGACGGTGGCAACCGTATGCACCGTCCTATGCGGGCCTGACGACAAGTCGCTTGAGGAACTGACCTCCACGCACCTTTATTCGCGCTAAACTGCGGTCTTGATCACGGAGTCGTGCGCACTCTCATTCCAGACTGTTTGAAGGCTCGGGCGGAGTCAAAGGGCTTACTTGGCTCCATCAACGACTGGTCTTGGCGCAATCTGACGCTTCCAGGTGCAACTGCGATCGGCAGCAAAGTCCCACGATGCGGCGTTCGAATGCAGACGACACGCGATCAAATCCGGGCGCAGAGCCATAAGATCACAAAGGGAGGCTAACT